>NZ_JAUYNV010000020.1 GCF_030698125.1 Methyloversatilis sp.
TGGTCGAGCGCTTCTTCAACCGCATCAAGCAATTCAGACGCATCGCCACGCGATACGACAAACTCGCTCAGTCCTTCCTGTCCTTCGTTCATCTCGCTTGCGCATTCGTCTGGTTGGCATAATTGAGAACAGACCCTAGCGGTCGGCGGCCGCGAAATTGCGCGGCGCACCACCGGCAGGTATAATTCGAAAATCAGCGGGAGCGCCCAAACCGGCGTCTCCCGCTTCGCATATGTGGCGCTTGCGTGCGCCGCCGTCCCCCGAACAGATTTCAGGAGTTATTACGTGTCCGCCCATGCGCCCGCGCTGCTCGCACTCGCCGATGGATCTGTCTTTCACGGCAAAAGCATCGGAGCGGAAACGATCACCACGGGCGAGGTGGTGTTCAACACCGCGATGACCGGCTATCAGGAAATCCTGACAGACCCGAGCTACACCCGCCAGATCGTCACGCTGACCTATCCGCATATCGGCAACACCGGCATCAACCATGAAGACGTCGAAGCCAGCCGCGTATTTGCCGCCGGTCTGGTCATCCGCGACCTGCCGCTGCGCTCGTCCAACTTCCGCAGTCACCAGACACTGGATGCCTATCTGCGGGAGCAGGGCATTCCCGGCATCGCCAACATCGATACCCGCAAGCTGACCCGCGTGCTGCGCGAAAAGGGCGCCCAGAGCGGCTGTCTGATGGCCGGCAAGGTCGATGCCGCCGAGGCGGTCGCCCAGGCGAAGGCGTTCGCCGGCCTGTCCGGCATGGATCTGGCGAAAGTCGTCAGCGCCACCGAGCCTTACGAATGGACCGAGGGCGAGTGGCAACTTGGCCGCGGTTTCGTGAAGCCGGTCGCCACTCCGCGCCACGTTGTGGCCTACGATTTCGGCGTCAAGCGGAACATCCTGCGCATGCTTGCCAGCCGCGGCTGTCGGCTGACCGTGGTGCCGGCGCAGACGCCGGCCGAGGTGGTGCTGGCGATGAAACCGGACGGCGTTTTCCTGTCGAACGGCCCGGGAGATCCGGAACCCTGCGATTACGCGGTATCTGCCATCCGGACTTTCCTCGATCGCAAGATTCCGACCTTCGGCATCTGCCTCGGCCATCAGCTGATGGGCCTCGCTGCCGGTGCCAGAACGTTGAAGATGAAATTCGGCCACCATGGTGCGAATCATCCGGTGAAGGACAACGATTCCGGCCGTGTGCTGATCACCAGCCAGAATCACGGCTTTGCAGTGGATCCGGCGACGCTGCCGGCCAACGTGCGGGTCACCCATGTATCGCTGTTCGACGGCAGCCTGCAGGGCATGGCCTGGACCGACCGCCCGGCGTTCTGTTTTCAGGGCCACCCGGAAGCCAGCCCGGGGCCGCACGATGTTGCGTATCTGTTCGACCGTTTCGTAAGGATGATGGAGGAGGGGCCAGGGAAGAGCGGCTAGGGGCTGGAGAGCATGCGGCGGCGACGCCGCCCCGACGTTTCCCCTAGACCCTGAACCCTCGTCCCGGCCCCTCAAAGACAAATGCCAAAACGTACAGACATTCAATCCATCCTGATCATCGGCGCCGGCCCCATCGTCATCGGCCAGGCCTGTGAATTCGACTACTCGGGCGCCCAGGCCTGCAAGGCCCTGCGCGAAGAGGGTTACCGCGTCGTGCTGGTCAACAGCAATCCGGCGACCATCATGACCGACCCGGGCATGGCGGATGTAACCTACATCGAGCCCATCACGTGGCAGATGGTCGAAAAAATCATCGAAAAGGAGCGCCCCGATGCGCTGCTGCCGACCATGGGCGGTCAGACTGCGCTGAACTGTGCGCTCGATCTCGCCCGGCACGGCGTGCTCGACAAGTACAAGGTTGAACTGATCGGCGCCAAGCAGGAGGCGATCGACAAGGCCGAGGATCGCGAGAAGTTCAAGCGCGCGATGACGAAGATCGGGCTGGGATCGGCACGCTCGGGTATCGCCCACTCGCTGGAAGAGGCGCTTCAGGTGCAGGCCAGCATCGGCTTCCCCGCCATCATCCGCCCGTCCTTCACGATGGGCGGCAGCGGCGGCGGCATCGCCTACAACCACGAGGAATTCGTCGAAATCTGCAAGCGCGGGCTCGAAGCGTCACCGACCAGCGAACTACTGATCGAGGAATCGCTGCTCGGCTGGAAGGAATTCGAGATGGAGGTCGTGCGCGACAGCGCCGACAACTGCATCATCGTGTGTTCGATCGAAAACCTCGATCCGATGGGCGTGCACACCGGCGACTCGATCACCGTGGCGCCGGCGCAGACGCTGACCGACCGCGAGTACCAGATCATGCGCAACGCGTCGATCGCGGTGCTGCGCGAAATCGGCGTCGATACCGGCGGATCGAACGTGCAGTTTTCGATCAATCCGGAAGACGGCCGGATGATCGTCATCGAAATGAACCCGCGCGTGTCGCGTTCTTCTGCGCTGGCATCCAAGGCGACCGGTTTTCCGATCGCCAAGATCGCCGCCAAGCTGGCCGTGGGTTTCACACTCGACGAACTGCAGAACGACATCACCGGCGGCGCGACACCCGCGTCCTTCGAGCCGTCGATCGACTACGTGGTCACCAAGATTCCACGCTTCGCGTTCGAGAAGTTTCCGCAGGCCAATGACCGCCTGACCACGCAGATGAAGTCGGTCGGCGAAGTCATGGCCATGGGCCGCAGCTTCCAGGAATCGATGCAGAAAGCACTGCGCGGTCTGGAAGTCGGCGTCTATGGTTTCGACGAGATCGAATCCGACCCTGACGAGATGGAGCGCGAACTGGCGCTGCCCGGCCCCAACCGCATCTGGTACGTGGGTCAGGCCTTCCGCGACGGCATGAGCCTGGATGCGGTGCATCAGCTGACCAAGATCGACCCGTGGTTCCTGGCCCAGATCGAAGACATCATCCTGACCGAGCGTGCCTTTTTCGGCCGCAGCCTGAAGAGCGTCGACGCCGCGACGATGCGCGACCTCAAGCGCAAGGGTTTTGCCGACCGCCGGCTGGCCCGGCTGTTCCAGTGCGACGAAACCGCGCTCCGCCTGCACCGGCAGACGCTGGGCGTGCGCCCTGTATACAAGCGGGTGGATACCTGCGCGGCGGAATTCGCGACCGACACCGCGTACATGTATTCGACCTATGAGGACGAATGCGAATCCAACCCGACGTCGGCGCGCAAGATCATGGTGCTCGGCGGAGGCCCGAACCGTATCGGCCAGGGCATCGAATTCGACTACTGCTGCGTGCACGCGGCGCTCGCGCTGCGCGAGGATGGCTTCGAAACCATCATGGTCAATTGCAACCCCGAAACCGTATCGACCGACTACGACACCTCGGACCGGCTGTACTTCGAGCCACTGACGCTGGAAGACGTGCTGGAAATCGTCGCCATCGAGAAACCGGTCGGCGTCATCGTGCAGTTCGGCGGCCAGACGCCGCTGAAGCTGGCGCGCGACCTTGAAGCCAATGGCGTGCCCATCATCGGCACCAGCCCGGACATGATCGATGCCGCGGAAGACCGCGAGCGCTTCCAGAAGCTTCTGCAGGAACTGGGGCTCAGGCAGCCGCCGAACCGCACGGCGCGGGCCGAAGACCAGGCGGTGCGTCTGGCAGCCGAAATCGGCTACCCGCTGGTGGTGCGTCCGAGCTATGTGCTGGGCGGCCGGGCGATGGAAATCGTGCATCAGCAGTCCGACCTGGAGCGGTACATGCGCGAGGCGGTCAAGGTGAGCAACGACTCGCCGGTGCTGCTGGATCGCTTCCTGAACGATGCCACCGAAGTCGACGTCGATGCCTTTTCGGATGGCACCCAGGTGATCATCGGCGGCATCATGGAGCACATCGAACAGGCGGGCGTGCATTCGGGCGATTCGGCCTGCTCGCTGCCGCCCTTCTCGCTCACGCCGGAACTGTGCGACGAACTGCGGCGCCAGACCGAGCTGATGGCGCGCGGCCTGAACGTGGTCGGCCTGATGAATGTGCAGTTCGCGATCCAGCGAGATGCGTCGGGTGACACCGTCTATGTGCTGGAAGTGAATCCGCGTGCGTCGCGTACCGTGCCTTTCGTATCCAAGGCCTGCGGCCTGCCGCTGGCCAAGATCGCCGCGCGCTGCATGGCCGGTCGTTCGCTCGCCGATCAGGGCGTGACGCGCGAAGTCGTGCCGCCGTACTTCTCGGTCAAGGAAGCGGTGTTCCCCTTCGTCAAGTTCCCGGGTGTGGACACCATCCTGGGTCCGGAAATGAAATCGACCGGTGAAGTGATGGGCGTGGGTCGCACCTTCGGCGAAGCCTTCGTCAAAAGTCAGCTGGCGGCCGGCGTCAAGCTGCCGCGCAGCGGCAAGGCCTTCATTTCGGTACGTCCGGCGGACAAGCCCAAGGCGGTCGATGTGGCCCGCGAGTTGCACGAACTTGGCTTCACGCTGGCCGCCACACGCGGCACCGCGGCCGCGATTGCGGCCGCCGGTCTGCCGGTGACCGCCGTGAACAAGGTGAACGAAGGCCGCCCGCACATCGTCGACATGATCAAGAATGATGAAATCACTTTCATCGTGAATACCGTGGATGAAAAGCGCAGTGCGATCAACGACTCGCGTTCCATCCGCACCAGCGCGCTGGCCAGCCGGGTGACCCTGTTCACGACGGTTGAAGGGGCGCGTGCCGCGTGTGCGGGCATGCGTATTTCCGAACTCGAAACTTACGCGCTGCAGGCCCTGCATGCGCAGATGGGCTGACATGAGCGTACCTCTTACCGTGGCCGGTGCCGAAAAGCTGAAGCTGGAGCTGCATCGCCTGAAAACCGTCGATCGTCCGGGCGTCATCGCCGCGATTGCCGAAGCGCGCTCGCACGGCGATCTGTCTGAAAACGCCGAGTACGACGCGGCGAAGGAACGGCAGGGCTTTGTCGAGGGGCGCATTCAGGAAATCGAGGGCAAGCTTGCCAATGCGCTGGTCATCGATCCGAAGACGCTGGACGCGGAAGGCCGCGTGGTCTTTGGCGCAACCGTCGATCTGGAGGATGTCGAAGCCGGCAAACCGGTCAGCTACCAGATCGTCGGCGACGATGAAGCCGACCTGAAGGCCGGCATGATTTCAGTGAATTCGCCGATAGCCCGTGCTCTGATCGGCAAGTACGCAGGCGATATGGCCGAGGTGCAGGCACCGGGCGGCGTGCGCGAGTATGAAATCGTGGATGTGCGCTACGTCTGAGCGACCGCCGTCGCGGCCGGGTGATTACCGGCCGCGCGCCTTGAAGGTGCTGGCGGGTTTGGCGTTGCGCGCCACTCCGCGTCGGCCGGCGACCGGCTTGGCGGGTTTGCTGCGCGTAGGGACCGGTTTGCCGGCCGCAGGCTTGTCGCCCGCATTGGCGCGCGTCTTGCGCACCGGCGCCGCAGGCGGTGTCGCCACGACGTGCAGTGCCGGATTCGGGCGGTACAGCACGAGAATGTTCCCGATGCGCTGGATCGGCGCTGCGCCGAGCGCCTCGCAGGCTGCGGTCAGCCAGGCGTCGCGCTGTTCGCGCTCGGCATCGAACACCCTGACCTTGATCAGTTCGTGCGAATTCAGCGCGAGCTCGATTTCCTTCAGCACGGCGTCCGTCAGCCCGTTCTGGGCAATCATCACGACCGGTTTGAGCGGATGGGCGCTTGCGCGAAGGGCGCGACGTTCGTCTGGCGAAAGAGTCAACATGTACTTGATCCGTAAAGGCGCGCAAGTCTAAGTCATGGCAAAGAACAAAACCAGCCGCCAGTGGGTGCACGACCACATCAACGATCCTTACGTCAAGCAGGCTCAGGCGCAGGGCTATCGTTCGCGCGCCGCCTTCAAGCTGCTGCAGATCGACGAGCGCGATCGCCTGCTCGGCCCCGGCAAGGTGGTGGTCGATCTGGGCAGCACGCCCGGCGGCTGGTCACAGGTGGCGGCCAGGAAGGCCATGCCGGGGGGGCGCGTCATCGCGCTCGACCTGCTGCCGATGGAGCCGGTGACCGGTGTCCATTTCATCCAGGGCGATTTTCGCGAAGACGAAACGCTCCTTCAGCTGGTGTCTGCACTGGAAGGACGGCCGGTCGGGCTTGTTTTGTCGGATATGGCCCCCAACCTGACCGGAATAGCGTTGACCGACCAGGCCCGTTCGATCCATCTGCTGGAACTGGCGCTGGAGTTTTCCCGTGAATATCTGAAGAGCGGCGGCGATATGCTCGTAAAGGTGTTCCAGGGCACCGGCTTCGATGCATTGCGGCGCGACATGGAACAGCTTTTCGATACCGTGTCGGTGCGAAAACCTGACAGTTCGCGCGACCGTAGTGCAGAGGTGTATCTTCTGTGTCGCGGCAGGCGCGGCGAGCCGTCTGCCTGAAAAGTCGTGCCCCGGACCCGGAACATAAAGCGCTTGGGTTGGTCTGTCTGTTGCTGCATTGATCCGGCCGGTTCCCCGGCCATCGTGATACTGAGGAACTGCCTTGAACAACATGTTCAAAAACCTAGCAATCTGGCTCGTGATCGGCATCGTGCTGATGACGGTTTTCAACCAGTTCAACCAGCGCCAGACTGCACAGGGCACCATCGAGTACTCTGAATTCCTTGACGAGGTCAAGGCAGGGCGCATTGCGAAGGTTGAAATCCAGGGCCGGACGCTGAATGCTGCGACCGTGGATGGCAAGCGCATCACCTCCTACGCACCGCCGCAGGACATCTGGCTGGTCAGCGATCTGCTGAAGAGCAATGTCAAGGTGGTCGCGAAACCGGAGGAAGAGCAGAGCTTCCTGATGAGCATTTTCGTGTCGTGGTTCCCGATGCTGCTGCTGATCGGCGTCTGGATCTTCTTCATGCGTCAGATGCAGGGTGGCGGCCGTGGCGGCGCATTCTCGTTCGGCAAGTCAAAGGCCCGGCTGCTCGATGAATCGACCAATACCATCACGTTCGTCGATGTCGCGGGCTGCGACGAGGCGAAGGAAGAGGTGGTCGAGCTGGTCGAATTCCTGCGTGATCCGTCGAAATTCCAGAAATTGGGCGGCCGCATTCCGAAAGGCGTTCTGCTGGTGGGGTCACCGGGTACCGGCAAGACATTGCTTGCAAAGGCGATCGCCGGAGAAGCCAAGGTGCCCTTCTTCTCGATCTCGGGCTCGGATTTCGTTGAAATGTTCGTCGGCGTGGGCGCGGCGCGCGTGCGCGACATGTTCGAACAGGCCAAGAAGCAGGCGCCCTGCATCATCTTCATTGACGAAATCGACGCGGTCGGTCGTCAGCGCGGCGCCGGCATGGGTGGCGGCAATGACGAACGCGAACAGACGCTGAATCAGCTGCTGGTCGAAATGGATGGCTTCGAAGGCCAGACGGGTGTCATCGTGATTGCTGCGACCAATCGCCCGGATGTGCTTGATCCTGCGTTGCTGCGCCCGGGTCGCTTCGACCGTCAGGTCGTGGTCCCGCTGCCGGACATCCGCGGTCGCGAACAGATTCTCGCTGTGCACATGCGCAAGGTGCCGCTGGCGCCTGACGTCAAGGCGGAAATCATCGCCCGCGGTACGCCGGGTTTCTCCGGTGCCGACCTGGCCAACCTGGTCAATGAAGCGGCGCTGTTCGCTGCGCGCGGCAACAAGCGCGTGGTCGACATGGAAGACTTCGAACGCGCCAAGGACAAGATCATCATGGGCGCCGAGCGCCGTACGATGGTCATGGACGAGGAAGAGAAGCGCAATACCGCGTATCACGAGTCCGGTCACGCAGTGGTCGGCATGCTGCTTCCCAAGTGCGATCCGGTGCACAAGGTGACGATCATTCCGCGCGGCCGTGCGCTGGGCGTGACCATGTCGCTGCCCGAGAAGGACCGCTACAGCTACGACAAGGAATACTGCCTGCAGCTCATTTCGATGATGTTGTCGGGTCGCATCGCCGAAGAAATCTTCATGCACCAGATGACCAACGGTGCGGCGAACGACTTCCAGCGCGCGACCGATCTGGCTCGCAGGATGGTGACGCAGTGGGGCATGTCGGATCTGATGGGCGCCATGGTGTATGGCGAGGAGGAGGGCGAGGTGTTCCTCGGCCGGTCGATGGCCACCCACCGCAACATGTCGGAAACGACCATGCAGCGGGTGGACGCCGAAATCCGCCGCATCATCGATGACCGCTATGGCGAAGCCCGCCGCCTCCTCGAAGAGAACCGCGACAAGGTCGAGGCGATGACCCAGGCGCTGCTGGATTTCGAAACCATCGACGCCGATCAGATCGACGACGTGATGAACAGTCGGCCGGTGCGCCCGCCGAAGCCGACCTCACGTCCGCCGAAGCCGTCGGCCGACAGCAACACGCCGGGCGCTGCCCCGAGTGCCGCTGCACCGGCCTGATCGCCGCGGATTGCTGTAACCCCGACCGGAGGCTGATGCCTCCGGTTTTCTTTTGTGAGCGCCATGAACACACCTTCCGCCGCCCGAAGCTTCCACTGCGGTGACTACCGCCTTCCTCTCGACCGCCCGCTGATCATGGGCATCATCAATGCCACACCGGATTCCTTCTCGGGCGATGGCGTGGCCTTCGACCTTGTGCGGGCCGTTGCCCAGGCGGAGCAGTTCATCGCCGATGGGGCGGACGTGCTCGACATTGGTGGCGAGTCGACCCGTCCGGGGTCCGATCCCGTGTCGATTGAGGAAGAGTTGTGTCGGGTTGTTCCGGTCATCGAAGCGCTGTCCGGTCTGGGCGTGCCACTGTCGATCGACAGCTGGAAACCGGAGGTGATGCGGGCTGCACTGGCGGCGGGTGCGTCGCTGGTCAATGACATCAATGGCTTGCGTGCGCCCGGCGCGCTCGACGTCGTCGCGGCGACCGACGCCGGCGTGTGCATCATGCACATGCAGGGCACGCCACAAACCATGCAGGTTTCGCCGAGTTATGCCGATGTATGCGGTGAAGTGACTGATTTCCTTCTGCAAAGCGCCCAGCGGGCGCAGGATGCAGGGGTTGACCGGTCACGGATCATGCTCGATCCGGGTTTCGGTTTCGGCAAGACTTCGGCGCACAACCTGGCGTTGCTCCAGGGACTGACCGAACTTTCCCGATGCGGTTACCCGTTGCTGGTCGGTCTGTCGCGTAAATCCGTGCTCGGGCGGCTGACCGGTCGTCCGGTCACGGATCGAGTGGCTGCCAGTGTGGCGGCGGCGCTTGCATCCGTTGCACGGGGTGCATGGATGGTGCGGGTACACGATGTGGCGGCGACGCGCGATGCGCTGGCCGTCTGGCAGGTCGCCGGGGTGTTCCCGGCGCGCCCCTCAGGAGAAAACTAGATGTCGAGACGTTATTTCGGTACCGATGGCGTGCGTGGCCGTGTCGGTCAGGCCCCAATCACCCCCGATTTCGTGATGCGGTTGGGCTATGCCGCCGGACGCGTGCTGGTGGCGACCGAGCATCTGCCGGCCGGCGAGCACCCTGCGGTGCTGATCGGCAAGGACACGCGGGTGTCGGGCTACATGCTCGAAGCGGCGCTTGAAGCAGGTTTTGCTGCAGCCGGCGTCGATACCGTGCTGGCCAAGGTGGTGCCGACGCCAGCGGTCGCCTATCTGACGCGCGCGCTGCGCCTGCAGGCGGGCGTCGTGATCAGCGCGTCGCACAACCCGTTCGAAGATAACGGGATCAAGTTCTTCTCCGCGCGCGGCACCAAGTTGCCCGACGAGGTCGAACTGCAGATCGAGGCACTGCTCGACGAGCCGATGGGTTGCATGGAGTCGTCGCGACTGGGCAAGGCGCGCCGCATCGAGGATGCACCGGGTCGCTACATCGAATTCTGCAAGAGCACGTTCCCGACCGAGCTCGATCTGCGCGGCCTGAAGATTGCGCTCGACTGCGCGCACGGGGCGGCGTATTCGATCGCGCCCAAGGTGTTCCACGAACTGGGTGCCGAAGTCGTCTGCGTGGGGTGCAGCCCGAACGGCATGAACATCAATGATGGTGTGGGGGCCACGGCGCCGGCATCGTTGTCCGAGGCGGTGCGCACCTACGGCGCGGATATCGGCATCGCGCTGGATGGTGACGCCGATCGCTTGATGATGTGCGACGCCTCCGGCCGCATCTACGACGGCGACGAACTGTTGTACGTGATCGCCGGCCAGCGGCTGCGCGAAGGCCGGCTGAGTGGCGTCGTCGGCACGCTGATGACCAATCTGGCGCTGGAGCATGCATTGCACGAAATGGGCGTCGGTCTGGCGCGCGCCAAGGTCGGTGACCGCTACGTGCTGGAAGCGCTGCACAAGCAGGGCTGGCGTCTGGGTGGCGAGAACTCGGGTCATATCATCGATCTTGATCGCCATACGACGGGTGACGGCATCGTCGCGGCACTGCAGGTGCTCGCGGCGCTGCGCTCACAGGACATGAGTCTCGATCAGGCCTGCTCCAGGCTGAAGCTCTATCCGCAGAAGCTCGTCAATGTGAAGCTGCGCCCGGGATTCGACTGGTCCAAGGCGCCCATCATCGATCAGACGCGCATCGAAGTCGAGGGTGAACTGGCCCAGCGTGGTCGCGTGCTGCTGCGTCCGTCGGGCACCGAGCCGTTGTTGCGCGTGATGGTCGAAGGGCAGGATGCGGCGGAGGTCGGTCGGCTTGCGACGCGACTGGCCGACGTCGTCAAGTCCGCGATGGCTGCCTGACGGCACAGCGGTTTTCACTCGCAATGCCGCCTGCGCGCCTGCGGGGCGGCATTTTCTTTTGCTGCACCGCTTTTGTGCGCGATGCCGGTCGCGTGTAGATTTCCGCCCTTCACGTCAGGGAGGACACGACCATGCGTTTCGACACGCTCGCCATCCACGCAGGGTATTCGCCGGATCCGACCACCAAGGCAGTGGCGGTGCCGATCTATCAGACCACCAGCTACGCCTTCGACGACACCCAGCACGGGGCCGACCTGTTCGACCTCAAGGTCAAGGGCAATATCTACACCCGCATAATGAACCCGACCAGCGACGTGCTGGAACAGCGCGTCGCCGCGCTCGAAGGCGGCATCGGGGCGCTGGCGCTGGCTTCCGGCCAGGCGGCGATCACCTACGCGATCATGACCATCGCCGAGGCGGGCGACAACATCGTCGCCACCTCGGCGTTGTACGGCGGCACCTACAATCTGTTTGCACACACGCTGCCGCAGTACGGCATCGAGGTGCGCTTCGTCGATGCGGCCGATCCGGCCTCGGTGGCGGCGCAGATTGATGCGCGTACGAAAGCGGTGTTCTGCGAGTCGATCGGCAATCCACTCGGCAATGTGGTCGACTTCGCTGCCTTCGCCGACGTCGCGCACCGCGCCGGCGTGCCGCTGATCGTCGACAACACCGTGCCGTCGCCCTGGCTGACACGGCCGATCGAGCACGGCGCCGACATCGTCGTGCATTCACTGACCAAGTACATGGGCGGTCACGGCACCAGCCTCGGCGGCATCATCGTCGACGGTGGCCGTTTCCCATGGACCGAACACAAGGCGCGCTTTCGCCGGCTTAACGAACCGGAAGTGAGCTATCACGGCGTGATCTACACCGAGGCGCTGGGGCCGGCGGCCTACATCGGCCGGGCACGCACGGTGCCGCTGCGCAATATGGGCGCCGCGATTTCGCCGTTCAACAGCTTCCTGATACTGCAGGGACTCGAAACACTGGGGCTGCGCATGGACCGCCACTGCGAGAACGCGACCGCGGTCGCCCGATATCTGCAGTCGCATCCCAAGGTCGAGTGGGTCAATTACGCGGGGCTGCCGGACCATTCGAGCCACGGCCTGATACAACGCTACTTCGGCGGCAAGGCGTCCGGGTTGCTCACCTTCGGCGTCAAGGGCGGTATAGAGGCCGGCGCGCGCTTCCAGGACGCGCTCAAGCTGATCACCCGGCTGGTCAACATCGGCGACGCCAAGTCACTGGCCTGCCATCCGGCCTCGACCACCCACCGCCAGCTGTCGCAGGACGAGCTGAAGCGGGCCGGCGTGTCGGAAGACATGGTGCGGCTGTCGATCGGCATCGAGCACATCGACGACATCGTGGATGATCTGGAACAGGCGCTGCAGACGGTTTGACGACGCCCGGAAGGGTGGTTCGATCAATTGTTACACCTTCACATGGCTGTAACATAGTCTTCATAGACTGCGCAGGTCGCATCGAAATCGATGACACCTTACGGAGATTACTGATGAACGTACGCAAGATCGCCACCCTGACCGCTGCCCTCGGCGCCCTGTTTGCATCCAGCTCGGTGCTCGCGCAGGCCCTGGTGAAGATCGATGGGTCCAGCACCGTGTTCCCCGTGTCTGAAGCAGTTGCCGAAGAATTCCAGAAGGCGCAGAAGGGCAAGATCCGCGTGACCGTGGGTGTGTCCGGCACGGGCGGCGGTTTCAAGAAATTCTGCCGCGGCGAAACCGATATCTCGAACGCATCGCGTCCTATCCTGCAGAAGGAAATCGACGACTGCAAGGCAAATGGCGTGGAATTCGTCGAACTGCCGATCGCCTTCGATGCGTTGACAGTGGTGGTGAATCCGAAGAACGACTGGGTTGACAAGGGCGTTACCGTCAAGGAATTGAAGGCAATGTGGGAGCCGGCCGCCCAGGGCAAGATCACCAAGTGGAACCAGATCAACCCGGCATGGCCGGATCGCGCTTTGAAGCTGTTCGGCGCCGGTGCAGATTCCGGTACTTTCGATTACTTCACCGAAGCAGTGACCGGCAAGTCCAAGTCCAGTCGCGGCGATTTCACTGCGTCGGAAGACGACAATATCCTGGTGCAGGGCGTCTCGCGCGATGTCAATGCGTTGGGTTTCTTCGGTTATGCGTATTACGAAGAAAACAAGGACAAGCTCAAGGCGGTTAAGATCATTGCCGACGGTGGCAAGGACGCGGTCGGCCCCTCAATGGAAACCGTGCTCGACGGCTCCTACACGCCGCTGTCCCGCCCGATCATGATTTACATCAGCGCAAAGTCGCTGGCCAAGCCGGAAGTTCGCGAGTTCGTGGATTTCTACAACAAGGAAGGCGCCAAGCTGATTCGCGAAGTCAAGTACGTGCCGCTCCCGGCCAAGGCGTATGAATACAACCTTCAGCAGGTTGCCAAGGGCGTCAAGGGCACCAAGTTCGGAGGCGAGAACAAGGTGGGTATCACGATCGAGCAGTTGATGGCACTCGAAGCCAAGTAACAGCGGATGTAGCAGGCCCCGGAGATTGATCTTCGGGGCCTTCGTCGTTTCCATTCAGGT
Organism: Methyloversatilis sp.; assembly: GCF_030698125.1. Classification (GTDB taxonomy): domain Bacteria; phylum Pseudomonadota; class Gammaproteobacteria; order Burkholderiales; family Rhodocyclaceae; genus Methyloversatilis. The sequence continues at coordinate 13,202 of NZ_JAUYNV010000020.1, forward strand.
TGCGTCCAAGGAAGTTTTGATGAATTCAAGTGTCGCCATGGCTGGCATGCCACAGGCCCCGCTGGTGGTCAGCGATCGGCTCAAGAGAAAGCGATCCCGCCACCTGAAGGAACAGGTGATCGAGGCGATCCTGCTGTTTGCAGCGTTCGTTTCTGTATTCACTACAGTGGCCATTCTTTACGTGCTCATTTCGGAATCGATCGCGTTTTTCGAAACGGTCCCACTGATCGACTTCCTGACGGATACGCAATGGACGCCTCTGTTCGAGGACGCCCACTATGGCATCCTGCCGCTGTTGTCAGGCACGCTGACAGTGGCTGGTGTAGGCCTTCTGGTGGCCATTCCCCTCGGTACCATCATCGCAATCTACCTGTCCGAATTCGCGTCGGTCACGGTGCGCGAGACGGTGAAGCCCTTCCTTGAAATGCTCGAGGGCGTGCCAACCATCGTTTATGGCTATTTCGCGCTGCTCTTCGTGACGCCGCTCCTGCAGAAGATTTTTCCCGGGTTGCCGGGGTTCAACATGCTGTCGCCCGGCATCGTGATCGGCATCATGATCGTGCCCTACATCAGCTCGGTGACCGAGGACGCGATGCGCGCAGTGCCGATGGCCCTGCGGGAAGGCTCCTACGCGATGGGTGCGACGCGTTTCCAGACCGCCGTGCGGGTGGTGACGCCAGCGGCCATTTCCGGTATCGCCGCAGCCTACATTCTCGGTGTGTCGCGCGCAGTGGGCGAAACCATGGTGGTTGCCGTTGCGGCCGGCATGCAGCCGACCCTGACCTTCAATCCGATGGAGCCGGCGGCGACCATTACCGCCTACATCGTGCAGGTGGCACTGGGTGATCTGCCGCATGGATCGATCGGCTATCAGACCATTTTCGCCGCCGGTCTTACGCTGGTGCTGCTGACACTGCTGTTCAATGTGCTTGGCTACTGGATGCGCAAGAAGTATCGCGAGGCCTATTGATATGAACAATACAAACTCGGACAAGCTGGATCACATCCGGACCATCATCCGCCGGCACAAGCGCTGGGACATGCTGTTCGGCGTGGTGGGTCTGTCGGCCATGATGCTGTGCGTACTGACCTTGGTCGCCCTGTTCGCGCAGATGACCATCGATGGCGCCCCGAGGCTTTCGTGGGATTTCCTGACCAGCTTCCCGTCCAGGCGCTCCAGCGAGGCCGGCATATTGTCGGCCTGGGTGGGGACCTCGCTGGTCATGCTGGTGACGCTGGTCTCTGCCGTGCCCGTCGGCGTTGCGGCGGGCGTCTATCTCGAGGAATACGCCCGCAAGAACTGGGTGACCGACATCATCGAAATCAATGTGACCAATCTCGCAGGCGTGCCGTCCATCATTTACGGTCTGCTTGCGCTGGGCATCTTTGTTTACGGGTTCGGTTTCGGGCAGAGCATTCTGTCGGCCGGTCTCACGCTCGGCCTGCTCATTCTGCCAGTCGTCATCGTCGCCACCCGCGAGGCGATTCGTTCGATTCCCATCCATATCCGGGAGGGGGCGTACGCCTGCGGTTGCACGACCTGGCAACTGGTGCGCGACCACATCATCCCCTATTCCGGGTCGGGCATCCTGACCGGCGTGATCATCGGTATGGCTCGAGCCATCGGAGAGACCGCCCCCATCATCACGATCGGAGCACTCACCTTCATCGCGTTCCTGCCGACAGCGCCTTTCACCGGAGATCCGCCGGCTGGCCTGTTCGACTGGCTCTTTGCGCCCTTTACCGTGATGCCCATCCAGATGTTCAACTGGGTATCGCGCCCGGATCCCACCTTCCATTACAACGCGGCCGCAGCCGGTTTCATCCTGGTGTTCATGACGCTTGCGATGAACGGACTGGCTATCTGGCTGCGCTATCGGCTCCGCCGGAACATCAAGTGGTGAGCGCTGCCCGCCTTCCATTCAAGAACGAGACCCGAACATGAATTCAGTGACCGAAGCAAAAACGGCCATCAAGGCGGAAGTGCGCGACCTCAGTTTCCACTATGGCGCGTTCAATGCCCTCAAGGGCATCAACATGCCGGTGCATGACAAGAAGGTCACCGCCCTGATCGGCCCGTCCGGATGCGGCAAGTCCACGTTGCTGCGTTGCTTCAACCGCATGCATGACCTTTATGCGGGCAATCGTTACGAGGGCGCCATCGTATTGAATCCGGACAACACCAATCTGCTCGACGCCGACGTCGATCCGATCGAGGTACGCATGCGCATCAGCATGGTGTTCCAGAAGCCGAACCCTTTTCCGAAGTCGATCTATGAAAATGTGGCCTACGGACTGCGTGTCCGCGGGGAAACACGGCGTTCGGTGATCGATGAGCGCGTCGAGCAGGCGCTGCACGACGCAGCATTGTGGGACGAAGTGAAAAATCGTCTGAATGAGATGGGTGCCAATCTGTCCGGCGGGCAGCAGCAGCGGTTGTGCATCGCGCGCGCCTTGGCGACGGACCCGGAAATCATCCTGTTCGATGAGCCCACCTCGGCGCTGGATCCGATAGCGACTGCGAGTATCGAGGAACTGGTGACCGAGCTGAAGGACAAGGTGACCATCCTGATCGTGACGCACAACATGCAGCAGGCAGCGCGCGTCAGCGACTACACCGCCTACATGTACATGGGCGAGCTGATGGAATTCGGCCTGACCGACCAGATATTCATCAAGCCGCAGCGCAAGGAAACCGAGGACTACATCACCGGTCGATTCGGCTGACCTGCAGTCTTACGACGTGCGAACCCCGGATTTTTGCGTGTCCATGCGCTAGAATCCGGGGTTTTGCTTTTGGCAGGTGACTGTGGTGGCGATGCGAACACTGGTCGTAGGCAACTGGAAGATGCATGGCTCGCAGGCGGTAAACGCCGACCTGCTCGGGGCGTTGCGCGATGCGCCGGACCCGGGCTTCCCGGTGGCGGTCTGCGTGCCGTTTCCCTATCTGCATCAGGCGGGTACCTTGCTTGAGGGGTCCTCTGTCGGCTGGGGCGCCCAGAACCTGAGCGAACATGCGCAGTACGGCGCCTACACAGGCGAAGTGTCTGGTGCAATGTTGAAGGATTTCGACTGTCGATACGTGCTGGTCGGGCATTCCGAACGGCGCGCGCTGTACGGTGAGAGCGACGCGCTGGTCGCCGTCAAGACAGAGGCCGCGCTGACCTCCGGGCTGGTTCCGATCCTGTGTGTCGGCGAAACGCTGGACGAGCGCGAACGTGCCGTGACCGAGTCAGTGGTCGAGCGGCAGCTCACTGCAGTCCATCAGCGTATCGGAAGCGAAGCGCTGGCGCGCTGCGTGATTGCCTATGAACCGGTGTGGGCCATCGGCACCGGCGTGACGGCCACCCCGGCGCAGGCGCAGGCGGTGCACGCCTTCATTCGTGCGCGCCTTGAAACACTGTGCGGTGCAGCGGTCGCAGCGCGCACATCGATTCTTTATGGCGGTAGTGTCAAGCCGCAAAACGCAGCCGAACTTTTCAGCCAGCCTGATATTGACGGCGGTCTTATTGGCGGCGCGGCGCTGGTGGCGGGGGACTTCCTCGCCATCGTTGCAGCTGCTGCTGCATCCTGAGGTGATTTGATGGGCATCGTTTTTTCAGTCGTACTTTCGGTCCACGTTCTGGTCGGAATTGCCGTGATCGTTCTTGTGCTGTTGCAGCATGGCAAGGGCGCCGACATGGGGGCCGCGTTCGGCGGAGGTGCGTCGGGCAGCCTGTTCGGCTCGTCCGGGTCGGCCAACTTCCTCAGCCGTGCCACCGGCGCGCTGGCGGCAGTGTTCTTCTGCACCAGCCTGGGGTTGAGTTACATTGCGTCCAATCAGCCGCGCTCCGGTGCCAGTTCGGTCATCGATGCAGCCAAGGGTGTGACGGTTCCTGCCGTGCCGGCTGCGCCTCAGGCACCCGAAGCGCAGAATCCCGATTCGAAGGCTGCCGATATCCCCAAGTAGGTTTCGGCTGATGTGAAACGCGCTATACTCCGCGCGTTTCACGCTGCAGCGCAACGTGATGCAGGGGCCATCCGCCCCTGTGTCGATGCCGGCCCCGGACTACTCACCGTGTCGCCGGAACAGTTTTTACGCATGAACAACCCGTCATGTTGATCGAATATTTCCCGGTCCTTCTGTTCATCCTGATCGGTGTCGCCTTCGGTTTCGTGCCGATGCTCGCCGGCAAGCTCGTCGGGCCCAGTCGTCCCGACCCCGAAAAGCTGTCCCCCTACGAATGTGGCTTCGAGGCGTTCGAAGATACGCGGATGAAGTTCGACGTCCGCTATTACCTCGTGGCCATTCTGTTCATCCTGTTCGACCTTGAAATCGCCTTCCTCTTCCCGTGGGCCATCGTGCTCGAAGAGATCGGCATGTTCGGTTTCGTGGCGATGATGATCTTCCTCGGCATCCTCGTGGTGGGGTTTGTCTATGAATGGAAGAAGGGCGCACTAGACTGGGAATGAACGCGCTGGCTGTTCTCCCGGTACTTGCAGTTTTTTCGACGGATTGAGCGATGAGCATTGAAGGTGTACTGCAGGAAGGCTTTGTCACGACGCAGCTGGACAAGCTGATCAACTGGACGCGCACAGGTTCGCTGTGGCCGATGACTTTCGGTCTGGCCTGCTGCGCCGTCGAAATGATGCAGGCCGGTGCGTCGCGCTATGACCTTGATCGCTTCGGCATCGTGTTCCGCCCCAGCCCGCGCCAGTCCGATCTGATGATCGTTGCCGGCACGCTGTGCAACAAGATGGCGCCGGCGCTGCGCCGTGTTTACGACCAGATGCCCGAGCCGCGCTGGGTGCTGTCGATGGGGTCCTGCGCCAACGGCGGCGGCTACTACCATTATTCCTACTCCGTGGTGCGCGGCTGTGATCGCATCGTGCCGGTGGATGTCTATGTGCCGGGCTGTCCTCCGACAGCCGAGGCGTTGATTTACGGTCTGGTGCAACTGCAGAACAAGATTCGTCGCACCAGCACGATCGCGCGTTGAACATCATGAGCTCTCGGCTTGAATCCCTGCGCGAGGCATTGCTCGCGCAGTTCGGCGAACGCCTCCGGACAACGACGTCCGCGCTCGGCGAACTGACACTCGAAGTCGGTTCCGTCGACTATCACGACATGGCGCTCGCGCTGCGCGACCACGCGGACGTGCCGTTCGAACAACTGATCGACCTGTGCGGCATCGACTACTCGACGCATGCGACACGCTCTTCGGGTGCGCGCTACGCGGTGGTGTGCCACCTGATGTCGGTCACGTCCAACCTGCGCCTGCGCCTGCGCGCGCTGATCCAGGACGAAGATTTCCCGGTGATCGCGTCGGTCAACGACATCTGGCCTGCGGCCAACTGGTTCGAACGTGAAGCGTTCGACCTGTTCGGCATCATGTTCACCGGCCACGGCGACCTGCGCCGCCTGCTGACCGACTACGGATTCGTCGGCCATCCGTTCCGCAAGGATTTCCCGATTTCCGGTCACGTCGAAATGCGCTACGACCCGGACCAGAAGCGCGTCATCTATCAGCCGGTCAGCATCGCACCGCGCGAAGTCACGCCGCGCGTCGTGCGCGAAGAGAATTACGGGGACGTCGGTCATGGCTGAAATCCGCAACTACACGATGAACTTCGGGCCGCAGCATCCGGCGGCCCACGGTGTGCTGCGCCTGGTGCTCGAACTCGACGGCGAAGTCGTGCAGCGCGCCGATCCGCACATCGGACTGTTGCATCGCGGAACCGAAAAGCTGGCCGAAACGCGCACCTGGATCCAGAGCGTGCCGTACATGGACCGGCTCGACTACGTGTCGATGATGTGCAACGAGCATGCCTACTGCATGGCGATCGAGAAGCTGCTGCAGATCGAAGTGCCGGAACGTGCGCAGTACATCCGCGTCATGTTCGATGAAGTCACTCGCATCCTGAACCACCTGCTGTGGCTGGGCGCGCATGCGCTCGACGTCGGTGCAATGACGGTGTTCCTGTATGCGTTCCGCGAGCGCGAAGACCTGATGGACGCCTACGAGGCCGTGTCCGGCGCGCGTCTGCATGCCGCCTACTACCGGCCGGGCGGTGTCTATCGCGACCTGCCGGATTCGATGCCGAAGTACGAGCTGAACAAGTTCAAGAATGCCGATGCCATCAAGCGGCTGAACGAGAACCGCAGCGGTTCGATGCTCGATTTCCTGCAGGATTTCACCGACCGCTTCCCGCGCTACGTCGATGAGTACGAAACGCTGCTCACCGACAACCGCATCTGGAAGCAGCGCCTGGTCGACATCGGCATCGTGACGCCTGAACGCGCCAAGGCGCTCGGCTTCACCGGCCCGATGCTGCGCGGTTCGGGCATCGCCTGGGATCTGCGCAAGAAGCAGCCGTATGAAGTGTATGACCGCATGGATTTCGACATCCCGATCGGCACCAATGGCGACAGCTACGACCGCTACCTGGTGCGCATCGAGGAAATGCGCCAGTCGAACCGCATCATCCGTCAGTGCATCGACTGGCTGCGCGTCAATCCCGGCCCGGTCATCACCGACAACCACAAGGTGGCGCCGCCGTCGCGCGAAGCGATGAAGGGCAATATGGAAGAGCTGATCCACCACTTCAAGTTGTTCACCGAAGGCATCCATGTGCCGGAAGGCGAATGCTATGCGGCGGTGGAACACCCGAAGGGCGAGTTCGGTATCTATGCGGTGTCCGACGGCGCGAACAAGCCTTACCGGCTGAAGATTCGCGCCCCCGGCTTCGCGCATCTGGCAGCGATGGACGAAATGTCGCGCGGCCACATGATTTCCGACGTGGTCGCCATCATCGGCACGATGGATATCGTGTTCGGCGAGATCGACCGGTAAGAGATCGATGAGTGATCGATGAACATGGACAGAATGACTTTCACGCTGACTGAAGCGTCGTGCGCGGCGATTGACCGCGAAGTCGCGAAGTACCCCGAAGGCCAGGCCATTTCGGCCGTCATGGCCGGCCTGCGCATTGCGCAGGAACAGAACGGCTGGCTGTCGCCGGACGCGATCGAAGCGGTGGCGCAGCATCTGCGCATCCCGCCGATGGCGGCTATGGAAGTGGCGACCTTCTACAACATGTATGACGTGAAGCCGGTCGGCCGCTGGAAGGTCACCGTCTGCACCAATCTGCCCTGTGCGCTGTCGGGCGGCGAGCAGGCGGCCGAATACGTGAAGGAAAAGCTCGGCATCGGTTTCAACGAAACCACGCCTGATGGCCGTTTCACGCTGAAGGAAGGCGAGTGCATGGGCGTCTGTGGTGACGCCCCGGCCATCATCGTCAACAACACGCGCCTGTGCAGCTGGATGACCCGCGAACGCATCGACGCCCTGCTGGACGAACTCGAATGAATGCCGCGACTGAACTGCCCGTGATCCTGCTTGCAGGGCTGGATGGCGACCGGACCTGGGGCCTGGCCGACTACGTCAAGCGCGGTGGTTACGCCGCCCTGCGCAAGATCCTCGAAACCGGCATGACGCAGGAACAGGTCATTGCAGAGGTCAAGAAATCCGACCTGCGCGGCCGCGGTGGCGCAGGTTTCCCGACCGGCCTGAAGTGGAGCTTCATGCCGCGCCAGTTCCCGATGGACAAATACGTCGTGTGCAATTCCGACGAAGGCGAACCGGGCACGTTCAAGGACCGCGACCTGCTGCGCTACAACCCGCACATGGTCATCGAAGGGATGATCATCGCCGGTTACGCAATGGGTTGCAGCCGTGGCTACAACTACATCCACGGCGAAATCTGGTCGTTGTATACACGCTTCGAAGAGGCGCTGGCCGAAGCGCGTGCCGCAGGTTTTCTCGGCCGGAACATCATGGGCAAGGGCTTCGATTTCGAGCTGTTCGCCCACCATGGCTGGGGTGCCTACATCTGCGGCGAAGAAACCGCGCTGCTCGAATCGATCGAAGGCAAGAAGGGCCAGCCGCGCTTCAAGCCGCCGTTTCCGGCCAGTCACGGCCTGTACGGCAAGCCGACGACGATCAACAACACCGAAACCTTCGCGGCCATTCCGTGGATCATCGCCAATGGCGGCGACCGGTTCCTCGCGCTGGGCAAGCCGAACAACGGCGGCACCAAGATCTTCTCGGTATCCGGCCACGTCAATCGCCCGGGTGTGTACGAAATTCCGCTCGGCACGCCGTTCGCCACATTGCTCGACATGTGCGGCGGCATGCGCGGCGGGCGCAAGCTCAAGGCGGTCATTCCGGGCGGCTCGTCGGCACCGGTGCTGCCGGCCGACGTCATGATGGACTGCACGATGGACTATGACGCCATCGCCAAGGCCGGTTCGATGCTGGGCTCCGGTGCGGTCATCGTGATCGACGAAAGCGCCTGCATGGTGAAGTCGCTCGAGCGTCTGTCATATTTTTATTTCGAGGAATCGTGCGGCCAATGCACGCCATGCCGCGAAGGTACCGGCTGGCTGTACCGCATGGTGCATCGCATCGAGCACGGTCAGGGACGTCCGGACGACCTCGATGTACTCGACAACGTCGCCACCAATATCGCCGGCCGCACCATCTGTGCGCTGGGCGACGCGGCGGCGCTGCCGGTCAAGAGCTTCATCAAGCATTTCCGCTCCGAGTTCGAATATCACATCGAACACAAGCGTTGCCTCGTCCCGGTCGACGTGCAGCGCGAAGGCAGCCGTATCTACGTGGACCACGCAGCATGCTAGAGATCGAAATCGACGGCCAGAAGCTGGAAGTGCCGGACGGCAGTACGGTGATGGACGCCGCCAACCGTCTGGGCGTACACATCCCGCATTTCTGCTATCACAAGAAGCTGTCCATCGCCGCCAATTGCCGCATGTGTCTGGTGCAGGTCGAACGCGCGCCCAAGCCGCTGCCGGCGTGTGCCACGCCGGTCACCAATGGCATGAAGGTGCAGACGCATTCGGATCAGGCCATCACCGCGCAGAAGGGCGTGATGGAATTCCTGCTGATCAACCACCCGCTCGATTGCCCGATCTGCGATCAGGGCGGCGAGTGTCAGCTGCAGGATCTGGCGGTGGGCTACGGCGCATCGACGTCGCGCTATCAGGAAGAAAAGCGCGTCGTGTTCAACAAGAATCTCGGCCCGCTCATTTCGACCGACATGACGCGCTGCATCCATTGCACGCGCTGTGTTCGTTTCGGTCAGGAAATCGCCGGTGTCATGGAACTGGGCATGGTGAATCGCGGCGAGCATTCGGAAATCATGGCCTTCGTCGGCCACACCGTCGATTCCGAACTGTCCGGCAATATGATCGATCTGTGCCCGGTCGGCGCGCTGACCTCCAAGCCGTTCCGCTACTCCGCCCGCACCTGGGAGCTGTCCCGTCGCAAGACCGTGAGTCCGCATGACAGCCTCGGCACCAATCTGGTGGTGCAGGTCAAGCACGACCAGGTCATGCGCGTGCTGCCGCTTGAGAATGAAGAGGTCAATGAGTGCTGGATTTCCGATCGTGACCGCTTCTCGTATGAAGCGCTGAACGGCGATCAGCGCCTGACCAAGCCGATGATCAAGCAGGACGGTCAGTGGCTGGAAGTCGACTGGCAGACGGCACTCGAATACGTCGCCAATGGCCTGCGCCGCGTGGCGCGTGACCACGGCGCTGACAAGATCGGCGTGCTCGCGGCGCCGTATTCGACCACCGAAGAGCTTTATCTCGCGGGCCAGCTGGCACGCGGGCTGGGTGGCAACATCGATCACCGCCTGCGCCAGAGTGACTTTTCGCTCGACGGCAAGCTGTCCGGCGCACCTTGGCTGGGCATGAAGATCGCCGACGTGTCGAAGCTCGAAGCGGCTCTGGTGGTCGGCAGCTTCCTGCGCAAGGACCATCCGCTGATCGCCCAGCGCCTGCGTCAGGCGGCACGCCACGGCACCCGGGTCAGCGCACTTGGGGTTGATGGCAGCAACTGGTTGATGACGCTGCACGAACGCATCACCGTTGCGCCGGCAGCGATAGCGGCCGAACTGGCAGCGCTGGTGCGCGCTGCAGCGCAGATCCGCAGCATCGCCGTGCCTGCAGGCGTCGACGCCGGTCCGGTGTCGGATGCCGGGCTGCGCATTGCGCAGAGCCTCATCGATGAAGGCGAGGGTGGTCGCGCGATTTTCCTCGGCTCGGTCGTGCAACAGGCGACCAACGCCGCCGAATTGCATGCACTGGCGCAGACACTGGCCGATATCACCGGCGCACGGTTCGGCTATCTGGTCGAGGCGGCCAACAGTGTGGGCGCGCAGGTGGTGGGGGCACAGTCGGGCCTCAATGCGCACGACATGTTGGCGGCCGGTTTGCACGCCGTGGTTCTACTCAATACCGAACCGGAGCTCGATTCGGCGAATCCGCCCGCCGCACTTGCCGCGCTGACGGTAGCCGATACGGTAATCGTGATGTCGCCGTTCAAGACGGGTCTGGATTACGCCGACTGCCTGCTGCCGATTTCGCCCTTCACCGAAACGTCCGGCACCTACGTGAGTTGCGAAGGCCGCATCCAGAGCTTCCATGCTGTCGTGCGCCCCAGGGGCGATACGCGTCCGGCGTGGAAGGTGCTGCGTGTGCTCGGCAGCCTGCTCGAATTGCCGGGCTTTGACTTCGATACGTCGGAAGCCGTGCGTGACAAGGCGCTGTCCGGTGCAAGCGGCTGGCTGCCCGATGCGGCACTGGGCAATGTGGCGACCGGCGTCAGTCTGACCGGCGCCCAGGCGGCGACCGGGCTGCAGCGCGTTGCCGACTTCCCGATCTACCGCACTGACGCCACGGTCCGTCGTGCGCCCGCACTGGCCGCCGCGCGCGACTCGGCGGCGCCGGTTGCCCGCATGCACAGCGCAACGGCTGCGCAGTTCGGTCTGGTGGCCGGAAAGCGGGTCCGCCTGCGCGGAGCGGCATCGTCCTGCGAACTGGATCTGGCACTCGATGACACGGTGCCAGCGGATTGTGTCCGCGTCGCGGCCGGCTGGCCGCAGACGGCAACACTGGGCAGCCTGACCGGCACCCTGACAGCGGAGGCGGTGTAATGGATGCGCTGCTGCAACCCGTGCAGGACCTGCTCGGCGCCGCCTGGCTGCCGGTATGGACCGTGGTCAAGATCTTCGCGATCATCCTGCCGCTGCTTGGCTGCGTCGCCTACCTGACGCTCGCCGAGCGCAAGATCATCGGCTGGATGCAGGTGCGCAACGGCCCGAACCGCGTCACCTTCTTCGGCATCAAGTTTCTCGGCGGTCTGGCGCAGCCCATCGCCGACGGCCTGAAGCTGCTGTTCAAGGAAATCGTGCTGCCGTCGGCGTCGAGCAAGATGCTGTTCGTGCTGGCGCCGGTGCTCGCCCTTGCACCGTCGCTGGCCGCCTGGGCGGTGATTCCGTTCAGCGAAGGCATGGTGCTGGCCGACATCAATGCCGGCCTGCTGTACATCATGGCCATCACGTCGATGGGCGTGTATGGCGTCATCATCGCCGGCTGGGCGTCGAATTCGAAGTACGCCTTCCTCGGCAGCCTGCGTTCCGCTGCACAGATCGTCAGCTACGAAATCGCGATGGGCTTCGCCCTGGTGACCGTGCTGATGGTGTCGCAGAGCCTGAACCTGTCCGACATCGTGCGCGGGCAGGGCGAGGGCATGTTCGCGAACATGGGTGTCGGCGTGCTGTCGTGGAACTGGCTGCCGCTGCTGCCGATGTTCGTCGTGTATTTCATCGCCGGCGTGGCGGAAACGAATCGCTCACCGTTCGACGTCGTCGAAGGCGAGTCGGAAATCGTGGCCGGTCACATGATCGAATATTCGGGCATGGCGTTCGCGCTGTTCTTCCTGGCCGAATACGCGAACATGATCCTGATCGCCTGCCTCACGTCGATCATGTTTCTCGGTGGCTGGCTGTCGCCGGTGGGTTTCCTGCCTGACGGCTTCTTCTGGCTCGCCGCCAAGACTTCGTTCTGCCTGTTCTTCTTCCTGTGGCTGCGTGCGACCTTTCCGCGCTATCGCTACGACCAGATCATGCGTCTGGGCTGGAAGGTGTTCATTCCCGTCACCATCGTGTGGCTCGTGTTCATCGGCGGCTGGATGATGTCTCCGCTGTCGATCTGGAAGTGAAGGACGCGTCATGGGATCGATGAAAGACATGTTTGGCGGTCTGATGCTGACCGAACTGCTGAAAGGCATGGCACTGACCGGCCGTCACCTGTTCGCACGCAAGATCACCATCCAGTTTCCGGAAGAGAAGACGCCGCAGTCGCCGCGTTTCCGCGGCCTGCACGCGCTGCGCCGCTACCCGAACGGTGAAGAGCGCTGTATCGCCTGCAAACTGTGCGAGGCGGTGTGCCCGGCGATGGCCATCACGATCGAATCGGACCAGCGCGACGACGGCACGCGTCGGACCACACGCTACGACATCGACCTGACCAAGTGCATCTTCTGCGGCTTCTGCGAAGAAGCCTGTCCGGTCGACGCCATCGTCGAAACGCGCGTGCTCGAATACCACGGCGAGAAGCGCGGCGACCTGTACTACACCAAGCAGATGCTGCTCGCGGTCGGTGACCGCTATGAAGGCCAGATCGCCAGCGACAGGGAAGCGGACTCGAAGTACCGCTGACGGGTGCCGGTCCGCGCCAATGCGCGGGCGGTACTTCAGGGAACGGACAAGAACGACATATATAGATGATGGATTTCCATACTGCAGTCTTCTACTTTCTCGCCACGATTCTGGTACTGGCGTCGCTGCGCGTGATCACCGCGCGCAACCCGGTGCACGCGGCGCTCTATCTCGTGCTGGCCTTCTTCACGGCGGGTGGCGTGTGGATGCTGCTGCGCGCCGAGTTTCTCGCCATCACGCTGGTGCTGGTCTATGTCGGCGCGGTGATGGTGCTGTTCCTGTTCGTCGTGATGATGCTGGACATCAACATCGAGCGTCTGCGCGAAGGCTTCTGGGCAAATCTGGTGCCCGGCCTGATCGTTGCCGGCCTGATGCTGGCCGAAATGGTGGCCGTGCTCGGTGCGCGCTACTTCTCGGCGGCCGGTGCGCCGGCGCCGGAAGCACCGGCGGCCGACTACAGCAACACCAAGGAACTGGGCCGCCTGATCTACACCGAGTACGTGTATCCGTTCGAGCTGGCAGCAGTCATCCTGCTGGTGGCCATCATTGCCGCCATCGCGCTGACGATGCGCAAGCGCAAGGACACCAAGTTCCAGGACCCGGCGAAGCAGATCGCGGTGCGTCGCGAAGACCGCGTACGCCTGGTGTCGATGCCGGCCGAAAAAGACTGAGACAAGAAGCGCACGACATGACATCACTGCTCTCCCTATCGCTGTCCCACTTCCTCGTGCTCGGCGCGCTGCTGTTCGCGATCAGCGTCGTCGGCATCTTCCTGAACCGGAAAAACCTCATCGTGCTGCTGATGGCGATCGAACTGATGCTGCTGGCGGTGAACATGAATTTCGTCGCCTTCTCGCATTACTTGGGCGACCCGTCCGGCCAGATCTTCGTTTTCTTCATCCTCACCGTAGCCGCCGCGGAATCCGCGATCGGGCTGGCCATCCTCGTGGTGCTGTTCCGCAACCTGAACACCATCCACGTCGATGATCTCGACAGCCTGAAAGGTTGAGCGACATGACCTCGATGCAAAAGCTCTATCTGCTCGTCCCGCTGGCACCGCTGATCGGCGCGATCATCGCCGGCCTGTTCTGCCGCGTCATTCCGCGCTGGGTGGCGCACAGCGTCACCATCCTCGGCGTCGCCGTGTCGCTGGTCGCGTCGTGGGTCATCTTCCAGGACGTGCAGGCCGGCAACAGCTTCAACGGCGCGCTCTACACCTGGGCGACCAGCGGATTCGGCGAAACTGCGCTGACGATGGAAATCGGTTTCCAGATCGACAAGCTCACCGTGATGATGATGCTGGTCGTCAATTTCGTATCGCTGATGGTGCACCTCTACACCATCGGCTACATGGCGGAAGACCCCGGCTACAACCGTTTCTTCTCCTACATTTCGCTGTTCACCTTCTCGATGCTGATGCTCGTCATGAGCAACAACTTCGTGCAGCTGTTCTTCGGCTGGGAGGCGGTCGGCCTGGTGTCCTATCTGCTGATCGGTTTCTGGTTCAAGCGCCCGACCGCGATCTACGCCAACCTGAAGGCCTTCCTGGTCAACCGCGTCGGCGACTTCGGCTTCCTGCTGGGCATCGGCCTGATCGCCGCGTATGCCGGCACGCTCAATTACGCCGAAGTGTTCGCCAAGCGCGAGGAACTGGTCGCGATGACGGTGGCCGGCACGGACTGGCCGCTGCTGACCGCGGTGTGCATCTGCCTGTTCATCGGCGCGATGGGCAAGTCGGCCCAGGTGCCGCTGCACGTCTGGCTGCCGGATTCGATGGAAGGTCCGACGCCGATTTCCGCGCTGATCCACGCAGCGACGATGGTGACGGCAGGCATCTTCATGGTGACCCGCATGTCGCCGCTGTTCGAGCTGTCCGAGACCGCACTGTCCTTCGTGCTGGTGATCGGCGCGACGACGGCGCTGTTCATGGGCTTCCTCGGCATTATCCAGAACGACATCAAGCGCGTCGTCGCCTACTCGACACTGTCGCAGCTCGGCTACATGACGGTGGCGCTGGGCGTGTCGGCCTACTCGGCGGCGGTGTTCCACCTGATGACGCACGCCTTCTTCAAGGCGCTGCTGTTCCTCGGCGCCGGCTCGGTCATCATGGGCATGCACCACGATCAGGACATGCGCAACATGGGTGGTCTGTGGAAGTACATGCCGATCACCTGGTTCACGTCGCTGCTCGGTTCGCTCGCGCTGATCGGCGTGCCCTTCCTGTCCGGCTTCTACTCGAAGGATTCGATCATCGAGGCGGTGCATTTCTCGACCATCCCCGGCGCGGGCTACGCCTACTTCTGCGTCGTCGCCGGTGTGTTCGTGACCGCCTTCTATTCGTTCCGGATGTACTTCCGCGTGTTCCACGGTCCGGAGAATTTCGGCAAGGCGCACCACGACCATCACGATGCACCTGCACACGACGCGAAGGCGGCTCACGCGGCACACGATGACCACGCCCACGCGGCTCATGGTGACGACCACGCAGTTCATGACGACGACCACGCCGACGAACATCACGGTCTGGCGCCTGGCGAAAAGCCGCACGAGTCACCCTGGGTGGTGTGGCTGCCGCTCGTGCTGCTGGCGATCCCGTCGGTCGGCATCGGTTTCTGGACGGTGCAGCCCATGCTGTTCGGTGACTGGTTCGCTGGCGTCGTCGAAGTGCTGCCGCAGCACGACACGCTGGCCGAACTGGGCAAGCATTTCACGACCGCGACCGGCATGGCACTGCATGGCGTGACCGCGCTGCCGTTCTGGCTGGCGCTGGGTGGCGTGGTGCTGGCCTGGGTCATGTACATCGCGATGCCGTCGCTGCCGGGTCGCGTCGCGCCGATCTTCCGCCCGATCAACACGCTGCTCGAAAACAAGTACTACTTCGACAAGTTCAACGAAGTGGTGTTTGCCGGCGGCGCGCGTGCGCTCGGCCGTGGTCTGTGGTCAGCCGGTGATCGCGCAGTGATCGACGGCGTGCTGGTCAATGGGTCGGCTTCGGCCGTCGGCGCGTTTGCGCGCCTGGCGCGCGGTATCCAGACCGGTTACATCTACCGCTACGCTTTTGCAATGGTGATCGGCGTCTGCCTGTTGCTGCTGTGGAGGCTGGGCTTCAAGTGATGGGGTGCGGGCGGTGCAGCTGCCGCCTGCTGCGTGTGATTCAAGGGAGTGCTTCTGCACAGCGGGCCGGACCGGTCGTTGAGCAAGCCAGACAAATAAAGAAATGACCGATATTCCCCTTCTCAGTCTCGCCATCTGGTTGCCGATTGCCGGCGGCCTGCTGGTGCTGGCCAGCGGCGATGGCCGCAACGTCGCGTTCTCGAAGCTGATCGCACTCGTGACCGCGATCTTCGGCTTCCTGATCACGATTCCGCTCTACACCGGCTTCGACTCATCGAGTGCATCGATGCAGTTCGTCGAGCTGATGCCGTGGGTGCACGACTACAACATCAACTACCACCTTGGCGTCGATGGCATTTCGATGCCTTTCGTCATCCTGAACAGCTTCATCACGTTGCTCGTGATCATGGCCGGCTGGCAGGTGATCGAAACGAAGGTGTCGCAATACAACGCGGCCTTCCTGATCATGTCGGGCCTGCTGAACGGCATCTTCGCGTCGCTCGACGGCATCCTGTTCTATGTCTTCTTCGAGTCGTCGCTGATTCCGCTCTACCTGGTGATCGGCATCTGGGGCGGCAAGAACCGCGTCTATGCCGCGTTCAAGTTTTTCCTCTACACGCTGCTTGGCTCGCTGCTGATGCTGATCGCACTGCTCTACCTGTTCCACAAGAGCGGCAGCTTCGGCATCCTCGACTGGCACCGCGAGCCGCTGGCGATGGCGGCGCAGTCGCTGATCTTCTGGGCCTTCTTCGCGAGCTTTGCGGTGAAGGTTCCGATGTGGCCGGTGCACACCTGGCTGCCGGACGCCCACGTCGAAGCACCGACCGGCGGTTCGGCGGTGCTGGCGGCGATCGGTCTGAAGCTCGGTGCCTACGGTTTCCTGCGCTTCTCGCTGCCCATCGTTCCGGATGCCGCGACCCACTTCGCCCCCATCGTCATCGGCCTGTCACTGATTGCGGTGATCTACATCGGGCTGGTCGCGCTGGCGCAGACCGACATGAAGAAGCTGGTCGCGTATTCGTCGATTTCGCACATGGGCTTCGTCACCCTGGGCTTTTTCATCTTCAATCCGCTCGGTGTCGAAGGCGCGCTGGTACAGATGATTTCGCACGGCTTCGTGTCGGCTGCGATGTTCCTGTGCATCGGCGTGCTGTACGACCGCATGCACACCCGCAACATCGGTGACTACGGCGGCGTGGTGAACACCATGCCGAAGTTCGCGGCCTTCTTCCTGCTGTTTGCGATGGCCAACGCCGGGCTGCCGGCGACGTCCGGTTTCGTCGGCGAATTCATGGTCGTGCTCGGCGCGCTGCAGTTCAATTTCTGGACCGGTTTCGCCGCTGCGACCACGCTGATCCTCGGCGCGGCCTACACGCTGTGGATGTACAAGCGCGTCATCTTCGGCGCGGTCGCCAACAGCCATGTTGCCGAACTGAAAGACATCAACGCCCGCGAAATGCTGATCCTCGGCGTTCTTGCCGCATGCACCCTGGCCATGGGCATCTGGCCGCAACCGGTGATTGAAATCATGCACGCGACCGTGAACCAGCTGCTGGGACACGTTGCCGTTGGCAAGCTCTGACGGACACACAGAATGAACTTCCCACTGCCTGACCTCTATCCCGCATCGGCCGAAATCTTCGTGCTGGTGATGGCCTGCGTCGTGCTGCTCGCCGACCTGTTCAAGTCCGAGCGCCAGAACTGGCTGCCCTACATCCTCACGCTGAGCACGCTGGTCGGCGCCTTCGTCATCCAGGTCGCAACGGCCGGGCCTGACACGACGCTCACCTTCAGCGGCATGTTCGTCGACGACCGCCTGTCCGACGTACTGAAGAGCTGCCTGTATCTGACGGTGTTCGCAGTCGTCATCTACAGCCGCGGCTACCTCGAAGTGCGCGGCATGGAGCGCGGCGAGTACTACCTGCTCGTGCTGTTCGCCACGCTGGGCATGCAGGTGATGATTTCCGCCAATCACTTCCTGACGCTCTATCTTGGCCTGGAACTGCTGTCGCTCGCGCTGTACGCACTGGTGGCGCTTGACCGCGACTCGGCGCGTTCGACCGAAGCGGCGATGAAGTATTTCGTGCTTGGCGCACTGGCGTCCGGCTTGCTGCTGTACGGCATGTCGATGGTGTATGGCGCGACCGGCACGCTCGAAATTTCGGCCATCGCGCGCAAGCTGTCAGATCCGACCACCAATATGGAAGTGCTGCGCTTCGGCCTCGTGTTCCTGGTCGCCGGCCTCGCGTTCAAGATCGGCGCCGTGCCGTTCCACATGTGGATCCCCGACGTCTATCACGGCGCGCCGACGCCGATCACGCTGCTGATCGGCTCGGCACCGAAGCTGGCCGGCTTCGCGATGGCGATCCGCCTGCTGGTCGACGGTCTGCCGACGCTGGCCGATGAATGGCAGCAGATGCTGATGCTGCTGGCGGTGCTGTCGATCGCGCTCGGCAACATCGTCGCCATCGCACAGACCAATCTGAAGCGCATGCTGGCCTATTCGACCATTTCGCACATGGGCTTCATGCTGCTCGGTCTGGTCAGCGGCGTCATCGAGCTGCGCGCGTCCGGCGACATCCACCTGTCGTACGCCTTCGGCAGCGCGATGTTCTACACCATCGCCTATGTGCTGATGAGCGCCGCCGCATTCGGCGTGCTGCTGCTGCTGACCCGTGCCGGGGTCGAAGCCGAGGAACTGGACGACCTGAAGGGGCTGAACAAGCGCAGCCCGTGGTTCGCCGCGGTGATGATGATGGTCATGTTCTCGATGGCCGGCATCCCGTTCTTCATCGGCTTCTTCGCCAAACTGGCCGTGCTGCAGGCGGTCGTTGCCGCGGGTTATCTTTACGTCGCCGTGTTCGCAGTGATGATGTCGCTGATCGGCGCCTACTTCTACCTGCGGGTCGTCAAGCTGATGTATTTCGACGCGCCGCAGGATGAAGCACCCATCGTGGCATCGACCGAAATGCGTGCGCTGCTGTCGGTCAATGCACTGGCGATTGCACTGATCGGCCTGATGCCGCAGTCGCTGCTGTCGCTGTGCGCCTCTGCACTGGGGCAGACACTGAAGTAATGAAAGATCCCCTGATCGAAACCACGGTGGACAGCCGTCAGGTTTACGACGGCGTGCTGCTGAAGGTTTATCAGGATCGGGTGGCGCTGCCGGATGGCACGCAGGCGGTGCGCGAATACATCCGCCATCCCGGGGCCGTGGTGATCGTCGCAGTGCTGCCGGACGGCAACATGTTGTTCGAACGCCAGTTCCGCTACGGCCCGCGGCGCACTTTCATCGAATTTCCCGCCGGCAAGATTGATCCGGGCGAGCCGCCCGAGCAGACCGCCGTGCGTGAACTGCGCGAAGAAACCGGCCATGAGGCCGACCAATGGACGCATCTGGGTACGACGCATCCGTGCATCGGCTACTCGGACGAACGGATAGAAATCTTCCTCGCGCGCGGTCTGCGCCATGTCGGCGCCAATCTTGATGCGGGCGAGTTCCTCGAAGTGATTCCGCTGTCGCTGGAAGCCGCGATGTCGGCCGTCTGGCGCGGCGAACTGACGGATGCCAAGACGCTGTCGGCCCTGATCTGGGCGCAGCGGGTGTTCCGGCAGGGGTTCTGAGGTCAGACCCCCTCGGCGGGCGTGGGCACCACGCTGCCGACGGCAAGGCGCACCATCATCGCGTCGGCAATGCGCGATATCGGCTGGTCCTGACAGTGGGCCAGAAAGGCGCTTGCCGCACCCAGCCCCGGAATCTCCAGGTCGGGCGATACTTCCAGCAGCGGCAGCAGCACGAAAGCACGCAGGTGGGCGCGCGGATGCGGCACGTTCAGCGTGTCGGTGCTGATCTGCCGGTCGTCGTACAGCAGCACGTCCAGATCGAGGGTGCGCGGCGCGTTCAGGAACTCGCGCACACGACCGTGTGTGCGTTCGATGTCGAGCAGTGCGTCGAGCAGCGCCTGCGGTTCGAGCGTGGTGCGCACGCGCGCAATGGCGTTGATGAAGTCGGGCTGGTTGTCGTAGCCGATCGGCGCCGTACGGTACAGCGACGAGCGACGCTCCAGCGTGATGCCGGGCGTGGCGGCGATTTCATCGAAGGCGGCCAGCACCTGCGCTTCCGGATCGGCGAGATTGCTGCCCAGACCGATGTGGGCAATGCTGTCGCGGCTCATGGCGTGTTCTTTTCAGGTTCAACGGATCGGCGGACTTTAGCACCGCTGCGTGCTTCAGCCCGGCTGGCTCAGCTGCGGCGACATCAGGCTGCTACGGCACCGGGGCGCTGAAGCCTACGTGCGGATCAGCCTGCCACCGAACAGGCGCACCCGCACGGTGGGTGTCACACCCGCGAGCGCATCAGGCGCGCCTTTTCGCGTTCCCAGTCGCGTTCCTTCTCGGTTTCGCGCTTGTCGAACTGCTTCTTGCCCTTGGCCAAACCGATTTCCAGCTTGATGCGGCCCCGGGTGTAATGCAGGTTGAGCGGCACCAGCGTATAGCCGGCGCGCTCGACCGAGCCGATCAGCTTGCTGATCTGTTCGGCGTGCAGCAACAGCTTGCGGCTGCGCGTCGCGTCCGGATGGATATGGGTCGAGGCGGACAGCAGCGGCGACACATGCATGCCGATCACGAATACCTCTTCGCCCTTCAGCACGACGTAGGCTTCCTTCAGCTGGGTGCGGCCGGCGCGGATGGCCTTTACCTCCCAGCCTTCCAGCACCAGTCCGGCCTCGAAGCGTTCTTCGATGAAGTAGTCGTGAAACGCTTTCTTGTTCTCGGCGATGCTCATGTCGGGTAACCGTTGACCGGGGGAATTGCTGCAGTGGCTTGAACGAGAGGCTGCGCGAGAGGTCGATGCGCAGCTAGAATTGCGATTTTACCTTCTGAAGACATGGCCGAAGTCCGAAAAACCGTGCTCATCGAGCGCAGCGCGGAACAGATGTTCAGGCTGGTCGACGGCGTCGAGCATTACCCCGGGTTCCTGCCCTGGTGCGGCGGCAGTGAAGTCATTGAGCGCACCGACACGCTGACGCGTGCGCGTATCGACATCAACTACCACGGCGTGAAGGCGCATTTCGCGACCGCCAACGCCAAGGCCTTTCCGCACAGCATGACCATACGGCTGGTCGAAGGGCCGTTCAAGTCGCTCGACGGCACCTGGGCCTTCACGCAACTCGGAGATAGGGCGTGCAAGATCGAATTCAACCTGCGCTACGAGTTTTCCAGCCGCCTGATCGAAAAGGTGGTCGGCCCGGTGTTCAGCCATATTGCCAACACCTTCGTCGAGGCCTTCGTGAAGCAGGCAGACCGCATTTACGGCAAGGTGGCCTGACGTGAGTGCAAGCATCCGCGTCCAGGTCGTCTACGCCTTGCCCGAGCGGCAGGACATCGTGACCATCGAATTGCCCGAAGGTGCCACCGCCGTGCAGGCAGTCGAAGCATCCGGCCTGCTGCAGAAGTATCCGGACATTGATCTTGCGCGCAACAAGCTGGGCGTGTTCGCCAAGCTGGTCAAGACCGATCAGATGCTGCGCGATCGTGACCGGGTGGAAATCTACCGCGCCTTGATCGCCGATCCGAAGGAGGTGCGCCGTCAGCGTGCAGCCGAAGGCAAGGTGCTGAAGAAGGGGGGTGGCGAGCGGGGCGCAGAGGCGGAACCGGCTGCCTGAGCTTCGCCTTCTGCACCGCGTACGAACCGTAACGCTACTTGCACCACTCCGACACCGACTGCTGCGCGTCGGTCGTTTCCGTCGCCCGCGTCGCGTCGTCGATGAATTCACGTTCGCCCTGCGCGTTGTAGCGCACGATGCGTTGGCCGGACTGCAGCGCCGCCAGCTTGTTGCGCGCGCGCGTGCAGTTGGCGTCGGCCTTTTCCTTTTCGGCCTTGTCCTTGGTCGCCTTGGCTTCTTCGGTCGCTGCCGCTTCACGTCGCTGCTGGAAGCCCTGCATCTTTTCCTGCAGGTCGGTGTTCGGTGCGTCAGCGGCGCGCGGCGCGACCTTGATGTCCTTGCGGATGGCTTTTGCCCCGGGCGGCGGACTGTCCGAGAAAACCGGGTTTCCGTTGGCGTCCTTGTATTGATACACCTGGGCGGTCGCGACCAGCGGCAGACACGCCAGAGCGATAAGCGTTAAGTGAAGATGCACGTCAGAAACTCCTGCCCTGAATGAGTGAAGGTACAGCAGCGATCGCTTCCGTGCCTGCTGCAGCCAGCTGCGTCGAGCGGCGTATAATACGTTTTTGACAGATTGGAAAGTAGTCATGCGTGTTATCCAGAAGGCGCTGACCTTCGATGATGTGCTGCTCGTGCCGGCACATTCGAGTGTTCTGCCACGCGATGTAAGCCTCAGTACCCGTATATCCCGCAATATCCACGTCAATATCCCCCTGTTGTCCGCCGCAATGGACACCGTCAGCGAAGCACGTCTTGCGATCGCGCTGGCGCAGGAAGGCGGTCTCGCCATCATTCACAAGAACATGACGGCCAAGATGCAGGCCGCTGAAGTGTCGAAAGTGAAACGGTTCGAAGCCGGCGTGTTGAAGGATCCGATCACCATCTCTCCGGACATGACGGTTCGCGAGCTGCTCGGGTTGACACGCAGTCACCGCATTTCCGGCTTCCCGGTGCTCGACGGCCCGCGCGTGGTCGGCATCGTGACCAACCGCGACCTGCGTTTCGAAACCAATCTCGACCAGCCGGTGGCGCGCATCATGACGCCGCGCGAGCGGCTCATCTTCGTGCATGAAGGCGCCTCGCTCGACGAAGCGCGCACGCTCATGCACCGCAACCGCCTGGAGCGCGTGCTGGTGCTCGGCGAAAACGACACGCTGCGCGGCCTGATCACGGTCAAGGACATGCTGAAGGCGACCGAACACCCGCTGGCCGCGAAAGACCCGCATGGCCGGCTGCGCGTCGGCGCGGCCATCGGTGTCGGCGAAGGCACCGAAGACCGCGCAGCGGCGCTGGCCGAAGCCGGCGTCGACGTGATCGTGGTCGATACCGCGCATGGCCACTCGCAGGGCGTGCTCGACCGCGTGCGCTGGGTCAAGCGCAGCTTCCCGCAGATAGATGTGATCGGCGGCAACATCGCGACGGCCGACGCGGCCCGCGCACTGGTTGATGCCGGTGCCGACGGCGTCAAGGTCGGCATCGGCCCCGGGTCGATCTGCACCACGCGCATCGTGGCCGGTGTCGGCGTGCCGCAAATCACCGCCATCGACAACGTCGCGACCGCGCTCGCCTCGACCGACGTGCCGATGATCGCCGATGGCGGCATCCGTTTTTCGGGCGACATCGCCAAGGCCGTCGCCGCTGGCGCCAACGCCGTCATGCTGGGCGGCCTGCTGGCCGGCACCGAAGAGGCGCCGGGCGAGATCGAACTGTTCCAGGGCCGCTCGTACAAGTCCTACCGCGGCATGGGTTCGCTGGGCGCGATGCAGCAGGGCGCCGCAGACCGCTACTTCCAGGATCCGGCGTCGAATGCCGACAAGCTGGTGCCCGAAGGTGTCGAAGGCCGCGTGCCGTACAAGGGCCCGGTGGTCAATGTGATCACCCAGCTGATGGGCGGCCTGCGCGCGTCGATGGGTTATTGCGGCTGCTCGACGGTGGACCAGATGCGCAGCACCGCGCAGTTCGTCGAAATCACGTCGGCCGGCATCCGCGAGTCGCATGTGCACGACGTGCAGATCACCAAGGAAGCGCCGAACTATCACGTTGAGTGAGAGGCTGGGGAACAGGGGCCAGGGGCTGGAGGGGCCGGGGCTGGATGAGCGAGGTGCGCAGCTATCGCGATTTGCTGGTCTGGCAACGAGCAATGGATCTCGCCCTTGCTGTCTATGCCCTGAGCCGGAGTTTCCTCGAGGGCGAGCGCTTCGCACTGGTGAGCCAGTTGCGACGCGCCGCTGTGTCGGTTCCTTCGAATATCGCCGAAGGCCATGCAAGAAGCTCCACGCGTGATTTCCTGCGTTTTCTGTCGATCGCAGCCGGCTCTCTTGCCGAGATCGAAACCCAGCTCCTTCTCTCGCATCGCCTTGATTACGTGGATGCGCAACGAATGAACGTCACGCTGAAGGACGCCGATGAACTCGGCCGGAAGATCAGAGGTCTGCAAGCCTCCCTCTCGTCGCGCCTCGCGGACTCACCCTAGTCCCCAGCCCCTGTCCCCTGACTCCTGAATCCCCCATGCACAACAAGATCCTCATCCTCGATTTCGGCTCCCAGGTCACCCAGCTCATCGCACGCCGTGTACGCGAAGCGCACGTGTATTGCGAAATCCACCCGGCCGACGTCAGCGACGACTTCGTGCGCGGCTTCGGCGCGCAGGGCGTCATCC
>NZ_JAUYNV010000026.1 GCF_030698125.1 Methyloversatilis sp.
GGGTCCGCTCCTACGAAAAACGTCACCCGTTGCGAGGCCGTCGCGGTTTTCGCAGGAGCCGTCCCACGGTCGGCCCTGCATGGCCGACCGGCTCCACGGGCGGCGAGCCGTGCTCGCCGAAACCCCCGCTCCGCCCCTGCATGCGATCCGGTCAGCGTCCGTGCTCGAAGAAGTGCAGCAGCCGTTGCGGCAGCCAGTCGAGATGACCTTTCGGTGCACCGCTCACGTAGCCGACGTGACCCCCCTGCGCGGTGTATTCGGGCAGTACGTCTGACGACAGCATCTGCGGCGTGGCCAGCGACCAGTCGGGCACCATCGGGTCGTTCAGCGCCTGCAGCAGCAGAAGCGGCACGCGCACCTCGCGCAGCAGCGGGCGCGCCGAGCAGCGCGTCCAGTAGTCGTCGGCATCGCGGAAGCCGTGCAGTTGCGAGGTGACGGCGTCGTCGAAGGCCTTGATCGACGCGCTGGCGGCGATCGCTGCGGCATCGAGCACGCCTGGAAACAACGCGGCCTTGTGCAACGCACGCGGCTTCATCGTGCGCAGGAAATACTGCGTGTAGATGCGGTTGAAACCCTGGTCAAGCGCCCGGCCGGCGGCACCCAGATCGACCGGTGCGCAGACCGATGCCGCGCTGCGCAGCCACCGCGATGCGCCGTGGCCCTGCTCACCCAGCCACTTGCACAGCACATTGCCGCCGAGCGACACGCCGACCGCATGCACCGGCTGTCCCTGCATGCGCGGCACGACACGCGGCAGCAGCCAGTCCAGTTCGGCACTGTCGCCCGAATGATAGGCACGCACCAGCCGGTTCGGTTCGCCGGAACAGCCTCGCGCATGTACGACCACGCCGTTCCAGCCGCGCGCATCGACGGTACGCATCAGCGCCCGTGCGTAGTGGCTTTCCGAACTGCCTTCCAGCCCGTGCAGCAGCATCACCAGCGGTTGCCGCGCACGCCGCGGCAACCAGTCCAGATCGATGAAGTCGCCGTCGGGTGTGTCGATGCGCTCGCGTGCCAGCGCCGGCAGCGGTGGCAGGATGAAGCGGGGCCAGATGGTCTGCGCATGGCCGCCGGGCAGCCAGTGCGCGGGGCGAAAGCGGGGCGGCGACACGCTCAGTGGAGGATTTTCGGCGGGCCCGCCGTCTCCTGTGCTGCCGGCGCGGCGGAAGCGTGGTGCAGCACCATGTGCCAGCCGAGCGGACCTCGCAGATAGACGTTGGTCACGATGAGCAGCGGGCGCGACGCGCGGTCACCCGCAGCGCTGCACTGTTCGTTCAGGCTGTGGATGGACTGCAGCACGCCCTGCATGATCTGCGCGTTGATCACCTGTACATCGACCCGGGTACCGGCGAACACGCGCCGCCAGGCGTCGCGCACCTTTTCATAGCCGCTGGCGCGCGGGCAGCCGGCGAGCGCGCAGATGATGTCGTCCTCGTCGCCCCACACCGCCATCATGGCTTCGATGTCGCCCCGCGCGCGTGCTTCGTAAAAGGCCGCTTCGGCTTCCTGAGGCGTCGCGAAAAAAACCTTGCGGGGCATTTCCATGGGCGGGGGGTCAGTGGCCGGCGGGCGCCGGGCCGTTGTAGCGGTAGCGTGTGCCGCAGTAAGGGCAGGCGGTCTCGCCGGTCCTGGTCACGTCGAGGAAAACACGCGGATGACGCGCCCACAGCGGTGCGCCGGGCAGCGGACAGTGCAGCGGCAGATCGCTCGCACCCACTTCGACGTCGCGCGCGCGGTCGCGGCTGGAATCACTCACGGCTTGGTTCATGGCAGATGTGCTCCCGGTTCAGATCTTGGTCAGCCAGCGGTGGTACTCGGGCGCGCGGCCATTGACGATGTCGAAGAAGCGCGCCTGGATTTTCTCGGTGACCGGACCGCGCGTGCCGCTGCCGATGACGCGGTTGTCGAGTTCGCGGATCGGTGTCACTTCGGCGGCGGTGCCGGTGAAGAAAGCTTCGTCGGCGGTGTAGATGTCGTCGCGGGTCAGTCGTTTCGACACCACCTGATAACCGAATTCGGCGGCGATCTCGATCACCGACGCGCGTGTGATGCCAACCAGTGCCGAGGCGATTTCCGGTTCGTAGATCTTGTCGTCCTTCACCACGAACAGGTTTTCGCCCGCACCTTCGGCGACGAAGCCATCGACGTCGAGCAGCAGTGCCTCGTCGTAGCCGAGGTCGGTCGCTTCCATGTTGGCGAGGATGGAATTGGCGTACGTACCCGAGTACTTGGCGCGGCACATCGATACATTGACGTGGTGGCGCGAGAAGGACGAGGTTTTGACCCGGATGCCCTTCTTCAGGCCGTCCTCGCCCAGGTAGGCGCCCCAGGGCCAGGCGGCGATCGACACATGCACCGAGGCGCCGCGCGTGGAAATCCCCATCTTTTCCGAGCCGAAGAAGGCGATCGGCCGGATGTAGCAGGATTCCAGCTTGTTGGCGCGCACCACTTCAAGCTGCGCTTCCATGATTTCCTCGCGGCTGTACGGCATCTTCATCATGTAGATGTGCGCCGAGTTGAACAGCCGGTCGGTGTGTTCCTTCAGGCGGTAGATCGCGGTACCGATTTCGGTGTGGTAGGCGCGCACACCCTCGAAGACGGCCAGACCGTAATGCAGCGAGTGGGTCAGTACGTGCGTGGTGGCCTCGCGCCAGGGCACCATCTTGCCGTCGTACCAGATAAAACCGTCGCGGTCGGCCATCGACATGAGAAACACTCCAGAGGATTGCGATAAGCGCGCGATTTTAGCTGATGCGCGCAGTACGGCGACGGTCATCGCAGCGGCTCGCGTTAAAATCCACCGATGAGCGAACGCATATGGAAGCCCAATGTCACGGTGGCCGCCCTGATGGAGTACCGGGGCCGCTTCCTGATGGTGGAAGAGGAAACGTCGAAGGGGCTGATGCTGAACCAGCCGGCCGGTCATCTGGAAGAGGGCGAGTCGCTGGTCGAGGCGTGTGCCCGCGAAGCGATGGAGGAAACCGCTCATCCTTTCGTGCCGCAGGCGCTGGTCGGTGTCTATCAGTGGCGCCGGCCCGACGGCGAAGTCACCTACCTGCGCTTTGCGTTTTCCGGCGAAAGCGGCGAGCAGATCGCCGGCCGCGCGCTGGACGACGGCATCGTGCGCGCCTTCTGGATGACGCCCGAAGAGATCGAAGCGAGTCGCGAGCGCCATCGCAGCCCGCTGGTGTGGGCGTGCGTCCAGGACTGGCTGGCCGACGTGCGCCTGCCACTGGCGGTCGTACGGCACTTTTCCTGATGCGGCGAGTGCTGGCGGGTGTGCTGCTGTGCAGTGCGCTGCAGGTTCAGGCGGCGCCGGGCATGGCGCAGGGCCTCGAATTCGACATCTGCTACAACTACGGCTGCCTTGTCGTGCAGACGGTCAGTCTTGCGCCCGAACAGCGCGCCGTGCTGGTCGGTGAAATGCTCAAGGCGAGCGATGCCGCTGGCGAACGCGCGCAGCTGGAGTGGGTGATCGCGCGCATGTACCGCTGGGCCGGCGAGCAGTCGCCGATCGGCGCCGACCGTGCCGGCGACTACCTTGATCTGGGCGCCGACGGGCGCATGGACTGCATTGATCACGCGCACACCACCACCGTCATGCTCGAACTGCTGCAGGAAGCGGGCGCGCTGCGTCACCATCGGGTGCTGGAGATCGCGCGGCGCACCAGCTGGGTCATCATGCAGCACTTCACCGCGGTGATCGAAGACACCGAAAGCGGCCGACGGTACGCGGTCGATACCTGGTTTCGCGACCACGGCGAACCGCCGGTCGTGATGGACATGGAACACTGGAAGAATGGGGGATATCCGGATGACTGGAATGCACGGCGCTGAAACAACGGCCGAACCGGGTGAAACCGTGGTCGTGGGCATGTCGGGCGGCGTCGATTCGTCGGTGTCGGCGCTGCTGCTCAAGCGCGCCGGCTACAAGGTGGTCGGCCTGTTCATGAAGAACTGGGAGGACGACGACACCGACGAGTACTGTTCGACCCGGCAGGATCTGATCGACGCCGTGTCGGCGGCCGACGTGATCGGCATGGACCTTGAAGTGGTCAATTTTTCGGCCGAGTACAAGGACCGCGTGTTTTCGAGTTTCCTGCGCGAATACCAGGCCGGCCGCACACCCAACCCCGATGTGCTGTGCAACGCCGAAATCAAGTTCAGCGCCTTTCTCGACCACGCCATGCAGCTCGGCGCGAACCGCATCGCCACTGGGCATTACGCCCAGGTGCGCGAGTTCCAGGGCCGCTTCCAGCTGCTCAAGGGCGAGGACGGCAACAAGGACCAGAGCTATTTCCTGCACCGGCTCAACCAGGCGCAGCTGTCGCGCACGCTGTTCCCGGTTGGTCACCTGCCCAAGCGCGACGTGCGCCGCATCGCAGCCGACGCGGGGCTGGCCAATGCAGGCAAGAAGGATTCGACCGGCATCTGTTTCGTCGGCGAGCGGCCGTTCCGCGAATTCCTGCAGCGTTACCTGCCGGTCACGCCGGGCGACATCCGCGATCTTGATACCGACCGCGTGCTCGGCCGCCACGAAGGCCTGATGTATCACACGATCGGTCAGCGCAAGGGGCTGGGCATCGGCGGACTCAAGGGCATGGCGGACGACGCCGGTGAGCACGACGCGTGGTACGCGGTGCGCAAGGACATGGCCAGCAACGTGCTGTACGTGGTGCGCGGCCATGATCACCCGGCACTGCTGTCCGGACGGCTGGTGGCGGGCGACCTGTCATGGGTGTCGGGCGATCTGCCGCACACGCACTGGGTGTATGCGGCAAAGACCCGTTACCGGCAGGCAGATGCGCCGTGCAGCATCGACGCGGTCGATGATTCGCGCTGCGACATCGCGTTCGCCGAAGCGCAGTGGGCGGTGACGCCGGGCCAGAGTGTGGTGGTCTACGAGAGCCGGGTCTGTCTGGGCGGCGGTGTCATCACCGCTGCCGGCAAAGCGGCCTGAGCGGTTCGTAGTGGCCTGCTTGGCGCTTGCCTTTGCCTCTGCCTTATTCGACCGGTACGGTTTCGGCGAGTGACGGGCGCTGCATCAGTTTTTCCTGCAGCCTGGCCAGATTCGCGTGACGCTCGCGCCAGTCCAGTTCCGGAAAGCGGAAGTCCAGATAGCCGAGCGCCGAACCCACCGCGATGTCGGCCAGCGAAATGCTGTTGCCATGGCACCACGCGCCATCGCCCAGGTCGGCCGCCAGCGTGTTCAGTGCGCGATCAATCTTGCTGCGCTGGCGTGAAATCCAGCTCGCGTTCTGTTCGCTGACCATCCGGCGCACTTCCAGCACGATGGCCACCGCAGCATCCGTCATGCCGTCGGCCAGCGCCTCCCAGCGCTTGACCAGCGCGCGTTCGCGGGCGGTGGACGGCAGCAGCTTGTTGTTCGGCGCCACGCCGTCGAGGTACTCGACGATCACGCGCGAATCGAACAGACAGGTGTCGTCATCAAGCACCAGCACCGGAATCTTGCCCAGCGGGTTCACATCCGGGACGCCCGTGCCTTCGAGCCAGGGCGAGTCGAGCACGAATTCGCAGTCGATCTTCTTTTCTGCAAGCACCACGCGCGCCTTGCGCACATAAGGACTGGTGTAGGAACCGACGAGTTTCATGGACAGCACCGATGGAAGATCACCCGAGTATAGCGTCCGGGCCGTTCCCGCAAGGCGGGGTCCTCGTGCGGTGCATGATAAAATTCGCGCCGCGCTGCCCGGGCAGATCTACTCCGTGGCCTTCCATTCCTTCCTTCCCGCAGGTTCTTCATGAGTGCCCACACCCTCACCGCGCTGTCGCCGCTGGACGGTCGTTACGCCGCCAAACTCGATCCCTTGCGAGGTCATTTCAGTGAGTTCGGCCTGATCCGCAACCGCGTACGCGTCGAAATCGCGTGGCTGCGCGCACTGGCTGCGGATGCGCAGATCGGCGAAGTCGCCGCCTTCTCGCAGGCGACACTGGACGAACTGGACGCCGTCGTACGCGATTTCAGCGTCGAGGACGCCGCCGCGATCAAGGCGATCGAGGCGCGCACCAATCATGACGTGAAGGCGATGGAGTACTGGCTGAAGGACCGGCTGGCGAACAACGCCGAAGTGACCGGTGTATCCGAATTCATCCACTTCGCCTGCACGTCGGAAGACATCAACAACGTGTCGCATGCACTGATGCTCAACGAGGCGCGCGCCGACACGCTGCTGCCGGCGCTCGATGGCGTGATCGCGTCGTTGCGCGCCATGGCACACGAATTCGCCGCGTTGCCGATGCTGTCGCGCACGCACGGCCAGCCGGCCAGCCCGACCACGCTGGGCAAGGAAATGGCGAACATCGCCGCGCGCCTGATGCGCGCCCGCACGCGCGTCGCCGCGGTCAGCCTGACCGCCAAGTTCAATGGCGCAGTCGGCAACTACAACGCCCACCTGTCGGCTTATCCGGACGTCGACTGGTCGCAGTTCAACCGCGTGTTCATCGAATCGTTCGGGCTGGAATTCAATCCGTACACGATCCAGATCGAGCCGCACGACGCGATGGCCGAACTGTTCGACGCCATGTCCCGCGCCAACGTCATCCTGCTCGACGCGGCGCGCGACTTCTGGATGTACATCTCGCTCGGCTACTTCCGCCAGAAGCTGAAGGCCGGCGAGATCGGCAGTTCGACCATGCCGCACAAGGTGAATCCGATCGACTTCGAGAACGCCGAAGGCAATCTGGGGCTGGCCAATGCGCTACTGCGTCATTTGTCGGACAAGCTGCCGGTGTCGCGCATGCAGCGCGATCTGACCGATTCGACCGTGCTGCGCAATATGGGCGTGGCCTTCGGCTACACCGTGCTGGCGCTGGATTCGCTGGCGCGCGGGCTGGGCAAGCTGGTAGCCGAGCCCGATACGCTGGCCGCCGATCTCGACGCCTGCTGGGAAGTGCTGGCCGAGCCGGTGCAGACCGTGATGCGCCGCTACGGTGTGGCCAACCCGTACGAACAGCTGAAGGAGCTGACGCGTGGTCGGGGCATCACGCGCGAAGCGCTGCAGACGTTCATCGGCGGTCTCGATATTCCGGCGGCGGAGCGCGAACGCCTGCTTGCGCTGACGCCCGCCAGCTACATCGGCGACGCGGCCCGTCTGGCTGCCGCTATCTGAGGAACATCATGAGTTTTGCCGCAACCCTCAAAACCCTGCCCGGCGTGTCGCATCTGGCGGCGCTGCAGTTGATCGATGCCGCCGGAGAAGTGGTCGCGACAATCGAAAACAAGCCCGGCCAGGCGGGGTCGCTGGCGGTGTACAACCACCTCGCGCAGTTGCATGGCGCGATCACGCCGGATGCATCGAAGCAGGGGCTGGACCTGTATGGCGAGCACACGGTCGATGCGCGCGCCAATCCGGGCAAGCACCCGAACATCGACCGGCTGATCGTGCTGGTCGAGGGCGATCAGACCTTGCGCGTGAAGCAGGTGTTCGCACAGCCCTGAGCGGTTCTTTCGGCGGGGTGCAGCGGATGGCATTCATCCGCCGGTGCAGTCACGTGGATTTGGGTCAGTTGTTGGGCATCGCTGCGCTCACCCCAACCTACTTGACGCACCTCCGGAGCCCGCCTCGAGCGCAGCGACGCATGTGCGAGCGCCGCGATGCCCACGGCGACACCCCGTAGGTTGGGGTGAGCGCAGCGATGCCCAACAGCTCAGCACCGTACGTCAGCACGAACGCCGCGCCGCCCACCGGGCGGCACCCGCAGGTTGGGGTGAGCGCAGCGATGTCCAACAGCGCAGCACCGTACGTCGGCGCGAACGCCGCGCCGCCCACCGGGCGGCACCCCGTAGGTTGGGGTGAGCGCAGCGATGCCCAACAGCTCAGCACCGTACGTCGGCACGAGCGCCGCGCCGCCCACCGGGCGGCACCCGCAGGTTGGGGTGGGCGCAGCGATGCCCAACAGCGCAGCACCGTACGTCGGCACGAACGCCGCGCCGCCCACCGGGCGGCACCCCGCAGGTTGGGGTGAGCGCAGCGATGCCCAACAGCGCAGCACCGTACGTCAGCACGAGCGCCGCGCCGCCCACCGGGCGGCACCCCGTAGGTTGGGGTGAGCGCAGCGATGCCCAACAGCTCAGCACCGTACGTCGGCACGAGCGCCGCGCCGCCCAACATGTTCAAGATCAGGTTCACTGCGGGCCGTCATCCGCCGGAAAGGACAGTGATGTCCGGCGGGCGTTGATTCGCCGCTCATGCGGAAGGTGCTCATTCAACGCGGGCCCGAATGCGTATGTGCTCCCGCATCCATTCCCCAGCGCGGTTGTCGAATCAAGACAGCAGTGCTTGATGGCGGACGAGGTGGCGACCCCTCACGAGACCGCGCACCGTACGCACCAACCGCGCTTTTCAAGCGGCCGGGAGGCGATTCAGACTACCGCTTCGTCCTTGCGCTTCGGCGGCTTGATCAGCTGTTCGCGCTTGACACCCAGCCACATGGCCAGCGGGCAGGCGACCAGCACCGACGAGTAGATGCCGAAACAGATGCCGATGGTCAGCGCGACCGCGAAGTAGTGCAGCGCTTCGCCGCCGAACAACAGCATCGACAGCACCATCATCTGGGTCGAACCGTGCGTGATGATGGTGCGCGAGATCGTGCTGGTGATCGCGTTGTCCATGACTTCGGCGACTGACAGCGTGCGCTTGCGGGCATTGCGGAACACCTCGCGAACGCGGTCGAACACGACCACCGACTCGTTCACCGAATAGCCCAGCACGGCCAGCACGGCCGCCAGCACAGGCAGCGAGAACTCCCACTGGAAGGCGGCGAAGAACCCGAGGATGATCACTACGTCATGCAGGTTGGCGATGATGGCCGATACGGCGTAGCGCCATTCGAAGCGCATGGCCAAGTACGCCATGATGCCGCAGATGACGAACATCAGCGCCAGCGCGCCGTCTTCGGCCAGTTCCTTGCCGATCTGCGGGCCGACGTATTCGACACGTCGCAATTCAGGCTTCGGACCGTCGCCTGCGCTGAGCGTAGCGATCACCTGCTGGCTGACCTTGGCGGAATCGACGTCCTTGACCAGCGGCAGCCGGATCAGCACGTCGCGTGCTGTGCCGAAATTCTGCACCTGCGGTTCGCTGAAGCCACTGTCGGTCAGTGCCTTGCGCACGCCCTGCAGGTCGGCGGCTTCGCTGTACGAAATTTCCATCAGGGTGCCGCCGGTGAATTCCACCGACAGATGCAGGCCGCGCGTGGCCAGGAAGAACACGGCCAGCAGGAAGGTGATGAACGAAATGACGTTGAACACCAGCGCCTTGCGCATGAAGGGGATGTCGCGCCGGATGCGGAAGAATTCCATGACTGTTCAGATTTCCTTGGTGGCGGCTCAGAGGTTGGCGCCCGGTTTCCACACGGTGCCGATCGACACTTTTTCCAGCTTGCGGGCGCGCCCGTACACCATGTTGACGATGGCGCGTGACACGACGACGGCGCTGAACATCGAAGTCAGGATGCCCAGGCAGTGCACGACGGCAAAGCCGCGCACCGGTCCGGACCCGAAAACGAGCAGCGCGATGCCGGCGATCAGCGTCGTGATGTTCGAATCGAGAATGGTTGCCCAGGCGCGCTCGTAGCCGGCGGCGATCGCCGCCTGCGGCGTGACGCCGTTGCGCAGCTCTTCGCGGATGCGCTCGTTGATCAGCACGTTGGCGTCGATCGCCATGCCCAGCGTCAGCGCGATGGCGGCGATACCCGGCAGCGTCAGCGTGGCCTGCAGCAGTGACAGCAGCGCAATCAGGAACAGCAGGTTGGCCGCCAGCGCCGTGGTCGAGATGAAGCCGAACACCGCGTAATAGAAGATCATGAACACGGCGATCGCCACGAAGCCCCACAGCGTCGAATCGAAACCCTTTTCGATGTTCTCGGCGCCGAGCGAGGGGCCGATGACCCGTTCTTCGATGATTTCCATCGGTGCCGCCAGTGCGCCCGAGCGGATCAGGATGGCCAGCGTGTTCGTTTCCTGCGGCGAGAACTGGCCGGTGATCTGGAAGCGGTCGCCGAATTCGCCCTGGATGGTGGCAACCGAAATCGCCTCGCCGCGGCCCTTTTCGAACAGCAGGATGACCATCAGTTTCTTCAGGTTTTCGCGCGTGACCGTGCGCATGATGCGGCCGCCGGTCGCGTCGAGCTTCACTGCCACGGCCGGGCGGTTCGAATCGTCGAACGAGGCCTGGGCGGTTTCGAAGCGTTCGCCGGTCAGGATGACCTGCTTCTTCACCGGCACGTTCGAAACGCCGCCGCTGCGCGAATTTTCCGGATAGACCTCCAGCCCTTCCATGTTGCCGCTGGTCATCGCCTCCTGATCGACCAGCCTCACTTCCAGCGTGGCGGTGCGGCCGATCAGGTCCTTTGCCTTGGCCACGTCCTGCACGCCGGGCAACTGCACGACGATGCGGTCGGCGCCTTGCTGCTGGATGATGGGTTCGGCCACGCCCAGTTCGTTCACGCGCTTCTGCAGCGTCAGGATGTTCTGCTTGATGGCCGATTCACGCAGGTCCGTCTCGGCCAGTTCGCTCATGCGACCGGTGTACAGATAGTCGGCACCGGATTGTCCCGGCGTCCACACCATTTCGGGCAGCGCCTTTTCGGCTGCGCTGCGCGCGGCATCGCGACCGACCGCGTCGCGGAAGCGCAGAACGATGGTGTTGCCCTCACGCGAAATGCCGCCGTGGCGGATGTTCTTTTCGCGCAGCTGGGTGCGCAGGTCGGATGACATCGAATCCAGCCGCTTCACGATTGCGCCCTGCATGTCGACCTGCAGCAGGAAGTGCACGCCGCCGCGCAGGTCGAGGCCGAGATACATCGGCAGTGCGCCGACCGAACGCAGCCAGTCCGGTGACTTCGACAGCAGGTTCAGCGCCACCACGTACTTGCCGTCGGCCGGATCCGGATTGAGCGCCCGTTCAAGCACGTCGCGAGTTTTCAGCTGGGTGTCGGTGTCGGCCAGGCGCACGCGCACGCCGGTGGTGTCCAGCGTCAGACCCGTGTGTGCAATGGATGCGTCCTTCAGCGTCGATTCGACCTGCGTCATCAGGGCAGCGTCGATCTGCACGCCGGTGCGCGCGGTCGATACCTGCACGGCCGGCGCCTCGCCGAAGAAGTTCGGCAGTGTATAGACCAGGCCGAGTATCAGCGCCACGATCACCAGCGCGTTTTTCCAGATCGGATAGCGGTTCATTGCGGATTCTGAATGAGGAGTGGAAGGCCGGCAGGTCTGCCGCCGGCCGCAGCCGGACGGATCAGCACGGGATCAAAGTGCCTTCAGCGTGCCCTTGGGCAGCACCGTGGCGATCGCCTGCCGCTGCACGGCGACTTCGACGTTCGGCGCCAGCTCGACGCTGATGAAGTTGTCGCCGACCTTGGTGATGCGGCCGGCCATGCCGCCCTGGGTGACCACTTCGTCGCCCTTGGCCAGCGCTTCGATCAGCGCCTTGTGTTCCTTTGCGCGCTTCATCTGCGGGCGGATCATCAGGAACCACAGAACGACGAACATCAGCAGGATGGGCAGCAGTCCCATCAGGCCACCGGTGGGGTCGGCGGCGCCTGCAGCCTGAGCGTAAGCGGGGGAAATGAACACGTTGGACTCCGTTTGCGCGAATGGTAAAGCGCGCGAGTATATCAGCCGGGCCCGGACCGTCCCGGGCCGACAGATTTGCTCACACTCCGCGCTGCCGGTCGGCGAGGAAGGCGGCGGACCAAGGCGCGTAACGGCCGGTTTCGATCGCTTCGCGCGCCTCGCGTGTGAACTGCTGGTAGAAGTGCAGGTTGTGCAGCGTATTCAGCCGTGCGCCCAGCATTTCGTTGCAGCGGTGCAGGTGGTGCAGATAGGCACGTGTGTAGTGGGTGCACGTGTGGCACTCGCAGGACGGGTCCACCGGCCCCGTGTCGTCCTTGTAGCGCGCGTTCTTCAGCTTGATGTCGCCGTAGCGCGTGAACAGCCAGCCATTGCGCGCATTGCGGGTGGGCATGACGCAGTCGAACATGTCGATGCCGTGCGCGATCGCATTGATCAGGTCCTCCGGCGTGCCCACGCCCATCAGGTAGTGCGGTGCATGCTCGGGCAGTTTCGGCGCGGTGTGCGCGAGGATGCGCTGCATGTCGTCCTTGGGCTCGCCGACCGACAGCCCGCCGATGGCGTAGCCGTCGAAGCCGATGCTCTCGAGCGCGGCCAGCGACTCGTCGCGCAGCGTTTCATGCATGCCGCCCTGGACGATGCCGAACAGCGCGTTGTCGTTGCCCAGCGCGTCGTGTGCGTCGCGCGATCGCTGCGCCCAGCGCAGGCTGAGCCGCATCGACGCCGCCGCCTGATCGAGATCGGCCGGGTAGGGCGTGCACTCGTCGAAAATCATCACCACGTCGGAATTCAGGTCGTGCTGGATGCGCATCGACTCTTCCGGCGTCAGCAGCAGCTTGTCGCCATTGATCGGGCTGGCGAAGCGCACCCCGTCCTCGCTGATCTTGCGCAGTGCGTCGAGCGAAAAGACCTGGAATCCCCCGGAGTCGGTCAGTATCGGCCGGTCCCATCCCATGAAACGGTGCAGCCCGCCGTGCTTTCGGATGACCTCGGTGCCCGGGCGCAGCCACAGGTGGAAGGTGTTGCCGAGCACGATTTTCGCGCCCATGTCCTTCAGCTCCGCCGGGTCCATGCCCTTGACCGTGCCGTAGGTGCCGACCGGCATGAACACGGGTGTGTCGACCGTGCCGTGGGCGAGGGTCAGGCGGCCGCGCCGGGCGAGGCCGTCGCGCGCGTGCAGATCAAACTTCATCGTGGTCCTTCATGCGCGCCGGAATGAACATCGCGTCACCGTAGCTGAAGAAGCGGTAGCGCTGTGCCACCGCGTGCGCATACGCGGCGCGGACACGCTGCCGCCCGGCCAGTGCCGACACCAGCATCAGCAAGGTTGACTTCGGCAGGTGGAAATTGGTCAGCAGTCCATCGATGACGCGGAATTCGAAGCCCGGCGTGATGAACAGGCGGGTGTCACCGCTGCAGGCGGCGAGCGGCCCGGGCGCGCAGGCGGCGGCCGCCGATTCGAGGCAGCGCAGGCTGGTGGTGCCGACCGCGATCACGCGTCCGCCGGCCGATTTCGTGTCGGCGATGGCCTGTGCAGTGTCGGCCGACAACTGGAACTGTTCGCTGTGCATGCGGTGTTCCGCCAGATTGTCGGTGCGTACCGGCTGGAAGGTGCCGGCGCCGACGTGCAGCGTGACATGGGCACGCCGCACGCCGCACGCGGCGACCGCGTCAAGCAGCGCATCGTCGAAATGCAGGCCCGCAGTGGGTGCCGCCACCGAACCGGTTTCCCGTGCGTAGACGGTTTGATAGCGCTGTTCGTCCGCATCGGCGGCGGCGCGCTCGATGTAGGGTGGCAAGGGCAATCGCCCGTGGCGTTCCAGCAGTGCGGTCAGCGGTGTCTCTCCCAGGCTGCGCAGACGGAAGAATTCGCCGTCACGTCCGAGCACCTCGAAGTCAAAGGCATCTTCCATGCGCAGGCGGCTGCCGGCACGCGGCGTCTTGCTGGCGCGGACTTGCGCCAGGGCTTCGTATTCGCCGGTCAGCCGTTCGATCAGCACTTCGATGCGGCCGCCGCTGTCTTTCGTTCCGTACAGCCGGGCATGCATCACGCGGGTGTCGTTGAACACCAGCAGGTCGCCCGGCTCCAGCCACCGGGGCAACTCGCGGATGCGGCTGTCGGTCAGCGACGCCGGCCCGACGACCAGCAGGCGACTGGCGCTGCGCTCGGGCAGCGGAGCCTGGGCGATCAGGTCGTCGGGCAGGTCGTAATCGAAGTCGGACAGGGTGGGCACGGAAAGCGGCACAGGGTCGACCTGAAAGGCAAAGCCCGCGATTGTAGCGTCCGTCAGGCTTGCGCAGCGACCGGCCGGACACGCATAATCCGCCGCTCTTCCCTGCCGGGATGGCGGAATCGGTAGACGCAGCGGATTCAAAATCCGCCGCCGCAAGGTGTGGGGGTTCGAGTCCCCCTCCCGGCACCAACAAGCGCCAAGCTATAATCGCGCGATTTTTCGGGCGCTTTTCAATCCGTGCAGGTCTTTCGCGCAATCCCTTCTGCGGCCGATGCGCCGGTCGTCCTGACCATCGGTAACTTCGACGGCGTGCATCTGGGCCATCAGGCCCTGCTCGCTCAGCTCGTCACGCGTGCGCGCGAAGATCGTCTGCCGGCAGCGGTGATGACGTTCGAGCCGCATCCGCGCGAGTTTTTCACGCACGAGCGACGGCCGACCCGGCTGACCAGCCTGCGCGAGAAACTCGAACTGTTTGCCGAAGCCGGGGTGGACAGGGTGTACGTGTGTCGTTTCAATGCGCGGTTTGCGGCACTGAGCGCGCAGGCCTTCATCGACGACCTGCTGGTGCGCGGTCTTGGCGTGCGTCACCTGATCATCGGCGACGACTTCCGTTTCGGGCGGGGTCGGGAAGGGGATTTCGAGCGCCTGCGCGCGGCCGGCCAGCAGCACGGCTTTTCACTGGCGACCATGGCCACGATATCGGTCGATGGCGAGCGGGCGTCCAGTTCCGCGGTGCGCGGAGCGCTGGAACACGGTGATCTGGTGCGTGCCGAAGCACTGCTCGGGCGCCCCTATGAAATCAGCGGACGCGTCGAGCACGGGCAGCAAATTGGCCGCCAACTCGGTTTTCCGACCGCTAACGTGCAGATCAGGCAGCGTTCGCTGCCGCTGTCCGGGATATTCGCGGTCACCGTGACCGGCGCCGGTCTGCTGGGTGCGCAGGGCGCGGCCAGCGTGGGTGTGCGACCGACCATTGCCGACGGCCTGCGACCGACTTGCGAGGTCCACCTGCTGGACCGCACTGTCGACCTGTACGACCGTCGCGTGTCGGTGCGCTTCCGGCACAAGATGCGTGACGAGATGCGCTATGAAGGACTGGATGCACTGCGCGAAGCGATCGCGAAGGACGTGGCCGATATCCGCCACTGGTTTGCTGTACACACTCTCTGAAGGCTGAACATGGCTGATTACCGCTCGACGCTGAACCTCCCCGACACGCCGTTCCCGATGCGTGGCGACCTGCCGAAACGCGAGCCTGGCTGGGTGAAGCAGTGGCAGGACAGTCAGCTGTATCAGCGCATCCGCAAACAGTCGGCCGGCCGGCCGCAGTTCGTGCTGCACGACGGCCCGCCGTACGCCAATGGCGACATCCACCTCGGCCACGCGGTCAACAAGATCCTGAAGGACATCATCGTCCGCTCGATGACGCTGCATGGTTTCGACGCGTCCTTCATTCCGGGCTGGGACTGCCACGGCCTGCCGATCGAACACCAGATCGAAAAGAAGCATGGCAAGTCGTTGCCGCCGGCCGAGGTGCGCAAGCTGGCGCGCGCCTACGCGGCCGATCAGGTCGAGCTGCAGAAAAAGGGCTTCGTGCGGCTGGGCGTTCTGGCCGACTGGGATCGCCCGTACCGCACGATGGATTTCCAGAACGAGGCGGGCGAAATCCGCGCGCTGAAGGAAATGGTCACGAAGGGCTGGGTGTACCGTGGCCTGAAGCCGGTGAATTGGTGCTTCGACTGCGGTTCGGCGCTGGCCGAAGCCGAAGTCGAATACCAGGACAAGGGCAGCCCGGCGGTCGATGTGGGGTTCCAGATCGCCGACGCCTGCCGTCAAATGCTGGCGGATGCCTTCGGACTCGACGCACTGCCGGCCGGCAAGGTGCAGGCCGTGATCTGGACCACGACGCCGTGGACGATTCCGGCCAACCAGGCGCTGAACGTGAATGGCGAGCACACCTACGCACTGGTGCGGACGCCGAACGGCCACGTGATCGTCGCGCGCGATCTGGTCGATAGCTGTCTGGCTCGCTTCAAGCTCGACGGCGAGGTGGTTGCCACCGCGCAGGGCACTGCACTGGCGGATCTGCTGTTCCAGCATCCGTTCTACGTCCGCGATGTGCCGGTGCTGCTCGCCAGTTATGTCGCGCTGGACGCGGGCACCGGCATCGTGCATTGCGCGCCGGCCTACGGGGTCGAAGACTTCCAGACCTGGACGGCGCACGGGCTGGCGACCGAGGAGGTATTCGGTCCGGTGCAGGCCAACGGCGTCTACATCGATGCCCTGCCGCTGTTCGGCGGCATGCACATCTGGAAGGCCAATCCGGTCATCGTCGACACGATCGCCAAGGCGGGTGCGCTGCTGTCGCATGAACAGATCACGCACAGCTACATGCACTGCTGGCGCCACAAGACGCCAATCATCTACCGCGCGACGGCGCAGTTCTTCGTCGGCATGGACATCCGCCAGCCGGAGTCGTACACGCTGCGCGAATGCGCTGCGGCGGCGGTCGAAGCCACGGCTTTCTATCCGGAGTGGGGCAAGGAACGTCTGGCGGCGATGATCGCCAAGCGCCCGGACTGGTGCATTTCGCGCCAGCGCAACTGGGGGGTGCCGATTCCGTTCTTCCTGCACAAGGAAACCGGCCAACTGCACCCCGACACGCCGGACCTGATGGAGCAGGTGGCGCTGCGCGTCGAACGCGACGGTGTCGACGCCTGGTTCAACCTCGATCCGGCCGAGCTGCTGGGCGATGACGCGGCGCATTACGACAAGCTGACCGACACGCTCGACGTGTGGTTCGATTCCGGCACCACGCACTGGCATGTGCTGCGCGGCTCGCACCCGGACGGCCGGCGCGGTGATGGGGGACCGGTCGCCGACCTTTACCTCGAAGGCTCCGACCAGCACCGCGGCTGGTTCCAGTCGTCGCTGCTCACCGGTTGTGCGCTGGACGGCCACGCGCCGTATCGCGCGCTGCTGACGCACGGCTTCACGGTCGATGCCAGCGGCCACAAGATGAGCAAGTCGGCTGGCAACGGCATCGAGCCGCAGGAAATCGGTGACAAGCTCGGCGTGGAAATCCTCCGTCTGTGG
Organism: Methyloversatilis sp.; assembly: GCF_030698125.1. Lineage (GTDB taxonomy): Bacteria > Pseudomonadota > Gammaproteobacteria > Burkholderiales > Rhodocyclaceae > Methyloversatilis. Next base: position 16,927 of record NZ_JAUYNV010000026.1, read on the forward strand.
CTCGCGTCGGCCGACTATTCGGGGGAATTGTCGATCTCGAAGGAAATCCTCGACCGCGTGGTGGAAACGTACCGCCGGCTGCGCAATACCGTGCGTTTCCTGCTGGCCAACATCGCCGACTACGATCCGGTTGCGCACAAGCTGCCGGTGGCCAAGTGGCTGACCATCGACCGCTACGCACTGGCGCTGACGCGTGACCTGCAGGAGCGTGTCGGCAACGATTACCTCGCCTTCGAATTCCACAAGATCGTGCAGGCGCTGCAGCACTTTGCTTCGGAAGATCTTGGCGGCTTCTACCTCGACATCCTGAAGGACCGGCTCTACACGACAGCGCCCGGCTCGCATGCCCGCCGCTCGGCGCAGGGTGCGCTGTGGCACATCACGCAGACCCTGGTACGCCTGATGGCTCCGATCATGCCTTTCACGGCGGAAGAAATCTGGACCGTGCTGGCCGAAGCAGGCAAGAACGGCCCGTACGCGGCAGATCTCGACAGCGTCATGCTGACCACGTGGAATGCGCTGCCGATGCAGGCGGATGAAGCCGCCCTGATGGAGAGCTGGGGGCGCATCCGCGCACTGCGTGCAGAATCGGCGCGTGTGCTCGAAACGCTGCGTGCCGAAGGCGGCATCGGTTCTTCGCTTCAGGCCGAAGTCGAAGTGCGCGCTGCTGGCGCGGTCTACGACGATCTCGCGGCGCTGGGCGACGATCTGCGCTTCGTGCTCATCACCTCCGGGGCGACGCTGGTCAAGGTCGAATCGGACGCGGAGCAGGGCGTCAGCGCGGTGGCGAGCGCGCAGGTCAAGTGCGGGCGCTGCTGGCACTATCGCGCCGATGTCGGCAGCAACCCCGAGCACCCCGAACTGTGCGGCCGTTGCGACAGCAATCTGCATGGCGACGGGGAAATGCGCAGCCACGCCTGACCACCATGACTGCGCGTTTTGCCGGTTGGCTGGCCGTCGCCCTGTTTGTCGTGGGGGCGGATCAGCTGACCAAATACCTGATCACGGGGTGGTTGTCCTACGGCCAGCGCTGGTCCGTGACGTCCTACTTCGATCTGGTGCTGGTGTACAACCCGGGCGCCGCATTCAGCTTTCTGGCCGACCATTCCGGCTGGCAGCGCTGGTTTTTCATCGTGCTGACGTCGGCGGTGTCCATCTGGCTCATTGCGCTGATGCGCCGCCATGTCACCCAGACCGTGCTGCCGCTGGGGCTCGCCTTGATACTGGGTGGCGCCATCGGCAACCTGATCGACCGCGTGGTGCTGGGAGCGGTCGTCGATTTTCTGTATTTTCATGCCGGGAGCCACGGCTTCCCGGCGTTCAACGTGGCCGATTCGGCCATCACTGCGGGTGTCGTACTGATGCTGATCGATCAGTTCTGGCTGGTGTCGCGCGCCGCCCGTGCGGAGAAGCAAGCATGACTGACAAGATCAAACCGGACAGCCTGGTGACCCTGCATTACCGCATGGCCGTGCCGGAAACCGAAAGGGCCGTGGTACGCGTGAGCACCTTCGATTCCCGGCCTGCGACCCTGCAGCTGGGGCGCGGCGAGCTGGCGCCGGCACTCGAAATCTGCCTGGTCGGCCTGGCGGTCGGCGATCACGAGGTGTTCGAACTGGAAGCCGGCGACGTGTTCGGTGATCATAGGGAAGATCTGGTCGAGCGTTTTGCGCGCGCCGACCTGCCGGACGATGTCGCACTGGCGGTGAATTCCATCGTCGAATTCATGGGCGAAGACGGCAACAAGTTTCCCGGCCTGGTGAAGGAAGTGGATGACAAGTCGGCGCTGATCGATTTCAATCATCCGCTGGCAGGGCGGGCAGTAAGCTTCGAGGTGCAGATCATCGGCATCCTCTGACGGAGGAAACATGGAAATACTGCTGGCCAATCCGCGCGGCTTCTGTGCCGGCGTCGAGCGGGCGATTGCGATCGTCGAGCGGGCGCTCGAGCAGTACGGTGCGCCGATCTACGTGCGGCACGAAGTGGTGCACAACAAGTTTGTGGTCGACAGCCTGCGTGCCAAGGGCGCGATCTTCATCGACGACCTCGAACTCGTGCCCGAGGGCGCCACGCTGATCTTCAGCGCACACGGTGTGCCGCGGGCGGTGCGCCACGACGCGGCGTCGCGCGGCCTGCGGGTGTTCGACGCAACCTGCCCGCTGGTGACCAAGGTGCACGTTGAAGTGGCCAAGATGCGGGATGCCGGCCGTGAAATCGTCATGATCGGGCACAAGGGGCATCCTGAAGTCGAAGGGACGATGGGTCAGACGGACGGTGGCATGTATCTGGTCGAAACCGCTGCGGACGTCGCCTTTCTGAACGTCAAGGACGCCGGCAAGCTTGCCTACGTCACGCAGACCACATTGTCGGTGGACGACGCGCAAGTCATCGTCGAGGCGCTGCGGGCCCGCTTCCCGGACATCGTCGGTCCGAAGCGCGACGATATCTGCTACGCGACGCAGAACCGGCAGGACGCTGTGAAATTCATGGCACCGCGCAGCGAACTGGTACTGGTCGTCGGGTCACCGAACAGCTCAAATTCGAATCGCTTGCGCGAGGTCGCGGAACAGTTCGCCGTGCCGGCCTATCTGATCGACAACGCGGCGCAGATCGATCCGTCCTGGCTGGCCGGTCTCAAGCGCATTGGTGTGACCGCCGGGGCGTCGGCACCGGAAGTGCTGGTCGATGAAGTGGTGGCGCGTTTGCGCGAACTGGGCGCCGCCTCGGTTCGCATGCTCGAAGGCGCGCCGGAAAACGTGAACTTTCCGCTTCCGAGAGAACTGGTGCAGGGCTGACCGACCTGTTGATTGGCGCGGACGGGCCCGCTTACATATACTGGAACCATGAAAACCACGTTGAACCGCGAACAAACGATAGATCTGCTGCGCAAGCACGGGGTCAATCTGACGCAGCCGCGTGTAGACATCGCCTGCGTACTGTTTTCCCGCATGGAGCATCTTTCGGCGGACCAGATCCTTGGGATGGTGAACGAAACCTCTTCGTCAGCCTCGAAGGCAACTGTCTACAACACGCTGAAGCTGCTGCGTGATTCCGGGCTCATCCGCGAGGTCATCGTCGACCCGACCAAGGTGTTCTTCGATCCGAACACCGAGCCGCACCACCACCTCTATGACATCGTGACCGGCTGCCTGACCGACATTCCGCAGCACGTGCTGCGCGTTGATGGCATGCCGTCGCTGCCGCCGGGCATGGTCGCCGATGGCATGGATATCGTCGTCCGCATGCGCCCGTCAGCCGCTGCCGTGTGACCGCTGCACCGATCCGTGCATTCTTCCCCGTTGCGTGCAGGTTCTCATTGATTTGAGTCGTGCCAACGGCTAACATGCGCGCTCTTTTTCGCCGCTGTAGCTCAGTTGGTAGAGCAGCGCATTCGTAATGCGAAGGTCGCCAGTTCGATTCCGGCCAGCGGCACCAGTAGAATCAAGCAGACAGGCCAGTTCCCCGGAACTGGCCTTTTTGTTTTGTGTCACGCGAATACTCGGCAGACACGTTGGAGCACAAAATCAGGCTGTCTGCCTTCCATCGAACCCAAGAAAAAAGGTGGTCGCGGCTATCGGCCACGACCACCTTTGTCTGACTGTGCATGGAGTGCGACCGCGGATGGTCGCGGGAGGCGATTCCGGCGTCAGGCGCGGAGCTCTTCGCGGATCATGGTGGTGCCGGAGATGGGCTGGTTGTTGCTGCGTACCGATGCCGTGACGTAGTGCATCGGCGCAATTTCATGGCGGAACAGATAGGACAGCACGCGACCGGGGTTCCAGGTATCGGGCAGCGCGATCAACACGGAATGTGCAGCATCGACATCGAGCGCGTTGTGCACCAGCCAGGCGCCGATCTGTTCGCGCAGCAGGAAGCGGGTTTTCAGCGGACTGGTCGCCAGCGTCATGCCCGGCGTCTCGGCCAGGCGTATGGCGAGCGAACGAGCGAGCGGAATCCAGTCGGTTTCGACGCGTTGTCCGTGGCAGGCTGCCAGCGCGGCATGTTCACGCTTGAGCACTTCGCACAACAGGGCCGCCAGCTCGCCGGCTGTCCAGTTGCGCAGACCTGCCGCTGCAACGGGCTGACCGTTGGCCCCGATTTCGGAGTGGCGCGACGCATTGGCCGAAAATCTCGGCCATGCCGCGTTTTCCCGCGCGGAGCGCAAAGCCGGCTCGTCACGCTGTTGGCGCGACGCCGACGCGCCTTCGTTCAAAATTGCACCCATGGCATACCTTTTGAGTTGTTGGTTCGATGGTAATGCTGCGATGTGTCATTCTTCAGAACTTAGGTCACCCGGACTAAGGGTTAACCCGGCCTGCTTCTTCAGTGCCAAAAACCCTGTCAGCGCCTTTTGCCCGGTCACAGGATCTTCGGCTCAGCCGCATGCAGACTGACTTTGCCGCGATGTTCAATCGTTGCGAACCCTTGTTCAAGGCAGTGTTCGAACGACTGCCCTTGCTGTTATCGACACGGAAGTTAACAAATGAAGAACTCTTTTTCGCGCGCCATCCATCTGCGTGACTACAGCGCGCCCGCCTGGTGGGTGGATACCATCGACCTTGACGTGTCGATCACCGACAACGGCGACACGATGGTTGGCGCAGTCATGCTTGTGCGGCGCAACGAAAACGCACCCCGGGCCGATCTGGAACTCGACGGCGAGGCGCTCGAGTTGATCGACGTCCGCGTTGACGACGTCACGCTGGACAACCCGGTCAGCCTGCTGAAGGACGGCCGGCTCGTGCTGACCGGTCTGCCGGACAGTTGCCGGCTGACCACCCGGGTGCGCATCCGGCCGGACGTCAATACGACGCTGTCCGGCCTGTTCCGCTCGAAGGACGGTTACTTCACGCAGTGCGAAGCCGAAGGCTTCCGCCGCATCACGTATTTTCCGGATCGGCCCGACGTGATGTCGCGCTACACGGTGACCCTGCATGCCAGCCGCGAACGTTTCCCCGATCTGCTGGCCAACGGCAATCTGGAAGCCAGCGGCGACGAGGCCGGAGGCCGTCACTGGGCGCGCTGGGTCGATCCGTTTCCCAAGCCGTGCTACCTGTTCGCCATGGTCGCTGCGAAACTCGACCGGCTGGACGACCGCTATACGACCGCCTCCGGGCGCGAGGTCGATCTGGCGATCTATGTCGAACCGGGCAAGCTCGACCAGTGCGATTTCGCGATGCACGCGCTGAAGAAGTCGATGCGCTGGGACGAGGAGCGTTTCGGCCTCGAACTGGATCTCGACCGCTACATGATCGTCGCCGTCGGCGACTTCAACATGGGCGCGATGGAAAACAAGGGTCTCAACATCTTCAATACGAAGTACGTGCTGGCGCGGCCCGACATCGCCACGGATGTCGATTACATGAACATCGACCGCGTGGTCGCGCACGAGTATTTCCACAACTGGACCGGCAACCGCGTGACCTGCCGCGACTGGTTCCAGCTGTCGCTGAAGGAAGGCCTGACTGTGTTCCGCGACCAGGAGTACGGCTCCGACATGTATTCGCGCGCCGTGCAGCGCATCCAGGAGGTACGCGGCCTGCGCGCGGCGCAGTTTCCGGAGGATGCCGGCCCGATGGCGCACCCGGTGCGTCCGGCCAGCTACGAGGAAATCAACAACTTCTACACCGCCACGGTCTACGAGAAGGGGGCCGAGGTGGTGCGGATGATCCACACGCTGCTCGGCGAAGACGGTTTCCAGCGCGGCATGAAGCTTTATTTCGAGCGCCATGACGGGCAGGCGGTCACCTGCGACGCCTTCGTATCGGCCATGCAGGACGCGAGCGGCGTCGATCTGTCCCGATTCCGTCGCTGGTACGAGCAGGCGGGCACGCCGACGCTGAAGGCCGCCGCCGACTTCGATGTCGCATCCGGCCGCTATCGCCTCACTCTGGCCCAGGACAATCCGCCCACCGCCTACGAGAAGCGTCTGGCGCAGGAAGGCATTTCGCTCGAGCGGGGCCCGCTGCACATTCCGGTTGCCGTCGGCCTGCTGTCGCCGGATGGCCGCGAAATCCTGCCGACGACGGTGCTGTCCCTGACCGAAACGTCGCAGACCTTCGACTTCGACCTGTCGACGCATCGCCTGACTCAAGCGCCGCTGCCGTCGCTGCTGCGCAATTTCTCGGCGCCGGTGACCTTGCTGTTCGACTGCCCGGACAGCACGCTGGCCACGCTGATGGCGCATGACAGCGATGAGTTCAACCGCTGGGAAGCCGGCCAGCGGCTGGCCACGAGGCTCATGCTCGCCGGTGTGGCGACCGTGCAGTCGGGCGGCGTGCCGGAGGTGCCAGCGGTGCCAGCGGTGTTCGTCGACGCCTTCACCGCCACCCTGGGCAAGGCGGAGCACGATCCGGCCTTCGCCGCCGAGGCGCTGGCGCTGCCGTCGGAAATCTGGCTCGGCGACCAGATGACGGTGATCGATCCGGATGCCGCACACCGGGTACGCCGGCTGTTCCGCCGTACGCTGGCGCAGGCCTTGCGCCCGCAGTTCGAGGCGCTGCTCGATTCGCTTGCCGTGACCGGACCGTATGTGCCCGACGCCGCGGCGATGGGCCGGCGTGCGCTGCGCAATCTTGCGCTGGGCTATCTGATGGAACTGGACGATCCGGCGCTGCAGTTGCGCGCGCTCACGCAGTTCCGCGACGCCGACAACATGACCGACCAGTCCGCGGCGCTGACCCTGCTGGCGCACAGCGAAACGCCGCTGCGCGAGATCGCGCTGGCCGAGTTCCTTGCGCGCTGGAAGCACGAAGCGCTGGTGGTGGACAAGTGGCTTACTGTGCAGGCGACGTCGCCGGCGGTCGGCACGACGGCACGCGTGCGCGAACTGATGGCGCATGAGGCATTCGACCTGAAGAATCCGAACAAGGTGTATGCGCTGGTGCGCACCTTCTGCGCCGCCAATCCGCTGCATTTCCATGCGGCGGATGGCTCGGGCTACAGCTATGCAGCCGGCGTCATCCGCGAGCTCGACCCGGTGAACCCACAGGTCGCCTCGCGCGTGGCGCGCGCCTTCGACCGCTGGCGCCGCTTCGATGACGGCCGCCAGGCGCATGCCCGAGCCGCGCTGGAAAGCATCGCCGCGCAGCCGGGTCTGTCGCCGGACGTCGCCGAGGTCGTCAGCCGGGCTCTGGCTTGAGCGCAGACGAAAGATTCAAGGGACATTACGCTGTTGGCGCTTCACCCGGCACCCTGAATCCTGCTGCCTGCATCGGCCTCAATCCGTAGCGATCATCGCCTCGAAGGCCAGCGCAGCCGGGCTGAGCGGACGGCGTGGCAGGCGCAGGCGATAGAGCTGGCGGCTCAACTGCACGCCGGGCAGCGTCAAGGTGGCGACCTTTCCGAGCGCGATCTGGTCGGCCGAACTGACCCGTGGCACCATCGAAACGCCGCCGCCGGCGGCCACGGTCTGGATGACGGCTTCCGTGCTGCCGGCTTCGATCAGTCGGGCAGGGCGGATGCCCAGCTTGTCCAGCCAGCGATTCACGACTTCGCGCGTACCTGAGCCGGGTTCGCGCACCACCCATGTGGCTTGCGACAGCGCCTCGACCGTGACCTCGCCGGCTTTCGCCAGCGGGCCGTCGGGCGGCGCGACGATCAACAGCGCCTCTTCGCGCCAGGGGCGTGATTCGATGCGCTCGTCTTCGACCGGGCCTTCCACCAGCGCGATATCGACCTCGCAGGCGAGCAGGCTTTCGGCAATGGTCTGGGTGTTGGCGCTGGTCAGGCTCAGCGACACGCCCGGATGCGCCTGGGCGAAGTCGGCCACGTAGCCGGGCAGCCAGTAGGCCGCCACGGTCATGCTGGCGCCGATACGCAGGCGGCCACGCTCCAGATCGGAATAGGCCTGCAGCGCTTCGAGCGCTTCGCGCTCCATCGCGAAGATGCCCACCGCGTACTCGAACAGCACCTGGCCTGCTTCGGTCAGCGAGACCACGCGCGCGCCACGTTCGATCAGCACCACGTCGAGCTGGTCTTCCAGCTCGCGCAGCGCCTTGGAGACCGCCGGCTGGCTGACGCCCAGATGTTCGGCTGCGCGGGAAAAGCTGGTGTGCTCGCCGACAGCGTGGAAGATGCGCAGAAGGTGCAGGTTCATTGCGGGACAGTCGATGGACAAGCCCGCATTGTTTCACATCGGTGCACGCGAAAAGGCCCGCGTGACGCGGGCCTCGGAAGGTCGCTGCAGACCGGCGGCGGTTCAGCCGGCCATCTGAACCGGAATGTGCCCGCGCTGGTTCACGATGCGGTTCTTGCCATCGACGTACACCAGCTTCGGTTCGAAGCGGGCCAGTTCGACTTCGGTGTATTGCGCGAAACAGGCAATGATCAGCAGGTCACCGGCTGCCGCCTTGCGGGCCGCCGCACCATTGACCGAAATGATGCCGGTGCCGCGTTCCGCGCTGATCGCATACGTCGAGAAGCGCTCGCCGTTGGTCACGTTGTAGATATCGATCGCCTGATATTCGCGGATGTCTGCCGCGTCGAGCAGGTTCTGGTCGATCGCACACGAACCTTCGTAGTGCAGTTCGGAATGGGTGGTCGTGACACGGTGCAGCTTGGACTGAAGCATGGTGCGTTGCATGGGCGCTCCTTCGATATCGCGCTGTTTCAACCACTGCACGTGCCGCAGCACGCACAACAGAGCGCTGCTGGAACACCACCGGCCCGGTGTCCATGGACTCCGGAGCGCATTGTGGCGACCTACACTTCCAGGTTGTCGATCAGGCGCGTCGACCCGAGCAGGGCGGCGGCCACGATCACCAGACTGGATTCGTGAGCGGACGGCGATTGTAGGTCGGCTTGTCGTCGCACTGCAACATATTGTGGAGACCAGCCACGGGCCTCAAGAAACGATGAGGCGTCATGCTCTATCCGGGCGAATTCCCGGTCTCCGGCGCGCAGTGCATCACGCGCCGACGACAGCGCTTCGTACAGTTGCACCGATTGCGCGCGCTCGGCCGCCGACAGATAGCCGTTGCGTGACGACAGCGCGAGTCCGTCGTCGGCGCGCAGCGTCTCACCGCCCACGATGGCGATCGGCAACGCCATCTGGCGCACCAGCTGGCGGATCACCATGAGCTGCTGGTAGTCCTTCTTGCCGAACACCGCCACCTGCGGCTGCACGATGTTGAACAGCTTGGCGACGACGGTGGCGACGCCGGTGAAGAAGCCTGGCCGGAAAGCGCCTTCGAGCAGGTCGGCCAGCACCGGGTCGGGCACGACGCGCAGGGTCTGCGGCTGCGGATACAGCTCGGATTCGGATGGCGCGAACACGTGCGCCACGCCCGCCGCCTGCATGCGGGCGCAGTCGGCATCCAGCGTACGCGGGTAGCGATCGAAATCTTCGTGCGGGGCGAACTGCAGGCGATTGACGAACACACTGGCCACGACGATGTCGGCCAGCGTGCCGGCCTGCCGCATCAGCGAGGCGTGGCCTTCGTGGAGATTCCCCATCGTGGGCACGAAGGCAATGCGCGCGCCTTGCGTGCGCAGTGGGTCAAGCGCGGCGCGCAGGCCGTCTATCGTCGGGTGTATCTGCATGGCGGTCCGGCGTGGCGAGGAGGAGTGCGAAGGCGGTCTCGGCAGGCGTGCTCAGTAGGCGTGCTCGGGGCCGGGGAAGCTGCGCTCCTTGACCGCGGCGATGTAGCGGCCGAGCGCGTCCTGCACGTCGTCCGCGCCCGGCATGAAGTTGCGCACGAAACGCGGGCGCCGGCCGGGGAACAGGCCGAGCACGTCATGCAGCACGAGCACCTGGCCGTGGCAGTCCAGCCCGGCGCCGATGCCGATCGTGATGAAGCGGCGCGCCGCCGTGACTTCCGTCGCCAGCCGGGCCGGCACCATTTCCATCACCAGCATCGAGGCGCCGGCGTCGTCGAGCAGCGCGGCGTCGGCCTTCAGTCGTTCGGCCGATTCGGTGGTCACGCCCTGCGCGCGGTAGCCGCCGAGTTGATGCACCGACTGCGGCGTCAGGCCGAGGTGGGCGCATACCGGCACGCCGCGCTCGACCAGGAAGCGCACGGTGTCGACCATGTGCGCGCCGCCTTCCAGCTTCACCATCTGTGCGCCTGCCGTCAGCAGCTTCACGGCATTGCGCATCGCCTGCTCGCGGCTTTCCTGATAGCTGCCGAACGGCATGTCGCCGATCAGGAAGGCGCGACCTTCGACATTGCGCAGTCCGCGTGCCACGCAGCCCGTGTGGTAGGCCATCTCGTCGATGGTGACCGGAAGAGTCGTGTCGTGGCCCTGCAGCACATTGCCGAGCGAGTCGCCGACCAGCAGCACGTCGGCACCGACGGCGTCGCACACCGCTGCGAAGGTGGAGTCGTAGCAGGTGAGCATGGCGATCGGTTCGCCGGCGGTGCGCATGCGGGCGAGGGTATTCAGCGTGACCGGGCGGCGGGCCGGGTCGGTATCGCGGACATAGGTCATGTGGCGTATCCGAAAAATTCGCGGAAGGAGCGCATCTGGGTCAGTCGTTCGACCAGCAACGCGAAATCGTCATCGTTGTCGACCGGATTGAGCTCCTCCGCATTGACGATGAACAGCGGACTCGCATCGTACTGGTAGAAGAAGCGCGCGTAACGCTCCACCACGCGAGCCAGGTAGCTTTCGCTGATGCGCCGCTCGGCGTCGATGCCGCGCCGGCGCACCCGTTCGGCCAGCGTATCGGCGTCGGCCTGCAGGTAGATGACCAGATCCGGCGCCGGCGCCTGCAGCTTCAGCGCGGTGAAGATCTGCCGGTACAGCGCGTACTCGTCATCGGTCAGGTTCATCGACGCGAACAACGGGTCCTTGTCGATCAGGAAATCGGCCACCAGTCGGCCGGAAAACAGGTCGTCCTGCGCCACCTCCCGCAGCTGTTCCATGCGCTGGAACAGAAAGAACAGCTGGGTCTGCAGCGCGTAGCGCTCCATGTTCTGGTAGAAGCGGCCGAGGAAGGGATTTTCTTCCGGCTTTTCGAACAGCGTCGGCGCCTGCAGGTGTTCGGCGAGGCGCCGGGCGAGCGAAGTCTTGCCAACGCCGATGGGCCCTTCGACGACGATGTAGCGTGCTTTTTCCAGCATCGGTGCGGTATTCCGGTCGGAAGGTCGGGTCAGCGGAAGATGAAATACACCGCGCCCAGCATACACAGCGCGGCCCACAGGTAGTCAAGCTTGAACGGCTCGTGCATGTAGAAGATCGCGAACGGCACGAACACCGACAGCGTGATCACTTCCTGCATGATTTTCAGCTGCCCGAGCGTCAGCTGGGTATGGCCGATGCGGTTGGCCGGCACCTGCAGCAGGTACTCGAACAGCGCGATGCCCCATGAAAACAGTGCCGCAATCCACCATGGCCGATGATTCAGGTCGCGCAGGTGGGCATACCAGGCGAAGGTCATGAAAATGTTCGACAGCACGAGCAGACCGCCGGTCTGCAACCAGACAGGCAGCTGCGGCATCGTCATTCAGGCGCGACCTGGCTGCTGCCGTTCGGCTTGCGACGGACGCGACGACGCTTCTTGACCGCCTCTTCCGGCCTCAGCATGGCTTCCCGCGTCGGGCCGTCGGCGTCGGCAAATGCGGTCCACCAGTCGGCCAGTTCCTGCGGCACCTCGCCGGAGCCGGCGCGCAACAGCAGGAAGTCGTAGGCAGCGCGGTAGCGCGGCAGTTCGAGCAGACGGAATGGCCGCTTTCCGGCGCGCGCGTCAAAGCGCGGCTGCAGCGACCAGATGTCCTTGATATCGGTGGCGATGCGCCGCGTGATGGCGAGCTTTTCCGCCTGCTGATCGAGCACCACGGTCATCGCCTCGAACATCGCCGGAATCGACGATTCGCCGGCGGCCTTGCGTTTTTCCCAGTCGGCCAGCACCTCGTGCCACAACAGGGTGGCGAACAGGAAGCCGGGCGAGATCGATTTGCCTTCGCGTACCCGCTCGTCGGTGCGCTCCAGCGCCAGCATGACGAAACGCTCGCCCATCGGCTGTTCGAGGATGACGTCGAGCAGCGGCAGCAGGCCGTGATGCAGGCCATCCTCGCGCAGCTGGCGCACACAGCGCACGGCGTGACCGCTGGTGAGCAGCTTGAGCATTTCATCGAACAGGCGCGCCGGCGGTACGTTTTCGAGCAGGCTGGCCATCGAACGTATCGGATCGCGCGCGTCCGGGTCGATCACCAGCCCGAGCTTGGCCGCGAGGCGCACCGCGCGCAGCATGCGGATCGGGTCTTCGCGATAGCGGCGTGGCGCTTCGCCGATCATGCGCAGCGTCTTCTGCTTGAGGTCGGCCACACCGTGGTGGAAGTCGATGACGGTTTCGGTCGCCGGATCGTAATACAGCGCATTCACCGTGAAGTCGCGCCGCGCCGCGTCTTCTTCCATGGTGCCGAACACGTTGTCGTGCAGGATGCGACCGTGTTCGTCGGTCACCGCTTCGGAATCGCCGCGGAACGTGGTCACCTCGATCGTGTCGCGGCCGAACATGACATGCACGATCTTGAACCGGCGCCCGATCATGCGCGCCCGGCGGAACACCGCCGTCACCTGTTCCGGTGTCGCGCTGGTGGCGACGTCGAAGTCTTTCGGCACGATGCCGGCGATGAGGTCGCGTACCGCACCGCCCACCACATAGGCCTGATAGCCCTCGGCCTGCAGCCCGTCGCACACCCGGCGCGCGGCCGGCAACAGTGCGTCGCGCGAAATTCCGTGCTGGGCAATCGGGATGCTGACCGGGCCGCTCGGGCGCTTGGCATGCGGGCCGGTGGGGTCTTCGGGGCGCCGGAATATCCGGCGCAGCAACTTTCGGATCATCAGTAGTGGGACTTTCTGGCGCGGCCCGCGCCGGGCGCTTGGATAATCGACGCGCCATGTTAACGCAAGCCGGCACGCGTCAGTCCGCCGTGTTGCATGTCGATCGACAGGCGCGCTACCATCCGCGCCGATGAACGCCACTCGCTCCAATTTCCGCCTGACCCTGCTGATCGCGATCTTCGCGGTCTGCGCGCAGGCACTGCTGCCGACGCTGATGCGCTGGCAGCAGTCGGTCGACCCGACCGCGATGACGGAAATCTGCACCGTGTTCGGTGTTCAGGCGCTGGCCGAGGATGGCACGCCGCAACCGGTCAAACCGGGGCACTGTCCCTGGTGCATGGCGCAAACCGCTTTCGCGCTGCCGGTGCACGCCTTCGACGCGGTGTTCGCACGCCACGCAGAATCCGAGCCGCCACCGGCGCGGCTCGCTCCCGAATTTCCGACCTTCACGCCGCTTGCGGCGTCTCCGCGCGCGCCGCCCCGGCACGCCTGATCCCCGCCTGATCTGCCGGTGACGCGCGGCCCTGCCGCCGCGCGCACTGTCTTCCGACCTTGTCGCGCCCCTGTCGCGCGACCGCATCACGGAACATCCTTCATGCAATCGACCTTCGTGGCCGCTGCGCGCCTGTTCGCGTTGTCGCCCCTCGCCATTGCCGTCAGCAGCCTTGCGATGGCGTCCGACACCACGGTTCAGCTGCCGGAGCAGCGCATCGAGGCCCGGCGCATCCTGTCCACGACGCTGGCCGACCTCGAATCCGCCCGGGCCGCGATGGCGCTGACGCCCGGCGGTGCGAACGTGATCGATGCAGAATCCTTTCGCGATGCTCGCGTGTCGACCTTGCAGGACGCGCTCGGCTACAGCGCGGGCGTGTTCGTGCAGCCGCGTTTTGGTTCGGAAGAGTCGCGCCTGTCGATCCGCGGCTCCGGCCTGCAGCGCACTTTCCACCTGCGCGGGATCAAGCTGATGCAGGACGGTGTGCCGATCAATCAGGCCGATGGCGGCGGCGACTTCCAGGTGCTGGAGCCGCTCGCCACGCGTTACATCGAGGTGTGGCGCGGCGGCAATGCGCTGCAGTACGGTGCGAGCAGCCTGGGCGGTGCGATCAATTACGTATCACCCACCGGGCACGACGCACCCCGCCTGACCGTGCGCGCGGAAACCGGCGCCTTCGGCTATCTGCGCAGCCAGCTCGCCACCGGCTTCGTCGCCGGCGACATCGATGGCTATCTCAGCCTGTCCAGCTTCACGCAGGACGGCTTTCGCGATCATGCGCGGCAGGACACGCAGCGCGTCGTCGGCAATATCGGGCTGCGCATCGCCCCGTCACTGGAAACCCGCTTCTTCATGCAGGCCGCGAAAAGTGATTCGGAACTGCCGGGCAATCTGACGCGCGCGCAGCTCAAGGCCAATCCGCGCCAGGCGGCGCCGGGCAATCTCACCGGCGACCAGAAGCGCGACATCGACCTGTGGCGCGTGTCGAACCGCACCGTGTGGCTGGCCGGTGACGGCCTGCGGGTCGAACTGTCGGCCTACTACGCCGACAAGGACCTGTTCCACCCCATCTTCCAGGTGCTCGACCAGCGTAGCAAGGACTTCGGCGCCGAGCTGCGCGTCGTGTCCGAAGCGACGCTGGCCGGTCTGCCGCATCGTCTGGTTGCCGGTGTCGGCGCGGCGCGTGGCGACACCGACGATGATCGCTTCGTGAACGTCGCGGGCCGTCGCGGCGGGCGCACCAACAAGCTCGATACCAGCGCGCGCAATCTCGAAAGCTACGTCGAAAGCCAGCTCACCTTCGCGCCGGCATGGACGGCGGTGGTCGGCACGCAATACACACATGCGCGCCGCAAGAGCCGCGACCTGTGTTTCGCCGGCGGACCGCTGACCTGCGCCGGCGGCGACGAAAGCTTCGCGCGCACCTTCGACGGCTGGAGCCCGAAGCTCGGCGTGCGCCACGACGTGTCGCCCTCGATGCAGGTGTTCGCCAACGTGTCGCGCAGCTTCGAGCCGCCGTCATTCGGTGAGCTGACCGGCGGTGCGACGGTGATCGACTCGCTGCGCGCACAGCGTGCGACCACCTGGGAAGCGGGCAGCCGCGGCGAATTCGCATGGGGGCGCTACGACGTCGCGATCTACCACGCGCGGGTGACCGACGAGTTGCTGGCCTACACGCTCAACCTGGGCGGCGCACCGGTCAGCACCACGCTGAACGTGCCGAAGGCGATCCATCGCGGCATCGAGTTCGCGGCCGACGGCCGTTTCGGCGCCGGCTTCGAATGGCGCCAGGCGCTTCTGTACAACGACTTCCGCTTCGACAACGACCCGCTGTTCGGCGACAACCGGCTGCCCGGTGTGCCGCGCACGCTGTTCCGCGGCGAGCTGGGCTACCGCTTCCACGCGGCGCCCGGCGGTCCGCTGAAGATCGCCGCCAGCACCGAGTGGTCGCCGCAGCGCTACGCGGTCGACATGGCCAATACCGAATTCGCCGACGACTACGCCCTCTTCGGCCTGCGCGTCCAGCAGCAGGTCGGCAAACAGCTTTCGTGGTTCATCGAAGGCCGCAACCTGTCCGACCGCCGCTATGCCGCGACCACCAGTGTCGTGCGCGACTTCAGTGCGCTGGCAGCCGGGGCACGCAATGTCTATCTGCCGGGCGACGGCCGCGCCGTCTATGCCGGCATCGAATGGAAGATGTGACATGAATCGATATCTGAACGGCCTGGCATTCGCGCTGCTCGGTCTGCCGGTCGTGGCCGCGGCGCATGTCGTGCTGGAGCAGCAGACGGCGCCTGCCGGCAGCTACTACAAGGGCACCTTCCGCGTCGGGCACGGCTGCGAAGGCTCGCCGACCACCGCCATCACGATACGTCTGCCCGAGCCGATGGCCAGCGTGAAACCCATGGTGAAGCCTGGCTGGACAGTCGTCGTGCGCACCGAAAAGCTGGCGCAGCCGCTGATGCATCACGGCAAGCCGGTCGGCGAGGCGGTGGTCGAAGTCAGTTGGACCGGTGGCCCGCTTGCCGATGCGCACTACGACGAGTTCGCGCTGATGATGAAGCTGCCGGACGCGCCCGGACGGCGCTGGTTCAAGGTGATGCAGCAGTGCGAGCATGGCGCGAACGACTGGTCGCAGATTCCCGCCGAAGGCCAGGGCATGCGTGATGTGAAGATGCCGGCGGCGCTTCTCGACCTGCTGCCTGCGGAAGCCCGTCCGCATCACTGAGCCGATGCACCGATACGCGCGCCCACCTCGCACCGCACGCCTGCTCAGGCTGGCGTGGGTGCTGCTGTGCGCGTTCGTTCTGCAGTTCGTCATGTCATCGCTGGGTGGCGCCCTGCGCGTCGCCACGCCATTCGACGAAATATGCAGCGTGTCTGCAGCGGACGCCGGCGACATCCGGGGCGGCCCGGACAACATGGTGTCGCACGGACAGCATTGCGCGCTGTGCGTCTCGGCTTTCGCGCTGTCACCCTCGCCGCTGCCATTTCCGCTCACCGAATCCGGTCAGTCCGACGCGCCGATCGCGCGTGCCATCGATACCGGGCACCGGATCGAAACCGGTGCGCACTGGCAGCCGCGCGCGCCACCACCGCTCTCCTGATTCACCTGCCAAATCGTCCGGCACCGACCTCCGGCTACTGCCTGAGGATGGATGTCGTGCGCTTCCGTGCGCTGAAGCCAGCACTGCGCAGCGCACCTGCAATCATCAAGGAGAGTACTTTTCATGAAGAACAGAATCATCGTGGCCGCGCTCGCCGGCCTGTTTTCCGCTTCGGCCTTCGCCCATGTCAGCTACAGCACGCGCGACTTCCTCGCCAATGGCGTGCAGGCGGGCAATACCTGGACGCTGTCGAACCAGCGCGTCACGTCCGATTTCGGCTGGGCCGATGGCGCCGACGCCGACTGGGGTGACAGCCACCGCCTGCGCTGGGCGAAGTTCACGCTCACCGAAGCATCGGTCGTCACGCTGACGGTCAGCGCATCGAGCTTCGACTACCTCAGCGGCGGCAACACGCTGATTGCCCTGGGTGACCTGACTCCGGGCTTTTCGCTGTACAGCGGGCTGGCACCTGCTGCGGCCTTCGAAGGCGGCGACCATCCGGACTACCTCGCCAATCATCCGGGCTTCCTGCCCACGCTGAATCCGAACTACCTCGGCGCCGGCATCACCGGAACGCGTGAAGGCGCATTCAATGCCAGCGGCGATTTCTGGCTCGGCAACAAGCTGGCCGAAGTGGGCGCGTCCGGCTGGGCGTCGGCCCGGCTGGGCTATATCGGTCAGGCCGTGGATGGCGCTGGCGTCGACGTCAACGGTGACAAGGTGATCGACATCACCGGCGACGGCAGCGCAGACGGCACCGTCTCGGCCACCTTCACGCTGGCCGCCGGCAGCTACAGCCTGATCGTGGGCGGCGCGCGCTATGCCAGCCCGTATATCGACTTCGACGCCGGTACGGCGCAGCGCGGCTTTTCGGCAGCGCTGTCGGTCACCGCCGTGCCCGAGCCCGAAGGCTGGGCGCTGATGCTCGCCGGCCTCGGCCTGATCGGGCTGATCGCGCGCCGCCGCACCACGCTGATCTGAGTTGATTCGCACTGCCGGTTCAAGCACGCGGATCGGGCTGACCGATCCGCCTCATACATTCGAACGAAAGGAATACCCATCATGAGAAATGCACTTTCACGCAGTTTCGTCGCCGGCATCGCAGTTGCCGCTGCATTCGCGCCTTCGGCCGCGAGTGCTCACGCCAGTTTCGAAGACCATGCCGTCACCGTCCAGTACGGTCTCGACCTCGGACTCGGTGCGGGCTTCCAGGCACTGCAGACCTTCGTGGTCAGCGTCAGCGATGCCGTCGAAATACCGAAGATCAGCCTCAATTCGGCCGGTACGTCTTCGTGGAGCGTTGACATCTTCGACAGCGGTCTGGCTTTCACTTACACCGGCAGCATCGATTTCATGAATTTCGGTTCGCCCGAATTCATCGGCTTTCGCGTGTTCGACGCCGCCAACGTGCTCGAACCGATCGAATCCGCCACGATCAGCAACACCGGCTACGTCAGTGGCCAGAGCGGCAACCTGATCGAGGGCTTCGAGCCGTCGCTGCATTTTTCGCATGACGAAAACAGCCTCTGGCTGAACCTGAACGGGTCGATGTATCACCACGTCGCAATGCCCGGCATGGGTGATCCGTTGCGCAACCAGATCCGCGTCGCCGTGGCGTTCGAACATGAAGTGAGCCCCCCGCCGGTACCGGAGCCCCAGACCTGGGCGCTGCTGCTGGGCGGTCTCGGCCTGACGGCTTTCGCGGCGCGCCGCGCGGCCCGACGCAGCTGACAAGAAGCCGCTCTCCGGAGCGCCATTCGGCGTGCCGGAGAGCGACCCATATCGATGACATCCAACCTTTCCCTGCGGGCGCGCGGCCTGTGCCTGCTGCTGTGGTCGACTGCTGCCGCTTCGCAGACGGTCGCGCCGACGGTCAGCATCACCGCCACGCGCTCCGATGGCGCGCCCGACACCGTGGTCGACCTGCGTGAAGTGCCGCGTTCGCACAGCGATGCATCGGAGCTGCTGCGCGACATCACCGGCTTCAACATCAGCCGGGTCGGCGGCACGGCCGGCAGCGCCTTCCTGCGCGGACTCGGCGGCGCGCGCCTGCCCATCGTCGTGAACGACGCCGTTGCCGATGCCGCCTGCAATCACGGCATGGACCCGGCGACCTCCTACCTGCAGCCCGACAGCTATGACGTGCTGACCGTGGTCAAGGGGCCGAACACCGTGCAGTTCGGCCCGGCGCTGTCCGGTCAGATACGCGTGCAGCGCCTGCCGCCCGAGCCGGGGCAGGGCAGCCGGCTGAGGGCGGCGGTCGGCCGCAGCGGTTTCGACCGGCTTGACCTGTCGGCGGAATACAGCTGGTCGGGCGAGCAGTTCTGGCTGCGGGCCGGTGCCGTACGCAACGATTCCGATGATTACCGCGATGGCGCGGGACGCCGCTTCCAGTCGTTCTACACACGGTATTCGACAACGCTTGCGGCGGGTGCGCGGCTCGGCCCGGACACCGACGTCGAAGTCGATATCGAAAATGGCGACGCGATCGCCGGCTTTCCGGCTTTCCACATGGATGGCACGCGCTTCAAGCGCTCGGTCTGGGGCGCGAAACTCACCCATCGCAGACCCGGCCGCACGCTGTCGGCGCTGGAGTTTTCGGTGCGCTGGCAGCACGTGAATCATTTGATGGACGATTACACCTATCGCCCGATCAAGCCAGTCGAACTGGTGCCCGGCTTTCTCGACCAGTTCCCGACGCTGCTGATGCGTCAGGACTACACCGGACGTACGGCCCGCCTGAGTGCTCGCTTTGATCTCGATGCGGCCACCGATGTGCTGGCGGGCGCCGATGTGCGCGAAGACGAGCATGAAGGCGACAACTTCCGCACCACGCGTACCTGTTTCACCGGCACCGACAACTGTCCGCTGTCGACCGCATCACTGACTTCGTTCTACCGCCTCGATGCGCGCACGCAGGGCGCGTTCGCCGAAATGACCCATCGTCGCGACACCGTCACGCTGCGTGCCGGCCTGCGCGTCGATCGTCTGCACACGCAGGCGGGTGAGCTGCGCAACTTCCTGGGTACCCAGCTGTTGCCGGGCAGTGGCGAGGAACGTACCGAAACGCTGCGCTCCGGCTTCCTGCGGCTGCAGTGGCAGATCGATCCGTCGCTCGACGGCTTCATCGCCTTCGGTGTCGCACAGCGCGCCGCGTCGAACCTGGAGCGGGCAAGTTTCTCCGCCTTCCACATCGACGCCGAAACCAACCGCGAAATCAACGCCGGGCTGAACTGGCGCGCCGGCGACACACATGTCGCCGTGAATGCCTTCCACAGCCGGATCGGCGATTTCATCCTGGCCGAGCAGGGCATCACCGCACGCAATGTGGACGCGCGTCGTGTCGGTGCCGAGCTGGACGCGCGACTGCGCGTCGTCGGCGATCTGCACGCTGTGGGTTCAGTGGCATGGACTCGGGCGGACAACCTGACGCAGGACGTTCCGCTCGCCCAGACCTCGCCGGCGGAGGTGCGGCTCGGACTCGAATATCTGCGTCCCACGTTCAGCGTGAGCGGCGGTGTCCGACTGGTGCAACGGCAGGACCGTATCCATGCAGGCTTCGGCAATGCGCTCGGTACCGACCTCGGCGAGACGCCGGGCTTTGCCACGATGCGCCTGATGGCGAGCTGGCAGGCAATGAAGGGCGTGGTGCTGAGCGCCGGCGTCGACAACCTGTTCGACCGCAACTACGCCGAACACATCAGCCGCACCGGCGGCTTTCAGCCGGCCGGGCTGGTGCTGACCGAAAGGGTGAACGAGCCGGGGCGGCTGGCGTGGCTGCGTGCGCGCGTCGACTTCTGAGCGGCGAGCGGTGGGTGGTTTGCCCGGTTCTCGAACCCTTGAACACGCCGCTTTGGTTGTGGAATCGGCAGCGGTACTGACACCTGGAACTGGGGCGGGGCACCGGTCAGGTCGGCGATTACCTATGTACGGTATCGAACGGTCATAACTACAGATTTTTGGGATATTCGGGGAGCTAAGCACGACGAGTAAGTCATGTTTTGCAGAACGACACTCCGGGGGATCGAGACATGTTCGCACTTGACTACGCGCACGAGAACCAACTGCTGGCCTCTCTGCCCGATGAAGAATTACAGCTTTTGACGCCGCATCTCGAGTGGGTGGATCTGCCGCTGGGCAAGGTCATCCACGAGTCCGGAATTCCCCGCAAGTTCGTCTATTTCCCGACCAGCGCCATCGTCTCGTTGCTCTACACGACGGAAGGCGGCGCGTCGTCGGAGATCGCGGTCGTGGGCCGTGAAGGTGCGGTGGGGATCTGCGTCTTCCTGGGGGCGAATCCATGCCCATCCGCGACGAGGTGTGCAGCGCAGGCAGCGGCTACCGGCTTCGCGCAGAGGCCGTCAATGCCGCATTCGAACGCTCCGATCGTGTCCAGTACCTGATGCTTTGCTACACACAGGCACTGCTCACGCAGATCAGCCACACGGCAATGTGCAACCGCTACCATTCGGTGGATCAGCTCCTTTGCCGCTGGCTTCTGCAAAGCCTGGACCGCCAGCACGGCAACGAGCTGTTGATGACTCAGGAATTGATTGCCAACATGCTGGGCGTGCGCCGGGAGGGTGTCACCGAAGCGGCGCTCAGGCTGCAGGCTGCCGGCATCATCCACTACGCGCGCGGCCATATCTGGGTGCTGGACCGCGCCGGTCTCGAGGCCCGCGCATGCGATTGCTATCGCGTGGTGAAGCGCGAATACGATCGCCTTCTGCCAGCCGTCCAGGCGGCCTGATTGCTTCAGGGTTTCTTCGCTGGCATACGCTGGCAGCCCGCCCTGTGCATCAGAGTGATGCCGGGATCCTCGGGCGCGCTTGTGCGACCCTCATGCGTGCGCACCGGGCAGGTCCTCCTGTCGGCAGACATCGTGACGAACACCGACAGCCGCTTCGTCGAATACCCGTCAGACGAGGCTCTGCAACACGTTCCACAGCGCCGGGACCCGGGTTGTGCGTTCCGCGGTTCGACTTCCCGGGGCGTTCCCGACACCGACAACATCATTCCGGCGCTTGCCGCGACAGCCGAAGGACCCAGATGGCGAACCCCTGGCTGAAGCAGAACCCGGTCATGAGCCTGTGGCTGAGTACGGCGCATCGCGTCGCAGGCACCTTGCGCGGCCAGGCGACCGCACAGGCTCGGCGACGGGTGAAGGCTGCGGCCGACGCGCTTGCGCCGGCGGCGCCGAAAGCCAAATGCGGGCGCAGGCGCTGACCCGCCGGTCAGTCGCAGACAGATGCGTCACATGCCCCGCTGGATTCCCGCCGCCGTTGTCGTGGCCGGCCTGAGCGGAATCGCCGGCTTGCTGGTCGCCAATTTCGTCGGCGGCGAAACGAAGATCGAGCGCCGTATCGAACGTCTTTACACGCTTGATGATCCCCGATTCATGCAGGAGCTCGGCGTGCTTCTCGGGCCGCCTTTCGTGCAGGGAACACAGGTGCGCGCGCTGCTCAACGGCGACGAGATATTTCCGCCGATGCTGGCGGCGATCCGCGGCGCCCGGGCATCCATCACCTTCGAGACTTACATCTACTGGTCGGGCGACATCGGCCGCGCGTTTGCCGACGCGCTGGCCGAGCGTGCGCGCAGTGGCGTGAAGGTTCATGTGCTGCTCGACTGGGTCGGCAGCGCGAAGATGGACGACAGCCTGATGACCGTGATGGAGCAGGCCGGTGTCCAGGTCAGGCGGTTTCATCCCCCGCACTGGTCGCATCTCGGGCGCATGAACAACCGGACACACCGCAAGCTGCTGGTCATCGACGGTCGCATCGGCTTCACGGGCGGGGTGGGTATCGCGCCGCAATGGACAGGTCGCGCGCAGGACGCCGAGCACTGGCGCGACACGCATTTCGAAGTCGAAGGTCCTGTCGTGGCGCAGATGCAGTCGGTCTTCATCGACAACTGGATCAAGGTCACCGGCGACGTCCTGCACGGACCGGACTACTTTCCGGCGCTGACACCCGCGGGCTCCGCATCGGCACAGATGTTCAGCAGTTCGCCCAGCGGTGGCAGCGAAAGCATGCAACTGATGTACCTGCTCGCCATCACCGCGGCATCGCGTTCGATCGATCTGTCTGCTGCGTACTTCGTGCCGGACGCGCTGACGCTGCAAGCGCTCGCCGAGGCATTGAAGCGTGGCGTCAGGCTGCGCATCGTGGTGCCCGGCGAGCACATCGACAGCGACACCGTGCGCAGCGCGTCGCGGGCCACCTGGGGGCCACTGCTCAAAGCCGGCGCCACCATCGCCGAGTACGCACCGACGATGTACCACTGCAAGCTGATGATCATCGACGGTCTGCTCACTTCGGTCGGTTCGACCAATTTCGACAACCGGTCGTTTCGCCTCAACGACGAAGCGACACTCAACATCGTCGACAGCGCATTCGCCCGCGCCCAGACCGCGGCTTTCGAAGCCGATCTCGCGCAGGCCCGCCCTGTGACCTACGCACAGTGGGAGGCCAGACCCGTACGCGAGAGGGTGGGCGAGTGGCTGGCCACGGTCATCGGCACCCAGCTCTGACCATGTGGGCGGTCGCACAGACCTTTTCGAGCAGCGGGCCGAACATGGCTCACCCGGTTGCTGACTTGCCGGGGACCGTGCCAGGCGTGAGGCGCGCGATGCGCGGGACCGGAACAACGGCACCGCCTGACCGGGACCGCCCGCGCAGGCGGCGTGCGACCTGCAGCGTGTGCACGCCGCCGCTCGACAAAGTCCATGAACATTCACACAGCACCTGCCGGGCACTTCGCCGAACCGACCTGACCTGCCCGATGATCGACCGCCAGAACGAGGTTGCATATGCCCGGAAGCTCAAGCACGAGACGTCCTGTCGGACGGCAGGTGGCCACGCCACCGCGTACCCCCAGAACCCATGCACCCGCCAGCGGCCTTGCGTTGCCACACGAACGGGATGCGTCGCCCGACGCCATCGCCGAGGAGCCTGATCCTGTGATGGTCCAGGCCAAGCGCGACCTGGATGCCGGCATGGTCGATACCGACATGCATGCGTCGTCCGGCCTGGATGCCGAACTCCGCGCCCGTCTGGTGCCGGCATCGAAGACACGGGTCCGGAGGAAATGATTGACGTGGGAATTCTTGCCGGTGCAGCAGAGATAACCGGGGCGCGAAGACAGGTTTTGCAGTCGAGCTTCGAACATCCGGTACTGACGACTGAATGGGCCGAATGCGATGCGCTGATCCTTCTAGTCAACCTGACCGGGGCGTGTTGTGTATGAGGACCGATCCACCTCAGGATTTCAGCCGGCCGGACAGGTGCGGACCGAAGGGTGAGTCAGCCGGGGCAATCGGTATGGTTGTGCGCCCGCCGCGACGCCTGTCCGACAAGTCAGCGCAGGGCTTCGAGCAGTTCGGCCACGCGGTCGAATTCGCTCGATTTGTCCAGGAAGTGATGAGCGCCGAGCGCCAGGCTGCGCGCGCGCATGGCGGGTGTGTTGCTGTTGGTGAGTACAACCGCGAGCAAGTCGGGGTAGTGGCGCTTCAGATGCTGCAGCACACCGAATCCGCTGCCTTCCCGCAGTTGCAGATCAACGACGGCGGCATCGAAGGTGTTGTTGTCGAGCGCCGAGATCGCCGCCGCTTCGGTGTCGACCTCGTCGCTCACGCTGATCCCTGCGCTGTCTTCAAGCAGGGCAACCAGATGCTTGCGGATGAGCGGCGAATCTTCGATCAGCAGCACCCGGATCGGGCGCTGCCGTGCGGCTTCAGAGGGAGAACGGGGCCATTCCACGGCGGCGTCCTGCGTCAGGGGACAAAGCCCGGGAGCGCGAGTTTCGCATGAACGCTCCCGGTGAACTGTAGGTCGGGGCCGACAGACGGCGTCACTCGATCAATCCATTCTTGAGCGCGTAATAGGTCAGTTCGGCATTGCTCTTCAGGTTCAGCTTGGTCAACAGACGGCTGCGGTAGGTGCTGACGCTTTTGACGCTGATGAACAGTTCTTCGGCGATTTCGGTGACCGATTTGCCGGTTGCCAGTTTGTGCAGCACCTGGAATTCGCGCTCCGACAGCTGCTGGTGCGCTGGCGCGTCGTTGTCACCATTGAGCCGCTGCGTCAGAAGGTCGGCCACGACATCGCTGACATAGCGGCGGCCGCGCAACACCGTGCGGATGGCGGTCAGGATGTCTTCCACGTCGGCGTCCTTGCGGATGTAGCCATTGGCACCGGCACGCAGCATGTTCAGCGCGTATTGTTCTTCCGCGTAGGCGCTGATGATGAGTACCGGCAGGTCGGCGCGGTGGGTGCGCAGCAGGCGCAGCGTATCCATGCCGTCGCGGTCGGGCATCGATATGTCGAGCAGCAGCAGATCGAAATCCTGCTGTCGCAGCAACGTCAGCGTTTCCGCACTCGTCGCCGCTTCGGCGCAGACTTCGAGATCGGCTTCGCCATTGATGAGCTGGCGCAGGCCGTTGCGGACGATCTGATGATCGTCCGCGAGCAGGATGCGTCGTTTGTTCATGATCGATTTCCTTCAGTGGGTGCCACGGGCCGCAGACGCTCAGCGTCTGAACAGCTCGAGTACGAAGGATGCCAGCGTCAGCGCCAGAAAGACGAAAAACAGTATTTTTGCTATACCCGCTGCACTGGCGGCGATCCCACCGAAACCGAACAGGGCGGCAATGAGGGCAACGATGAAGAAGATAAGGGCATAGTGCAGCATGGCAGCCTCCTGGGTGAATGACTCACTTTTCTTGCCCGACGCCCGCGTCGGAGCTCATGGGTTGACGATAGGGCCTTGCCTTGTCGGCAGCTGTCGTCCGCCTCATCGACAGGGCGTCGGACATGTCTGACGTCGAGCGCCGTACGACACCCGGCGCGGAACGTCGTCGCGTCATCACCGAAGGTCTGTCGCGTGCGGCGCGCAGGGCCGAATCGGCCACCGGTGGTGCCGAGCGCCTGACTGACAGCGTACTGATGCGGCTGGCGCGCTTCCGCTGGGGCGCCTTGCTGGTCGTCGCGGTGGGCATCGCCTTCACGGTGATTTCCGAAACCACCTTCCAGTCGATGCAGCGCGCGCGCGAGGAAATCGATGCCTCACGTCTGTCGCTGGCCGCGCTGAATGATCTGGTGTTCGACAACGCGCAGGTCACGATGACCGAAGCCCGCTATATAGAAGAGCCCTCCATCGATCATCTGCAGCAGCACCTTATCGCGGCGCAGCGTCTGGCCAGCGCGGCCGACGAGGTGGTCGGCTGGGCGATGCGCCGCCAGATCGATCCGGAGCGCATCGCCCTGGTGCGCAGCGTAGGCGTCGCCGAAGCCGAAGAACTCAAGCGAATGCGTGCGCTGCCGGTCGGTGCAAGTCCGGTCGAGGTGATGGATGTGTTCCTGCCGTCGGTGGTCGCGCAGGAGCCGCTGCGCGAAGCGCTTGAACCGCTGGTGAAGACAGAACGCGCGTACCTGGAAGAGCAGATGGCGCTGCTGGGCGAGGAGATCGAACATCAGCGCAGCGTGGCCATCGCAGTCGTGGCCATCGGGGTGCTGCTGCTCATCCTGCTGCTGCGTGCCTACTCGATGCGCAGTCAGGTCGAACTGGCCACGGCTAACCGTCTGCGCGAGGCGCGCGACGAGCTTGATGCGCTGGTGCGCGTGCGCACCGAGGAACTGTCGGAACTGGCGAGTCATCTGCAGACTGAAGCCGAGCGGCAGAAGTCGTCGCTGGCTCGTGAATTGCACGACGAGCTTGGCTCCATCCTGACGGCCAGCCGGATGGAAGCGTCGATGCTGCTGCGCCGCGCGCGCAAGCAGGGCAGCCCGGACGTCGATTCGCTGGCCCGCGTGTGCGACATCCTGGAGCAGGGCGTACAGATCAAGCGACGCGTCATCGAAGGTCTGGTGCCGACCGTGCTGACGCATCTGGGCCTGCTGCCGGCCCTCGAAGCGCTGGCCGATGAAACCCGCGCGTCGGCGCCATTCAAGCTGGTGCTGCAGTTGCCCGACGAGCTTGAACTCGACCGCGACCGCGGAATTGCGATCTATCGCGTCGTGCAGGAGGCGCTGACCAATATCCGCAAGCACGCGCAGGCAAGTCGCGTGACAATCACGTTGTCGGTTGCGGAGGGAAAGATCGCGCTGGAGATTGCTGACGACGGCGTTGGCATCGCCACCGGGGCGCGCGGCAAGACCGGGTCGCATGGTCTGCTCGGCATGAAGTACCGCGCCGACGCGCTGGGGGGGAGCTTCCGCATCGGCCCCGCACCGGAACGCGGCACGTTGCTGTCGCTCAGCCTGCCGCTGCCGGCAGGCGAATGACCAGCGCGATCAGGCGAGCACCATGTTGTCGCGGTGGATCAGCTCTTCGGTGTCGATATAGCCAAGCAGCGCCTCGATTTCCGACGAGGCGCGGCGTGCGATGCGGCGTGTTTCCGACGCCGAATAATTGATCAGCCCGCGTGCCAGCTCGTTGCCCTGGGCATCGCGGCACGCCACGACGGCACCGCGCTCGAACTGGCCCTGCACGTCGATCACGCCCACTGGCAGCAAACTCTTGCCCTGGCGCAGCGCGTGCGCGGCGCCCTCGTCGAGGGTGACCGTGCCGACCATCTGCAGATGATCGGCCAGCCACTGCTTGCGTGCGGCCAGCGGCGAACTGCCGGCCTTCAGATACGACCCCAGTGCTTCGCCGCGCACCAGCCGCAGCAGTACGTCCTGTTCGCGGCCGCTGGCGATCACCGTATCGGCGCCGCTGCGCGCGGCGCGCCGTGCTGCGCGCACCTTGGTGATCATGCCGCCGCGCGAAATGCCGCTGCCCGCGCCGCCGGCCATGGCCTCGAATCGCGCATCGTCGGCATCGCCCTCGCTGATCAGTGTGGCGGCCGGGTCCTTGCGTGGATCGGCGGTGTACAGGCCGTTCTGGTCGGTCAGGATGATCAGGCAGTCGGCCTCGGTCAGATTGGCGACCAGTGCACCCAGCGTGTCGTTGTCGCCGAACTTGATTTCCTCGTAGACGACGGTGTCGTTTTCGTTGATGACCGGCACCACCCCCAGTTCCATCAGCGTGGACAAGGTCGAGCGGGCGTTCAGGTAGCGTGTGCGGTCGGCCAGGTCTTCGTGCGTCAGCAATACCTGCGCGCACACCAGACCGTAGCCGGAGAAGGCCCCTTCATAGGCCTGCGCCAGACCCATCTGGCCGACGGCGGCGGCGGCCTGCAATTCATGCATCGCGTGCGGCCGTGTGGCCCAGCCCAGGCGCTGCATGCCGGCCGCGATGGCACCGGACGATACCAGCAGCACCTCACGGCCATCAGCGCGCAATGTGGCGATCTGGCGCGCCCACTCCTGCAGTGCGCCGAGGTCGAGCCCGGCGCCGTTGTTCGTGACCAGCGCGCTGCCGACCTTGACGATCAGCCGTTTCGCCCGCTCAAGTCGCGCTCTCATCGCCGCTCTCATCGCCGGGTTCAGTGATTTCGCGATCGCGCACGTCAGGTTCCGGTTCGGGCGGCGGGCGGGTCGCTTCGACATGGTCCATCACGGCGTAGCACAGGCCGTCGCAGCCGATGCGCGTCAGCGCCGAAATGGAGAAGACGCGTTCAGCGCCGAAGGCGTCGACGAAAGCCTTCACGCGCGCCGCACGTTCGTCTTCGGGGATCAGGTCGATCTTGTTCAGCACCAGCCAGCGCGGCTTCTGGTACAGCGCGTCGTCATAACGGCGCAGTTCCTCGACGATGGCTCGTGCGTCGTGCAGCGGGTCAGCCGCCTCGTCGAACGGGGCGATGTCGACCAGATGGAGCAGCAGGCGCGTGCGCTGCAGGTGACGCAGAAACTGGTGACCCAGGCCGGCGCCTTCCGCGGCGCCTTCGATCAGGCCGGGAATGTCGGCCAGCACGAAACTGCGCGACTCATCGACGCGCACCACGCCGAGGTTCGGAGCCAGTGTGGTGAACGGATAATCGGCTACCTTGGGACGCGCCGCGGAAACGGCACGGATGAAGGTCGACTTGCCGGCGTTCGGCATGCCGAGCAGACCGACGTCCGCGAGCACCTTCAGCTCCAGCTTCAGTTCGCGCCGCTCGCCTTCCTCACCCGGTGTGGTCTGCTTCGGCGATCGGTTGGTGCTCGATTTGAAATGCAGGTTGCCCAGCCCGCCGCGACCGCCCTTGGCGATCAGCGCGCGTGCGCCGTCGCGGTCGAGGTCGGCGATGACTTCGCCGGTCGCCAGATCGGTAATCGTCGTGCCGACCGGCATGCGCAGCTCGCGGTCTTCGCCGCCGCGGCCGTAACAATCAGCCCCTCGCCCGTTCGCACCGCTGTCGGCCTTGAACATGCGCGTGTAGCGAAAATCGATCAGCGTGTTCAGGTTGCGATCGGCGATGGCCCAGATACTGCCGCCTCGACCACCGTCACCGCCGTCGGGCCCGCCGAACGGAATGAATTTTTCGCGCCGGAACGAGGCAGAGCCATTTCCACCGTCACCGGCGATGACTTCTATCTTCGCTTCGTCAAAGAACTTCATTTCGCTTCACACCTGACTGGATCAATGCGGGATACAACGAAAACGCCACCTCAGTGCCGTACGGTGCCGTACCGTGCCTTGCCGGCGCCACAAACAAAAAGCCCTGCCTCGGGGGCAGGGCCTCGGTTCCGTCGAGCCTGAATCAGGCTGCAGCCGGAACGATGGTCACCATGCGACGGCGGCTGGCGCCCTTGACGGAGAACTGTACGACGCCCTCGATCTTCGCAAACAGCGTGTGGTCCTTGCCCATGCCGACATTGTCGCCCGGGTGGAATTCGGTACCGCGCTGACGCACGATGATGCTGCCTGCCGAAATCAGTTGACCGCCGTAGCTCTTGACGCCAAGACGCTTCGACTCTGAATCGCGACCGTTACGCGTACTGCCGCCGCCTTTTTTGTGTGCCATTTCATGCTCTCCTGAATACGCTCAGTGCGATCAACGCACTGTAAACACTCTCAGCCGTTGATGGCTTCGATGCGCAGCTCGGTGTAATTCTGACGATGCCCCTGATGTTTCTGGAAGTGCTTGCGGCGGCGCATCTTGAAAATCGTCACCTTCTTGTGGCGCCCTTGTGTGAGCACCGTTGCACGAACGCTGGCACCGGCAACCAGGGGCGCACCGATCTTGACCGATTCGCCCTCGCCGACCATCAGAACCTGGTCGATCACGATTTCCGAGCCCACATCCGCAGGTATCTGTTCTACCTTGATTTTTTCGCCGCTGGCAACGCGATACTGCTTGCCACCGGTTTTTATGACCGCGTACATGTGTAACCCCAATAAGGTTTAAGGGAATCGATAAGTATATCCGAGCCCGGACGCCGAAGTCAAAGGGTGCTGGATGCACGAACTTGACGGGCGGGCGTGCGCTGCTACCATCCGCGTTTTTCGCGTCGGCTGCCTGCCTTGCCATCCCTGAACCGCTTCTACAGCCTGATCGCCGACGACATGAACCAGCTCGATGTGGTCATCCGCGAGCGGCTGCATTCCGATGTCGTGCTGGTGCGTCAGGTGGCCGAGTACATCATCGGAGCCGGCGGAAAGCGCATGCGCCCGGCGCTGGTGCTGCTGACCTCGGGCGCCTGCGGCTACACCGGCGCGCATCGGACCGAACTGGCAGCGGTCGTCGAGTTCATCCATACCGCGACGCTGCTGCACGACGACGTGGTCGACGAATCCGAGCTGCGCCGCGGCGCGAAGACGGCCAACGCGCTGTTCGGCAATGCCGCGTCGGTGCTGGTCGGCGATTTCCTTTACTCGCGCGCCTTCCAGATGATGGTGGGCGTGGGCAGCATGCGGGTGCAGGCGGTGCTGGCCGAAGCCACCAATGTGATCGCCGAAGGCGAAGTGCTGCAGTTGCTCAATTGCCACGACGCCGACGTCGACGAACAGCGCTACCTGCAGGTGATCCGCTACAAGACGGCCAAGCTGTTCGAAGCGGCCAGCCGGCTGGGCGCGTTGCTGGCAGGCTCGACGCCCGAGGTCGAAGATCGTTTCGCGCGCTTCGGCATGCATCTGGGTACCGCGTTTCAACTGATCGACGACGTGCTTGATTACTCCGGCGACGAACAATCCATCGGCAAGAATCTCGGCGACGATCTTGCCGAAGGTAAACCGACGCTGCCCTTGATCCACGTCATGAAGAACGGTACGCCGCCACAGGTCGCCGCGGTGCGGCATGCGATCGAAGAGGGCGGGCGCGATGACTGGGCAGCCGTGCTCGAAGCGGTTGTCGCGAGTGGTGCGATCGATGCGGCACGCAGTCACGCACGCGCCGAAGCCGCGCTGGCAAGCGCTGCGCTGCAGGGTTTGCCGTCCAACGAATACATGCAGAGTCTGTTCGACCTCGCAGCGTTTGCAGTTGAGCGCGAGTTCTAGCATAATGCGCGCCTCGTTGCCGCAGGGTGACGGAACAGCAGTGCTGCACGGGTTACCGGCCGTGCAGATCGGGGAATAGCTCAGCCTGGTAGAGCACTGCGTTCGGGACGCAGGGGCCGGAGGTTCGAATCCTCTTTCCCCGACCAAGAATCCCGCGAAAAAGCCACCTTCCGAGGTGGCTTTTTTGTTTTTTCGCGTCGTTACGTCGAAAGCGGCGCGCCGAAGACGCTGGCCGATGACGAATCCCCCGCCGACCGCCGACGAGCCCGCAGGGCTCGCGCAAAACGCGGCTGCGCCGTAAGCTTGCCGGGCGGTTCAGGCAATGCGGCAGTACCGCGTTGCCGTGGCATTCGCCGAACCCGACCTTTTCGCGCAACGATGACCCGAATCCTCTTTTTTGCACTGCTGGTACTGGTCGCCTGGCTGTGGTTCTTCAAGAAGACACGCAAACCCGATCCGGTCGAACGCAAGCCCGAGACCAAGGCGATCGAGCAGATCGTCCAGTGCGCGCACTGTGGCCTGCGTCTGCCGGAAGGCGAGGCGCTGGCAGCTGGCGAGCGACATTACTGTTCCATCGAGCACCGGGACGCGCATGCGGATGCGCACGACGACGGCCACTGACGCGGCGACGGTGGCGCCCGACGACGACAGCGTCAGCCTGTCGTCCCTGACGCCACTGCGCTACTTCAGCCTGTACCGGCTGCTGATGACGTCGGCGCTGCTGGCCATCGTGCTCGGCTTCGCTGGCGACATCAGCTTCGGCCGCTACAACGAAGTGCTGTTCTCGCGCACTGCGCTTGCGTACTGGGCCTTCGCGCTGGTGACGATGCTCGGCGCGGACCGCGCGTTGCCGACATCCGGCGGTCGCCTCACGCTGGGCGTGCTGGCGGACATCTTCTTTCTCACGTTGCTCACCTACGCCAGCGGCGGCGCGAGCAGCGGTTTGCCCTTCATGCACGTGGTCGTGCTGGCCTTCGCCGCGCTGGTCGGGCAGGGCCGGCTGGCGGTGTTCTATGCTGCGGTGGCCAGTCTGGCCATGCTGTTCGAGCAGTCGATACAGGCGATCACCACGGTCGATGACGCGACCACTTTCGTGCAGGTCGGTACCATCAGCATCGGCTTCTTCGCCACGGCGATTGCGGTGCGCCTGCTGGCGCGGCGCGTCATCGCCAACGAGTTGCTGGCGCGCGAGCGCGGGCGTGATCTGGCCGAGCAGGTGCGGGTGAACGAGCGCGTCATCCGCGACATGGAAGACGGCGTGCTGGTGGTCGATCCCGATGGTCGCGTGACGCAGGCGAATCCGCAGGCACATCGCCTGCTCGACCCCACCATGCCGCGCCCGGTCACGCTGGCCGACTTTTCGCCCGCGCTCGACGACCTGCTGTCAGGCATCGCGTCGGCCGACCGCGAACGCGTCATGGTGCTCGACTTGCCGGCGCGGCCGGCCGCGGTGCGCGTGCGCTGCGTGCCGGCGGGCGGGCAGGGCGGTCACCTCCTGTTCATCGAAGATCTGGCGCGGCTGCGCGAACAGGCGCGCCAGATCAAGCTGGCCGCGCTCGGCCGGCTGACTGCAAGCATGGCGCATGAAATCCGCAATCCGCTGTCGGCCATCACGCAGGCGGCCGAACTGCTGCAGGAAGAGCGCCGTGCCGAAACGCAGGCCCGACTCACCCGCATCATCTGCGACAACAGCCTGCGGCTTGACCGGCTGGTCAGCGACGTGCTCGAACTCGGTCGCCGCGACCGGGCCGAACCCGAGTTGCTCGACTTGGCCGTCTATGCGCGCAACTTTGTCGAAGAACTGGCGATGCGCGATGCATCGGTACGCAGCCGCGTGCGCGTCGATGCGCCGGCCGCGGGCGTGATCTGGTTCGACCGCGGCCATCTGCATCAGGTGTTGTGGAATCTGGTGGTCAATGCGCTGCGCTACGCCAGTCAGGGCCTGGAATCAGTCCGCATCATCGTGCGTAGCGAAGACGACGCGACGCTGATCGAAGTGCTCGACGACGGCCCGGGCATCGACATCGCGGTGCGTACGCACCTGTTCGAGCCCTTCTTCACCACGCACAGCAAGGGCACCGGCCTCGGCCTCTACATCGCGCGCGAACTGTGCGAAGCCAACGGGGCGCGGCTGGACTTCGTGGATAATTCGCCCGGGGCGCACTTTCGCGTACGCGGCATGAACAGAAGCTGGGACGGTGCATGGAACGTCGGCGATCACAACGTGAGCTGAAGGTGCTGGTGGTCGACGACGAAGACGATCTGCGCGAGCTGATCGACATGTCGCTGGCCCGCATGGGCCTGCACGCTTCGCTGGCCGGCTCCGTCGAACAGGCGCGTGACTTCCTCGCGCGCGAACAGTTCGCGCTGTGCCTGACCGACATGCGTCTGCCCGACGGCGAAGGCATGGATCTGGTGCGCCACATCGCCGAACACCACCGCGACCTGCCGGTGGCCGTCATCACCGCTTACGGCAGCATGGACAACGCGGTGGCCGCGCTGAAGGCGGGCGCCTTCGACTACCTCGCCAAGCCGGTGTCGATCGAACAGCTGCGCGCGCTGGTGCGCTCGGCGCTTGACCTGCCGGGCCGCAACGCCGCCTCGCCGGCACAGGGCGCCGACGCGCTGGTCGGCGACGCACCGGCGCTGGTGCACGTGCGCGACATGATCACCAAGCTGGCGCGCAGCAGTGCGCCGGTCAACATCCAGGGCGAATCGGGCAGCGGCAAGGAGCGCGCTGCACGGCTCATCCACGAACTGGGTGCGCGCCGCGCCGGGCCGTTCATCGCCGTCAATTGCGGCGCCATTCCCGAAACCCTGGTCGAGTCGGAGTTCTTCGGCTACACCAAGGGCGCCTTCACGGGAGCGGATGCCGACCGCGAAGGCTATTTCCAGGCGGCGAAGGGCGGCACGCTGTTTCTCGACGAAGTCGGCGATCTGCCGCTTTCGATGCAGGTGAAGCTGCTGCGCGCCATTCAGGAAAAGTCGGTGCGCCGGGTCGGCGCGCGCAGCGAAGAGCCGACCGACATCCGGCTGATCAGCGCTACGCACCGTAATCTGAAGCAGATGGTCGATGACGGGCGCTTCCGGCAGGACCTGTTCTACCGCCTCAATGTGCTCGAACTGCGCATGCCCAGCCTGCGCGAATGCCGCGAATCCATTCCACAGCTCGCGCAGACCTTGCTCGAGCGCATCGCTGCACCGGACAACGCGCACCCGGTACTGACGCGCGCCGCGATCGACGCGCTGTGCGCCTACCCCTTCCCGGGCAACGTGCGCGAGCTCGAGAACGTGCTCGAACGCGCCTACGCGCTGAGTGCCGACTCACAGATCGACGCCGCCGACCTCGGCCTGATGCCGCCCGATGCCGACGCCCCCGCCGACCAGGCCGGCGAATTGCCGCTGCAGGACTACCTCGACCGCATGGAGCGCGCCGCCATCGAAGAGGCGCTGCGCAAGACCCGCTACAACCGCACCGCTGCCGCCCGTCTGCTCGGCGTCACCTTCCGCTCGCTGCGCTACCGCCTGCAGCGGCTGGGCATCAATGAGTGAAGGTCGTATCTCGGGCGTCGCGGTGCGAATCGCCTGCGGGGCAGGCTCCTACGAAAGACCTCGCACTTTTCGCAGGAGCCTGCCCCGCAGGCGATCCGGTGCGTCGAACACGTGTTGTCGCGTGATCCGCGTGGCGATCGCGGGCCGGGCCCGCCCCAGCGAGAAGCGTGGTGTTTTTCGCAGGAGCCTGCCCCGCAGGCGATCCCGCGCGCCGAACACGTGTTGTCGCGTGATCAGCGTGGCGATCGCGGGCCGGGCCCGCCCCAGCGAAAAGAGTCGTGTTTTTCGCAG
Organism: Methyloversatilis sp.; assembly: GCF_030698125.1. Lineage (GTDB taxonomy): Bacteria > Pseudomonadota > Gammaproteobacteria > Burkholderiales > Rhodocyclaceae > Methyloversatilis. Next base: position 51,520 of record NZ_JAUYNV010000026.1, read on the forward strand.
GAGCCTGCCCCGCAGGCGATCCCGCGCGCCGAACACGTGTTGTCGCGTGATCAGCATGGCGATCACAGGCCGGGCCCGCCCCAGCAAAAAGCGTGATGTCTTTCGTAGGAGCCTGCCCCGCAGGCGATCCGGCGCGTCGAACACGTGGTGTCGCGTGATCCGCGTGATCCGCGTGGCGATCGCGGGCCGGGCCCGCCCCAGCGAAAAGAGTCGTGTTTTTCGCAGGAGCCTGCCCCGCAGGCGATCCCGCGCGTCGAACACGTGTTGTCGCGTGATCAGCATGGCGATCACAGGCCGGGCCCGCCCCAGCGAAAAGAGTCGTGTTTTTCGCAGGAGCCTGCCCCGCAGGCGATCCCGCGCGCCGAACACGTGTTGTCGCGTGATCCGCGTGGCG
>NZ_JAUYNV010000054.1 GCF_030698125.1 Methyloversatilis sp.
CTGGTCGAGCGCTTCTTCAACCGCATCAAGCAATTCAGACGCATCGCCACGCGATACGACAAACTCGCTCAGTCCTTCCTGTCCTTCGTTCATCTCGCTTGCGCATTCGTCTGGTTGGCATAATTGAGAACAGACCCTAGACTTGCGGGTTGAACGATACACAGCCGGCGGCAACGCCCCAGCCCTGCATGTTGCGATTAACCGAAGTCAAGCTGCCACTCGATCACCCGGACGAGGCGCTGCGTTCCGCCGTACTCGAACGGCTGCGCATCGCGCCCGGCGAACTGCTGTCCTGTACGGTGTTCAAGCGCAGCTACGACGCGCGCAAGCGCTCGAACATCTTCCTGATCTATTCGCTCGATGTCGAACTGGCGGATGAAGCCGCCGTGCTGGCACGCCTGAAGGGTGTTCCGAACGTACATCCCACACCCGACATGGACTACCGCTTCGTTGCCCGGGCGCCTGCCGGCCTGGCACAGCGCCCGGTCATCATCGGCATGGGGCCGTGCGGCATCCTGGCCGCGCTGGTGCTGGCGCAGATGGGGTTTCGCCCCATCGTGCTGGAGCGCGGCAAGGCGGTGCGCGAGCGCACGAAGGACACCTGGGGCCTGTGGCGCAAGCATGTGCTGGATCCGGAATCGAACGTGCAGTTCGGCGAGGGCGGCGCCGGCACCTTTTCCGATGGCAAGCTCTACAGCCAGGTCAAGGATCCGAAGCACTACGGGCGCAAGGTGCTGAACGAATTCGTCAAGGCCGGTGCGCCGGAAGAAATCCTGTATGTCAGCAAGCCGCACATCGGCACCTTCCGGCTGGTCGGCATGGTCGAGAAGATGCGCGCCGAGATTGAATCGCTGGGTGGAGAGATCCGCTTCAGGGCACGTGTCGAGGACCTGATCATCGAAGACCGCAAGGTGCGGGGTGTGCAACTGGCTGACGGCGAATTCATTGCCGCCGATCACGTCGTGCTCGCGGTGGGGCACAGCGCGCGCGACACCTTTGAAATGCTGCACGAGCGGGGTGTCTACATGGAAGCGAAGCCGTTCTCGGTCGGTTTCCGCATCGAACATCCGCAGGCACTGATCGACCGCTGCCGCTTCGGCGACTACGCCGGCCACGCACTGCTGGGCGCCGCCGACTACAAGCTGGTGCACCACGCATCCAACGGTCGTTCGGTGTACAGCTTCTGCATGTGTCCGGGCGGCACCGTGGTCGCGGCGACCTCGGAAGCGGGCCGGGTGGTCACCAACGGCATGAGCCAGTATTCCCGCAACGAGCGCAATGCCAATGCCGGCATCGTGGTGGGCATTTCGCCGGAGGACTATCCGGGGCACCCGCTGGCCGGCATCGCGTTCCAGCGCCAGTGGGAATCGCGCGCTTTCGAACTGGGTGGCGGCGATTACAGCGCGCCGGGTCAGCTGGTCGGCGATTTCATCGCCGCGCGGCCGTCGACGCAACTCGGCGTGGTCACGCCGTCCTATACGCCGGGTGTCCGGCTGGGCGCGCTGGATGGCGCTTTGCCAGAGTACGCCATCACCGCCATCCGCGAGGCGCTGCCGGCGTTCGACCGGCAGATCAAGGGCTTCGCGATGCATGACGCGGTGCTGACCGGCGTGGAAACGCGCACGTCTTCGCCGATCCGCATAAAGCGAGATCCGGTGAGCTACCAGAGCCTGAACACCGTCGGGCTGTATCCGGCCGGCGAAGGCGCAAGCTATGCCGGCGGCATCCTGTCGGCCGCGATCGACGGCATCGAGGTGGCGGAGGCCGTGGCGCTGAGCATGGCAGGCGGGGCGCACGTCAGCGGCGCGAAGCGCGGATCGGTCGAGCTTTCGTAAGCGACTTCCGCGGGCAACCCGGACGACCGGATCGGCGGGCGATGAGCGGTGCTCGCCGAAACCCCCCGTTCTGTCCCCGGAGGCGACTGCGGTTTCTGAACACCTCGTGTCATTTGATCAGAACGCGTATCGCGGACGGGGTCCGCTCCTACGAAAAACGTCACCCGTTGCGAGGCCGTCGCGGTTTTCGCAGGAGCCGTCCCACGGTCGGCCCTGCATGGCCGACCGGCTCCACGGGCGGCGAGCCGTGCTCGCCGAAACCCCCGCTCCGCCCCTGCA
>NZ_JAUYNV010000037.1 GCF_030698125.1 Methyloversatilis sp.
GGCGCTGTCGCGCTACGTGAGAGCAGGCGAGAAGATCCACGCCGACGATACGCCCTTGCCGGTGCTTGCTCCGGGTCGCGGGCGCACGCGCACCGGGCGGCTGTGGGTGTATGTGCGCGACGACAGGCCGGCGGCCGGCACGGCTGCGCCCGCCGTGTGGTTCGCCTACTCACCGGACCGGCGCGGCGCGCACCCGCAGCAGCACCTGCGCGAATTCAGCGGCATCGTGCAGGCGGACGCCTTCGCAGGCTTCGATGCGCTGTTCGCCGGTGGGCGGATGCAGAAAGCGGGTTGCTGGGCACATGTGCGGCGCAAATTCTTTGATCTCGTGCGCGCGCACGATTCACCCATCGCCAAAGAGGCGCTGGTGCGCATCGGCGCCCTGTATGCCGTCGAAGCTGCTGTGCGTGGTGCGCCACCGCCGGTGAGGTGCGAAGCACGCCAGATGCGCGCTCGTCCGCTGCTCGATGACCTGCACGACTGGCTCACCACGCAGAGCCGACGCGTGCCGCGCAAGTCCGGCATCGGTGAGGCGATCCAGTACGCGCTCAACCACTGGCGGGCGCTGGTGCGCTACGCCGGCGACGGGCGCATCGAGATCGACAACAACGCGGCCGAACGCGCGCTGCGAGGCGTCGCACTCGGGCGCAAGAATTATCTGTTCGCAGGCTCCGACGCCGGAGGTGAGCGCGCAGCGGCGATCTACAGCCTGATCGGCTCGGCCAAGATGAATGGGCTGGACCCGGAGGCCTATCTGCGCGACGTACTCGGGCGCATTGCGGACCACCCGATCAATCGCATCGAGGAATTGTTGCCATGGAACATCGAAGCCGAAGCACACGCCGAACAACGGCAAGCGGCGTGAAATCTGACCCGGCCAGCGACCCGCTGGCCACACTCGAACACCTCAACGCGCTGATCCAGACCGAAGGCCAGATCACCTTGGGCCTCATGCGCCCGGTCGGCTGTGTGGCCATCGCCAACGACGATCACACCTGTCTGGCGATGCTGCGCAAGCGCAAGGACGAAACCCTGCATCAACTGCTCATCCGTCTGGATGCCGCCATCGGCAAGGCATGGGACGAGGGCGAATTCGCCGACGAGATCAACTCGCCGCGCTGAGCACTCAAACGCAAGACGGGGGCGGTCGGACGCTTACGATCAATCTGGCCGACGTCATGCCATTTCAGATCGCTGTCCGCCACAGCTGGCTCTGCCAGGCACCCATGGTTGCATTCGACGATCCAGCGTTTCTGAAGCACCGTCCGACAATAGTTGTAATTCAGTATATTCGGGTCACAGCCGACCGCCAGCGCCAGTGTGCGACACACACACCGATCGCCGTGCTCTGCCGGTTTGCGGATATCCATGGCTGAAATGATGAGGCCCCGATTCCGGGGCCTTTGCTGGACGCTTACTTCCCATCTCGCGGATGGAAATGCTTGCTCTGATCCTTGGCTGCATTGGGCTTATCGGCCTTGGCATCCGGCATGCTTTGCGGCATGCCGGTTTTTTCCTGGACATGGGAATGCGGCTTGCTCGCGGTCTTGTCCATTTGGGCCTCGGCGGCCTTCGGGGCGGCGGCCTTTTCGTCGGCGAAGACGACGCCGGTCATCGTGGTGCCAGCAAACAGAACGGCGGCAATGAGGGAGGAAACTTTCATGATCTTGGCTCCTGAGTTTGGGGATTTAAACGGTCCGAATCGAGTGAACAGTTGCAGTTTGTGCTTCCGTCACTGTCAACAAGGTGACTTGCTGATTACATTGCTGTCAGGAAACGAGACTGAATATGGATTCACCAAATGCCCGACTGCTTCCGCAAGCGCATCACGCAATTGCCGTTCGCTACACCCCATCAGAATTCCGTCTTCCAGCGCATCCTGGGCCACCTGACGAAGTTCATCCAGGTTCTCGTTGAGCACCTTGATTTTTTCCGTACAGGCAATGAGCTTCCCGGATGAGTCTTGCCAAAGCACCGGCCTTGACGACATCATCAAGTTCACTTTGCCGAATGTCGGGCCAGCGTCTGCAATACTCGATGTTGGTAATCCAAGCTATCGAGGGTGCATGCCTTCCAATACTCGATGGATGAAAAGCCGACGGCAGCCCACCATGCCCCTGTTTGCCCAGGCTCACCCAGAGAAAACGACGGTGTTCGCTCAAGGAGTTCCTTGAGCGGGGAAATCTGTGTGGAAAGCATCTTTTCCAAACAGTCGAGATTCACGCCAACCAACCGGGCAACCAAATCCAAATGGAAGTCGGAAGGTGCATTGAAGATGGCGAACGCATTGTGTACGGACATGATTTTCTCCCTGCTGCACGATCAAGGCCCATTGCCTCGTAGGGAGAGTTTGCCTGTGGGTAGCTGTCACGCCCATAACGGGCGCATTACAACCCGGTCACTGTTTCGTCAGCTTGTTGCCGTGCTGCTCGCAGAGAGCGATTATTTCTTGGTCTGGGCGCTTAGCCCCAGAAAGACTTGTTGCCTCCGCCTCTCGAATTCGGCTGCGGAAACTCGCCACTGTGGGTCATGTGGGCAGTTCAGTTCGGCAGCAACAAGCCGACGCACATAAGCCAGCGCGGATGCCTTGCCTCGCGTAAGCAGCAACAAATCTGCCTTTGCCGCATCAAAGCCATCGCGATGATGGTCTCTCAATCCGGTGGTGAGCACCACAAGAATGGCAACTGCATCCTCAAACGGTCGCATTGAATCATCTTCGTTGGACAATTTTTCCCCCATATAGTGCTTTGTTCGAACCATCCGCTATTGGATGCCAACCTTCCGCTGCTCAGCCCGCACATAGGCGGTGACGTGGGCGACGTCGTCGGGCGTTACCCCTTTCACCGGAGCCATGTCGCCAAATTTCCAGTGATGGGCCCGCACACCGTTGGCCACGGCCAACTGGAATGCCGCATCGGCATGATGTGACGGCTCATAAATCTTGTGCAGCAGGGGCGGTCCCTTTTCCGATCCCTTCAAGTCGCCGCCATGACAGCCTGCACAGTGATTGGCGAACAGCGCCTTGCCCATGACGGGATTGGGCATTAGGCCGGGGCCGGGTTTGGGAATGCTCCAGCCTTGAGCCAGGGCAAGGCTGGGCAGCAGCGCCACAAGAAACGATGCAGGAATCCAAAACAAACGCTTACGCCTCATTGTTCCATCCCCCGTTTCATTCGCCACTGCTTGACCAGCGCGTAGATAGCCGGGATGACCGCGAGCGTAAGTACCGTCGAGGAAATCATCCCGCCGACCATCGGTGCCGCAATGCGGCTCATCACCTCGGAACCGGTCCCTGTCCCCCACATGATTGGTAGCAGGCCAGCCATGATTGCCACCACCGTCATCATTTTCGGGCGAACCCGTTCCACGGCGCCTTCCATGATGGCCTCGTAGAGATCGTGCAGCGTTGGCTCCTGATTTTCCGTCCGGCGTTTGGCCTTCAATTCTTCCCAAGCATGATCGAGGTAAATCAGCATGATCACCCCGGTTTCCGCCGCAACCCCGGCCAAGGCGATGAAGCCCACGGCGACGGCGACGGAGAGGTTATAACCAAGCAACCACATCAACCAGACCCCGCCGACCAACGCAAACGGCACCGACAGCATGACAATCAGGGTTTCGGTCAGTCGCTTGAAGTTCAGGTAAAGCAGCAGAAAGATGATCAACAGCGTCACCGGGATGACAATCTTCATTTTCTCGATAGCCCGTTCCATGTACTCGAACTGGCCGCTCCAGGTGACGTAGTAGCCGGGTGGGAACTTGACCTGTTCGGCGACCGCTTTCTTGGCGTCGGCCACGTAGCTGCCAATGTCGCGGTCGCGGATGTCGACATAAATATAGGCGGAGAGCAGGGCGTTTTCGGTACGGATGCTGGGTGCGCCCTTGGCGACAACGACCTTGGCCAGTTGCCCGAGCGGAATCATCGCCCCGTCCATGGTCGGGATCAGCACTTCGCGGGCGATCTGCTGCGGATCGGAGCGCAATTCGCGCGGGTAGCGCACGGTGACACCGAAACGTTCCCGCCCCTCGACCGTGGTGGTCACCATCTCACCGCCCAGCGCCGTGCCGATCACATCCTGCAGGTCGCCGATGGCCAGGCCGTAGCGCGCCAGTTGCTCGCGGTCCGGTTCGATATTGAGATAGAAACCGCCCGTGATGCGCTCGGCGAAGGCACTGGTCGTGCCGGGCACGGCTTTGACCACGGCCTCGATTTCCTTGGCCACTTTTTCCATCTCACCGAGATCCTTGCCGAAGACCTTGATGCCGATCGGCGTGCGAATGCCGGTGGACAGCATGTCGATGCGGGCCTTGATCGGCATCGTCCAGGAGTTGGCGACGCCGGGGAATTGCAGGGCCTTGTCGAGTTCGGCAATCAACTTGTCGGTGGTCAGGCCCGGGCGCCATTCGGATTCCGGCTTCAGGTTGATCACCGTCTCGAACATCTCGGTCGGCGCCGGATCGGTCGCCGTATTGGCGCGCCCGGCCTTGCCATAGACCGAAGCGACCTCGGGGAAGCTCTTGATGATCTTGTTCTGCGTCTGCATCAACTCGGCAGCCTTGGTGATCGACATGCCGGGCAGCGAAGCCGGCATGTAGAGCAAGGTGCCTTCGTTGAGCGTCGGCATGAACTCCGAGCCGAGTTGAGAGGCTGGGTAAATAGAGGCCACCAAGGCAACGACGGCAGCAACGATGGTCATTTTCTTCCAGCGCATGACGCCGACGATGATCGGCCGATAGGCCCAGATCAGGAAACGATTCACCGGATTTTTCGCTTCCGGCATGACCTTGCCTTGGATGAACAGCATCATCAGGACAGGCACCAGTGTCACCGAAAGCAGCGCGGCGCCGGCCATCGAGAAGGTCTTGGTGAAGGCGAGCGGCGAGAAAAGCCGCCCTTCCTGGCCTTCCAGCGCGAACACCGGGAGGAAGGAAACCGTGATGATGAGCAGCGAGAAGAACAGCGCTGGGCCGACTTCCTTACAGGCGGCGAGCATGGCGTCGGCGCGCTCGGCCTTGGTGTGCTCCTCGGGCAGGCGCTCCAGGTGCTTATGGGCGTTCTCGATCATCACGATGGCGGCGTCGATCATGGCGCCGATGGCGATGGCAATGCCTCCCAGACTCATCAGATTGGAATTCATGCCCAGCGAGCGCATGGCGATGAAAGCGATCAGCACGCCGACCGGCAACATCAGGATGGCGACCAGAGCGCTACGAACGTGCATCAGGAAGACGATGCAGACCAGTGCAACGATGATCGCTTCCTCAATCAGCGTCCGTTTCAACGTGTCGATGGCGTTGTGTATCAGTTCGGAACGGTCGTACACCGTCTGTACCGTGACGCCCTCAGGCAAGCCGGGACCGATTTCGGCTATCCGGGTTTTTAGATTGTGGATGACTTCCAGCGCGTTGGCACCATATCGCGCCATGGCGATGCCCGACACAACTTCGCCTTCACCGTTGAGTTCGGTCAGGCCACGCCGTTCGTCGGGCGTCAATTCGACGCGAGCGATGTCACGGATCAGCACTGGCGTGCCCTTGTCGCTTTTGAGGACCAGCGTTTCGAGGTCGCTCTTACCGCGCAGGTAGCCCTTGCCGCGTACCATGTACTCGGTTTCGGCCATCTCGACGACGCGTCCGCCGACATCGCGGTTCGAGTCGCGGATCACCTGCGCCACCTTCATCAGCGGAATGCCGTAGGAACGCAGTTTCACCGGGTCGACGGTGACCTGATAGGTCTGAACGAAGCCGCCGATCGATGCGACTTCGGCGACGCCGTGCGCCTTGGTCAGTTGATAGCGGACGTACCAGTCCTGGATGGTGCGCAGTTCGGCCAGCGTCTTGTCTTTGGCGAGCAACGCATACTGGTAAACCCAGCCGACGCCGGTGGCGTCCGGTCCAAGCGACGGCGTGACGCCCTTCGGCATGCGGCTGGAGGCGAAATTCAGATATTCAAGGACGCGCGAGCGCGCCCAGTAGATGTCGGTACCATCCTCGAAAATGATGTACACGAAGGAGGCGCCGAAGAACGAAAAGCCGCGCACCACCTTTGATTTCGGCACCGACAACATGGCCGTGGTGAGCGGATAGGTGACCTGATCCTCGACGACCTGCGGCGCCTGGCCGGGATATTCGGTATAAACGATGACCTGCACGTCCGAGAGGTCAGGCAAGGCATCGATCGGCGTGCGCAATACGGCATAAATGCCGGCGATGGTGATGAACAGGGTGGCGAGCAAGACCAGGAAGCGGTTCCGGCCCGACCATTCGATAATATTGGCCAACATGGGGTGACTCTCCGTGGTTCTCGGTCAGTGACCGGCGTGCGGGTTGGCCCCGGCGGCCGGCGTGCCGGCTCCCTGGTTTGCTGGCAGCGGCTTGACGGCCGTAATCACCCATTCACCGGGTTGCCGCTCGACGAACTCGACGGCGACTTTGGCTCCCGGTTTCATCCCTTGCAGCAGCGATGCGTTGGCGGCCTTGAACTCCATGGTCATGGCCGGCCATTTGAGGCTGGCGACCGGGCCGTGATTGAGGCTGATCGTGCCGGCTGCCGCGTCGACGCCATCCACCGTGCCTTCGGCCTGGTGGCTGGCGCCTTTGGCAGTTGGCTGTCCGGGTGCTGCCGCTTGCCCTTCTTTTGGGGCGGCGCCATGGGCGGCGTGGCCGAAACCGCCGACCGCTGCCTTGAGGTTGCTCTCGGCATCGATCAGGAAGTTGGCGGCGACCACTACCTGTTCGCCTTCCTTGACCCCCTCCAGCACTTCGACGTGATTGTCGCTGCGCGCCCCGAGTTTGATATCGCGCGGCTCGAAGCGGCCTTCGCCTTGCTGGATCAGTACGATCTGGCGGGCACCGCTGTCGATGACGGCGGAGGTCGGCACCGTGACCACCTGGCCTTTGGCGCCCACCGGCAGTTCGACCTGGGCGAACATCGACGGCTTGAGCAGCAGCCCCGGATTTGCCAGTTCGACGCGAACCGGCACGGTACGGGTCTGGGCGTTCAAGGTCGGATAGACATAACTGATCGTGCCGTCGAAAGTCTTGCCCGGATAGGCATTGATCGTCACCTTGGCCTTGCTGCCAGATTTGACCAGGCCGATGTCCTGTTCGAACACGTCGGCGACGACCCACACCGAGGAGAGGTCCGCGACCTGATAGAGCGCCTCGCCGGGCATGAAGCGCATGCCCTGGACGGCTTTTTTCTCGGTGACGATGCCGGCCACCGGCGAGCGGAAAGTCATCGTCCGCTTCGCCTCGCCAGATTTGGCGAGGGCCTTGACCTGTTCTTCCGAGATATCCCAGTTCTTCAGTCGCAGCAGGCTGGAATCGGCCAGTTGTTTCATGCCGTCCCGCGCCGGGCCGCCGGCTTCTTTCAGCGATTCGACGCCTTGGGCGGCAATCGCATATTCACGCTGGGCGGAGACCAGCTCCGGACTGTACACCTCGAACAGCGGCTGGCCTTTGCCGACCGGCTGGCCAGTCACATTGACATGCAGGCGCTCGACATAACCTTCGAACTTGGGCGAAATTGCGTACATGCGGCGTTCGTCCGGCTCGATCCTGCCGGATGCGCGGACCACCTTGTCGAGCGCGCGGAGTTGGGCGGCTTCGGTCCGCACGCCGAGTTTCTGCACCTTCTCGGTACTGATCTTGATTTGGTTGGCGGCCGCTGGTTCGTCGTCATCCTCGCCTTCATAGACGGCGATGTAGTCCATCCCCATCGGGTCTTTCTTGGGGGTCGGCGAGGTGTCGGGCAACCCCATCGGATTGCGGTAGAAGAGCAGCTTCTTTTCTTTCTTGGCCGGCTCGGCCGCGCTGGCCGCGACCGGAGCCGCTGCATCGCCATGGGAGGCTGTGCCTCGTCCGCCCAGCCAGTAGCCACCACCGGCGGCTACGGCAAGCGTGATGACGCCGATGGTCAGTCCCGCACCCTTGTTCATAGATCTTCTCCTAAAAGTCGTTCGATTTCGCCCAGGCGGGCTTGGCTCTCGGCCTGAGCCTTGATGAGATTCTGCTTAGCCTGCCGGATCTGGCGCAGGGCGTCGATCAAGGTGGCGAAATCCACCTTGCCGGTCTCATAGCCGGGCAGCGCCGCCTGAAAGGTCAACTCCGCCTGGGGCAGCAAGCTGGCGGTGACCAGGGTTTCGGTACGGCGCGCCGCCTCTATGCTGGCGATGTTTTCGGAAAGCTCCGACAGCACCTGGTTGGAGGCCGCTTCCTTCCGGCTCCGAGCGGCTGTCAGCATGGCTTCCGATTCGCGCTCCTGGGAGCGGCGCGTGGCTTGCTGCAAGGGGATGTTGATCTCGACCATCAGGTCCCACTGCTTGACCGAGTTCTGGAATTGGTTGGGGGCGACGCCAAAGGTGAAATCCGGGTAGCGGTTCTTGTAGGTCAGTTCGCGGCTCTTTTCGGCCGCCTTGATCCGCGCGTCTTCCACGAAGAGCAGGGGATTGCGGGCACGCACGCGATCTTCCAGGGCGGCATAGTCCAGTTTCGCCGGCGCCGGCAGGGTTCGCAATACTGCCGGTTCGGCCAGGGCGGCCGGCGCCGGGCGCGAGAGCAGCGCGTTCATGCGGGCCCGCAGGCCCCGCCGCTCGTTTTCCAGGGCGATCAGGTCGTTACGCAGATTGGTCTGCTCCACCTGGGCGCGGACGACGTCCTGTTGAGCGGCGAGCCCGCCGGCGTAGCGGACCTGGGCTATTTTTTCCAGACGGATCATCAGGTCGAGGATCTCGCGGGTCAGGCGCTCGTTGCCGTGCACGTAGTAGAACTGGGCATAGGCCGTCTTGATGCGGGCGGAAAGTTCGGTCCAGGTGCCCAGTGCGCGCCCTTTCGCGGCTTCGGCTTCCAGTTCGGCGATGTCCCGCTTCAAGTCGCGCTTGCCGAACCAAGGGACCTCCTGCATCAAGGTATAGCGCGTGCTACCGACACGACCGGGAGACAAGGTCGGGTTCTGCTCGCCGCCCTTGGTGATGTCCATCAGTTCCGCACGCAGCCTCGGGTCGGGCAGTGCCCCGGCCGGCGTGATGCGTTGGCCGGAGGCCTCGGCTTCCGCCTGCATTGCCGCGTACTCGGGGTTCCGCGTCTTGGCGAAATCGAGCAGGCTGTCAACCGAGGCGCCGATAACCGATTCCTGAGCCAGTGCGGGCATGCCCAAACCGATGGTCAGGAGCACGGCAAAAATGGGGGCAAGCCTGAATCGTCGCATAAAATCTCCCTGTGAAACGCGACAGCGTAAAGCGATGGACAGCCATCGCACTGGTGGAGGGCTTGCGAATTGGCGGAACCCCTGTAGTTCGGGCTTCAGCCCGACCTACTACACATGGCACCAGGATTTCGCAAGGGAAACGCTGATCAAAGCCACCCTTCCGGGATTTTTCGTCCGTGAGGCAGCAACTCCGAAATTCGCATCGTCATGACATCGAATTTCGGCTCTTTTTCAGCCCCGAATCATCGACCCGAGGCCCTTTCGGGGTTCATCG
>NZ_JAUYNV010000003.1 GCF_030698125.1 Methyloversatilis sp.
TTCCAGACATTGCCCGCGAAAGCTTGCGTCGATGACTTGGCGGTTGCCAGTCTGGTGCTGCATCCGGCCTATTTGGCCAAGTCGTTTTTCCCCAAGCTATTGCTTGATCAGGTCGGTCTAAGCTCGGTTGGCTCGCGCACCCGTCGCATCAAGCCGCGCCACCAGACCAAACGCAACGCGCCGCCTGAGGCGGATACGACAGAGCTTTTTGTGGCCGGTACGCGCACAGCTTTGAGGCAATTCCCGGATTTCGTGCGCAGCCTACAGGCGGACATGCCCGCCGCCGAGCAATTTGCACGTATCGAAACTTTTACGGCCATGACGGCGGCCGACCGCCTTCGTTTGGAAGGCACGGAACCAGGGCATGTGTATGAGGTTGGCCTGCATTTGCCGCCAGAAGGCGATACCAATGAGCTGCGGGCTTTATTTGCGGACTATGCCAAGGACTGTGGCTTCACGGTCAATGGGGAGTTTGGCTTCGAGGCGGGGAGCTTGCTATTCGGGATCGTCTCAGAAAACGGAAAATAAAGCACGTTAAGCCGGTGGCAGTGGTCGCAACGGTCTGAACTTGCCTGCGCCGACCTTGGTGCTGCTGCGCCAGAGGTAATCGCCGGTCAGATTGATGTGTTCCCACCCCAGCGGTGACAGGTATTGAAACAGCGTCTCGTCTACCGGTTTGCCGTGCCCGTTCAAAGCATTGGTTGCCCGTTCCAGATAGGCCGTGTTCCAAAGCACGATGGCCGCCGTTACCAGATTGAGGCCGCTGGCCCGGTAGCGTTGTTGCTCAAAACTGCGGTCGCGGATTTCGCCCAGTCGGTTGAAGAACACCGCCCTGGCCAGCGCGTTGCGCGCCTCGCCTTTGTTGAGTCCGGCCTGCACGCGGCGGCGCAGCTCCACGCTTTGCAGCCAATCCAGTATGAACAGCGTGCGCTCAATGCGCCCCAGCTCGCGCAGTGCAACGGCCAGTCCGTTCTGACGCGGATAGCTGCCGAGCTTGCGCAACATCAGCGAGGCCGTCACCGTACCCTGCTTGATCGAAGTGGCGAACCGCAAGATTTCATCCCAATGGGCGCGTATCTGCTTGATGTTCAGCCGGTCGCTGCTAATCATCGGCTTGAGCGCGTCATAGGCGGCATCGCCCTTTGGGATGAATAGCTTGGTGTCGCCCAGGTCTCGGATACGTGGCGCGAATCGGAAGCCCAGTAGGTGCATCAGGCCGAAGACATGATCGGTAAAGCCCGCTGTGTCGGTGTAGTGCTCCTCGATCCGCAAGTCCGACTCGTGGTACAGCAGGCCATCGAGCACATAGGTTGAATCACGCACGCCGACGTTGACTACCTTGGTGCTGAAGGGCGCGTACTGGTCGGAGATATGGGTATAAAACGTCCGGCCTGGACTGCTTCCATACTTCGGGTTGATATGCCCGGTGCTCTCCGCTTTGCTGCCGGTTCTGAAATTTTGGCCATCCGACGATGACGTGGTGCCATCGCCCCAGTTTCCGGCAAAGGATTGCCGGAACTGCGCGTTGACCAGTTCGGCCAGCGCCGTTGAGTACGTTTCATCCCGGATGTGCCAGGCTTGCAGCCACGACAGCTTGGCGTAAGTCGTGCCTGGGCAGGACTCGGCCATCTTGGTTAGCCCGAGATTGATGCCATCAGCCAGGATCGTCGTCAGCAGCAAGGTTTTGTCCTTGGCCGTGTCGCCGGTCTTCAGATGCGTGAAATGCCGGGTGAAGCCTGTCCACTCATCAACTTCCATCAGCAGTTCGGTAATCTTGACGTGTGGCAGCAGCATCGCCGACTGGTCGATTAGGGCTTGTGCGGTCTCCGGCACCGCCGCGTCCAGCGGCGTGATCTTCAGGCCGGACTCGGTAATGATGGCATCCGGCAGATCATTGGCCGCCGCCATGCGGTTGACGGTGGCAAGCTGCTGTTCCAGCAATGCCAGTCGGTCGTGCAAATACTGATCGCAATCGGTGGCCACTGCCAGCGACAATTCGTTGGCCAGCTTCAGAGTAGCGAACTTCTCGGCCGGCACCAGGTACTCATCAAAGTCCTTGAACTGGCGCGAACCCTGCACCCAGACATCGCCTGATCGCAGCGCGTTCTTTAGCTCTGACAGGGCGCACAGCTCGTAGTAGCGCCGGTCAATGCCATCGTCCGTGAGCACCAGTTTCGCCCAGCGTGGCTTGATGAATGCGGTCGGCGCGTCGGCGGGCACCTTGCGGGCGTTGTCGCTGTTCATGCCGCGAAGCACCTCGATGGCATCGAGTACGCCCTTGGCGGCTGGTGCCGCCCGTAACTTAAGTACGTCCAGGAACTGCGGCGCGTAGCGGCGCAACGTGGCGTAGCTTTCACCGATGCGATGCAGAAAGTCGAAGCTCTCCGGCTGCGCGAGCTTTTGCGCCTCCGTGACGCTGGCGGCGAAGGTATCCCACGGCATTACGGCCTCGATGGCGGCGAACGGATCGCCGCCGCTCTGTTTGGCTTCCAGCAAGGCTTGGCCGATGCGGCCATACATCCGCACCTTGTCATTGATCGCCTTGCCGGAAGCCTGAAACTGCTGCTGATGCTTGTTCTTGGCGGCGTTGAATAGTTTGCCAATGATGCGGTCGTGCAGGTCGATGATTTCGTCGGTGACGGTGGCCATGCCTTCAATGGCCAGCGAAACCAGAGTGGCATAGCGTCGTTGCATCTCGAACTTTGCCAGATCGGCAGGCGTCATCTGCCCACCCTCACGGGCGATCTTGAGCAGGCGGTTCTGGTGAACTTGTCGCTCGATGCCTGCGGGAAGGTCAAGCGCCTGCCAAGCCTTGAGGCGCTCGATGTGTTCAAGCATATGCCGAGAGTTCGGCTTGACGGGCGACTGGCGCAGCCATGCCAGCCACGTCAATTTGCTGCCGTCCTTGCGCTTGAGAAGTTCGTCCAGGCGCTGACGGTGGAGCGATAACAAAGAATCGGTCAACGCCGCGTAAATACGCCGGTTGGCACGGGTGATGGCCTCGGCGCTCGCGCGCTCGATGGCATTCATGGCGGGCAGGATGATGCTCTGCCGCCGCAGGTTTTCGACAAGGGTGCTGGCCAGCACAATCCCTTTATCGGTCTGCAAGGCCAGCTCGGTCAATGTATGCACGGCTTGCCGGTAGTGACTCATGGTGAAGGGCTTGAACCCGAACACCGTTTGCAGCTCGACCAAGTGCTCCCGCCGCGTCTGCTCGCGCTGGCCGTAATCGTTCCAACTTTCCACCGGCACCTTGAGTTGTGCGGCCACCATGCGCAACAGGGGCGGAAACGGAGGCTCATCGATGCCCAAGAAGATGCCAGGGAATCGCAAGTAGCAAAGCTGCACGGCGAAGCCCAATCGATTCGCAGCGCCGCGACGCTGGCGGATCACCGATAGGTCGGTTTCGTTGAACGTGTAGTGCCGTATCAGTTCGTCTTTGGCATCTGGTAGTGCCAGCAGGCTTTCGCGCTCGGTGGCGGACAGGATTGAGCGGCGCGGCATGATCAGTCTTCCCGCAGGTACTGGTACAAGGTTTCGCGACTGATGCCGAAGTCACGGGCCACCAAGGTTTTTTGATCGCCTGCCGCGACTCGCTGTTTCAACTTGGCAATTTGTTCGCTGTTCAGCGATTTCTTTCGTCCCCGGTAGGCACCGCGCTGCTTGGCCAGCACGATTCCCTCGCGCTGGCGTTCGCGGATCAGTGCGCGCTCGAACTCCGCAAAAGCCCCCATGACCGACAGCATCAAATTGGCCATCGGTGAGTCATCGCCGGTGAACGCCAGCCCTTCTTTGACAAACTCCATCCGCACGCCCCGTTGTGTCAGCCCCTGAACGATGCGGCGCAGGTCATCGAGATTGCGTGCCAACCTGTCCATGCTGTGCACCACCACGGTGTCGCCCTCGCGCACAAAGGCCAGCAGCCTTTCAAGTTCGGGACGTTGCGTGTCCTTGCCGGAAGCCTTATCGGTGAATACCTTACCGACTTCGATTTGCTCCAGTTGCCGATCAGGGTTCTGGTCGAAGCTGCTGACGCGGATATAGCCAATGCGTTGACCTTGCAAGGTGCCTCCAAAGGTAAAAGTGTCAGGATGAAATCCATTACCCTTGGCGGCTTGTGTCAATAAATACAAACTACAACTCTATTCTGACGTGCTTTGCGCCAAGCATCTGACATCAGGTTAGGGTATAGCTTAACCGGACACCTCGGCCTCTGTGCCTTTACTGCTTTTCGGTACAACCGTCAAGAACAGGCAGAGCGCTCCGATAGTTATCGCCACATCAGCGAGGTTGAAGGCGGGCCAGTGCGCAAGTCGCCAATGGAAGTCAAGGAAATCAACAACCTGTCCACGCAGCACACGATCCGCGACATTGCCCAGCGCACCGCCGAGGATCAGGCTGTATCCCATCGCTTCGAGACGGGGCAATTGCTGGCACAGCATGCGTCCCAGCCAAGCAGAAACGACCAGGCCCAGCGTGATGAAAAAGTAACGTTGCCAGCCGCCAGCGTTCGCCAGAAAGCTGAATGCCGCGCCGGGATTCAGGACATGGACGAAGTTGAAGAAGGGCGTGACTTCGACCTGTTCACCGTAGGCAAACGTGCGGGTGATGGCGAACTTTGCGAGCTGATCGGTCATGACAGCACTGGCGGCCACTGCGAACCAGACCCAAGTCGATGTGCGGCGAGCCGATTGCCACACAGGGACGGCCAGCGGCATCAGCCACCCGGCGAGCGCCGTGCAACTCAATCCAAGTACCCACCCCGCCAGCACATCGGCAGGAAAGTGCATTCCGGCTGCGATGCGTGACCAACCGACCAATGCGGCGTACAACACCAAGCCGATGCGGCCACGACGGCCTATCAAAGGCCAGAGCGCGCCGACCACCAGCGCGGCATAGGTGGCATGCCCGCTGGGCAGGCTGTAGTGTCGTTCGATGCCCCCGATAACGCGCACCATGTCGCCAAAAACGGCAGGCGGGCGTGGAAAGTCGATCCATAGCTTCAAGATGGTGGCGACGAGAAATGCCAACGCAAAGGCCACGCTAAAGACTCTGAGTCTGTACCGGATGGCATCGGCCCGCGTTGGGTCAGGTGCCGACTTTGACCATCCCCACATCGCCAAGAGCATCAGTGGTGCAGTCCAGTAGTTGCCTATCACAAGGTTGAAGAACGATGCCAGCGGTTCCAGCGCTGCAGGTGTGCTCATGTTGATGGCTTGGAACAACGCGATGTTCAGACCACCCCAGTCGTAGAGAAAGAATTTCCAGCTCATTTGCGCAACAGCCTCAAGCCATTGCCAACGACGAGCAAGCTGGCCCCCATATCAGCAAACACCGCCATCCACATGGTCGCTTGACCCGTGAAGGTCAGCACCAGAAATACTGCCTTGATGCCAAGGGCCAGCACAATGTTTTGCATCAGCACCTGCGCCGTCGCACGCGACAGGCGCACGAAGGTCGGAATCTTGCGCAGGTTGTCGTCCATCAGGGCCACGTCGGCGGTCTCGATTGCGGTATCTGTGCCAGCCGCTCCCATTGCAAAGCCGATGTCCGCACGCGCCAAGGCCGGGGCATCGTTGATGCCATCACCGACCATGCCAACCTTGCCGCTTCGGGCCAGTTGCTCCACTTCGCGCAATTTGTCATCTGGGAGTAGGTTGCCTTGCGCACGGTCGATTCCGGCTTGTGCGGCAATGGCCTGTGCCGTATGGGGGTTGTCGCCGGTCAGCATCATGGTGTTGATGCCCAGTGCGTGCAGCTCGGCGATGGCGGTCCTGCTGCTGTCCTTGATGGTGTCCGCTACGGCGAATAAGGCATGTACCGCCTTTGCGCCTACCAACATCACGACGGTCTTGCCAGCGGTTTCCAGCGCAGCGATGCGCTGCTCCAGCTCTGGTGTGCACTGCCCCAGCTCTTCGAGCATCCGGTGGTTGCCCAGATGGTAGGTCGCACCGTTGATTTGGCCTTGCACACCCCGACCGGGCAGCGCGTTGAATTCGGCCACGTCGAGCAAGGCAACCCCGTCCGTCTGCGCGGCCTGTGCCACCGCCTTGGATACAGGATGGTCCGAGCGGGCCGCCAGACTGGCAGCGATGCTGCGGCTGTCCGAGGCGAGTGCATTGCCCCATGTGACAAAGTCGGTCTGTGCGGGCTTGCCGTGCGTGATCGTGCCGGTCTTGTCCAGAGCCAGCCAGCGCAGCTTGCGGCCTTCTTCCAGATAGACGCCACCTTTGATGAGAATGCCGTGGCGGGCGGCGGCGGCCAGGCCGCTGACGATGCTGACCGGTGTAGAGATCACCAGTGCGCACGGGCAGGCGACCACCAGCAGAACCAATGCACGGTAGATCCAGTCGAGCCATGCCGCACCCATGAACAGCGGCGGCAACAACGCGACGGCGATGGCAACGCCGAATACAACGGGGGTGTACCAGCGGGCGAACTGATCGACAAAACGCTGAGTCGGCGCACGACTACCTTGCGCAGCCTCTACCGCGTGAATGATCCGGGCCAAAGTGGAGTTGTTGGCCAAGGCGGTGACGCGGTACTCGAACGAGCCGGATTCGTTGATCGTGCCAGCGAACACCGAATCACCGGGGGATTTTTCGACCGGGAGGCTTTCACCCGTGATCGGGGCTTGGTTGACGGCAGAGCGGCCTTCCAGCACCTCACCATCAAGGGCGATGCGCTCACCTGGTTTGACCCGGACGCGGGCGCCGATGGTGATTTGCTTGGCGCCCACCTCGCGCCATGTGCCGTCAGCCTGCTGTACCGTGGCCTGTTCCGGGGTCAGGTCGAGCAGGCCACGGATAGCGTTACGAGCGCGATCCAGCGATTTGGCTTCGATTACCTCGGCCAGCGCGAACAGTACCATCACCATTGCCGCTTCGGGCCAGTGGCCGATCAACATGGCACCCGTGACCGCAATCGACATGAGGGCGTTCATGTTGAGATTACGGTTCTTGAGCGCAATCCACCCCTTCTTGTAGGTGGAGAGGCCACCCGTGAAGACCGCGACAAGCGCCAGAACGACAACCGACCAGTGATTGCCGTTGTGGAGCCAGTAGACCGCCTCGGCCGCCGATGCAGTGACCAAGGAGATGCCCAGCGGCCACCAGTTGGTCGGCGTGGTCACAGGGGCGGCGGATGGAGATGCGACCTCTGCCGTGTCCACGACCTGCGCCTCGAATCCAAGCGCTTGCAGTGCCACGAGCACGTCTGGCAGAACCTGGTTCGCATGGCGTACCGACAGCGTGCGCTGCATCAGGTTGAAATCGAGATCAGCAACACCGGCCACGGTGCCGAGCTTGTTGCGGATCAACGTCTCTTCGGTCGGGCAATCCATCTTGGCAATGGACAGCTTGGTCGTCTGCTCGGCCGACGCCTGATCCATGCGCACAGCTTGCATGCCGATGGCCTTCAGCGCCTGCTCGACGGGAGACAACGAAGGCAATTCGTGTCGCACGGCCAAGGTACGTTGCATCAGGTTGAATTCAAGACCCGCCACCCCCGCCAGACCGGCCAGTTTGCTTCGGATCAGCGCCTCTTCGGTCGGGCAATCCATGTTCTCGATGCGGTACACCGCTTGAGCCGATCCGGTTGCCAGCGGGGCCGGTGCCGTGGGTTGGATGATCGGCTCAGTCGTGCAGCCACACCCCTTTGAAGCGCATTCGCTCATGAGTAACTCCTGAAAATCTTCTATTCAGCCTCCATTAAAATCTCTATAGTCACTATAGAGTCAAGTGATAATTGGAGATTGATGCATGGAAATCAGAATTGGCGACCTCGCCAAGCGCTCTGGGTGCGAGGTCGTGACCATCCGCTACTACGAGAAGGAAGGGCTACTGCCGAAGCCAGCGCGAAGCGGTGGCAACTTCCGGCTGTACGGTGAGGCGCACATTGAGCGCTTGCAATTCATCCGTCATTGCCGTTCGCTCGACATGACGTTGAGCGAGATTCGCGCATTGCTGGGTCTGCGAGACAACCCGATGCAGGACTGTGGGGAGGTCAACACGCTGCTGGAGGCCCATATTCAACAGGTGGAAATGCGTGTGTCCGCGCTGTTGCAGTTAAAACGGCACTTGGTTGATTTGCGCGAGAAGTGTTCTGGCTCTCGATCTGTAGAGGCGTGCGGCATTTTGCAAGGGTTGGGCAATTGCAATTACCATGGTGAAAGTGCCACGAACAGTCAAACATCTGGGTAAGTAAGGGCTTAGCGTGCTTTATTTTCCGTTTTCTGAGGCGACCCCTATTCGTGGCGGTCGAAGGTGATCGTAGCGGCCTGGAACTGCTCGCTCAATTTACGCTGGCCCGCGTAATCCGCCCTATGCCGCAATTGCGGGCCGCTCGGCCGGTGACGCGCAGCATGCCATTGGCCGTGTCTTTCACATTGCCGAGCGGTGAGCCGCTCTCAAGAGAGCCCAAGGTCGCTGTACTGGATGGCGGTTTGCCCGATACGCATGTCACCGCACCGTATGTACGCCGGTATTTTCTGGCTGATCCGGACGCCAACGACGTGCCGGACTTTGTTGAACACGGCCTGAGTGTCACTTCGGCACTCCTGTTTGGCCCCATCGAACCCGGTGATGCAGCAGAGCGGCCCTATGCGCCTGTCGATCACCATCGCGTGTTGGATGCGCGGATCGAGGGGGAAGACCCTTATGAGCTTTACCGCACCTTGGGTCATGTGGAAACCGTGCTGTTGTCGCGTCAGTATCAATTCATCAATCTCAGTCTTGGCCCCGACATGCCGGTCGAAGATCAGGATGTGCATGCTTGGACCGCCGTCATCGATAGCATCCTCAGCGATGGTGAGACCCTGATGGCCGTCGCCGTAGGCAACAATGGCGAACGGGATGC
>NZ_JAUYNV010000005.1 GCF_030698125.1 Methyloversatilis sp.
TGTCCTCATGACAGCGTTCTCATGAATTCGACTCACGATGAGCGGGAATCGCCTCGCGCCTTCTCCGGTGTCGACCGTCTGTACGGACGAGGGGCGCTGGTTGCACTCGAGCGCGCAGCCATACTCGTCGTCGGCATCGGCATCGGCGGCGTCGGTTCGTGGGCAACTGAAGCGCTGGCACGAAACGGCGTCGGCCGCATCGCAGGACACCAACGGGGGGCTGTGCTATCCTCCAAGGCTATCCAAGGCTTCAATGCAGGTGCCTGTTTGCCTGTTTTTTTCAATCGATTCAAGGATATTGGCTGATGGCTCAGAGCACCTCTACGACAAACTCCCTCGAGCGGACAATCAATATGTCCGTTGTTGCCGCCGACGTCGAAAAAGATGTTGCCGCCCGACTCGTCAAGATGGCACGTACGATAAAGATGCCGGGTTTTCGTCCGGGAAAAGTTCCAATGAAGCTGGTGCAGCAACAATTTGCCGCCCAAGCACGCTCCGACGCCTTCACGGAAGCCGTTCAGATTCAGTTTGGTAATGTAGTACGCGAGCAAAAGCTTCGGGTGGCCGGTAATCCGAAGATCGAAGCTCTTGAGTCGGCCGTGCCCGGGCAAATTGCGTTCAGTGCGACTTTTCAAGTGTATCCGGACATCGAACTCGCAGATTTATCCGATGCAACTCTTGAACGGGCGGTGCTTCCCGTCGGTGATGGTGAAGTAGAGAAAACGATCGAGGTTCTCCGCAAGCAGCGCGTCACTTACTCCGCGGCCGCCAAGAAAGCAGCCAAGGAAGATCGTCTGACTATCGATTTTCGTGGGACCCAGGAAGGGGTGCCATTTGACGGTGGCGTTGCGGAGGATTTTCCGTTGGTGCTCGGTGCCGGATCGCTGTTGCCGGAATTTGAAGTGAGCCTAGAAGGCATGGCGCAAGGTGAATCCAAAACTTTCCCGCTTACATTTCCCGACGACTATCAGGTTAAAGATCTGGCTGGTAAGACCGTTCAGTTCGAAGTGACAATCAAAACCGTCGAAGCCCCGTTGCTGCCGGCAATAGACGAAGAATTTGCGAAATCGCTCGGTGTTCCCTCCGGGGATGTTTCGTTGCTCAAGGCTGATGTTCGCACAAATCTGGAGCGCGAAGTCAAGAAGCGCCTCCATGCCCGTGTCAAGAATGAGGTCATGAATCTGCTGCTCGAACAGCATACCTTTGATGTTCCGACTTCACTCTGTGAGCAGGAATCGCATCGGCTTGCCGAGGAGGCGTTGTCAAATCTCGCCTCGCGGGGAATGAACGTAAAGGACATTCCTGTCGAGCCGACATGGTTCCTTGCGCAAGCCGAACGGCGAGTACGCCTTGGTTTGCTTGTTGCGGAAGCGGTGAAGAAGCACGAACTCTACGCAAAACCGGAGCAGATCCGAGCCGTAGTTGAAGAACAGGCGCAAAGTTACGAGGATCCGGCTGATGTCGTCCGCTGGTACTACAGCGATACGCAACGCCTCGCTCAGGTCGAAGCGATGGTAGTTGAGGATAACGTGGTCGACTGGGTACTCGCGAAAGTCAAGACAACGCCGAAAACGGTCGAGTTCGACGAGTTGATGGCGTCTAACTGACCCGAATCGTTGAGCGATCTGTTGGCGATCCAGAGCACAGGCCGGTAACCAGATAAACTTGGAGTAGGCATACCTGCTTCAACAAGGAGTGAAACGAATGATGTCGGAAACCGTAGGCTTGGGCCTCGTGCCCATGGTCATCGAGCAAAGTGGGCGTGGCGAAAGGGCGTATGACATCTACTCGCGCCTGTTGCGCGAGCGAGTCATTTTTCTTGTCGGCCCGGTGAATGACTCGACTGCGAACGTGATTGTTGCGCAGTTGTTGTTTCTCGAATCTGAAAATCCCGACAAGGACATTTTCTTCTACATCAATTCACCTGGAGGGTCGGTCACCGCAGGGCTTTCGATTTACGACACGATGCAGTTCATCAAGCCTGCGGTGTCGACGCTGTGCATAGGACAGGCCGCCAGCATGGGGGCGTTCCTGTTGTCAGCGGGTGAAAAGGGCAAGCGTTTCTGTTTGCCGAACTCGCGCGTGATGATCCACCAACCGATGGGCGGCTTTCAGGGGCAGGCTTCGGACATCGAGATACATGCCCGTGAAATTTTGACCTTGCGATCCCGGCTGAACGCAATCATGGCGCATCACACCGGTCAGCCGATTGAAACCATTGAGCGGGACACCGATCGCGACAACTTCCTGTCAGCGGAACAGTCCCGTGATTACGGCATCATTGACAAGGTACTGACGACCCGCGCCGAAGGCACGACCTGATCCTTCACGCTATGCAGTGACTTTGAAGTCTGGAGTAGAGCCATGACCGAAAAAAAATCGGGACCCGAAAAACTGCTGTATTGCTCTTTTTGCGGAAAGAGCCAGCACGAAGTAAAAAAGCTCATCGCCGGGCCGTCGGTTTTCATTTGCGATGAATGCATCGACTTGTGTAACGACATCATTCGCGACGAAATCAGCAGCGAGCAGTCGGGTAAAGGTGCGCGCAGCGACCTGCCGTCTCCGAAAGAGATATGCGAGATACTTGACCAGTACGTGATTGGTCAATCCCCGGCAAAACGCATTTTGGCTGTTGCGGTATACAACCACTACAAGCGCCTGCGCCATATGTCGCGCAAGGACGAAATCGAATTGTCGAAGAGCAACATCCTGCTCGTCGGGCCGACGGGTTCGGGTAAGACGCTTCTTGCGCAAACGCTCGCCCGCCTTCTCAATGTGCCTTTCGTGATGGCAGATGCTACGACGCTGACCGAAGCCGGCTACGTCGGCGAGGACGTCGAGAACATCATTCAGAAGCTGCTGCAAAAGTGCGACTACGAAGTCGAACGGGCACAGCAGGGCATTGTCTATATCGACGAGATCGACAAGATTTCCAGGAAGTCCGACAACCCCTCGATCACCCGCGACGTGTCTGGCGAAGGTGTTCAGCAGGCGCTGCTGAAACTGATCGAGGGAACGGTGGCCAGCGTGCCGCCGCAGGGTGGTCGCAAACATCCCAACCAGGACTTCGTTCAGGTCGACACAACCAACATACTGTTTATCTGCGGCGGTGCTTTCGATGGTCTCGAAAAAGTGATCCGCAATCGCACCGAGCAGTTCGGTATCGGTTTCGGGGCCGAAGTAAAGAGTCGCGACAACCGAAATTCCGGGGAAGCTCTCCGCGATGTCGAGCCGGAGGATTTGATCAAGTTCGGTCTAATCCCCGAGTTTGTTGGGCGTCTGCCGGTTGTGGCGACGCTGCAGGAACTCGACGAAGAGGCGCTGATTCAGATACTGATTGAGCCCAAGAACGCATTGATCAAGCAGTATCAGAAGCTTTTCCAGATGGAAGGCGTAGAACTGGAAATCCGGCCAGCGGCGCTGCAGGCCATCGCCGGCAAGGCGCTGAAGCGGAAGACTGGGGCGCGCGGGCTGCGAAGTATCATCGAGTCAGCGTTGCTTGACACCATGTATGAACTGCCGGGGATCGATAACGTCACCAAAGTTGTCATTGATGAAGGTGTGATCGAAGGCGAAAGCAAGCCCATCATGCTGTTTGCAGACCAACCCAAAGTGTCAGGGTCGAACTGAAGCCCGCGAGCCGGAGTCGTGTAGCGCGGGTGCGCCTTCCAGGTGGCTTGATTCGGGCATTGCCGCCCCAATCTGCCTGACACTGTCGCGTTAAGGAATATCAATGTCCAGCCTCCAAACCGTCACGGAACAACTGGAGCTTCCACTCCTGCCGTTGAGGGATGTCGTCGTTTTCCCCCACATGGTCATCCCGCTTTTCGTGGGTCGTCCGAAGTCGATCAAGGCGCTGGAATCGGCGATGGAATCCGGCAAGAGCATCCTGCTTGTCGCCCAGAAGTCAGCCGCCAAGGACGATCCGAGTCCGGATGATCTTTACCGCATCGGCTGCGTCGCCAATATCCTGCAGATGTTGAAGCTGCCGGACGGCACCGTGAAGGTCCTTGTAGAAGGCACCCAGCGTGCGACCGTCGAAGACATTGTAGATATCAAGACGCTGTTCATGGCGAACATCACTACAGTTCCGGCCGTCGAGCAGACCTCGCACGAGATCGAGGCGATGCGCCGTGCGCTGATCGGCCAGTTCGACCAGTACGTCAAGTTGAACAAGAAGATCCCGCCGGAAATTCTGACGTCGCTGTCGAGCATTGAAGAAGCGGGGCGTCTTGCAGACACCGTCGCAGCACACCTGCCGCTGAAGCTCGAGCAGAAGCAGGACATACTCGAACTGTTCGGCACCGGGGAGCGAATTGAGCGTCTGCTGTCGCAGCTGGAAACAGAACTCGACATCCTGCAGGTTGAAAAGCGCATCCGCGGTCGCGTGAAGCGGCAAATGGAGAAGAGTCAGCGCGAGTACTACCTGAACGAGCAGGTGAAGGCTATCCAGAAGGAGTTGGGCGAGGGCGAGGACGGCGCAGATCTCGAAGAAATCGAGAAGAAAATCAAGGCCGCCGGCATGACAAAAGAAGCCATCGCCAAGGCGCAATCCGAACTGAAGAAGTTGAAGTTGATGTCGCCGATGTCGGCCGAAGCGACCGTCGTGCGTAATTTCATCGAAACGCTGGTTGGCCTGCCCTGGCGCAAGAAGTCACGCATTTTCAAGGATCTTGCCGAGGCGGAGAAGGTGCTTGACCGCGACCATTACGGACTGGAAAAGGTTAAGGAGCGCATTCTCGAGTATCTGGCTGTGCAGCAGCGCGTAGACAAGCTTAAGGCGCCCATTTTGTGTCTGGTCGGCCCTCCGGGTGTAGGCAAGACTTCGCTCGGCCAGTCGATCGCCAAGGCGACGAACCGCAAGTTCGTGCGCATGGCGCTCGGTGGTGTGCGTGATGAGGCGGAAATTCGTGGGCACCGCCGGACTTACATCGGTTCGATGCCCGGCAAGATATTGCAGAATATGACCAAGGTGGCGGTAAAGAACCCTCTTTTCCTGCTTGATGAAGTCGACAAGATGGGGCAGGACTTCCGCGGTGACCCATCATCGGCCTTGCTGGAAGTCCTTGACCCCGAACAGAATTCAACCTTCGTCGATCATTATGTCGAGGTCGAATACGACCTGTCGGACGTCATGTTCGTTGCGACGGCCAATACGCTGAACATTCCCGCACCTCTGCTCGATCGGATGGAAGTGATCCGCCTTTCGGGCTACACGGAGGATGAAAAGGTCAATATCAGCCAGCGCTATCTGGTTCCGAAACAGATCAAGAACAACGGTCTGAAGAAGGAAGAGATTTCGATCACTGAAGATGCCTTGCGCGACATCGTCCGCTACTACACACGGGAAGCCGGTGTGCGCGCACTTGAGCGCGAAGTGTCGAAGATCTGCCGCAAGGTCGTCAAAGGTCTGGTGCTCAAGAAGCGTTCGTCGAAGATCATCATCAATGCAAAGAACCTGGACAAGTTCCTCGGCGTCCGTCGCTATACCTTCGGCATAGCGGAAAAGGACAATCAGGTTGGTCAGGTGACGGGTCTGGCGTGGACGGAAGTTGGCGGCGAACTGCTGACGATCGAGGTCGCGACGATGCCGGGCAAGGGGGTCGTGCAGCGCACGGGTTCGCTTGGTGACGTGATGAAGGAATCGGTGGAGACTGCGCGCTCCGTCGTCCGCTCTCGCGCTCGTCGTTTGGGTATCAAGGACGAAGTATTCGAAAAGGTCGATCTTCACGTGCATTTCCCCGAAGGTGCGACGCCCAAGGACGGACCGTCCGCAGGCATCGCCATCACGACTGCGCTGGTGTCTGCTCTCAGCGGGATTCCCGTGCGGGCCGATGTAGCCATGACGGGTGAAATCACGCTGCGTGGTGAGGTACTGGGCATTGGCGGGCTGAAGGAAAAGCTGCTTGCTGCTGTCCGCGGTGGTATCCGTACAGCATTGATTCCGCACGAAAATGTGAAGGATCTTGCGGACATGCCCGATACGCTGAAAAACTCGATCGAAATCGTTTCGGTCAGGTGGATCGACGAGGTGCTCGAACGTGCGCTGGAGCGCAAGCCCGACGCGCTGCCGGACGCCGATCCCGCGGCACCGATTGCCAAAGTCGAGGACGCCGCGGTTGCCGCCGCTACGGTCATCACTCACTGACAGTCCGCACCACTACAGCCCGCGACACCTCTTGTGAGGTATCATCGCGGGCTGTTTTTCGCAGTGCCCGAAGCTCGCGCAGGAATCGGCGGGTG
Source organism: Methyloversatilis sp. (assembly GCF_030698125.1). GTDB lineage: Bacteria > Pseudomonadota > Gammaproteobacteria > Burkholderiales > Rhodocyclaceae > Methyloversatilis. The sequence goes on from NZ_JAUYNV010000005.1 coordinate 6,244, forward strand.
CTTAGCTCAGTTGGTAGAGCGTCGCCCTTACAAGGCGAATGTCGGCGGTTCGAGCCCGTCAGCACCCACCAGAACGGAGTGGTAGTTCAGTTGGTTAGAATACCGGCCTGTCACGCCGGGGGTCGCGGGTTCGAGTCCCGTCCACTCCGCCAAAACTGACAGCGGGCGAACCTGGGTTCGCCTTTTTCATTTTTCGCGCCTGCTGTACGCAGGCCCCGCGAAAGGTCTTTATGTTTGATGCGGTTCGCAACAACAAGCGCGTCGTCCAGGGTGTCCTGTTGCTGATGATCCTGCCGTTCGCGTTCTTCGGCGTCGAATCCTATGTAAACAGCGACGTGCAGCGTGAAGATGCCGCGGTTGTCGGCGGTGCGAAGATTGCGCAGGAGGAATTCACGGCGGCCTTGCGCGACCAGCAGGACAGGTTGCGCGAAATGATGGGCGAGGAATTTGACCCGAAGATCATGGAACGTGCAGAGGTGCGCCGCCAGGCGCTTGATGGTCTGGTGAGCCAGCGCTTGCTGATCCAGGAAGCACAGCGCACAAACCTGACCGTACCCGATGCACGCATGAGCCAGATCATCGCCGCGATTCCCGGTTTTCAGGTTGATGGCAAATTTTCCGAGGCGCGTTTTGACCAGGTTGCGCAGTCGCAGGGGTACAGCCGCGACGGGCTGCTGGCTCGCATCCGTCAGGATCTTTTGATTCGCCAGCTTTATGCCGGGATTGCCGGAAGTTCGTTCGTTCCCGCATCGCTCGCGAAGCGCTGGGCGCAAATGCAGCAGGAACAGCGCGAAGTCAGCGAGGCGGTGATCACGCCGTTCGAGTTCATCGAGCAGATCGCGATCACACCTGAGCAGGTGCGCGAGTATTACGACGAGAACCTGAAGCAGTTCGAGGTCCCCGAACAGGTCAAGGTGGAATATCTGACGCTGAGCGAAGCCGCGCTCGCCGCAACGATGGACGTGAGCGAAGAAGACATCCGGAAAACCTACGAAGCGGATCAGTCGCGCTACATGCAGGGCGAAGAACGCAAGGCCAGTCACATCCTGTTGACGATCGACGCATCGGCCAGCCCGGAGGAGCGCGCCGCGGTTCGCACCAAGGCCGAGGCGCTGCTCAAGACGCTGCGCGCCGATCCGTCAAAGTTCGCCGAATTGGCAAAGGAGAACTCGCAGGATCCCGGCTCGAAGGACGCGGGTGGCGATCTGGGCTATTTCGGACGTGGAACGATGGTGAAGCCATTCGAAGATGCCGTGTTCGCGCTCAAGCCGGGCCAGATCAGCGGTGTCATCGATTCGGATTTCGGCGTGCACATCATTCAGCTCACCGAAGTCCGTGGCGGGCAGGGTAAGACGCTGGACGAGGCGCGGGCGGAAATTGCCGACGAACTGAAGAAGCAGTCGGCGCGCCGTAAATTTGCCGAACTGGCCGAAGTATTCAGCAACACGGTGTATGAGCAGGCTGATTCACTGGCACCGGCCGCTGAAAAGCTCGGCCTCCAGGTGAAAACCAGCCCGTTGATTCCCAAAGGCTTCCTGATGCCCGCACCGTTCGACAATGAAAAATTGCGTGACGCAATTTTCTCGGAAGACGCAGTAAAGAACCGCCGAAACACACAGGCGATCGAAACGGCTTCCAATACGCTGGTATCCGCGCGTGTCATCGAGCAACTGCCGGCTTCAGTCAAACCGTTCGAAGACGTGCAGGCGGAAATTGAAAAGCAGCTTGGTCTTGCGGCCGGAGAAAAGATGGCGCGCGAGCGTGGCGAGGCCGCCATCGCCAAATTGAAGGCGGGAGAAAATGCGCCGTTGAACTGGTCGCCGCCGCAGGATGTGTCGCGCGCACAGGCGCAGGGACCGGCTGCGGAGATGGTGCGTGCCATCTTCAATGCGCCTGCCGACGCGCTGCCGGCCTATCTTGGATTCCCGATGGGTAACGGAGGCTATGCGGTGTTCCGCATAAGCGCAGTGAAGCAGCCGAAGGAAGCGCTGGACCCGCAGCGCATCGAGGCGATCAAGGCCCAACTCGACCAGACCGTTTCGCAGGATGACTTTGCCGCCTATCTGGGCTCGCTGCGCCAGCGTTATCCGGTCACCATCAACAGCAAGGTGATCGAAGCGGTGAAGCAGCAGTAGCCATGGTGCACACGCACAAAAAAGGCCGCCTTGAAGGCGGCCTTTTTTGTGCGTGCATCGTCAGCCTGCCGGATCCGGCACCGGTGCGTTGCGCAGGCCAACCAAAAAGGTATCTACCAGCCATGGCGCGGACTTCTGCAGGTCGAAGTCGCGCCGTTCGATCCAGCTGCGCATCAGCCCGCCAATGAAAGCGTGCATCGCCTCCGCAGTTTCCCGTGGTGGAAGGTGCAGGGGCAATTGCCCGATGCGCACCGCCGCGCCGAAGACAACTTCGAGCATATCGATGCAGCGGCTGTGGGTTTCGAGTTCGCGGCTGCGCAGGCGGTCAAAATCCGGCCCGCCATCCAGCTTGCAGAACTTGATTTCAAAAACTGCCTGAACGCGTTCGCAGTCAGTCAGCATGCGCAGCACGCGGATCGCGTCATTGCGCAAAAAGCCGAGCGGATCAGTGCCTGGATCGGCTGCGAGGTCGCCGAGCATGGCCTGCATCGGCGTTGTGACGCGCTCGCACACCGCCTCGAAAATGTCCGCCTTGTTTTCGAAGTGCCAGTACACCGCACCACGCGTATGCCCTGCGTTTTTTGCGATGTCGTCCAACGTGGTGCCCGCAACCCCCTTTTCACGAAAGCAGCGTTCTGCGGCATCAAGAAGCTGCAACCTCGTTGCTTCAGCTTCTTCTTTGGTGCGTCGGACCATATGAGGCAATCTTTTTTACAAACAAGCTTGAATGTATATAAGTACGCGCGACGCGTCAAACGCGCCTGTGGCGACCGTGCATCTATCCTACGCCAGAGGTTTCCATGGCCTGCTTTGTGGCTCGGCTATCATGAAGCCGCCACAACATCGTCACTACACCACAGGAGCACGACATGGGATTGCTGAATTTTCTTAAAGATGCGGGCGAAAAGCTCTTCGGTTCCGGTGAGGCCAAAGCTGCAACCGAACAGGTCAAGGCGGCTCCAACACCGGAAAACCGCGCGAAACTCGACCGCGCCGCCGGTGACGCCATCAAGACGTATATCGAAAAGCTGGGCTTGTCGGCCACAGCGCTCGACGTGTCCTTTGACGGCAGTACCTCAACGTGCACGGTCTCGGGAACCTGCGCCGATCAGGCGACGCGCGAGCGCATCGTGCTGTCGGCCGGCAATGTAGCCGGCGTGTCCTCGGTGCAGGATCAGCTCAATGTGCTCAACCTCGAACCGGAAGCGCAATATCACGACGTGAAGTCAGGCGACAACCTGTCGAAGATCGCCAAGACCTATTACGGCGACGCCAACAAGTACCCGCTGATCTTCGAAGCCAACCGACCGATGTTGTCGCATCCGGACAAGATCTATCCCGGGCAGAAGCTGCGTATTCCGCCCAAGCCCTGATCATCCTCACACCCGCAAGGCAAAAAAAAGCCCGAACCTTGGTTCGGGCTTTCAAGATTGGTGGGCAGTACTGGGATCGAACCAGTGACCCCCGCCGTGTGAAGGCGGTGCTCTACCGCTGAGCTAACTGCCCTGCATTCGTGACAGGGCGCGAATACTAGCGGTTAAGCGAAGTGCCGTCAAATGGCCGCTGCGCTGGCGGTACAATCGCGCGCTCCTCTTTCGCAGGCATTGCCATGACTCAAGTTGTCCGTACGCGATTTGCGCCGAGTCCGACCGGTTACCTCCACATCGGCGGCGCGCGCACGGCGCTGTTTTCCTGGGCGTACGCCCGTCATCACGGCGGACAGTTCGTGCTGCGAATCGAAGATACCGATGTGGCGCGTTCCACACCAGAGGCGGTGCAGGCGATCATCGACGGCATGAACTGGCTAGACCTCGGGCATGACGAGGGGCCGTTCTTCCAGATGCAGCGAATGGACCGCTACAAGCAGGTCATTGCGCAACTGCTGGAGCAGGGCCATGCCTACCGCTGCTACACCACGCAGGAAGAACTCGACGCGCTGCGCGAACAGCAGCGAGCCAGCAACGAAAAGCCTCGCTACGACGGCCGCTGGCGTCCGGGGCCCGGCCGCACGCTGCCGGAGCCGCCAGTGGGGGTCGAGCCGGTTATCCGCTTCTGCAATCCCGTCACCGGTGTGGTGGCATGGGACGACCAGGTCAAGGGTCGTATTGCGATCGCCAATGATGAGCTGGACGACCTCATCATCGCGCGCGCCGACGGTACGCCGACCTACAACTTCTGTGTCTGCGTGGACGACTGGGACATGGGAATTACCCATGTCATCCGGGGCGACGATCATGTCAATAACACGCCGCGCCAGATCAACATCCTGCGCGCGCTGGGCGCTGCCGTGCCGCAGTACGCCCACCTGTCGATGATCCTCGGCGACGATGGCCAGAAGCTGTCGAAACGGCACGGTGCGGTCAGCGTGATGCAGTACGACGAAGACGGCTATCTGCCCGAAGCGGTCATCAACTACCTTGCGCGGCTGGGTTGGAGCCATGGCGATGACGAAATCTTTTCGCGCGAACAGTTTGTCGGGTGGTTCGACCTCGACCACATCACTCCGTCGGCAGCACAGTTCAACACCGACAAACTGCGCTGGCTGAATGCGCACTATCTGAAGCTGGCGGACAACAGTCGGCTCGCCGCCGATGTGGCGAGCCGACTGGCGCGTCGCGGTGTCGATCCGGAAGCCGGTCCGCAGCTCGAACCACTGATCGCGCTGTACAAGGACCGCGCAGCCACCCTGGTCGAGCTGACCGACGCGCTCGAAGCCTTCTACATCGACCTTCACGTGTCGCCCGACATGCTGGCGCAGCACGTGACCGATCCGGCGCGCGACGCGTTGCGCAGGCTGGCGGCACGTCTGGAAAGTGTGCCGTGGGACAAGGCGGCACTGTCGGCAGCGATCAAGGAAACGTGCACCGAGAGCGGCATGAAGATGCCGCAGGTGGCGATCCCGCTGCGCGTGGCGCTGATCGGCCAGCCGCAGACGCCGTCGATCGATGCCGTGCTGGAGGCGTTTGGCCGCGAGCGGGTTCTGGCCCGGCTCGCGCGTGTCTGCTGACCCGGAGCGACCCGAACCTGTCAGGTCCACCCCTGCGGTCGTGTTCGGTTCGGTGACGGCACAAGGTTGACCGGCCGGGTCTGTCCGTCGACACAGCCGGCCCAGATTCCGTCGTACGCCTTGGCGGTGTCGTGCGCGTGAAGACGCAGCCTGCATTCGTGATCCGACGGCAGGCGAACACCGGCCTGATGGCTGACTGTTGCAGGTGTTGTTCCGGGCATACACTCGTTGTTGTGTCAGATCTCCGCCGTGGCGGCGCCCGGCTCCCCGTATGAACCGGATATTCATCAGCTACCGCAGTGCCGACGGCACCAAGGACGCGAGCCGTCTTGCTGACGACCTGGGCGACGTTTTCGGCGCCGAGCAGGTCTTTCTCGACCGGCATGACCTGCGTGGCGGAGGTAGCTGGCGTGAAGCGATCGACAGCGCCATCGGCGACCGGCCCATCGTGCTGCTGTTGATCACGCCTGCCTTCTTTGGCGCACGTCATGATGGCGGACGGCTGAGAATCGATGACGCGGACGATCCGGTGCGCGGCGAGATACAGTCGGCGATCGCTGTCGGCGCGACCCTGATGCCGCTGCGCGTCGATGGCACGCCGATGCCTTCCGCCGACAGCCTGCCCGGACCCTTGCACAGCGTCACCGAATGGCACGCGCTGCCGCTGCGCACCGATGACTGGTCGAGCGTCGATTTGCCGCGCATCGTCGCTGACATCGAACAACTCGGTGTGCCGCGTGCGGGAGCAAAGGCGGTCGCTGGAACAACAGAGAGGCGTCGCCTGGTCTTGAGTTCGTGTATCGCACTCGCAGCCGTTGTGGGAGCCGGCGTGCTGCTACGTTCCGGCTATCCACCTGCCGAGGCACCCGCGCCTGTGTCAGCCCCCGTGCCGAACACGCTGGACGGCGACTGGCTGCTGATTTCCGCCGACGGCCAGCGCACACCGGCGCATCTGCGCCAGCGCGGCGATGAAATCGAATTGCGATCCGAACCGGTGCGTATCGACAGTCGTCCGGAGTGGGCGACCTACATCGCATCGTTGGCAGCCGATGGCACGCAGCTCACCCATGTGCGCTACACCGCGCGCGGCGAGCTTTTTGGCGACGAGCTCGACATGGCGCTGATGCTGATCAGTGGCGACGGCAGCTTCGAAGTGGCCGGTGGCAATCTGCATGTGCGAAAGTCAGCCGACGCGCGAATCCTGGATGGCAAGGTGTCGCTGAATACAGGTGATGAAGAAGTGGTGCGTCTTGAGCGCGTACGCTGACGCCCGAAGAGCAACAAGAAAAATGAAAAAAAAGGGCACCCCTGAGGTGCCCGGAAAAACATCCTCACGGAGAGAGAGGACGAGGAATCCTGAAATGACTCGCTAGTCGCCCCGGACAAGGTTCCCGTTCTGCAGCTTCACCTTGTCGCCGACATGCCAGCCCGGCGCGGCGTCCAGCGTGACCGTACGATAATCACCGTTGTTCATGCGCACCCCCACTTCGTGCCGGGTCGTCTTGCGCTGTGTCTTCTCGATCTGGTGCCCGGCGTAAGCGCCGCCGGCGATGCCGATGATCGTGGCCACCGTGCGGCCGCTGCCCTTGCCGACGTTGTTGCCGAGCAGGCCGCCCACCACGCCACCGGCCGCGGCGCCCAGACCGCTCGGATCGGCCGCCGCCTGTACTTCGCGAATTGACTCGACGATGCCGCAGTCTATACACAGTGGCGCCGGCGCTGACCGGTAATCGTTCTCAATACGGTACGAATCCGCGCGCGACGCGTCGATCGGTCGTTCGATGTCACGTGGCGGTGCCGCCGTGATGTCGATGCCCGGATCGTAGGTCCGGTCTGCCACGCGCACCGGGCGCGCGTCGGCATACTGCGTCGGCTCGGCCTTTTTCGGCGGTACCGCCTTCGCGACCGGCCTGTCAGCGGCCATCGCCTTGGGAGGTGCGTGCGTGACGACAGGTGCTTCTGCGATCGGTGAAACCGGTGTCACCGCCGTCGCAGCCAGTGAATCGATGCTGGCCGCGGCGACCACCTGAGCCGATGCCGGCGCGGGCGAGCGTTCGAGCATCCCGGTCATCGACGCGATGCCGACCGCACTGAAGGCGGTGATCGACAGCGCAGCCACCCACAGCGCCGGGTGCAGCGAACGGGTCGAAGTAGTGCGGACCAGTGTGTTCATCGTGTTCTCCTGTGGGTGCAGCGCGTGAACGCCAGTAACGCATGCCCGAGTAAATGAAAGCGACCCCTGTTTGTAAGGATCCATTTCCGGAGCGAATCCGCCGCCCGCGCGCGCAAGCGCAGGGCTCCGGTCAGGACATGGCGTTTCAGTCGCGCCAATAGCCGGGGAAAACCCCGCTTCTTTCCGGGGTTCGAGAGGGGCCCGGTGCGTTGAAATACTGCCATGGCTTCTTCCCTCTCGCTCCGGCAGGCAATCGGTACACCAAACATCCAGCAACTGGCTGCGCCGATACTGATCATCCTCATCCTGTCGATGATGGTGCTGCCGCTGCCCACCTTCCTGCTGGACGTGTTCTTCACCTTCAACATCGCGCTGTCCGTGATGGTGATGCTGGTGGCGCTCTACACCACGCGCGCACTCGATTTTTCGGTTTTCCCGACCGTCCTGCTTGTCACCACGCTGCTGCGGCTGTCGCTGAACGTCGCATCCACCCGCGTCGTGCTGCTGGAAGGCCACACCGGGCCGGATGCCGCAGGCAAGGTGATCGAAGCGTTCGGTCACTTCCTGGTCGGCGGCAACTACGCGGTCGGCATCATCGTGTTCATCATCCTGACCGTCATCAATTTCGTGGTTGTGACCAAAGGCGCCGGGCGCATCGCCGAAGTCGGCGCGCGCTTCACGCTGGACGCGATGCCCGGCAAGCAGATGGCGATCGACGCCGACCTCAACGCCGGCCTGATCGGCGAGGACGAAGCGCGCCGCCGGCGCAAGGAAATTGCCGACGAGGCCGATTTCTACGGCTCGATGGACGGCGCCTCGAAGTTCGTCCGCGGCGACGCGGTCGCCGGCATCATGATCCTGCTCATCAACGTGATCGGCGGCCTGCTGATCGGCGTCATGGACCACGACATGAGCGCCGGCGAAGCTGCCAAGGCCTACGTGCTGCTGACCATCGGCGACGGCCTGGTGGCACAGATTCCGGCGCTGATCATTTCAATCGCTGCAGGTCTGGTGGTGTCGCGCGTCGGCAGTGGCGAGGACGTCGGCGGTCAGGTCATCGGTCAGCTGTTCGGCGACCCGCGCGTACTGGCGATTTCGGCCGGCATCCTCGGTCTGATGGGCATGATCCCGGGCATGCCCAACTTCGTTTTCCTGCTGCTCGCATCGGTGCTGGGCTATCTGGCGTGGCGTGGCGCGAATGCCCAGGCACAACCGAAGGCGAAGGAGGCCGCTGAGCAGGCGGCTGCGGCGCAGGCTGCCGAAGGCGCCAATGTGGTGATGCCCGAGTCGCAGGAAGCGGCGTGGAGCGACGTGGTGCCGGTCGATACGCTGGGTCTCGAAGTGGGTTACCGCCTGATTCCGCTGGTCGATCGCGGACAGGACGGCGAACTGCTGAAGCGCATCCGTGGCCTGCGCAAGAAATTCGCGGCCGAAATCGGTTTCCTGACCGCGCCGGTGCACATCCGCGACAACCTCGAACTCAAGCCCAACGGCTACCGCATTACGCTCAAAGGCGTCGATGTCGGCAGCGGCGATGCCTACCCGGGCAGCCTGATGGCGATCAACCCTGGCCGGGTGGCCGGTGCGCTGCCCGGCCGCGAAGCGAAGGATCCGGCGTTCGGCCTGCCGGCGGTGTGGATCGAACAGGGCCTGCGCGAACAGGCGCACGCGCTGGGCTACACCGTCGTCGATGCCGCCACCGTCGTCGCCACCCACCTGAACCACCTCATTCTGAGCCATGCCGCCGAACTGCTTGGCCGGCAGGAAGTGCAGGCGCTGCTCGACCACGTCGGCAAGGATCAGCCGCGCCTGATCGAAGATCTGGTGCCCAAGGCGCTGCCGCTCGGCACCGTTCAGCGTGTGCTGCAGAGTCTGCTGGAAGAGGGCGTAGCCATTCGCGACATGCGTTCCATCATCGAAACGCTGGCCGACTACGCAGCGCGCACCCAGGACACGCTGGAACTGACATCCCGTGTCCGCGTGGCGCTGGGTCGCGCCATCGTGCAGCAGCTGTTCCCCGGCAACGCTGACGTACAGGTCATGGTGCTCGATCCGGGCCTCGAACGCCTGCTCGGTCAGGCGCTGGGTGCCGGCGGTGACGGGTCTGTCATCGAACCGGGTCTGGCCGATACGCTGATGCATGAAGTCGCACGCAGCGCACAGCAACAGGAAGAAATGGGTCTGCCGGCCGTACTGCTGGTGCCGGCGCCGCTGCGCTGGCTGCTGTCACGCTTCCTGCGCCGCGCGGTACCGAGTCTGAAAGTTGTTGCCAATTCCGAAGTTCCTGAAACACGCACCATCAAAGTGACCTCTGTCATCGGAGTCAAATCATGACGCCTCGCAAATATCTCGCAGCCAGTGCGCGCGACGCACTTCGTCGCATCAAGGAAGAGCTCGGCCCGGACGCCATCGTTCTGTCCAACCGACCGGTCGAAGGCGGGGTGGAAATTCTTGCGCTGCCGGCCAACGCACTCGACGCGATGACGGCGGCGGCCAGAAAGCCGGCACCGAAGGCGAAACCGGTCGCCATGGCGCCGCAAGCCGATGACGAGGACTTCCAGCTCACGCTGTCGAGCAGTGTCGCCGCACGCAGCGCCGCGCCAAGCGCCGCCCGGGTGGCTGCAGCAAGTACCGAGGTGCGCGCACCGAAGCCCTGGCAGCCGTACAAACCCCGTCCGGCCACGCCGAGCGAGCTGCGCGACATGGCTTATGGCCGTGACATCCCGGCCGCCAACACCCGCATGGAACAGGTGCGGCCCGACGCTGCGCCGGCCGATCCGGTGCAGCTCGGCGCCCACGCCGAAGTTGCCCAGCGTCGTTCGACCTCAGAAGCCGCTCCGGCGCCGCAACGCGCGACCGTGCCGGTGGCCGACCGGGCGCCCGAAATCGACGGTGCGCTGCGCGCCGAACTGGGCAGCATCCGCCGCATGCTCGAACAGCAGCTCGCCGGTTTCGCCTGGGGTGAAATGTCGCGCACATCGCCGCTCAACGCTACGCTCGCCGCCGAAATGCTGGAATCCGGCTTCAGCGCGACCACCACCTACCGGCTGCTCGACCAGCTGGGCGCCTCCGACTCGCTGGCCGCCGCGCGCAACGAACTGCGCACGCTGATCGGCCGCGACCTGATCACGCTCAATTCCGACGCCGACATCATCGACCGCGGCGGCGTGTATGCGCTGGTCGGCCCGACCGGTGTCGGCAAGACCACGACCACCGCCAAGCTGGCCGCGCGTTGCGTGGTGCGGCACGGTGCCGACAAGGTGGCGCTGCTGACCACCGACGGCTACCGGATCGGCGCCCACGAGCAACTGCGCATCTACGGTCGCATCCTCGGTGTGCCGGTGCATGCGGTGCGCGATGGCTCCGACCTGCGCCGCATGCTGGTCGAACTGCGCGACAAGCACATGGTGCTGATCGACACCGTCGGCATGAGCCAGCGCGACCAGGCGGTGACCGAACAGATCGCCATGCTGTCGTCCAGCGGCGATGTGCGCCGCCTGCTGCTGCTCAATGCGGTGGCCCGTGCCGATGCGCTCGACGATGTGGTGCGCGCCTATTCAGCGCCGAATGGCGGGGCCGACCTGGCGGGTGCCATCATCAGCAAGGTCGATGAGTCGGTCACGCTCGGGCCGGTGCTCGACGTGCTGATGCGCCACCAGCTGCCGCTGTTCTACGTTGCCAACGGTCAGCGCGTGCCGGAAGACCTGCACCTGCCCAATCGCGCCTACCTGCTGCATCGCGCACTGCGTGCGGCCGGTGAGGATTCGCCGCAGCACCTGTCGACACAGGACGCCGGACTGGTCATGGCGTCATCGCGTCGCACCGCACGCAGCGAGGTGAGCCGTGGCTGATTCGATGAAGGACCAGGCCGCCGGGCTGCGCGCCATGTTCCGCCGCTACCCGTCCCAGCGCATCAGCGTTGCAGGCGCCATGGCCGGCGTCGGTGCGACCTCGGTGGTACTGGGCGCCGCCATCGAAGCGGCGCGCAGCGGCCTGCGCGTCACCGTCATCGACGAACATCAGGGGCTGGGTTCGGCGACCGCCCGGCTGGGGCTGACATCGCGGCTCGACCTGTTGCAGGCGATCAACCGCGATGCACCGCTGGCGTCCGTACCGCTGCTTTCGCAACACGGCGTATCGGTGGTGCCGGCGGCGCGGCTTGCGCAGAACTCGAGGCAGTTGAACCGGCTGCAACTCGAGGCGCTGGACGAAGCATTGATTGAACTGACCCGCGAAACCGAACTGCTGATCGTCGATTGCTCGCTCGAGGAATCGCAACTGTCGGCACTGGCCCGGCGCGCCGACCGTCTGGCCGTCGTGACGGCCGCATCCGGTGTCAGCATCACCGCTGCCTATGCACTGATCAAGCGTCATCTGACCGGCAATGCGCCGCTGTCGGCCGGGGCCGTGCGCCCGGTTCATGTCGGTGTCAGCCGCGCGCGTTCGGTGTCGGACGCCCGTCAGGCCTTCGCCAGCCTGAACGGCGTGGTGAGCGAACATCTGGGCAGCGCGCTGCATTGGCTGGGTTGCCTGCCTGCCGGCTATCAGCGGCCGAATTTTGTCGTGGCGGGTGACGATGCCCTCAAGATCGGACGTGATCTTGCCGAAAAGCTCTTCGTGACCCGCGAGACGGAAAAACCCGGTATGTTGCTGCCGCATAACGATACCCAGTCCGGCGATCCGGCCGGACTGCCAGACGGGCTGTCGGCCCGCGTAGCCTGATCGCGCAGCCGGCCGAAGCAGAGGAAGACCTATGTATACCGCATCCGGAACACTGGACCGCGACCAGCTCGCCAAGCATTATGCGCCGCTGGTCAAGCGCATCGCCTACCACCTGATGGCCAAGTTGCCGGCCAGCGTGCAGGTCGAAGACATCATCCAGAACGGCATGCTCGGGCTGCTTGATGCGATGAACCGCTACGAAGAAGGCCTGGGCGCGCAATTCGAAACCTATGCCGTGCAGCGCATCCGCGGTGCCATGCTCGACGGCCTGCGCGAAAACGACTGGCTGCCGCGCAGCCTGCGGCGCGACATGCGCCGCATCGAAACCGCCATCACCACGCTGGAGCAGGCCAAGGGCCGTCAGCCGACCGAAGGCGAACTGGCCGAATCGCTCGGCATGCCGCTGGGCGAGTACCAGAAGATGCTGCAGGAGGCGCGTGGCTATCAGCTCGTCTATTTCGAGGATTTCACCAACGGTGACGACGATGACTATCTGGATCGTCACAGCGTCGGCACCGAAGATCTCGATCCGCTGGCCCGGTTGCTCGACAAGAACATGCGCGATGTACTGGTGCGCGCCATCGGCGACCTGCCGGATCGCGAAAAGACCGTCATGGGGTTGTACTACGAAGAAGACCTGAACCTGCGCGAGATCGGCGAAATCCTCGGGGTTTCGGAATCGCGCGTTTGCCAGTTGCACAGCCAGGCCATCGCGCGCCTGCGCAGTCGCATCTCGGCGCGCACCTGAGCGCGCGCCGGCCCGATATCCCATGCGTGTCGATCGTCTCAGCATCGTCGGTCTGGCTCTGGGCATCGCCGCCATCATGGCGGGCCAGGTGCTCGAAGGGGGCAGCCTGTCATCGCTGTTCCAGCCGGCCGCGCTGGTCATCGTTCTCGGGGGCACGCTGGGCGCGACCATGCTGCAGACCCGCTTTCCCATTTTCATGCGCGGCATGCGCATGGGTGGCTGGGCTTTTTCTGCGCCGGCAGCGCTACCCGACGACATGATCCGCAAACTGGTCGGCTGGGCCACGCTGTCGCGACGCGAAGGCATTCTGGTGCTGGAAAAGCACATCGGCAAAGAACCTGACCCGTTTTTCCGCAAGGGCATTCAGCTGCTGGTCGACGGCGCCGATTCGGAACGCCTGCGCGAAGTCATGGAGGTCGAGATCACCACCTACGAAACCACGTTGCGACAGGCGGCGCGTGTGTGGGACGCCGCGGCTGGCTACGCACCGACGATAGGCATTCTGGGCGCGGTGCTGGGTCTGATCCACGTGATGGAGAACCTGGGCGATCCGGCCCGGCTCGGTGCGGGCATCGCCACCGCCTTCGTGGCGACGATCTACGGTGTCGGCAGCGCGAACCTGATCTTCCTGCCGATCGGGCGCAAGCTCCAGATGCATGTCACCCAGCTGATCAGCCTGCGCGAAATGTTCGTCGACGGTCTGGCCGGCATCGCCAACGGCGACAACCCGCGCATCATCGAAAGCCGCTTGCTCGGCTACGTCGCGCCGGTACCCGGTTGAGTGCGCAGGCGAACCGTGAGGAAGCGTCGCTATGTGCCCGATTCCGACGAGAACCACGATCGGTGGCTTATTTCGTATGCCGATCTGGTGACCCTGCTGTTTGCGTTCTTTGTCGTGATGTACGCGATCTCGCAGGTCAATGACGGCAAGTACCGCACGCTGAGCCAGTCTTTGAACAGCGCGTTCGCGGCGCGCGAGGGCGTGCGGCTGATCGAACTGCCGACAACCGATCAGAGTGCCCGCATGCAGATCGAGATCGATGAACTGCGTGCCCATCGCGCTGCGCAGAAAGCGCAGGAACAGCGCGAGCGTGCGGACAAGGCAGCGAAGGACATCCAGCAGGCGCTGTCGGCGCTCACCCGTGAAGGGCAGGCCAGCGTCACCCAGGGCGCGCTGGGCATCACGGTGGATCTCGACGCGAAATTCCTGTTCGGCCCGGGTGAAAGCGTGCTCGAGCCGGCAGCGCAGGACATCATCGGCGCGATCGCGCGCGTGTTGCTCTACACCGACTTCCCGCTGGTGATCGAAGGCCATACCGACAATGTCCCGGCCGGCGGCAGGCTGGGATCCAACTGGGAACTGTCAGCGCTTCGTGCAGGCGCTGTGACGCGGGTCTTCGCCGACGAAGGCATCCTGTCGACCCGACTGACCGCCGCCGGTCTGGCCGACCAGCGGCCCCTGGCCGACAATGCGACCGAAGACGGGCGGGCGAAGAACCGCCGGGTGTCGATCCGCATCGAAACCTACTCGACCGAGCGCGTCAGAGCGCCGGGTCAGACGCCATCCGGGCCGGCCGACGTACCCGAAGGCAGTCTGGGATCGAGTTTCCCGAAACTGTAGCGCGTCGCGCAAGCGCCAGAAAGCCCGCTGGCAGAAGCCGCGGGCGCAGTCAGTACTCCAGGGAAGTTCAGGCGCTGCCGAGTGAGCGGCTGGTCGTTCGCGCCATCGACTGGCCGTCCGGCCCGTAGGTAGAAGCCTGTTCCGACGCCGACATCAGCACCGCCAGCGCCTGCTGGCTGGACTTCATTTGCGCCCGGATGAGTACGCCGTTGGCCTGGTTCAGGTCGTGGGCTTCCCGGGCCAGCCCGATGAGTTCCTTGAAGGGCAGCCTGCACGCAGCCCAGTCGGGAGCGCTCTGGAACAGTGCTTCGATGTCGTCGCGCCCCGGTTTGCTGCCGGCGCGGGCCAGCAGCGCAGTGCGCGCGTCACCCAGTTGCGCCAGACGTCCGTACGCTTCGGATTTGCGCGCGGCCAGCACGGCGAGCGTATCGACTTCGCCCGCTTCGAGGGCGCGCCGTTCGGCATGCAAATAGCCGAGGGCGGTACGCAAGGTCACCGTTTCCTCGGTCATCAGTGCGGCCAACCTTGCTGCAGTCTGCGCAGCCGGCTCGGTTGCGGCCATCAGGCTGCCGGGCGCGTGTTCAGCATCTGACGCACGCTTTCGATCAGGCTGTCGGCCACGCGGTCGGCGTTGACCTTGAAGCGGCCGTCTGCGATGGCCTGCTTGATCTCGTCGACGCGTGCGCTGTCGACCACCGGCACATTGGCGACGGACGCTTCAAGTTCGCGCAGTCGCGAGGACGTGCCCGAAATGTCGACCTGCGCGCCGGGTGCGGCGGCAGATGAAGTTGCAGTCGTCGGATTGTTCGCCGAGCTGCTCTTGGTAGCCGAAGTTGCCGTCGGTGCAAGCGGTTTTCCAGTTCCGTCGATTTTCACGATGAACCCTTTCATAAGACGTTCGACTCGTATTACGACGGTCCCCGTACAAAACTTTAGGACTTTTTGTAGGGAGCCGTCCTACACGGCGGCAGGCTCATGAATATACCAAGCAGCGGGGCCGGTGGCGACCGACCTGTTGATGTCAGGGGGCAGTACTCAATAGACCACCTCCACCCGACCGCCCGGGCGGGCGACGCCACTGACCACCTGGCCGCGCCCGGTGCGCACCTGCACCATCTGGCCCTGCTGTGCGTTGGCCAGTGCGCGTCCGTCGTGGCTGATCGAGAAGCCGTCGCCGCGCGCGAACAATTTCACCTGCTGGCCTTGTTGCACCGCGACCGGTGCGCGCAGCCAGTCGGCGCGCAGCGGCTGGCCTGCGCCGATGGCGGCATTGACCGTCTGGCCGATCGCCTGCTGCGGATCACTGACCATATTGGGTGGCAGTTCGGTCAGCTCGCCGCGCATGAAGCCGAAATCGCCGTCGGCGATGATCTGTCCGCGACCGAGCGAGCGCGCAGCGACCAGATAGTCGCCGCTGACCTTGACTCGCGCCGGTACGTAGATTGTCCAGCTGGCTCCCGCGATACAGCGCACGCCGACCTGCACGCGCCCCCAGGCGCGGCTGCCGGTCGGCAGGAATACCTCGTGAGCGGCACAGCTTTCGAGGGCCAGCCGAGCATCGACCTGGCCCACCTCGAAACTGGCCTGACCGGGCAACCCGGCCGTCTGCTGCTGAAGGAAATCGCTGACCGCGCGCTGCAACTGTTCGCTGCCCGGCGCCACCGGCAGCGCAGCCAGTGCAGTGCTGCACAGTGCAATACATGAGGGGATCAGCAGACGACGGATCATGGCGGGCTCCTTGGCAAGGCTTTCATTGCACCACCGGAGCCTGCGTCGTGATGGCGCAAATAGGGCGGAAAGCACCGCCTTGTTCCGGTTTGAGAGCGACAGTTGCCGCAATCCGCACTTGCCGCCCCGCAAACCCTTTCGGGCATTGGGTTTGCGGTGAGTGACAGAGCCCGGAAGCGGCAAGGTTTGCCGCTTCCGGGCGGCAGATAGCCTTGAAAGGCGGGGCACCAACCGTCCTTTTTTGCCGATCCAGACCGGCAATCGGGTCATAGAGTGGCTGGCACGATAGCTGCAATGGGATACCCATCATGCCGAACCCTCTCGACAAACTGCTCGACCTGCCGCAAGCCGCCCTCGGCGTGCGGGCATCCCGCCAGCAAACGCTGGCCGCCAACATCGCCAACGCCGATACACCGCACTACAAGGCGCGCGACGTTGATTTCCGCGGTGCGCTGGAAGCCGCGATGGGGGGACGTCTCGGTGGCCCGGTCGAACTGGCGCGCACGTCGGCGCGGCATATCGAAGCCAAGGGCGACGCGTCGATGGACGCTTCGCTGAAGTACCGCACCGAAACGCAGTCCAGCCTCGATGGCAATACGGTGGACATGGACGTCGAGCGTGCCGCCTTCGCCGAGAACACCGTGCAGTACGAGGCGCTGCTCACCTTCATCAACGGCCGTCTGCGCACCATGCAGAACGCCATTCAGGGCCAGTAAGGAGACAGATCATGGGCAACATGTTCAACGTATTCGGCATCGCAGGTTCCGCACTCACCGCCCAGTCGGTGCGCCTGAACACGGTGTCCAGCAATCTGGCCAACGCGGATTCGGTGACCTCGTCCAATGGTCAGCCCTATCGCGCCAAGCAGGTGGTGTTCGAAGTGCGCCCGATCAGCGAAGGCGGCGACGCCAACGGCGTGCGCGTGACGCAGATCGTCGAAAGTGCAGCGCCGTTTCGCACCACCTACGACCCGAACAATCCGGCTGCAAACGCCGAAGGCTATGTGCAGATGCCCAACGTCAATGTGGTGGAAGAGATGGTGAACATGATTTCCGCCTCCCGCTCGTATCAGACCAACGCGGAAATGATGAATACCGCGAAGCAGCTGATGCTCAAGACCCTCTCCATCGGACAGTAAGGGAATCGTCATGGCAGTCAATTCAACAGGCAATACTTCGGCGGCAGATATCTACAGCTCGCTGAACACCACGCAGACCAAGGCGACTTCGGAAATCGACAAGGCGCAGAACCGCTTCCTGATGCTGCTGACGACGCAGCTCAAGATGCAGGACCCGCTCAATCCGATGGACAACGCACAGGTCACCTCTCAACTGGCACAGATCAGTACGGTGGATGGCATCAGCAAACTCAACAGCACGCTGGAAAAGCTCACCAGCAGTTCCGCCGACTCGCAGCACTTGCAGGCCGCAGCGCTGGTCGGCCATGCGGTGCTGGTCGAAGGGTCGGCGCTGGAACTGGTGAATGGCAAATCGTTGGGCGGCATCGAGCTGACCTCGCCGGCGGATCGCGTCACGGTATCGATCAAGGGTGCCAATGGCGTATTGGTCAAAGAAATCAATCTGGATGCCCGCGATGCCGGTATCACCCAGTTCGTCTGGGATGGTACGGACATGGCTGGCACGGCAGTTGCTGAGGATGGCAAGTACTCCTTCACTGTGAGCGCCATCCAGGGCACGCAGAAGCTGGTCACCACGCCGCTCGAACTTGCCGTGGTGCAAAGCGTGGAGCGCAGTGGCGGCCAGACCCGTCTGAATGTTGGCCAGCAGTCGCTGGTCTCGATGAACGACATCAAGCAAATTTACTGATCGGGAGTTGAATCATGGCCTTCCAGCAAGGACTTTCCGGACTGAACATCGCGTCCAAGGCACTCGATGCCATCAGCAACAACGTGGCGAATTCGACCACCGTCGGTTTCAAGCAGTCGTCGGCCCAGTTTTCCGACCTGTACGCCTCGACACTGGGCGGAGGCGGCAAGGCGCAGATCGGTATCGGCGCCACAGTCATCGGCGTGGCCCAGCAGTTCTCCCAGGGCAACATCACGGTCACCAGCAATCCGCTCGATCTGGCGATCAACGGTGAAGGCTTCTTCCGCGTGAGCGACAACGGCTCGACGATCTACACGCGCAACGGCCAGTTCTCGGTGGACAAGAGCGGCTACATCGTGAATCCGTCCGGCTATCGCCTGACCGGCTACGGGGTGGATGCCGACGACAACATCATCGTGACCGCGCCGATTGACCTGCGCATCGACACCGCACTGAGCGGCGGCGAGCCGCGTGCCACCGTGGGGGCCGATCTGGCGGTCAATCTCGATTCGCGTCTCGCCGCGCCGGCTAATCCGGTGTTCTCGCCGACCGACACCACCAGCTTCTCCTATTCGACTTCGCTGACGTCATATGACTCGCTGGGCAATTCGCACATCATGTCCCTGTACTTCGTCAAGACCGCGACGCCGAACCAGTGGAACGTGCACACCGCGCTCGACGGTGGCGCGGCGACCGCGGCCACGGCTGTCACTTTCAATTCAAATGGCGGTCTGGTCGGCCCGAACACGCTGCCCCAGTCGTTCGCCATCACCACCGGTGCAACCAGTCCGCTGGCGTTCGACCTCGACCTGACGGGTTCGACCCAGTTCGGCTCCGCCTTCAGCGTCAACGCAGTGGCCCAGGACGGCTTTGCCTCCGGCCGCCTGTCCGGCATCAGCGTGTCGCCGGAAGGCGTGCTGCAGGGGCGCTACACCAACGGCCAGTCACGCAACCTGGGTCAGGTCGTCATGGCGACCTTCCAGAATCCGGACGGCATGACCCAACTGGGCAGCAATGGCTGGGCAGAAACGTCCTTCTCCGGCCCGCCTGCAATCGGCGCACCGGGCTCCGGCAACCGCGGCGGCCTGCAGCCGGCGGCGGTGGAAGATTCCAATGTCGACCTGACTGCCGAACTGGTGAACATGATCACGCAGCAGCGTGCCTACCAGGCCAACGCACAGTCGATCAAGACGCAGGACCAGATCATGCAGACTCTGGTCAACCTGCGCTGACCGCCGCTGAGGACCCACCATGGACCGCCTGATCTATACCGCGATGAGCGGCGCCAAATGGACGCTGGAGCGCCAGGCGTCGGTCGCGCAGAATCTCGCGAACGCGTCGAGTACCGGCTATCGCGCCGAAGAGCACCGGCTGCGTGCCGTGCCCATGCAGACCGAAGCGTTCGCCTCGCGCGCCTTCGTGGTGGATGCCAGCGTCAAGAACGATTTCACACCCGGCCCGCTGCAGCAGACCGGCGGTGCCTACGACGTTGCCATCAAGGGCAGCGGCTGGTTCGCCTTGGCCATGCCCGATGGCACCGAGGCCTATACCCGCAACGGTCATCTGCAGATCAGCCCGACCGGCGTGCTGCAGAACCACAACGGAATTCCGGTGCAGGGAGAAACGGGCCCGATCACCGTGCCGCCGGATACCGAGGTGACCATCGGCGCGGACGGGACCCTGTCCGCCGTGCAGCGCACCGGTGGCGTCAATCAGGTCAACCAGATCGGCCGGCTCAAGCTGGTCGACCCGCCCGAAGCCACACTCAAGCGTGGCGATGACGGCCTGTTCCGCGTCACCACGCCGGGCGCGGTGCCGCAGGCACAGAACGTGCGGGTTGCCGGTGGTTTTCTCGAAGGCAGCAATGTGAATGTGGTGGATCAGGTGGTGGCGATGATTTCGCTGTCGCGCCAGTTCGAAATGCAGACGCGCATGCTGACCACGGCAGAGCGCGATGACCAGGCGGCGACCCAGCTGCTGTCCAACCGATAACCGGAGAATACGACCATGATCCGCTCGCTGTGGATAGCCCGCACCGGCATGGATGCACATCAGACCCAGCTCGATGTCATCACCAACAACCTCGCCAATGTCAGCACGAATGGTTTCAAGCGTGCACGCGCCGTGTTCGAGGATCTGCTGTACCAGACGATGCGCCAGCCCGGCGCCCTGAACACGCAGCAGAACACCATTCCTTCAGGCCTGCAGATCGGTACCGGCGTGCGCCCGGTGGCGACCCAGCGCATCCAGACCCAGGGCAATCTGCAGCAGACCAGCAATTCGCTCGATGTCGCCGTGCAGGGCGAGGGCTTCTTCCAGATCCAGATGCCCGACGGCACGCTGGCCTACACCCGTGACGGCTCCTTCCAGAAGGACGCGCAGGGCGTCATGGTCACGTCCAGCGGCTTTCCGGTGCAGCCGCAGGTCACCATTCCGCCCGACACGGTGTCGTTGACCATCGGTCGTGATGGCGTGGTCAGCGCCTTGCAGGCCGGGCAGGCTGCGCCGACCCAGATCGGTCAGTTGCAGCTGGCGACCTTCGTCAATACCGGCGGCCTGCAGAGCGTCGGTGAAAACATGTACGTCGAAACCGCGTCGAGCGGCACGCCGACGCCCAACACACCGGGTACCAACGGCGCCGGCCTGCTCAACCAGGGCTTCGTCGAAACGTCGAACGTCAATGTGGTCGAGGAACTGGTGCAGATGATCCAGACCCAGCGGGCATACGAAATCAATTCGCGCGCCATCCAGACTTCGGACGAAATGCTGGCCCGGCTCACCCAGCTCTGATCGGTCGCGCCAATGACCCGTGGAGAATCCGTCATGAACAACGTACGCATCCAGCAGATCGCCCGCGCCGCCGGTTTCGTCACTGTGTTGCTGGTGGCGATCATGCTGGCCGGCTGCGTCAATACGCCGCCCACCGCGGTGCATCAGCCGATGACCGCGCGGCCGCCGCTGAAGACCGACTATGTGCTCAACAGTGGCGCCATCTTCCAGCCGTCCGGCGGCGCGCGTCCGTTGTTCGAGGATCGCCGGGCACGCTATGTCGGCGATACGCTGGTCATCAACATCAGCGAACGCACGCAGGCGGCGAAGAAGTCGGCCAGTACGGCAAACCGCACGCAGGATGTCGAAATGGGCGTGCCGACCATCGCGGGCCTGCCGGGCAAGAGCCTGCAGGGCGCCACGGTGGCCGCCAACAGCGCCAATGCCTTCTCCGGCAAGGGAGCGTCGTCGGCTGACAACAACTTCACCGGCACCATCACGGTCACGGTGATCGAAGTGCTGCCCAATGGCAATCTGCTTGTGTCCGGCGAGAAGCAGGTTGCGATCAACCAGGGCAACGAGTTCATCCGCTTCTCGGGCATCGTCAATTCCACCCAGATTTCCGGCGCGAATACCGTGCAGTCAACCCAGGTTGCCGATGCGCGCATCGAGTACCGCGCCAATGGCTATATCGACGAAGCGCAAGTGATGGGCTGGCTGGCGCGCTTCTTCCTCACCTTCATGCCGCTCTGAAGCGACATGCCAGGCGCGGTTTTTGCCATCTTTTCCGGCCATCGAAAGCGGCCCGGGCAACGTATAAACACGATTGACGCTGCCTCAGATGCCACGCCCGGAGGGCGAACTGCCATGAAACGGATAACGACTTTTCTCCTGCTTGCCTTGCTTTCCATGGCGCCCGCACACGCCGAGCGCATCAAGGACCTCGCGACGCTGGCCGGTGTTCGCAACAACCAGTTGATCGGCTACGGTCTGGTGGTCGGCCTCGACGGCTCGGGCGACCAGACCACGCAAACGCCGTTTACCGTGCAGAGCGTGATCAACATGCTGGGCAATCTGGGCGTGACGCTGCCGCCCGGACAGAACCTGCAGCTGAAGAACGTGGCGGCCGTGATGGTCACCGCCAACCTGCCGCCCTTTGCGCGACAGGGGCAGGCGCTCGATATCACCGTGTCGTCGATGGGCAATGCAAAAAGCCTGCGTGGCGGTACGCTGGTCATGACACCGCTGAAGGGTGCCGACGGCCAGGTGTACGGCATGGCCCAGGGCAATGTGGTGGTCGGCGGCGTGGGCGCTTCAGCGGGTGGCGCTTCGGTCACCGTCAATCATCTGTCGGTCGGCCGCATTGCCGGCGGGGCAACCGTCGAACGCGCGGTGCCGACCAGCGTCGGCGAGGGCGAGTTCGTGGAGCTTGAAACCAATACGACCGATTTCGGCACGGCCCAGCGCATGGTCGATGCCATCAACAAGGAAATGTTGCCGGGGACGGCGGTGGCTGCCGACGCAAGACGGATCCGCGTGCGGGCACCGGTGGATCCCGGTGAGCGTGTCGCATTCATGAGCCGGCTGGAGAATATCGACGTGACGCCGGCGCAGCAGGCGGCCAAGGTGGTCGTCAATTCGCGCACGGGTTCGGTCGTGATGAACCAGGCAGTAACGCTGGATACCTGTGCCGTCGCGCATGGCAACCTCACGGTTACGGTGACCGCCGAGCCGGTGATCAGCCAGCCCGGCCCGCTGTCCGGTGGCCGGACCGTGGTCGCGGAACGCAACCAGATCGATATCCAGCAGGAAGGCAGTGCGCTGATCAATGTGAAGAAGGGGGCCAACCTGTCCGAGGTGGTGCGTGCGCTGAATGCGCTGGGCGCCAATCCGCAGGACCTGATCATCATCCTGCAGGCGATGAAGGCCGCCGGTGCGCTGCGCGCCGAACTGGAAGTGATCTGATGGAAAACAGCGGCCTCACTTCGCTGGCGGCCGATGTACGCGGGCTGGACGTGCTGCGTCGCGCCTCGCGCGACAACTCGCCGGAGGCGTTGAAGGCGGCGGCCAAGCAGTTTGAGGCCATGTTCCTGCAGGTGGTGATCAAGTCGATGCGCGAGGCGTCGCCCGGCGACGAACTGTTCGGCGGGCAGGAAAGCAAGATGTATCAGGACATGCTCGACCAGCAGTGGGCCCAGGTGATGAGCGAAGGTGGGGGCACAGGGCTGGCGCAGGTGCTCGAGCGTCAGCTGTCCGCCAATGCCCGCAGCGCCGACACGTCGCTGCCGATCGATCTCAAGCCGCTGTCCGACGCGGCGCAGTTTTCCGGCATCGCGATGATGCCGGCGACGGCAATGTCTGCCGTGCGCAGGCAGACTTTGCAGGGCAGCGCGGCAACGCCGGCTGAATCGGTTCTGGCGGGTCTGGCCGCGGAACAGCCGCCGGTCAGCAGTCCGAACGTGCCGGCCCACGCGCGGGCCTTTGTAGAACGTGTGTGGCCGGCGGCGCTGTCGGCCAGTCGCGCAACCGGCATTCCGGCCCAGTTCCTGGTTGCCCAGGCTGCACTGGAAACCGGCTGGGGACGCGCCGAACTGTCGGCATCCGATGGCGCGGCCAGCCACAACCTGTTCAATATCAAGGCTGGCAGCAGCTGGCAGGGCCAGACCGTGAAGGTGTCGGCGAGTGAATTCGTGGATGGCCGCTGGACCCGCGAGGACAGCGCCTTCCGTCGCTACGGCTCCTACGAGGAAAGCTTTGCCGACTACGCAAAGCTGCTTCTCGAACAGCCGCGCTACGCGCGCGTGGTTGGCGCGCAGGACGCCGGCAGCTTCGCGCGCGGCCTGCAGCAGTCGGGCTATGCGACCGACCCCATGTACGGCGCCAAGCTGGAACGCATCATCAACGGTCCGCTGCTGCGTTCGGCGCTGGCCGAATGAGTCATTGACTGAACCCGGCGATTCGGGGCGGCGCATCAAGGAAGCAACTCAAGACAGCGTTTCCGGATGAGATCGGCCTGACCTTCGGCGCCCGCTTCGCGCAGGGCGCGTACGCACACATCGATTGCCTCGTGCAGTGCGGCTTCGTCGGTCACTGCACGCAACGCGGGCTTGATCCGTGCGGTGTCTCCGCGCAGGGCGCGCTCCATGGCTTCCATCAGATACAGGCGGGCAATGGCGAGTGAGCGCCGCGGTGGCGTACCGCCATTGGTGTCCCGACGTTCAAGCGTGACCAATCCGAGTTCGAGCAGCGTTGCGGCGGCGGCAAGCAGACGCGGGCCCTCGGCAGCGGGGCGGCCGAGGGCGGCAAACAGGGCGGCAAAGTCCTGCCGCCCATCCACCACAATCAGCAGCACGCGGGTCAGCGGGTCGAGCCGGTCACTGCGCCGGACCATTTCCGCGCGCCCGGCCATTGTCTTGGAAGGCACGTCAGTGCTGCGTATGCGGTCGATTGTCCCGGTCATGAGCCGAATTGTTGCAGGCCCGTGTGACGGAAATAAAAAAAGCTGGCAAAGGTTTTGCTTAGATGGGTCGTAAGCACTCTGAACGAGACGACACATCATGGGAACGCAGCTCTACAACATCGGGATCACCGGACTGAACGCCGCACAGGCAGGGTTGATCACGACCGGTCACAACATTTCGAACGCGGCCACGCCCGGTTTCACCCGGCAGCAGGTCGTGCTCGGCACCAACGATCCGCAGCTGACCGGCAGCGGCTTCCTCGGACAGGGCGCACGGGTCGAGACGGTGCGGCGCATCTATAGCCAGTTCCTGACCGCCCAGGTGATGGAAGCCAAGACCCAGAGCGCGGAATACGGTGCCTACGCCGACCAGATCGCCGCACTCGACAACCTTCTGGCCGATCCGCAAGCCGGCCTGTCGCCCGCGATGTCCAACTTCTTCGACGCCCTGCAGAGCGTATCGGCATCTCCCACCTCGCTGGCGTCGCGCCAGTCGGCGATTTCGGCCGCCCAATCAATGACCGCCCGCTTCAATGCGCTGGATGCGCGGCTTGAACAGATCCGCACCGGCCTGAACGGCGAAATCTCCGGTTCGGTCGAAGAAATCAACCAGCTCGCTTCGCAGATCGCCCGCTACAACGACCAGATCGCGGTCGCCGAATCGACCACCGGGTCCAACCGGCTCGCCAACGACATGCTCGATGCGCGGGAGCGGCTGATCACCGAACTGAACGAACTGGTCCGCGTAACCCAGTTGCAGCAGAGTGATGGCTCGATCAACCTGTTCATCGGCAACGGCCAGCCCGTCGTGGTGGGTGGCAGTGCCTTCAGGCTGAGTGCATCGCCTTCGGTGGAGGACGCCAGTCGCACCGAAGTCACCTACACCGCGCCCGGCGGCGCCGTGCTGCGGCTGCAGGAAGACACCATCACCGGCGGCAAGCTCGGCGGCCTGCTCGCTTTCCGCCGCGAAACCCTCGACGAAGCGCAGAACGCACTCGGCCGGATTGCCATCGGCGTGGCCGAGCAGTTCAATTCGCAGCATGCGCTGGGTCAGGATCTCAACGGCGCGCTGGGCACCAACGTATTCAACGTGCTCGCGGGCAGTGCGCTGCCGGCGAACACCAACAGCACGGTGGCCGCTGCACTGGTGAATGTGACGATCAGCAACTCGTCGGACCTCACCACGAGCGACTATCGGCTGAATTTCGACGGTGCGACGTACACACTCACCCGCCTGTCGGACAACCAGAGCTGGTCGGCCGCGACCCTGGGCGGCTTGCCCCCGGCCGGCAGCCCGCAAGGCTTTACACTCGATTCGGGGGCGACCACGCTGGCCGCCGGTGACAGCTTCCTGATCCAGCCGACCCGCAATGGCGGCTCGGATATCCGCACCGTCATCACCGATCCGCGCATGCTGGCTTTGGCGATGCCGATCAGTACCACGGCGGCTTTGGCCAATACCGGCAACGGCAGCATCAGCGCGGGCGCCGTGAGCTCGACCACCGGCTTGCCGCTCGGCGGCCCGATCACGCTGACCTTCGACGCCACGGCAAACGTATTCAACGTCACGGGCGGCCCCGGCGGCACGATTGCCTACAACCCGGCGACCGAGTCGGCCGGCAAGAGCTTCACCTTTGCCGGTCAGGGCGGCTTCACCTTCCAGTTGTCCGGTCTGCCGCGCAATGGCGACACCTTCACCATCGCGCCCAACAGCAGTGGCCAGGGCGACAACCGCAACCTGCTTGAACTGGCGGCGCTGCAGAACAGCAACACGCTGGCCGGTGGAACGACCGGATTCCAGGGTGCCTATGCCCAGATGGTGGCGTCCGTCGGCGCCCAGGCGCGTGAGGTGCAGGTGAACCAGACAGCCCAGAAGGTGCTGCTGTCGCGCGTCGAGGAGTCGCAGCAATCGTTGTCCGGCGTCAATCTCGATGAAGAAGCAGCCAACCTGCTGCGCTACCAGCAGGCCTATCAGGCCGCCGGAAAGATGATCGAACTGGCCAGTCGCCTGTTCGATACCTTGTTACAGATCGGTCGCTGAGGAGAATCCTGATGCGCATATCCACCAATACCGTCTATGAAGCGGGCACCTCGGGTCTGGTCCGTCAGAGCGCCGACCTGTTCCGTACCCAGCAACAGATGTCATCGGGCAAGCGGGTGCTTGCGCCGTCCGATGATCCGGTTGCCTCGGCGGCGGCGCTGGAGATCGACCAGATCAAGGCCATGAATGACCAGCACGCCGTGAACCGGCGCGATGCCAACAGCGCGCTCGGCTTTGCCGAGTCGCAGATTTCCACCGCCGGCGATCTGATCGCATCGATCCGCGAACGTCTGATCCAGGCCGGCAATGGAGCACTGAGCGACAGCGACCTGAAATCGATCGCCACCGACATCCGGGGCAGCTTCGCCGGGCTGATGGGGGTTGCCAATTCGCGCGATGCCTTCGGCGACTTCCTGTTCTCGGGCTATCGCAGTGATACCCAGCCGTTCGCCGGCAGCATCGAGGCGGGCGTGACCTACGCCGGCGACGATGGCCAGCGCGAGGCGCAGGTCGGCTCCGCCCGGCGCATCGCAGTCAGTGATTCGGGCAGCATGGTGTTCATGCGCATGCGCACCGGCAATGGCGATTTCACGATGAGCCCCGGCGCGGGCAACACCGGCAGCGCAGTCAGTGATCTGGGCAGCGTGACCAGCGGCGTCGACTGGAACGCCACGACCAATGGCGGCAGCTTCAACATCGTGTTTGATGTGACCAACAACGTCACCACCTACGACATCATCGACAACACCTCGGGCAATTCGATGCTGACCGGCGCCGCGCCGGGTGCCGCGCCGTACCCGCGGACCTATGTCGAGGGCGACACGATCACGCTGGCATCGCAGGGCGCCGAGCCGGCCTTCGACCTCGGTGCGCGCTTCTCGATCACCGGTTCGCCGGCCACCGGCGACAGCTTTTCGCTCGACCGCAGCGCCACGCAGAGCGTATTCGAAACGATCTCCGACATGGTACTGGCGCTGGAAGCCGGCACCAACGGCAATCCGGTCGCCATTGCGAAACTCAACAACACGCTGTCGGCCACGATAGGCAATATTGATCAGGCGCAGGAAGCCCTGCTCACCGTGCGCTCGCGCATTGGTGCGCGTACGGCCGAACTGGATGCGCTGAATTCGCTGGGTGCCGATGTCGACCTGCAGTTCCAGTCGCAACTGGCCGACCTGCGCGACCTGAACTACACCGAGGCGATCAGCCGGCTGACGCAGCAACAGACCTATCTGCAGGCGGCGCAGCAGTCCTTCCTGAAGGTGTCGGGGTTGTCGCTGTTCAACTACATCTGAGGCGCGCCATGAATTTCCGGTTGCTCGCATTGATCGCCCCCTGCCTGCTGGCAGCCTGTACGTCGCTCGACCGTACGCTGCCGAATTCAGGGTCGGTCATTCCGAATACCAGACTGCAGCTGACGCCCGGTTACGCCACCACGGCGGAAAAGCTGATCTATTTTGCCGGCGCCGCCTACGTGGCCTATCTGGTTCTCGACCCGATGGCGCCGAACTGGTCCATCGACGAGGCCAAACTGTCTGAAGACACCTACTACCTCGGCATGAAGAAGGTGCGCATACGCTCCGGCGGCGAGGGCGAGGCGCGCATGGTGTTCAACCGGCGCGCCGAACAACTGGCCCGTGCCGGCGGCTATGCCGGTTACCAGATCGTCAGCTACAGCGAAGGCATCCAGTCCGACCTGATCGCGCAGCGGGTGGGTGAGGGCGTCATCCAGCTCCAGCACGGCACGCGCTGACCGGCCCTGAACACCGGCGTCGGCGATCGTGTGGCCGGCCGGTCCGCCGCTGCGGCGCCTCGGGTAGACTTCGCCGATGTCGCTCCCCTACTGGCGCCTGTCCGCCTACTACTTCTTCTATTTCGCCTTTGTAGGCGCCTTTTCGCCCTACTTCGGTCTCTACCTTTCTTCCATCCATTTCTCCGCGGCCGACATCGCCATCGTCATGTCGCTGATGCAGGTCATGCGTATCCTCGCGCCCAGCCTGTGGGGCTGGCTGGCCGACCGCATCGGCGCCCGGGTGCCCATCGTGCGTGCGGCGGGCCTGGCCAGTCTGGCCGGCTTCCTGATCTTCTTCACCACCGACCAGTTCATCGGCGTCTTCGTCGCCATGGCGCTGATGTCCTTCTTCTGGAGCGCGTCGCTGCCATTGGTGGAAGCGCTGACGCTGGAACACCTGAAGTCCAGCGTGTCGCGCTACGGCGCCATACGGGTCTGGGGATCGGTCGGCTTTGTCGTCACGGTGCTGGTGCTGGGCGATGTGCTCGAGCGTACCGGCCTGGATGCCGTGCTGTGGGCCTGCAGCCTGTTGCTGGCCGGCATCTTCCTGTTCGCGATGTGCGTGCCGGAGGCGCCGGTGCACGCCGGCGCTGTGGCGGCCACGCAGTCGCTGCGTGCCATCCTGCGGAGCCGTCCGGTCGCAGGGCTGTTCGGTGCGGCCTTCTTCATGAGCTGTGCGCATGGCGCGCTGTATGTCTTCTATTCGATCCATCTCGACGAACACGGTTACAGCAAGCGGGTGATCGGCGGGCTGTGGACGCTGGGCGTGCTGGCCGAGATCGGCGTTTTCCTGTGCATGCCATGGCTGCTGCGCCGCTTCACGCTGCGCGCGTTGTTGCTGGTGGCGCTGATGGCGGCGGTGCTTCGCTTCGCGGTCATCGGCTGGGCGGTCACCGCACCTCTATGGCTGATCGGCGCGCAACTGCTGCATGGCCTGACCTTCGGCGCCTTTCATGCCGGCTCGGTGGCGGCGCTGAACCAGTGGTTCGACGCGCGCCAGCAGGCGCGGGCGCAGGCGTTGTATGGCAGCGTGTCATTCGGCGCCGGCGGCATGGTGGGCGGTTTGCTGGCCGGCTGGATGTGGGCACCGCTGGGCGGCGCCTGGGCGTTCTCGGTCAGTGCGCTGTTCGCGGTTGCCGGCTACGCCTTGCTGCGCTGGATGTGGCGCCCGGAAAGCGCGCCCGGGCACGGCTGAGCGCCCGCCGGCCGGTTATAATCTCCGGTTTGGCTGATCAGCGGGAATCGTTTCAATGGCGCAAACGCTTTACGACAAATTGTGGTCCGGCCATGTCGTGCATACCGAAGACGACGGCACGACGCTGCTCTACATCGACCGCCACCTGGTACACGAAGTCACCAGTCCGCAGGCCTACGAAGGCCTGCGTCTGGCCGGTCGCAAGCCCTGGCGCACGGGTTCCATCGTGGCGACCGCGGATCACAACGTGCCGACCGACGGCTCGGATCTGTCGGTGGCCGACCCGACCTCGCGTGCCCAGGTCGAAACGCTGGACGACAACATCCGCACCTACGGCGCGCTGGCCTACTTTCCCTATCGCGACAAGCGGCAGGGCATCGTGCACGTGATCGGACCGGAAAACGGCGTGACGCTGCCCGGCATGACCGTGGTGTGCGGCGACTCGCATACCTCGACGCACGGCGCGTTCGCCTGTCTGGCGCAGGGCATCGGCACGTCGGAAGTCGAGCATGTGCTGGCCACGCAGTGCCTGCTGCAGAAGAAATCGAAGTCGATGCTGGTCCGGGTCGAAGGCGAGCTGGGCCGCGGCGTCAGTGCCAAGGACATCGCGCTGTACGTGATCGGCCAGATCGGCACCGCCGGCGGCACCGGCTATGCGATCGAATTCGGCGGCTCGGCCATCCGCGCGCTGTCGATGGAAGGCCGGATGACCCTGTGCAACATGGCGATCGAGGCCGGTGCGCGGGCCGGTATGGTGGCCGTCGACCAGACCACGATCGACTACCTGCGCGGGCGGCCGTTTGCGCCGCGCGACGAGCAGTGGGACCGCGCGGTCGAGTACTGGCGCACGCTCAAATCCGACGACGGCGCACAGCACGACCGCGTGGTCGACATCGATGCCCGCCGCATCACGCCCCAGGTCACCTGGGGCACGTCGCCCGAAATGGTGACCGACATCCGCGGCCAGGTGCCGGCGCCCGAGGATTTCGCCGATCCGGTGCAGCGCGAAGGCGTGGCGCGCGCGCTGCAGTACATGGGGCTGACCCCGCGCACGCCGATCGATCAGATCCGGATCGACAAGGTGTTCATCGGTTCCTGTACCAATTCGCGCATCGAAGACCTGCGCGCGGCCGCCAAGGTGGTGCAGGGCCGGCACATCGCCGACAACGTCAAGCTGGCGATGGTGGTGCCGGGCTCCGGTCTGGTCCGGGCGCAGGCGGAAGCCGAAGGGCTGGACAAGGTGTTCAAGGCGGCCGGCTTCGAGTGGCGCGAGCCGGGTTGTTCGATGTGTCTGGGCATGAATGCCGACCGGCTCGATCCGGGCGAGCGCTGCGCCTCGACCTCGAACCGCAATTTCGAAGGTCGGCAGGGTGCCGGCGGCCGCACCCATCTGGTCAGTCCGCAGATGGCGGCGGCGGCGGCCATCGCCGGCCGTTTCGCCGATGTGCGCGATGTCGTTTGAGAATCCGGGAGAGTGGGCATGAAGCTGATCGTAGTGTGCATGAGCGCCATGGCGCTGCTGCTGGCGGGTTGCAACACAGTCGAAGGACTGGGCAAGGACATCAGGAAGGGTGGCGAAGCCATCGAGAAGTCGGCGAAATAGCAACTACCAGCGCAAAGTCAGCGAAAGAACCCAGGCAAATCACGCAATGAATCCTTTCACCACACTTGACGGACTGGTCGCGCCGCTCGACCGCGCGAACGTCGATACCGACGCCATCATTCCGAAGCAGTACCTGAAGTCGATCAAGCGTTCGGGTTTTGGCCCGACGCTGTTCGACGAATGGCGCTATCTCGATGTCGGCCAGCCGGGGCAGGACCATTCGAAGCGGCCGCTGAATCCGGACTTCGTGCTGAACCAGCCGCGTTTCCAGGGCGCCAGCATCCTGCTGGTGCGCGAAAACTTCGGTTGCGGCTCGTCGCGCGAACACGCGCCCTGGGCGATCGAGGATTTCGGCTTCCGCGCCATCCTCGGCACCACGTTCGCCGACATCTTTTTCAACAACTGCTTCAAGAACGGCCTGCTGCCGATCCGTCTGCCGCAGACCGAACTGGAACAATTGTTCCTGCAGTGCGCCGGCACACCGGGCTACCGGCTGCGCATCGATCTGGAAAGCCAGACGGTGATCCGGCCGGACGGCCACGTCATCCGCTTCGATGTCGAAGCTTTCCGCAAGTACTGCCTGCTGAACGGCTTCGACGACATCGGCCTGACCTTGCGTCAGGCGGACAAGATCCGCGATTTCGAAGCCCGTCGCCGCATCGAACAACCCTGGCTGTTTGCCTGAACTCTGGAGCGTCCATTGAAAGTCTGCGTTATTCCCGGTGACGGCATCGGCGTCGAGATCACGGCCGAGGCGCTGCGCGTGCTCGAAGCGCTGCGCGGCGATGGTCTGAAGATCGAATTCGAACAGGCGCTGCTCGGCGGCTGCGCGGTGGACGCCACCGGCAAGCCCTATCCGGAAGCGACGTCGAAGCTGGCGCGCGAAGCCGATGCCATCCTGCTCGGCGCGGTCGGCGGTCCGAAATGGGACACGCTGCCGCGCGAACAGCGCCCCGAGCGCGGTTTGCTCGGCATCCGCGCCGAACTGGGCGTGTTCGCCAACCTGCGGCCGGCCATCCTGTATCCGGAACTGGCGAATGCCTCGTCGCTGAAACCCGAGGTGGTGTCCGGACTGGATATCCTGATCGTGCGCGAACTGACCGGCGACATCTACTTCGGCCAGCCGCGCGGCATCGAGGAGCGCGACACGCAATGGGGCCGTCAGCGTGTCGGCTGGAACACGATGATCTACGCTGAAGAGGAAATCCGCCGTATCGGGCGCGTCGCCTTCGAAGCGGCGCGCAAGCGCGGCGGCAAGCTCTGTTCGGTCGACAAGATGAACGTGCTCGAATGCACCCAGCTGTGGCGCGAGGTCATCACGGCCATGGCTGCTGACTATCCGGACGTCGAGCTGTCGCACATGCTGGTCGACAACGCCGCGATGCAGCTGGTTAAGGCGCCGAAGCAGTTCGACGTGATCGTCACCGGCAACATGTTCGGCGACATCCTGTCGGACGAGGCGTCGATGCTGACCGGCTCGATCGGCATGCTGCCATCGGCTTCGCTGGACGCGAACAACAAGGGGCTGTACGAGCCCAGCCACGGTTCGGCGCCGGACATCGCAGGCAAGGGCGTGGCCAATCCGCTGGCGACCATCCTGTCGGCGGCGATGCTGCTGCGCTACAGCGGCGAGGACGAAGCGAACGCGGTGCGCATCGAAAATGCGGTGCGCAAGGTGCTGGCCCAGGGCTTGCGCACCGGTGACATCTACGAAGCCGGCACGCAGCGCGTGGGTACGAAGGACATGGGCGACGCGGTCATCGCGGCGCTGTAACGCTCAGAGGGCAAGACAATGTTGAAGCTGGGTATGGTGGGTTGGCGCGGCATGGTGGGTTCGGTACTCATGCAGCGCATGCGTGAAGAGGGCGATTTTTCGCTGGTCGAGCCGGTGTTCTTCACCACGTCCAGCGTCGGTGCGGCCGGACCGGACGTGGGGCAGGGCAGTGCGCCGCTGCTCGATGCGGCCGACGTCGGCCAGCTGGCGAAGATGGACATCATCATCACCTGCCAGGGCGGCGACTACACGAACGAGGTGTTTCCGAAGCTGCGTGCCGCCGGCTGGAAGGGCTACTGGATCGACGCCGCGTCGGCGCTGCGCATGAAGGACGACGCCATCATCATTCTCGACCCGGTCAACATGGACGTGATCAAGTCCGGTCTGGTCGGTGGCGTGAAGAACTACATCGGTGGCAACTGCACCGTCAGCCTGATGCTGATGGGCGTCGGCGCGCTGTTCACGGCCGGTCTGGTCGAGTGGATGAGCGCCATGACCTACCAGGCGGCATCGGGTGCCGGCGCGCAGAACATGCGCGAACTGCTGGCGCAGATGGGCACCTTGCACGGCGTTGCCGCGCCGATGCTGAAGGACAGTTCGTCGGCCATCCTCGACATCGATCGTGCCGTCACCGACAGCCTGCGCAATGCCGACTTCCCGACGGCGAATTTCGGCGCGCCGCTGGCGGGCTCGTTGATCCCGTACATCGACAAGGAGCTGGACAGCGGCCAGAGCAAGGAAGAGTGGAAGGGACAGGCTGAAACCAACAAGATCCTCGGTCGCACGGGATCTGCGATCACCCCGATCGACGGCATCTGCGTTCGCGTCGGCGCGATGCGCTGTCATTCGCAGGCGCTCACTATCAAGTTGCGCCGCGATGTGCCGTTGGACGAGATCGAAAGCATGATCCGCGAAGCGAATGCCTGGGTGAAGTTTGTCCCCAACCATCGTGAGGACAGCATGCGCGACCTGACGCCGGCGGCGGTCAGCGGTTCGCTGACCATTCCGGTCGGTCGCGTACGCAAACTCAATATGGGGCCGGACTATCTCGGTGCATTCACGTGCGGCGACCAGTTGCTGTGGGGCGCCGCGGAACCGCTCCGGCGCATGTTGCGCATCCTGATCGAAGCCTGACCACGCATCGACCCATCGCGCTCAATGCGCGATGTGTCGTAGCAGACAGTATCGCAACATAAAGCGACTGTTTAGCTTGCAGTGCTAAGACCATGATGTTATTTTGAGATTTGGGTTTTAGCGCGCGAGGAAAACGCGGTGCGTCATAGCGATAAAAAACATTCGATCCGCCTGTTGACCGCGTTGCTGTCAGCGCTTCCGCTGACAGCCGGTGCAGCCGGTCTGGGCAAACTCACTGTTCAGTCCGCTATCGGACAGACCCTCCGAGCAGAAGTCGAGTTGTCCGCCAATGCGGATGAACTGGCTTCGATGACCGCCAGGCTCGCGCCGCCAAGCGCCTTCAAGCAGGCCGGCGTCGAGTACGCCACCAGTCTGAGCGGCGTCAAGGTCGCAGTTGAAAAACGCGGGTCGCGCCCGGTGCTGGTCGTGACCAGCGAGCGGGTCGTCAACGAGCCTTATCTGGATGTCCTGATCGAGCTGAACTGGTCGTCCGGCAAGCTGGTCCGCGAATACACCTTCCTGCTCGATCCGGCCGACATGCCGCGACAGGCGCCGGTTGAGCCGGTCGTCGTCAAGAGTGCAGAGCCGCGTGCAGCGACCAGGGCGCCGGTCGCGCCGACGCGTGCACCTGCCGACAACATCTATGAAGTAAAGCGCGGCGATACGCTGAGCCGTATCGCCGGCGAGCATATTCCTGCCGGCGTGAGCCTCGACCAGATGCTCGTGGCGCTGGTTCAGGCCAACCCGGAAGCCTTTGACAACGGCAACATGAATCGCCTGCGTGCCGGGCGCATTCTCTCGATTCCCGATCAGACGGCCGCGCAGGCTGTGTCGCCGCAGGAAGCGCGCAAGATCGTGATGGCCCAGACCAGTGACTTCGCGGCCTACCGCGCCCGCCTGGCGGGCGCCGTGGCCGATGCTCCGTCTGCGGCAGACACGGCCAGCCGCGCCGCGTCCGGCAGGATCGAAGCGCGGGTCGACGATCGCGCACCGTCGGCAGCAGCTTCGTCGGATCAGGTCCGGGTGTCAAAATCCGCTGCCGAAAGCGACCGCAAGATCAGCGCGCTCGAAGAAGAGGTGGTCGCCAAGGACCGTGCTCTCAAGGATGCCAACAGCCGTCTGGCCGATCTCGAACGCAATGTGCGTGAGTTGCAGAAGCTGGTCGAACTGAAAAACACCCCGATGGCGCAGGCGCAGCAGCAGGCGGCAGCGCCGCCGACGCCCGTTCCCGTTCCCGCTCCGGCGCCCGTCGTCGTACCGACCGAAAAGCCGGTGCCGGATCTCGCTGCCGATGCGGCGAAGCCCGAAGACAAGGAAGTGCCGGATCTGGTGGCGCTGGCCGATGAGGAGCCGGCGGAAAAGCCGGCCGAGCCTCCGGTGGCTATCGAGCCGCCCAGGGCGGAACCCGTGCCGCCGGTCGCCGCGTCTGCTCCGGTGCCCGAACCCGCCCCCGAACCTGAACAGCCGGGGCTGTTCTCCGATCCCAAGACGCTGGGCGGACTGGGGGCCGTGTTGCTGCTCGTCCTGGGTTACCTCGGCTATCGCAAGTCAAAGGCCCGCCAGCCCCTGCCGGACGCAACGCCTTCGACCACAGCCGGTCTCGAGGCAATGCCTGCCGCATCGTCGGTGATCGGTGCAACGGGTGGTGGCCAGAGCGTCGATACCAGCGCCAGTTCGATCCAGACCGATTTCAGCCAGTCTTCGCTGTCGTCGATCGATGCCGACGAAGGGGTTGATCCGGTCGCCGAAGCTGACGTTTACATGGCTTACGGGCGCGATGCGCAGGCGGAAGAAATCCTGCTCGAAGCGCTGAAGACCGAGCCGAGCCGTCACGCAATCCATCTGAAGCTGCTCGAAATCTACGCTCAGCGGAAATCGGTCAAGCCATTCGAAACGATGGCCACCGAACTCTATGCGCAGACCGGTGGTCGTGGCGCAGACTGGGAAAAGGCGGCCTTGCTGGGTCGCTCGGTTGACCCGACCAATCCGCTTTACGGCGGCGGCGACGAGGCGCCGGACGACGGTTTTGACGAACAGGCGTCGATGGCGGCTACCGTCGTCGTGTCGGGCGCCGACAAGATGCGCGATACCTGGACGTTGCCGGGTGACATCGGTCAGCTCGCATCAGGCGGCGAACCCACGATTGCGCTGGATCTGAACAAGCTCGACCTCGGTGCCCCGGAAGTGCCGGCAGCGAAGGTCGATACGGATCTCGATTTCGATCTCGACATCCAGTCCGCGGAGCCGCTGGCGGAAGCGCCAGTGGTCGGCGTCGCCACGACAATGACCAAGCCGGGTGAAGAGTCGGACGCGGATTCTTCGCTTGATTTCGACCTTGGTCTCGACTTCACCTCGGACGATCCGAAGAAGGACGTCAGCACCGTCGTTCTTGAAAAGAATGTCGCAGACACGGCGGAAGCCCTTGCCCAGTCCTCGCAGGGATTCGATCTTGATCTGTCGTTGCCGGCGGCGGGCGACGATCCGGATGCCGCGGCCAGCGGTGCGGTGGTCGATCTGGAACGCACCGACGTAGGGAATCTGATCGACTTCAACTTCGACGCATCGGACGCGCCGGCTCAGGCGACGGCTGAACCCGTGATCGATCTGTCAGACATCAATCTCGATCTGGGCGATCCGTCTACGCTTGAAACCGACATCGTCGGCGACCCTCTGCATGCGTTGGAAACAGATGTGGTCGGCGATGCGGTGCAGGCGTTCGACGAACCCGCGCCGCAGGCACTTCCGGACCTGAGCGAGTCCTCGGTATCCACGGTGATCAACCCGGAAGACATGCTCGCGACCGAAGAGCCGCCGCAGACGGCAGCCGAAGAGGCGGAGACCAAGCTGGAGCTGGCGCGCGCCTACGAAGAAATGGGCGACAAGGAAGGTGCGCGCGAGCTGCTGCAGGAAGTCGTGCGCGAAGGCACGACGGACCAGCAGTCGCAGGCGAGCGAAATGCTCGCGAAACTTGCCTGAACGGGACATTGCAGCAGATGGATCGGCCTGCGGGCCGATCCCGCCCGCGCAGCACACATACCCGCGTCCCGGCTGAAAATTCGCTCGCCTGCCCTGTTCGCCCGGGCCCCGCCCGGCGCTATGCTTGACGCAATGTTCCTGCGTCGTCCCCATGTACGCTACCGATACTGACCCTGCCGCGCCGCGACTGCATGCGGCTACGTTGCTCGCGCTCTGGCTGTTCTGGCTGCTTGCCGGGCAGGCGGCAGGCTCGCCCTGGCATGAGCTGTGGTCAGGCCTGTCGATCACCGGCGCCCTCCTGTTCGCCCCACGCCGCTTCCTCCGCCTGCTGCGCCGTCTGCGCTGGCTGTTGCTGGCCGTCCTGCTCACCTTTGCGTTCGCCACGCCCGGGCGTCTGCTGGTACCCGATTTCCCGGCGGGCCCGAGTGTCGAAGGCCTGCTGGCTAGCCTGTCTGCCATGAGCAAGCTGATCGGCATGGCCGCTGCCGTTGCCGTATTGCTCGAACGGCTGACGCCGGCACGGCTCACCGGGGCCATTCACCGACTGGTTCATCCGATGTCGGCGGATCATCCGTCGCCCGGAAGCTTCGCCTTGCGCCTGCAACTCGTCCTGCACGAAATCGACCACCAGGTGCCCGGGCGCAACTGGCGTTCCTGGCTGGAAGACGGCGACAGCGGAACGCCTCTGACGGTCGAGGCGTGTGCACCGCTGGCCGCGACGGATCGTGTCGTGCTGCTCGCTGCCGCCGGCATGCTCGTCGTCTGGCACTGGGCCTGACGTGCGCATTGCGCTGGGTGTCGAATACGACGGATCGGCCTTTCGCGGCTGGCAATCGCAGGCGATCGGCCTGACGGTGCAGGACACGCTGGAAGCCGCCTTGTCCGCCATCGCGGCGCATCCCCTTCGCGTGCAGGCCTCCGGTCGCACCGATACCGGTGTCCATGCGACCGCTCAGGTGGTGCATTTCGACACCTCAGCGATGCGTCCGGACACGGCTTGGGTGCGCGGCTGCAACGCGCTGCTGCCGCCGTCGGTTGCCGTGCGTTGGGCCACACCGGTCGCCGACGACTTCAACGCACGTTTTTCGGCGCATTCGCGCAGCTACCGCTACTGCCTTTACAACCATCCGGTCCGTCCGGCGCTGTCGGCGACTCTGGCCGGCTGGTTTCATCGACCGCTTGACGAGGTCCGTATGCAGGCCGCCGCGACCGCGCTGATCGGCACGCATGATTTTTCCGCCTTCCGGTCGTCGGAATGCCAGGCGCGCAGTCCGGTACGCACCTTGTCCGGGCTGACGCTGATGCGCCAGGGCGACTGGATAATGTTTGACCTGACGGCCAACGCCTTCCTGCATCACATGGTGCGCAACATCATCGGCGCGCTGGTGGAGGTCGGGTGCAGCCGGCGCGATCCACCATGGGTCGGCGAACTGCTGGCAGGGCAGGACCGGCGACTGGGAGCCCCCACTTTTTCCGCCAGTGGCCTTTATCTGGCCGGTGTGGGCTACGATGCGTGTTGGCATCTGCCGGCGAGTCAGCAAGGGTTGCGCCTTCCGGCAATCGGACCGGGCGTGGCACCGGGCTGAAGTATCTTCACGATCATCTCCAGGGACGAATGGTGCGCAAGACCCGTATCAAGGTGTGTGGCTTCACCCGTGAAGCCGACCTCGAAGCCGCGCTGGGCCTGGGTGTCGACGCAGTCGGTTTCGTCCTTTATCCGCCCAGCCCGCGAGCGGTGACGGTCGAACGGACCGCAGTGCTGGCTTCGCGGGTACCGCCCTTCGTGACACGGGTCGGGCTGTTCGTCAATGAAGACGCCGGATTGATCGGCGAAGCCGCGCGCGAAGCGCGTCTCGATTGCCTGCAGTTTCATGGCGACGAGACACCGGACGACTGCGAACGTTTCGGCCTCCCCTACATCAAAGCAGTCCGGGTGAGGCCGGGGCTGGATTTGCTAGAATGCGCGACCAGGTTTCGCGCTGCTCGTGCGCTGCTGCTGGACGCTTACTCGGATGGCTGGGGGGGGTCCGGCAAAAGCTTCGACTGGTCGCTGATCCCGCCCGACCTTCCACTGCCGGTCATCCTGTCCGGCGGGCTGGACCCGGAAACTG
Source organism: Methyloversatilis sp. (assembly GCF_030698125.1). GTDB lineage: Bacteria > Pseudomonadota > Gammaproteobacteria > Burkholderiales > Rhodocyclaceae > Methyloversatilis. The sequence continues at coordinate 45,059 of NZ_JAUYNV010000005.1, forward strand.
TGGCAGACGCGATCCGGCGCGTGGCGCCGGCTGCGGTCGATGTCAGTAGCGGCGTGGAATCCGCCAAAGGAATCAAGGATGTGGCCAGGGTGGCTGCGTTCATATCAGGAGTGGAAAATGGGGAAGCTCGACCTGCCGGCTGAGGTATCTGCCTCCGCCTACAACCTGCCGGACACGACCGGGCATTTTGGTCCGTATGGCGGCACCTTCGTCGCCGAAACCCTGATTGCCGCGCTCGATGAGCTGCGGGATACCTACGAATCACTGAAGAACGAACCGGCGTTCCGTGCTGAGTTCGAATACGAGTTGAAGCATTACGTCGGCCGCCCGAGCCCGATCTTCCACGCCCGCCGCCTGTCCGAAGCGGCGGGTGGCGCGCAGATCTACCTCAAGCGCGAAGACCTGAACCACACCGGCGCACACAAGATCAACAACGTGATCGGCCAGGCCATGGTGGCCAAGCACATGGGCAAGCCGCGCGTGATCGCGGAAACCGGTGCCGGCCAGCACGGCGTTGCCACCGCGACGATCGCCGCCCGCCTCGGCATGGAATGCGTGGTCTACATGGGCAGTGAGGACGTGAAGCGTCAGGCGGCCAACGTCTATCGGATGAAGCTGCTCGGTGCCACGGTGGTGCCGGTCGAATGCGGCTCGAAAACGTTGAAGGACGCGCTGAACGAAGCCATGCGCGACTGGGTGACCAACGTCGCCAACACCTTCTACATCATCGGTACCGTGGCTGGCCCGCATCCCTACCCGATGATGGTGCGCGACTTCCAGTCGGTCATCGGCGAAGAGTGCAAGTGGCAGATGCCGGAAATGATCGGCCGCCAGCCGGACGCCGTGATCGCCTGTGTCGGTGGCGGCTCGAACGCGATGGGCATCTTCTATCCCTACATTCCCTATCCGGACGTGCGCCTGATCGGGGTCGAGGCAGCCGGGCACGGCATTTCGACCGGCATGCATTCGGCGTCGCTGTGTGCCGGGCGCCCGGGCGTGCTGCACGGCAATCGCACCTATCTGCTGCAGGACGAGAACGGCCAGATCATCGAAACGCATTCAGTGTCGGCCGGCCTCGACTACCCTGGCGTCGGCCCGGAACACGCCTGGCTGAAGGACTGTGGCCGCGCCGAGTACGTGGCGATCGACGACGAGGAAGCGCTCGCCGCCTTCCACAAGACCTGCCGCATGGAAGGCATCATTCCGGCGCTCGAATCGTCGCATGCGGTCGCCTACGCCATGAAGATGGCGGCCGGCATGTCGAAGGACGCGGTGCTGCTGGTCAACCTGTCCGGCCGTGGCGACAAGGACATGCATACCGTGGCCGAGAAGTCCGGCATCAAGTTCTGACCTGCTTTCCCACCATCCTGTTGTCAGCCGGGTGGCGGAAGCCGCCCGGCGACGGTTTCCGAAAATGTCCCGAATCACTCAAACACTGTCCGCGCTGGACGGCGCCGGTCGCAAGGCGCTGATTCCATTCGTCACCGCGGGCGACCCGGACCTGTCGGTCACGGTGCCGCTGATGCACACGCTGGTCGAAGCGGGCGCCGACATCATCGAACTCGGGGTACCTTTTTCCGACCCGATGGCCGATGGCCCGACGATACAGCGCGCGTCCGAGCGGGCGTTGCTCAAGAAGGTGTCCCTGCGCCAGGTCATCGCGGCGGTGGCCGAATTCCGCACCCGCAACACGACGACGCCGGTCGTGCTGATGGGCTATGCCAATCCGATCGAGGCCATGGGTGTCGACGCGTTCGCCGACGCGGCATCGGCGGCCGGTGCAGATGGCGTGCTGGTCGTGGATTACCCGCCGGAAGAGTCGCGTGAATTCGCGAAGGTGGTGCGCGCAGCCGGGCTGGACGTCATCTTCCTGCTGGCGCCGACCTCGACCGACGCACGCATCCGCGCCGTCGGCGAAATCGGTAGCGGCTATATCTATTACGTGTCGCTGAAAGGCGTGACTGGCGCCGGCCACATCGATATCGATGCCGTATCGAAGCGCATTCCGCTGATCCGCGACATGGTCGGTCTGCCGGTCGGCGTCGGTTTCGGCGTACGTGACGGCGCCTCGGCGAAGGCGCTGGCTTCCGTGGCCGACGCGGTTGTCATCGGCAGCCGCATCATCGAGGAAATCGAGAACAGTCCGGCAGACGAAATACTGCCGCGCGTGAAGACACTGCTGAGCGGCATCCGCGCGGCGATGGACAGCGTCGAGGTGACGGCATGAGCTGGCTGCAGAAACTTCTGCCGCCGAAGATCAACCGCAGCGAGGCCGCCGGACGCAAGTCGGTTCCCGAAGGCCTGTGGTCGAAGTGCCCGGCCTGCGAAGCGGTGCTCTACACCGCCGATCTGGCGGCCAACACCGGCGTCTGCCCGAAGTGCAATCACCACTCGCGTGTACGCGCCCGCGTGCGGCTGGATGCCCTGCTCGATCGTGAAGGCCGCTTCGAGATCGGTGCCGAGGTCATGCCGGTTGATCCGCTGAAGTTCCGTGACAGCAAGCGCTACGCCGACCGTCTGAACGCGGCCGCCGACGAAACCGGCGAGGGCGACGCACTGATCGTCATGCAGGGCGCGATCAGGACCGTGCCCGTGGTGGTCGCCTGTTTCGAGTTCGAATTTCTCGGTGGATCAATGGGCTCGGTCGTTGGCGAACGCTTCGTGCGCGGCGTGCGCGTCGCGGTTGAACAGCGCCTTCCCTTCGTCTGCATCGCAGCGAGCGGCGGCGCGCGCATGCAGGAGGGCCTTTTTTCGCTGATGCAGATGGCCAAGACCACCGCCGCACTCACCCAGCTGGCCCAGCACAAGCTGCCCTTCATTTCGGTGCTGACCGACCCGACCATGGGCGGCGTGTCGGCCAGCTTCGCGTTCATGGGCGACATCGTCATCGCCGAGCCAGGTGCGCTGATCGGTTTCGCCGGCCCGCGCGTGATCGAGCAGACTGTGCGCGAAAAGCTTCCTGAAGGCTTCCAGCGCGCCGAATTCCTGGTCGAGAAGGGTGCTGTCGACATGATCGTCGATCGCCGCGAAATGCCCGACCGCATCGCCGGCCTGCTGTCCGCGCTGCAACGCATGCCGGCATTGACGTGCTGAACCGGACCGCGCCGCGACCGCTGCGTCGCATGACAACCGTGCCCGGCCCGTTGATCACATGCCGCTGACGCTGACCGAGTGGCTGCAGCACCTTGAAAGCCTGCATCCGAAGGTGATCCAGCTCGGGCTGGACCGCGTGCTCAGCGTGAAGGCGGCGCTCGGCATCACGCAGACCATCCCGCTGTTCATCGTCGGCGGCACCAACGGCAAGGGCTCGACCTGTGCGATGCTCGAACGCATCCTGCGCTGCGCCGGCTATCGTGTCGGCACCTACACGTCGCCGCATCTGCTGGCCTACAACGAACGCGTCCGGATCAACGGCGAACCGGCCAGCGATGACGCCCTGTGCGCAGGTTTTGCCGAGGTCGAACAGGCGCGCGGCGATACCGCGCTGACCTATTTCGAGTTCGGCACCCTGGGGGCGTGGCAGGTGTTCGAGCGCGCCGACCTCGATGTGATCGTGATGGAAGTGGGGCTGGGCGGCCGTCTTGACGCGGTGAACGCGTTCGACGCCGACTGCGCCATCGTCACCAGTGTCGATCTCGACCACATGGAATATCTCGGTGATACGCGCGAGCTGATCGGTCGCGAAAAGGCCGGCATCTTCCGTGCGGGGCGTCCGGCCATCGTCGGTGATCCGATGCCGCCTGCCACGGTGATCGAGTACGCGCAGGCTATCGGCGCAGTGCTGAAGGTGTCCGGCCGCGATTTCGGCTTTGCCGGTGACCGGCAGCAGTGGGGCTACTGGCGGCGCGAGCCGGAACGACTGGTCAAGCGTGGCGGGCTGGGCTATCCGGCGCTGCGCGGTGCCAACCAGCTGCTCAATGCATCGGCGGTGATCACCGCGCTGGACGCCATGTCCGACCAGGTTCCGGTATCCGTCGGCGACATCCGGCTCGGGCTGGCGACGGTCGAACTGCCCGGCCGCTTCCAGGTGATGCCCGGCCGTCCGTCGGTCATTTTCGACGTCGCGCACAACCCGCATGCCGCCTCGGTGCTGAACGAAAACCTGTCGAGCATGGGTTTCTATCCGGAAACCTGGGCCGTGCTGGGCATGTTGCGCGACAAGGACATCGCGGGCGTGCTCGACCGTCTCAAGGGGCGCATCGACCACTGGATGCTGTGCGACCTCGGCGGCCCGCGCGGTACGCTGGCCGGCGACATCGCCGAAATGATTGCCGGACAGGGTATTCCGGGCAGCGTGTCGACCTTTGCCAGCCCGGTCGACGCATGGCAGGCCACCCGGGAACGGGTGGGTGCAGATGATAGAATCGTCGTGTTCGGATCCTTCCTCACCGTCGCCGAAGTCATGCGCGAATACGCGCGCTCGCCCCTGCCTTCAAAAGGCTGAACCCACCCGCAGGATGCGCCCGACGTGGCTTCTACCGCCCCCGATCTCCAGACTGAATTGCGCAAGCGCGCCCGCCGGCGCCTGCTCGGCGCCATTGCGCTCGCGCTGACCGCGGCCATCGTGCTGCCGGTCGTGATGGACCACGAGCCGCGCGCCCCGGCGCAGGACATTGCAGTGCGCATTCCGCCGCGTGACAGCCTGCCGGCGCTGGCCCAGCCGGTGCGCCCCGAGCCGGCAGATACCGACGTGATGATTCCGCCCGCGCCGCCGGATACCGAATCCACAGCACCGGCGACGACCGCGTCAGCCCCCGTTGCACCGCCCGCACCACCTGCGCCACCCGCGCCCGTTCCCGCGCCACCGAAAGCCGAGCCACCCAAGCCGGCTGCTGCGCCCGCTGCGGCGAGCGAAGCGTCTCGCGTGGCGGCCCTGCTCGATGGCAAGTCGGGCGCCTTCGCATTGCAGCTGGGCGTGTTCAGCGACGCCGCGAATGTGGCCAAACTCCGGGCGCGTGCGAAGGAACTGGGCTTTCCCACCTTCACCGAACCGGTGAAACTGGAAAACGGGCAGTCCCGGACGCGCGTCAAGGTCGGCCCGTTCCCGACTCGCGCTGCAGCCGAAGCGGCGCAGCGCAAGCTTGAAGGCGCCGGCATGCGTTCGATGGTGGCGCCGGCTGCATGACCGTACTGGACTACATCCTGATCGCCATCGTGGCGGTGTCCACGGCAATTGGGTTGATGCGCGGTCTGGTCAGCGAAGTGATTGCCCTGGCGGCGTGGGTGCTCGCCTTCATCGTCGCCCGGCAGTTCGGCGGCGACGTCGCCACGCTGCTGCCGGCCGGCCTGCAGGATCCGGGGTTGCGCATGGTCAGCGGTTTCGCGCTCGCCTTCGTTGCGGTGCTGCTGCTGTGCGGCGTACTGCGCTGGGTTTTGCGCTCGCTGATCAAGGCGACCGGACTCGATTTTCCCGATCGGGTGCTCGGGGGCTTGTTTGGGCTGGCTCGGGCCGCATTTATACTGCTTCTGATCGTGGTCGGTGCGGCCTTCACGCCCGCCCCCGAACAACCGTGGTGGCGCGCGGCGGCGCTGACGCCGCCGCTGGAAACCGCAGCAATCGCCCTGCGCCCGTGGCTGCCGGATGCAGTGGCAAAGAAGATTCGATTTAAGGCCTGACCATCATGTGCGGAATACTCGGCGTCGTTGCCACCTCTCCCGTCAATCAGCTCCTGTACGACGGACTGCTCGTGCTGCAGCACCGTGGCCAGGACGCGGCCGGCATCGCCACCGCGCAGGGCCAGAAATTCCACATGCACAAGAGTTCCGGGCTGGTACGCGACGTGTTCCGCACGCGCAACATGCGCACCCTGCTCGGTGACTGGGGCATCGCGCACGTGCGCTACCCGACCGCCGGATCGGCCTACAACGCCGCCGAGGCGCAACCCTTCTACGTCAATTCGCCCTTTGGCATCGTGCTGGCGCACAACGGCAACCTGACGAATTCGGAAGAGCTGAAGGACGACATGTTCCGCACCGACCTGCGGCACATCAACACCACATCCGATTCCGAAGTGCTGCTGAACGTACTGGCGCACGAAATGATGCAGTCGCTGCGCGAGCGGCCGACCTTCGACGAGCAGACGGTGTTCCGCGCCGTGGCCGGTGTACATCGCCGCTGTCGCGGGGCCTACGCCGTGGTCGCGATGATCGCCGGCTTCGGACTGCTGGCGTTCCGCGATCCGTACGGGATCCGCCCGTTGGTCATCGGTACGCACGAGACCGAACAAGGCACCGAATGGCTGGTCGCCTCGGAAAGCGTTGCGCTCGATACGCTGGGCTTCACGCTGCTGCGCGACATCGCGCCGGGTGAAGCCGTGCTGATTTCGCCGGAAGGCACGATGCAATCGCTGCAATGCGCCGCGCACCCGACGCAGGCGCCCTGTCTGTTCGAATACGTCTACCTGGCGCGCCCGGATTCGCTGATGGACGGCGTATCGGTGTACGAGTCGCGAGTGAAGATGGGCGAATTTCTTGCCCAGAAGATCCAGCGCGACCACGCCGGCCTGCAGATCGACGCGGTCATCCCGATTCCCGATTCCAGCCGTCCGTCGGCGATGGAACTGGCCCGCGTGCTCGATGTGCCGTATCGCGAAGGCTTCGTGAAGAACCGCTACATCGGCCGCACCTTCATCATGCCGGGGCAGGCAGTGCGCCGGAAGTCGGTGCGCCAGAAGCTCAATGCGATCACGCAGGAGTTCCGCGGCAAGAACGTGCTGCTGGTCGACGACTCGATCGTACGCGGCACGACCAGCCAGGAAATCGTCGCGATGGCGCGCGAAGCCGGCGCACAGAAGGTGTACTTCGCCTCGGCTGCGCCGCCGGTGCGGTTCGCCAATGTGTACGGGATCGACATGCCGACGCGCGACGAACTGATCGCGGCCAACCGCTCGGACGAGGAAATCCGCGTCGCCATCGGTGCCGACGAGTTGATCTACCAGACACTGGACATGCTCAAGGCCTCGATCACCGCCTGCAACCCGTCGATCGAACAGTTCGAAACGTCGTGCTTCGACGGCTGCTACGTCACGGGTGATGTAACCGCCGCCTACCTCGATGGCGTCGAGAACCAGCGCAAGGGCGCGCCAAGGCAGACCGACGACGACAGCGGTCAGCTTGATCTGAATCTGGTCACCTCGGAAGAAAATGCCTGAAAAGATTCATGAGCTTTCCCGGAATCCGGCTTGACCTGCCTGGCGGACCGGCAGTAATGTCCGGATACGCGCCGATTTGAATCCAGCTTGCGGGCGCGCGGGTCGAGGTCTCGACGAGACATTGACCCGGATAAATACGGCTAAAGCGGCGAAACGAATGCATTCTCGAACCCGTTTTGCCCCATCGGCAAAACGGGTTTTTTGTTTGGGGCCCATGTTTTCGCTTGTCCGTTTTCTGCTTTTCCGACACCTGGTTGCCGGCACTCGCGCCGGTTGGAGCACAGCATGAGCAGTCCTGAACTTACGCCGCCCGGTCGGGCGGCATTCGATCCGGATCAGTACGATCCGGAAACACTGGCTGTACGCGCCGGCATCGAGCGCAGCCAGTTCGGCGAACACAGCGAAGCGCTGTACCTGACGTCGAGCTTTGTGTTCAACAATGCCGCCGAGGCGGCGGCGCGCTTTTCCGGGGCCACGCCCGGCAATGTGTATGCGCGCTTCACCAATCCCACCGTCACGATGATGCAGGACCGCCTCGCCGCGCTGGAAGGTGCGGAGGCGTGCGTGGCCACCAGTTCCGGCATGTCGGCCATCCTGTCGATGGTGATGGCGCTGCTCAAGGGGGGCGACCACATCATCGCCTCGCGCAGCATTTTCGGCTCGACCCAGCAGCTGTTCGCCAATTACTTCGAAAAGTTCGGCATTTCGACCACGCTGGTGGATGCGACGGACATCGCTGCCTACCGTGCGGCTGTGCGTCCGCAGACCCGACTGTTCTTCATCGAAACGCCATCGAATCCGCTGACCGAGGTGATCGATATCCAGGCGGTCGCCGACGTGGCGCACGAAGCTGGCGCACTGCTGGCGGTCGACAACTGTTTCTGCTCGCCTGCGCTGCAGAAGCCGCTCGAACTGGGTGCCGACATCATCATCCACTCGGCCACCAAGTATCTGGACGGGCAGGGCCGCGTACTGGGCGGCGCGGTGTGCGGCCGCAAGGCAGAGATGGACGAGGTGCTGCGCTTCCTGCGCACCGCCGGTCCCACGCTGTCGCCGTTCAACGCATGGATCATCCTGAAGGGGCTGGAAACGCTGTCCATCCGCATGGAGGCGCAGTCGGCCCGGGCGCTCGAGCTGGCGCGCTGGCTAGAAAAGCAGGCCTGGGTCGAGCGGGTGTTCTATCCGGGCCTTGAATCGCATCCGCAGCACGCCATTGCGATGCGTCAGCAGAGCTCCGGTGCCGCCGTGGTGGCGTTCGAGGTGAAGGGCGGGCGCGACGAGGCGTGGAAGCTGATCGACTCGACCCGCATGCTGTCGATCACCGCCAACCTGGGTGACACCAAAACGACGATCACGCATCCGGCAACGACGACGCACGGGCGCATTTCGCAGGAGGCGCGCGACGCATCGGGCATCCGCGACAGCCTGATCCGCCTCGCGATCGGGCTCGAATCGGTCGCCGACATGCAGCGTGACCTGTCGCGCTGGCTGGCGGTGTAGGGTTGTCTGTGCCGCGCCATATCGCACTCGTTCCCGCCGCCGGCAGCGGCAGCCGTTTCGGTGCGCACCTGCCGAAGCAGTATCTGCCGCTGGCCGGCAAACCGCTGATCCATCATGCGCTGGCCACGCTGTGCGCGCATCCGCGCATCGACCGGGTGGTCGTCGTGTTGTCACCGGACGACCTGTACTGGCGCGACCACGACTGGTCGGCGCTCGGGTCGAAACTGATGCCGGTGCATTGCGGCGGTGCCAGCCGGGCGGTGTCGGTGCGCAATGGTCTGTTCGAACTGACCGGATGGGCGCGGCCGGACGACTGGGTGCTGGTGCATGACGCTGCGCGGCCCTGCCTGAGCGGTGCACTGCTGGACACGCTGATCACCGGACTGGCCGATGATGCCGTCGGCGGTCTGCTCGCCGTGCCGGTCGCCGACACGCTCAAGCGCGCCGATCACCATGGCCGGGTGGCATGCACCGTGCCGCGCGCAGCCATGTGGCAGGCGCAGACCCCGCAGATGTTCCGGCTTGCGCTGCTGCACGACGCGCTTGATCGCGGCACCGATGTCACCGACGAAGCTTCGGCGATCGAGGCAGCGGGCCTAGCGCCAAAACTGGTAGCGTCGAGCGCCGGCAACCTCAAGGTGACCTGGCCGGAAGACATGAAACTGGCCGAACTGATCCTGCGTACCCGGGAGGACTTGCAATGAGCAGCCTGATGCACGCCGCGCCGCTTCCATTCCGCATCGGTCAGGGCTTCGACGTCCATCGACTGGTCGACGGCCGGAAATGCATCATCGGCGGCGTCGACATTCCGCATGACAAGGGCCTGCTCGGCCATTCCGACGCCGATGTGTTGCTGCATGCGATCACCGATGCCCTGCTCGGTGCGGCCGGCCTGGGCGACATCGGCCGGCTGTTCCCGGACACCGATGCGGCCTACGCCGGCGCCGACAGCCGGGTGCTGCTGCGCGAGGCGGTCAGGCGGGTGCGCCTGACTGGCTGGGTGATCGGCAACATCGACGCGACGGTGATCTGCGAACAGCCGAAGATCACGCCGCATGCGGCACAGATGGCCGCCCACATCGCGGCTGACTGCGGCATCGCGCCGAACGCTGTGAACGTGAAGGGCAAGACGTCCGAGAAGCTGGGCTTTACCGGTCGTGGTGAGGGCATTGCGGCGCAGGCGGTCGCCCTGCTCGTCGCACCACCACCACCCTCCATGGGTTGAACGGCAACGGGCTGAAATGAAAAACGCCGCCGGCGTGGAATACGCCGGCGGCGAATGAAGCAGATAACCTGTCAGCCTGTCTTGTCGAGCAGCGGTCGCAACCACTTTGCGACGCCGCGTCGCCTGAGTACCTCGCGTTGTTCCGGTGTGAGCCGGATAGTGACAGGTACCGTCGGATCAACGGGTTTACGGCCGGCACCGACACGGGTACCGCCGTGCGGTGACCGCGACATCACGCCCGATCGAAGGTCGGAGACTTTTCCGGAACCACGTGGGTGAGATCGCCTTCGCCGATCAGGTAGTGATCGGTGCGTTTTGCCGAACGATTGTCGACCACCCCGAATGTCTTGTTGCTGTGGTGGTTGTACATCGTCGACATCTGCGCCGCCTTGCCGCTGTTGAAAAGTGCCTTTGCCTGATCCAGTGTGAGCATTGTCATAACCAACCTCCGTTGAGATGTCTGAGACGTGAGCCTTGAATAGAAACCGAGTGCAACCTTTGACGAACTGGTACTTCCGGTTACGCCGTCAGCGCTTTTATCGCGCGCGGCTTTTTTTGTATCCCTTGGGCCCCGCTACCTGCTCTCCTTGGGTTGATCCAGCCTGCGACATGCCGGCTGCCAGCTTCAAAGTAAGACATCAATCAAGACGTTTCAAGTAGTTTTTGAAACTGTTTTATCGCTTGAAAACAAAGCGTTGAAGAATTTCTTTTCTGCGGCGCAGCATCTGCTGCAATCACCTCGAATACATTGAAGCGGACTCTGACCGCAAAGGCGCTCCGGCATTGCATGTCAGTGGATTTTTCGTTGCCAGCAAAAGATTAGCGCGATAAGTTGTCGTGAGCGCCTTGATCGGCGCGGCTCTGTGCCATCTGTACCGGACAAGCGGGAGGCTGTTGCGTCGCGTCATCACGGCGCTGTTCCGTGACCGGTCGCGGGGCGCTTTTTCGACGGGTCGGTCTGTCGGACGGAGCCGGTTCAGCGCCCGCCGCTGACGTCCAGCAGTGCGCCGGTGGTGTAGGAAGCGTCGTCCGACAGCAACCACAGGATGGCGCGCGCCACTTCTTCCGGCTCGCCGCCGCGCTGCAGCGGCACAGAAGATTTCACCCGGTTCACCCGATCCGGTTCGCCGCCGGCGGCGTGGATGTCCGTGCGGATGACGCCGGGCCGGACGGCATTCACGCGGATGCCATCGGCCGCCACCTCCCTGGCCAGCCCGATCGTGAAGGTGTCGATGGCGCCCTTCGATGCGGCGTAGTCGACGTACTCGTCAGGCGAGCCAAGCCGTGACGCTGCCGACGACAGATTCACGATCGCGCCACCTGTGCCGCCATGCCGGCGCGACATGCGGCGCACGGCTTCGCGGGCGCACAGCATGCTGCCGATCACATTGGTTGCGAACACGCGACCGAGCCGCGCCGCGCTCATGTCTTCGACCCGGCTCTGCGATTCGAGGATGCCGGCGTTGTTCACCAGCGCCGACAGGCGGCCGAAGGCGTTATCGACGTCGCGGAACAGCCGCTCGACGTCCGCCTCGATGCTCACGTCGGCCGCCAGTGCGAGCGCCGTGCCGCCAGCCCTGGTGATGTCGCGGACCAGTACTTCGGCTGCGTCGCGCTGCCGCAGGTAGCTGACCACCACGGCATCGCCCTGCGCTGCGGCCAGACGCGCAGTCGCCGCGCCGATGCCGCGACTGCCGCCGGTGATGACGATGATTCGGTTCATGTTGAAGAAGCGCGAAGGTGATGCTGGAGATCCGGAAGGATAAGCCGGATCGAAACCTTGGCGCGATTGCCGCCATGCAGCCAGCTGGCATGCAGCGGTCGGCGGTCGGCGAAAACGCCGCGATCAGTGACTCATCACTTCCTCGGCGACCGGCAGCGTCATGCGGGCGCCGGGCGTGCGCAGGAACTGGCCCCAGTCGATGATGGCGAACCGGCCGTCGGCGTGTTCGACGATGGCGGTGCAACTGTCCACCCAGTCGCCGCAGTTCATGTAGACGACCCCGTCGATGGTGCGCTGGGCGACCGCATGGATGTGGCCGCAGATGACGCCATCAACGCCGCGGCTGCGCGCCTCGTGCATGACCGAATCCTCGAAATCGTAGATGAAGCTGACCGCGCTCTTCACCTTGCGCTTGGCATATCCGGCCAGTGACCAGTAGCCGGCGATGCCGAGCCGGCGGCGCACGCGCGACATCCATGCATTGATCCGTACCAGCGCGTTGTAGGCTACGTCGCCGAGCAGCGCGACCCAGCGGTGGTGGCGCGTCACCTGGTCGAAATCGTCGCCATGCACCAGCCAGTAGCGCTTGCCGTCCGCGGCGACGTGGATGTGATCGAGGTGGACCGCGATGTCGCCGAATACGGTGCCGGCATATTCGCGCAACGCCTCGTCGTGATTGCCCGGGACGAAGACGACCTGCGTGCCCTTGCGCGCACGCCGCAACACTTTCTGCACCACGGTGTTCTGTGCCGGCGTCCAGTGGATCGAGCGGCTCATCGACCAGAAGTCGATGATGTCGCCGATCAGATAGAGGTAGTCGGATTCGTAATGGCGCAGGAAGTCGAGCAGTGCGTCGGCCTGACAGCCGCGCGTACCCAGATGGATGTCGGACAGGAACAGTGCGCGTACGCGCTGGGGCGCGAATTCGTCGGCGGGGAGATCGGAAACATTCACCGCCCGGATTCAAGCCTGCCCGTGTGACAGCGCAGTGACGCGCGCGCGAAGAATTGGCGGCACGGCAGGCGGCGCGCCGTCGACGCGGGTTCAATACATCAGCTGCAGCCCGAGGATGAAGCGGTTGCGCGAGCGTGCGCCGTCGCTGCCCATCTCTGAGTAAAAGGCACTCAGCCGCGCGTTATGACCCGAAATGATGTAATTCACGCCGACGTCCCACTGGTCGTTGCGGGCGCCTGTGTCGGGCCGGAATTCCTGATAACGGATATTCGGCTCGAAACGGCCGATACCGATCTTCGTCGGGAACATGTAGGCGGCCGTCACGAACCAGGCGTCGCCCTGGATGGCGCCACCGCAGTTCGTGACACGGCTGCAGCCCGGATCGGCCGGTGATAGGTCGGCGACGCCGTCGGTGTCGTAGTCGTACCAGGCGCCTTCGAGCGTCACGACGGCGCCCGTGGACAGGCGGGTCTGCATCAGTGCGTCGAGGCTCCAGGCGGTGTAGTCGCCGCGGGTCAGTGCAGTGCCGACACCGTCCTTCTGCGTCCGCCAGGCGGCGCCGATGGTCAGTATTTCCTTTTCACCGAAGTAGTGGTTGCTGTTGAAGTACTCCGATTCCCGGTCGCGGAAGCTCCACGCGAAGCGTGTCGCGTACAGCAGCTGGTGCGACTCGTTCGACATATCCTCGCCGCGGTTTTTCCCCTGGAACGCGCCGACCATGTACTGCAACCGCTGGTCGAACACGCTGCCCCAGAGCGTTGCGCCATCATCGCGGCCGGTGTAAGCGTTGGGGTTGCGCGACACCATCGGGTATTCCCACACATTGGCGAAGTAGGGCCCCGCCATCTGCTGACGGTCACCCGGCACCACGTGGCGGCCGACCCACAGGTTGATGTTGTCGGTGAGGGTGAACTGGCCGACCAGATCGAGCAGGCGCATCGACTCACCCGACAGGCGCGCGAAATTGGTCATCAGTCCGATCTGTTTCGTGAACTTCGCGACCGTGATGATGCGGAAGGAATCGAGCCGCAGGTCGCTGTCGTGCGACCCGTCGGCCTGTTCGGCGCTCGTGTACGCGGCGCTTGACCAGACGCCGAGCGTCAGCGAACTGTCGCCCGGGCCGGTGAAGGTCGGGCCGGCGAAGGCATTGCCCGCGGCGGCGACACCGGCGGCGAGCGTGAAGGCGAGCGGCCCGCATCGCAGGCGGGAAGTCCTCTTCGTCATGGGGTGAGTGTCCTTTGGTGTGCAGTGGCTCGGTACGGGCCCCGGTCTTTGCCGGGTGTCCGCTTGATGCAACCGGCCATGCCCCATCCTGGGGCGGACAGGGGCAGCCGGGTCATGCGCGGCGCATTGTGCACCAAATTGGTGCAATGAGGTCGGTTGGCGCCAGGGGATATCCCGCGCTACCGCGCGAGCGGAAACGAAAAAGGCGTGCTCGCGCACGCCTTTCGGTTCCGGGGATGCGCCCGCTGGCGCCTGGCTACCCCGCCGGTCCCGACAGGATGGAATTGGCGTGGATGATGGCGCGTGCGATTTCCTCGGTCGGCACGCGGCGGCTCATCGCCTGCTCGCGGATGATGCGGTAGGCCTCGCTGTCGCCGACATTGCGCGTGCGCATCAGGATGGACTTCGCTTCGTTGATCTGATTGATGCCCAGCAGCTTCTGCTCAAGCCTGAGCACGCGCTTCTCGGCCTTGCGCATGGCTTCGTTCAGACCCACCGTCAGCACCAGCGTCGACAGGATGCCGGTCGAGCGGATCGGCGCCGTGAGCACACCCGTCGCACCCAGCTTGATCATGGCATCGAAGATGGTCGGGTTTTCGTAGCTGATGATGGCAATCACCGCGGGCGGCTGTTCCTGACGGACCCAGTTGAACGACATGCCCATGACGTCCTGGTCGACGGCACAGAACACCAGGTCGACGTTGTCCGGCAGATCGGGCACCGGCGGCCAGAAGGTCTGCACCTGGCAGCCGATGCGCTGCAACTGCTGGGTCAGGGTTTCGCCGTCCTCGTCCTTCGGGTGCAGCACGGCGACGCGCAGGCTGCGCAACTGCCTGAGGAATTCCGGTGTGAGCCGCGCACCGCGGCTGGAGGGGCGGGCCGGGCTACTCACGGCGGGTCTGCTCGTCGGCAGGCACGCGCAGGCGATTGCTCCAGTCGTCGAACGAATGACTGACCAGATAGGGATCGGGTTCGACACCCGACAGGGTTTCCGCAAGTATCGTGAATTGCCCGCTGTCGTTGACGCGGCCGATGCGCGGAAAAAGCCGCGTGTGGTGATTGTTCGGATTGACGCGGATGCGGCCCTGCGGCGCATCGAATTCCATGCCCAGCAGGTGCGGCAGCAGCACATCGCGTTCATCGCTGTTGGCAGCAGCGAAGGCGCCGGCAAACAGGTGCACCTGGTTGTAAGAGGATTCCCAGCTCATGTTGGGCTCGACCTGGGAACCGAAGAGCTTGCGGAAGTGCGCCACACAGTTGTGGTTGCGTTCGGTGTCGATCGACTGGAAATAGGGGCCCGCCGTGTAGTGACCTTCGGCGATGCGCTTGCCCATTTCGGCAATTTCTTCTTCGCTGGTACACAGGCTGGCGATCGGCATGCGCGCCGGATCGAGCCCAGCATCGGCAAAGGCCTGATAGAACATTCGCGTAGTCCGACCGACTACGGTCGAGAAGATGAAATCGGGCTGCTTGGCCTGAATGTCCTTGATGATGGGCGCAAAGGCGCTTTCCTGGGCGTCCAGCCGGACGTAGCGCTCGCCCAGTTTCGCGCCGCCCTGCCGCTGGTGTACGAAGTCGCTCATGATGCGGTTCGACTCGTACGGAAAGATGTAGTCGCTGCCCACCATGTAGACCCGCGCGCCGAAGCGGCTCGCCATGTAGTCGGCCAGCAGCGCGCTGTTCTGGTTCGGTGCGCCGCCGGTGTAGATGACGTTTTCCGAAAACTCGAAACCTTCGTACATCGTCGGGCAGAACAGCAGGCGGTTCCACTTCTCGACCACCGGAAGTATCGCCTTGCGCGTGCTCGACATGTAGCAGCCGAAGATGACATTCACCTTGTCTTCAAGCACCAGACGCGTGGCGAGCGACTTGAACATCTGCGGGCTGGAGTGCGGGTCGTAATAGACCGGCACGAGTTCGCGGCCATTCAGGCCGCCGGCATCGTTGATTTCACGTATTGCGAAGAGCGTGCCGAGCAGCATCGAATTTTCGATGCGCGAGGTCACACCCTCGCGCGAAAACAGGACGCCGACCTTGACCGGATCGGAGTTGGACACAGGACAGTGAAAGCGGAGAACGAAAAACGAATTTGATACTAACAGAGCTTGACGCAGTGCAGCGGGCGTGACTAGTATTGAGCCATCTCTTCACATCGCCAGCACTGCCGATGTGAGGCAAGGCAAAAGGGCCTGCTCGAATCTCCGGATTCGGCAGGCCCTTTTTTTTGCGTCTTTTGTCTTGCCGCGCTGCAACAGGCTGGCTGCAGCGTCGAGGGATTGATGATCGGCTTTCCATCCAATTTCCGTGTTCTGAAGGAGTCTGACCGATGATTTCGATACCGAAGAAAGGCACGCCGGAGCGCGATCGCCTGATCCGGGAGCATCTCGAGTGCGTGCAGTCGATGGCCGGCGTCGCGGGTTTTTCGGTGCTCAAGTGCGCCACGCCGGGCGACACCACCGTCATCAGCGGTGGCGTGCATGAAGACCCGCTGCTCAAGCGCGTGCTGCTGCGCATGCGGGGTACCTCGACGAAAGGCAAACTGGTCGTGATCTGTACCCGCCTCGATGCCGAATGGCGCATCGGGCGCTTGTCCGGTATCCGTGGTGTGCCGCCGGTATTTGCGACTGACGATGTCTACACCAGCGAGCAGGACATCCAGCACGCCATCTTCCTGATGCGCCTCGATGAAATGCCCGAATCCGACGGATTCCCGGAGCATTACCACGAAGGCTACAAGCGCCGCGACGACAACTGGCCGGTCACCTGATACCGCGTCGGTCGCGTCGACAGCCATTCAGCCAGCGGCCCCGGCACTGACGCCCGGGCACGCACTTCCCGCAAATTTCAAGCAACGCATCCGGACCCCCGGAGGGCGGCGCTCGACCAGGAGAGACGAACACCATGTGTGCAATGCGACTGACCGGATACGCCGACAAGTTCGGCGTCCATCCGGGCGACACGATCAGGTTCTACGTCAATTGCGATGGTCCCGCGAAGTACCGGGCGTCCGTCGTGCAGATGATCAACGGCGATACCAACCCGCGCGGTCCAGGTTTCATCGAGAAGGCGGTGGAGGCGGACTGCGAAGGCGTGTATGACGGCATCAAGCAGGTCGTCTACGGCGGTTCGTACGGCTTCGTGCCTGACGCACCGCAACTCAAGCCGGACAGTTTCACGCTGCAGTGCTGGATCTGGCCGACCACGCCCAAGACCGACAAGCGCTACTGGAAGCACGGTGCACAGGGGCTGGTGACCAAGTGGTCCGGCGGCAAGGGCTACGGACTGTTCATCAACACCGACGGCTGCGTCGAACTGCGCATCAATGGCGAAACGTACTCGAACGGTGCGCCGCTGCGCGACCACGCCTGGCACTTCATCGCCGCCAGTTTCGACGCGCTGACCGGCGAAGTGGTGCTGCATCACGAGCCGCAGGTGGTCTATGCGCTGGACCCGGAGATTCCGCCGGTCAAGGCGACCTTCAAGGGCAAGGTGGAACACACCGACCAGCCGCTGGTGATCGCCGGCTACGTCGATCATGTCGAACCGGGCCCGCTGGGGCTGCCGTCACTGCCTCAGGGCGTCATCGTCGGCGGTCACTACAACGGCAAGATCGACAGCCCGCGTCTGTGCAACCGCGCCCTGTCGCGCTTCGAGATCGAAATGATGAAGGGCGGCGCGCAGCCGGGCCTGACCGAACGCCGCAACGCCGGTCCGACCGGCGCGCTGTCTGAAGCCATCGTGGCCGCCTGGGATTTTTCCGATGGCATCGACACACTGATGGCGAAGGACGCCGGCCCGTACCGCTTCAACGCCACGCTCGTGAATTGCCCGACGCGCGCGCTGACCGGCTACAACTGGGCCGGCCAGACCTTCGACTGGAAGGTGTCGCCGAAGGAATACGGGGCCATCCACTTCCACGACGACGATCTCGACAACGCACGCTGGGAGGTGAGTTTCGAGTGGACGGTGCCGACCGGCATCAAGAGCCGCTTCTACGCCGCCAAGCTGACCACGCCCGAGGGCGACGAGGACTACATCCCGTTCTGGATCGTGCCGAAGATCGGCCAGGAACAGTCGAAGATCGCGGTCATGGTGCCCACGATCAGCTACATGGCCTACGCGAACGAACACGTGGCGTGCAACGCCGGTGGCGCGGAACTGTTCATCTATCGCGTACCCATCATGCAGCAGCAGAACATGTTCCTCGCCGAGCACCGCGAGTACGGCGGTTCGATCTACGACACCCACACCGACGGCAGCGGCATCTGCCTGTCGTCACGGCTGCGCCCCATCCTGAGCATCCGTCCAAAGTACGATCACTTTCTGGCCCAGGCGCCGTGGCAGTACCCGGCCGACCTGCACCTGATCTGCTGGCTGGAACAGATGGGCTATGAGTACGACGTGTTCACCGACGAGGACGCGACCTACGACGGTCTGGCACGACTGGAGAACTACAACGTCATCATCACCGGCTCGCACCCGGAGCACAACTCGGGTACCCAGCTCGACGCCCTGCACAATTACACGCAGCGCGGCGGTCGCCTGATGTACATGGGCGCCGACGCCTGGTACTGGGTGCATTCGTTCCACCCGGCCTACGACGGTCTGGGCCGCGGCGTGGTGACCGAAATGCGCCGCTGCGAATCCGGCATCCGCACCTGGCGCGCCGATCCGGGGGAGTACTACCACCAGGGCACCGGTGAGCTTGGCGGGATGTGGCGTTATCGCGGCCGCTATCTCCATTCGGTGGCCGGGACCGGCATGTCGTCCGAAGGTTTCGACATTTCGTCCTACTTCACGCGGACGCCGGAAAGTCTGGATCCGCGCGTGAGCTGGGCGTTCGACGGCATCACCTACGAAGAGAACCTGGGCAACTTCGGTCTGGTCGGCGGTGGCGCGGCCGGTCTGGAACTGGACATCGTCGACACCATGCTGGGTTCGCCGCCGCACATCCTCACCGTCGCCACGTCGGCCGGCCGTCATACCGAGGCCTACCTGCTGGTGATGGAGGATTTCGGCTTCAACCAGCAAGGTCTGGACGGCACCGTGCATCCGCGGGTGCGTGCCGACGTGACCTTCCACGAGACGCCGAACGGCGGCGGCTGCTTCGCGTTCAGCTCGATCGCCTACTGCGGTTCGCTGCCGTGGAACAACTGCGACAACAACATTTCGCGCCTGACCAGGAACGTGCTCGACCGCTTCATGCAGGACGGCCCGCTGCCGGCAGCGCCGAAGGAAGCATTCAAGCACCGCGGTCGCGCGGATTACGAGTCGCCGGCACTGGCGTCATCCACCTGAAACCCGTCTGCCCGTCCGCCGCATCGTCGGCGGATGGTGAGGCGGTATCCGACCCATGTCGATCACGGAGGCTGCATGCTCGATGAAATGATCCGACCCACCGGTCTCGATGACTCGGCGTTCCGGTCTCTGCGCATGGCCCGGCGCGAAGACGAGACGATCTGGACGCGCGACTGGGTGTGCGTCGGAACAATGCATGAACTGGCGGGCGTCGGTGACCTGTTGCCGTTCACTGCGGGCGATCACGCCATCCACATCCAGAGGATGGCGGGCGATGTCCTCGCAGGGCGATTCAACAAGGCGCAGCACGGCGGTTGCCGTGTGGTGCCGGTGCAATGCCAGCAGGGCACGAAGACGCCATGCTCGTTCACTTCGTGCGGACACAGCCGCGACCGGCCGGTCATCACGGCGTCGGAACCGGGCGATGCGACGCCTGAAATGCACCAGTATCTCGGTCTGCGACCGGAGCGCCTGCTGCCGGTCCGCGTCGGCCGCATCGGGCCGCTGCTGTGCGTCAATCTCGATCCGCACGGTGCGGCGATCACCGACACGGCCAGATCGCTGCAGGCCGCGGTTCCGGCGCTTTCGCGGCAGGACATGCCGCTGCAGGGCAGTCACTGGCAGGAGGTCGGCGGCAACTGGAAGCTTGTGGCTCAGCGCCTGCTCGCCGCGGAACAACTGCCGCGTGCCTTCGGTGCCTCGGTACTGATGGCTGATACCACCCTGGCCGGCCTGCCGGCCAGGGCGCTCTGGTTGTTTCCGAATCTTGTACTGCTGGCGCTGCAGCACGCCGTGTGTGCCGTCGTGCTGCAACCGGTGGCGCTGACGCGCACGCTGTGCCGCATTACCGTGCTGGGTGACGACACACTGCCCGCGAGCGACTGGCGGGCGCTGATCGGCGAACGCCTGTCGGAGGCAAGGCCTGATGCGCCGACCCGGGCCGACGCTGCCGTCGCGTCCTGGCTGGCGCACGAAATGACCCATCGCCTCGACACCTTCGACCTTGCAACGCACCCATGAAGGACATGCCATGAATACGTCGTCACGACCCGTCGATGCAGCCGTCGCGGCCTATCGCGAAGGCCAGCTTGCCGATGCCCACGCACGCTTTTCGGTGCTGGCCCGGGCGGGAGATCCGGAGGCCCAGGCCTGGATCGGTTCGCTGCATGCCAATGGCGAAGGGGTGCCGGCCGATCTCGAAGCGGCTTTCGCGTGGTATCTGCGCGCGGCCGAGCAGGATCACGTTCCGGCACAGACCAATGTCGGCGCCATGCTCGTCATGGGGCAGGGCACCGCAGCCGATCCGGTTGCCGGGCTGCACTGGCTGACCCGTGCCGCACAGGCCGGCGACGCGATGGCGCAGAGCAATCTCGCCACGCTCCACTTCAAGGGTGACCGCGTACCGCACGATGAAGCGGCCGCCGCACACTGGTATCGGCGCGCGGCCGAACAGGGTCACTACCCGTCGCAGGCGCGACTGGGTTTCATGTACGCAAACGGACTCGGTGTGGAAAAGGACCGCGCACAGGCCTTCGCCTGGCTTTCGCTGGCCGCGCAGCATGGCGTCGGCACGGCGCTGAATGCGCTCGAAGGCATCGTCGGTCAGATGTCGGTGGAAGAGAAGCACCGGGGGGCGGCGCAGTTCGACCAATGGCGCACACGCACGGCCGCGGTGTCATCGCCTGCGCGACTGGTGCCGGTTCCGGGGTGAGGCGATGACCTTCAGCGTGCAGCAGATCAAGTTCGAGTGCCTCAGCTACATCAAGGAATTCGGCGCGAAGACGGAGGAATGGGCGATCGGCATGGCGGACGACGCCGAACAGGCGCTGTTCTCGGTCTGCGGTGTCGACAGCCGGGATGACATCTGGCTGTGGAAGCCGACGTTGTCGCCGGCCGCGGCCCGCACCGTCGTCGATTTCATGGTGGCCAGGCACCGGCTTCATCCGGTCGCCGGCTTCGAGGCCGGGCAGCAGGGGCGCTGCATCTTCATGTACCGGATGCGCCGCTGAAGGCATGCCCGCAGCGCTGAGCCGGGGGGAGTCGGGACCCGGCGGACCACTCCTGCGCGGGTGATGCGTTGCAGCAAAAGTGATGCGAATTCGGCGCCGTCAATTTATTGAAATCAGTGCTTGACTCGCTGCAATCGGCTCACTAGTATCAATGTAACTCTTCGCATCGCCAGCATTGCCGGTGCAAGGAAAGGCAAAAAGGCCTGTGCGGATCCCCGGATCCGCCAGGCCTTTTTTTCGTTCTTTTTTCGCAATCGGCGATGCTGCGTCGCAACAAATGTTGTCGTCTGCGCTGTGCTGTCTTGAGTCATCCAAACCTTAACCATCCATTCTTTCGAGGGAAACATGAAAAGTAATCTGCGTCGTGATCTGGTCAAAGCACTCGCCCTGGCTTCCGTGGCGGGCCCGACGATGATGCGTGGTGCGTTTGCGCAGCAGGATGTGGTGAAGGTCGGCATCCTGCATTCGCTGACCGGCACCATCGCACTGGCCGAAGCTTCTGTGGTCGACGCGGAAAAGCTCGCCATCGACGAAATCAATGCCGCCGGCGGCGTGCTCGGCAAGAAGATCGTGCCGGTGGTGGAGGATGGCGCGAGCGACTGGCCGACCTTCGCCGAAAAGGCCCGCAAGCTGCTCGGGCAGGACAAGGTGGCCGCGGTGTTCGGCTGCTACACGTCGGCGTCGCGCAAGGCGGTGCTGCCGGTATTCGAACAGGCCAAGGGACTGCTGTATTACCCGACCTACTACGAAGGACAGGAACAGTCGCCGAACATTCTCTACACCGCGCACGAAGCGACCCAGCAGTGCGTGCAGGGCTGCAACTGGCTGCTCGAGAACCGCGGCAAGACCTTCTACCTGATCGGTTCCGACTACATCTGGCCGCGCGTCACCAACAAGATTGCGCGCCCGACCATCGTCAAGGGCGGCGGATCGGTGCTCGGCGAGGAATACATGCCGCTGGGCAGTACCTCCTTCGGCTCGACCATCAACAAGATCAAGGCGGTCAAGCCCGACATCATCCTGAGCACCATCGTCGGCGGATCGAACGTGGCGTTCTACAAGCAGCTGAAGGCGGCCGGCGTCAACATGAAGAAGACGACGGTGATGGCGTTCGCCGTATCGGAAGAAGAGGTGTCGGGCATCGGCAACGAGAACGTGCAGGACGTGCTGACCTGCATGAGCTACCTGCAGAGCCTCGACAACCCGGCGAACAAGAAATTCGTCGCTGCGTTCAAGGCGAAGTATGGCCAGAAGCGCGTCACCGGCGACACGCTGGCGTGCGCCTACACCGCGGTCTATCTGTGGAAGATGGCGGTCGAGAAGGCGAAGAGCTTCGATGTGGACAAGGTGATCGCCGCGTCGGCCAATCTCGAATTCACCGGACCGGAAGGCCTGGTGAGATTCCACGGCAGCAACCATCACCTGTGGAAACAGGCGCGCATCGGTGCGTTCGGCGCCGATGGCCAGGTCAACATGATTTACGAATCACCGCTGATCGAGCCCAACCCTTTCCCGACTATCTGAGCGGGTAGTTGCTGCGCCCGCCGTCGGACGGTGTGCGGCCGTCCGGCGGCGGGTTGTTGGCAAGCTCCGCTCCGGGCACATGCCGAAGGCACGTCATGTGCCTTCGGCACCGGCATGTATCGAACTGCATTGTTCAACCCGTTTTTCAACCGGACCCGTCCATGCTTCGTGTGACCACCATTCTGGGCTGCGCCGCCGACACCGCGCTGGCCGACAGGCTGCATGACATCGAACATCGCGGCGGCCTCGAAACGGTGCGCCTGACGCGCAGCGACATGGCGCGCCGCCGGCAGCAGCTGCGGACCGACCGCGGCAGCACGGTGGCGCTGATGCTGGACCGCGACGCCACGCTGCAGAACGGCTCCGTGCTGTGGCTAGACGACGAGCGCGCCGTGGTCGTGCTGCTCGACGAACCGCAATGGCTTGTGCTGCAGGCGGCCAGCACGGCAGACGCACTCGAACTGGGCTATTTCGCGGGCAACATGCACTGGAAGGTGAAGTTCGACGGCGAACGGCTGTGCATTGCACTGGACGGCCCGCGCGACACCTATCTGCAGCGCCTTGCCCACCTGATCCAGCGAGGTCGCGTGAAGGTTCCGGACGAGGCCGGGCCGGGCGCCGGATCCGAATCCGCGCCGCCTGCGGCCCACAGCACCGTGCGTTACATCCCGGTGCCGCATGCACATTGAATCAGGCATCGACCAGCAGCTGGCGATGCTGCAGTTTTCCGACAGCTTCTTCCCCGGCGGTGCCACCTCCTTTTCGTGGGGGCTGGAATCGCTGCGCCTGGACAGGCAGGTCAGCGATGTCGAACAGCTGTTCGGGCTGCTGCAGGCGCAGGTGACGCATCGCTGGGCCGGTGTGGACCGGCCGCTGATGCATCTGGCGCATCAGGCCTGCACGGACTACGGCGACAGCCCGGCGCTGATGGAGGCCCTGGCCGATCTCGATCGGCTGTGCGAGGCGATGTCGCTCACGCGCGCCTGGCGCGAAGCCAGTCGCCGACTGGGCTTCACGCAGCTTCGCATGCACGCCGAGCTGGGCGTCGCGTGCGCGCAACGCTATCTGGACACCGTACGCGGTGCACACGCGCCGGGTCACCTGCCGGTGGTGCAGGGCGCTCTGTGGGCGGCGTACCGCTTGCCGACGGGCAGTTGCGATGCGATGGCGGTGGGCGGTCTGTGCACGTCGATCATCGGTGCGGCGCTGCGCATGGGAATGATCGGGCACGTTGATGGCCAGCGACTGCTGACCCGCATGCGGCCGGTCATCGCCGGCGTGCTGTCGCAGCCACCGCCGGCACGCGAGGACATGAGCAGCGGCACGCCCGCGCTCGATATCGCCGCCATGCGCCACGAAGCGCGCAGCGCGCGTCTGTTTGCCAATTGAACCGTGACGGCGCCATACACAGGGACCGACCGGATGAATGAACTTCGAAGGAGCACGACATGCTGCTGACCCCGACCGAACTGGAACGCCTGACCATCTTCAACGCGGCGGAGCTGTCGCGACGCCGGCGCGCGCGTGGGCTCAAGCTCAATTGCCCGGAGGCGATCGCTTTCATCGTCGACGAAATTCTCGAAGGTGCGCGCGATGGCCGCACCGTGGCGGACATGATCGCGTTCGGCTCGCAGATCCTGAATTCCGACGACGTGCTGCCGGGCGTCGCGGCGCTGATGCCGATGATCCAGATCGAAGCCAGCTTTCCCGACGGCACCAAGCTGGTGACCGTGCATGACCCGATCCGGCCCGGCCCCGGCGCGCAGATGTCGCCCGGCGGCAGCCGTGCCCGCATACCGGGCGAAATCATTCCGGCCGAAGGCAGCATCGAAGTGAACGCGGGGCGCCGCAGCACGACGCTGAAGGCGCTCAATACCGGAGATCGCCCGATACAGATCGGCAGTCACTTCCACTTCTTCGAGGTGAATCGCGCGCTCGACTTCGACCGTGCGCTGGCCTGGGGCATGCATCTGGATATCGCCGCCGGCACCGCCGTGCGCTTCGAGCCGGGCGAATCGAAGGAAGTCACGCTGGTGGCCTTCGGTGGCACGGGCGAGGTGTTCGGCCTGAACCGGCTGACCGAAGGCGCGAGCAACACCGAAGCCGGGCTGGCCGATGCGCTGGTGCGCGCGCGTCAGGCGGGCTTCAGGGGTGCGTGACCGACATGAACAGGAATTGCCGGGAGGATTGACATGGCATGGCTGACCCGTCGCGACTATGCGGCGATGTACGGACCGACCCGGGGCGACATGGTGCGTCTCGGCGATACCTCGCTGCTGGCCGAAATCGAACACGACTTCGCGGTACCGGGCGACGAATGCCTGCACGGCGGCGGCAAGACGCTGCGCGACGGACTGGGCATGATGGGCGGGCTGACGTCCGCGCAGGGCGCACTGGACATGCTCATCAGCAATGTCGTGGTGATCGACGCGGTGGTCGGCATCGTGAAGGGCGACATCGGCATCAAGGACGGGCGCATCGTCGCCATCGGCAAGGCGGGCAACCCGCATGTGATGGACGGCGTGCATCCGCAGCTGCTGGTCGGCAACGCGACGACGGTACGCGATGGCGAAGGACTGATCGCCACGGCGGGCGGGCTCGACGTGCATGTGCATTTCGACTCGGCGCAGCTGGTCGAACACGCGCTGGCGTCCGGCATCACGACGATGTTCGGCGGTTCGCTCGGCCCGATCACGGTCGGCATCGACTGCGGCGGCGCGTGGAACGTCGCGCGCATGCTGCAGGCGTCGGAGCAGTGGCCGATGAATTTCGGCTTTCTCGGCCGCGGCAATTCGTCGCGTCCCGAATCGCTGGTCGAACAGATGCAGGCCGGCTGCATCGGCCTGAAGATCCACGAGGACTGGGGCGCCACGCCGGCCACCATCGACACCTGCCTGTCGGTCGCCGATGACATGGATTTCCAGGTGCAGCTGCACACGGACACGCTGAACGAATCCGGTTTTCTCGAAGACACGCTGGCGGCGACCAAAGGCCGCACCATCCACATGTATCACACCGAGGGGGCCGGCGGCGGTCATGCGCCGGACGTGATCAGCGTCGTCGGCCAGGCCAACTGCCTGCCGTCATCGACCAATCCGACCAACCCTTACACCGTCAATACTTTCGACGAACACCTCGACATGATCATGGTGTGCCATCACCTGAACCCGGCGGTGCCGGAGGACGTGGCGTTCGCCGAAAGCCGCATCCGCGCGCAGACGATCGCCGCCGAAGACGTGCTGCACGACATGGGCGCGATCTCGATGCTGGGTTCGGACAGCCAGGGCATGGGTCGCATCAATGAAGTCATCTGCCGCACCTGGCAGCTGGCCAGCAAGATGAAGGACCAGTTCGGCCGCCTGCCCGAGGAACGCACGCGCAGCGCCGACAACGAACGCATCCTGCGCTACATCGCGAAATACACGATCAATGCCGCGCGCTCCTTCGGCGTCGACCAGCACGTCGGTTCGCTGGAACCGGGCAAGCTGGCCGACATCGTGCTGTGGCGTCCGGCGTTCTTCGGCATCAAGCCGGAAATCGTCGTCAAGGGCGGCTTCATCGCCTATGGCGCGATGGGCGATTCGGCTGCGTCGCTGATGACCTGCGAGCCGCTCATCATGCGCCCGCAGTGGGGCGCCTTCGGCCGCGCACCGCAGGCGCTGTCGGCCAATTTCGTCTGCGCCGCTTCGCTTGGGCGCGACCTGGAAGGCCGGCTCGATCTGCGCAAGACGCTGCTGCCGGTGCACGGCACGCGCACGCTGACCAAGGCCGACATGGTGCGCAACGGCACCTTGCCGAACATCACGGTCAATCCGCAAACCTTCGAGGTCAGCGTGGACAACCACGTGATCGGCTGCGCGCCGGCCACGCATGTGCCGCTGAACCGCCTTTACATGATGAGGTAGCCCCGTATGTCATCGGTCATGCCCCTGCAGTACGCCCGGCCGCGCGGTGCGGCGCGTGTCGGTGTCGGTGGCCCGGTCGGATCGGGCAAGACGGCGCTGCTCGAGCAGCTCATTCCACGCTTCATCGCGCGCGGCACCGACATCGCCGTCATCACCAACGATCTGGTCACCGCGGAAGACGCCGAACGCATCCGGCGCAGCGGCATCATCGCGCCGGAACGCGTGCTGGCGGTCGAAACCGGCGCCTGCCCGCACACCGCGATCCGCGAAGACCCGACGCTCAACCTTGCCGCGGCCGATGAACTTGACCGGACCTGGCCGGGCCTGGAACTGATCCTGGTGGAAAGCGGCGGCGACAACCTCGCGTCGTCGTTTTCGCTTGATCTGGTCGATTACTGGCTGTTCGTCATCGACGTGGCCGGCGGCGACGACATTCCGCGCAAGCGTGGCCTGGGCGTGCTGCAGTGCGACCTGCTGGTCATCAACAAGACCGACCTGGCGCCATTCGTGCGCGTGGATCTGGCGCGCATGACGCGCGAAGCCGAAGAGGTGCGGGCCGGCAAGCCGACCCTGCTTACCAACTGCGCCAGTGGCGAAGGCGTCGATGCCGTGGTCGACGCCATTGTGCGCGGGGTTCTGTTTGACTGAACGGCACAGCTTCGAGCTGGATTTCGGTTCGGCGGAAGGTCGCAGCTTCGTCGCCCGGCAGTATGTTCGTTACCCGGTGCATGTCGGCCGCGCGCTGTACACGGATCCGCTCGATCGCGGTCGCTGCACGGTGTTCCTGCAGTCGGTGTCGGGCGGCTTGTTCGAACACGATACGGTGACCGGGCGCATTGCCGTGGCGCCGGAGGCACGTGCCCACGTGGCGACGCCTGCATCGACCATCGTGCACACCATGCGCGGCGGCTGCGCGACGCAGACCGTCGACATCGACGCCGGTGACGGTGCGCAGCTTGAATACCTGCCGGCGCCGCAGATCCTCTTTCCGGGCAGTCACCTGCACGCCCGCATCTCGGTCACGCTGGGTGAGGGCGCCCTCGTACTGGTGTCGGAAACCTTTCTCGCGCACGACCCGACGGCCTGCGGTGCGCCGTTCGCGCTGATGGATTCGGCGATCGACATCACCGGCCGCGACGCTCGCCTGCTGGCCCGCGAACGGATGCGCATCCGCGGCGCTGACTGGCTCGGTGCGCAGCCCGGCGTGTCGGGCGACTTCAGCGTGCAGGCCAGCCTCTGGATACTGACGCAGACCGCATGCGCCGGCTTGCCGGAGGCGCTGCGCGCGATCTCCGGCGAAGGGTTGTACGCCGGGGCCTCGGCGCTGCCGGGCGAGGCCGGGTGGGTGTTCCGTGCGCTCGGTACCGACGCAATCGTGGTCGGCAAGGCGATGGCCGCAGCGCGCGTCGTCGCGCTCGGGGCATTGCATCGGTGAACGAAAAGGGGCACGCCCGAGCGTGCCCCTTGAGCCATTCAGACCCGGTCCGCTATGCGGCCGGGTCGTGAATGGATCAATACATCAGCTGAACGCCGACGATGAACTTGTCGATCGACTTGGCTGCACCGCCCGGATCCATGTCGGAATACACCGCGGTGATGCGCGCGTTGTGGCCGGCCATCACGTAAGTGACACCGAAGTCCCACTGGTCAGACTTGGAACCCACCTGCGGATCGAATTCCTGATAGCGCGCGTACGGCTGGAACTGGCCGATGCCGAACTTGCCCGGAATCAGGTAGGCCGCTGTCAGCAGGTAGGCTTCCCCTTCGGTTGCGCCACCGCAGTTGTTGACGTTGACCAGACCGCAGGCGGCTGCAACGGCCCCGCCGGTGTCAGCCACGCCATCGGTGTCGTAGTCGTAGTAGGCGCCTTCCAGCGTCAGTACGCCGCCATTCGACAGCTTGGTTTCCATCAGCGCATCGATGTTCCACGCCGTGTAGTCACCCGAGGCGCCGGCGATGCCGACACCGTTCTTCTGCGTCTGGACAGCCGCGCCGATGGTCAGGACTTCCTTGCCGCCGAAGTAGCTGTTGGTACCGTAGTAGCCCAGTTCCGGATCCCAGAAGCTGTAGGCCAGACGACCGGCGTACAGCAGCTTGTCGGAGTCGTTCGACAGGCCGGCGCCGCGGTTCTTGCCCTGGTAGGCGCCGACTGCGTACAGCAGCT
The DNA here is from genome assembly GCF_030698125.1 of Methyloversatilis sp. Taxonomy (GTDB): domain Bacteria; phylum Pseudomonadota; class Gammaproteobacteria; order Burkholderiales; family Rhodocyclaceae; genus Methyloversatilis. The sequence goes on from NZ_JAUYNV010000005.1 coordinate 73,736, forward strand.
TGCCGCCGAGCACATTGCCCCACAGCAGCGCGCCGTCGTCACGACCGGTGAAGGCGTTCGGGTACTGCGACACCATCGGGTATTCCCACACGTTGGCGAAGTAGGGGCCGGCGAGGTTGGCGCGGTCGGTCGGCGGCAACATGCGGCCGAACCACAGGTTGAGGCCGTCCATCAGTTCGAACTGGGCGACCACGTCGAGCAGGCGCATCGATTCATCCGACTGGCGCTCGAAATTCACCATGCCGCCGATCTGCTTGGTGATCTTGCCGCTGGTGATGATACGGATGGAATCGACCGCAAAATCCTTCGAGCGCGACGAGCCGTTCGGCGCACCGTCATCCGCGCTGGTGAAGGACGTACGCATCCACAGACCGAGTGTGAGATAGCTCTCGCCGGGGCCGGATACGGTGACGCCGGCATTTGCGGTGCCGGCAGTCGCCAGGGCGACAGCGAGCGCGCCGAGGCGCGGAAGGGACGACACGCTCCGCAGACGGGTTTTGAGGGTGCTTTTCATGGTGCAGGACTCCCGGTTGTTGAAGTGCAGGTTGAAGGTGGAGGGGGCTGGTTACGAAAACCCGGCAATCAGTGACTGATCATCCAGGGACGTTTGGTGGGGAATGCCTTCGAACCGTCCTTGCCTACCGCGGTCGTTCGGCTGGGTTTGCTGCTGCAGCACGAACACCCGGGACCGTGCTTGCGGCTGGCAAGCACCGGCTCATGGCGGCTGCGTTCGTTGGTGGCATGCGCGAAGCGCGTCTCGTGCGGCATGTCGGCGAAGGACGGTGCCGTCACCAGCACCCGCTGCGCGGGCGAACCGCACTCCGGGCACAGGCAGGCGGCGTCGCGCTGGGCGATGCTGCGCAGGGCGGAAAATCCGCCATGCGCCTCGCACTGATAGTCGTAGGTCGGCATGGCGGCGGCCTCAGAGATCCGGCGACAGCGGCATCTGGATGCTGCCGTCGATGAATTTCACCGGGCCGGCTTCGTTCGGCATGATGTCGAAGTCGAAAATGTCCGTCGGCAGCCACAGCGTGGCGCAGGCATTCGGAATGTCGACCACGCCGCTGATGTGGCCCTGCACCGGTGCCGTACCCAGGATCGAGTACGCCTGGGCGCCCGAGTAGCCGAACTTCTTCAGGTATTCGATGGCATTCAGGCAGGCCTGGCGATAGGCGACATGCACGTCGAGGTAGTGCTGCTTGCCCTGTTCGTCGACCGAAATGCCTTCGAAGATGAGGTAGTCGTCGTACTTCGGCGTGATCGGGCTGGGCTTGAAGATCGGGTTCTTGATGGCGTACTTCTTCATGCCGTCCTTGATGATGCTCACCCGCAGATGCAGCCAGCCGGCCATTTCAATGGCGCCGCAGAAGGTGATTTCACCGTCGCCCTGCGAGAAGTGCAGGTCGCCCATCGACAGGCCGCCACCCTTCACATAGACCGGGAAGTAGATGCGCGAGCCGCGCGACAGATCCTTGATGTCGCAGTTGCCGCCGTGCTCGCGCGGCGGCACGGTGCGGGCGGCTTCGGCAGCCGCCTTGTCGCGCGCCTCGCCCTTCAGGCGGCCCATGTGCGCGGTCGGTGCGCACGGCGGGCAGCCCAGCGGCGGCACACGGTCCGGCTCGGTGTTGATGAAGTCGATTTCGCGCTCGTTCCAGTCGGCCAGCAGCTTCGGGTCCGGCAGGCAGCCGATCAGGCCCGGGTGGATCAGGCCGGCGTACTTCACGCCCGGCACATGGCGCGATTCGGTGAACATGCCCTTGATGTCCCAGATCGACTTCTGGGCTTCCGGGAAGTGTTCGGTCAGGAAGCCGCCGCCGTTCTTCTTCGAGAAGAAGCCGTTGAAGCCCCACAGGCTGTCTTCCTTGGCACCGATGTCCAGGATGTCGACCACCAGCAGGTCGCCCGGCTCGCAGCCTTCGACACCGATCGGCCCGGACAGGAAGTGCACCGTCGTCAGGTCGATGTCGCGCACGTCGTCTGCGCTGTCGTTGTTCTGGATGAAGCCGCCGGTCCAGTCGTAGGTTTCGATCTTGAAATCGTCACCCGGCTTGACCCAGCAGACGATGGGGATGTCCGGGTGCCAGCGGTTGTGCACCATGTCGTTCTCGTACGGCGACTGCTTCAGGTCAACCTTGATCAGGGTCTCGGCCATGTTGATCTCCTTTGGATGTGTGGGCGGATGGTGGGCACTCAGACGGACAGGAACTGCTTGATGCGCGCGGTATCCGTGTCGGCGCGCGTGCTTTCATGGACAAGGCGTCCGCCTTCGATGACGAACAGGCGGTCGGCCACGTCCATTGCGAAACTGAGGACCTGCTCGGACACGACGATGGTGATTTCGCGCAGCTTGCGGATTTCGTTCAGCGCCTTCGCGATGTCCTTGATGATCGACGGCTGGATGCCTTCGGTCGGTTCGTCGAGCAGCAGCACCTTGGGGTCGGTGACCAGTGCGCGCGCGATGGCCAGCTGTTGCTGCTGGCCGCCGGACAGGTTGCCGCCCTTGCGGCTGCGCATTTCCCACAGCACCGGGAACAGGGCGTAGATCTCTTCCGGCACCTTCTTGACCTTGGCGTTTTCCAGGCCGGTGTGGATGTTCTCCTCGACCGTCAGCGTCGGGAAAATCATGCGGCCCTGCGGCACGTAGGCGATGCCCTTGGCGACGCGCTTGTAGCTTTCGTCCTTCGATACTTCCTTGCCGGCGACTTCGATGTGGCCGCTCTTGATCGGCAGGATGCCGATCAGCGATTTGAACAGCGTGGTCTTGCCCATGCCGTTGCGGCCCATGATGGCAATCGTTTCGTTCCTGTTCGCTTCGAACGAAATGCCGTGCAGGGCCTCGCTCTGACCATAGGCGACGTGGAGGTCTTTGACGTTCAGCATGACGGAGTCCTTTGCTTGGGAAGGTTTGATGCAGCGGCCCTCACCCCGGCCCTCTCCCGCTGATGCGGGAGAGGGAGCAGGGCAGTCCGCGCCCGCATCGGCGCGCGGAGGCGGCAAGCAGGCGCCCTTACCCTCTCCCGCATCAGCGGGAGAGGGTGGCGCGAACGCGCCGGGTGAGGGCAGCGCGCCAGCGCCGGGTGAGGGCCGCTCTGTGCATACATTTCAGTGGCCCAGATAAACGTCGATGACCTTGGGATCGTTCTGCACCTTGTCCATCGATCCTTCGGCGAGGATCTTTCCCTGGTGCATGACGGTGACCTTGTGGGCGATGCGCTTGACGAAATCCATGTCGTGCTCGATCACGATCACCGAGCGTCCCTTGCAGATGCGCTGCAGCAGCTCGCCAGTCAGTTCGCGCTCGCGCACGCTCATGCCGGCGATCGGCTCGTCGAGCATCAGCAGTTCGGGTTCCTGCATCAGCAACATGCCGATCTCCAGCCACTGCTTCTGGCCATGGCTGAGCAGGCCCGCTTCGACGTCGAGCGAGTCGCCCAGGCTGATTTCGTCGGCCACCGACTGCACGCGTGCCTTGACCTCTTCGGTGCACCGGAAGCCCAGTGCGCCGAACACGCTGCGACCGCGCGGGAAGGACACCTCGAGGTTCTTGAAGACGGAGAGGTTTTCGTAGATCGACGGCGTCTGGAACTTGCGGCCGATGCCGGAGCGCACGATCTTGTGCTCGGCCATCTTGGTCATTTCGTGGTTCTTGAACTTGATGCTGCCGCCACTGGCGCGCGTCTTGCCGCAGATCAGGTCGAGCAGCGTGGTCTTGCCGGCACCGTTCGGGCCGATGATCACGCGCAGCTCGCCGCGATCGACGTACAGGGTCAGCGCGTCGATGGCCTTGAAACCATCGAAGGACACGGTGAGGTCTTCCACCGCAAGTACGAAGTCGGTATTGCTCATGTCGGTCTCCGTTCGGATCAGGCGGATGTGCCCTGCACGCCGTCAGGCAGTGCGGTGCGGGCCAGCGGCTTGCCGCCGTGCGGTGCGCCGCTGTGCAGCGGGGTGGCGGGCGGAACGTCGGACGACGGTGTGCTGTCGGTGCCGGCAGCGGGCTTGTCCTTGCGTTTGCCCAGGCGCGGCTTGACGTGGCTTTCGTACAGGCCGGCCAGTCCGTTCGGGAAGGCCAGCACGACGCCGATGAACAGCGCAGCCATCAGGAACAGCCACAGGTCGGGGAAGCTTTCGGAAAAGTAGGTCTTGCCGAAATTGACCAGCAGCGCGCCATACACCGCACCGACCAGCGACATGCGTCCGCCGACCGCGGCGAAGATGACCATTTCGATCGACGGCACGATGCCGACCAGCGACGGCGACATGAAGCCGACCTGCAGCACGAACATCGCGCCGCCGATCGCCGACAGCATCGCGGCGAGGCAGAAGGCGAACACCTTGAACATCGACACGTCATAGCCGGAGAAGCGCACGCGGTCTTCCTTGTCGCGCATCGCCAGCAGCAGCGTGCCGAGCTTGCTCAGCTGGATCCAGCGGCACAGCAGGATGGAGGCGATCAGCAGTCCGGCATTGAGGAAGTACAGGACGTACTTGGCTTCGTCGGTACGCGTGTCCCAGCCGAGGATGGTCTTCAGGTCGGTGATGCCGTTGACGCCGCCGGTGTAGCCCTGCTGACCGACGATGAGCACGGTCAGGATCAGGCAGACCGCCTGCGTGATGATGGCGAAATACACGCCGCCGACCCGGCGCCGGAACATTGCGAAGCTGATGATGAAAGCGAGCAGCGTGGGCACCAGCAGGACAGCCAGCAGCGCCAGCGGCAGGTGGCGGAACGGCTCCCACCACAGCGGCAGCTCGGTGATCTGGTTCCAGTCCATGAAGTCCGGAATGCCCGGCGTGCTCTGGATCTTGGTGGTTTCCGGGTCGGACGCCTCCAGCTTCATGAACATCGCCATCATGTAGCCGCCGAGGCCGAAGAACACGCCCTGGCCGAGGCTGAGCACGCCGCCGTAGCCCCACAGCATGACCAGGCCGACGGCGACGAAGGCGTAGGTGAGGTATTTGCCGACCAGGTTCAGGCGGAACAGGTCCATCGTCAGCGGGAACACGACGACGATGATCAGCGCGAGTATCAGCACGCTTCCCATTCCGCTACGTGCTAGCCAGCTCTTGATTGAGTCCATTGGGTTCTCCTTGGATCGTGGGTATTCGGGGGTCGGAGCGCAGCCGGACTCAGCGGCGGATCTTCGAAGCAAAGAGGCCTTGCGGACGCAGCATCAGGATGGTCACGATCATCATCAGCGTGAGCACCTTGGCCATCGAACCGGTCATGAAGAACTCGGCGATCGATTGCGTCTGGGCGATGCCGAAAGCCGAAGCCACGGTGCCGAGCAGGCTGCCTGCGCCGCCGAAGGTCACCACCAGGAAGGCATCGACGATGTACAGCGAGCCGCTGGTCGGGCCGGTCGAGCCGATCGTCGTGAAGGCCGCACCGGCGACGCCGGCAATGCCGCACCCGATGGCGAAGGTCAGACGGTCGGTGCGGCTGGTGTTGATGCCGGTGGCGTTGGCCATCGGGCGATTGGCCACCGTGGCGCGCACACGCAAACCCCAGCGCGAGCGGTACAGGGCGAGCAGCACGCCGCCGGTGACCAGTGCGGTCAGCGCAAGCACGAACAGACCATTGATCGGGATGTCGAGGCCTTCTGCCGGTGCCCACGAGCCGAGCAGCCAGTCGGGCAGCGTCGGGCTCACTTCACGTGCGCCGAAGGTCGAACGGAAGGTCTGCTGCATGGCCAGCGACAGGCCCCAGGTGGCGAGCAGCGTGTCGAGCGGGCGCTTGTACAGGTGTCGTATCAGCGCCCACTCGATGAACCAGCCGAAGACGAAGGCGATGCAGAACGCCGCCACGATGGCAAACGGGAAGTACATCGACGCGAAACCGGGCAGGAAGGTTTCGGTCAGCGACGAGAACATGTAGATCGTGTAGGCGCCGATGGTCATGAACTCGCCATGCGCCATGTTGATCACGCCCATCTGGCCGAAGATGATGGCCAGCCCGAGGCCCATCAGCAGCAGCACCGAAAACAGGCTGAGGCCTGCGAAACCCTGCATCAGGGTGATGTTCATGATGTCGGTCAGTGACATGGTGATCTCCGGCTAGGGGGTATTCACAAATGAAGGTCGTGGGCCGATGAACGCTTGTGGATACGTCCTGGGCGGGGCCGGAGCCCGTGCGAGGAGACGCACGGACCCCGGACCGTCCGGCTTACTGGTAACCCTTGGGGAACGGGTTCGGTTCGATCAGTTCGGGCGACTCGGCGACCACCTTGAACTGGCCGTCGAGTTGCGCCTGGCCGATGCGCGCCTTGCTCCACAGGTGATGGTTTTCATGCACCTTGACGTAGCCTTCGGGCGCGGTCTTCAACTCGATGCCACCGGAGGCGGCGGCGATCTTGTCGACATCGAAGCTGCCGGCCTTCTCGACCGTCGCCTTCCAGATCCACGGGCCGAGATAGCCGGCCTGCGTCACGTCGCCTATGACCGACTTCGGACCGTAGGCCTTCTTGAATGCCTCGACGAAAGCCTTGTTGTTGGCGTTGTCGAGTGACTGGAAGTACTTCATCGACGAGTAGAAGCCGGCGATGTTTTCACCGCCGATGCCCAGCACTTCGTCTTCGGTCACCGAAATGGTCAGCAGGAACTGCTTGTCCGCGGTGATGCCGGCCGCCTTCAGCTGCTTGTAGAAGGCGACGTTCGAGCCGCCGACCACGGCTGCGAAGATGCAGTCCGGCTTGGCCAGCTTGATCTTGTTGATCAGCGAGTTGAAATTGGTGTGGCCGAGCGGGTAGTACTCCTCGCCGGCGACCTTGCCGAGCTTGGCAACGGATTCGATGTGCTTGCGCGCGATCTTCATCGAGGTGCGCGGCCAGATGTAGTCGGAGCCGACCAGGAAGAAGGTTTTGGCCTTCTTCTCCTTGGCTGCCCAGTCCAGGCCGTACAGGATCTGCTGCGTGGCTTCCTGGCCGGTGTAGATCACGTTCTTCGACTGTTCCAGTCCTTCGTAGAACGTCGGGTAGTACAGCATGCCGTTTTCTTTTTCGAAGATCGGCAGCACTGCCTTGCGCGAAGCCGATGTCCAGCAGCCGAACACGCATGCGACCTTGTCCTGCACCAGCAGCTTCTTCGACTTTTCGGCAAAGGTCGGCCAGTCGGATGCGCCGTCTTCCTTGATCACGCGGATCTTGCGGCCGAGCACGCCGCCCATCGCATTGATCTGGTCGATCGCCAGCTGTTCGGCCTGGATCGAGCCGGTTTCGGAAATGGCCATGGTGCCGGTCGCCGAATGCAGCTGCCCCACGACGACCTCGGTATCCGTCACCGCGAGCTTGGTGGTGTTCACCTTCGCCGTCGGGAACTGCGCAGCCTGGGCCAGCGCCATGCCGGGCATCATCATCGCAGGCATCGCGGCCATGCCCATCAGCACCTTGCGGCGCTGTTCGTCGGTAAGCGGCGTCTGGATCGGGTCTTTCTTGTCAGCCATATCTGTTCTCCTGAGCGGGGACGGGTTGGGGAGCTTCAGGCGATCCGGTATTGGCCGTTGATTCACTTTTGTGCGGTGCACCGCAACCGGTCGCTGCGGTCCGAAAAGTAGTTGCCGGGGGGGCGTAGCCGGAATACGTCAATCGACGTATGTGAGTACGCAGCGCAACACTCGGGATGCGCAGCGTTCGGTGCTAAGGTGAAGTCCTGCGCTGACGCACTGCACCACCAAGTGGCTCATGCACTTTTCTGGTGCGCTTTCGGCGGCGTGGAGGGAAGCTGTACCTTGTTCTCCGGGCGGGTGCTCACGCACCTTGCCCGGAGCGTTTCTTGCATGAGTCGGGCAGACCTCCAGCCGCCCGATCCGATGTCAGAAGCCACCCAGCAGATTTTCAAGATCCGTCGCGACTACAACACCTGGGTCGCGACCGAAACGCTCGAGGACTACGCGCTGCGCTACACGCCGCGCAGCTTCCGGAAGTGGTCGGAATGGCGGGTCGCCAACACCGCCTTCGGTGCCGTGTCCTTTCTCGCGCTGGAAGCCATCGGCGGCGCGATCGCCCTGAACTACGGCTTCACCAACGCGTTGTGGGCCATCCTGTTCGTCGGCCTGATCACCTTCCTGACCGGTCTGCCCATCAGCTACTGCGCCGCCAAGTACGGCGTCGACATGGATCTGCTGACGCGCGGCGCCGGCTTCGGCTATCTGGGCTCGACCATCACCTCGCTGGTCTATGCCAGCTTCACCTTCATCTTTTTCGCCATTGAAGCGGCCATCATGGCGCTGGCATTCGAACTGTATTTCGGCATGCCGCTCGCGTGGGCCTATCTGCTGTGTGCGGTGGTGGTGATTCCGCTGGTGATCCACGGCGTCACCTTGATCAGCCGCATCCAGCTATGGACGCAGCCGGTCTGGATCGTGCTGCTGGTGTTGCCCTACATCGCGGTCTGGCTGCAGGCGCCGGAAATGTTCAGCGACTTCACCAGCATGAGTGGCCGTTCGTCGGGCACCAGCGACTTCGACTGGCTGATGTTCGGTGCCGCCTCCACCGTGGCCATTTCGCTCGTGGTGCAGATCGGCGAACAGGTCGATTACCTGCGCTTCCTGCCGGAGAAGAACCGGGAGAACCGCTACCGCTGGTGGGCCGCCGTGCTGATCGCCGGCCCGGGCTGGATCGTGCCCGGCATGGTCAAGATGCTCGGTGGCGCCTTTCTCGCCTTTCTCGCGCTGCAGGCGATGGTGCCGGTCGACCGCGCGCTCGAGCCGACGCAGATGTATCTGGCCGGCTACGGCTATGTGTTCGATTCACCCGCCGTCGTGCTGGCGGTAACCGTCGTCTTCGTCATCGTGTCGCAGCTCAAGATCAATGTGACCAACGCCTACGCCGGTTCGCTCGCCTGGTCGAATTTCTTCGCCCGGCTGACGCACAGCCACCCGGGCCGTGTCGTGTGGCTGGTGTTCAATGTGGTGATCGCGCTGCTGCTGATGCTGCTCGGCGTGTTCGAGGCGCTGGAACACGTGCTCGGCCTGTACGCCAACCTCGCCATTGCATGGGTCGGCGCACTGGTGGCCGACCTGGTGGTGAACAAGCCGCTCGGCCTGTCGCCGTCGCACATCGAATTCAAGCGCGCCCACCTGTACGAAATCAATCCGGTCGGGTTGGGGTCGATGGCGATTGCCACCGTCGTGTCCGTACTGGCCTACACCGGCTGGATGGGTGATGTGGCGCAGGCATTTTCGCCGGTCATTTCGCTTGCCACCGCCTTCGTCATCGCGCCGCTTATTGCCTGGGGCACGCAGGGCCGCTACTACATCGCGCGGCGCAGCACGATGCAGTGGCGACCGGGCCAGACCGTCACCTGCCACGTCTGCGAGAACAGCTTCGAATCGGAAGACATGGCCTACTGTCCGGCCTATGGGCAACCGATCTGCTCGCTGTGCTGCACGCTTGAATCGCGCTGCCACGACCGCTGCAAGACCGATGCGAGCGCAGCGGCCCAACTGCATGCCGTGCTCAACGCCATCCTGCCGATGCGCCTGGCGCGTCGGATCAATTTCCGGGTCGGCCACTTCCTGGTCGTGTTCCTGTCGCTGACTTCGCTGCTGGCGGTCATCTTCGGCGTCGTGTACTACCAGGAAGCGGTGGTCGCCGATCTGTATGCGGCGACGCGTGAAACCCTGCTGCTGAGCTTGCTCAAGACCTTCACACTGCTGGTGCTGCTGTGCGCGGTGTGCGCCTGGTGGATCGTGCTCGGCTCGGAAAGCAGGCGTCTGGCGCAGGACGAGTCGAACCGTCAGAACCAGTTGCTGATGCGCGAGGTGGAGGCCCACCGCAAGACGGATCTCGCACTGCAGAAGGCGAAGGATTCCGCCGAATCGGCCAACCTTGCAAAGACGCGCTACGTGACCGGCATCAGCCACGAACTGCGCACGCCGCTGAACAGCATTCTCGGCTACGCGCAGATCCTGCTGCGCGAGCTGGGGCAGGGCTCGCTGGCGCAGGCTGGCGCCGCCAAAGGCGCGCCAGCGTCAGGCGCGCTGACCCAGGTCGACACCCAGCGGCGCGCGCTCGGCACCATCCTGCGCAGCGGCGAACACCTGCTTGGGCTGATCGACGGCCTGCTTGATCTGGCGCGCATCGAGGCCGGCAAGCTGCGGCTCGATCCGTCACCGATGCCGATGCGCGAACTGCTCGATGACCTGGCCAAGATGTTCGAGCCGCAGGCGGTGCGCAAAGGCCTGCGCTTTCGTATCGAAACCACCGGCCGCATGCCCGACTACGTGCGGGTAGACGTGAAGCGGCTGCGCCAGGTGCTGATCAACCTGCTGGCCAATGCGGTGAAATTCACGTCGCGCGGCGAAGTGGTGCTGCGTATCGACTACCGCATGGAAGTGGCGCGCTTCGAAGTGGCCGACACCGGGCCGGGCATCGCGCCGGAAGACCATGCACGCATCTTCGTGCCATTTGAACGCAGCAGTTCGGGCCGTGGCCTGGCCGAACCCGGGGCCGGCCTCGGCCTGACCATCAGCCGCATGCTCACCTCGCTGATGGGCGGCGAGCTGACGCTGGACAGCGAACCCGGTCGAGGCAGCACCTTCCGTCTGCGGCTCTACCTGCCCGAATACCTGTCGGTGCCGACCATGGTCAGACCGACGCGCCAGGTCATCGGTTACGACGGAGAGCGCCGGCGCGTGCTGCTGATTGACGATGACGCCACGCAGCGCCACATGCTGGCCGCCATGCTGATGCCGCTCGGTTTCGGCATCGATGAGGCGGCGAGTGGACGCGAAGGGCTCGAACGGGTCGCGCTGCAGCGCCCCGACGTGGTGTTGCTCGACATCAACATGGACGGCATGGATGGCTGGGAAACCGCGCGCCACCTGCAGCACTCGGCCGGGGCGCCGATCCCGGTCATCATGGTGTCGGCCAATGTGTTCGACAACCGCAGCGAGCTGTTGCGCAACGCGGGTTGCGTCGGTTTCGTGCCCAAGCCGGTCATGGAATCGGAGCTGCTGGAACAATTGCGCGACGCGCTCGATCTGACCTGGCATGTCGATGTCGCTGAACCGTCGAATGTTGCATCCCGCAACGACGCGAGCGATGTACCCTTGCGGGCGCTGGATGAAGAGGAACGCTCGGCGCTGCTCAGGCTGTCCCGTCTCGGCCACGTGAACGGTATCGCGACCCTGCTCGATGCCATCGCGGAACGGTCGGATGAGGCGCGCAAGGACTGCGGCAGGCTGCGCAAGCTCATCGATGGTTTTGACCTGATCCGTTTCACCGAATTGCTGCAACGTGATGCCCATGTCCAATGATTCCCCGTTCCATCAGCCGGTCGTGCTGGTGGTGGACGACGCGCCTGATTCGCTCGGCTTCCTGTGCGAGGCGCTGTCCCAGGCCGGCTACCTCGTGCTGATCGCCAACGACGGCGAGTCGGCGCTGGCCCGGCTCGAACTGGTCGTGCCCGACGCCATCCTTCTGGATGCGGTCATGCCCGGCCTGTCCGGTTTCGAAACCTGCCGCCTGATCCGGGAAGAGCCCGGGCTGTCGCATGTGCCGGTCATCTTCATGACCGGCCTGTCGGGTACCGCGGAAGTGGTCGAAGGCTTCACGGCCGGCGGCACCGACTACGTGGTCAAGCCGCTGCGCGTAGAGGAAGTGCTGGCACGGCTGTCGGCCCACGTGCGCAATGCACGTGCGGTGCGCATCGCGCGCCAGGCGGTGGACGTGGCCGGGCTGGGCGTGCTGGTGATCGACGCGCTCGGCCGCATCGCCTGGCGCTCGCCGCGGGCCGCGGACAGCCTGGCGCAGTTCGGCATCGACGCGTCCGATACCCCGCCTGGCGAGTCGCTGGCCCAGCTTGCGCGCATGGCGGACGAGCCGGGCACCGACGCAAAGCTGATCGGCGAAAGCGGCGAAAATTCCCTCTACGCACGCAGCCTGGGCGCGGTCGGGCTGGGCGAGCACATGCTGCTGCTCGATGTGCGCCGGCGCGGTGAGTCGAGCACCCGCATCGCCGGCGCCCAGCTGACGCCCCGTGAGGCCGAAGTGCTGTCCTGGCTGGCCAAGGGCAAGACCAACCGCGATATCGGTGACATTCTCGGCATGAGCCCGCGCACCGTGAACAAGCACCTCGAGCACGTGTACGAAAAGCTCGGGGTCGAAACGCGTGCCGCCGCAGCGGCGCTCGCGATGCGGGCCGAAAGCGACTGAACGGTCATGGCCGGGACGGCAACCCCGCGTCTGTACACCTTTGCAGCCGGCGATGCCGGACCGTGGCACATCACCGGTGTGCGCGCCGTCATCGGCGCAGGCCTGGCGATGGCGCCGCGGCTCGACGTCGTCGCCGGGGCGGCGGAAGGCGCCGGAACATGGCTGCTGCGCGGCATCGCCAGCAATGAACGTTACGTCACCCGGCCGGAGAAGCAGCAGCTGCTTGCGCTGCAGCCGCCGCTGGCCCGCCCCGGGGCGCGCAGCGCCGTGCTGATTCCGATCCGCAAGTCGGCCGCCTGGTGGGCGCTGACGCAGGACGAACGGCGCGACATCCTGGAAGAGCAGTCGCACCACGTGGCGCTTGGCATGCGCGCGCTGCCGGCAGTGGCGCGCAAGCTGCACCACTGCCGCGACCTGTCGGAGACCGAACCGTTCGACTTCCTGACCTGGTTCGAATTCGCACCCGGGGATGCGGCCGTGTTCGACGAACTCACCGCCGCCCTGCGCGCCTCGCCCGAGTGGGCCTACGTTGAGCGCGAAGTCGAAGTGACGCTGGCGTTCGATCCGCACTGACGACCCTGCAGGGCGAGTGGGACCCGGGTGTTCGAAGGTGGCTCGGGTAGTATCCGTCGATGAATACCCTATCTGTGCCACCCGGCGCTCCGCCCACCGCGGAAGCTGCCCCTTCCGGCATCGAATCCGCCTCCACGGGGGCAGACAACGTGCTTCCACCCGCACGCTCCGAACCGGAATCGCTGCCCGGGATCGTGCAGGCCGTCGCCGCAGTGCCGCGTCTGCGCAATGGCTCGCGGGCGCTCATCGGACTGTTCTGGCTGGCCGCACTGGGTGCGGTGTACTTCGCCCGTGCCCTGCTGATGCCCATCGTGCTGGCGGTGCTGTTCGCCCTGCTGCTGGCGCCGCTGGTCACCCTGCTGAAGAAGTGGCGCATCCATGAATCGATTGCCGCCGGCGTGGTGGTCGTGATGATGGTCGGCGGCGTGGGGGCGGGGCTGTACTTTCTGACCAATCCGGCGCTCGACTGGCTGGAACGCTCGCCGCGCGCGCTGCGCGAGGTCGAGGTCAAGCTGCTCAAACTGCAGCGCCCGGTGGAAGAGGTGCGCGAAGCCACCGAGCGCCTCGAGGCGATGACGACCAGCAACAACAATCCCGGGGTAAGGTCGGTGGTGCTGAAGGAACCGGGCCTGGGCTCGGTGCTGTTTACCGGTACGCAGTACTTCCTGATCGGCGCCGCCTCGACCGTGGTGCTGCTGTATTTCCTGCTGGCCTCGGGCGACGGCTTCCTGCGCAAGGTGGTGCGGCTGATGCCGACCCTGCGCGACAAGATCCGCGCCATCGGCGTGGCGCGCCAGATACAGCAGGACATCGGCCGCTACTTCCTGACCCTCAGCACCATCAACGCCGGTCTGGGCGTGGCGACCGCCGCCGCCATGTATCTGCTCGACATGCCCAACCCGGCGCTGTGGGGTGTCATGGCCGGCCTGCTCAATTTCATTCCCTATCTCGGGCCGACGCTGTGCCTGCTCGCGCTGTCGCTCGCCGCGCTGATCAACTTCGACAGCGTGGCCGAAGCGTGGGTGATTCCGGCCAGCTTCCTCGTCATCACCGTCATCGAAGGCCAGTTCATCCAGCCGATGTTCGCCGGGCGCATGCTGTCGCTCAATCCAGTGGCCGTGTTCATCAGCTTCCTGTTCTGGGGCTGGCTGTGGGGCATCGCCGGCATGCTGATCGCCGTGCCGATGCTCATCCTCATCAAGGTCGTGTGTTCGCACGTCGAACACTGGGAGCCGATCGGCACCTTCCTCGACCGGTCGTGACCGGCCGCCGGAGGTCGTGCGGACCCTGTATCAGGGGGCTCCGGGCGCTGCGTCGGTGAAACTGTAGCCGGCGCACAACGCATCCTTGTTGCCCCAGGTGGCGCCGGAACTGACCCGTGCTTCGGCCTCGGCGCAGGTCATCCAGTCCGGTCGCACACCGAGCAGGTGGTCCATGCGCGCCCAGAACAGGTCGTAGAGTGCGGTGCCCTTGACCGGACCGCCGATGCGCGGCGTGGTCTGGGTGGTCGGCGTCATGCCGAAGGACGACACCGTCGTGCTGCGCTTGTAGGTGAGCAGCGAAAGCCGCGCTTTCGTGCCGCCACCGGTTTCGCTGACCGTCAGCGTCCAGCTGTCGTCGCCGACGATGCGCACCATCTGCGAATAGAACACCCAGTCGCGTTCTGCGACCAGACTGCCGTCACCCGGCTTGATCCGGAAGTCGTCGCCGTCGGCCAGTCGCCACAGCCGGGTGGCGGCGGCCATTACGTCCTGCGCGGTGCGGCCCGGATAATCGCGCGTCAGCACCTGTTCGAGTTCGGCCTCGCTCATCGGCGGGCGCGGGGTGACACATCCGGTCAGGCAGGACGCACCGAGCAGCAGTGCGGCCAGGGGGAGAAATCGCTTCATCGGTTCGGGGCTCGCTGGTGGGTGAATTCGTGCGCCCGGTCATTCGCTCGGGCCGCACCCGCAGGGCGGTGCGTCGACAATGATGCCGTCAATCGCGCCCGCGCGCGTCGGCACCGCGCCGGGCGCCTTCGGGGTAGCATCGCGACTTTCCGCAATATCGCCCCACGTCGGCATGTCAGATTCCCGAACGGACGCCATCACGGTTGCCGTCTATTTCGTCGCCTCTCCCCTGCAGTACCTCGCGGCGCAGCGCATCGCGGGCGATATCGAGCCCGGCGCGCGTCAGGTGCTGGTCTGGTACAAGCCGGGCCTGAAGCCGGTGGTCGCCGCCTCGGAATGGGATGCGTGCAGCTACATGCCATGGCCGCGCTGGGAGCCGCTGCCCGGCTGGTTCGGGCGACACCGCCGACTGCGTGCGAACATCGATCTGGTGGCCGGGCTGGTCGGGCGATGCGACACCTTGCTGCTGCACAGCGCGGTGTTCGACACCGAAGCGATCAATTACTTCCTGCATGCGCTGCCGCGCCGCGCCGGCGCGCGCACGATGCATGCGCGGATACTGCCCGACGGGCTGATCAGCATCCGCCGCTACCCGCTGTCGCTGCCGAAGCGGCTGATGCAGCGTGTCCGCCTGCTGCGTCGCCTGACTGCGCCCGAACTGCGCTACCGCTGTTTCGAAGGCGACCGCATCGGTTCGGACGCGGACTTCTGCGACCGCATCTACGTGCTGCCCGGTCTGCCGCACGCCTATCCGGCCGACAAGGTGCGCGTGCTGCCGCCGCTGGTCGGCCGCGCTCAGGCGGTCGCCGATGATGCGGACGTGCCGCGCCGCGCACTGGTGATCGGCCAGCCGCTGGTCGGTGCCGGTCTGCTGCAGGCGTCCGCGCTGGCACCGCTGACCCAACGCATCCGCGGCTGGCTGACCGGGCAGGGCATTGCGCAGATCGATTACAAGGCGCACCCGAAAGACCCCGGCCACGAACTGCGTCACCCCGACTACCAACTGATCGAGCCCGATTGCGCACTGGAAATGCATATGGCGCGAACCCGCTACGACGCCGTGGTGGGCGTGCGCTCGAGCGCGCTGCTGTTCGCGCGCCAGATCTATCCGCCGGCGGTGCAGGTGGTCGCCTTCGGCTGGGCTGACGCGCTGTTCAAGAGTGAGCAGGAAAAGACCGACATGAAGCACGCCTTCGAACAGTGCGGAGTGAGCTTCGCATGATCACCACGTTGCGCGAACGGATTCCGTTCATCAATTCCTGGCTGCTGGCCGGCGTGTTCTTCTCGATTCCACTGACCGTGGCGCCGGCCTACTGGCTGAGCGCGCTCATACTCGTCTTCTGGCTGGTCGAAGGACGCTACGCGGAAAAGTTGCGCGCACTGGCGGCCGAGCCGCTGGTGTGGCTGTTCGCCGCCTATTACGCGGTGTTCGCGGTCTCGCTGCTGTGGACCGAAGACCTCGACTGGGGCCGGCGCATGACCGGCCGACAGGGTTTCTTCCTGCTGTTTGCGCTGTATTTCAGCGTCGCGCGGCGCGAGCATTTCGGCCGCTACGTCAGCGCCTTCCTGCTGGCTATCGCCTGCTGCGAAGCGCTGGCCTTCTACAACTGGGCGCAACTGCACGTGTGGCCGGATCTGCCGGACGGCATCCGGGTGGAGAAGGGGGCCGACGACACGGCGCCGTTCGTCGACCGCATGATGTACACGCCGGCGCTGGCGCTGGCCGGCTATCTGGCGGGGCATCGACTGTTGTTCGAGGCACGCACCGCCGGCGTGCGGGTGCTGTACGCCATCCTGCTGCTGACCACCACGCTCAATCTGCTGATCGCCGGTGGTCGCGCCGGCCTGCTTGGCTTTCTGGTTTTGCTGGCGCTGCTGGTGTTCCAGCGCTTCGCGCGCCGCCCGCTGCTCGCGGCAGTGCTGGCCGGCGTGCTGTCGCTCGGCATTGTGGCGGGTGGCTACGCCGGCAGCGACTACTTCCGCGAGCGGGTGGATGTCGGCATCGACGAACTGGTCAACTACCAGGACCGGCCCAATACGTCGATCGGCCTGCGCATCGTCTATGCCAGCAACGCATGGCGGATGTTTTCCGAATCGCCCTGGCTGGGTGTGGGCATCGGCGACTATCTGATCGAATACACGAAGGTGAATGCGATCCATACGCCGCAGTGGGAGCCGATGTACAACCCGCACAACCAGTATCTGTATGCGCTGACCAACGCCGGCATTCCGGCCGGCGTGCTGGTACTGGCCGTACTGCTGTTCCCGCTCGTGCGACGCGGGCCGGAGGACGGCCGGCAACGCATCCGCAAGGCGCTGCCGGTGCTGTTCATTCCAATCTGCGTGTTCGAGTCGTATCTGATGCGTTCCAACCTCAGCATGATGTATGTGCTGTTCCTCGCTGCCCTGTGGTGTGGCGTGAAGGAGCGCCCGGCTTGAAGCGCATTCTCATCGTGCGTACTTCGGCCATCGGTGACGTGGTGTTCGCGTCACCGCTGGCGGCTGCGATCAAGCGCACCCATCCCGATGCTTTCGTCGCCTGGCTGGTCGAGCCGGGCATCGATGCGCTGATCGCGCACGACCCGGCCATTGATGCGCGCATCCTGTGGCCGAAGGCCGAGTGGGCGCAGCTGTGGCGCAGCGGTAGGCGCATCGAGTTGTGGCGCCGCGTGCGCACCTTGCGTGCGGAACTGCGCAGCCACCATTTCGATACCGTGCTCGATCTGCAGGGCCTGCTCAAAAGTGGCGTGCTCGCCTGGCTTTCGGGCGCGCCGACCCGTATCGGGCTGGGGTCGCGCGAAGGCAGCCAGTGGCTGATGACCCGCGTGGTGCCGCGCGGCGGCGACGTCGCCCGCATTTCGTCCGAATACCTGCACCTGGCCGAACAGCTCGAACTCGACACCGGCGATTTCATGCCGGCGCTGCATGTGGCACCCGAGGCCGACGCGCACGCGCAGGCGCTGCTGGCCGGATGCGGCCTGGCGCCCGGTCGTTACGCCGTATTCGCCGCCTTCACGACGCGGCCGCAGAAGCACTGGTTCGAAGACGCCTGGCAGGCGCTGGCGCCGCAACTGGCGGCGCGGACCGGTTTGACGCCGGTGCTGCTCGGTGGCCCGGGCGACGCGCAGGCGGCGGCCAGCATCGCAGCCGGTGCGCCCGGCCTGATCAATCTGGTCGGGCGGACGAAACTGCCGGAAGCGGCGGCACTGGTGCGCAGCGCCGGTCTGCTGGTCGGCGTCGATACCGGCCTCACGCACATGGGCATCGCGTTTTCGGTGCCGACCGTCGCCATTTTCGGGTCCACCTGCCCGTACACGAAGACCGGACGTGTCAACGCCCGCGTCATCTGGCTCGGCATGCACTGTTCGCCGTGCCGGCGCCGGCCGACCTGCGGTGGCGCCTGGACCTGCCTGCGCGACATCACGCCGGCGCGCGTGATGGAGGAGGTCGTCAAGGTGCGGTCGGCATGAAGGTGCTTCACGTCGAAGCCGGCAAGCATTATTACGGCGGCGCCCGTCAGGTGGCCTACATCGTCGAGGGCCTGGCGCGCCGTGGCGTGACCAACGTCCTCGCCTGCTCGCCCGGTGCAGGCATCGCCGGCGCGTGTGCCGGTCATGCGCAGGTGGTCGAGATGAAGATGGGCGGCGATGCCGACGCCGCCATGGCGTTTCGACTGGCCGCACTGATCCGCAAGGCGCAGCCGGACATCGTGCATCTGCACAGTCGGCGCGGTGCCGACCTGTGGGGTGGCGTCGCCGCGCGGCTCACCGGCACGCGCTGCGTGCTGTCGCGTCGCGTGGACAACCCGGAAGCGCGCTGGCTGGTTGCGCTGAAGTACCGGTTGTTCGACCACGTCATCACGATTTCCGAAGGGATCCGCCAGGTGCTGCTGTCGGAAGGGCTGGCGGCCGACCGGGTCAGCTGCGTGCGCAGCGCGGTCGACGCGACGCCGTATCTCGCACCGGTCGACGCGGCCGCCTTCCGGCGCGAGTTCGATCTGCCGGCCGACGCGCGTGTGATCGGCGTCGTGGCGCAGCTCATCGCGCGCAAGGGCCATCGCTACGTGATCGATGCGGTCGATGCGCTGCGTGCGGCCTGTCCGGATGTGCGGGTGCTTTTTTTTGGCCAGGGACCGCTGCGCGAAGCGCTCGAAACCGAGGTACAGGCGCGCGGGCTGGACGGTGTCATCCGCTTCGCCGGCTTCCGCAGCGATCTGCCGCGCTGGCTCGGGGGGCTGGACATCCTCGCCCACCCGGCCGACATGGAGGGGCTGGGCGTATCGCTGCTGCAGGCTTCGGCTGCGGCGGTGCCCATCGTGACCTGCCGTGCCGGCGGTCTGCCCGAAGCAGTGGCCGACGGTGTCAGCGGCCTGCTGATCGAACCGGGCGATGTCGCCGCGCTCACTGCTGCACTGCGTCGCCTGCTGGACGACGCACCGCTGCGCCACCGCCTCGGCGCAGCCGGCCGGGCGCGCATACTGGCCGACTTTTCGGTCGACGCGATGGTGGACGGCAATCTTGCAATCTATCGTCGCCTGCTTGAACAGGAATGAACATGGTTCCCGCTGATCGTCGCATCGTTGTCGCCATTGCGCTGTTCACCGCGCTGCTGGCGCTGTTCCCGCTGTTGCTGAGCGAGGAATCCTTCGTCTGGGTGTTTTCGGAGGCAGGGCCGTTCGAGCGCCTGTCCGAACCTGCGTGGATTGTCACCGCGCTGATCGTGATCTTCCGCATCCGCCCGCTCGGTCCGCGTGCCTGGGCCTTCGCGCTGCTGTGCCTCGCGTTCGCTGCGCGCGAGGCGGACTGGCACAAGGCCTTCACCGGCGATAGCTTTCTGAAGAACAGTTTCTATCGCGACGCCGCGCGGCCGATCGAGGACAAGCTGATCTGCGGCGCCATCGCCCTCGTGCTGGTCGGGCTGTTGCTGTACGCCGGTTTCATCATCGCGCGCTTCCTGTTCTTGCGCGGTGGCTGGCGTTCCCGCTCGGGCGCATGGCTGCTGGCGGGGACCCTGCTGGTCGTCGCCGGCAAGGTGCTCGACCGCCTGCCGGCGACGCTGTCGGTCGATTACGGCATCGAGCTCGGACCGATGGTCAAGCTGTACGCCACGGCGTTCGAGGAAGGCATGGAAATGATCCATCCGATGATCCTCGGCTGGTCGGTCTGGATCAGCCAGTTCGAGCGGCGCTACCTGTCCTAGTCGAGGCCACGGAGTGGATGGTTCTCCCATGGCGCCTTGCACCGGCAGGTCGCGCCTTCCCGACAGTGTCCAGACCGGCCCGCACGATCATCTTGCAGCGCTGATCGCGCGCCGCGCGCGCGGTGAATTCCGCAAGCCGGTGGCCGCCTTCAGTGCTGCGGCGTTCGCCAGTTTTACGCGCACCTGCGATCCAGCCCGTGCGCTGATCGTCGACAGTGGCTGCGGGGTCGGCGAAAGCACACGGCACCTGGCGGAGCGTTTTGCCGACCACTTCGTGCTCGGCGTTGACCAGTCGTCCGACCGCTTGTCGCGCGCCCCCGCGCTGCCCGGCAACGCTTTGCTTCTGCGTGCCGACATGACCGACATCTGGCTGCTGCTGCAGCGCCACGCCTGTCGTCCGGCGCGTCAGTACATGCTCTATCCGAACCCGTGGCCCAAGATCGGCCAGCTGGCGCGACGCTGGCCGGCGCATCCGGTTTTTCCGGTTGTGCTGGAGTTGGGCGGCATCATCGAGTGCCGCAGCAACTGGCGCATCTACGTCGAAGAGTTCGCGCTGGCCGCGCGGCTGATCGCAGGCCTCGAAGCGGGGGTCGAAAACTTCACGACCGACGCGCCGGAGACGCCGTTCGAGCGCAAATACCTGGCGAGCGGACATACGCTGTACCGCTGCGTGCTGAATGCGGGCGCCGCTTCATGAGTGGGCGGCGGACGTGTGATGCGGCCGGACGGGTAGCCCGGGCCACAATGACGCGACGGTGATCTGTTGGGCATCGCTGCGCTCACCCCAACCTACGGGTCGTCCGGGTTTGTGGGGTAGGTTGGGGTGAGCGCAGCGATGCCCAACACACCACACCGCACCCGCCCCAACCTGCGTCGCAGTAGCGCCCCATCGACATCTCCTCATCACCGCACCCGCGCCCGACCCGTAGGTTGGGGTGAGCGTAGCGATGCCCAACAGGCAACTGGCAGTCCACCCGACTGCGCGCTCAGCGCAGGATCAGTGGCTCGGGTTCGAGCGTCACGCCAAAGCGCGCGCGTACGCTGGCCTGGATGTCGGTGGCAAGGCCGAGCAGATCGGTGGCGGAGGCTTCTCCATGGTTAACCAGCACCAGTGCCTGCCTGTCATGTACGCCGGCATCGCCGCGGCGCATGCCTTTCCAGCCGCACTGATCGATCAGCCAGGCAGCGGCGAATTTCATGGCGCCGCGCGCTGCGGCGTAGTGCGCTGCATCCGGGTGGGCGGCGAGCAGGCGGGCCGCGTCGGCAGCGGGCAGCACGGGGTTGCGGAAGAAGCTGCCGGCGTTGCCAAGCACGGCGGGGTCGGGCAGCTTGGCGCGGCGCACGGCGCACACCGCGTCGAACACGTGCTGCGGTGTCACCTGCGTGACGCCGCGCGCGGCCAGTTCGCGTTTCAGGTCGGCGTAGTCGCAGCGCACACGCGCTTCGGTCGTCAGGCTGAAGGCCACGCGGGTGATGATGGCGCGCTGCGCCAGCTCGTGCTTGAACACGCTGTCGCGATAGCTGGCCCGGCATTCGGCGGCACTCAGGCGCAGCCAACGGCGGTCGGTCATGTCCCAGGCGTCGACGTGGTCGAGGCGATCGATCAGTTCTACGCCGTAGGCGCCGATGTTCTGGACGGGTGCGGCACCGACGGTGCCCGGTATCAGCGCGAGGTTTTCCAGTCCGTGCCAGCCGTGCGCCAGCGCGCAGGCGACCCAGTCATGCCAGTTTTCGCCCGCGGCGACCGAAACCAGCACATCGGAGCCGGTGCGCGCCAGGACGTCGATGCCGCGCGTGCGCATGTGCAGCACCGTGCCGTCGACATCCCGTCCGAACACGATGTTGCTGCCTCCGCCGAGCACCAGCACCGGGCCGCCGGTGTCTTGGGCCGCTTCGGTCAGCGCCGGCAGGTCGGCAGCGTCATCCACCGGCTGCAGTCGCGCAGCGCGCGCCGGCAGGTGCAGGGTATTGAGATTACGCAGGTCGGCGTCGGTCTGGAGGGGCTGGATCATGGTGCGCCGGGCAAAAAGGGCAGCGCGAGTATAGCCAAGCCCGTAGCCAAGCCCGCCGGACGGTCTTGGCGATGAATCGAATAAAAGATATCATATATAAGACTTGAACCACCCGGCTGCGCGCCGCTATTGCAGTGCGCCATGCGGGTTTGCGAATGGCGGCAGCGCACGGGTATCGCTGTGTGGCAGCCGGTTCGCATCGGTACAGGCCGCGGATTTTCTGTCCGTGTCTTCGTGCGATGCACCATCGAGCCGGTGTGTCGTTCTATGATGCGAAATACCCGTCCACCGGAGGAACCACCGTGCTTGAAGCTTATCGTGCCCATGTTGCTGAACGCGCCGCGCTCGGCATCCCGCCGCTGCCGCTGACTGCGAAGCAGACTGCCGAACTGATCGAACTGCTGAAGGCGCCGCCCGCAGGCGAGGAAGCCACGCTGGTCGAACTGATCACCCACCGCGTGCCGGCCGGCGTGGACGACGCCGCCAAGGTGAAGGCGAGCTATCTGGCCGCCGTGGCGCACGGCACCGAAAAGTGCGCGCTCATTTCGCGTGCCAAGGCGACCGAACTGCTGGGCACGATGCTCGGCGGCTACAACATCAGCCCGATGATCGAATTGCTGGACGACGCCGAAGTGGGCGCCGTGGCCGCCGAAGGCCTGAAGAAGACGCTGCTGATGTTCGACCAGTTCCACGACGTGAAGGACAAGGCCGACGCCGGCAACGCCAATGCGATCGCCGTGATGAAGAGCTGGGCCGATGCCGAATGGTTCACCAGCCGTCCCGAAGTGCCCAAGTCGATCACGCTGACCATCCTGAAGGTGACCGGTGAAACCAATACCGACGACCTGTCGCCGGCACCGGACGCCTGGAGCCGCCCGGACATTCCGCTGCATGCGCTGGCGATGCTGAAGAACACCCGCCCCGGCATCACGCCGGAAGAAGACGGCAAGCGCGGCCCGGTCAAGTTCATCGAATCGCTGCGCGCCCGCGGCAACGTCGTGGCCTATGTGGGCGACGTGGTGGGCACGGGCTCGAGCCGCAAGTCGGCCACCAACTCGGTGCTGTGGTTCACCGGCGAAGACATTCCCTTCGTGCCGAACAAGCGTTTCGGCGGCGTCTGCCTGGGCAGCAAGATCGCTCCGATCTTCTACAACACGATGGAAGATGCCGGCGCGCTGCCGATCGAACTCGATGTGAGCCAGATGGACATGGGCGACGTGATCGAACTGCGTCCGTACGAAGGCAAGGCGCTGAAGGACGGCAAGGTGATCGCCGAATTCACCGTCAAGTCCGACGTGCTGTTCGATGAAGTGCGCGCCGGCGGCCGCATTCCGTTGATCGTCGGACGTGGCCTGACGGCCAAGGCGCGCGAGGCGCTGGGCCTGGCACCGTCGACACTGTTCCGCCTGCCGCAGGTGCCGGCCGATACCGGCAAGGGCTACTCGCTGGCGCAGAAGATGGTCGGCCGCGCCTGTGGCCTGCCCGAAGGTAAAGGCATGCGTCCCGGCACTTATTGCGAACCGAAGATGACGACGGTCGGCAGCCAGGACACCACCGGCCCGATGACGCGCGACGAACTGAAGGATCTGGCCTGCCTCGGCTTCTCGGCCGATCTGGTGATGCAGTCCTTCTGCCACACCGCCGCCTATCCGAAGCCGGTCGACGTGAAGATGCACCGTGAATTGCCGGCCTTCATCAGCACGCGCGGCGGTGTTGCGCTGCGCCCGGGTGACGGCGTCATCCACTCGTGGCTGAACCGCCTGCTGCTGCCGGATACCGTCGGCACCGGCGGCGACTCGCACACCCGCTTCCCGATCGGCATCAGCTTCCCGGCCGGTTCCGGCCTGGTCGCCTTCGCCGCCGCCACCGGCGTGATGCCGCTGGACATGCCGGAATCGGTACTGGTGCGCTTCAAGGGCACGATGCAGCCCGGCATCACGTTGCGTGATCTGGTGCATGCGATTCCGCTGTACGCCATCAAGGCCGGCCTGCTGACGGTCGAGAAGAAGGGCAAGAAGAACATCTTCTCCGGCCGCATCCTGGAAATCGAAGGCCTGCCCGACCTGAAGGTAGAACAGGCGTTCGAACTGTCGGACGCCTCCGCCGAACGTTCGGCTGCCGGCTGCGCGGTCAAGCTGAACAAGGAGCCGATGATCGAATACATGAATTCGAACATCGTGCTGATGAAGAACATGATCGCCAACGGCTATCAGGACGCGCGCACGCTGGCCCGCCGCATCAAGGCGATGGAAGCCTGGCTGGCCGATCCGAAGCTGCTGGAAAGCGACGCCGACGCCGAGTACGCCGCGGTGATCGAGATTGATCTGGCCGACATCAAGGAACCCATCGTGTGCTGCCCGAACGACCCGGACGACGCGAAGTTCCTGTCCGAAGTGCAGGGCCAGGCCATCGACGAAGTGTTCATCGGCTCGTGCATGACCAATATCGGCCACTTCCGTGCGGCATCCAAGCTGCTCGAAGGCAAGCGCGACATTCCGGTCAAGCTGTGGATCGCGCCGCCGACCAAGATGGACGCCGCCGAACTGACCAAGGAAGGGCATTACGGCGTATTCGGCGCTGCCGGTGCGCGCACCGAAATGCCGGGCTGCTCGCTGTGCATGGGCAATCAGGCACAGGTGCGCGAAGGCGCGACCGTCATGTCGACCTCGACCCGCAACTTCCCGAACCGTCTGGGCAAGAACACCAATGTGTATCTGGGTTCCGCCGAACTGGCCGCGATCTGCTCCAAGCTGGGGCGCATTCCGACCGTGGCCGAGTATCACGCCGACATGGGTGCCATCAACAAGGACGGCGACAAGGTGTACCGCTACATGAACTTCGACCAGATCGAGGAATACGCGGAAACCGCAAAGGAAGTCACAGCCTGATCCCGCGCCCGGCGCAGTGACTGACCGAAGGCCCGCCGGACATCCGGCGGGCCTTTTTCATGCTGCATGCGTGTGTGCAGACACGAAGCAGCGCATACCCAGTCGGCGTGCCGCTCATGTTGCGCTGCGACGGAGCCGCTAATGGGAGATCGCATTCGTTACGGCTTCGGCCGGGCCCGCCATGTCTCCCGATATCCTGCAACTCGATGTACTGCTGGTCGAGCCATCGCCGACGCAGATGAAAATCATCCGTGAAGGTGCCCGCGCGCTGGGCATCGCGCAGATCCGCGAAGCCGACGGGCTGCAGTCGGCGCTCGTTGCCATGCAGCAGAAACTGCCGGATGTGGTGATCAGCGCGCTCTACCTGCCCGATGGTGACGGCACCGACCTGGTACAGACGATGCGCGCGACCGAGGCGCTGCAACACGTCGCATTCGTGCTCGTGTCGAGCGAAACACGGCCGCAGGCGCTCGATCCGGTGCGTCAGTCCGGTGTCTGCGGCATCCTGCCCAAGCCGTTCTCGGGCGCCCAGTTGCGGCGCGTACTCGAAGCGACGGTCGATTTCCTGGCCGAGGGCGAAACGGACGATGCCGACATCGATTTCGAGTCGCTGCGCGTGCTGCTGGTCGACGACAGCGGGAACGCGCGTCGCTTCATGCGCCGGGTGCTCGAGAACATCGGCCTGCGCGACTTCGTCGAGGCCGAGAACGGGCTCGAGGCGGTCGCCCATCTCGACCAGACGATGTTCGACCTGATCGTCACCGACTACAACATGCCGGAAATGGACGGTCGCGCGCTGGTCGAATACGTGCGACAGCAAAGCTGGCAGGCGTCCGTGCCCATCCTGATGGTGACCAGCGAATCGGACGTGAGCCGGCTCGCTGCCGTCGAGCAGGCAGGCGTGTCGGGCATCTGCGACAAGCCTTTCGAAGCGTCGTCGATTCGCGCGCTGCTGCGGCGCGCGCTGTTGCAGCCAGCCTGACGGTGTCCGTCTTACCGGAGAATGCGATGGAAATCTTGATGTCGGTGTTCCAGGTCAGCCTGGGTGTTGCGCTGGTCGTCGGGCTGCTGCTGTTGCTGCTCTATCGCTACATCCAGGACAGCACGCAGACCCAGCACACCATCCTGCGCAACTACCCGGTTGTGGGGCACCTGCGCTACTTCTTCGAACAACTGGGCGAATACTTCCGGCAATACTTCTTTCTCGGCGACCGGGAAGAGATGCCGTTCAATCGCTCCACCCGCGGCTGGGTGTACCGGCTGGCGAAGAACGAAGGCGGCATCATCGGCTTCGGTTCGACCTATTCGCTGCACGAGCCCGGCGCGCTGATCTTCGTCAACGCGCCATTTCCGGTACTCGACGAGGATCGCGAAACCACGCCGCCGCTGATCCTGGGCAACGGTTTCTGCGACAAGCCCTTCACCGCGCGCTCCATCGTGAACGTCAGCGGCATGAGTTTCGGTGCGATTTCGGCACCTGCCGTGCAGGCGCTGTCGCGCGGCGCCGCGCATGCAGGATGCTGGATGAGTACCGGCGAAGGCGGGCTGTCGCCGTATCACCTGGAGGGCAACTGCGACGTCATCCTGCAGATCGGCACCGCCAAGTACGGCGTGCGCGATTCGCAGGGCCTGCTGTCCGAGGCGCGGCTGCGCGAGCTGGCGGCGATCGAATCGGTGCGTGCGTTCGAGATCAAGCTGTCGCAGGGTGCGAAACCGGGCAAGGGCGGCGTATTGCCGGCGGCCAAGGTGACCGAAGAGATCGCGCGCATCCGCGGCATTCCAAAGGGCGTCGATTCGATCAGCCCGAACCGTCATCCGGAAGTGTCGAACGTCGAACAGCTGCTCGACCGCATCGCGCTGATCCGCGATGTCACCGGCAAGCCGGTCGGCATCAAGACTGCGCTCGGCGGCTGGCACTTCATGAACGATCTGTGCGAAGCCATCCTGCGCCGCGGCATCGCTGCCGCGCCGGATTTCATCGCGATCGATGGCGGCGAGGGCGGTTCGGGGGCGGCGCCGCAGGCGCTCGCCGATCACGTCGCGCTGTCGATCGACGAGGCACTGCCGCGTGCGGTCGATTCACTGATCGAAGCAGGTCTGCGCGAGCGGGTGAAGGTGATTGCCGCCGGCAAACTGGTCACGTCGGCACGCGCCGCGTGGGCGCTGTCGGCCGGGGCGGATTTCGTCAATACGGCGCGCGGCTTCATGTTTTCGCTTGGTTGCATCCAGGCCCTGCGCTGCCATTCGAACAGTTGCCCGACCGGCATCACGACGCACAACCCCAAGCTGCACCGCGGGCTCGACGTCGCGGACAAGGCGGCCCGGGTGGCCAACTACTGCCTCAACATGAATCAGGAGATCGACATGATTGCCCACTCGTGCGGGCTGCGCCATGCGCGGGAATTCCGTCGCGAGCACACGCGCATCGTGCAGCCGAACGGACAGAGCACGGCGCTGAACATGCTGTATCCCTATCCGGTGGCGCGTACCGCCTGAGCGCGCGGCAGGCGCATCGGCCCGCCGCAGGGCGCTGCCGCGGATTATCGGCTGCATCCGTGGCAACACGCCGAACGGGTCCGGTCAGGCGGTGATCCGGCGTCGCTGCAGCGCGTCGGCCGTCGTCGCCGCCAGCTCGCGCAGCATCCGTTCGGTGGTCGCCCAGTCCACGCAGGCGTCGGTGACCGAGCAGCCGTAGCGCAGTCGCGAAAGATCGGCCGGAATCGGCTGGTTGCCGGCTTCGAGATGGCTTTCGATCATGACGCCGACAATGGAGCGATTGCCATCGCGGATCTGTGCGGCCACGTCGGCCAGCACGAGCGGTTGCATTTCGGGCTTCTTGAACGAGTTCGCGTGCGAACAATCGACGACGATGTTGGGCGGCAGCTCCGCCCGGATCAGCGACTGTTCGGCCAGCTTGACGCTGACCGAGTCGTAATTCGGCCGCCCGGCGCCACCGCGCAGCACCAGGTGACCGTGCGGATTGCCGCGTGTGCGGATGATGCTGGAGCGGCCATATCGGCTGATGCCGAGGAAGCTGTGCGGCCGCGACGCCGAAATGATGGCGTTGATCGCCGCATCCACATCGCCGTCGGTTGCGTTCTTGAAGCCGACCGGTGTGGACAGGCCGCTGGCCATTTCGCGGTGTGTCTGCGATTCGGAGGTGCGCGCCCCGATCGCCGTCCACGACACCAGATCGCCCAGGTACTGCGGCGAAATCGGATCGAGCGCTTCGGTAGCGGCCGGAAGGCCCAGTTCGGCGACATCGAGCAGGAAGCGGCGTGCCCGGCGCATGCCCTCCTCGATGTGGAAGCTGTCGTCCATGAAGGGGTCGTTGATATAGCCCTTCCAGCCGGTCGTGGTGCGCGGCTTTTCGAAATAGACGCGCATCACCAGCAGCAGGCTGCCGGCCAGTTCCGCAGCCAGGACATGCAGCCGCCGCGCGTACTCCATGCAGGCGACCGGATCGTGCATCGAACACGGACCGACCACCACCAGCAGCCGCGGATCGTCGCGTTCGAGCACGCCGCGCACGGCGGCGCGTCCGTCATTGACACTGTGCGCAGCCGCGGCGCTCAGCGGCAGGTCGTTCTTGATATCGACCGGTGCCGCCATCACGCCGAAACTTTCGATGCGCCCGTCTTCCAGTGAGCTGTCGCTGTCCATGTCCGTTCTCCTCGGTGGCACCGGACAGTGAACGCCCGCGCGGGCATCAAGTCAATCAGCCATGTCGCGCCATCAGTGCAGTGCAGCGTCGCCGGCCGCGGTGCGGGTGCCGTTCCAGCGTACGCGGTAGATCGCGTTCGCATGGTCGTCGGACACCAGCAGGCTGCCGTCGGGCAGCTCCAGCACATCGGCCGGGCGGCCGAACACGGCATCGTTGCGGCCGAGGAAACCTTCGATGAAGGGTGTGTAGCTCACCACCTTGTTGCCATCGAGGCGCGCCAGCATCACCCGGTAGCCATCCGGCTTGCTGCGGTTCCACGAGCCGTGTTCGGCGATGAACAGCGCGCTCCGGTACTCGTCCGGAAACTGCTGGCCGCCGTAGAAACGCATGCCGAGCGGTGCCACGTGGGCACCCAGGTTCAGCGCGGGCGCCGTGTAGTCGGCGCAGGATTTCCCCTGTCCGAACTCCGGATCGGCAACGCTGCCGCCGTGGCAGTACGGATAGCCGAAATGCTGGCCCGCCTTCGCGACGCGGTTCAGTTCGCACGGCGGCGTGTCGTCACCCATCCAGTCGCGGCCGTTGTCGGTGAACCACAGTTCGCCGCTTTTCGGGTGCCAGTCGAAGCCGACGGTGTTGCGCACGCCACGTGCGAACACTTCGAGCGCGCTGCCATCCGGATTCATGCGCATGATGTTCGCGTAGCCGTCCTTGTCGCGATCGCAGATGTTGCAGGGCGCGCCGACTGGTACATACAGCTTGTCGTCCGGCCCGAAGGCGATGAATTTCCAGCCATGCGCCTTGTCCGACGGAAAGCGGTCGCTCACCAGTACCGGTGCCGGCGGCGCGTCGAGCCGTTTGTCGATGCCTGGCAGTTTGACGATGCGGTCGACGGCGGACACGTACAGGTCGCCCTTGCGCCAGGCCACGCCGACCGGCATGTTCAGGCCGCTGGCCACCTTGACTGCAGTGCCGGCTGCCATTGTCGTACTGTCGTAAGTTATTGCGCTGACGTGACCCTTGCGCGACCCGACATAAAGCCGGCCCGCCTCGCCCAGCGTCATTGCACGCGGGTTGTCCACCTTGGCCCACAGCTCGATGCCGAAGCCGGGTGGCACGCTGAGATGCTGCGGAACTTGCTGCGCGTGGGCGGCGACCGGACTCAACGCAAGGGCGCAGGCGGTCAGCAGGGTTCGTATCATCGGGTTCTCCTGGAGCACAATCGGCATGGTTGTTCCGGATCGACCGATGCGGTCGTCCGGCGTTCCTCACAATGATGCTTCCGGACACGGAAGCCGGAAGGCACGCAATGAAGCTGGTGAGCTGGAACATCCAGTGGGCGCGCGGTTGCGACGGTCACGTCAGCGCGGGTCGCATCGCGCGCGCGTTGAACGATTTCGGCGACGCCGACGTGATCTGCCTGCAGGAAGTCGCGCGCGGCTACGACGATCTGCCCGGTCTTCAGGGTGAAGACCAAGTCGCGCAGTTCGCCACGCTGTTTCCAGATCATGCGCCGATCTTCGCACCCGGTGCCGACAGCCTGCGCCGGGATGGCACGCGCCGGCAGTTCGGCAACCTCACGCTCAGTCGGCTGCCGGTGCTTGCTGCCTGGCGGCATCTGCTGCCCTGGCCGGCGGACAGCACCGCCCCGAGCATGCAGCGCGCCTGCGTCGAAGTCGTGCTGGACGGCCTGGCCGGCGGTTTGCGGGTGCTCAACACCCACCTCGAGTACTACTCGCGCGTGCAGCGCATGGCGCAGATCGAGGCGTTGCGCGCGCTCAATGCAGAGGCGCAGGCCCACGCGGTCGCGCCGCCGGCTGCGAAGGCGTCGGGCGGTGCGTTCGCTGCCGTGCTGCGGCCGGCCGCCGCGCTGCTGTGCGGCGACTTCAACTGCGAGCCGGGCAGCGAGGAATTCGTGCGTCTGGTTGCGCCAGGTGCGTCGCTCCAGGCGCGCTGGCACGACTTGTGGGCGCACTGTCACGGCGCGGTGGCGCATGCCGACACGGTCGGGCTGCATGGCTGTGACTGGCCCGGGCGTCGCTTCTGCTGTGATTTTGCGTTGGCCACCGCGCCGCTGCTGTCGCGGGTGCAAGCGGTCGAGGTCGATCAATCCACCGCGGCATCGGACCACCAGCCGGTCTGGATCACCCTCGCCGACTGATTCGCTGAGCCGCGCTCAGGCCAGATCGTCCGGTTCCAGCATCCGCTCGATCTGGTCGATGCGGTCGCGCAACATGAGTTTGCGTTTCTTCAGGCGGCGCAGCAGCAACTCGTCGCCGGCCGGCGCGGCGTGAAGATCGGCGATCGCCTGATCGAGGTCGCGGTGCTCGATGCGCAGCAGCTCTAGCGATGCGCGCAGTTCGTCATCTTCCATGTGCGGGACCGAATCGTGACAACCGGCGCGCGGCCTGCGCCGTTAAGGGATGGTGGATGTTAGGAGTGTGTTGCAACCGGTGCAAGCTCCCTTCAGCGCCGGGCCAGGCGGCCGTTAAATCACTTGAAAGACGGCAGGATTGCCCCACCTGCAATACAGGTGTCTTGCAGTGCCGTATCGAACAGCCGGACAACCGTCAGGCTGCAAGCTGGTGAGCCGCACAAGCCAAGGAGATACATCATGCACATCATGTTCAACAATCCGCTGGTTTACGTGGTCGAATATGCGGGGCTGGAAGCCGTTGAAGTCATCGACAAGCGGGTCGGGCGCGGCGCGCTGATCCGTGACGATGCAGCGAAGCGCTTCCGCGAGGAACTGAAGGCGCTGGTCGACCACGAGGTCGATCATGAAGTCGGCGCGGAAGCGTTCGACGCTTTCATGGTGCCGTGGGAGGCATTGCTGACCCAACCGGCGATCTATCACTGATTCGGTAAGATGCGTGCTCGTCCAACGAGCACGCAATCACTGACATCCGGATGAACAAGGCCTTCACGAAGGAAACCGACACCGAGGAAGAAGACCCCGAAGTCGTCACTGCGCTGCCGCCCGGCAGCAAGAACTACATGACGCTCGCCGGCTACGGCCGACTGCGGGCCGAGCTTGACCAGCTGGTGCGCGACGAGCGCCCGCGCATCGTGGAAACAGTCGCCTGGGCCGCCTCGAATGGCGACCGCTCGGAAAATGGCGACTATATCTATGGCAAGAAGCGCTTGCGCGAGATCGATCGCCGCATCCGTTTCCTGATCAAGCGCCTCGAATCCGCCACCGTTGTCGATCCGCAGGACCAGCAGAATGCCGACCAGGTGTTCTTCGGCGCCACCGTGCGCTACGAGGACGAAGATGGCAGCGAACAGACGGTGCAGATCGTCGGTGTCGACGAAGCCAATGCGTCGGAAGGACGCATTTCGTGGATATCGCCGCTGGCCCGCGCCTTGCTGAAGGCGCGTGAAGGTGACACGGTCCGCGTGCAGAGCCCGGCCGGGTTGCGCGAGATCGAAGTCACCGCGATTTCCTACCGCTAAGCGCCTCCACGAACGTTGCCGCACCGATCACTGCACAACCGACCCCCCCCTTTTTTCAAACACAGGAAACCACCATGCGTCGCTTGATGACTGCTGCACTGCTTGCCTTGATCACCGCACCGGCCATGGCCCAACTCACCGTCAAGGACGCCTGGGTCCGCGCCACCGTGCCGCAGCAGAAGGCCACCGGCGCCTTCATGCAGATCACCGCGCCAAAAGCTGCCCGACTGGTCGAAGCCAGTTCACCGGTGGCCGGCGTGACCGAAATCCACGAAATGACGATGGACAAGGACATCATGCGCATGCGCGCCATCCCGGGTATCGACCTGCCGGCCGGCAAGGCGGTGGAGCTCAAGCCGGGTGGCTATCACGTCATGCTGATGGACTTGAAGGCACCGATCACCGAAGGGCAGGACGTACCGGTGACGCTGGTCATCGAAGGTGCGGGCAAGAAGCGTGAAACCATCGTCATCAAGGCAACCGCGCGCGCGCTCGGTGCCAGCGGTGCGATGGATCACAAGCACTGAGCGAGGCGCTGCAGATCGTGCGGCGGGCGAGCAGGGCCGGCTATAGTCGGGCTTTCCGAACCGCATCCCGCATCGCATGCCCGTCAGCCTGACCGACTCCGCCATCCTGATCGCCCTTCTGGGGGCTGCGCTGCTGGGCGGAGCGCTGAGCGCCATCTGGCTGCGCAGCCGCACGGCGCTGGAGATCGAACGCGCGCAGGCCGAGCGCGTGGCGCAGCTGCTGACGGCGCAGGAACGGCTGCGCGCCGCATCGCTCGACATCGATCGCCTGCGCGCCGAATTGAAGGTGAGCGGCGCCGTCCGGGCCACGCTCGACCTTCAGCTGCAGCAGGAGAAAGCGGCGCGCGTGCGTGCTGAAACGCAGGCACAGCGTATTCCTGCGCTCGAACAGGCGCTGGCCGAAGGCGCGGCGCAACGTCAGGCGCTGGCCGAGGCCGTGGCCGGATTGCGCATCCAGCTCGACGCCGAACGCAGTCAGACGACCGAAAAGCTCGCGCTGCTCGACGCGGCGCGCGAACAGATGGGGCTGCAGTTCCAGGAGGTGGCGAACCGCATCCTGGAAGAGAAGAGCCAGCGCTTCACGCAGCAGAACCATGACAACCTCGGTCTGTTGCTCAATCCGCTGAACGAGAAGATCAAGGCCTTCCAGGACCAGGTGGCGCAGACCTACGACCGGGAATCGAAGGAGCGGCTGACGCTGAAGAACGAGATCGAGCGGCTCGCGCTGCTCAACACCCGGATCAGCGAAGACGCGGTCAATCTCACCCAGGCGCTCAAGGGCAGCAACAAGTCGCAGGGCATCTGGGGCGAAATGGTGCTGGAAAAAGTGCTTGAATCGTCCGGTCTGCGGCGCGGGCACGAATACGTCGCCGAGGAGAGCTATGCCGCCGACGACGGCAACCGGCGCCGGCCGGACGTGGTCGTCCAGCTGCCCGAAGGCCGTCACATGATCATCGACGCCAAGATGTCGCTGCTCGGCTACGAGCGCTACTGCAGCGCCGACAACGACGCCGCGCGCGCCTTGGCGCAGCGTGAGCACGTGCAGTCGATCCGCGCCCACATCAAGGGGCTGTCGGACAAGAACTATCCGATGCTCGACGGACTGAAAGCGCCCGATTTCGTGCTGATGTTCGTGCCGGTCGAACCGGCGTTCATGCTGGCTGCCACCAGCGACAACACACTGTTCGAGGACGCCTTCTCGCGCAACGTGCTGCTGGTCAGTCCGAGCACGCTGCTGGCGGTATTGCGCATGGTGGCCAACGTCTGGCGACAGGAAAGCCAGGGCCGCAACGCCCAGCTGATTGCCGAACAGGGGGCACGGTTGTACGACAAGTTCGTCGGCTTCGTCGAAGACCTCGAAGAGATCGGCAAGCGCATCGATCAGACGCAGAAGGCCTATCAGGACGCACACGGCAAACTGTCGTCGGGTCGCGGCAATCTGGTGCGACAGGTCGAGAACCTGCGCCGGCTGGGCGTCAAGCCGGCCAGGCAACTGCGCGCCGGCCTGTTGCCCGACGAGGCGGCCCTCGAAGGGCCGCCGCCGGATCCCGAACATCCGGGCTGACGCGCGCGGGCGCATCAGTTATCTGGGCACGCGCGAAACCTGAGTCGCCATTCGCGGCCAAAGCAGCAGCGGCATGCCGTCAGTGGTTTGTGCGGACAGCGTCTGCAGACCGGCACGGCCGAGGTCTGCCGCATGGCGGGCAGGCCGCAGGACGCCCCTTCGACGCGTTCGCCATGCGCGACAGATCAGGAGATCCCCGATGAAATACCGGACGTTTGCCGTCATCGCCGCGACCGCTGTGCTCGCCGGTTGCGCTGCCGTCCCGCAGCATCGAACCGACGCCGGCACGCCGCCCGGCGTGGCCGAAATCAGCCCGGGCAAGGCGGGCGTCTATGTGTTCCGTACCGGCTACAGCGCTCCTGCGCTGCCGATCGCCGTGCTGCTCGATGGTGAGCCGATCGGCTCGACCGTGTCGCAAACCCATCTGTTCAAGGAAATCGAACCTGGCCGGCACACATTGGGCTCGCAGCTTCAATTCACGTCGAAGCTCGAGTTCGATGCCAAGCCGGGCCAGATCGTGTACGTGCGGCAGGACCTGTGGCTGGGTTACCTGCAGGTGCACACCCGGCTGCGCAAGGTGCATCCGGACGACGGCGCGCGTGCGGTGCGCACCACGAAGCTCGCTGTCTCACGCTGAGGGGGGCGCGCGGCGCGGAACGTCGCTGCGGTCTTACAGCATCGTGCCCGGACGGCATGGACAGGATTTGCCTTGACGCGCGCCGGAATTGCCGATGCGGGCACCCTGGCGGATCAGCCCGGGCGTTCTCCGTCGCGGGTCCTACAGGCTGTGGGAGCCCGACTACATCGAACTTCTCCGCAAGAACTAGGCTGCAGTCATGGGCATCCATTTGATGCCTGCCACCCATATGGAGGTCCACAATGACTTTAGCCCGAACAGCCGTTGCACTTGCGATAGCCGCATTTTCCGTGTCGGTCAGCGCTCAGCCGTCGTATCCGGGCAAGCACCAGAAGGAGGTGATGCCGGCGGCGCAGCAATCCGAAAGTCAGAAGAAGTACCAGCCGGAACAGGATCAGGCTCGTCAATCAGGGGAATACCCGAGCGAGCATGCCAACGATGTGATACGCGACCGGGACACCAAGCAGAAGGCGTCCGAGCGTGCGGACGAACGCGAACGCCGCCCGGAAGGTCAGACCACCCCCGAGCCCCGCAACTGACGGTTGAGGGTCCACGCGGGCCGCCCGCCGCCACCGGCGGTTGGGCGGCCCGTCGCCGTCTATTCGCCCGATGAACATCAGCGAACCATCGACGCGGGACGCCTTCTTGCCACAACAGGCTTACGCGCGCCAGCGTCGATGGCGGAGAGCATGTC
Source organism: Methyloversatilis sp. (assembly GCF_030698125.1). Classification (GTDB taxonomy): domain Bacteria; phylum Pseudomonadota; class Gammaproteobacteria; order Burkholderiales; family Rhodocyclaceae; genus Methyloversatilis. The sequence continues at coordinate 108,991 of NZ_JAUYNV010000005.1, forward strand.
GCCACGTCCCGCAAGGCCTCGAGCGTGCAGACGATCCGCCTCGGCCCGTGCGCGTGCAGATGGTCGAAGTCGATCAGCCGCTCCAGCGTTGCGACGATGGGGCGGGGGTCGAACAGCGGCACGTTTCGTGGCGCGCCGGGCAGCGTCGACAGGAAACCGCTCGGACGCGGGCTGAAGATACCCGAGCGGCCAGCCATCGAAGCGGATCGAAGGGCTGCTCAGAACGCCATCACTGGCAGTGTCCACAACAGGATCCGCGCTCCGGCACGGCAACTTCGCTGTGCTCCGTCCCAACCGGCACGGGGGTGTAGCCAGCATCCGCGATGGCTTCCGCAATTTCCTCCGCGTCCGCCGACACAGGCTCCACGTGCACGCGCTTCGTGGCCAGGTCGATCCGGATCCCGGCGTCTTTGTCAGTGGCCCTCAGCGCCTTCGTGATGGTGCTGACGCAGTGACCGCAGGTCATGTCCTTGACTTCGAAAGCAATCATTTTCTACTCCATCGGGTTGTTGGTGAGTCGACTGTCCACCCTCCCACTGTTGCAAGGTCAAGCGATCCTTGCAGAAATCCACGATGCCTCCAGGCGCAATCGCCGGTGTTGACATTGCCATCGTCGGAACCTTGACGATGTGCAACTTCGAACAACGCTCCGAGGCATCCATGAACACCATCGCACTGTCCGGTATCACGCTGCAGGTCACAGGCATGACCTGTGCCTCGTGTGCCATGCGCGTCGAGAAGTCACTCCAGTCGGTACCCGGAGTCAGGCAAGCCAGTGTCAACCTGGCGACCGAACGGGTTACGGTCAATGCCGAGCCCGCAGTGACTGCAGCCACGCTGGCCGCCGCCGTGCGCAAGGCGGGCTACGACGTCGCGACGACCGACACCACGCTGCGGGTCGAAGGCATGACCTGCGCCTCGTGCGTGGCGCGCGTCGAGAAGGCGCTGCTCAAGGTGCCCGGCGTTTCCGGGGCCACGGTCAATCTTGCGACCGAGAAGGCGAGCATCCAGGCGCTGTCGACAGTGCCGGTCTCAGCGCTCAAGGCAGCCATCGAGAAGGCCGGCTACGCCGCGAAGGAGCTTCAGGATGCGAGGCCGCAGCCGGCGCCTCGTCTTCCGGCCTGGTGGCCCGTTGCCGTGGGCGGCGCACTGACGCTGCCCCTGGTCATGCCGATGCTGCTGCAGCTTTTCGGCATCGGCTGGATGCCGGACGGCTGGACGCAACTCGCCCTGGCGACTCCGGTGCAGTTCTGGCTCGGCTGGCGCTTCTACCGTGCCGGCTGGAATGCGGTTCTCGCCAGGACCGGCAACATGGACCTGCTGGTGGCCCTGGGCACCTCGGCCGCCTACGGGCTGTCGGTCTACCTTCTGTTCAAGCATGCCGACCATGGCATGCCGCATCTCTACTTCGAGGCCTCCGCTGCGGTCATTACCCTGGTGCTGCTCGGCAAGTGGCTCGAGCAACGTGCGAAGCGGCAGACGGCCGACGCCATCCGGGCACTGAATGCGCTGCGCCCGACCACCGCCCGAGTGCGTCGAGATGACGTCGAGGCGGACGTTCCGGTGGATCAGGTGTTGGTGGGCGACTTCGTCATCGTGCGCCCCGGCGACCGCATCGCCGTCGACGGCGATATCGTCGAGGGCCGCAGCCACGTTGACGAATCGCTCATCACGGGCGAAAGCCTGCCGGTGGCCAAGGGCGTCGGCGACCAGGTGACGGGTGGCGCCATCAATGCCGAAGGTGCGCTGACGGTGCGCACGACGGCCATCGGCGCAGAGACGACACTGGCCCGCATCATCCGCATGGTCGAGTCGGCGCAGGTCGCGAAGGCGCCCATCCAGCGCATCGTGGACCGCGTGAGCGCGGTGTTCGTGCCGGTGGTGCTGGTCATCGCGCTGGCCACCTTCCTGGGATGGTTCGGCTTCTCGGGTGACTGGGAACGGGCGCTCATCAACGCCGTGGCCGTGCTGGTCATCGCCTGCCCCTGTGCGCTCGGGCTGGCCACGCCGACGGCCATCATGGCCGGCACGGGTGTCGCGGCGCGCCACGGCATCCTCATCAAGGACGCCGAAGCGCTGGAGGTCGCGCACGCGGTCACCGTGGTCGCGTTTGACAAGACCGGCACGCTCACGGAAGGCAAGCCTTCGCTCGCGGCCGTGGTGGCAGCGGAAGGTGCCACGCGGAACGAGGTGCTGCGCCTGGCCGGGGCGCTTCAGAAGTCGAGCAGCCATCCATTGGCCGTGGCCGTGATGGACCAGGTGCGGCACGAACGTCTGCCGGTGCCCGAGGCACACGATGCGCAGGCCCTGCCGGGGCGTGGCGTGCAGGCTGTCGTGCGTGGTCAGACGCTGGCCCTGGGCAGCACGCGCCTGCTGCGCGAACTGGGTCTCGTCGAAGGCGGTTTGCACGCTGAAGCGCAACGGCTGGAGCGGCAGGGCAGGACCGTGTCATGGCTGGTCCGGACCGATATGGACCAGCGGCGTCTGCTGGGACTGCTGGCGTTCGGCGACACGGTCAAACCCGCCGCGGCTGAGGCCGTGTCGCGGCTGCATCAACTCGGCATCCGGACGGTGATGCTGACCGGTGACAATCGTGGTGCCGCCGAGGCGGTCGCAAAGGAACTGGGCATCACCGAGGTGCGTGCCGAGGTGCTGCCCGGTGACAAGGCGGCCATCGTCAAGGAACTGCGTGACGCCGGCGAGGTGGTCGCCTTCGTCGGCGACGGCCTGAACGATGGGCCTGCGCTGGCCGCCGCTTCGGTGTCCTATGCAATGGCGGGCGGCTCCGACGTGGCCACCGAGACCGCCGGCATCACGCTGATGCGCGGCGATCCGCGCCTGGTGGCCGACTCGCTTGACGTGTCCCGCCGCACGTACTCCAAAATCAAGCAGGGCCTTTTCTGGGCCTTCGGCTATAACGTGCTGGGCATCCCGCTGGCGGCGCTCGGTCTGCTGAACCCGATCATTGCCGGTGCCGCGATGGCCTTCAGCAGCGTCAGCGTGGTGCTGAACGCCTTGACGCTGCGCCGGTGGCAGGGTGTTGCCGACGGACGCGCGGTGAAGTCTGCAAACCGGCAGGTCCGGAGCGGGGCCGTCATGGGAGAGCAGCGATGAGCATGAACATCGGTGAAGCCGCTAAGGCCTCCGGGGTGTCGACGAAGATGATCCGCCACTACGAGAGCGTCGGACTTTTCCCGAAGGCGGCGCGCACGGCGTCCGGCTACCGGCAGTACACCGTCAGGGAAGTCAGCACGCTACGCTTCATCCGTCAGTCGCGCGACCTGGGCTTTTCCATCGAACAGATTCGTGCGTTGCTCGGCCTGTGGCAGGACCGCAAGCGGCCGAGCCGGACGGTGCGCGCGCTGGCGCAGGCGCATATCGCGGAACTCGAAGAAAAATTGAAGGAACTGCACGCGATGAAGGCCACGCTGGAGCATCTCGTTCACTGCTGTCACGGTGACGACCGTCCCGACTGCCCCATCATCGACACGCTCGCCCACGAAGGAGCCGCACCGGCGGATGCGGAACATCCTTCGCGCGGCAGGACGGCCGGACTGCAGCCTGGCCGGACGCGTCGCCGGCTTGGCTGACAGGGACGGGTGATCACTGCCGGCGGCACGCCCCAGGGCGGACAGGGTCAGCGCTCCATGTCCTTGTCGAAGGGATAGGGAAGCGCTTCCCGCGCTTCGCATCAAGAAAAATCGGCCTGCCGCGCCGGATGTAGCGCTCCGCCCCATGAGCGGTCTTGACCTGGCGATCGATGACGTTGCGCTTCCAGCGGTTCCACAGGACCGGCGGGTCCTTGTCGGGGATATCGGGCAGCGTGTTTTCGCGGTCGAAAAAGATGAACACGGTGTCGCCGAACACTGCGAGCAGGTCGCACAGCTCGTGCCCGCCATCCTTGTGCCGGTTCGGATAGCTCCAGAGCTTCAGGAACGACTGCTCGCAGAACTTCGCGAGCAGCCGCTCCGTCGCCGTAACGCCACGGGCCTTCTCGCTCACAAGAGTCTTTCTCCGACCGCCACGGCGACCTCGCGCTTCGCTTCCGCGACCTCCTGCTGGAAAGCATTGCGGTCCGGCGATGGGGTCGCCTCCAGGAATGGACTGATCACTGCACGTGTCACCCGAATACTCGTTCCTGCTGCAATGCGGGTAGGGAAATCCCTAATCACGTCAGGATAAACGGGGTGTTCCCCGCGGCATCTCCTGATACGGAGTGCATGTCGTCACGGCGTTAACTGAATTCATGAGTGGTTGCAAGTCTGTGGTTCCCAGCGCAGCAGCAATTGGATCAGCGGCCTCTCGGGCGTTTCGTCAGAAAGATGAAGGGGGCGTGTAGAGGGTGGGCTGCAACGCAAAGACAAGCGTTACAGGTGATCTCCGATCAGATCGTGGCAAGCATGCATTTGAAAGGTATTGATCCATGACAGACTTCGCGCGGTTTGCTTCCGTAGGGCACCAAGCGCCCTGCGCACTTGATGATGGGCTGGAGAGCCACACGGCAGTCAGCGTCGGCAGTTTTCTGCTCCCCCAGCCGAAAGCGGCCACTTTTCTTCTGGTCTCCACCTCCGGCGTCGTATTGCGCCACGCCCAGGCGCTGAATGGTGTGCCTGACCTGACGGGGCTGCCCGTCGCCGCAATATTCGAGGCCTTGTCAGACCAGGGCACGACAAGCTGGTCGCAGGTGACGGCCGACTGTCGTCGCGAATCTCATCGATATGTCTGGCGGTTGCAGGTAACGGGTGCCGAACTGCCGGTAAACGTCGAATGCACATGCTTTCACAGGGAGCCGGGCGCCGAAGAGTGGCTGCTCCGGCTGAGTGAAGTAGCAGTGGGTACCAGCATCGCACGCAAGCTTGAAATCCTCGCTCAGGCGGCCCACCAGACGCATGATTCGGTGCTTATCACTTGCGCCGCTGGCTTCATCGAGTACGTCAATCCCGCGTTCGAACGTACCACTGGTTACCTCGCCAAAGAAGTGCTGGGCCATACGCCCCGCATCCTCAAGTCAGATCAGCACAGTCGCAAGTTCTACGATTGCATGTGGAGCACGATCAAACGGGGCGAGGTTTTCCGCTCGGTATTCACTAATCGGCGCAAAAGCGGCGAACTGTATTTCGAAGAGAAAACCATTAGCCCCATCTTCGACAGCCAGCACAGGATCAGCCATTACGTGGCGACGTCCAAGGACGTGAGCGAACGCATACGCGTCCAGGAACAACTGGAATCCCTCGCCAACACCGACACACTAACCAAACTACCGAATCGTCGTCTGTTCATGGAACGGCTGGAACAGGTGATGAGCAGCGCCGTGAGGCAAGGGCAGCAACTCGCCGTGTTGTTCATCGATCTCGACCGATTCAAGGTGATCAACGACACGCTGGGCCACAACGTCGGCGACGGTCTGTTGATAGAGATTGCGCGGCGCCTGCGTGGCGGCGTCCGTGCGACCGACATGGTGGCGCGGCTCGGTGGCGACGAATTCTTGATCCTGCTCGAAGAGGTGAAGTGCCGTGAGGACGTGAGCCAGGTCGTCGCGAATATATTGAAGGGTCTGGGGCAGGTCATCCAGCTTGAGGGGCGCGAATTTTTCGTCAGCGCCAGCGTGGGCATCGCTTTGTACCCAGACGATGCGGCGTCAAAAGACGAACTGCTCAGTCGGGCCGATGTGTCGATGTACCAGGCGAAATCAGCAGGGCGCAATACCTCCTGCTTCTATGAACAGCACATGGACGTGCATGCGCATAGCGATCTGGCGCTCGAAATCGAACTGCATGGCGCGCTGGCTCGGCAAGAGCTTTTCCTCGTCTATCAGCCCATCGTCGACGCGCACTCGGGACGGATGATGGCGGTTGAAGCTCTGTTGCGATGGAACAGCCCGAAAATGGGCTCGGTACCGCCCGACCGCTTCATTCCCATCATGGAAGAAACCGGACTGATTGTTCCGGTGAGCCGCTGGTCGCTGCGTCAAGCGCTGCATGACGTACGGAATGTGCAGCGCTTGCGCCCGGATATCGGGCTTTGCTTCAACCTTTCGGGTAGGCAAATGATCGATGCGGAACTGGTTGCCGACATTTCCGCTGCCCTGCTCGAGGCCAATTTCGATCCGCACCTGCTGGAACTCGAAATCACCGAGAGCACGCTGATGAAAGATCTTCACCACACCGGCGCTGTGCTCGCCGCTCTTGATGCGCTCGGCATCACCATGGCGATTGACGACTTCGGTACAGGTTATTCATCGCTCTCCTACTTGATGCGACTGCGCGTGCGCACTCTGAAGATCGATCGCAGTTTCGTTCGGGAACTGGCTACGGATCCTGAAGCGATGACTATTGTCCGCGCGATTATTTCGCTGGCGGGCAACCTGAATCTGGAGGTCGTTGGGGAGGGGGTTGAAACTGCCGAACAGTTCGCCCACCTTGCTGCGCTCGGATGTGATCGGTTGCAAGGATATCTTTTCGGCATGCCTTCGCTGCCTGCTGATCTGGAAGGGTTGGCGTGCTTTCATGCACCGGGAATGGAGACCGAAAGGTTGGTTCAGGAAATTTCGTATGAGATGAATGAATTTGAAGAAACTTGATTCGTCTTGAAAGTTTTATCCACTTTCCGAAGTTTGCTCATCAAAAAATGATGGGTGAATTCCTCCAGGTTTCTTGTCTGCATCTGCAGACAGAAGAAGAGGAATCAAAGTATGGAGACAATCGTGTTCCGAAAGCTCTGTCATGCAGGCTATACCGTAGGCGCCGTAATCGCAGGTGTATGGATGATCTGGCCCGTCGACGTTCCGCCTTGGGTGCGTATGGCATCTGGTGTCGGGATCTCCGCACTGCTGCTTGCTTCCGGATGGTGCATGTCTCCCATGCGCATGTCTGGCGCGGCCATGAATAAACCTGCGGAGCCGGTCGGGCCCGATCCGCTGATACGAGACATGCGCGACAGCCTGTTGCTGGTTTCAGAAACCGCCGCACCGATCTGGTCGCGCCAGATTGGCGTCGTGCGCAAGCAGGCGGAGGGCGCGATTGGCGAGTTGATCGAGCACTTCTCGGGTTTGGTCACAAGACTCGAGGCAGCCGTCGCTGCTTCATCGAGCACCGGCTTGTCGGGTGACCATGTCGGTGTTGACGTCGTGATCAAGACGTCACAGCGCGAACTGTCCGCCGTGCTCGACGGCATTTCCGGTGCGCTTGGAGAGAAAACCGTTGTTCTGACCCAGATACGCGAGCTGGCGAGTTACGCCGATGATCTTCTTGGCATGGCTGCGTCAGTCCAGAAACTGGCGGACCAGACCAACCTGCTTGCGCTGAATGCGGCGATAGAAGCTGCGCGCGCAGGCGAAGCCGGACGGGGCTTTGCAGTGGTAGCCGACGAGGTGCGGAAGTTGTCGACCGCTTCGGGTACCACCGGCAAGCAGATCGCCGATAAGGCAAGGCTGGTGAGCGAAGCCATCGTCGCTTCGGCCCGGCTGGTCGAAAGCTCAACCAGTCGCGACTTTGCTTCGTTTCAGTCATCCGAGGCCAGCATCAAGACGGTACTCGGTGAGTTCTCAGGCGTGCTCGATTCGCTGGCGCGGACCAACGCTGTGTTGTGTGAGCAGGCGGAAGGCATTCGGCAGGAAATTGAAGCCACGCTCCCAGCGCTGCAGTTTCAGGACCGGATTGATCAGGTATTGGCGCACGTCTGCGAAAGCATGAGCGAGCTGGGCGAGTTGGTTGGTGCGACGCCCGACGGACACGCTCCCGACCTGCGACCGCTGATCGACCATCTTGAAAGCAGCTACACCACAGCCGAAGAACGCGTCAATCACACAGGTGGTGGCGCTGCCCACGCAGGCGCATCGGCGCAAGCGCTTGTCTTCTTCTGACCTTGCGGCGCCCGTGCGCCGCAAAAGGGAAGATTGCCGGAGTGAGTGCACGGCGGGTAGCCAGGATTCTTGTCCGGACTACGCAGCAACAACACTGTCGCAGAAGAGGGAGAAACGAATGGGCAAGAACATTCTGATTGTCGATGACTCGTCATCGTTGCGCCAGGTGGTGAGCTTGGCGCTAACGAGGGCCGGCTATGAAGTGATGGAAGCGGGCGACGGCCAGGACGCGCTGGACAAGTTGGACGGACGCAAGATCAACTTGATCATCAGTGACGTGAACATGCCCCGCATGGATGGCATCACTTTCGTCACGCAACTGAAGCAGAACCAGCGCTACAAATTTACGCCGGTGATCATGCTCACGACCGAAGGACAGGATGCCAAGAAGGAACAGGGGCGAGCGGCCGGTGCCAAGGCCTGGATCATGAAACCTTTCAGCCCGCCCATCCTGCTCGATGCGGTGGCGAAGCTGATCCTTCCCTGAGGTGTGCCATGAATCAGATCTTTGAGCTTCCCGCAGAACTCAGCATCTACACGGTTGCAGACACGCACCGACGACTGCAGGTTTGGCTTGGACAGCAGATAGACAGCGCGGCAGCCCAGTTGCAGCTTCTGGCACACGGCGTCGAAGAGATCGACGGTGCCGGCTTTCAGTTGCTTGGCGCGCTGGCCAATAGTGTTGCCGCGCTCGGCGTTCCGTTGCGCGTGGTGGCGCCGAGCCGGACCTTCGTCGAAACGAGTGCCACGCTCGGCTGCATCGACTGGTTCGATGTCACCGAACAGGCTGCGGCCAGGGAGGTTGCATGAAGCGCACCCAGCAAGAAAGCGACCAGAGCTTCATCGCCGAAGCGATGCCGGCATTCATCAGCGAGGCGCGCGAACAGCTGGAAAACATCGAGCAACTGTTGCTGCAGCTCGAAGAGAACCCGCAGGATCGCGATTTGCTGGACGCATTGTTCCGCTGCGCGCATACGGTGAAGGGTTCGGCCGGCATTTTCGGGCTGATGCAACTTGTCGAATTCGCGCATCACGTGGAAACGCTGCTCGATCGCATGCGTGAAGGCCACATCAGGCTCGACCCGTCGCTCAGCACGCTGCTTCTGCAGTGCAACGATCAGATCCTGCATCTGGTGGATATTGCAAGCAATCCTTCTCTTGAAAGCGACGAGTACATTGCCGAACGCGCCGACCTGGTGTGCCGCTTGCTGGCGGCCGTCGGCAACAGTCAGCCGGTCCCGGCAAGTGCCGGTCAGGAGACATGCGTGTCGGGCGCTGCAGTGCCGGCGGGAGGCCGCTGGCATGTGTCGGCCGAATTCGGCACCGAGTGCATGCGTAACGGCATGGATCCGCTCGGCATCGTGCGCTACCTGGGCACGCTGGGCGAAGTGGTCGCGATTACATGCGATCGCTCAAGTATTCCTTCGCTGGCTGAGCTCGACCCCGAATCATGTCATCTGGTCGTGGGGGTCGGGCTGGTCACAGAGGCTACGAAGGAAGAAATCGAAGGTGCATTCAGTTTCGTGAAGGACGACTGTCGGCTGCGACTGATTGCGCCTTCGGCTTCCCTCGAACACTTCGTAACGCTGCTCGACGAGATGCCCGATCACCCCCAACTCGGTCAGTTGCTGGTGAACATCGGCGCTGTCACGCAGGCGCAGCTCGACGCCGGCCTGCGGCAGCAATCCGCACTGCGGGCCGGTGGTGACGACGCTCCCCGGCTGGGCGATGTGCTGCAGGTGAGCGCCGGCGTGGCGCCGGAGATCGTGGCGGCGGCGGTCAGCAAGCAGCAGCGCCAGCGCGAAGCGGGGCCAGACGACAACCGCTGTATCCGGGTGCAGGCTGATCGCCTCGATGTCGTGATCAACCTGCTGGGCGAACTCGTGATTGCAGGCGCCGGTGCATCGCTGCTGGCGCGTCAGACACGCCACAGCGGGCTGACTGAAGCCAGTCAGCACATGAGTCGGCTGATCGAGGAAATCCGCAACGGCACCTTGCAGTTGCGCATGGTGCCAATCGGCGAAACCTTCAGTCGTTTCCGCCGCGTGGTGCGCGATACAGCCTCGCAGCTGGGCAAGGACGTGATACTGGAAATAGAGGGCGCGGATACCGAACTCGACAAGTCCGTGGTCGAAAAGATCGCGGATCCGCTCATGCATCTGGTGCGCAACGGGCTCGATCACGGGCTTGAAACCCCCGAGCAACGGGAATTGGCTGGCAAGCCTCGACAGGGCAGGCTTGTGCTCAGCGCGCGGCACGAATCCGGCAGTATCCTGATCCGCATCCGCGATGATGGCCGCGGCATCGACCGCAGTCGGGTGCTCAAGCGTGCGTGGGAGCGCGGCCTCGTCGACGTCGATGTGACACCGTCAGATGCCGACATTCTCAAACTCATTTTTGCGCCGGGTTTCTCGACCGCCGAGCAGGTGACCAACCTGTCCGGCCGCGGCGTCGGCATGGACGTGGTGCGCAAGAACATCGAGGCGCTGCGCGGCACCGTGGACGTGAGCAGCCAGTTAGGCCACGGCACGGTGATCGACATCCGGTTGCCGCTCACACTGGCCATTATCGACGGCTTTCTTGTGGCTGTCGGTAGTTCCAAATTCGTGCTGCCGCTGGAAGCAGTGGTCGAAGTGATCGAAGGCCGAGACCCGAACGAACTGCTGACGATGCCCGACAAACGAGGCGGCTTCTGCGTGCCCCTGCGCGGAGAACTGCTGCCGGTTGTCAGCTTGCGCCAGCTCTACGCGCTGCAGGGCGAAGCCCCTGAACGCGTAAGCATCGTCGTAGTGCGTGCCGGCGATCGAAGCTATGGCATCGAGGTCGACATGCTGCTCGGGCAGCACCAGACGGTCATCAAACCGCTGGGCCGGATGTTCCGCACGCTTCGTGGCATCTCGGGCTCGTCGATTCTCGGCAACGGCGAAGTCGCCCTGATCTTCGACGTGCCTTCCCTGGGTCTACTGGCGGCCGAGCCGCCACGGATAAACACGCGCGGTGCGCGCGAAACAGCCTTTCCGGGCCGTTCAATCCATTCATCTACAGAAGGACAATCATCATGACCGAGAACAGCACTTCATGGATCGCGCGCATGGTCGCGGGTACGGAGCTGAAGCAGGCTTCCCGACAACTGCTGCAGGAACAGGATGCGCGCCAGAAGGCGGAGGCGGCGCTCGCAGAACTGCGAAGCCGACTGGCTTCCGTAGAGTCGGAGCTGCGCGTGCGCACCGATATCATGAATGTCACCAGCATTGTGTCCGAGTCGGACAAAAAGGGCGACATCGTGAGCATCAATGAGAAGTTCTGCGAAGTGTCGAAGTACAGCAAAGAAGAACTGCTGGGCAAGCCGCACAACACGACGCGGCACCCCGACATGCCAAAGGAGACGTTCAAGCAGCTTTGGTCCACCATCGGTCACGGTGAAATGTTCCGCGGCATCATCAAGAACCGCGCCAAGGACGGTACGCCCTATTACGTCGATGCCGTGATCGCCCCCATCATGGGCGACAACGGAAAGCCCGTGAAATATCTCGGTGTGCGCTACGACATCACCGAAGCCGAACTGGAACGTCAGAACGCGCGCGGCGTGCTGGGCGCCATCGATGAGTCGTACGCCTACATCGAATTCGATCTCGGCGGACATGTGCTGCATGCCAACAGGAATTTCCTGCAGGTGCTCGGCTACCAGCTCGACGAGGTGGTCGGCAGGCATCACCGCATGTTTGTCGAGTCGGCGTTCGCCGCCTCGCCCGCCTACAGTCAGTTCTGGCGTGACTTGAACGACGGCAAGCCGCAGAGCGACGTGTTCAAGCGCATTACCAAAGCCGGTCAGGAAGTATGGATCCAGGCGGTGTACGCGTCGGTGAAGGACGAAATGGGGCGAGTCAAGAAAGTCGTGAAGATCGCGACTGACGTGACCGCGCAGGTCAATGCCGCCAACATGCTTGCCAGCGCGGTGGAACAGGCGCAGCAGGTGACTTCGGCGGCGCAGACCGGTGACCTTTCGAAGCGCATTCCGATCGAAGGGAAGAGCGGACCGACCCGTGAACTGTGCGAAGGGGTCAACGCGCTGATGGAAACCATGTCGGTGATCTTTGCCGATATCGGACGCGTGTTCGGGGCGTTGTCGGCGGGTGACTTGAGCCAGCGTATCACGCGCGATTCGCAAGGCATTTTCGAACAGGTGAAGAACGACGCCAACAGCACAAGCGAGAAGTTGGCCGGCATCATTGAGGAAGTGCGCGCCGCATCCGATGCACTGACCGGTGCCGCCGGGCAGGTCAGCGCTACCGCGCAATCGCTGTCGCAGGCGGCCAGCGAACAGGCCGCCTCGGTGGAAGAGACCACGGCCTCGATAGAACAGATGTCGGCGTCGATCTCGCAGAACAGCGACAATGCCAAGGTGACCGACGGCATGGCAACCAAGGCTGCAAACGAAGCGGGCGAGGGCGGTGAGGCCGTCACGCTCACAGTCAAGGCGATGAAGCAGATTGCTTCAAAGATCAGCATCGTTGATGACATTGCCTACCAGACCAACCTGCTGGCGCTCAATGCCGCCATCGAGGCGGCGCGCGCTGGCGAGCACGGCAAGGGCTTCGCGGTCGTGGCAGCCGAAGTGCGAAAACTGGCCGAACGCAGTCAGGAGGCCGCCAAGGAAATCGGCGATCTTGCGGGTGACAGCGTGTCGACTGCGGAACGCGCGGGCAAGCTGCTCGACGAGATCGTGCCTTCCATCCGGCGCACATCGGATCTTGTACAGGAGATTTCTGCCGCGTCCGGCGAACAGAGTTCCGCCGTCACGCAGATCGGCGGCGCCATGGGTCAGCTCAGCAAGGCGACCCAGCAGAATGCTTCGGCTTCCGAAGAACTGGCCGCTACATCGGAAGAACTTTCCGGGCAGGCCGAACAGCTGCAGCAGGCCATCAGCTTCTTCAATCTGGGTGAGACCGCTAGAGCCCCCTCACGCACGCTTCGCGGCGAGCCGGAAGCAACGCGCCAGCGCGCGCGCGAATTACCCGCGCTCGGCATGGTGGCCGCGAACTCGCTGCGCAGCGGTGGCAAGAATTTCCATCCCTTCTGAGCGTCGCCCGAAACCGAGGACATCATCATGAATTCCGACAAGCCAATCGATGCGTCCGCCCAGACGCAGGCTTCAGCTCAGTTCCTTACCTTTCTGCTGGCCGATGGCGTTTATGGCATGGACATCGCAACGGTGCGCGAAATCATCCAGCACGGCCAGATGACCTCGGTGCCGCTGATGCCCGACTTTGTGCGCGGCGTCATAAACCTGCGCGGTGCTGTGGTGCCAGTCATCGACCTGCAGGCGCGGCTGGGCAAGGCTCCAGCCGTGGTGGGCAAGAAGACCTGTATCGTCATTTTCGATGCTCAGCGGGATGGTGAACGCGTCGAGCTGGGCCTGATGGTCGACGCGGTCAGCGAGGTCATTGAAATCCCGTTCAGCCAGATCGAGCCGGGCCCGTCCTTCGGCAGCGCGGTGCGGCGCGAATTCATCAAGGGCATGGGCAAGCTTGGCGGACGTTTCGTCATCCTTCTCGACCCCGAGCGCGCCCTGGATGTCGAAGAAATGGCCGATCTGGTCGAACGTTCGCAGGATGAAGCCGTTGTCTGAGCTCAGCGATGCAACTTTCCAGCGGATCAGCGCGATCATGTACGACGCCGTTGGCCTGTCGTTCGCGGACAACAAGCGCTCGCTGATTTCGTCGCGACTGGCCGGGCGCATTCAGCGCCTCGGCCTGCCGGGTTTCGAAGCCTACGCGGAGTTGCTTGCTCAGCCGGACGAGGTCATCGAATTCCAGATGGCGGTCGATCTGCTCACCACGAACGAAACCTATTTCTTCCGCGAGCCGAAGCATTTCGAACTGCTGGCGAACGAGGTTTCAGCCGCACGCTCGCGAACGCCGCTTGCAGTGTGGAGCGCTGCGTCATCCTTTGGTGACGAGGCATACAGCATTGCCATGCTGTTTTCCGATCTGCAGCAGATCGGCAAGGTGGCCCCCAATTGGGCGGTGTTGGGAACAGACATCAGCCATCGTGTGCTGCAGGCTGCCAGCGAAGCGGTCTATCCGGAAGATCGCTTGCGCTATGTCGAGCCAGCGCGCCTGAAGCGATACTGTCTCAGGGGGGATGGGGCTAATGAGGGTCTGGTGATGGTAAACGACGCGGTACGCAAGCACGTGACGTTCGGTCAGCTGAACCTCACACGCGATTTCGAAGGCATCGGACCCTTCGATGTGGTGTTCCTGCGCAACGTTCTCATCTATTTCGACGGTCCCACCAAGATCGAGGTGGTGGACCGCGTGCTGCGCACGCTCAAGCCGGGCGGCCTGTTCTTCATGGGCACGGCCGAAGGCCGCGTCAATTGCGCGACGCCGCTCAAGTCACTGGCACCGGGTGCGTTCCGGAAGCTGCCATGAATGCCTTGCCAACCGCCCTGAACGCGGCGACTCACACCTTCGCGCTCAGCGCGCCGGATGTCCTGGTTCTGCATCCGGGAGACGTCGCACTGGTTTTTGCCGGCGATCGTGTCGAGACCCTTCTCGGGTCATGCGTCGCGGTGATCCTTACCGACCCGCGGCGGACGGTGGCGGTCATGTGCCACATCGTGCATTCAATGAATCCGCCACCCGGAAGGGGCTGTGACGCACGTTTCGCCAGCCCGGCGATAGATGCCGCCTGTGCCCTGCTGCACAGTGTCGGCATCGTGCCCGCGCGATGCGAAGCCTACCTCTACGGCGGTGGCAACATGTTTCCAGCGCACCCAACAGCGCGCCAGGTGGGCGCTGAGAATGTTCGCTGGGCAGAGGCCTTTCTTTCCCGGCACGAGGTGCGCGTATGCGCCAAGTCCGTCGGCGGTGCGGCATACCGAAGGATTGGCTGGACGGTCGGCGCAGGCGAACCCGCAGTGATATCGGTGGCCGTGGCGCATGGTGCCGATGCTGCGCTGCCCACCTTCTCGGGATAGACATCAATGGAATCCATAAAGGTATTCGTCGTGGACGATTCGGCCGTAGTGCGTCAGACCATTACGCACATGTTGAGCGGGAGCAGCGAGATCGAAGTCATCGCCACTGCGCCCAATCCGCTCATTGCATTGCAGACGCTCAAGAAGATCCGTCCCGACGTGATGTTGCTCGACATCGAAATGCCGGGTATGGACGGACTGACCTTCCTGCGCCAGATCATGAGCAGTGACCCGATTCCGACCGTCATCTGCTCGACGCTGGGCACCGACGGCAGCAAGGTGGCGCTCGAAGCCCTCGCAGCGGGTGCCGTTGCAGTCGTCCCCAAGCCCAAGCTCGGACTCAAGCAGTTTCTTGAGGACTCGCGGCGTGAAATGATCCAGACGCTAAAGGCGGCGGCGCGATCGCGCCCACGTTCCCGCGTTGCGCAGGCGACCACTGCTTCCGCAATTCCGGATTACGGCACGCGGGCGGTGCCGCAGCGCGCGGTTCCGGCGCCGTCGGTGCATGCACTGGCTGTCAACAAGCCTGTTGTAATTGGCAGCTCGACCGGCGGCACACAGGCGCTCGAAGAGGTGCTCACGGCCCTTCCTCCCCATGCACCGGGCATTGCGATTGCGCAGCACATGCCCGAGAAATTCACGGCGATGTACGCCGAACGGTTGAACGGACTCTGCGCCATCCATGTGCGTGAGGCGCGGGACGGTGATCGGCTCGAGCGCGGCCTCGCCCTGATTGCGCCCGGTGGCCGCCATATGCAACTGCGCAAGGCGGGCGGGCAGTATTTTGTGGTGGTGGCGGACGGCCCGCCCGTAAACCGCCATAAGCCGTCAGTCGATGTACTGTTCCGCTCGGCGGCAGACTGTGCCGGTCGAGACGTGCTGGGGATGATCCTCACCGGCATGGGCGACGATGGCGCCCGTGGCATGAAACAGTTGCATGACGGCGGCGCGCGCACGATCGCTCAGAACGAAGAAACCTGCGTCGTTTTCGGCATGCCGAAAGAAGCGATCATGCTGCGGGCAGTCGACGAAGTTTTACCGTTGAATCAGATGGCGCGGGCCATCCTGCAGTTCGACGCACGCGCCTGAGACGCTGTCAGCACCCTGCTGTAACTGGATGGCCTCGCCCGGTGTCCTGTTGCAGCGCACAGCCGGAACTCGCGCGGGCGCGTTTTTCCGAAACGGATGACGAAATGTGAGATCGCGGCCGACAAGAGCGGGGATTCCAGTGGCCCCGGTACCCGGTTTCGATAAAACCGGTGTAAGGGAATCCCTAGTCGCTTGCGGATTTACTGATTACTCCCGACGGACTTTCCTGATATAGAGTGGCTCGAACGCATTAATTATATTCATGAATGGTTGAGATATTGCGATCGCATACAAATCCTGAATCGACGTACTCCGTGCGCAACGAACCAGGCGACATCATTGCTGCATGCGCGGCGAAAGTGCTTTCTTCTGAAGAAAAGGCGTCGAGTTTGAGCATGGACGATTCGCTATTTTGAGACAGGTTATGTTGGATTCGGAGCCTGGACGAGGCAGGCAGGTCGGCGCCTCGTCGATATGGCTATGCGGTCAGGAAGCGCACGCAATCTCCACTTGAAGAACCGCAGTAAAGGAATCGAATCATGATCGCTTCAAAAGCGGCAATTGACGTTCATGTTCCAGCTTGCCGGCTGGATGATGGTTTCGGCTTTGAAGCATCCGGTGTCCAGGACTCGAAAATTCTTCTGGTGGACGATGAAACAGTCAATCTGAAGCTGCTGCAGCGTTCTCTTGAAGCATTGGGCTATTCCAGGCTTACACCACTTTCCGACCCCTACGCGGTTGTACCGAATTACGAGAAAAATCGACATGATCTTGTGGTTCTTGATCTGAATATGCCAGGCATGAATGGCTTCGAGATCCTGAAGAAGTTTCATTCGCTCGGGAATGACGACATGCCTTCCGTATTGGTTCTGACCGCCCAGCACGCGCAGGAGGACAGAATCAGAGCTCTGCGCAGCGGCGCGCAGGACTATATTACCAAACCTTTTTCAATCGAAGAATTGGCGGCCCGCGTACGTAACCTGTTGCATGCCCAGCTTGACCGCAAGCTCATTCGTGGGCGGAATCTTCAGCTGGAACAGCGGGTGTTTGAAAGAACGCAAGAGTTGTATGACACCCGGTTGCAGATCGTGCGCCGGTTGGGTCGAGCTGCAGAGTATCGCGACAATGAAACAGGATTGCACATCGTACGTATGAGCAAAATTTCGGCGCTGCTCGGTGATGCGCTCGGAATGGGAAAGGAGTTTTGCGACCTGTTGCTCCATGCAAGTCCCATGCACGACATCGGAAAGATTGGGATTCCGGATTGCATTCTTCTAAAGCCGGGACGTTTCGAATCGCACGAATGGGAAGTAATGAAATCACATACAACGATCGGAGCGGATATTCTTTCCGGAGATGATTGCGACATCTTGAATATGGCTCGTGAAATTGCTTTGACCCATCATGAAAAGTGGGATGGTAGTGGCTACCCGCTTGGCTTGATTGGCGTCAAGATCCCACTGGAGGGCCGCATTGTCGCAATAGCGGATGTTTTTGATGCGTTGATCTCCGAACGCCCTTACAAAAAGGCTTGGGAGGTCGATAGTGCACTCGAATTCATCCAGAGTCAGCGCGAAAGGCATTTTGATCCAGAGCTGGTGGATCTGTTCATAGGTAACCTTTCTGAAATCCTGAAGATCAGGAATCGTTTCGCGGAACCGGCGGTTTCTGCGACATAGTTCCTGTCGCGGGCCCTGGTTCAAACGGGTCTATCGCAATTCGACAAGTATGACTGAAATATGAAGCCACATCTTGTTTTTGCGTTTCTTTCGCCCGTAGTCGCACTTGTCCTGCAATGGCTTCTGTGGCCCTGGATTGAACCCTTCGTCTGGTTCTTTTTCTTCCCTGCTGTGTTTGTCAGCGCCCGCGTAGATGGAATCCGCGGCGGCATGGTCGGTGCGCTGCTCAGCATCGGTCTGGCTTCGTACTTCTTCATCCCGCCACGATCAAGTTGGGCAGTGGACATGCCGTCGCATCTCCCAGCCTTCGGCCTTGTCCTGCTCATTGGCTACCTTTCAGGCATTGATAGTCAGCGTCAGAAAAGGGCGCTGAGAGCTGCTGAACAGCGACTGATCAAACAATTCGATTCAGTAGATGTTGGCGTTGGGTTGGTTGCTTCAGATGGTCACTGGATTAGCGTCAATCAAAAGCTGCGCGAGATTGTCGGTTATGGTCATTCGGATCTTCTGTCACGCAAATTAACTCAGATCACGCACCCGAACGATCAGGAGCCTGACCTCCTCGAAATGCACAAGAAGCTGGCGCATGGGACAGACAGGTGCGCAATCGAGAAACGGCATGTTCGCAAGGATGGGAGCTCGGTCTGGCTCAAGATCACGCTCGTGTTGTGCCCATGTCCGAACGGCGATCCTGATTACTTTATCGTCACGGTAGATGACATCGACGAAGCTAAGGCGTCAGAAGCTGCGCATAGCGAAAATGCCGATCGAATGCGGACGTTCATCGAACACGCGCCTGCTGCGCTGGCGATATTCGACACAGAAATGCGCTATCTGGCGGCGAGCCAGCGCTGGAAGCTGGACTATGGACTCGATGACCGTGAAATTGAGGGGCTGAGTCACTACGAGATATTCGTGGATATTCCCGAACGTTGGAAGATGGCGCATCGAAGCGGGCTTGCTGGACAGGTCGTGCAGGCTGAAGACGATCGATTCGAACGTGCAGACGGCAGCGTGCAGTGGCTACGTTGGGAAATATGTCCGTGGTATTTGACGGAGGGCGGGGTTGGAGGGATTGCCGTCCTTACCGAGGACATCACCAGAGTGAAGCTGGCCGACGAAGCCTTGCGAACGAGCGAGCGACGCTTGCGTATCGCACAGGAGGGAGCGCAAGTCGGTCTGTGGGAATGGGATTTTCAGCGGGACCGATTTTATTGGTCCCCCAAGTATGAGCAGCTCTACGGCAAGACGCCAGCAGGCATGAGCGCCAGAAAGTACTGGCGTACGCTCGTGCATCCGGACGATCTGCCGATAGCGGATGCAGCTCTGAAGCAACATGTTTCGAATGGTGATACGTTCGAAATCGAGATTCGGGTTATCCGTTCCGATGGAGAAATCCGATGGATGTATGTCGTTGGCGTAGCGCAATTCGACTCGTCCGGGAGAGCGGTTCTGATGTCTGGCTTCAACATAGACGTCACTGCGCGCAAGAATGCAGAACAGGCTCTGTTGGAGAATCAGGCACAACTGCTACGGACTGAAGCGATTGCACATCTCGGGAGCTGGCAACTTGACCTGGTCGGCAACAGGCTTTGCTGGTCCGACGAGGTTTTCCGGATATTCGGCCTGACGCCAGATGAGTTCCATGTCAGCTACGAAACGTTCCTGCAGCAGGTACATCCCGACGACCGCGAAGAGGTGGATAACGCCTATTCGCATTCACTGCGGGACAATGTGGAAAGTTACGATATCGAGCACCGCATACTGCGCAGGGATGGTGAAATTCGTTTCGTGCACGAGAAGTGCCAGCATTTCCGCGATGCGTCGGGGCGCGTTGTTCGTTCAGTGGGAATGATTCACGACATCACGGAGCGTATTGCCGCCGAACAGGCCCTGCGACAGAGCGAGGCAAGGCTGGAAGCCTTCTCTAAAGCAAGTTTCGAGGCGATCGTAATTTGCGAAGAAGGTCGAATAGTCGATTGCAACGCCCAGCTTGGACAAATGCTTTCATGCCCTGTGGAAGAGCTTAGAGGGCGATCCATTGAGGGATTTATCGCACAAGAGCATCGCGAAAGTGCGATGCAGGCCATCGCGCAGGGGCATGAGGGTACCTTCGAGTACGACATGCTGGGTTGTGATGGTGTGCGTATTACGGTCGAGGCACGTGGCCGGAAGAAATTTGTCCGAACCGGCGCGTGCGCCGTCCTGGTCTTTCGGGACGTCACGATGCATCGTCGGGCGGAAAGGCTCCTCAACGTCGTGACGGACGCGGCACCGGTGCTCATTTCGTACGTCGATCACGGACTGAGACACCGGATGATCAATGCCAAGTGCGAGGAGTGGTTTGGTCGCACGCGAGACGATGTGATCGGGCGGCATGTATCCGAACTGCTGGGAGCCCACGCCTACGAGCTTGCAGTGCCCTGGATCGCACGGACTTTGGCGGGCGAGAAGGTTACCTATGAAGCGGAGATAACCCTGCCGCTGCTGGGCCGACGAATAATATCTTTCGCATATATACCGAGCTGTGTAACGGAGGGTGCTGCGCCGGGCTTTTGTGCGGTCATGCAAGACGTCACCGACCGCACGCAAGGGGAAAATGCTTTAAGAAGAAGTGAGGAGCGCTTTCGTACGGTTCTCGAACACGCTGCCGATGCGGTGCTGATTGCCAATCCGATGGGGAATTTCGTTTATGCCAACCCCCAGGCGTCTGCAATGCTCGGGTTCAGTGTCGAGGAGCTCTGCGCGATGGATGTGAGCTCCATTCTGCCGGCACAAGATTTCGAAACGTCTCGAAACCTCCTGCATGAATTGCATGAACGCGGATACAGGCGCACGGAGTGCGATCTCAAGCGCAAGGATGGCAGCAAGGTTTCGGCTGATATCAACACCGTGCGTCTTCCATGCGGCGATCTGTTAAGCGTATGTCGTGACATCACCGAGCGAAAAGCGGCGCACGAGGCCATCCTCCGCGCCAAGGACGACGCCGAACAGGCGAGCCGTGCGAAATCGCACTTCCTGTCACGCATGAGTCACGAGTTGCGAACTCCCATGAATGCCATTCTCGGATTCTCCCAGTTGCTGCGATCCGACGCGCAGCATCCACTTGACGATCTTCAAAGAGAACACGTGACGGAGATCGTTCATGCGGGCCGGCATCTGCTGGACCTTATCAACGAGGTACTGGATCTGTCACGTATCGAGGCGGGACATCTCGAGGTGAACCTCGTTGAAGTAGACCTCGGTGCCCTGATGTGTGCATGCCTGAATCTGACCCGTCCGGACGCAGAAGTTCGCGGTATCGAATTTCAAAACCTTATGTTGCCAGTGCAGGTTTTCGTTGTGGCTGATCGAGTCCGTCTGAAACAGGTGCTGCTCAACCTTCTGTCCAACGCCGTGAAGTACAACCGTCCGGGCGGCACCGTGAGCATCCGTTGCAGTTCCGAGAACGGAACCTGGGTTGCTTACGTTTCCGATACCGGGGAAGGACTGACTTACGCCCAACAGGCGAGGTTGTTCACACCGTTTGATCGGCTGGGAACGGATCTCGCGGATGGAACGGGAATTGGTCTGGCTCTTTGCAAGCACTTGATGACATTGATGGGAGGCAGCATTGGTGTATCCAGCGAACCCGGTGCAGGCTGTCGATTCTGGATCCGCCTGCCTTCTCCGACATGAACGATCTTCATGTCGGAGAGGGACGGATCGAAGGTATTGAAACCCCGATCCTTTTTCTGGATGGGGACCTGCAATCTACGCAGCATGAAGCTCACGCGTGAGAAATCTGTAGCAACTATAAAACGGGAGGGCAGGGTATGAATAAACCTTGCCCCACACAGGGAAGCGCAAATGACAACGTCAATTCAGAACGGGCCTCGAGAGACTTCACCGAGCGATTTCTCCATACCGAACACGCTTTCGACGGGGGCCCGCCGTCTGCTGGCGGTACTGGATATGCATGCGATCGTCAGTGCCGCAGCAAGTGATGGCACCATTTTATATGTCAATGACAAATTCTGTGAGGTCAGTGGCTACAGCCGCGAGGAGCTTCTCGGTCAGAACCATCGCATTCTCAAATCAGGGTTTCACCCTCAGGATTTTTATGACGAGTTGTGGTCCGTTCTGGTCAAAGGTGGGCGCTGGCAGGGCGAACTGTGCAACAGGCGCAAGGATGGCAGCATGTATTGGGTGGCGTCGACGATTGTTCCCTTCATGGATGAAATGGGACTTCCGGCTCAGTACATATCCGTCCGCACCAACATAACCGAACTGAAGCAGACCCAGGAAGCCTTGGGGATAGCCGAATCCCGTTATCGCGAGGCGCAACGCATAGCGCGCTTGGGTCACTGGACCATGGACCTCGAGACGGGCGTTACAACCTGGTGCGACATGGTGTATGAACTCGCGGGTCTGGATCCGGCAATTGGAACGCCCAATCAACAAGTTTTGTATGACCTGATACATCCCGATGATCTTGAGCGTTTCCGCGAAATGGAAGCGGGCGTACGAGTGACCCCGAGATCGAATAGTTGGGATTTCAAGATCGTTCGACCGGACGGCGAGACGCGCTGCATGCGACTGCGTTGCGTCGCCCACAACGAGCGAGTTGGATGGATGATGGGTACGGTACAGGACGTGACTGAAGAGAAGTTGCGTGAGCTGGAACTCGAACAGGCCAGCCGTGCAAAGTCAGAATTTCTTTCGCGCATGAGTCATGAATTACGCACACCGATGCATGCAATCCTTGGTTTTGCCCAACTCATGCGGATGGAAGGTAATCTGACTGAGGAGCACGCCGATAGTGTCAGTGAGATTCTCAGGGCGGGCTGTCATCTGCTCGAATTGATCAATGAAGTGCTGGATCTGTCGCGTATCGAAACTGGAAGGCAGATTCTGTCCTTACAGCCCGTGCAGATGGATAACTTGCTGCAGGAGTGTCTCGTCCAGGTTGAAGGAGATGCACGACAAAAAGGTCTGACTCTGGTCCAGAGCAATGCGTCAGCTTCGTTATGGGCATTTGCCGACCGATTGAGGCTGAGGCAAGTCCTGCTGAACCTCCTTTCGAATGCCGTGAAATACAATCGCAAGGGTGGCAATGTGACGGTGAAATGTGCCGTGACTGCATCGGAGTGGCTTCGCGTATCGGTAATCGATACGGGGGTGGGTATAGACGAGGCGATGCAGGCAGATTTGTTCACCCCGTTCAATCGGCTCGGTCAAGAGGGTTCCACCATAGAGGGAACGGGTATCGGTCTGGTAATTGCCAAGCGTTTTATCGAAATGATGGGCGGACGGATCGGCGTGGCGAGCAAGAAGGGAATCGGAAGCACGTTCTGGATCGAAATTCCGCTCGTCATTGGCGAGGACGAAGTTTTCCCAAAGTCGTCGCCTGCAGAAGCGCAGACGAAAGGTTCCACGCTCGGGCCCGCCAAGGCACGCAGGAAGATTGTGTACATCGAGGACAACCCCGCCAACCTGCGCTTCATGCAGCAGCTGTTGAAGCGTCGTCCCGACATCATACTGCTTGTGAGTGAAGATCCGTTTGAGGGATTGCATCTTGTGCGTCGCGAGCGGCCGCATCTGGTCCTTCTGGACATCAATCTGCCGGGGATGGACGGCTACGCGGTTTTAAAGCAACTCAAGGCCGATAAATTCACACAATCCATCCCGGTCATCGCGGTTAGCGCCAACGCCATGCTTGGCGATGAGCAAACGGGACGGGCTGCAGGCTTTGACGATTACCTAACCAAACCACTGGATCTGGAGCTGTTGATGACCACCATTGAGCGCCATGTTGGCAGTAACGTAGCGTGATCGACAGTCAGCAGGAAATCGCCACAGGGGACCTTCCTCGCGGCTTGCTGGACATTTCAGATGCGCAGGTTGATCCCTTGCTCGCCCGCATACTGCTTGTAGATGACGACTACGCGATCATTAGAATGATGACGCGGATGCTACGTGCCCACGGGTACCGGAAACCGACATTCACCACGGATCCGCGCGACGTTTCAGAATTGTGCCGAAGGTATGAATTCGATCTTATCCTGCTGGATCTGAGCATGCCACACATGGATGGCGTTCAGCTTATCGAGCAGCTGAGAGCCGAGTTTGGTGTCGATCTGGCTCCCGTGCTGGTGGTTACTGCACAGGTTGATCATGGACTCCGACTCCGTGCGCTGGGGGTAGGCGCGTCGGATTATGTGACGAAGCCATTCCAGTTCGATGAGCTTCTGGCTCGCGCTGGCAATCTGATCCGCATGCACATGTATCAGCATGCAATGCGGGTACGAAATCGCTCGCTGGAAGAACTGGTCAATGAGCGCACCGAAGAGTTGGTGCGCTCACGTCAGGAAATACGTG
Source organism: Methyloversatilis sp. (assembly GCF_030698125.1). GTDB lineage: Bacteria > Pseudomonadota > Gammaproteobacteria > Burkholderiales > Rhodocyclaceae > Methyloversatilis. Next base: position 132,962 of record NZ_JAUYNV010000005.1, read on the forward strand.
AATTGGCTGCTCACAATGAACTGGTCAGGGAAGCGGAGCGTGCCCGGATCGCAAGGGAAATCCACGACGAACTGGGCCAGTACCTGACAGCGCTGAGTCTCGACGTTTCGATCCTTGAAATGCGCTTTTGTGCCTCGGTTCCTGCGCTCGCTGAACAAGTGGAGTCGATGCGCAGGCTGGTGGACCGCACCATTTCGATAGTGCGTACCGTGGCCAGTCAAATGCGCCCGGCCACCATGAATCTTGGACTGGAAGCAGCGACCGAATGGCTTGTCAGCGAATTCATTTCCAGGACTGGCATAGCATGCACACTGAAGTTGCCGGCAGCGGGAATTCAGCTCAACGACGAACGCGCGACCGCTGTGTTTCGCATAATTCAGGAGTCCTTCACCAACGTCATGCGACACGCGGCTGCACGGCACGTGGATGTGTCACTGCGTGTTGAAGCGGGGTTCCTCGTTGTGCAGGTCCGGGACGATGGCAGAGGCTTCGAGGAATGCACGGTTTCGGGGAAGAAAAGCTTTGGGCTTATGGGCATTCGAGAGCGCGCGATAATTCTCGGAGGCGAAGCGCAGGTGCATAGCGTGCCAGGGCAAGGCACTGTTGTGGAGGCTCGAATTCCTTGTCAAGAGAAGGGGGGCGAAGCGAGCCGCGAGTCTGAACCGGACTTCGAAAGAGTCGCCATCGCCGCGTGTGAGCGTCAAAATCCATGATTCGGATACTGATCGCCGACGACCATGACATCGTAAGGCAGGGCATTCGTCAGGTGCTGGCTCTGGCCGGCGATCTCGAAGTCGCTGGCGAGGCCGACAGCGGATGGGCAGTGCTGAGCGCACTGCGTGAAAAACCCTATCAGCTGCTGCTGACCGACTTGAACATGCCCGGCCCCAACGGAACTGAGCTTTTGAGGCGTGTAAAGGAGGAGCACCCGGGTCTTGCGATAGTTGTTCTGAGCATGCACGCGGAGCGGCAGATCGCTGCTGGCGCCCTCAAGGCGGGGGCGTCCGGCTATCTGACGAAAGGAATTCAAGCGTCCTGCATCCTCGCCGCCGTCCGCAAGGTCGCACGAGGAGGTCGCTACATCGATCCGGAATTGGTCGACAAGCTGGTCTTTGCGACGGAAGCCGGTGAAACTGAGTTGCTTCATGAACGACTTTCCGAACGGGAATACCAGATTTTTCAACTGATTGTAAAAGGAATCAGTCTGAACGACATTGCCGAACAATTGCATCTGTCGGCAAAAACGGTAAGTTCGCACAAGAAGCGCTTGCTTCAGAAACTGGAAATGACCAGCACCGTGGAACTCGTGCGCTACGCGATACAGCGAGGAATGATCATTTGACTATCGAGTTCCACGCAGAACTTCGGTGATTTTTATCTACATTCGATTTGTGGATCCAGGCGCTTAGGGAACGCTGATAAAAGCCGCCCTTCCGGGATTTTTCATCCCCGGAGCAGTGCTTCCGAAATTCGCGTCTTCATGACATCGAATTCCCCCTCCGTTTTCACCCCGGAATCATCCAGGGTCTTCACCAAAGGACAAAAGTGCCCGCCTTCGAGCGGATGCTCACCTTGGCGTGGTCCGCTTGCTCGATCAGCGCGCGCACCGGGTCAGCCTCATCGAGCTCCTTGCAGGTCGAGCGCTTGCCCGCCGATCACAAATCCGGCAGTGCTGTCTTTCAGCGCGTCGCCCTTTTTCGCGCCCTGGTAACGCGAATCCGCATGCACAGGCGTCTCCACGCCGATGTCCGCTATCTGGACCAGGCACCCGCTTGCGCGCTACTGGAGGCATCGAGAGGGCCTGTGCTTGCCTCGCGGCGGGGGCGCTGCTGCGCGTTTCCGGGCGGTCTCCGGGTGCTGCGCGCGCCGCATTCGTTCGACGTCAATCGCTGACAACATCGCTAACAGATCGGCTTTTGACGCGTAAACGAAAAAGGCCTTCTTTCGAAGGCCTTGATTTTCAACACGGTTCTTTGGCTCCCCGACCTGGGCTCGAACCAGGGACCTACGGATTAACAGTCCGGCGCTCTACCGACTGAGCTATCGGGGAACAAAGAGGGCGCGATAATAGGTTGTGATCCTGCGCGCGTCAAGCGATTGATGCGTGACTTTCTTCGCGATCACTGGCCGCCACTTCGGTGCGCTATCGATTTATGATCACGTCACCTGAAGGTCACAACAGCCTTCGCCGAAGTTCCGACTTATCGCTCGCCCCACGGGCACGGGGCCAGCCTGCCAGCGCAGATCAATGAACGAAAACGCGGTATTCATCAAGACTGAAGCGGGCGAGGATGCGGTTTCGAAACGCACCATCGTCCAGCGCAACCTGCGTTCGGTGCTCATCATGATCGACGGGCGCACGCCGGTCGGCAATCTGGCTCAGCAATTCGGTGATCCGCTGATCGTTGAAGGCCTGGTCGGCGAGCTTGAACATCGGGGACTGGTGCGCCGGGTGGATGACGCCAGCGTCGAAGAAGACGCCGACCGCTCGGAACTGTCGTCGATCATGGTCGATATCGAGGATCTGATCAGTCAGCCGATCACACCCGTTGCCGAAGACATCCGTCGGGCGCACGACCGGTCTTCGGCAAAGGAATCGCCGGTGCTGGACGAATTCGCGATGGCCATCCCGGAACTGGCGGCTCCGGCGGCGGCTGTCGCTGTCGCGCCGCCGCCGGCCGACAGCGATGACGTCCGCGGTGCAATAAGACGCGCGATGATGACCAGTTCAGCGGACGCCGGCGTCGAACATTCCGCACCCGGACCGTTCAGGCGCCTGTTTGATCTGTTTGCGGGGCGTGTCAGCGGTGCCGACCGCAAGGGCCCGCCGAGTTCGCTCGGAAAGCGGCTTGTGGTTGGAAGCCTGGTGCTGGTCGTGCTGCTGGTCGGTGTGTTTTTCCTTTATCCCTACAGCCGACACCTGCCGCAGATGGAACAACTGGCGAGCGAACTGCTCGGTCAGCCGGTGCGCATTGCATCGGTATCGCCCAGCATCTTTCCCGAGCCGTCCATTGCACTGGAGGGCTTGCGCGTCGGCGAAGGCGGACAACTGGACGTCGGTACCGTCAAGCTCATTCCTCGCGTGTCGACGCTGCTGTCGGAACGGACGGTCATGCGCGAAGTGCGCATCGAACGCGCAGGACTGAATATCGCCTTTCTGCCCGAGCTGTCGAAGCGGCAGGACATCAACTGGGCATCGCGCTGGCTCAAGGTCGAGCGCATCAGCGTCATCGATTCCAGCCTGCTGCTGCTCGACGGATCAATCGGCAATCTGAATGGCACGCTGGACATCAACGAGGACGGCGCGCTGACCCGGCTTTCGCTGGCCAGCACGGACGGCGGGCTGAAGCTGCAGGGCAGCATCGAATCCGGTGTGTGGAATGTCGCGCTCACGGCGCTGGGCTGGCGCACGCCCGGCCAGCCGTCACTGCTGCTGGACGTTCTGGAGGCGACCGGTACGCTGAACAGCCAGCGCCTGCAGTTCGACAAGGTCGACGTGAAGCTTTATGGCGGTTACGCGGTGGGCAATCTGTCTGTCGGGCTCGTCAGCCCGGCGACCGTCGAAGGCGAAATCACCACGTCGCGTCTTGCCATTGCGGATTTGATCAAGGTGTTTGCGCCCACGCTGCTGCTGACCGGTGACCTGTCTGCGGCCATCGCCATCCGCGGCGAGGGGGAGACGCTGGAGGACCTGCGGCGCACGCTGCGTGCGTCGGGCACGCTTGGCATCCAGCGAGGGCAGATCGAACGCGTCGATCTCGTGCAGGCAGTGCGCATTCCGCGCCCGGATGGCGTGCGCGGCGGCAGCACGCGTTTCGATCAGCTCGAGGGCGATGTACTGGCTGACGCCTCCGGGCTCAGCCTGACCGGTGCGACGATGTCGTCCGGACTGGTCGGGGCGCAGGGGGACATCCGGCTGGCCGACGGCCTTATCAATGGTCGTCTTGACGTCAGCCTGCGCGGCAGCGCAACCACGGTGCTGGCACCGGTCAGCATCGAGGGCAAGTACGCCGATCCGGTCGTGCGCCTCAGGCGTTGATGGTCCCGGCCGCCTGTTCTGCTCTCGTGTCGGCCCGGCTTTCCGCCAGTCGAGTTCCGGGTCTCGTCTGTTCGAGGCCTCGCCGGGGTTGCGTTCGATCAATTGACGCCAGCGCTGGCGCCACAACTTGCGCGCCGGCTGCTATCGTGTGCAGGTGATGTCCCGTTTCAGCCGATTCCTGATAACCGTCCTGCTCGTGATTGCGCTGCCGCTGCAAGGCGGTGTCGCCGCGGCGATGATGAGCTGCGTGCCGGTGCAGCCGCCAGCGATGGCGGCCGGGCACGACAGTGCGACCGACGCGCCGCCGGTCGCGGAGCACTGCGCCGAATCGGCCGCGCTTGATGAAAACGCTGTGCACTCCCCCCAGTCGTGTGCGAGTTGCGCCGCCTGCTGCATCGCCGGCGCGCTGACATCGGCTGCGCTTCCCCTGTTCGCCGACACGGCGTTCCACGAACGACCGCTTGCAGACCTCGGCGGCCCGCCGTCCTTCATCGCCGAAAGCGCGAAACACCCACCCAGATCCGCCTCCGTCTGACGAAACCCTGACGCCCGCACCCGGTGCGGGCATCGATTCACGTCTTGCGCGAGGCCATCATGCTTCACCTTTATCCGAAAACGCTGCTCGTCTGGGCAGCGCTCGCTTCATCTGCCGTGTGGTCGGCCGACCCCGTCGATCCGGCTTCTCCCGTGCCGTCGGCCGTTCATCGCTCGGCGCTCGACGGCTATCGCGGACATGCCGGAGAAACCGTCGGCTCATGGCGTGACGCCAATGACCGGGTCGGGCGGCAAGCCGGCGCTCACGCGCACGGAGCGCAGGTCGATCATCCGGATCAGCCGGCAGACCCGCAGCTCGACGACCCGCACGCGGAACATTCGGCGCCAGCCGGCGCGCCCGCAGAGGGCCCGTCGACGCATGACCACGGCGTCGGCAACCCGGCCGCCCATGATCACCACATGCATCACGACAAGCCTGCAGCCGATGCCGGGAGCGCTCCGCATCACTGCATGCACCACAACAAGGCTGCGGGCGGCGGCATGAAGCACAAGCACGACGCCTGTCCGATGAAGAAGGAGGGCGGTCATGCGCACCACTGATCCATCGCACTGGCGCCTTCTGCCGCTCGTGACGGCGCTGACGCTGCTGGCCGGTTGCGCCAGCTTCAGCCCCGATGGCGGCTTCGGCACGGTCGAGCAGACCGCGCGCGAGCGGCTCGGCAAGGAGGTGAAATGGGCGCGCAGCGACGAAGACCGCGCGGCGGTCGCCGAACGCGTGGCCAGTCTGCTCGGCCAGCCGCTGACGGCGGACGATGCGGTGCAGCTTGCGTTGCTGAACAATCGCGGTCTGCAGGCGGGTTTCCACGATCTGGGCATCAGCGAAGCCGAGCTGGTGCGCGCCGGCAACCTGCCGAACCCCCACTTTTCCATGTTCCACGCCAGCAAGAAGGAAAATGGCGTGCGCGACTACAAGATCGAACAGGCGATCACGTTCAACCTGTTTTCGCTGCTGACCCTGCCGCAGGCGATCGAGGTCAACAAGCGGCAGTTCGCACAGACCCAGCGCGCGGTATCGCTGCAGGTGCTGCGACTGGGAGCCGATGTGCGGCGCGCCTGGACGCAGGCGGTCGCCGCCGGCGAAACGCTGCGCTACATGGAACAGGTCATGGATGCAGCCGAGGCCGGTGCCGAACTGGCACGCCGCATGCAGGCCGCGGGCAACTTCAACGCACTGGCGCGAGCCCGCGAGCAGGGTTTCTACGCCGACGCGGCGCTGAATCTCGCCCGCGCGCAGCAGGCGCATCAGGCGGCGCGCGAACGCCTGACCCGGCTGCTCGGGCTGTGGGGCGAGCAGACCGCGTTCAAATTGCCCGAGCGTCTGCCCGATCTGCCGACCGCACCCCTTGACGCACCCGACATCGAGCGCCAGGCGATGGCGTCGCGCATCGATCTGCAGATCGCCCGGCTCGACGCCGAGGCGACCGCGCGCAACCTCGGCCTGACAAAGACCACGCGCTTCATCGACGTGCTTGAAATCGGCCCGGCGCGCGTGCTCGAAGGCCGCCGCGGCGAGTCATACAAGAAGGGCTATGAAATCAGCTTCGAGGTGCCGCTGTTCGACTGGGGCAGCTCGCGCGTGGCACGCGCCGAGCATATCTATATGCAATCGGTCGAGCGGGTTGCCGACGCAGCCATCAACGCGCGCTCCGAAGTGCGTGAAGCCTACGGCGGCTATCGCTCCGCCTTCGACATCGCGCGCCATTACCGTGACGAAGTGGTGCCACTGAAGAAGCGCATTTCCGACGAAAACCTGCTGCGCTACAACGGCATGCTGATCGGCGTGTTCGAACTGCTGGCCGATGCGCGCTCGCAGGTCGCCAGCGTCAATGGCTACATCGAAGCCCTGCGCGACTTCTGGATCGCCCAGTCCGATCTTGACATGGCGCTGATCGGCAAGCCCGACCTCGCGGCGCCCGTCTCGCCAACGGCAGCAGCGACCGCTGGAGCCGGACATTGAACCCCGGCGCTGTCGCCTCGCCCTGTGGCCACTCGTCACTGAAACGAATTCGAAGGACATGACATGACTTCCCGCAGAGATTTCTTCATGAATGCTGGCATCGCGGGCGCCGCGGTGGCGGCCGCCTCGGTCAGCCGCGTGGCGCTGGCCGCCGTACCCGAACCGGTGATCGAAACGTCGGCCGACACGCGCGGCCCGTTGATGCCTTCCACGGGTCGCCCCTATAACCCGGTTGTCACGCTCAACGGCTGGACGCTGCCCTGGCGCATGAACGGCGGGGTCAAGGAGTTCCACCTGGTGGCCGAGCCGGTGGTGCGCGAAATGGCGCCCGGCTTCAAGGCCCATCTGTGGGGCTACAACGGCCAGTCGCCCGGACCGACGATAGAAGTGGTCGAAGGCGACCGGGTGCGCATTTTCGTCACCAACCGCCTGCCCGAGCGCACCAGCGTGCACTGGCACGGTCAGCGACTGCCCAACGGCATGGACGGCGTCAGCGGCCTGACCCAGCCGGCGATTCCGCCCGGCAAGACCTTTGTGTATGAATTCACCGCGCGCCGCCCCGGCACCTTCATGTACCACCCGCACGCCGACGAAATGACCCAGATGGCCATGGGCATGATGGGTTTCTGGGTCACCCACCCGAAAGCGCGCCATCCGCTGATTGCGCAGGTCGATCGCGACTACGTGTTCCTGCTCAACGCCTACGACGTCGAACCCGGCAGTTACACGCCGAAA
>NZ_JAUYNV010000008.1 GCF_030698125.1 Methyloversatilis sp.
GGCAGCGCCACAGGCGCCATCGACAGCAGCTTCGCGTTCGACCACGAAGGCCGCATGACCGGGCAGACCGGGAGCAACGCCAGAACGCTGACCTGGGACGCGAAGAGCCGACTGAAGAGCCTGAACGGCGAGACCTACGCCTACGACCCGATGAACCATCGCATCAGAAGGTCAGGCGGTTCACTGGGCACACTGGACTACTACCTGGAAGGCGAACATCTGGAGTCGGTGGAGCAGTTGGGCACCCTGACCGAAAAATACTTCCGGGGCAGCACGGTCGATGAGCTGGTGGCGGGCTACACGACACAAACTGGGAAGCTGACGCCGTTCTTCTTTCAGCACGATCAGGTGATGAGTGTCGCGGCGGAGACGAAGCCGAACGGGGGAACGCAGGCTGCCCTAAGCTATTTCGCCTTCGGGGAAAATCAGGCGGCAACCGGGACGACTATATCGAGGCTGAAATACACAGGGCGGGAGGAGGAGCCGTCAGGACTCTACTTCTACCGAGCAAGGTATTACGATCCGAAGAGCGCAATCTTCGTGTCGGAAGATCCGTTGAGATTCGGAGCCGGGCCTAACTTCTATGCGTACGTGGGGAATAATCCGGTCAATGCGAACGATCCGAGTGGGTTGATGCCCGATAGTCTCGCTGGCTGGTTCGAGGCGGGTAAATCTGCTGTCGGAGTTGTCGCCAATACGGCCACTACCGTCGCCGGTGGAGCGCTAATCGGCGGAGGGTCAGCGGTTGCGGCGGTTCCCACCGGCGTCAACCAAGTAATCGGGTACGGAGGGATCGCGCTTGGTAGCACGCTCGTTGGCAAAGGCGTAGGCGGCGTTGCCCTCAACGCGACAAATTTCATGGATGCTTGGAACAACAAGCCGGCGTCCATGCCGACGTCCTTACCCAGATTGATCGCGGAAGGTTACGCACCGGGCAACCAAGCCGCTATTGCGGCGGCAGACGCCATTGATCTGGTAACTGATCTGGCGGCTCTCAAAGTTCCGGTCGGAGGTTACTACAACAGTGTCGGCACCTTTGTGCGGCAAAATTCGATGGAGATTTCCAACTGGGGTGCTGCAAGCAAGAGCATTGAAAATTTGCAGTTCTTGACGGTGGCTGCACCCGGAACATCATTGGGTACTGCCGCCAACGTCTTGGGCACCTTTGCGAGCGGCGTATCCAACGGGCTTGACTGGGTCGCTGGCACGGCCTGCACGACATGCAGCGGCGCGGCGGGCGGCTTCCTGCTTTATCCGAACAAGTCCAACACCAACCAGATGCAATCGGTCTACCGGAAGTAATCAGTCATGAGCGGGTGGAAGCGCATCACGAACTATCAGCTGATCGACAACACGACGCTGCAAACTTGCGTGAATCGTATTGGGCATGTTGCGATGACATGGCTTTTGGTTCCGATGATGATGGCGATCCTCACATTCCTCTCTGGAGTATGGCTGGTACATTTCAGTAAAGAAACGGTCTTGGCGTCCATAGCGTGGGGACCCGGATTGGTCTTCCTAGCGGCGGTTATGCATGGCTACTACGTTCCCAAAGGCTACCGTCGGTATTTCTACGTTGTGTGCGCAGCGCCCGCCGTGATCGGTCTGTTGCTCAGTATCGCTTGTCTGGGCGTAGTGCTGGTTCAAGGGTTTCCGGTTGCCGGAAAATAACTGATTTGTGCAGCGTAATCCGGATTACACGCAGGTGGACTACCCATACGATGGAGCGGTGTCCCGTCGCGACCAGGCGGGTAACGCGTGGCAGGTGACCAACCGGCTGAACGAAGTCACGCATGCCACGTTCGACCTGCTCAACCGCCCGACGCGCATCGACTACCTGAAGGACGGCAGTTCGGAAACCTTCGCCTACGACGCGGCGGGCAAGCTGGCCAGTGCCGCCAACGGCACGCTGGCCTACACTTTTGAATACGATGCCCTGAACCGCCTGACAGAAAAGCTCGACAGCCGCGGCCGCAGCCTCGCCTTCAGCTACGACGCGGCGGGCAATCTCCTCACCAAGACGACCTATCAAGGCAGCACGACGCTGTCCCGTCCAACCGTCCAAAAGCCGATTGTGACTTCCCCATGACAGGGAAACCACGGCGGATTCATGGAGCTGGAATCCATCTGCCACGAATCGGCAAGGTCTGCTTCACATCGCTGTTTTGATCTGTCTCCTTTCTGCCCGGTTTTTCCTGCCAACTTCTCCTTCGCCTGCCGGCAGGCGAGGCGGTCCCTGGACAGTCGCTTGTCCATCGGGTCCGCTCCGGTTCCGTTGCGCCTTACAACAGATAGCGCTCCCCCTGCAGCAGCCCGTCCCAGGCGCTGAACCATCGGCGGATTTTCAGGCGACGAGCCAGCGGATCGATGCCGCGCCAGACTTCGCGGGGCGTTCGCCCGTCGAGGTTCTGGTGAGGCCGGACGTGGTTGTACCAGAGGCGGAATGCCTTCAGGTCGTTGTCCAGCTGCGCTGCGTCCTCGACCTGCCGCTGGTCCAGCGGTGCCTTCAGTGTGCCGAAGAGCCGCTCGATGCGTCCGTTCTGCCATGGACAGTGAAGTTCGGTGCGCTGGTGGCGGATGCCCAGCAGGGCCAGCCCGGCGCGGAAGGCGAAGGAGGTGAAGATCGCTTCGTTGTCGGTGCGCAGGAAACGGGGCCGGCCGTGTTTGAGCACGCAGCGCACGAGATGGCCGAGCACGGTGAGCGAGCGCTTGTCGGCGATTCGCGCCAGTTCGAGCGCGAGCCGAGAGCCGTGGTCGATGATGCCGAGGATCATGTGCAGCCGGCCGTGTTGGTCGGTCTTGCCGGTGAGGTCCAGCGCCCAGACGTGGTTGCGCGGTGAGGCGCCGGGCCGCTGCCGGCGCATCCGGCGACGCTCGATGCGTATTTCGCGCGCATGGCGTTTCAGTACGTCCGCCACATATGACTTGCTTACCGTCATGTCCGGCGCGTGCCGGCGATTGAAGAGGTCGGCCAGCGTGCGACAGCCGGCCCTGGACATGCGGGCCTTGAGCAGGACGAGTTCGACTTTTACCCACGGCGGTTTTGCACGATGGCGAACGACCGGGTTATTTCGTCGGCGCAGGGTCCGAGGCGCGGTTGCCGGCCGGACGTGCCGTCCGAACAGGGCGATCAGCAGGAGCAGCAGGCACATGGCAAGTCCTCACGGTTTCCTTGAGAATGCCATTCGGCTGTCGCGTCTGGATGACTTCCTGTCATACGGCAGGGGCATGGTGCGGGTCATGACGGTGGCCACAAGACTTCTGCACATCTCGCTGACGCTGTGCATCTTGAGCGGACAGGTAAACGGCATTGGGGACATAGAAACACTTCTCTGAGTCGGTAACCGCACCACAAAGCTCGAAGGTGGGGGCGCGACCCATTTATCTGCTTGATGCGCCTGACGGGCTATGTGGGCTCGCCGCAGGCGCTGGTGGCGCACTACGTTCAGGACAGTGCGGGGTCGGTGGTGGCGACGTTCGGCGAGCCCGAACCGTCGGTGAATCTGGCGCGCGAGCCGGGCGTGGTCATCACGCAAGGGTCCGGGGGCGGCTACACCGTTGCTGGCGTGGCCAGCAACCCGGCTACCCTGAATAATGGAGAGACACGGGCCAGCGGTTGGCACCGGACGCATCGTCTACGGCAAAAAAACTTCACTGTCTCCCCGCCTGTGCAGGCAACTTGCCTTGCCCAGAACTACTGCCTGCGCGGGCGCAGCGACACCTGCCTCGCTCAATACGTACACCGCGATTGCTCTCGACCGAAGCGCTGATTCAACGCCTGCCCCGCCGCCCATGGTGCGGAAGCAGGCCGATTCATGAGACAGCAAGATTAATCGCAGGCGCCGGCTTTCGTGTCACCCGGGCCGACTACTTTTCCAGTACGGCCTTCAGGTTTTCCAGACCGCTCTTGTAGACACCGGTGATGGCGCTCAGCGCAGCATCGTCGTCCTCGCCCTTCGGCGGGTCGTTGTTCATGTACTTGCGGTAGAAGGCGCCGCGCCATTCCACCACCGTGGTGCCGCCTTCGCCGGCCTTCACCGTCATGTTGGAGCTGTAGTTGGTGACCGGCAGCGCACCGCCATCCTTGGCGCGGTAGGAAAACTTCTTCGCGGCCGGGTCGATGGACTCCAGTGTTTCGATGACTTGACCGCCGCCCTTGAGATTGAGTGTGCGGACCGAACCCACTTCGCTGCGATTGGTGGCGCTGCTGCTTTCGACGGCCGGATGCCAGCCATGCAACTTCGTGAAGTCGCCGACCTTGTCCCACACGGCCTCCGGGCTGGCCTTGATCGTGATCGATTCGAACGCCTTCTGGCGTGTCGGTCCGTGAGCGTGGGCGAAAGTGGCGGCAAGGGATGCGGCCAGCATGATGATGAACGCCGAAACTGCGCGCATGGTGTCTCCTCGGTTGTCAAAAACGGTTGTTGCAAAGGCCGCGACGATAGCCGCAGGCGGCGCAGCGATCAAGGCGCTGGCGCCGACCGGTGAATGAAGCGGCCGAAGCCGCGCGGGTTGCGGCCCAGATCGATGGTGCCGCGCGCCGCACCGGTCTGCGCGTCGAACACGCCGACCAGATCGTCCATCCAGCTGACGACCAGCAGTGTATTGCCGGTCACCGCGACGCCCTCGGGATAAACGACCGAAGGCCAGGTCGCGATGACCTGACGTTGCGCGGTGTCGATGACCGACACGCTGTCGCCCTGTTGATTGGTCACATAGGCGCGCGCGCCGTCGTCCGAAAACGCGATGCCGTACGGCCCCTTGCCGACCGGCAGCGTCGCCACGCTGCGCTGCTGCGCGATGTCCACCACGGACACGTCATTGCTCCACACGTTCAGCGCGTACAGCGTGCGCCCGTCGGCCGACAGTTCCAGTGCGAACGGATGATTGCCGACCGCAATCGTCGACACCTGCTTCATCTGCGCGAGGTCGAGCACGCCGACTGCATTGTCGTCGCGGTTGGCCACCCAGGCGGTGCGGCTGTCCGGCGAGGCGACCAGTCCGGCCGGCGCGTTGCCGACCGCGATTTCACCCAGCGCGGCGTGCGTTCCAGCGTCGAACACCAGCACGCGGTGCGAAAACCAGTCGGCCACCAGCAGGCGGCGGCCATCCGGGGTCACCGTGATGCCGACCGGGCTCTTGCCGGCCGGGATGCTGCCGGTGACCTGGCGCGTCGCCAGATCGATGACGGTGATGCTGGCACTGTCCGGGCTGCTGATGAAGGCCTTGCCCGCCGCTTCGCTGACCCACACGCCGGCCGGTGACTTGCCGGCCGGCAGCGCGGCGATCACGCGCGACGTGTCGAGGTCGACCACGCTGACGTCGTGCGAGCCCTGGTTCGTGATGTAGGCGAGCGGGCCGGCCAGTGCGGCAGCGCTTGTCAGTGCGCCGCACATCAGCGCCAGCAGCCTTGCGAACAGCGAAGGTTTCATCCGAGGAACAGCTTGTAGGCCGGGTTGTCGGTTTCGTCGCGGTAGGCGTAGCCGAGCGCGTCGAGGAAGGTCTGCAACGCGGCCCGATCACTCGCCGGCACCTGCATGCCGACCAGCACGCGGCCGTAGTCGGCACCGTGATTGCGGTAATGGAACAGGCTGATGTTCCAGTCGCGGCTCATCGCTTCGAGGAATTTCATCAGCGCGCCCGGGCGTTCCGGAAATTCGAAGCGGTACACCTGCTCGTGGCCCGCTTCCGGGCTGCGCCCGCCGACCATGTAGCGCACGTGCAGCTTGGCCAGTTCGTCATCGGTCAGGTCCAGCGCCGGATACCCGTTCGCCACCAGGTGGCGCACCAGCTCGGCTGCCTCGTCGCGCCCCGACACCTGTACACCGACGAAGGCGTGCGCCTCTTTCGCGTCCTTGTAGCGATAGTTCAGCTCGGTGATGTTGCGCCGGCCGAACAGCGCCACCAGCTCGCGGTAGGCGCCCGGCCGCTCCGGCAGCGTCACCGCCAGCACCGCTTCGCGCGACTCGCCGATCTCGGCGCGCTCGGCGACGAAACGCAGGCGGTCAAAATTCATGTTGGCGCCGGAGGCGATCGCCACCAGCGTTGCGCCCTTCACATTGTTCTTGGCGGCCCAGGCCTTGGCACCGGCCACCGCGAGCGCGCCGGCCGGTTCGAGGATCGAGCGCGTGTCTTCGAACACGTCCTTGATCGCCGCGCAGATGGCGTCGGTATCGACCAGCACCATTTCATCGACGTATTGCTGCGCCAGCCGGAAGGTTTCTTCGCCGACCAGCTTGACGGCCGCGCCGTCGGCGAACAGCCCGACGCTGTCGAGCTGGATGCGCCGGCCGGCCGCCAGCGACTGCGCCATCGCATCGGCATCCGATGCCTCCACGCCGATGATCCGGGTGTTCGGCCGCAGCCGCTTTATATATGCAGCGACACCCGCCACCAGCCCGCCGCCGCCGACGCAGCAGAACACGGCATCGATCGGCTTCGGGTGCTGACGCAGGATTTCCACCCCTATCGTGCCCTGACCAGCGATCACGTCCGGATCGTCGAAGGGGTGTACGAAGGTCAGGCCCTGTTCCGCTTCGAGCGTGCGCGCATGGGCGTAGGCTTCGTCGTAGGATTCGCCCGCCAGCACCACCTCGCCGCCGCGCGCTGCGACCGCATCGACCTTGATGCGCGGCGTAGTCGTCGGCATGACGATGACCGCCCGGCAGCCCAGCTTTGCCGCCGACAGTGCCACGCCCTGGGCGTGATTGCCGGCCGAGGCGCAGATGACACCGCGCGCGCGCGCCTCCGGCGTCATGTTGGCCAGCTTGTTGTAGGCGCCGCGCAGCTTGAACGAGAACACCGGCTGCATGTCTTCGCGCTTGAACAGCACCGTGTTGCCGATGCGCCGCGACAGGTTCGGGGCGAGGTCGAGCGGCGTTTCGATCGCCACGTCGTACACTTGCGCGTTCAGGATCTTTTCGAGGTAGTCGATGTGCATGATGGGGATACAGCCTTGCGCGCGCCGTCGCGGGAATGGCCGGCGCACAGGGGCGCAAGCCTAGCAGCGCGCGCGCTCTGCCGGCAAATGCCATGCACGCGCACCGAATGGCAATGATGGACTGGATGCCCGGCGCCGAAGCCAGCCTGGGTGGCCTGTTCATCGCCAGCTTTCTCGCGGCGACGATACTGCCGGTCGGCTCCGAGCCGATGTTCATGGCCGTCGTCACGGCGCATCCGGAACAGCGCGAGGCAGCCGTGCTGCTTGCCACATTGGGCAATACGGCCGGCGGCATGGCCAGCTACTGGATGGGGCGGTTGATTCCGGGCCGGGCGCTGCCGGAACGACTCGAATTCGTGCGCCGGCACGGCACGCCGGTGCTGCTGCTGTCGTGGACGCCGTTCGTCGGCGATGCGCTGTGCGTCGCAGCCGGCTGGCTGCGCCTGCCGCCCTGGCGCAGCGCGCTGATGATGGGGCTGGGCAAGGGCGCGCGCTACGTGGCACTGGCCGCGCTGCTGGCATGATCCGCTCCGGCCCGCACACCACCCAGCTGGCGCGCCACCTCGCGGTCGCGTGGGCGCTCCTGATCACCTATGCCAGCCTGCACCCGCTGGGCGAGTTCCGCGATGCCGGCGACCGGCTGCTGGATTTTCTGACGGCGCCCTGGCCGCGCTACTGGACGCGCTTCGACGTCGTCGCCAACGCGCTGGGTTACCTGCCGCTCGGTTTCCTGCTGGTGCCGGCCGCGGCGCCCCGGCTGCGCCGCACGCCCGCACTGATGTTGGCGATCGTGCTGGCGACCGGGCTGTCGATCAGTCTGGAAGTGCTGCAGCACTACCTGCCGAGTCGTGTGCCGTCGAATCTGGACGTGCTGTCCAACATGGTGGGTGCGGCGATCGGCGCGCTGATCGGCTGGCGCTGGGGCGGCGCGCTCAATGACGGCGGTGCGCTTGCCCGCTGGCGTACGCGGCGCATCGTGCGCGGCCACACCGGCGACATTGCGCTGGTGCTGCTGTGTCTGTGGTGGGTGGCACAGATCGATCCGGACACGCCGCTGTTCGGTCTGGGTGACCTGCGCGATCTGCTCGGCCTGCCGCCACCGGTCGATTTCACCGCACACCGCTACCGCGCGGTCGAGATCGGTGCCTGTATCTGCGCCATGGTCGGCGTGGGCGTGATCGGCTGGCACAGCATGCGCGCGCGCAGCCTGTGGCTGCTGGCCAGCGGCTTCGTCGTCGCGCTGGCGATCAAGGCGGGTTCGGGGGCGGTGCTGGTGCCCGCCGGCGGTGCCTGGCTGTGGGCGACGCCTGGAGCGCTGGCCGGTCTGGTGGCGGGCACTCTGGCTTTGGGCATCGTGCTGTGGCTGCCGGCCACGCTGCGTTTCGCGCTGGCCGCGCTGGCGCTGCTGGCGGGTGTCGCGCTGGTGAATCTCGCGCCGTACAACCCTTATCCGTCGGCGGTGTCGGATGCGTGGCGCGCCGGCCACTTTTTCAATTTCAGCGGTCTGACGCGACTGGCGTCGGCGCTGTGGCCATATTTCGCCCTGCCTTACCTGATGGCGCTGCAGGCGCGTGAAGGACGCAGCCGACATGCCGCCCACGATCACCGATAATCACGGTCTGACGACCTTCCGCACACGACTCCTTACACATCCGGAGACCGGCCGATGAGCCACTTCAAGCACCATGTGTTTTTTTGCTGCAACCAGCGGTCCGAAGGTGAGCAGTGCTGCAACAGCCTGGGCGCGGCCGGGTTGCGCGACTACGCCAAGAAGCGCGTCAAGGCGCTCGGCCTGTCGGGCGAAGGCAAGGCGCGCGTCAACATGGCGGGCTGTCTCGACCGCTGCAGCGAAGGCCCGGTCATGGTGATCTACCCGGAAGCGGTCTGGTACACCTACGTCGATCAGGAAGACATCGACGAAATCATCGAAGAACATCTGGTCAATGACCGCGTGGTCGAGCGGTTGAAAGTGTGATGAACGCACGCATACAGTCCGAACGCGGCGTGATCGCCGGCCCGGTCGGCACGATCGAAACGCTGACCGAACTGCCGGACGGCGCGCCGCGCGCCATCGCGCTGGTCGGTCATCCGCACCCACTGTACGGCGGCACGATGGACAACAAGGTGGTGCTGACAGTGGCGCGCGCGCTGCGCGAACTGGGTTGCGTCGCGCTGCGGGCGCAGTTCCGCGGCGTCGGCAGGACCGAAGGCACGCACGACGAAGGTCGCGGTGAAACCGACGACCAGCTGGCGGTGATCGAGCATGCGCGGGCGCGTTTCGGCGATCTGCCGGTCATCGTTGCCGGCTTTTCCTTCGGCGCCTACGTGACGACCCGGGTGGCCGACGCGCTGGCCGCCCGCGGCGCGCCGGTCGCCGGCATGGTGCTGGTCGGGCTGGCTGCCGGATCGGTCGAAGGCATTCGCCACTACGCGCCGGGTCCGGTGCGCGAGGATGCGCTGGTGATCCACGGCGAGCGCGATCAGGTCGTGCCGCTGGCGCATGTGCTGGCCTGGGCCGCGCCGCAGAACCTGCCGGTCAGCGTGCTGGGCGAAGCGGACCACTTCTTCCACGGCCGGCTGCACGTGCTGCGCCTGCTGATCGAACGCTGGTGGCGCGCCACCGCGCCAGGCGGACAATGAGCGACGCACGCATGCTGCTGGTGCTGACCACGCTGCCCGACGAAGCGGCGGCCACGCGCATCGCGCGCGATCTGGTGGAGCGCGGGCTGGCCGCCTGTGTCAGCATCGGTGCGCCGGTCCGGTCCATCTATCGCTGGCAGGGTGCGGTCGAGGACGCGCAGGAAGTGCCGCTGACCATCAAGACGAGCGCACTCGCCTACGATGCGCTGGCAGCCGCATTGCGCGCCGCCCATCCTTATGACCTGCCCGAAATCATTGCCGTGCCGGTCGAGTGCGGGCTGGATGACTACCTGACCTGGGTCGGTGAGTGCACCCGACCCGCTGCCCCGAGCGCCTGACAAATGACTTTCCCACCGATGTTCCGTCCGCCCGTGAAGCGCCACCGATGATCGCGATGCTGCCCCGCTTGTTTCACATGCTGTGCTTCGCGCTGACCTTGTCGGTCGGCGCTTTCGTACGGGCCGAGCCCGCGCTGCTGCCGCTCGAGCAGGCGTTCCGGCTGTCCGCAACAGTGGTGGATGCGACGACGGTCGAAGTGCGCTTCGACATCGCCGACGGCTACTACCTGTATCGCGACAAGTTCGGCTTCGCGGCCGAGCAGGCGGCGCTCGGCCCGGCCGACATCCCGCCCGGCAAGATGAAGAAGGACGAAATCTTCGGCGATGTCGAGGTGCACCGCGGCGTACTGCCGATCCGGCTGCCGCTCGGCTCCACGCCCGACATGCCGATCATGCTGACCGTGCGTTCGCAGGGCTGCGCCGACGCCGGCATCTGCTATCCGCCGTCCGAACAGACACTGGTGCTGGATCCGGCCAACCCGGGGGTGCGGGTGAGTGTGGCCGGATTTGACGAGGCGGCCGGCGCTTCGGTGCTTGACCGCCTGCGCGGGCTCGGCGGGCGCAGCGAGCCGCCGGTTGCGGAACCGGCGGCACCCGCAGCGTCGCAGGCTCAGCCAGCCGCCGCGCCGGCTGGCGACGAGTCGTCGATGGTCGCCGGCCTGATGCGCAGCGGCAATCTGTGGCTGATCGCGGTGAGCTTCCTCGGTTTCGGGCTGCTGCTGAGCTTCACGCCCTGCGTGCTGCCCATGGTGCCCATCCTGTCCGGCATCATCGTCGGCCATGGCGCGCACATTTCGCGCAGCCGCGCTTTCGCGCTGTCGGCAGCTTACGTGCTGGGCATGGCGGTGACCTATGCGCTGGCCGGCGTGGCGGCGGGTCTGTCCGGCACGCTGCTGTCGGCTGCGCTGCAGAACGCCTGGGTGCTGGGCGGCTTTGCGCTGGTGTTCGTCGTGCTGTCGCTGTCGATGTTCGGCTTCTACGAGCTGCAACTGCCGACTGCGCTGCAGTCGCGCCTGTCCGACACGGCGAACCACCAGCGCGGCTCGATCGGCGGCCTGCTGCTCATGGGCGCGGCGTCTGCGCTGATCGTCGGCCCCTGCGTGGCGGCACCGCTGGCCGGTGCACTGCTGTACATCGCGCAGAGCGGCGACGCCGTGCTCGGAGGGCTGGCGCTGTTCGCCATGGCGCTCGGCATGGGCGTGCCGCTGATCGCGGTCGGCGTGGCTTCGCGTTCGCTGCTGCCGCACACCGGACCGTGGATGGAAGGCGTGAAACGCTTCTTCGGCGTGCTGCTGCTGGCCACCGCCATCTGGATCGCCTCGCCGGTATTGCCCGGGCTGGTGACCATGCTGGCCTGGGCGGCGCTGCTGATCGCATCGAGCATCTATCTGCACGCACTCGACCCGCTGCCGGCGCACGCCAGCGGCTGGCACAAGCTGTGGAAGGGCGTTGGTGTGATCGCGTTGCTGGCCGGTGCCAGCCTGCTGATCGGTGCGGCGGCGGGTTCGCGCGACGTGTTGCAGCCGCTGGCGGTGCTGCGCGGTGGTGCTGCAGCGGCGTCCGCGGCACCCGCGTTCCAGCCGGTCGGCAGCGCGGCCGAACTGGATGCCCGTCTGGCTGCGGCCACGGCACCGGTCATGCTCGATTTCTATGCCGACTGGTGTGTCAGCTGCAAGGAAATGGAACGTTTCACCTTCAGCGACCCGCAGGTTGCGGCGCAGATGGCGGGCATGACGCTGCTGAAGGCAGACGTGACCGCCAATTCCGCCGAACACCAGGCGCTGCTGAAGCGATTCGGGCTGTTCGGGCCGCCCGGCATCCTGTTCTTTGACCGGTCGGGACAGGAGATTGCCGGGACGCGGGTGGTCGGTTTCGTGCCGGCCGGGCCCTTCTCGTCGACGCTGGGCCGCGCGATCGCCGCCAGCGGCTCGCGTTGATCGCGTAAAATCCGCTTTCTTTCGCAGCTCACGTCCCTCTCCCATGTTTTCCGGCATCGTGGCCGCCACCGGCCGCATCACCCATATCGCCCCGCTTGAGCAGGGCGTCCGTCTGACCGTGGACACCGACGGTCTCGGACTCGACGACGTCATCGTCGGCGATTCCATCGCCAACAACGGTGTCTGCCTGACCGTGGTTGCCATCGACGGCCGGCTCGCGCTGTTCGACGTGTCGAAGGAAACGCTGGCGTGCACGGTCGGGCTGGACGCGCCGGGCGAAGTCAATCTTGAAAAGGCGCTGCGCCTGTCGGACCGGCTGGGCGGCCACCTGGTCAGCGGTCACGTCGATGGCGTGGGCGTGGTGCGCAGCTTCACCCGGATCGGCGAATCGCACGAACTGGTCATCGTCGCGCCGCGGCCGCTGGCGCGCTACATCGCGCGCAAGGGCTCAATCACGGTGCAGGGCGTCAGCCTGACGGTCAATCGCGTGACCGATGTCGACGAGGGCTGCGAGTTTTCGATCAATCTGATTCCGCACACCGTCGCGGTGACGACCTTGCGCGCGCTCGCCGCCGGCAGCCGCGTCAATCTGGAAATCGACCTGATCGCCCGCTACGCGGAGCGCATGATGGCTGCAGGAGACAACGCATGAGCGCACTGGCACCGGTGCAGGACATCATCGCCGACATCAAGGCCGGCCGCATGGTCATCCTGGTCGATGAGGAAGATCGCGAAAACGAGGGCGATGTGGTGCTGGCGGCCGAATTCGTCACCCCGGAAGCGATCAATTTCATGGTCAAGCACTGCCGCGGCCTGGTCTGCCTGACGCTGACCGAAGAGCGCTGCCGCCAGCTCGGGCTGGAACAGATGGTGCGCCACAACCGCACGCCGCACGGCACCGCTTTCACCGCGTCGATCGAAGCGGCGACCGGCGTGACCACCGGCATTTCGGCGCACGACCGCGCGCGCACCATCCAGGTCGCCGTGGCGCGCAACGCGAAGCCCGACGACATCGTGATGCCGGGCCACATCTTTCCGCTGACTGCACAGAAGGGCGGCGTGCTGATCCGCGCCGGCCACACTGAAGCCGGCTGCGATCTGGCCCAACTCGCGGGGCTTGAGCCGGCGGCGGTGATCTGCGAAATCCTGAAGGACGACGGCACGATGGCGCGTCTGCCCGACCTGATCACCTTCGCACAGGAACACAGCCTGAAGATCGGTGCCATCCGCGACCTGATCGCATGGCGCGCAGCCACCGAAGCGCTGGTGCGCGAAGTGTCGCGGCGCGAGGTCAATGGCGCCTATGGCGGCTTCATGCTGCACGGCTTCGAAGACACGACCACCGGCGAAATCCATCTCGCCATGGTCAAGGGCGACATCGATCCCGACGTCGAAACGCTGGTGCGCGTGCATGAACCGATATCGGTGCTCGATTTTCTCGACGGCGACAGCCCGCGCCACAGTTTCAGCATCGACCGCTCGATGCAGATCATCAACGACGCCGGCCGTGGCGTCATCGTGATGTTGCGCCGGACCGAAACCGATGCCGAGCTGCGCCGACTGCTCGACGATCCGGGCGCTGCGCCCGCCGTGCGCTGGGACGCCCGCACCTTCGGCGTCGGCGCGCAGATACTGCGTGCGCTGAACGTGCGCAAGATGCGGCTGCTGGCCAACCCGCGCAAGATTCCGAGCATGGCCGGCTTCGACCTCGAACTGGCCGGCTACCTGACCGACTGACTCAGCAAGCGAGAACCTCCATGCCGCGCTTCAATGACATCCCCGAAATCGCCGAAAACCTCGACGGCAAGGGCCTGCGTGTCGCCATTGCGATGGCCCGCTTCAACCCGGACATCGGCAGCGGTCTGCTGTCGGCCTGCTGCGCCGAATTGCGCACGCTGGGCGTGGCGCCGGCCGACACGCTGATCGTGAGCGTACCCGGTGCGCTGGAACTTCCGCTGGTACTTCAAAGGCTTGCGCTGTCCGGCAAGTACGACGCGCTGGTCGCGCTCGGTGCAGTCATCCGCGGCGAGACCTACCACTTCGAAATCGTGTCCAACGAAATGGCGCGCGGCGTGTCCGACGTGCAGCTCAAGACCGGCGTGCCGATTGCCAACGGCGTGCTGACCACCGAAGACGATGACCAGGCGCTTGCCCGCATGCACGAAAAGGGCGCCGACTGCGCCCGCGCCGCGGTCGAAATGGCCCGCCTGATCGCCACACTGACAGACTGATCCATGGACAACAACTCCGACACCGTCGACATCAAGACCGCCGACGCACCGCGCAAATCGGGCCGCCGTCTGGCACGCGAATTCGCGGTACAGGGCATTTACCAGTGGTTGCTGTCCGGCAATGACCTGCCGGCGATCGACGCGCACCTGAGCGATGACGAAGGCTTCACGAAGGTCGACCGCAAGTTGTTCCGCGCGCTGCTCAATGGCGCGCACGACAAGGCCGACGCACTGCGCGTCCAGTTCGGCAGTCACCTCGACCGGCCGGTCGGCGAGCTGTCGCCGGTCGAGCACGCCATCCTGCTGGTGGCGACCTTCGAACTGGCGCACCAGATCGACACGCCGTACCGCGTCGTGATCAACGAAGCGATCGAACTGGCGAAGGATTTCGGTGGCTCGGATGGCCACAAGTTCATCAATGGCGTACTCGACAAGCTGGCGCCGCAACTGCGCGCGGTGGAAGTCGAGGCGGCACGCAACCGTCCACGTCGGTAGTCGCTGTTCCAGTGAGTCCGGTGAGCCCGGAATTCGAGCTGATCCGCCGCCACTTCATCCGGCCGATGCGTGGCGATGCGCTCGGTCCGGGCGACGACTGTGCGCTGGTCGCGCCGTCGCCCGGCTGCGAACTGGCCGTCACCAGCGACATGCTGGTTTGCGGCACCCACTTCCTCCCGGATACCGATCCGCGCCGACTTGGCTGGAAGACGCTGGCGGTCAACCTGTCCGACCTCGCCGCCATGGGAGCCACCCCGCGCTGGGTCACGCTCGCCCTGTCGCTGCCAGAGGTCGACGACGCATGGCTGGCCGCCTTGTCCGACGGATTCTTCGAGTGTGCATATATATATGGTGTCGACCTGATCGGCGGTGACACGACGCGCGGCCCGCTGACGCTGTGCGTGACGGCGTTCGGCGAAGTGGCGACCGGCAAGGCGCTGCGCCGCAGTGGTGCGCAGGACGGCGACGATATCTGGGTGTCCGGCCAGCCGGGCCGGGCTGCGCTGGGGCTGGCCGACGCGCTCGGCCGCCTGCGGTTGACGGACGCACGTCGCGACGAATGCATCGCTGCGCTGGAAAAGCCGCTGCCCCGGGTGGCGCTCGGACGCGCCCTGCAGGGCGTTGCGAGCGCGGCCATCGACGTTTCCGACGGCCTGCTGGCCGATCTGGGTCACATCGCCGCAGCCAGCGGCCTGCATGCCGTGGTCGAGGACGCTGCCTTGCCCTGGCCATCGCTGCGCGCCGCCTGCGCGGATGAGGCAACTGTTCGCCGCGCCTTGCTGGCCGGCGGCGACGACTACGAAGTGCTGTTCTGCGCGCCGCGCAGCGCGCACGATGCATTGCGCCAGCTGTCCGAATCCCTGTCGCTGCCGCTGACCCGCATCGGTGCGATGTGCGTCGGCCGCGCCGGCGATGTCAGCCTGATCGACGCGCAGGGGTGCGAACTGCCGGTCGCGCATCGCGGCTACGACCACTTTTCCTGAAGCGATGATCAAGACCTCCGTTCCGCCCGGCTTCGGCTTTCTGGCCCATCCGGCCCACATGCTGGCCTGCGGCTTCGGCAGTGGCCTGGTGCCGTTTGCGTCCGGCACCTGGGGCACGTTGGCGGCCTGGCCGCTTTATCTGCTGATCAAGCCGCAGTTTTCCGACGCCGCCTTCGGCGTCTTCCTGCTGATCGCCTTCATCATCGGTTCGCTGGCCTGTCAGCGCACCGGCCGTGACCTCGGCGTGCCCGACCACGGCGCCATCGTATGGGACGAAATTGTCGCCTTCTGGCTCGTGCTGTGGGTGACGCCGCCCGACTTCTTCTGGCAGCTTGCGGCCTTCTTCGCGTTCCGCCTGTTCGACATTTTCAAGCCGCCGCCGGCGCGCTGGGTCGATATCCACATGAAGAACGGCTTCGGTGTCATGCTCGACGACCTGATTGCAGCCCTGTTCGCCATGGTGTCGCTGGCGCTGGGCAAGTTGCTGCTGGAACGCTTCGCGTGATGGACGACGAGCTCGACGCGCTGTCGGCTGCAGTCGGCGCAGCGTGTGTCGCGTCCGGACACATCATCGTCAGCGCGGAATCGTGCACCGGAGGCTGGGTGGCTGAAGTGCTGACCGCCACCGCCGGCAGTTCGGGCTGGTTCGACTGCGGCTTCGTGACCTATTCGAACGCTGCGAAGCAGCGCCTGCTCGGCGTGCCGGTCGACCTGCTGGCCGCACACGGTGCAGTCAGCGAGCCGGTCGCGCTGGCCATGGTGCGCGGCGCGCTGGCCCGCTCGGCCGCGACGGTCGCCGTGTCGGTCACCGGCATTGCCGGTCCGGGCGGTGCGACACCGGGTAAACCGGTCGGCACCGTGTGCTTCGGCTGGGCCGTGAAAGGTGGAGTCGAACGCAGCGAAACGCGTCATTTCGACGGCGGCCGCGAAACCGTACGCCGCCTATCCGTACGTCATACACTGACTGTGCTGCTGGCTTTGCAGGCAGTACAGACCTGAAAGAACGTGGCAAGAACTGTGCCATAATCGACCGAAAGCAAACGAAAGGATTCCGCATGGACGACAGCAAGGCCAAGGCGCTCGCGGCAGCGCTGGCTCAGATAGAGAAGCAGTTCGGCAAGGGCTCGATCATGCGCATGAGCGACGGCCAGCTCGAAAACGACATCCAGGCCGTATCGACCGGGTCGCTGGGATTGGACATCGCGCTTGGAATCGGCGGCCTGCCGCGCGGGCGCGTGGTTGAAATCTACGGTCCGGAATCATCGGGCAAGACCACGCTGACGCTGCAGGTCATCGCCGAAATGCAGAAGGTCGGCGGCACGGCGGCCTTCATCGACGCCGAACACGCGCTCGACGTGCAGTACGCCGGCAAGCTCGGCGTCAACGTCAGCGACCTGCTGATTTCCCAGCCCGACACCGGCGAGCAGGCACTTGAAATCGTCGACATGCTGGTGCGTTCCGGCGGCGTGGACGTGATCGTCATCGACTCGGTCGCCGCGCTGACGCCGAAGGCCGAAATCGAGGGCGAAATGGGCGATTCGCTGCCCGGCCTGCAGGCCCGCCTGATGAGTCAGGCGCTGCGCAAGCTGACGGCGAGCATCAAGCGCACCAACACGATGGTCATCTTCATCAACCAGATCCGGATGAAGATCGGCGTCATGTTCGGCAATCCGGAAACGACCACCGGCGGCAATGCGCTGAAGTTCTACGCCTCGGTCCGCCTCGACATCCGCCGCATCGGTGCGATCAAGAAGGGCGAGGAGGTGATCGGCTCGGAAACCCGCGTCAAGGTGGTGAAGAACAAGGTCGCGCCGCCGTTCAAGCAAACCGAGTTTGACATCCTTTACGGCGAGGGCATTTCGCGCGAAGGCGAAATCATCGAACTGGGCGTGCTGCACAAGTTCGTCGAGAAGTCGGGTGCCTGGTATTCCTACGGCACCGAACGCATCGGCCAGGGCAAGGACAACGTGCGCGAGTTCCTGCGCGCCAATCCGGTCATGGCACGCGAAATCGAGAACAAGGTGCGCGTGGCGTGCGGCATGCCGGAAATGGGCGCCGTGGTCGCCGGACGGGAAGAAGCTGCGTGAGTGCAAGCCTGCGCGAGAAGGCCCTGCGCCTGCTCGCGCGGCGTGATCACAGTCGCGCGGAACTGGTGCGGAAACTGTCCGGGGATGGCGACGAGAACGACATCGCCGCGCTGCTGACCCGTTTCGAGGAATGTGGCCTCGTTTCGGATGCGCGTTTTGCGGAACAATTCGTGTCGTCACGTGCGACCCGTTTCGGCGCGCGCCGACTGCAACACGAACTGAAACTGCGTGGCGTACCGGAAGAGGATGCGGGCGCTGCGCTGGCTTCACTGGAACAGGATGAGACCGTTCGGGCGCGTGCAGTGTGGGCGCGCCGGTTCGATGCCGCACCGCAGGATGCGAAAGCCTGGGCCCGGCAGGCCAGATTTCTTCAATCACGCGGTTTTTCCGCCGATAGCATACGCAAGGTACTGCGCGAACAACCCGACAACGATGACTGAAAACCGGAGTGCCAGCCGGCTCAAGGTTGAGCGGCTGCGCAAGAAATACAAATCGCGCCCGGTCGTGAAGGATGTGTCCTTCGAGGTTGGCAGCGGCGAAGTGATTGGCCTGCTCGGACCGAATGGTGCTGGCAAGACCACCTGTTTCTACATGATCGTCGGCCTGGTGAGCGCCGATGGCGGCGAGATCAACCTCGATGGCGAGCGGCTGACGCACCTGCCCATACACCGGCGGGCGCATCAGGGCCTGTCCTATCTGCCGCAGGAAAACTCGGTATTCCGCAAGCTGGACGTCGAGGAAAACATCCTCGCCATCCTGGAACTGAACGAGAAGGATGCGCGGGTGCGCGCGC
The DNA here is from genome assembly GCF_030698125.1 of Methyloversatilis sp. Classification (GTDB taxonomy): domain Bacteria; phylum Pseudomonadota; class Gammaproteobacteria; order Burkholderiales; family Rhodocyclaceae; genus Methyloversatilis. Next base: position 18,445 of record NZ_JAUYNV010000008.1, read on the forward strand.
AGCGGCTGGAAGAGTTGCTGGACGAACTGGGCATTGCCCACTTGCGCAAGAGTGCGGCCGTGGCGCTGTCGGGTGGCGAACGGCGCCGGGTCGAAATTGCCCGCGCACTGGCCACGTCGCCACGCTTCATCCTGCTCGACGAACCGTTCGCCGGCGTGGATCCGATCGCAGTGATCGACATCCAGAAAACCATCCGTTTCCTGAAGGAGCGCGGCATCGGCGTGCTGATCACCGATCACAACGTGCGGGAAACGCTGGGCATCTGTGACCGGGCTTACATCATCAACGAAGGCGAGGTGCTGGCGAGCGGCCGTCCGGACGAAATCGTGTATAACGAAAGTGTCAGGAAGGTCTATCTGGGCGAGCATTTCCGCCTGTAGCCCGCCGAAATTTGCACACCATGAAGCAGTCGCTGCAACTCAAACTTTCCCAGCATCTTGCGCTGACGCCGCAGCTGCAACAGTCGATCCGGCTACTGCAGCTGTCGACCATCGAATTCAATCAGGAAATCGAACGTTTCCTCGATGAGAATCCGATGCTCGAGCGTGACGAGCCCGATGCCACCGCCAGCTTCCAGCCGCCGCCCGAGAGCGTGACCGAGGTGCGTGACGCGCCGCAGGAAAGCACCCAGGCCAGTGCAGACGAGCGCGCTCCGGAAGGCACGGGCAGTGCCGACATGGACGAATGGTCGGGCGAAGGTGGCAACTACGGGACGCGCAGCGGCGGCGACGATGACGACGGCGACTACCAGGATGTGCAGGCGGCAGGCACATCGCTGAGGGATCACCTGTGCGGCCAGCTCGCGCTGTCGCAGATGAGCGAGCGCGACCGCTATCTGATCCGCCTGCTGATCGAAGCGCTCGACGATGACGGCTACCTGAACCAGGGGCTGGATGAACTGGTCGAGCTGCTGCCGGAAGAGGCCGATATCGACCTCGACGACCTGTCGATCGCACTGCGCCAGCTGCAGAACTTCGACCCGCCCGGCGTGGCGGCGCGCGACCCCCGCGAATGCCTGCTGATGCAGCTCAACTTCCTGCCGACCGACGAAGTGTCGACGCTTGCCCGCGTCATCATCGACCAGCACATCGATCTGCTGGCCGCGCGCGACTTCGCCAAGATCCGCCGCGCAGTGGGCTGCGACGAAGAGCTGCTGCGTGCCGCGCAGAGCCTGATCCGCTCGCTCAACCCGCGTCCGGGCGCACAGTTTGCGCCGATCGATGCGCGCTACATCGTGCCCGACGTGGTGGTGCGCAAGGTGCGCGGCCAATGGACGGCTCTGCTCAATCCGGATGCCATGCCGCGTCTGCGCATCAACCGGCTGTATGCGGAAATCCTGCAGGGCCAGCGCGGCAGCGGCCTGTCCGGCCAGCTGCAGGAGGCCAAGTGGCTGATCAAGAATGTCCAGCAGCGCTTCGACACCATCCTGCGCGTATCGCAGGCCATCGTCGAACGCCAGCGCCAGTTCTTCGAGTTCGGCGAGGTCGCGATGCGGCCGCTGACGCTGCGCGAGATCGCTGAGACGCTGGAACTGCATGAATCCACCATTTCTCGCGTGACGTCGCAGAAGTACATGGCGACGACGCGCGGCCTGTTCGAACTGAAATATTTTTTCGGCAGCCATGTGGCCACCGAAAGCGGCGGGGCCTGCTCAGCCACCGCAATCCGCGCACTCATCCGCCAGTTGGTGGCTGCCGAGGATGCCAAGCGTCCGTTGTCGGACTCGCGCATTGCGGAAATACTGGGTCAGCAGGGCATCGTGGTTGCGCGGCGCACAATCGCCAAATACCGCGAATCGCTCAACATCCCGCCGGTCAGCGTGCGCAAGGCGATCTAGCGCGTTCAACGAAGAACGCCCGGACCGTCACGCATATATCGTCCCGCAACGACAGGAGGCAGCATGAACCTCACCATCACCGGCCATCATCTTGAAGTGACGCAGCCGATCCGCGACTACATCGAGTCGAAGCTCGAACGCGTGATCCGCCATTTCGACCACGTAACAAGCGTTTCCGTGATCCTGACGGTCGAAAAGCTGCGACAGAAGGCGGAAGTCACGCTGCACGTGCGTGGCCGCGACATCTTTGTGGAAGCCGAAAGTGAAGACATGTACGCCACGCTCGACAACCTGATGGACAAACTCGATCGTCAGGTGCTCAAACACAAGGAAAAATCGAACGAACACACCCGCGAGTCGGTCAAGCACCAAGCGGCAGAATGACACGATTGCCAACTGTCACGAGCGTATAATCCAACGCCTTGTTGCAGTGCAATCAACTTCACGGCGCGATTTCCGATAATCCGGTGATCGCGCCTGCCGCGTGTTCGGAGTAACCCCTGACATGACGCTCATCGCCAAACTGTTGCCCGTTTCGAATGTCTGCATCGGCCTTGAGGCGAGCAGCAAGAAACGTGTGTTCGAACAGGCCGGCCTGCTGTTCGAGAACCATCAGGGTATTGCCCGCAGTCAGGTGTTCGACAGCCTGTTCGCACGGGAAAAGCTCGGCTCCACCGGTCTCGGTCAGGGCGTTGCAATCCCGCACGGCCGCATCAAGGGTCTGAAGGAAGCCATCGGCGGGTTTGTCCGCCTGGATACTCCCGTCGCCTTCGATGCGCCGGACGGACGACCGGTCAATCTTCTGTTCGTGCTGCTGGTGCCCGAACAGGCGACCGAACTGCATCTGCAGATATTGTCAGAGCTGGCACAAATGTTTGCAGACAAGGCGTTCCGCGAGCAGCTGCTTCAGGCCGACGCCGCCGCCGCCATCCACACTCTTTTCACTACCTGGCAACCGGTGCATGCGGAAGCTCAGCGTCGCGCGGCTGTTTGAGGACAATCGCGATCGTCTTCGCCTGCAGTGGCAGTGCGGCGACGGCAACACGCTGATCGTTGCCGACCAGATCGGCCTGTCGCCCGCCGATCTGGTGGGCCACCTCAATACCATTCACACCCGGCGCATCCAGGTCATCGGCGTGCCGGAAATCCTGTGGGTCGAAAACGTCAGCCCGCGCAAGGTCGAGGACATCGTCGGCGCGCTGCTTGAAGCCCATCCGCCGGCCTTCATCGTCGCCGACGGCGCCCAGCCACCGGCAACGATACGTGCCGGCTGTGCGGAGCACGGCATTCCGCTCATCACGACTCAACGCAGCGCGGCATCGGTCATCGACCAGGTGCGCGCCTATCTCGCGCGCGAACTGGCCGACCAGACCACATTGCACGGCGTGTCGATGGATGTGCTCGGCATGGGTGTGCTGATCACCGGTGATTCGGGCGTCGGCAAGAGCGAACTTGCACTCGAACTGATTTCGCGCGGTCACGGGCTGGTTGCCGACGACTGCGTGGAAATCTCGCGCATCGCACCCACCGTGCTCGAAGGGCGCTGCCCCGAACTGCTGAAGGACTTTCTCGAGGTCCGCGGGCTTGGTGTGCTGAACATCCGCACCGTGTTCGGCGAGACCGCCTGTCGGCGGAAGATGAAGCTGCAGCTGGTCGTGCACCTGCAGAAGCAGGTGACCGGTCTGCCTGAAGCCACGCGCATGCCGCTCGACAACGAGGTGATGGACATCCTCGGCGTGAAGATACGCAAGGTCGTCATACCGGTGGCAGCCGGACGCAATCTGGCCGTGCTCGTCGAAGCGGCCGTACGCGTCACGATCCTGCGCTTCCGCGGCATCGACTCGACGCTCGAATTCGTTGAGCGTCAGCGTCGCGCGCTCGGTGGCGACGAGGGCTGAAACAGAACTTCCCTGTTCGATGACATGCGAATATCATGCGAATCGACTGACTTATGTCAGTCGATTCGCATTTTCATTCATTGTTGTCGTGAGGAGGTACATCATGTCCGCATACCGTTTTACCTCGGCGCTGACCGCCCTGTCAGCCGCTTTCCTGTTCGTCTCGTCGACCGCCGCCATCGCCGGGCCGCAGCAGGAGAAGATGAAGGCCTGCAACGCTGAAGCGAAAGAGAAGGCCCTCAAGGGCGACGAACGCCGCAGCTTCATGAGCGGCTGCCTGTCGTCGGGTTCTGCCGCTAAACCGACGCTGACTGCAGACGAGGCCAGCGCGCTGAAGGACCGCAAGAAACAGTGCCGCACCGAAGCCACGGACAAGGCACTCAAGGGCGAAGACCGAAAATCCTTCATTGCGGAATGCGTCAAGGCCTGACTTCCGTGTTGCCGGTGTCGCAACCTCGGCACCGGCGGATGTGGCTTATGCAACAACCCGCGGTGAATCGTGCCGCACGGGGCGCGGCGACGCGATTTCCTTTTGCTATAGTCCGGCGGTGTTCGACTGTCGGGGTACGTCGTGCTGCGCTATCGCAATAAGGGCATCCGGCTGCTGTGTGGCGTGACGTTCCTTGCAGCCGCGTCGATGGCAGCGGCATTCAGTTTTTCCGAAGAAGCGGAGAAGGACGCGCGGGCTGAAGAAGAACGCAGCGCCGCCTCGCACACTGCGCTGTCGCTCCCCGCGAGCTGTGTCGACGAGCTGAAGCGCAAGAAGATCATGATCGTCATGGGCGAGCGCACCGGCGAAGGCATCACCGCCAGCCAGGCCCGCTACAGCCCGCATTTCAATTCAATCAACAAGCGCCTGCTCAGACAGGGCATCCGCACCTATTCCCAGCAGGAAATCACGGCCCATATCGCCCAGGCAGAAGTAGACGCCTACTTCCGCAACGATCCCGACGCCGCACTGGCGGCCTCGAAAAAGATGGGCGCCCAACTCATCCTGCGCGGCACGATTGCCTCGCGCTCGATGCTGAATCCGGTGGTCCGCATTCCCGAGGTCTACGTGACGATCGCCTTCGCGCTGATGAAGCCCGACGGTACGCTGCTGTCCGATGCCCAGGCATCGGCCGACTCATACTCGGGCAGCGACACGCTGGCCATGGCAGGTACGCTGGTGGAAGAAAAGGCCGACGGCGTCGTGAGTACGCTGTTGGGCGGCTATTGCGCGAATGCGGCATCGAGCGGCGGCAAGAAAAGAAAGTAGGCAGTCCACACGGGGCAACGGCCTTCAGGCCCGAGCATCTCCAGCCGGCGCAGAACCGGCGTGCAATCGATCGGGATGACCAAATGAAAGGGATGTCATGACTATCAACCACGGGATGTTGCGCCACAGGGTGGCACTTGCAGTCGCACTCGCCTGCATCGGGGCGCCGGCTTTTGCACAACCGACCTTCGAGAGCGCTTCGCCGACGGCCGGTACCAGCACTTCCGACAAGGCCAACGAAAGCGCCGACAAGGCGATGTACAAGGCTGTCGAGTACAGCAACAAGAACAAGAAGGGGCCGACCGTCATCGTCGTCCCGGGCGAAATCAAGAGCAACAACGCGACGTTCACGCAGAAGTTCGCGTCCAACAACATCGCCGACTTCGGCGAACTCGAACTGTCGCAGGCCAATTTCAAGGTGCTCGAGCGGTCCGATCTCGGTCCGCTGCTGGGCGAGTTCCAGCTGGCCTACTCGATGGGCGACCCCGACTCGGCGCGCAAGATGCTGCAGAAGGGCAAGCTGAAGACGACCAAGTACGTCGTGAAGTTCGACATCCTGAAAGCGGAGCAGGTCGCTGCCGCGAAGGAAGGCGTCAGCGGTCGGGCGATCGGCAACATCATCAGCATCCTCGGCGGCAGCCGCGGCAGCTACGCCGCCGGCGAAGCGGTCGGATCGGTCGAAACTGCTGCTGCTTCGGGCGTGTGGATCATCGGCATGCGCTACAAGATCATCGACGCAAACACCACGGAACAGCTGGCGCAGGGCTATACCGAAGAGAAGATGGAAGTCGGCGCCAAGGGCACCTCCATCCTCGGTGTGTCGAGCAGCCAGGAAGGCGGCATCACGCTGGACGGCATGGTGCAGCGGCTGGTGCAGAAATCAGTCTGGGAAATCGACTCGAAATACAAGTAAGCAACCTGCTGCCGGAGCACAAGCCGTGAGCCTTCCTGCCAGACTGGGCAAGTACGACATCCTGCGCGAGCTCGGTCAGGGTGCCATGGGCATCGTCTATGAAGGGCGCGACCCGGTCATCGACCGCCGGGTCGCCATCAAGACGCTCAAGCGCGAGCAGCTGGAACGCAGCGAAGCCGACGAGGTGATTGCGCGCTTCAAGCGCGAGGCACAGGCAGCCGGACGGCTCAACCATCCGAATGTCGTCGCCATCTACGAGTATGGCGAAGCCGAAGACGGCACGGCTTTCATTGCGATGGAGTTCGTACAGGGCCGCGAACTGAAGGATCTGTTCGAAGCCGACGAGCGCATACCGCTGCCCATGGTCGGACAGCTCATGGGGCAGTTGCTCGACGCATTGGGGCATGCACACCGCCATGGTGTCACCCACCGCGACATCAAGCCGGCGAACATCATCCTGCTGGCTGACAACACGGTGAAGGTGGCGGACTTCGGTGTCGCGCGGATCGAATCGTCGAATCTGACCCAGACCGGCACGGTCATCGGCACGCCGTCGTACATGTCGCCCGAGCAATTCATGGGGCAGACGGTCGATGGCCGCAGCGACCTGTTTTCTGCGGGTGTCGTGCTGTATCAGCTGCTGACCGGCGAAAAGCCCTTCACCGGCGCGCTGACCACCATCATGCACAAGGTGCTGAAGGAAGATCCGACCTGGCCTTCGGTGCTCAACGTGCACGTCAATGCCCGGCTGGACGCCGTGGTGCGCAAGGCGCTCGCCAAACGTCCGGACGACCGCTTTCAGGATGCCGCGACATTCCGCGCGGCACTCGATGCAGCGCTGGTCGCGTCCGCCGACGATGACGCCACCGTCGTCAACCTGTCGGACGAGGACGCCACGCTCGTGACGCAGGCGGATGCGACGCTTGCAACGCCAGCGACAGCGACAGCGCCAACGCCAACGGCGGTCAAGCAGGCGCCGGCGATCGAGTCGCCGCCCCGCGCTCACCCCGTCAATACGCCCGCGCGCCGGGGACCGCTGCCCCTTGTGATGGCGGCCGCTGCGTTGGTCGCCGTGTGCGCGGGCGTCTGGTTCGCACTGCAGCCGGCCGCGGACACGTCGGCGCCGACTGCCGCCACTGAAGCTATCGCACCGGCCGCGGCGCCTGCCGAGCCTGTTTCGACAGCCGCCGCGACCCCGGAGCGCGCGCTCGACCCCGGCGTCACGGTGATCAGCGCAATCGGGCTGGCCGACCCGACCGACCCGCGCTTCGCCAACGATCAGGCTGCGCTGGCGGGCGCACTGCGCGACGACGCGCGGCGCCAGATACTCGAAAAGGCGGTCGCCCTGTTCGTCGATCCGAAGTCGGTCAACAGCCATTACGCACTGCTGCAGGACAAGCTGCTGGGTCGCAGCGGTGATTTCATCCAGGCGGTGCTCGAAGAGGCGCCGCCCGAGCTGGGCAAGGACGGTCTGATGGCAGGCGCCGTGCGTGCCGCAGTGCGCGTACGCCAGGTGCAGAAGTCGTTGAACCAGATGTCGGAAGACGAACGGGTCGATTTCATCCGCAACAACGGTGATCCGAAGGTTTCGGTCGCCGTGTCATCGCGCTGGGCCGACGGCGATCCGTCCGCCCCCGCGCAGCGTTCGCCGCTGGCCGAGAACATGTTGAAGCAGCATGTGCAGGGCTTTGGCTTCCGCACCTGGAACGACGATGCGGGCAGCCAGCAGGTGGCCGACTTCAGCATTGACGGCGAAGTGCGCTTCAAGCGACTGAGCGCCAGGCTGGCGGCGTCCGGACTGACCATAGAAAAAGTGGTGCTCACCTCGTGGACCGTCCGCTGCACCGACCGCAAGACCGGTGAAGAGGTCTATCTGAATACCGAAATTCCGGAAGGTGCCAGCTGGGCGTCGGAAGAAAAGGCGCTGGCCGACATCGGAAAGCGGGTCGGCGAGCAGTTCAGCCGCGATTTCTTCCTGAGTCACTTCCACTTCGCCGGCCGCAAGGTCAGGCTGGATATTGCCGGACTGCCGGGTCAGGACACCGCGCAGGCGCTGCTGCGCGAAATCGCCTCGATGCGGGCAGTGCTCGGCACCGAAGTGCTGCGCATGGACGGGGCGGGTGCCGCGCTGAACGCCGACATGTCGGGCGGACTGGCCGAAACCAGCCAGAATGTGCAGGCCGGCATCCTGATGCCGCTGTCGCGCAAGCTCGGCCGCAACTGTCTGCGCATCGTGTCGAGCAGTCCGGAGGCGGTGGCGCTGGAATTCGAGGCGGCGTGTCGCGAGCCGTCGGTGCTTGCGCGGCTGGAAACGCTGCCGCCGGCTGCGCTGATGGACGCTGCACCGGCAAGGCGCGAGGCCGTGGTGCGCGACCCGGACATGCTGAAGCGGATCAGTATCTGACGCCGTCCGGCGGCGCGCCGGTCAGCCCAGTACCTCGAACTGCATCAGGTCGATGCCCTGTTCCATCGCGCTGTGGCCGAAGCCGATGGTGCCGTGACCGCGCAGGATCATTTCCTCGCGCTTCAGGATGACTTCGTTTTCGCCTTCGATGCGCAGGAAGGTGCCGTTGGTGCTCTGGTCGATCAGCACGAACTTGTCGCGCCTGCGCTCGATGCGGGCGTGATTGCGCGAGGCGCGCTGATCCTTGATGACGAACTCGTTGCCCATGTCCCGGCCGAGCGTGAGCGGGCCTTGCGTCGGGTCCAGCGTGCGCTCGATTTCTCGATACTTGACGAACAGGCGCGCCATCACGTACAGCGGTGCGGTGCTTGACGCCTTCATCGTGAGGTCGGCGCCTTCCTGCCACAGCACTTCGCACACCCGCACGTCTTCGGCCTTGCCCTTGACGGTCAGCGCATCGATTTCGCGCACCGCCGGGGCGAGCGACAGGGTCAGCGACGACAGGGTTTCGGCGGTGGTGATCACCTGACCGGCCTGTGCAAGACCGGCCATGCGGGCCGCGGTATTGACCGTGTCGCCGAACACGTCGTCGTTTTCCTCGATCGCCGGTCCGTAATGGAAGCCGACGCGGATCGCCAGCTTGACGCCCGATACCGGCGGCAGGTCGGTGATGCGGTGCTGCATTTCGCAGGCCGCCTGGATGCCTTCGTCGGCACTCGGGAACGTCGTCATGACCTCGTCGCCGATGGTCTTGATGACCTTTCCGCCGTGGCTGTCGATCACCCGGCGGATGCGGTTCAGGCAACGTTCGACCGCACGCAGGGCTTCGGCATCCCCGAGCTTTTCGTACAGCCGGGTACTGCCCGACACGTCAGCGAACAGCACGCAAAGAGATTTTTGTTGGGAGCTCATGAGTGGCCGGAGTGGCGAACGACTGTCAATGCATTTTACAAATGCGCGCCCGATCTGTCCGGTTTTTGGTCGGCAATCATCCAGATGGCTGCCGCATGCGTCACAGATGTGCGCTGCGCCCGCCGTCCACCGCGATGATCTGACCGGTGATGTACGGCGCATCTTCGATCAGGAAGCGTACCGTACGCGCGATGTCCTGTGGGCAGCCTTCGCGTTTGAGCAGGGTGTGTTCGACGATGCGCGCACGTTCGGTTGCGTCGAACAGCGGGTCATCCGGCCATTGTATCGGTCCCGGCGCCACGCCATTCACCCGGACCTGCGGCGCAAGTTCGATCGCCAGCGCCCGGGTCAGCGTGGCCAGCGCGCCTTTCGATGCGCTGTACAGCGCGTAGCCGGCAAGCGGACGTTCGGCGTGGATGTCGGCAATATTGACGATGCAGCCGCCGCGCGCCCGCAGTTCGGGCGCGGCGGCCTGGGCCAGGAACAGCGGCGCCTTGAAATTGCTGCCGACCAGGTTGTCCCAGTCCTGAGCGGTCACGCTGCCCAGCGGCGTCGGGAAGAAGCTCGATGCATTGTTCACCAGCGCGTCGAGCCGGCCCCACAGCGCGGTGGCCGCCGTCACCAGCGGCGGCAGGCCGTCGGTATCGAGCAGATCGGCCGCCAGCCCGGCGGCGCTGCCGGGGCGCAGTGCATTCAGTGATTCGACCAGCGCATGCGCCTCGCCGGTCGAACGGTGATGGTGGATCACCACCCGCCAGCCAGCGCCGTGCAGCGTGCGCGCGGTTTGCGCGCCGACCCGACGCGCCGCGCCGGTGATCAAGACTACCCGTTCGTCGTTCATGTCGCCCTGCCCGATTGTGCCGCGCCCGTCAGTTGCCGCATCATGCGCAGCCCGCCCGAATCTTTGCCCATATGTCCCCGCCCGTGCATCTGCCCCCTCCCGACGCCGACGCCCTCGACCACAGCGCCCGCCTGCAGGCGCTGATCCGGGCCGAAATCGCCGACAGCGGCTGGATGCCGTTCAGCCGCTACATGGCGCTTGCGCTGTACGCGCCCGGCCTCGGCTATTACAGCGGTGCGCTGCAAAAGTTCGGCAGCGGCGGCGATTTCGTTACCGCGCCCGAGCTGTCGCCGCTGTTCGGGCGCTGTCTGGCGACCCAACTTGCCGAACTGATGCATCTGTCGGCGCCGCACCTGCTGGAAGCAGGCGCCGGCAGCGGCCGGCTCGCCGCCGATCTGCTGCGCGAACTCGAGCGCATCGGCCGCGCCCCCGAAAGTTACCGCATCCTTGAACTGTCGGCCGATCTGCGCGAGCGCCAGCGCGCGCTGATCGAGCGCGAAGTGCCGGCACTGGCCGGGCGTGTCGAATGGCTGGATGGGCTGCCCGAGCGCTTCAGTGGCGTGGTGTTCGGCAACGAACTGCTCGATGCTTTGCCGGTCGAGCGCATCCGCGCCACGGCGCAGGGCATCGAAGAGACCGGCCTCGTGCTCGACGGCGGCGGGCAGATCGCAGCGGACTGGCGCGCCGCCCCGCCGGCGCTGGCCGACGCGGTCCGCGCGCTCGGCCTGCCGTCCGGCTACGAGACCGAACTGGGCCTGGCCGGTCGCGCCTGGGTCGCCGAATGGGCGCGGCGCATCGATCGCGGTGCGTTGCTGCTGATCGACTACGGCTTCCCGCAGGCCGAGTACTACCACCCCGACCGCAGCACCGGCACGCTGATGTGCCACTACCGCCACCATGCGCACGCCGAGCCGATGTGGATGCCCGGCCTGTGCGACATCACGGCCCATGTCGACTTCACAGCGGTGGCGCAGAGCGCATTCGACGCCGGCCTGTCGCTCGCCGGCTATACCTCGCAAGCGAGCTTCCTGCTGAACTGCGGCCTGCCTGCGCTGTTGTCGGATGAACCGGAACCGCTGGCTCGCGCGAAGCGCAACGCGGAAGTGAACCAGCTCACCTCGCCGGCCGAAATGGGCGAGTTGTTCAAGGTGATCTGCATGACGCGCGGCATTGCCGCATCGCTGACCGGCTTCGCACGCGGCGACCGCAGCCATACGCTCTGATCAGGGCAGTGCGGGCGCTGCGGCGGACTCGTCCAGCCGCACCTCGAATTCCATCGATTCGACCTGCAGGCCGGCGGCGTCGAGCAGCGCCAGCCGATGCCGGCCGGGGCGCGGGCTCCACAGCGCCCGGCCTTCAACTGCCGGCAGGTGTTCGCCATTGATCAGCCAGACCAGCCCGGGCAGCGGCGGGCGCGCCTCGAACAGCACGGTCTGGCGGCTGGCCGGCAGCGCAGCACTGACCAGCTTCACGCCGCTGACTGGCAGCACGATGCGCGGTCGGCCGGCCACATCGCGCACGGCGGCATCGACGAAAGCCTGCTGGGTGCCGGGCAGGAAGTACTCGTCGCGGGACGCTTCGATCGCCGGCTCGAACTGCACGCGTACCCGCTCCACGCCCGGTGGCGCGGCCGGGCGTTCGGGCGGTGGCTCGAATGAAGGCGCGTCCAGCGTGTCGATCAGCGCCAGCCAGGTGGCGGCGACCGGGCGTGGTGCGCGCAGCGCCACCGTGTAGTGGCGTGTGAATCCGACCGACCACCAGACCGAACGGTCGGCGGATCGGCCATTCATCAATGCCGCCCAAGGCCGTGGCGTCGCTTCGCCTTCGGTTGGACGCACCGTCAGCAGGTCGCCGACGATCCAGGCCGTGGCCGGCGACCACAGTCGTTGCGCCGGAGACGCGGGAAGCGCCTCGGCCGCAGTGACCGGTTCGAGCCGCCAGGGGCTCCACAGGCCGGCGCTGGCAAAGGTGCGGTAGGCGTTCGCCAGCTCGATCAGACTGGCGCGTGCGCCGCCCTTCGACACGGCCGCCAGGCCGTGCGCCTGCAGGGTGGCCTCCAGCGCGTCGTCACCGATCAGCGCGCGCACGCGCAGTGCAGGAATGTCGGCGCCGAGGCCCAGTGCGCTGCGCACGCTGACGGCGCCGCGCGGCTCGCCATCGGGCGCGCCGGGCGGCAGGGGCAGCGTGACGAAGGCCGGGCCGTCGTCGAGCACCGAAGCCGCTGTCAGCCAGCGCTGTTCGATCGCCATGCCATACATAAAGGGCTGCAATGCGCTGCCGGCCGTCTGACGCTGCAGCACGGTGTCGGCAGTGTCCGGCCCGCCGCCCCAGACACGCACCTCACCGGTCAGGTTGTCGAGCACCACCACGGAGGTGTCGTCGCGGTTGGCGCCCAGCGCCTGCAGGGCGCGTCGCTGCAGGCGGGCGTCCAGCGTGGTCGGGCGCTGCTCGCCGGGTTCGCGCAGCAGCCGCCGCGCCAGCGCGGTGGCGTCCTGCCAGCGCGGTTCGATGTGGTAGCGCTTTGACAGCACGCCGTCGGCACGCGTCCGGATATCGCGGCAGTCCGGCGCCGGATCAAGTCGCCTGGCCACCGCGCAGGCACGCATCGCCACCTTGTTGGCTGAAGCGTTCGGGCCGCGCAGCAGCGCGGCCAGCAGCACCGCCTCGACCGCATCGACCGCGTCCGGATCCTTGCCGAACAGGCCGCGCGAGGCGGCGCCGATGCCGCGCAGTTCGCTGCGGAACGGTGCCAGGTTGAAATACGCTTCGAGGATCTGTGCCTTGTTCCAGCGTCGTTCGATCTGGCGCGCTGCGGCCGCCTGATCCCACTTCTGGCCGACGCTGCGGCGCGTGCCCTGCAGGCGCAGCGCCGGATCGATCAGGCCGGCCAGCTGCATGGTCAGGGTCGACGCGCCGCGCGGCCGGCGGCCTTCGAGCGCGCGCCAAAGGTTGTCCCAGGTGGCCCCGGCCAGCGCCTGCCAGTCCACGCCGTCATGCTGCAGAAAACGCTTGTCCTCGGCCACCAGCAGCGCGCGCACCAGGGGCTGCGACAACGCACGGGCGCTGACCCAGTCGAGCCGCCGTTCGTCGAAGTCGACCCGCACCTCGGCCAGCGGCTCACCGTGACGGTCGAGCAGACGCGCTTCCGACGAGCGCCAGGCGTTGCGCACGGTGTCGAAGTCGGGTGCCAGTGCGTGTGCGGCCGTGCCGGCCAGCAGGCAGACGGCACACAGCACGCACCGCACTGCATCGCGGCCCGACGTCGGCTGGCTCAAGCCGCGCACAGCGCGCACTTGTCGCCCGAGGCCTGACGTTCCACCGTGACGCGTGCCAGTTGCGGTAGTTGCGGTGCCAGCTCGCGCCAGATGAACTGGCACAGGTTTTCCAGCGTGGCCGGGCCGAGGCCGGCCACCTCATCGAGGAAGCGGTGGTCGAGCGCGTCGCGCACGCCGGCCAGCGCGGCGCGCAGCAGCGCCAGATCGACCAGCATGCCGCTGACCGGGTCGGGCTCGCCGCGCAGCATCACTTCGGCGTGATAGGTGTGGCCGTGGATGCGCAGGCTGCTGTCGGTATCGACCTTGCGGCGCAGGGTGTGTGCGGCTTCGAAGTAGAAGCGCTGACTGAGTTCGACGACCATCTTTGAAAGGTGAGGGAAATCAGGATTGAAGGAAAACGCGGGGCATGGATTCACCACAGGACGCTACGCAAGCGGACGGCCGTGGCGACGGCGTCGATCAGCGGATGCCCAGCGCCTTGTGCGTCTGGTGACTGAGCCGCCAGCGCGGATGGCGCATGCACCAGTCGATCGCCCAGCGGCGGTTGTCGGCTGCTGCCGCATTGTCCATTGGCTGCACCAGCAAGTGCCGGAAATCCCAGCTTTCCATCGCCGCAAGATCCAGCCCCGGCTGCGGCACGACCACTTTCAGTTCGTGGCCATGACGCTGCACCACGTCGTTGCCGGCTTTCGGGCTGACGCAGATCCAGTCGATGCCGTCCGGTGCGGCCAGCGTGCCATTGGTTTCGACCGCGACTTCGAAGTCGCGCGCGTGCAGTGCGTCGATCAGTGCGGCGTCGAGCTGCAGCAGCGGTTCGCCCCCGGTCAGCACGACCAGACGCGGGCCGCCGGCGCCGGCCCAGCAGCCGGCGATCGCGTCGGCCAGCGTGTCGGCCTGCTCGTGACGGCCACCCAGCGTGCCGTCGGTGCCGACGAAATCGGTATCGCAGAAGCGGCACTGCGCGCTGGCGCGGTCCGCCTCGCGGCCGCTCCACAGATTGCAGCCGGCAAAGCGGCAGAACACCGCGGCCCGGCCGGCGTTCAGCCCTTCGCCCTGCAGCGTGTAGAAGATTTCCTTGACCTGATACGTCACGGCGAGCGCAGTTGCGGCGGGAAACGCGCTAGGGTAGGGGTTGCCGACCCCGAATTCAAGGTTGGGCCCTCAATCAACGAGACGCGATGACCGATTCACATACCGAGCTTCAGCCGGATTCCCAGCCCGAGCTTCAACCTTACGCGGGGCTCACACCCGAAGCCGTGCTCGACGCGCTGGAAGCCGCCGGTTATGCGGTCGATGGCCGGCTGCTGGCCCTGAACAGTTTCGAAAACCGTGTCTATCAGGTCGGCGTCGATGACGGCGCGCCGATGATCGCCAAGTTCTACCGCCCGTCGCGCTGGACCGACGCCGCCATCCTGGAAGAACACGCCTTCTGCCTTGAGCTGGCGGCGCGCGAAATTCCGGTTGTTGCGCCGCTCGAATTGCCGTGCGGCAGCACGCTGATGACGCACGCCGGCTATCGCTTTGCGGTGTTTCCGCGCCGCGGCGGGCGGGCGCCCGAATTCGACCGCGCCGACACGCTGGAATGGATCGGCCGCTTCATGGGCCGCATCCATGCGCTCGGCGCGGTGCAGCCGTATGTGCACCGGCCGTCGCTCGACATCGCCAGTTTCGGCGAAGAACCGGCCGCCTTCGTGCTTGAGCACCACTTCGTGCCGCCGGAGCTGGAAAGTGTCTATCGCGGCATCACCGCGCAGGCGCTCGATGGCGTGCGTGCCGCGTTCGAGCGCGGCGGCGTCATCCGGCGCATCCGCACGCACGGTGATTGCCACATCGGCAACATGCTCTGGGTGGAGGGGCAGGGGCCGCACTTCGTCGATTTCGACGACAGCCGCATGGCGCCGGCCGTCCAGGACCTGTGGATGCTGCTGTCCGGCGAGCGGGCGGATCGCGCCGAACAGCTCGGCAAGGTGCTGGCCGGGTACGAGGAATTCTGCGAATTCGACCCGCGTGAGCTGCAGCTGATCGAGGCGCTGCGCACCCTGCGCCTGATCCACCACAGCGGCTGGATCGCCCGCCGCTGGCAGGATCCGGCCTTCCCGACCGCCTTTCCGTGGTTCGACACGCCGCGCTACTGGGAGGCGCGCATCCTCGAACTGCGCGAACAGGTCGCCGCGATGGAAGAACCCGCGCTGTGGCTCGAGCAGGCGATGCGCTGAGCGCTATCGCGGGGCGGATTGCCAGAGCGGGCGTTGGGAATGGCCCTGCAGGCGCAGCCGTATCAGACCTCCGCCCCCGTAAGCCGAGCGTCAACAGCCGCTACTCCCTTACGCCGTTCGCCTGGCGCACAAGGAACGGCAGGTTCGCGGTCGCGGCCTTGCCCAGCCGGTCGCGTACGGTGATGAACAGCCGGTAGGCGCCGGGTGCAGCCGGGGCGGTGAAGCGGACGCCCTGTGCATCGGCCTGCTGCAACGCGACGTCGATGCGCGGCGGCACGGCTTCGTGATCGCCGCCGACGCGCAGGTGGATCGCTTCTGCGCGCACTTCCCACACCGTGGTCAGTGGTGCGCCGTCGAAGGATGCGGCGTCCACGCCGGCCGACATGGTTTGTCCGGGCGAGAACTCGTCGGCCGCGATGCCGATGCCGCGGATCAGCGGTGCGGCCTGCTTCACCGGCCGGCCCCAGGCGGCAGACAGCGCGTCGGTCATTGCAGTCGGGCTGCCGTCGGCCAGCAGCAGGCCGTGCCAGGTGCCGGTCTGTTCCTGCTTCGCCCCCCACAGGAACGGAAAGACGCCCGCAACCTGCGGCTGGGCGGCCAGAAACCCCAGCGCCTCGCGAAAGAAATCGGCCTTCTGGCTGCTGGTCAGTTCGACCGGCGCGCCCCAGGGCTTGCGCCCCGCCTGCCACTGGCCCAGCGGTCCCAGTTCGGTCACCACGACCGGCTTCACGATGCCCAGGCGGCGCAGCCGTTCGGGCAGCTGGAACACCGAGCCGCCGTACAGGTTGAGCCCGAGCAGATCGACCGAGGCGCAACAGCGGGCGAGCGGTGCGAGCCAGTCGTCGCTGTTGTCCGCGACCACCATCAGCGTCGGGTGGTCGGGGTCGAGCGACTTCACGATGCCGGCCAGCCGGTTCACCTCCTGCCAGATCGGCTTCGGATCGGCGACCCCGGTTTCCACCTCGTTGCCGACGCCCCAGGCCAGCAGCGCCGGATGGGTGCGATACCGGGTGACGAAGCGGCGCACCGACTGTTCCTGCGCGCGCACCGCCGCCGGGTCATCAAGCCGGAAGCCGTGGCGCGGGTGGTCAAGCCACAGCCCCATGACCACCTTCATGCCCAGCCGGTGTGCCGCGTCCAGCACCCAGACGTCGGATTCGCGATACACCCGCACCACCTTGGCGCCAGCTTGCGCGAGCTTTTCCAGCGCCGCGCGGTCGCCTTCGAAGGCGGCGCCCTGCCAGGTCGGCGCAGCCGCCCACGCCGGTGCGCCCGCACACACCAGCAGCAGCAGGCGGCGGGCCATGCGAAAGAAGGTATTCAAGGTCATGCCGGGCACCGGGAAGTCCTGATCAGCCCGCCGCGAGGTGCAGCGGACACCGGTGAGAGCCCTGGCCGCGTATCGCGTTCCCGGGCGGCGCGGTCAGCTTTCGGTCAGCGTCATCAGGATGTCGGCGTACCAGGCGCAGTTCAGGCCGAGCGCCTCGTCGAGCTTGCGGTCGCGCGTGCCGACATCAAGCCGGGCGGAATGCACGCCGAGCAACTGCCAGGGCAGATCGCCCTTGGCGACGCTGCCCGCCGGAGCACGCATCACCACCGGAGCGCCGCTGGTGCCGCGATGGGTGCGTGCGTCGGTCAGAAAATAGCCTTCGCCCTGAAAGCGCAGGCCGAAGGACGACGCAATGACCGCGTGGCGCACCACCGGCATGTGGTGCAGCGTGTCGTGAAAGCCGAGCGGGAAGCCGACCACCAGCAGCAGGCTGCCGACCTCGATCTGTCGTGCATCGACTTCCAGATGGGCCGGCGTGAAGGCGCGATAAACGGTCTTGGCGGGCAGCGCCGCGCGTTCGATTTCGATCACCGCGACGTCGATTTCGCCCGCCGTGTCCTGGCCCTGACGCCAGATGCTCTTGCCGCCGCGGTACAGCGGGATCGAAAAGCCGGTGGACTCGGCCAGGTTGGCCGAGTCGGTGTGCAGCTCGATTTCGAGGCTGTCCGGGAAGTGCTTGCTCGGCTCATCGACCACCACGTGGCGGCTGGTGACCAGGAAAAGGCGTTCGTCGCGTTCGAAGAAGAAGCCGCTCGCGTTGGTCAGCACGCGCGCGCCTTCGAGCGTGCATACGCGCGCGGCAGTCAGCAGTATGGGTTCGATCATCAAGGCAGGGACCAGTCAGTGCGCCGTGCGCAGGCGGGTGGCAGGGCGCAGGCAGAATGCGGAAAGCGCGGAAAACCCTGGAGGCGGCGCGGGATCGTCATTGATGTCGCGCGCTGCCTGAATCATCATTGTGCCCCTCATTGCGGCCGTGGCGTGTCCGCGACGCGCAAGAAAGCGCTGCAGAAGGCATCGATTCAGGGCATAGTGCAGGGCGGTGTAAATCGGCCGGCGGCGAATGTCGCGCGTCCAGGACATCGCCCGTTGTATCCGCATTCCGTTCCCACCGGATTTTCACCCTCTGGAATCGGCGTCCCCGAAAGGTCCGTGTGCTGCTTCGGCACTCGCGGCAGGGATGTCGCAGGACGCCAGCGCTCCGGGATTGCCCCGGGCTTCAGTCCGCAGAGCTCACCCGCCGGTCACCGTGCAGGCCCCGCATCCTTTCGATGCGGAAAAGCGCGGACGACCCGCCCCAACCTGTCTGTCGGGCAAGTGTGCCTGCAGACCACCGCTGATCAGCGCGTCATCGATCCGGCAGACCCCGGCACCGGCGCGCGGTCGGCGTGCCCGCACCCAATTCAACCTGGAGATGTACCCATGGCCAAAGAAGAACTGATAGACATGAATGGCGTCGTGACCGAAGTGCTGCCGGATTCGCGCTTCCGCGTGACGCTGGAAAACGGTCACCAGATCATCGCCTACACCTCGGGCAAGATGCGCAAGCACCACATCCGCATCCTGGCCGGCGACAAGGTGTCGCTTGAACTGTCGCCCTACGACTTCAGCAAGGGTCGCATCACGTTCCGCGAAATCGAAGGTCGTGGCGGTCCTGCCGCCGCGCCGCGCCGCCGGGTGCATTGATCGGTCGTTGACGGGCCCGCCACGTGGCCGGATCCGGTTTCCGGAAAGCGCGTCCCGGGGCGTCGCCCCTTGCGGGAGCGGCAATCCACTGCGGGCCCTGCAGCCGGCTCTGCGAGCGGCGACCAAGTGTGGTTTTTGTGGGAGTGGCGTCCCCGCCGCGATACTCACTTTGCACGGCGACCATCGCGGCACTGATCGCGGCGGGGACGCCGCCCCCACAGGGCTGCCCTACTGGGGCTGCTCCGTCGGCAGTGCGCCCCTCTCATCGGGGCAAACCGCACCGTAACGGGGGACGGCTCAGCGGCCGCGCATTTTGCGTTTTCGTTCGTGCAGTTCCTGCGCCTCCAGCGACAGTGTGGCCGTCGGGCGGGCGAGCAGGCGGGCGATACCTATCGGATCGCCCGTGAATTCGCACCAGCCGTAGGTGCCGTCGTCGATGCGCACCAGCGCCTCGTCGATCGTGTGCAGATGCTTGCGTTCGCGGTCGCGCACGCGCAATTCCAGTGAATGGTCCTCTTCCAGCGACGCACGGTCCGACGGGTCCGGCGTGCGCTCGAACTCGTGCAGGTGCTGCGTCGTGTCGTGCGCCGACTGCAGCAACGCATCACGCTCGGCGCGCAGCCGCTGGCGGAAAAAGTCGAGCTGGCCGGCCGACATGTATTCGCTGTCGGGCGCAGCCAGCAGTGCCGCCTCTGCTTCGGACAACTCGTCCGGGGAGAGAGGAAGGGTGGGGGCAATCGACATGGTCTGCCTCCTCGTTGTGGGTCAGCATGAAAGGTGCGGCACGCCGGATCCGGCAGCGCCGCGGAAGCGCACAGGGCGACCGTCACGATACACGCCAAAGGCGAAGCTTGTGCGCTACGTATTTGGCGCGCGATGGTATGTTCGCCGCCATGTCCCGATACCTGCCCCGTGCGCACGCCGACGCAGCGCCGCAGCGCCCCGATTACCGCCCCCGCGCGCCGCGTGCGCCCGGCTACCTGATCGCGCCGCCCGCGGATTTCGACCGTACCGGCAAGTTCTACATGGGGCGAGAAATTTCCGACGTGATGGGCTGGCGGGCCGCTGACTGGCTGGAGCGCCCCGAGAGGCTTGAGGAGGAGCGCACCGACCTGCTGGTCGAGGCACTCGACCTTCGGCCCGGCATGGTGATTGCCGACATCGGCGCCGGCACCGGCTACCTGTCGCGGCTGATGTCGCCCGTTGTGAAACCACACGGGAAGATCATCGCGGTCGACGTGCAGGGCATGATGGTGCTCAAGATCGAGCGGCTGGCGCGCGACAACGGCTTCGACAACATCGAGGCCGTCCGCTGCCTGGAGCATGACGTGCAGTTGCCGCGAGCGGCGGTCGACCTGGTGGTCATGCTCGACGTTTACCACGAGCTGTCCTTCCCGTTCGAAATGCTGGCGAGCATCGTGCGCGCGACGAAGCCGGGCGGGCAGATCGTGTTCGTCGAATTCAAGGAAGAAGATCCGGACATCCCGATCAAGCCGCTGCACAAGATGAGCGAGGCGCGCGTGCGGCGCGAGGCCACGGTGCACCGGCTGAAGTGGGAGCGCACGATCGACCATCTGCCGTGGCAGCACGTCGTCGTGTTCCGCAGGCCGGGTTGAAACGATTGTTGTCATGGCAGCTCCCACAACAGCGCTTCCGCGTCGTGTTCACCCGTTCTGTATAGTCCGCCCACCATCGCTTCAGACCTCGCACCTTGCTGAAACTTCTCCATACCGCCGACTGGCAGATCGGCAAGCTGTACGGCCAGTTCGAGCCTGATGACGCTGCATTGCTCGCCGAGGCGCGCTTCGCGGCCGTCGAGCGGCTGGCGCAGCTGGCCAGCGTGCAGGGCGTGCACATGGTGCTGGTGGCGGGCGATGTATTCGATGCGCAGGGAGTCGCCGAGCGGACGATCCACCGGCTGTTCAACTGCCTGCGTGGCTACGCCGGGCCCTGGGTGATGATCCCGGGCAACCATGACGCCGCGCTGAGCGAATCGGTATGGACGCGCGCCGCGCGTCTGGGTGCCATCCCGCCCAATGTCTCCGTCTGCCTCGCACCGGGCGCCGTGCAGTTCGACGCCCTGCGCGTGGCCGTGCTGGCCGCACCACTGACCCAGCGCATCACGCACAGTGACCTGACGAACGCCTTCGCTGCCATTGACACCCCGGCCGGATTTCATCGCATCGGGCTGGCGCACGGCAGCGTGCAGGGCATTCTTGCCGACGGCATCGATTCGTCCAATCCGATCGCCGCCGGGCGCGCCGCCGAGGCGCGGCTCGACTACCTCGCGCTCGGCGACTGGCACGGCTGCCGGCAGGTCGATGCACGCACCTGGTACAGCGGCACGCCGGAAACCGACCGCTTCCGCGCCAATGACTCCGGCCGTGCGCTGATCGTCGAGCTTGCTTCGCCCGGTGCCGAACCGCTCGTGACGCCGGTCGTGACCGGGCAGTACCGCTGGTTCGACGAGAGTGCGACGCTGCAGGTGGCCAGCGACATCGACGTGCTGCTCGCCCGGCTGGCCACTTTCGGTCATGCGGATGTCGTGCAGATCACGCTCGACGGCGAGACCGATCTGGCCGGTCACGCTCGTCTGCGCGATGCCTTCGCGCAGACGCAGGGGCGGGTGCGCAGCTTGACGGTCGATCTGTCTGCGCTGCGCATTGCACCGACCGAAGACGACATCGATGCGCTGTCCGCCGACGGCTATCTCGGCGACGTGATCGCCGAACTGCGCACGCTCCAGGGTGACGGCGATGGCGACCGTGCCGGCACAGCCGAAACGGCGCGTGATGCGCTGGTGCTGCTCGCCGGCCTGCTGCGTGACCGGCGCTCTGCAGGCGGGGGTGCCTCGTGAAGCTCACGCGCATCCGCATCGAACAGTTCCGGCAGTTCCGCCAGCCGCTGCAGATCGGCGAGCTCGGCCTCGGCCTCAACCTGTTCACCGGCCCGAATGAAGCCGGCAAAAGCACGGTCGTCGCAGCCATTCGTGCAGCCTTCTTCGAGCGTCACCGTTCGGGCAGTGTCGATGACCTGCGTCCGTGGGGCGACGCCTCCGCGTCGCCGACGGTCGAACTCGAGTTCGAAACCGGCGGCGTCGCCTACCGTCTGAGCAAGAGCTTCCTCGTCCGCAAGCGCTGCACGCTGACCAGCGGCGCACAGCAGTTCGATGGCGCCGACGCCGAAGACCGGCTGGCTGAACTGCTCGGTTTCCGCCATGCCGGTCGCGGCGCCAGCGCGGCCGAGCACTGGGGCATCCCCGGCCTGTTGTGGATACAGCAGGGCACGGCGCACGACATCCGCGAGCCGGTCGCGCATGCCACCGATCACCTGCGCACGGCGCTGAACACCTCGCTGGGCGAAGTGGCCAGCAGCGGCGGCGACGCGGTGACCGACCAGGTCGAGGCGCTGCGCAACGAACTGCTGACGCCGGCGAACGCCACGCCGCGCGGCCTCTACAAGGAGGCGATCGAGACCGAAACCGGCCTTGCCGCAGAGATAGCCGCGCTGGATGCCGATATCGCCGCCTACCGCAACAAGGTTGACCGGCTCGCTGCGCTGCGCCGCGAACACGAGGCCGACGACGCGCAAAAGCCCTGGCTCGCGCTGCGCGCGCAGGAACAGGCGGCGCGCCGCAAGTTCGACGAGGCACAGGCGCTGGGTGCGCGACTGGGCGACGCGCAGCAGCGCGCACGCGGCTTCGGCGACACGCTGGCGCTGCTGCACAGCCAGCTCGAACGCCACGGCGCGGATCAGCGCGACGTCGAACAGCGCAGCTCGGCGCTGACCGCCGCAGAAGACAGGCTGGCCGCGGCACAGGCCACGGCGCAGCAGTGGCAGCGCCGCAGCAGCGAGGCGGCGGCGCGCCATGAGGCTGCGCGACATACGCTCAACCGCGCCCGCCAGCGCGACACCCGGGCCACGCTGTCACGCCAGCTCGACGAACTGACACGCCGGCGCGACGCTGCCCGGACTTCCCTGATGCGGGCCGAGACCGAAGCCGGCCGCCTGCGCAGCGCGCGCCAGCAGATGGCGGCCACCGAGCTGCGCAGCGCCGATCTGGCCACCCTGCGCGCCCAGCAGCAGGACATCCGCACGCTGCGCCTGCGGCAGGAGGCGGCCGCCACCCGCCTGCGTTTCACGCTCGATGATGGCCGGGTCATCCGGATCGGTGAGGAAAGCCTGACCGGTGACGGCGAGCGCCTGCTGACCGACGCCACCGCGGTGACGCTGCCTGGCCTCGGCCGGCTCGACATCACCCCGGGCGGCGCCGATCTGGCGGATCTGGGCCGCCAGGAAGCCGCCTTGCTCGACCGTCACGCAGCGCTGCTGGCCCGCCTCGGCGTCGAGTCGCTCGATGCGACCGAAGCACGTCTGCATAGATATATGCAGCATCAGGCCGATGCGCAGACCGCCGAGGCCGCGCTCAAGGCGCGCGCGCCGCAGGGACTGGATGCGTTGCGCGGCGAACTGGCGATGCTTGAAGGCCGTCTGGCCGAAGCCGCGCAGTCGCTGTCGCGGCTGATCGGGGAGCCCGACGACGACGCGGCCCTGCCGTCGATCAACGAGGCCGAGTCGCAGGAGGAGGCCGCGCGCGCCTCGGCGGCGGATGCGGCGAAACAGCTGGCGGCAGCCGACATCGCCGCGGCCAACGCGCAGAGCGCGGTCGACGCCGCGCAGCGCGAATTGCGCAGTGCGCAGGCCACCCTCGACGCGCCCGAGCGCGCTGCACGACTGGCCGCCACGCAGCGCGCGCTGAACGAAGCGCTTGCCGGGCAGATGGCCGCCGATGCCGACATCGAAGCGCTGACCGCCCAGTGCCGTGATGCGCGCCCGGACATCCTCGAGCAGGACATCAAGCGGTTCGGTGGCAGCGCCGAACAGCTGGAGCGCACAGCCGGCCTGCGCCGCGACGAACTGACCCGGCTGGAGGTGGAACTGCAGACAGCCGGCGCACAGGGGCTCGACGAGCGGCGCGCCGAGCGTGCGCGCGACCATGCGCGGGCCGTGCGTCGCACCACCGAACTGCGCCGCCGCGCCGCCGCACTCGACCATTTGCTGACACTGCTGAAAAGTCATCGCAGCGCACTGACCCGTCGCCTGCAGGCGCCGTTGCAGAAGCACCTCGACCGCTATCTGCAACTGCTGTTTCCGAACGCGAGTCTCGATATCGACGACCAGCTTGTTCCCGGTGCAATGACGCGTGCCGGTGCCAACGGTGCAGAAAGCGGCGGCTTCGAGGAATTCAGCTTCGGCGCCCGCGAACAGATGGGCGTCATCAGCCGGCTTGCCTACGCCGACCTGCTGCGCGAAGCCGGTCGCCCGACGCTGATCATCCTCGACGATGCGCTGGTACATAGCGACGATGAACGACTGGCCCGCATGAAACGCGTGCTGTTCGACGCCGCCACGCGGCACCAGATACTGTTGTTCACCTGCCACCCCGAGACCTGGCGTGACATCGGCGTGGCCGCACGGTCGCTCGAAGCCCTGAAAGCGGCGTGACCTGAGTGGCCTGCGGACGGCGAGGATGACGCGCTGCAACCGTCGCCGCCTGCACTTGCGGGCCTGTGCCAACGGTTCGGGGATGAGCGTTGGCAAGCGCCCGAACCTGTTGTCCGCGCTCCATCTGCAAGCCACCGGATGATGGAACTTCGCTTTATTGCATCGGATCCCAACGGCAACTTATGCTTCAATTTTGTGCAGAGCGATTTTCGCCTGCCTGACCATTACCGGAAAGAACCATCCCATGAGCGCTGTCCACCCCACGCGTGGCGATGAGCCGATGCTGGACCCGCTGCAGCCGCGGCTCTACAACGTTGTCTACTGCAGCCGCTCCGCGCCCGGCGTCGATGCAGCCGATGTCGAACGCATCATCGCGTCATCGCGGCGGCGCAATCCGGCGTATGGCATCACCGGCCTGCTGGTGTTCGGCAGCGGCGTGTTCTTCCAGTGGCTGGAAGGCCCGCGCGACAGCGTCACCGCGCTGATGGAGACACTGAAGGCCGATCCGCGGCACGACACCGTGGTGGAACTGTGCGCGAATGAAGAGGTGCGCGAGCGGCTGTTTCCCGAGTGGGACATGGAGTTCGTCGAAAGCGCCGATATCCGCGAAGTGCTGCTCGACGCGCTCGACGACGCCGAAGATCCGAAGAGCATCGCCGCGTTGGGTGTGTTGCTGGAACATATC
Source organism: Methyloversatilis sp. (assembly GCF_030698125.1). Taxonomy (GTDB): domain Bacteria; phylum Pseudomonadota; class Gammaproteobacteria; order Burkholderiales; family Rhodocyclaceae; genus Methyloversatilis. The sequence continues at coordinate 43,202 of NZ_JAUYNV010000008.1, forward strand.
GACGGCAGTACGCCGGACACGGAGTAATCGGGCTGCCAGAAGGCGTGGTCTCCGGTTCCGTTAATGGCTCTGGTGGCATGAACCGTCTGTTCCGACCCCTGTATCTCCTGGCGTTGCCGGCACTGCTTGTGAGCCTGTCGGGCCGCACGCAAGGCCCCGCGCCGGCGGATGTCCTGGCCGAGCCTGTCCGGCTGCCGGAAATCCGCAGCGTGCTGCGCTACAACGCCAAGCCTGACGAATTGCCCGAGCCACCTGACACGCTCGATCCGGCCATGCTCAACGAATGTGTCGGGAAGCGCCGCATCATCGAAGCCGAGCGAAAGGTGCTGGCCGCCTACGCCGGAGAACAGACCGATCAAGCGGCCACACTGAAACCCGATATCGACGCACTGGCCCGGCAACGCGAGGCGCTGGACGCGCTTGAAGCGACGTCCGTGCAAGAGGGCGCAGAGGTGACTCGCAACGGCGCTGCGATCAACACGCGCCACGCGGCCCTTGAAGCGGCAATCAAGGCGCCGCCCGCGGACGCCAGACAGGCCGCCGCGCGCAAGCAGTCAGTGGACGCCTTCAACGCCGACGTCAGGCGCCACAACGAAACGATTGATGCGCATAACCGTGGGCTGGAGGCGCTTCGGCAGGCGGTCGCGGCGTACAACGAAGCTGTTGGGGCGCTGCGCGCGCGCGTCGATGCGGTCAACACACGCCATGCGGACTATGACCAGCGCGTCGAGGCGCATAACCGGATGATCGAGGACTACAGTAAAGATTGCGCTGGTCAGCGCCGACTTCTGCGCTGAGCTTGCTGGCGTCAGGGTGGGGCCATCCCGCTGCCGATCCGTGACATGACGTGCCGCATGGCCTGCTCCAGCACGCCGGGGCGAGGTCGAGCTGGCCGATGCAATTGCCGGTCATGACGCCGGCCAACCCATGCATCGCCGACCGGATGTACAGCGCATCGAGATCGACCAGCGCCTGCTGTTGCGGTGTGTCGCCATGCACACGTCGCAGCACCTGACGCAGGATGTCGAAGGCGTGCGCGGCGTCGCGCACCAGGTCGGGATGCGCGGCAGACGCCGGCCACGGTGTGCTGAACATCAGCCGGTACTCCAGCGGATGGCGATGCGCGAAATCGAGGTATTGCCGACCCAGCGCGCCGAGATCGTCCCCGGGATCGTCGAACTGCCCGCGCGCGTCGAGGTGGGATGAAGGTTGAAGTAGACGGCGTCAACCCAAGGCGTCGATCACGTCACCCTGACCCTGATGCGAGGTTTCGTCATGTCACCTGCCCTGCCGCCGGGAAGCCGCCCTTTCATGCTGTCGCTGCGCACCCTGCTGATGGCGGCCGGCCTGTCCGCACTGGCGGGCGCGTGCGCGCTGTCGACACCGTTTCCGCGCATCCACACGGCCGTCGCCGGCGAGGCGGACGACGCCGTCGTGCTGGTGCTGACGCACATCGTCGTCGATGGCGCCCGGCGCGATGAATTCGACCGCCAGACGCGCCGCGTCATCGACAGCATGGCGACACAGCCCGGCCTGATCGGCTATTCGGCGCGGCGCGAACTGTTCGGCAACGAGGCGTGGACGATGAGCGTGTGGGCCGGCGACGCCCCGCGCGCCCGCTTCGTCCGCTCCGCCGTGCATCAGGAGGCCATCGCGAAAAGCGAGTCGGCGATTGTGACCGTCCGGCTGAAGCGGCTGAACATGGCCCGCAAGGACGTGCCGCGCGATTGGGCGGCGGCGCTGGAGCTGCTCGCGCGGCCGGGCAACGATCGAATGTATGGCAAATGAATGGCCAGCTTTGCTTCTATATCGAAAGTTATAGATCGGCAGGTCAATGTCATTCGAAAGTCAAATCGGCGAATCAAAAGTTATCGATTCACGATGATCGGATGAGAGGTGCATCTGCATAATCCACTCGCCACGACCGGGTCCTGACGCACCAAGCGGAGGGAACGACACGTCTCGCGTCTACAGGTCGCTCATCACTGCCCTCCTCGCGGAGAGAAAGACAACAACAATGCGCAACACCCCTCACAGATTGCTGGTCGCGCTGGCACTTGCCGGTCATGCAGTGGCCGCGCAGGCGGCCGGATACACGTTCTCCCTGATTGAATTGCCGGGCGACGGATACACGACGGCAACCACGATCAATGCGGCCGGGCAGGTCATCGGTTCCGGCGGCCCGGATGGGTCAGCACAGCATCCACGGCTGTGGCTGGGCGGCGTCACCTCGACGCTCGCTTTGCCGCCCGCTAGCACCGCCATTGCGCAGGGAATCAACAGCGCGGGACAGATCGTCGGCGCGCTCACCGGATCCGGGTCAAACAGCCAGGCTACGTTGTGGATGGGGGCGAACGCGACGAACCTCGCGCTGCCGCAGATGAGTTCAAGCACCGCCCGTGCGATCAACGATGCGGGTGACATCGTCGGTGATTCAACGTTCGGGGGTGGCCTGTCGAACGCCACGCTGTGGCGAAATGGCGCTGTCATCGTACTGCCCGGCATCGGCGGCGAAGCCCGTGCCATCAACAACGCAGGCCAGATTGCAGGCATCTACGCCGTCACCGAAGCGGGTTCGAACGGACCAACGGTCGTCGCGTACCAGGCCGCCCGCTGGGACAACTACGTGCTCAGCACGCTGGGCGGCCCGAACAGCCAGGCCTACGACATCAACGACGCCGGCGTTGTCGTGGGAGAGATGTTCAGCAGCGAAGGGTATATCCGCCCGGTGCGCTGGGATGGTACGGTCGCGACGGACCTGGGCACGCTGGCAGGCGAGTTTGCCGCAGCCTTCGGCATCAACAATGCCGGTCAGATCGTGGGATCCGGCCTGAAGGCAAGCATCTTCGATCCGGCGTCGACCTTCGAGCAGAGGGCGTTCCTGTGGGACGGCCCTTCGATCATCGATCTCACCAGTCTGCTCGACAGCGAAACGCTGACTGCTGGCTGGGTGCTTGAGTCGGCGAATGACATCAACGATCAGGGCTGGATCGTCGGCAGTGCGTACAACACGCTGACCGACGCCCGCCGTGGCTTCGTGCTGGCGCCGGTGCCGGAGCCCGAAACCTGGGCGATGCTGCTCGCCGGGCTGGGTCTGATCGGCGCGATCGCCCGCCGTCGCGTCACGGTCGTGTAATGCAGCGCGTCAGGCGGCGTCCGCCTGACGCGTCAGGTCGCCGATTCGATCTGTTCCGACACCACCAGCCAGCGCTCTTCGTGGGTGTCGAGTTCGGCGTCGATGTTCTGCAGCGTCACGCCCAGTTCGCCGATCTCCTGTGGCGGCAACGACGTGGTTAGACGCGCCTCGATGCCGTGCTTCTGCTTCTGCAGGTCAAGGATGGCCTGTTCGAGCTTGCCCAGTTCGAGCTTCAGCGCCTTGAGGTTCACCGGCGTCTTCTTCATCGCCGGGGCCGGTACGGGGGCGGCTGTGGCGGCTGGCGCTGCGGAGGCTGCCGGCGTCTTCAGTGATTCCTTCAGGTCTTCGCGTGCGCGTTTCGCTTCATTGAGCAGGTAACGCTGGTAATCGTCGAGGTCGCCCTCGAACGGTTCGATGCCGCCGCGCGACACCAGCCAGAACTCGTCGCAGACCGAGCGCAGCAGCGAACGGTCGTGGCTCACCAGCATCACCGTGCCTTCGAATTCATTCAGCGCCATCGCCAGTGCTTCACGGGTGGCGAGGTCGAGGTGGTTGGTCGGTTCGTCCATCAGCAGCAGGTTAGGGCGCTGCCACACCAGCATGCACAGCACCAGGCGCGCCTTTTCGCCGCCGCTCATCGTGCCGACCGCCTGCTTCACCATGTCGCCGCTGAAATTGAAGGTGCCGAGGAAATTGCGCAGGTCCTGCTCGCGACCGCTCTGTCCGGCCGGCAGGCCTTCGCGCGCCATGCGCGTCATGTGTTCGAGCGGATTGTCCTGCGGCCGCAGCACATCCAGTTCCTGCTGCGCGAAATAGCCGACCGACAGACCCTTGCCCTCGCTTACCGTGCCGGTGGTGGCCTTGAGCGCGCGCGCGATGGTCTTCACCACGGTCGATTTGCCCTGGCCGTTGGCGCCGAGGATGCCGATGCGCTGGCCCGCCATCACGGTGCGGTTCACATTGCGCACGATGGTGGTCGGCGGCGCGCCGGCTGGCGCGTCGTCCGGCGGCGGATAGCCGAAGCTCGCGTTCTCCATCACCAGCATCGGGTTGGGCAGATTGGCCGGTTCCTTGAATTCGAAGGTGAAGTCGGCGCTGGCCAGCATCGGCGCCAGCCGCTCCATGCGGTCGAGCGCCTTGACGCGGCTCTGTGCCTGTTTGGCCTTGCTCGCCTTGGCCTTGAAGCGGGCGATGAACTTCTGCAGATGGGCGATCTTGTCCTGTTGCTTGGCGTAGGCGTTCTGCTGCAGTTCCATCTGCTGAGCCCGCATGTCTTCGAAGGTGCTGTAGTTGCCGCCGTAACGGGTCAGCTTCGCCGCGTCGATGTGCAGCGTGACATTGGTGATGGCGTCGAGAAACTCGCGGTCGTGGCTGATGACGACCAGCGTGCCTTCGTAGCGCGTCAGCCAGCTTTCCAGCCAGACCAGCGCGTCCAGATCCAGGTGGTTGGTCGGTTCGTCGAGCAGCAGCAGGTCGGACGGACACATCAGCGCGCGCGCCAGCTGCAGGCGCATGCGCCAGCCGCCGGAAAAGCTGTTCACCGGATTGTTCAGTTCGGTGGTCTTGAAACCCAGCCCGAGAATGAGCGATTGCGCCCGCGCCTGGGCGTCGTGCGCGCCGGCATCGTGCAGCGCCATGTAGGCATAGGCCATGCGCTCGCCGTCGTCGCCCGCCTCGGCGGCATGCACTTCCTGCTGGGCCGCGAGCAGCGCGGTGTCGCCCTCGATGACGAAGTCGGTCGCCGGCTGGTCGGTTTCGGGCATGTCCTGCGCGACCTGCGCCATGCGCCACTGCACCGGCACGTTGAATTCGCCGGAATCTTCATGCAGCGTGCCGTTGAGCAACGCGAACAGCGTCGATTTTCCGGCGCCGTTGCGACCGACCAGACCGACCTTTTCGCCCGGATTGATGGTGGCGGTGGCGCCGTCGAGCAGCACCTTGGCGCTGCGGCGCAGGGTGACGTTCCTGAGTGTGATCATGCGGGTGAAGCTCCAGCGGACGTCCCGCAACGACAGGCGGCAAGACCAGGGAAGGGGTGGCGGGGCGGAAAAACGGGGCAGGCGACCGAAAGTCGTGACCGGATGGTCGCTGCAGGCCGAAGTATCTTCGCCCGCGCCGGTCGCCGTCAAATCGAACGCGGGCGCACGGCGTGCCCGGAATGATCCGGATCAGGGGCGTTCGGCCCGGGAGTCATGAGAGGGCGCTGAAATTTGTGTCCGGTGTTTGCGTCCCGGCGTCACCGGTCCGGCCCGTCCCTCGCAGCAACAGACAAACCGGGCGCCAGGAGGCGTCACCGTGACTCGATCAGTTCGCGTCCCCGCAGAAAGCCCATGCCTTCTGCAATCTCCTGTGACGCGTAGAACAGTCCCAGGTCTGCTTTTGCGCTCACCATTTCTTCGTCCGGCACCTTTGCATCCCGCCGGCTGATCGTGACCGTGAAGGTCCACTCGTTGCCGTGGCCTGACAGCGAGGGGTTCGGGTTCATGAGTCGTTCGGTGCAGACATGCATGTCGTGATCGTGATAGGACTCCGTCTTCCACACTGGCGCGTCCGTCAGTTCATTCGGCGTAATCTCGAGCGTGCTCATTGATTTCTCCTTGAATCGTCATCGTGGATCCGGACGCGCGGCGCCGGATGGACGATCCGCGCGACCGATGCCTGGGAGGCGACGTTGCTCGCGGACGACACCAACGGTCTGTGCGCTGGCGGACGAATCGCATCGCGCGATCCCGAATCGGCCGCGTCCGGCGGGTCGTCCGCTGTGTTCGTTCTGGTACGGACGCGCCACGTCGGGACGCCGATGATCGGAACTGCGGTCGACTTGACCGTCTGCGCGGAGAAACCCTCATGAACACCCCCCAACGATCACTGCGGACGGCTGCGACGCTTGCCTGCTTCGGCGTGCTGCTGCTCGCCGGCTGCGACAAGGAAGGGCCCCTGCCGGTCACCCAGTCGTCTTCGCCTGCGCCTGCTGCGATGCCATCGAACGCGACGACCCAGTCGATGCCCGGTTCGGAAGCGAATCTCGACGATGCCGGTGTGACAACCCGCGTCACCACTGCCCTGCTGGCCGATCCGAGCATCAAGGCCTACCCGATCGAAGTCATTTCGCTCAAGGGCGATGTGCGCCTGCTTGGCGAAGTCGACACCCAGGTGCAGCGCGAGCGGGTGCTGGAGGTGGCACGCGGCGTCGAGGGCGTGCATGCGCTGCACGATGAACTGACGCTGCGCAAGCAGTGATGCTCTGCGGCATGCGCCGGATGTCGGCGCGTTCCCCGTGCCCGTCTAGGCGTCGATGAACTGCAGCCGCGCCAGCTTCGCGTACAGGCCATCCTGTGCCAGCAGCTCGGCGTGGTTGCCGGTTTCGACGGCGTGGCCGTGCTCGAGCACGACGATGCGGTCGGCACGCTGCACGGTCGCCAGACGGTGCGCCACCACCAGCGTGGTGCGGCTGGCCATCAGCGGCGCCAGTGCGGCCTGCACCATGCGCTCGCTTTCGGCGTCGAGCGCCGATGTGGCTTCGTCCAGCAGCAGGATGGGCCGGTCAGCCAGAATGGCGCGTGCGATGGCGATGCGCTGACGCTGGCCGCCGGACAGGCGCACACCGCGCTCGCCGAGCGGGCTGTCATAGCCGCCCGGCATGGCGCGGATGAAGGCGTCGGCGAAGGCCGCTTCGCAGGCAACGCGCACCTCGGCGTCGCTGGCGCCGGGCCGCGCATAGCGCACGTTGTCGGCCACGCTGGCGGCAAAGATGACCGCCTCCTGTGGCACGAGGGCGATGCGTGCGCGCACCTCGGCCGGATCTGCGTCTGCCAGCGGCACGCCGTCGATGCTCACCGTGCCCGACTGCGGATCGTAGAAGCGCAACAGCAGCTGGAATAGTGTGGACTTGCCGGCGCCCGAAGGCCCGACCAGCGCGACGGTTTCGCCTGCCCGCACGTCGAGGCTGAAGCCGTCGAGCGCTGGTGTGTCCGGTCGGCTCGGGTAGCTGAAGCGCACGTCACGGAAGGTGATGTCGCCGCGCGCCGGCGTGGGAAGCGCGCGCGGTGACGACGGCGCCGTGATGTCGGGCTGGGTGTCGAGCAGTTCGATCAGCCGCTCGGTGGCGCCCGCTGCCCGCTGCAACTCGCCCCACACTTCCGACAGCGCGCCGACCGAACTGGCCACCATGGCCGCGTAGAACACGAAGGCCGACAGTTCGCCGGCGCTCAGCCGACCTTCCAGCACATCGTGCCCGCCGACCCACAGGATGACCGCCACCGAGCCGAACACCAGCAGGATGACCATCACGACCATCAGCGCCGAATGACGGTAGCGTTTCACGCCGGTGTCGAAACTGCGCTCGACCAGCGACGTGAAGTGTTCGCGGTCCGCGTCTTCGTGGCCGCAGGCCTGCACGATGCGGATGGCGTGCACACTTTCGTCGACATGGGTGCCGAGGTCGGCCACCCGCGCCTGACGCTCGCGCGACAGCGCCCGCACCTTGCGGCCGAACAGCACGATGGGTGCGACCACCAGCGGTACGCCGGCCAGCACCAGCAAGGTAAGGCGCCCGCTGGTCAGCGCCAGCATCACGAGTCCGCCGGTCAGCAGCAGGATGTTGCGCAGTGCGATCGACAGCGTCGAACCGACCACATTTTCGATCTGCGCCGTGTCGTTGGTCAGCCGCGATATGACTTCGCCGGTGCGCCCGGCTTCGAAGAACGACGGCGGCAGCGTCAGCAGATGCGCATAGACCCGCGTGCGCAGATCCGCCGACACCCGCTCGCCGAGCCAGGACACGTTGTAGAACCGCAGCCAGGTCGCGCCCGCCAGCAGCACGACCAGCAGCAGCGAACCACCGAGCGCCCGGTCCAGCCAGGCCGCGTCACCGGCTGCAAACCCCTGATCGATCACGCTGCGCAACCCCTGACCGAGCGCCAGCGCCGCACTCGCCGCCAGTACCAGACCGAGGGTGGCCAACAGCAGCCGGCCCCGATGCGGCTTCACCATTTCGACCATCACCTGTCGCGCTCGCTGTATATCCGTCACACTGCTGACTCCTTGTTGTGGCAGTTTTGTTGTATATTCCGGCCCCTATCCGAAGTGCGCGGGTGGCGAAATTGGTAGACGCGCTGTCTTGAGGGGGCAGTGCCGCAAGGCGTAAGAGTTCGAGTCTCTTTCCGCGCACCACACATTCAGTGTCTCAGGCGCTTCATTGCGTTTCTGTTTCACCCTCCGGTCGGCCCGGCCGGAAAATCCACGTTTTGGTCAGGCATGCCGGGCACCGGTTGCGATGTTGCAGCGCAAACCGTGTCGCGGCATCCCTTTGCTACCATCCGTCTCGCAATTCCGGGCCCGTCTCAATACAGAAAAAATTCCGGTCACGTAACCGGGACAGAATTCGGTCGGAGGAGGAGAAACCGATGGCGTTGGATAAAGTACTTCTGGGCCGCTTGTTGCAGTTGAACGAGCCGTGGACGGTACGCGATTTTCGCTTCGATCCGGATGCCCGCAAGCTGGATGCCTGGGTCGGCGTCGAGCCGCCGCGCGGCTGGTTCGCTCGCGTGCGGCGTCAGCCGGCCGAAGGGCCGGAGCGCGCCTGGCGCCATGTTGATCTCGCGGGCTGGCGTTGCCATGTGCATGTGCAGGCGCCGATCGGTGCCGATCTGAGCGCGCTGCCCTGGGCCGGCGCCGTCGATATGCCGTTTTCCCAGGCCCTTTCAAAGCACGTCTTTGCACTGTTCAACGAAGGTGTTCCGCTGAACGGCATCTGCACGATCACCGGCATTCCGCTGCAGGAACTGTGGAAGTTCAAGTACTCGCTCGATCAGGGCAAGACTGCCATCGCGACGCCTGCGTCGCCGCTGGTCGATCTGGCGCCCGCCGGCTCCGTCGCGCCTGCCGCGCTGACGGACGATATCCCCGACCTGACGGATCCGGTCTGGCTCAAGCTGATCGAAGGCCAGGTGGATCTCGATATCCGTGCGCTCAGCCTGAAGCTGCTGATGACCCGTCTGCGCAGCCAGCTCGAAGTGATCACCGACGAAGAAGTGCGCATGCTCAAGCTACGCGAGTTGCACCGTTATTTCGTCAAGAACGCACGCATGCTCGGGCACGAGCTGTCCCAGTTGCGCGCCAGCTGACGCCCGTCCCGATTTCATGAACAGTCAGACCAAGCAGGAATTGAGCGGGCGCATGATGGGGCTGTCGGAAGCGACTGCCCTGATTCGCGGTGGTGGCTACTACAGCGTAGCCGGGGACGAGTTGTTGTTGCGCGAGTTGCCGCGCGGCCACTGGATCGGCGGCACCATTCCCTATTTCATGGGGCAGGACGGCGGCGTGACCACACGCGACCAGCTCTATGTCGCGCAGGTGCCGGTCAGCGGCGGTGTGCCGCTGATGCGCTTCTACGACCAGATCAGCCTGGAGCGGGTGTGCGCCGACGCACCGGAAAACGGCTTTTCGATCATCGTCATTCCCGCCTTCTCGGCCGTGCACTCATTGTTCGCGCGCAATGCGCCGGGCTACGAGGACATGTACCTCAAACCGTTGATCGGCTGGATTTCGGGCATTCATCTCGATGATCTCGGCCGCGCCAGTCCGCTCGCGGTCAATGGCGAAACGCTGGAATTCGAACCCGACCGCGCACTGGTGATGCACGTGCCGCTGCCGGCCGACAAGTACGCGCACATCGACATCATCAATCTGTTCACGCCGGGTGATGGCGACAGCATCCGCTTTCCGGCCAAGGGATTTTCGGTCGCCGAATGCCGCATCAACGGCGAGCCGGCCAATTTCGCGCGCTATGTCACCACGAACGCGATCGACACCCGCCTGCCGCTGGTGGCCGATTACAGCGGCGCGATGATCAACGTCAGCATCAAGGCCGTCGATCTGGGCAAGGGCGCGGTCGATTTCTATGCACCGGTGTTCGACGACGTCGAATACCGCTTTGCCGCGCCGGTGCCCGACTACGTCAGTGCCTTCCAGCAGGCGCTGCGCGCGCGCGACGGCGGCCAGGCCGGGCCGGTCGGCTTCAGCTGCAACTGCGTGCTGAACTATCTGTACAGCGAACTTGAAGGCAAGCGCGTGCCTTCGCTGCTCGGCCCGATGACCTACGGCGAAGTGGCCTATCAGCTGCTGAACCAGACGCTGGTCTATCTGACGATCGAAGACTGAGCCGGGCTCTTGTGAGCGGCGTCCCCTGTGGGAACGGCGTCCTCGCCGCGATGGTGCCGCGATGGTCGCCTTGCAGAGTGCGTATCGCGGCGCGGACGCAGCTCCCACAGAACAGCTCCCACGGGAACAGCCCTCGCAACTGCCGCGCTGCCGCGCCGACAGGGGTAGCATGCCGGTTTGCATTTTCAACTGCTCCGCATGAACGATACCCATACCTCGCAACGCCGCCTCGCGCTGGTCATCGACGCCGACAACGCCCAGCCGTCGCTGATCCAGCCGGTGCTGCTGGCCGCCGCATCGCGCGGGCGCGTCACGGTGCGCCGCATCTACGGCGACTGGACCTCGCCCAACATGACCAGCTGGAAGGCGCACCTGCTCGACCACTCGATCCGGCCGATCCAGCAGTTCCGCATCGTCGGCGGCAAGAATGCGACCGACAGCGCGATGATCATCGATGCGATGGACCTTCTGCACTCCGGTCTCGTGGATGGCTTCTGCATCGTGTCCAGCGACTCCGATTTCACGTCGCTGGCGCGCCGCATCCAGGAAAGCGGCCTGTTCGTCATGGGGGTCGGCCGGCGCACTACGCCGGTCGCCTTCCAGCGCGCCTGCGAAGAATTCGTGTTCACCGACGACATGCGCGCCGCACCTTCCGCCGCATCATCGTCATCGAAACGACGTCCGGCCGAACGGACCACGTCGGCGAGCCCGGCCGGCGCAGCGCCGGCACGCGCCGAGGCACCGCGCAAGGCACGCAGCACGCAGCCGGATGCGCAGGTGCTCGATCTGCTGTCGCAGGGCATCCGTTCCGCCACCGACGAAGACACCGGCTGGGCGGGTATCGGGCGGGTCGGCCAGATCGTGCGCCAGTACGAACCCGGCTTCAGCAACAAGGACTACGGCCACGCCAGCCTGTCCGGCCTGCTGGAAAGCCATCCGGAGCTGTTCCGCCTGCGCAAGGGCGACAACGGCCAGGCCCAGGTACAGCTGATCGAAAAGCCGGTCGAGCGTGTGGTTGAACCCGCGGCGGACGACACCCCGAAGGCTGCAGCGCGACCGCGGCGCAGCCGTCAGCCGCGCAAGGCGCCGACCGATGCAGGTGCAGCAGACAGCGTGGTCGTTGCGCCAGCGCCGGTCGCAGCCGACCCGGCGCCCGACGCGCCGGCCGCCAGTGACCCCAAGGCTGCAAAGCCGCGGGCGCCGCGTCGCAGCCGGGCGCGCAAGCCGGCGGTCGCGGCGACGCCGCAGGACGGCGAGTGAGCGCAGACGCGGCAGCCTGGTTCGACTGATGCGTGCCGACCAGACGCTGGTGGCGCGCGGTCTTGCGCGCTCGCGCACCGCGGCGCAGGCGATGATCGCGGCCGGCCGTGTCGCGCTGCTGTCGGCTACCGGCCGCGTCATCGTGACCCGGCCGTCGCAGGACATTGCTGCACACGTCGAACTGGCGGTCGAAGCCAGCGAAGACGATCGCTTCGTGTCGCGCGGCGGCCTGAAGCTGGCCGGCGCGCTGGAGCACACCCGGTTGATGGTGGCCGATGCGGTCTGTCTGGATGTCGGACAATCCACCGGCGGCTTCACCGATTGCCTGCTGCAGGCCGGTGCGGCACGCGTGGTCGGTGTCGATGTGGGCCACGGCCAGCTCGACGCGCGGCTGCGCGGCGATGCGCGCATGACCTGTATCGAACACCTGAATGCCCGAACGCTCGATGCGGCCGCGCTCGGTTGTCACCTGCCCGATGGCGGCTTCGATCTGGTGGTGTGCGACGCCAGCTTCATTTCGCTGACACTTCTGCTGCCGCAGTGGCCGGCGCTGCTCAAACCGGCCGGACAGGTGCTTGCGCTGGTCAAGCCGCAGTTCGAACTCGGGCCGGATGCGCTCGGAAAGGGCGGCATCGTGCGCGATGCGGCACAATACGCGGCCCTGGAGGTGCGTCTGCGCACGTTCGCCGAGGCGAACGGTCTCAACGCACTGGATTATTTCGACAGCCCGATCACCGGCGGCGACGGCAACCGCGAGTTCTTCATGTTCGCCATGAAGCCGCCCGGAACAAACCACGATGAATGACTCGACCCCGCGCGTGTGCAGCGTTGAATTCTTTCCGCCCGCGACCGACGAGGGCGCGGAAAAGCTGCGTGCCACGCGTCGCCAGCTGCGCCAGCTCAACCCGGCCTTCTTTTCGGTCACCTACGGCGCCGGCGGCACCACGCGCGACCGCACGCTCGAAACCGTGCTCGAAATGCAGGCCGAAGGCCTGAATGCGGCGCCGCACCTGTCGTGCATCGGCTCGACGCGCGACAACATTCGCCAGCTGCTGCAGCGCTATCAGGCCGAAGGCATCCACCACATGGTGGCGCTGCGCGGCGACCTGCCGTCCGGCGTGGTCGATCCGGGTGATCTGCGCTACGCCAACGAACTGGTCGAATTCGTCCGCGCGGAGACTGGCGACTGGTTCCACATCGAGGTGGCGGCCTACCCGGAAGTGCATCCGCAGGCGCGCAGCGCCGAGAAGGACCTGCAGGCTTTCGTCGGCAAGATGAGGGCAGGCGCCGATTCGGCCATCACGCAGTATTTCTACAACACCGACGCCTATTTCGCCTTCGTCGACGACGCCCGCGCGATGGGCGTCGATGCACCGATCTACCCGGGCATCATGCCGATTGCCAATTTTTCGAAGATTTCGCGCTTCTCCGAAGCCTGCGGTGCGGAAATCCCGCGCTGGATGCGGCGCAAGTTCGAAGGTTTCGGCGACGACGCGGCATCGGTCCGGGCCTACGGGCTGGACGTCATCACCACGCTGTGCGAACGCCTGCTCGCTGGCGGCGCGCCGGGCCTGCACTTCTACACGCTGAACCAGGCCGGGCTCACTTCGACCATCTGGCAGCGGCTCGGCCTCTGAAGGTATCCCCCACCATGCGCATCTTTTCCGTCCTTGCCCTGATCATCGCGCTGTTCGGCGGTTACACCTGGCTCGTGCTCAGCTGGAGCTACTCGACCGGCGAGCGCGCCGGCTACGTGCAGAAGTTTTCCAACAAGGGCTGGTTCTGCAAGACCTGGGAAGGCGAACTGGCCATGGTGACCATGCCCGGCACGCTGACCGAAAAGTTCGAATTCAGCGTGCGCGATGCCCAGGTTGCGAAGCAGCTGAACGAAAGCATGGGCCAGCGCGTGTCGCTGCACTACGAACAGCACGTCGGTGTGCCGACCAACTGCTTCGGCGAAACCCAGTATTACGTCAGTTCGGTGCGCGTGGTCGAACAGACCGACGTGGAGCGCCATCTGATGCAGCAGGCCCCGATCACCGCCCCGGCGCCGGCCCCTTCGGCCGCCCCGGCTGCGCCAACGCAGTGACCCGATCGCCGCGCGGGCTGGCCTTCCTGCTGGCCGGCCTGTCCGCCATCGGTCCGTTCGCGATCGATACCTATCTGCCGGCCTTCCCGGCGATCGCCGCCGATCTGGGCGCGACGGCGGTACAGGTGCAGCAGACGCTGACCGTCTATCTCGGCTTCTTCGCGCTGATGACCTTGTGGCACGGCGCGCTGGCCGATGCGCTGGGCCGGCGCCGCGTCGTGCTGTGGATGATGGCGATGTTCTTCGCCACCTCGGTCGGCTGCGCGATGGCGACCAGCATCGAGCAACTTTGGCTGGCGCGAGCGCTGGCCGGCATGTGCGCCGGTGCCGGCATGGTGATCGGCCGTGCCATCGTGCGCGACCTGTTCGACGGCGCGCAGGCGCAGCGCCTGATGAGCACCATCCAGCTGCTGTTCGCGCTGGCGCCGGCTGCCGCGCCCATCATCGGCGGCTGGGTGTTCGGCCTGTTCGGCTGGCGCGCCACCTTCTGGTTCCTCGCTGCCTACGCCGCGGTGCTGTGGATCGCCTGTTTCATCTGGCTGCCTGAGACGCTGGACCCGGCCCATCGGCGCAGCCTGCATCCGGTCAAGCTCGGCCGCGACTACGCGCACATGTTCGCCCACCCGGCGCTGATTGCGCTGGTGCTCGCGGTATCGATGAACTTCGCCGGCTTCTTCCTGTACGTGCTGTCGGCGCCCGCCTTCCTGATGGACCACCTCGGCGTATCGCCGCAGGGCTTCGCCTGGCTGTTCGGCCCGACCGTGGCCGGCATGATGACCGGCTCGTGGATTTCCCGCCGGCTGGCCGGACACATGGCGCCGATGGTGCAGCTCAAGCTCGCCTACAGCATCATGATCGCGGCCGCCTTTGCCAATGTCGCCCTCAATCTGGCGACCACCGCCAGTCTGCCGTGGGCGGTGCTGCCGATCGCGCTGTACAACATCGGTCAGGCGATCGCGATGCCCACACTGTCGTTGCTGGCGCTCGACCTGTTCCCGAAGTCGCGCGGCATGGTGTCCAGCTGTCAGGGCTTTGCCCAGTCACTGACCAATGCGCTGGCGGCCGGTCTGGTCGTGCCGCTGCTGTGGGGCGAACCGCTGCATCTGGCAGTGGGCATGGCCGGCTTCATCATCGTCGGCTGGCTGGCCTGGCTGCGCTACCGCTCGCTGCAGCCCTGACGGCCCGTCGTATCCGTCGTCCTGTAAGAGCGGCCCTTGTGGCAGCGGCGATCCACTGCTGACCCTGCATGGCCAGCCGGCTTCGCGGGCGGTGAGCAGCGAGGTTTTGTGGGAGCGGCGTCCCCGCCGCGATACGCACTTCGCACAGCAACCATCGCCGCACTGATCGCGACGAGGACGTCGCGCTCACAGCCCTGCGCCGGGAGCCAGGTCGTGTTCTCCAGCTCATCGCTCCGACAGCGCGGCCACGAGGCGGCGCCCACAAGTGCCCGTCCACGGCAACATCCGTCCATCCAGAGCAGGCCGCAGTGCCGGTCAGAACTCCAGTGTGTCGGCGAACTTGAGCGCCGACATCTGCGCGCGATTGACCTGAATGGCGTCCAGGCCGAGCGAGTGTGTCAGCTCGCGCAGCGCACCGGCTGACACCTCCTCGCAGGCGTGCGCCAGTTTCAGGAAGGGCGTGTAGGCGCCGTCGTTGCCGAGCAGTGCGTCGGTGATCGGGTCGGGCAGCGTCATTTCTTCGAGCACGGTATCCATCGGCGCGCCGAGCAGCTTGTCGAGCAGCGAAAAGGCGCCGGTGATGAACAGGTTGTCGTGTTCCTCGCGCGGAAAGAATTCCGCGCCCAGCACTTCCATCAGCCTGCCGCGCGCGATCGCCGCCTGCATCAAGGCCGGTGCCGACGGGTCCTTGCCGGCGGTGACCAGCAGCAGCGACAGCCACTTGTTCAGCTTTTCATAGCCGAGGATGACCACCGCGTGGCGGAAGGACTGCACCTGGCACATCAGGCCGAAACCGGCCGAATTGATGTAACGCAGCAGCTTGAACGACAGCGCCACGTCCTGCTTCAGGGCATCCTCGATCTGTTTCGGGTCGGCGTTGCGACGCACCAGATTGAGCACGCGCACGATCTGCGCGTGCGCCGGAGCCAGCTTTTTCGCCGTAGTCTGGTTGGCCTTGAAGAACCAGCCCGTCGCGCCGCCATAGCCGGCCTTGATCGCGGCATCGAACGCCAGCGGATCGGCCACACCCGTGGCGAGCAGGATGCCGGGCACGCGGATGGTGACCGGCTGCACCCGCGCGTCCGCCATGACGAAGCGAAAGCCGAGGCCGGTCGGCAGTCCGGTGCCCACCTTGTAGTCGCCCAGCACCAGCGGCACGCCGGCCTGCGCAAGCTGCAGCACCGCCTCCGCGCAGGCCGGATCGGCGAGCTGTGCCGCGCCGACTTCCAGCATGGCGCCTTCCGGCGCGATCCAGTCGGCCAGGCTGGCGTCGGGTGCGCAGCCGGCGAGGCTGACGAACACCGGGCGCGCCGGCGGCCAGTCTTCGCCGATGGCGTCCAGCGCCGCCATGGCGTCGCCGCAGGCGGGCGCATGCACGCGCAGCCGGGTGGCCGTGATCGCGCGCTGCTTGTTGATGACCGGTTCGCGGGTGAAGAAGACGTCCTGGCTCATTGCGGTGAATAGGTAAATGAGTCTGCGTGAAAGTGCTCTATCGGCAGATTGCACCGCCGGGTGAAGTCCGCCTTCGCGGCGTCGATCATCGCAGGTCCGCCACAGGCATAGACCTGATGGCCGGCGAGATCGGGCAGGTCGGTCATGACCACCTGATGCACGAAACCGGTGCGTCCGGTCCAGTTGTCATCGGTCGCCGGTTCCGACAGCACCGGGATGTAGCGGAAACCGGGCAGCCGGCCGACCCAGCTCGCCGCCAGATCATGCATGTACAGGTCCTGCTTCGTGCGCGCGCCCCAGTACAGCGTGATCGGCTTGTCGTAGCCGGTTTCGATGGCATGTTCGATGATCGCCTTGATCGGCGCAAAACCGGTGCCGCCGGCCACCATGATCACTGGCCGGTCGACGTCCTCGCGCAGGAAGAAGCTGCCCAGCGGCCCCTCGAACCGCAGGATGTCGCGTTCCTTCATCGCGCCGAACACATGGCCGGTGAAGTGGCCGCCCGGCACCTCGCGGATGTGCAGCGTCAGGAATTCGTCGTCGTGCGGCGCGTTGGCGATCGAAAAGCTGCGCCGCTTGCCGTCGCGCAGCAGGAAGTCGATGTACTGGCCGGCGAGGTACTGCAGCCTCTCGTTGGCCGGCAGCTTCAGGCTGACCGCCATCACGTCCGGTGCGAGCCGTTCCAGCTTCTGCACCCGGGTCGGCATGATGCGCACCGCGATGTCCTTCATGCCGCCGACTTCGCGGCATTCCAGTTCGAGGTCGGAGCGCGCGGTGGCGCAGCAGAACAGCGCATAGCCCTGCGCCTTTTCGGCGTCGGTCAGCTTGGCTGCCTGATGCTTGCCGTAATCGACCGTGCCGGACAGGATTTTCCCCTTGCACGAACCGCAGGCGCCGTTGCGGCAGCCGTAGGGCAGATTGAAGCCGGCGGCCAGCGCGGCGTCGAGCAGGCGGGTTTCGGCGTCGGTGGTGAAGGTGTGCTGGCTCGGTTTGAGGGTGACCTGATAGGACATGGCAGCGTGAGACAATCCGTGAATGAACAAGGTAAAGCGATCGCAGCGCACGGCCCCGGCGGGGTGGTGCGGCAAACGGTCAAGGGTGCTGATTGTAGGCTGTGGCGACGTTGCTCGTCGCGCGCTGCCCTGGCTGGCACCCCGGGTGAGGGTATGGGCCATGGTCCGCAACGTCGAATCGGCTGTCGAATTGCGCCGCCTGGGCGTGCGTTGCGTGCGCGCAGACCTCGATGACGCGGCCAGCCTGCGCCGGGTGGCGGCACTGGCCACCTGGGTGTGGCATTTCGCGCCGCCGCCGGCCACGGGTGACGGCCGCGATCCGCGCACCCGCCGCCTGGTGGCCGCGCTGGCGCGCGCCGGGCGGACCGACCGGCTGTGCTACATCAGCACCAGCGGCGTCTATGGCGACTGTGCCGGCGAGCGCGTGCCGGAAACGCGGCCGTTGAACGCCGGCAGCGCGCGTGCCGCGCGGCGGGTCGACGCCGAAGCGGCGGTGCGCCGTCTGGCGCGGCGCGGTGTCGCGGTGAGCATCCTGCGGGCGCCCGGCATATACGGCCCCGACCGCCTGCCGCTGGACCGCCTCAAGCGTGCCGATCCGGTGCTGCACCCCGATGAGGATGTGTACACCAACCACATCGACGCCGCGGATCTGGGCCGACTCGCGTGGGGCGCGCTGATGCGCGCGCGCGGCGGCCGCACCTACAACGCGAGCGACGACACCCGGCTCGCCATGGGTGACTATTTCGACCGCGTGGCCGATGCCTTCGCACTGCCGCGGCCGCCGCGCGTCACGCGCGAGGAAGCACGCGCGCGGCTGAGCCCGATGATGCTGTCCTTCATGAATGAATCGCGCGTGCTCGACAACGGCCGCATGAAGCGCGAGTTGCGGGTGAAACTGCGCCGCCCCGATGTCGACGCCGTGCTCGCACACGCCCTGCAGACTTTCCAACGCTGAGCAATGCAATGACCAGTACCTATCTGTGGGCCAAGGCCCTGCACATCGTTTTCGTCACCAGCTGGTTCGCCGGCCTGTTCTACCTGCCGCGCCTGTTCGTCAATCTGGCCATGCTCGGTGCAGACGAAACCGCGGTGCGCGACCGCCTGCTGCTGATGTCGCGCAAGCTGCTGCGCTTCATGGGTCCGCTGGCCGGGCTGGCGGTCGGTTTCGGCCTGTGGCTGTGGCTGGGCGAAGGCATCGGTGGCGGCTGGATGCATGCCAAGCTGCTGCTGGTCATCTTCCTGATCGGCTATCACCATTACTGCGCGCGCCTGTTGCGCGCCTTCGAAGCCAACCGCAACACGCGCAGCCACGTCTGGTACCGCTGGTTCAACGAAGCGCCGGTGCTGGTGCTGTTCGCCGTCGTGCTGCTGGTTGTGCTGAAACCTTTCTGATCCCATGACGAATTTCCCGCCGAAGAAAATCCCGCCGAAGATGGCCGCTTCCCGCCCGGCTGCGCCCGCCGTGCGTTCCATCCGCCGCGTGCCCCGCCCGGAAGGCGACATGCCGGCCGAACTGCAGGGCGACCAGCACTACTTCTCGCCCTGTCCGCGCGGCCTCGAAGCCGTGCTGGCCGACGAACTGGTCGCGCTCGGTGCCGACGCCGTAAAGGCGGTGCCCGGCGGCGTCGCCTTCTCGGGGCCGTGGGCGCTGGTGTATCGCGTCAATCTGGAAAGCCGCATCGCCACACGCGTGCTGTGGCGCGTCGGCCACGGGCCGTACCGCAAGGAAGACGATATCTTCAAGCTGGCGCTGGGTCTGGCCTGGGAACACTGGTTCTCGCCGCGCTGCACGCTGCGCGTCTACACCACGGCCGTGCGCTCGCCGCTGAAATCGGTCGATTTCGTCACCCTGCGCGTGAAGGATGCGATCTGCGACCGCATGCGCGAACAGACGCGCTCGCGGCCGAGCATCGACACCGTGGCGCCGGACGTGCGCGTGCATGTCTTCCTGACCGACCGCGATGCCACGATCTATCTCGATACCTCGGGCGAGCCGCTGTACAAGCGCGGCTTCAAGGTGGCGCATGTCGAGGCACCGCTGAAGGAAAACCTCGCCGCCGGCATCATCCTGCTGTCCGGCTGGGACAAGGTCGAACCCTTTTTCGACCCGATGTGCGGCAGCGGCACCTTCCTGATCGAGGCGGCGCAGATGGCGCTCGACATCGCGCCCGGCCTGGGCCGCGGCTTCGGCTTCGAAAAGCTCACCACCTATCGCGCCGCAGACTGGCACGCCGTGCGTGACGCGGCGGCCTCGCGTGCCCAGCCCCCGCGCGAACTGCCGATCTACGGCTCCGACATCGCCGGCCGCGAAGTCGCGCGCTGCAAGGAAAACCTGCAGGCCGCGAAACTGCCCTGGGTGGTGCGGGTCGAAGGGGCGGACCTGATGGATCGCGATCCGCCGGCCGACCATGGCGTGCTGGTGACCAATCCGCCGTACGGCGAGCGAATCGGCGAAAAGCAGGCGCTGGCCACCTTGTATCCGAAGCTGGGCGATCTGCTGAAGCAGCGTTACAGCGGCTGGCGCTGCCTGTTCATCACCGCCGACACCGACTTTCCGAAGTTGATCAAGCTGAAAGCCAGCCGCCGCACGCCGTTGTACAACGGCGCGCTGGAATGCCGGCTGTACGAGTACCGCATGGTCGAAGGCAGTCTGCGCGCGCCGCGTGCCGAGGCGCCGCCGGCAGAATGAAGGAGAGCCGCAGCGATGAAGTTGAAAAAGGGTTTGTGCGCGCTCGCCGCCGTCTGCGTGGTGCCGGCCAGCGCTGCGCCCGACGCGCCGCCGGCCGCCGACTGGCACCTCGCCGGCCGCCTCGGCCTGCTGCAGTTCATCGTCGTGCCGGAGACCTCGGCGCGCGACCGCGCCTACTACGACCGCATCATCGACACGGTGTGCAGCGACGACACTGCCTCCTGCTTCCTGCGCTTCTTCACCAACGCGAGCGGCGTCGCGATGAGTTTTCCGCTGCCCGATGCGGTGCTGGCCGAACCGACGGTCATGTTCCAGCGCTCGGCCAAGCACCAGCGCGAACAGTTCCAGTGGAGCTGCCGGCTCGGGCTGGCGGAAAGCACCTGCTTCTAGAACGTATCGCCGGCGCTCATTGATCGCTGCGCGGCAGCACCCAGCCGGCGCGCGGAAAGTGGCAGGTGTAACCGTGCGGAATGCGCTCCAGATAGTCCTGGTGCTCCGGTTCGGCTTCCCAGAAGTCGCCCACCGGTTCCACTTCGGTCACTACCGGCCCCGGCCACAGGCCTGACGCATTCACGTCGGCGATGGTGCGCAGCGCCTCGTCGCGCTGTGCATCCGACACCCAGTAGATCGCCGACCGGTACGCCAGGCCGCGATCGTTGCCCTGACGGTTCTTCGTCGTCGGGTCATGGATCCGGAAGAAGAATTCGAGCAGTTGCCGATAGCTGATCTGCGCCGGATTGAACACGATCTCGATGCCTTCGGCGTGCGTGCCATGGCTGCGGTAGGTCGCATTCGGCACATCGCCGCCGGTGTAGCCGACGCGCGTTTTCAGCACGCCGGGCAGCTTGCGGATCAGGTCCTGCATGCCCCAGAAACAGCCGCCGGCCAGTACCGCGCGTTCGCTGCTCATCGCGGCACCTCGACCTGGTCGATCCAGTCGCCGTAGCCTTCCGCCGCCATGTCCTTCAAGGGGACGAAGCGCAGCGACGCCGAATTGATGCAGTAGCGCAGGCCGCCACGCTCGCGCGGGCCGTCGTTGAACACGTGGCCGAGGTGGCTGTCGCCGTGCGCCGAACGCACTTCGATGCGCACCATGCCGAGCGAGGCGTCGCGCAGTTCGGTCACGTGCGCCGGCTCGATCGGTTTGGTGAAGCTGGGCCAGCCGCAGCCGGACTCGAACTTGTCGGTCGAGGCGAACAGCGGCTCACCCGACACGATGTCGACATAGATGCCGGGCGCGTGATTCTTCAGGTACTCGCCGGTACCGGGGTATTCCGTGCCGTTCTGCTGCGTGACGCGGTACTGCTCGGGCGTCAGGCGGGCGAGGGCTTCGGCTGATCTGGTGTAGGTCTTCAATGCTTTACTCCTCAAGCGGGCGCTTCATGCAGCGCCTCGTAACGGGCTGAAAATCCTCACGCGCGCAACTGGCTGACCGTCTCCAGGAGCCAGTCGGCTGCCTTGAGCAATGCGTCGAGCAATGTCGCTTCCATGTCGACCACACCTTCATACTCTGATCGATTGCGACGATTGTGGCAGTTGTCGAGCACGCGCCACACCTCGGGTCCCGCCCCAAGCGTATGCGGCAGGCACTGAAAAACGAGGTATCGGTTGTCCGACCGATATCCTGCCCGGCGAAGCGCAGCCAGCGAGAGCGCGTGCGCCGCGTTGTACGCAAGGTCGAAACGACTTTCGATCGACAGCCCATCGTTGTGCGCATCGCGCAAACGGGCCGCTGCCGAACGGACCAGCCCGTCGAACTCGCGCTCGTTCGGCGCTTCTGCCTTGAGCTTGCCGGGGCCGACAAGATTACGAAGGTTTGGCGAGGTCATGCTCGTTGCCGATCAACAGGATTCTGGGTTGCGCCATCACTCGGGTGACAAACGGGTTTTCGTCATCGATTCGCGTGCGCCATTCGGACAGCGAATAGACACTGGGGTTCACCGGGCGACCAATCGCCGCTTCGGCGCCAGCGAGTGCCGAATAGAGGTCTCCCAATAAAAGGGTGTCGCTGATGACAAGCAGGTCGACATCGCTGTCCGGACCTTCCGCACCACGCGCGACCGATCCATATATGAAGGCAAGGTGGATCTGTCCTGCAAACGACGCAAGTGCAAGTCGTATGTGGTCCGCGACCCCGGACGTTTTCGCGATGAGCCCACGCAACTCGGCAAACACCGGAGAACCAGGATTTGCCTGATACAGCATCTGATTGCCACGTCGCGTCGCAATGAGCAATCCGGCTGCTGCCAGTCTCTTGAGCTCCCGGTTGACGGCGCCACTCCCCGATCTCGAAAGACGGACGATTTCGTTGGTGTGGAAGCTTTGGCCAACACGGCCGAAAAGCAGGCCGAGGACGCGCTGCTGCGTGTTCGTAAACAGCGCGGATGAAATGGATAGTGCCGGGTTCGATCCCATAATGGGAATGATAAATCCCTTTTTGGGATCGATACAAGCACAACCCTGCCTCAGAGTCCGAGTGATTGCTGGCGACCGGGATCCGCCAGCGCTCTCACCCGGGCGTAACGCAGCAGTTCGGCCAGATGCGCGCCCTTGCTGCGCCAGTCCCGGAAGGCATCCTCGCCCAACAACACGTAGTGCCACTGCCTTTGTTCGCGATGTTCCGGTGCAAGTGCATTGACGCGTTCACACCATGCGGTGGCTGCCTTGAGCTTGCGCTGCACGTTCGGCGTGCTCAATTGCCCCTGCGCTTTGGTTTCGACCAGATAGACCGCTTCAGGCTCGCGCACCAGAAAGTCGGGTGAGTAAAAGGCGGGCAGGCCGTCTTCCTTTACGTAACGCAGCCGGGCGAAATCGTGGCGCGTTTCACTCAGCTTGCAGAAAGCCTCGACCGAACTGTCCGCCTGGGCCCATTCGATGAAGGCTTTTTCGAGACCACCGCTGCGCGTCGGCCAGGGCTGCCGTTGATAGATGCTCTTGGTGACCGGCAGCGATGCGCTTTCCCGCATCGGAAGTTTTGCCACTTCCGACAGCCGGCGAAAGCGGACTTCCGTTTCTCCCTCATCATGAATCGTTTCCGAATCGATCAATGCGACTGCGAATACCCGGGTGATGTGATCGATTACCGGCTGCAGCAGCAACAGACGCCAGTTCTCGGCCTCCATCGGGTCGAAGGTCTCGTCGAACAGGCGCTCACGGATATAGGCCTCCAGCCAACCCGTCAGTGCTGCCGTATTGACCTGCAGATAGGGCGTTTGATGATGCGCGGCAATCCTGTTGCCCTTGGGCAACGGATGACTGAGCGCCTGTGCGATGCGGCGCGTCAGCCGGGCGAGAAAATCGTTGTAGCCGGCGACGTTCATCACCGCACCATCGACGCGATAGTCACCGAACAGCGTCGATGTCTGCAGATCCTGTGACACGAATACATCGCCCTTGCCGAGCATGGTGACCAGATCGCTTCGACTCATCGCAGAGAACGACGGCAGGTCGGTCAGATCGGGCGCCCGATGCTCCACCCATTCATCGGCTTCGCGCAATATGAACGGAATCGCGAAGTCGAACGCTTCGTAGCCCTCGCGCAGGCCGACCGATACGAAATCACCGGTACTGCTGGTCAGGTCGCTGTCTTCTGTGGTCGTACCTGCTACACCGGCGGTCATCAAATCGTCGTAAAAACTCTGGAAGGCGGGGTGTTCGACGATGGACAGTACATCGATCAGGCTGGCCGGCTCCTGTCCGTTGCGGATACGCTCCCGGTTGTCGCGCTTGATGTCGGCGTAGTCGGGCTCGCGCCACATCAGGCGCAGACCCCGGCCGATGGTCTGCTCCAGCAGTATCTGGGCCTGGCTGGAACGCAGCGGCACGATGACGCAGATATTATTGACGTCGAAGCCCTCCCGCAGCATCAACACGCTGACGATGACGCGCGGTATCGCGTGCCGGTCAACGTCGAACAGACGTTCGCGGATCGGCGCCCAGTCCTTTTCGCCCAGTTCCGCCTTCCGGCCGGAATCGATGGCCATCACCTCGTCGGGCGACAGCCCTTCGTCGATCAGGAACCGCGTGACGAGCGGCGAAACCGTCGTGTCTTCGCACACGACCAGCATCTTCGGGTGGCGTTGCGGGTCCAGTCGCGCAAAATCGACGTCGAGCTTGCGCAGCTTGGCAAGCCCTGCACGCAGCATCACACGCTGACCATCGGACAGTTTCGGGTTTCCATCCTCGTCCCGCTCGGCCCTGAACTCCAGCGGCAACGCGCCGATCTCCTTGCGCCGGTCGAGTACGAGTGACTTCACCAGCCCCGCGGCCATCGCCGACTTGAGGTCGAAATCCACAATCACGTGATTGAAGTAGGCTTTCTGGCGGTTCCTGCCGGAACCCACATCGTTATAGGGTGTGGCCGAGAAATCCACCTGCACGAAACGCCGCCCCTTGCCGTCGGCGATGCGGTTCAGGCTCTTCTGCCATTCGACTTCCGTCGTTTCGCCTTCCCGCTTCACTTCATGGATGTG
Source organism: Methyloversatilis sp. (assembly GCF_030698125.1). Classification (GTDB taxonomy): domain Bacteria; phylum Pseudomonadota; class Gammaproteobacteria; order Burkholderiales; family Rhodocyclaceae; genus Methyloversatilis. The sequence continues at coordinate 67,652 of NZ_JAUYNV010000008.1, forward strand.
GTGCGCCTCGTCGTTGAACACCATCAGTGCGGGCAGACCGGACAGATGGTCCAGCACATCGCCGCGTGCGTGCCGTCGGTCCAGCACATCGAGACTGTTGCCGGTGGACTTGCCCGGCATCAGTGGCAACAGCGCATCGATCACTTCATGCGGTGCGGCACCGGCACCCGGTGCATCGAGGTCTTCCAGGTCTTCACCCTCGTCCGCTTCGGCCAGCAGATGCCAGTTGGTGATGGCGATCATGCCGTTGCCCGTGGTTTTCAGACCGATTTCATCCTTGGTGCAGACATTGCCGCGGACGAAGCTGAAGACCGCCTCACGGTGCAGTTCGGGAATGAACAACTCGGCGTAGCACGCAATGTCGGACGTCGAGAAATCGCGTGCGCCGTCGCGCATCTTGCCGAGGAAGGCGTCGAGCAGCCGGTCGTAGACGATGAGCCCGGGCGCGACGATCAGGAAGTGGCGGGTGAAGCGCGCATCGTCGATGCCTTCGTCCTGCATTGCTTTGCGGTTGAGCAGTTGCCACACCATCAGCGCCTGCAACACCCAGGTCTTGCCGGTGCCGGTGGCCATCTTCATGCAGTACTTCGGGTGCGCGTGCTTTGCCTGACTGATGTCGTGCAGACGGTTGCCCGACAGCAGTGCGTCCGGCGCCACCGCCTGATACAGCGACTTGAGGTCGGCAGCGGCGAAGACTTCATGCGCCACGATGGTATTCAGGATGGCCTGCCGCTGACCCGGATGAAAATTGAATGCGCGTGGCGCACACAGGTCTTCGAGGAACCACCAGCGCAGCAGTTCGGCCGTGGTCGGGGTGACCAGTTCATACAAGTCGGCGCTGCCGTCCTCCAGCCCGGCAGCGAGCTGTTCGGTACGGCGCGTCAGACCGGCGGCCAGCGCAAGGGCGTCTTCGGCATCCTTCATGTGCCCGCCTCCACCGTCAGCTGCGCCTCGGCTTCGAAGCCGAACACGTCGACCGCCCGCACGCATACGCGGCGGCTGCCTGCGCACGCAGGCAGGTCGAGCCGCGCCACGGTTTCCACCCGCAGCGGATCGCCGTCGTTGCCGGTGTTGCCGCGGTAGTCCTGCCAGACCGAGCGGAATACCTTGCCGTCATAGTCGGGATCGACAGCCCAGTACTCGATCAGCGCCAGCGGCTCCTTCGCGATGACACCGGCAAGCTTGAGGCGGTTGGCGTCATCCAGATTCAGGGCTTCGGGCGACAGCAGCACGTAGTTGGCCAGCTCCACGGTCAGCCGTTCCGAGCCCTCGGCACCCGCGGTACGCATGGCGGACTTCAGCGTCAGATACTGCAGGCTGGAAAAGCGCACCGACCCGCGCGCCTTGTCGATGCCACCCTTCTTCTTCAGCCGGTCGAGCAGGTCGGGCGGTATCACCAGCACTTCGAGCCGGCTGTCGTTCAGGGCGGCGATGGAGTCGCCGATCGAAGGTTCGAAGTTCCAGCCCAGCAGCACGACCTTGTCCCAGCCGCCCATCAGGTTGTCGCGCTGGGCGACCGCCTTGCGCAGCGTCGTCGCACCTGTCAGCTTGTTCGGCGAGTCGACGAATACAAGCGTCCTGCCGCCACCGCCTGCGATACGACCGAGATTGCGCAGCGGACTTTCTTCCGGCGGCAAGGGCAGTGCGCCGTAGAGCGACAGCACGATGTGCGCAAGATCGCCGATGCGGAAGTTGCGGCCGAAGGCCGACTTCGCTGCCTCGACCTGATAGTCGCCGATGGCCTGGTAATAGAAGGGCTTTGCGTTCTGGTCGATCAGCCGCTTGCGGCCGATCATGCAGGCGGGCTTGCCGATGTCGGTCGCGATCCAGCGGCGGCCGAGTTTCTCGGCGACGGCTGCAGTGGTGGCGGAGCCGGAGAAGAAGTCGGCGACGAGGCCATTCTCTGGGCAGGTATGCTCAATAATCCTGTTCAGTAACTGTTCTGGTTTCTGTGTTGAATAGTCAAGTCGCTCTTTCGCAGCAGGATTGATAATCGAAACCGCCCACACATCCGCGAGAGGAGCCCCTGTGGTGTCGTCCTCAACACTTGCGGCCGTTCGCTTGCCAGATTCATCGAATACCGCAAGCTGCTTTTTTCCCTTCCATCGCTTGAGTGTCCCTTCCGACTGATCCTGAAACTCAACGACCTCAAAGTGTCGCAACTCGGCATCTTTGCCGTACCAAAACAACGTGTCGTGATTGCGCTGGAAGTTTTTTGATTTCGTCGACCATTTGCGGTAATGCCAAATAATTTCGTTGATGAAGTTTTGCTTTCCAAAGATTTCGTCGGCGACGACCTTCACGTAGTGCCCCACGTGCCAATCCAGATGCACGTAGATCGACCCCGTATCCGCCAACAACTCGCGCATCAGGATCAGCCGCGGCACGATCATCGCGAGGTAGGACGCGGTGCCGTCCGCCCAGGTGTCCGAATAAGCGAACTGTTCGATCACGGTCGGCCGCTGTTCCAGTTCGACGCCGGGCAGCGTCACCTTGGTGCGATAGTCCGCCTTTGAATCGAAGGGCGGGTCGATGTAGATGAGATCGACCTTGCCGCGCAGGCTGGGCAGCCCGCTGGCTTCATCGCCGGCCAGCAAGGCGGCCATCGCCAGCAGGTTGTCGCCGTAGATCAGACGGTTCACCCACTCCGATGTGCCGGCATCGAGCGCGTCGCGCCGTGCCTCGCTGCTTATCCAGTCGGTGGCGGCGCTGTCCCGTGCGGGCAGCACCCATTCGCGGGTCTGCAATCCGACCCGGTGGCGCCCTTCCAGACTTTCGAGAATTCTTTCGGCAACCTGCCGCCCGCGGGCGACGATTTCGGGGAGTTGTTCGAGCAATGATTTGGCCATGAGAAGCAGTTGATGAATGAATACAACCAATAGTTGTGTTCACGATACAACAGCTTGTTAGGTTGCCATGTGGGCCGAACTTAAGGTCTGGCCGCATGAATGACAAAGCCGCCTTTGCCGAAAGACTTGCCGCTGCAATGCAGCGCGCTGGTCTTGAACCACGTCCTTCGGTGCTCGAAAAAGAGTTCAACACCCGCTACTGGGGGCGTGCGGTGACTTACCAGGCGGTATCCCGCTGGCTCAAGGGTGGTGCAATACCGTCACAGGACAAGCTTGAGGTGCTGGCCGACCTGCTTGCCATCGAACCGCAGGTGCTGCAATACGGCGAAGGTGTGGTCCGCAAGGTAAGGGAGAGGCAGCAGATCTGGGCCGAAGGCATCACGCCCGCCGAACGCGAACTGATCGAAGCCTTCCTGAAGCTTCCGCTCGCGCAGCGCAAGGTACTGCGCGAGGTCATCCTGGCCTTCGTACAGCTCCATGAAAACCTTCAGGTTCGCGAATCTGGCGATTCGCGCTGATCCGTGGGCCTCCCTTGGCAAAAGCGTGCACAGTCACCTGAAAGCGCCGACAGCACGTCTTTGCTCGCGTGTTTTCTTGAGGCAAGTTTCCTTGCCGTGCCACGCTTTGGTCACTAAGATCGTAAATGTCACTTAATAGGTAAATTGACATGAACGCGTCGGTAATGTCACAAGGTGGCCGAGTGGTCGTTCCGAAGGAGTACCGCCAGAAGCTGGGCCTGAAGGAAGGCGATGAGGTTATCTGGGTCGAAGTCGATGGCCAGATCGTGCTGACTTCGCGCAAGCAGCAACTGGAACGCGCCCAAAAGTTCTTCGCTGAGTTGTTCAAGGATTACCAGGGTGGCTCGCTGGTGGATGAACTGATCGCCGACCGACGGGCCGAGGCGGCGCGCGACGATGCCGAGGCCGCCGAGTTTGCCGCACGGCACGGAAAGCCCGCAGCATGAAGTACGTGCTGGATGCTTCAGCCTGCCTCGCGTGGATACTGAAGGAGCCGGGACAGGCGCGCGTGCTTGAATTGTTGGGTACCGGCGACTGCCTGATTTCGAGTGTCAATGCAGCCGAAGTGGTGTCACGTCTGGCCCGGTTGGGCCATGCGGAATCCGTCCTGCGTCAGGTCGTCGGCCATCTGAGGGCCGACTGCGTGTCTTTCGACGCCGCGCAGGCAACAGAGGCAGGCGTGCTGCGCGAGCCGACCCGGCATCTCGGCCTGTCGCTCGGCGATCGCGCCTGTCTGGCGCTGGCGCGTGCGCAGGACGCAGTGGCCATTACCGCTGACCGCGCCTGGCTGCCGTTGGCGGAACCGCTGGGCATTGCCATCGAGTGCATTCGTCACGAGGCGCACTGATTCCGGCTCCGGTTTCAAGATCGATACGTCGCTGACGCGCGGCGACCCGTACGCGGAATACGTTCACGCACGCATCGGATCCTTCGATCTGCGCCCCGCCGCCCCCTCACTCGTGTGCCTGCTCCGGATAAATGATGATCGACAGGAAGCGGATCGGCACTTCGGTCAGCTTTTCCGGGCCGTGCGGCACATTGCCGTCGAAGGTGAGCGCGTCGCCCGGCTCCAGCGAGTGAATGGTCTTGCCGTGGCGGTAGTCGATGCGGCCTTCCAGCATGTAGATGAATTCGGTGCCCGGATGCTCGAACACCGGGAAGGTGGCCGAGGTCTGTTCGATGGTGATCAGGAAGGGCTCGAACAGCTTGGTCGGCCCCTGGTGGTAGGACAGCAGGTGATAGGTGTGGCCGCTCTTCGTGCCGCGCCGCGCCACTTCCATGCTTTCGCCGGCTTTCACGAGCTGGGCGCCGCCGCCTTCGGTTTCGTAGTCCTTGAACAGCGCCGACAGCGACACGCCGAGCGCGCGTGCGATGCGCGACAGCGCGTCCAGGCTGGTGGCGGTCTGGCCGTTTTCGATGCGTGACAGCATGCCGCGGCTGATGTCGGCGCGGTCCGAAATGTCGGCAATCGTCAGTCCGTGTGCCCGGCGCAACTCGCGGATCGTGGTGCCGAGATAGCGCTCGAGTTCGCCTTCCATCGCACTGTCTTGCGTGCTCATTGTTGTGGCCTCCCTGTTCTGGCTGTGCGCGATTTTACGTGCCAGGTTTCATCGTACGAATTTTTGTTGACTCCTGCTTTAAAAGGTTCATGATTTGAACTAAAGTTGCTTCACACGAACATTGTCGTGAAGCGAGTCGCCCACCGGCGGTCGCCCCGCAGCCTGGAACTGCGGAAACCCAACTTCGGAAAATTTCATGCCCTGGCGCCTATTGCGGTTCGGTCTGTCCAAGTCACATCCGGAACCGCGGATGTTCACGACCCACGACACGCTGAAACCTTCGTACGACGTGGTGATCATCGGCGGCGGCGGCCACGGGCTGGCCAGCGCCTACTACCTGGCGCGCGACCACGGCATCACCAATGTCGCGGTGCTCGAAAAAGGTTACATCGGCGGCGGCAACACCGGCCGCAACACCACCATCATCCGCTCGAACTACCTGACGCCCGAAGGCGTCAAGTTCTACGACAAGTCCGTGCAGCTGTGGCAGGACCTGTCGACCGAGTTCGACCTCAACCTGTTCTTCTCCACCCGCGGCCACTTCACGCTGGCACATACAGACTCGGCGATGCGCACGATGCGCTGGCGCGCCGAGGTGAACAAGCATTACGGCATCGCGTCCGAAGTGGTCGGGCCGGAAGACGTGAAGCGCGCCACGCCGCAGATGGACCTGTCCTGTGGCGGCCACGCGCCGATCCAGGGCGCGCTGTACCACGCGCCCGGCGCGGTGGCCCGTCACGACGCGGTGGCCTGGGGCTACGGCCGCGGCGCCGACATGCGCGGCGCTGAAATCCACCAGCAGACTGCGGTCACCGGCATCGAGGTGAAGGGCGGCAAGGTGGTCGGCGTGCATACCACGCGCGGCTTCATCGCGACGAACAAGGTGATCTGCGCGGTGGCGGGCTTCACCCCGCGCATCACCGACATGGTCGGCATCAAGACGCCCATCTACATCCACCCGCTGCAGGCCATGGTGAGCGAGCCGATGAAGCCCTGGCTCGATTCCATCCTGGTGTCGGGCAGCCTGCACATCTACGTCAGCCAGAGTTCGCGCGGCGAACTGGTGATGGGCGCGTCGCTCGATCCGTACGAAGTGCAATCGACCCGCTCGACGCTCGACTTCCCGGAAGGCCTGTCGGCGCACCTGCTCGACATGTTCCCCTTCCTGTCGCACGTGAAGGTGGTGCGCCAGTGGGCCGGCATGGCCGACATGACGCCCGACTTCGCCCCGATCATGGGCATGACGCCGGTCGAGGGCTTCTATCTCGATTCCGGCTGGGGCACCTGGGGCTTCAAGGCGACACCGGTGTGCGGCAAGACGATGGCCTGGACGGTGGCGAACGACAAGCCGCACGAACTGATCACCGGTTTTTCGCTGGACCGCTTCCGCAACTACGCGCTGACCGGCGAGAAGGGAGCGGCAAGTGTGGGTCACTGAAGCTTTGCCCGTATTCCTTCGCCAGACCGCAGGAGCGACGACATGAAATTGATGACCTGTCCGGTCAATGGCACGCGGCCGGTATCGGAATTCGTCTACTGGGGCGAAATCCGCCCGATGCCGGATCCCGACACCTGCAGCGATGACGAGTGGGCCGCCTACGTGTTCAACCGCAATGGCGCACCCGGCGTGAAGAAGGAGTGGTGGTGCCACACGCCGTCGAACACCTGGTTCATCGCCGAGCGCGATACCGAGAAGGATTTTGTGCTGCGTACCTATCTATATGGAGATGACCGGTGAAGCGCCTGCCCGCCATGCCCGACGAGTGGATTGACCGCAGTACGGTCGTCCGCTTCCGTTTCGAGGGATCCGCTTTCGAAGGTCTTGCCGGCGACAGCATTTCCAGCGCGCTGTGGGCCGCCGGCCAGCGCGCACTCGGCCGCAGCTTCAAGTACCACCGGGTGCGCGGCATCCTGTCGGCCGCCAACCATGACGTGAACGTCATGCTGCAGGACGGCCCGCGCCTGAACACCCGCGGCGACGTCGTTGCGCTGCGCGACGGCATGGACCTGACGGCCGTCAATACCTTTGGCGGCGTCGCCAACGACCGCGCCCGCGTGCTCGGCCTGTTCGCGCGCTTCCTGCCAGTCGGCTTCTACTACAAGGCCTTCCATTCGAAGCGGCTGTTCCCGAAATGGGAGCGCATGTTCCGCCGCATCACCGGTCTGGGCGTGCTCGATTTCGACACGCCGCACGTCCGCACGCCCAAGCGCTATGACTTCTGCGACGTGCTGGTGATCGGCGCCGGTCCGTCCGGCCTGTCCGCCGCCCTGGCAGCGGCCGACGCCGGCGCGAAGGTGGTCATCGTCGACGAGAATGCGCACGCCGGCGGCAGCGGCCTGTTCCAGCTCGGTGGCGACGCGGCGCGGCGCGAGCACACCCGCGCACTGCTGCAGCGCGTGAAGGCGCACGCCGGCATCCGCCTGCTCGAAGGCACGTGTGCCGGCGCCTATTACGCCGACAACTGGGTGCCGCTGATCGACGCCGAACGCATGACGAAGATGCGCGCCGCGGCAGTGGTGGTCGCCAGCGGTGCGTTCGAACAACCGGCCGTGTTCCGCAACAACGACCTGCCGGGCGTCATGAACGGCTCGGCCATGCAGCGCCTGATCTATCGCTACGCCGTGCTGCCGGCGCAGCGCAGCGTGGTGCTGGCGGCGAACGCCGACGGCTATCGCGTCGCGCTCGACGTGCTGGCGGCCGGCGGTGAAGTCGCCGCCGTGCTCGACCTGCGCGCCGACGTGCCTGCGTCGCCGCAGCTCGACGTGCTGCGCAGCCGCGGGGTCGAACTGCTCACCGGCCACGCGGTGTACGAGGCGCATGCCGACGGCCGCGGCGCGCTGGCCGGCGTCACCGTGTGCCGCGTCGATGCGGCGGGCAAGGTGGTCGCCGGTTCGACGCGGCGCATCGATTGCGACGGGCTGGCGATGAGCACCGGCTGGTCGCCGGCCGCCAACCTGCTGTACCAGGCCGGAACGAAGATGCGTTTCGACGACGGCCTGCAGCAGTTCGTGCCGGATGTGCTGCCGCAGGGCGTGTTCGCCTGTGGCCGGGTGAATGGTGCCTACCGCATCGAGTCACGCATTGCCGACGGCCGGCGCGCCGGTGCCGCCGCCGCGGCGCACACCGGTTTTCCGAGTGCGATCGATGCGGTGATACAGCCGGAAACCGAATCGCCGTCGCATGCCTGGCCCATCGTTGCCCACCCGGATGGCAAGAACTTCGTCGATTTCGACGAAGACCTGCAGGTGAAGGATTTCGAGAACGCGGTGCAGGAGGGCTACGACAACATCGAGTTGATGAAGCGCTACTCGACCGTCGGCATGGGCCCGAGTCAGGGCAAGCATTCGAACATGACGGCGCTGCGCATCCTGGCGCGCCTGACCGGCAAGTCGCCGCAGCAGGTCGGCACGACCACCGCCCGGCCGTTCTTCCACCCGGTGCCGCTGTCGCATCTGGCTGGCCGCGGCTTCAGCCCGCAGCGCCAGTCGCCGCTGCACGGCCGCCACGCCAGGCTCGGTGCCGTGTTCATGCAGGCAGGTGCCTGGGAGCGGCCGGCCTACTACGCGGTCGAGGGTCGCACGGCCACCGACTGCGTGCGCGCCGAAGTGGCACGGGTGCGTTCGGCGGTCGGTCTGATCGACGTCGGCACGCTGGGCAAGCTGGAAGTGCGCGGTCCGCAGGCGGCCGAGTTCCTGAACCGCGTCTATGCCGGCCGCTATGACAACATGAAGGTCGGCAGCACGCGCTATGCGGTGATGTGCGACGACTCCGGCGTGCTGGCCGACGAAGGTGTCGTGGCGCGCGTGGCCGATGACGTCTTCTACTTCACGACGACCTCGTCCGGTGCCGCCACCGTGTATCGCGAACTGTCGCGCCTGAACACCGAATGGCGGCTCGATTGCGGTCTGGTGAATCTGACCGGCGCGTACTCGGCGATGAATCTCGCCGGACCGGCGTCGCGCGCCGTGCTGGCGACGCTGACCGACATGGATCTGTCATCGGCCGCCTTCCCCTACCTCGCGGTGCGATCCGGCCTGGTGGCCGGCGTGCCGGTGCGCATGATGCGGGTCGGCTTCGTCGGCGAGTGGGGTTACGAAATCCATGCGCCGGCCGAGTACGGTCCGGTGCTGTGGGATCTGTTGATGAAGGCGGGCGAGGCGTCCGGCATCGGTGCCTTCGGCGTCGAGGCGCAGCGCCTGCTGCGGCTGGAAAAGGGTCACCTCATCGTCAGCCAGGACACCGACGGCCTGACCCATCCGTTCGAAGTGGGCATGGACTGGGCGGTCAAACTCGACAAGCCCTTCTTCACCGGCCAGCGCTCACTGAAAATCATCAGGAAGCTGCCGCTGAAACGCCGGCTGGTCGGCTTCATGCTGCCGGCCAACCACCTCGGTCAGGTGCCGCAGGAATGCCATCTGATCATCGGTGACGGCGACATCGTCGGCCGCGTGACGAGTATTTCGTGGAGCCCGAATGTCGGTCGCCACATCGGGCTCGCCTTCGTGCCGCCCGAAATGACCGCACCCGGCACGGCGCTGTCCATTCGCGTCACCGATGGAACGATGGTGCCGGCCGAAGTCTGTACGACACCGTTCTTCGACCCGACAGATGCCCGCCAGAAGGAGGCGACATGAACGCAGTACTGCGCATCAGCCCGTTGTTCGACGTGCAGGCGCCACTCGCCCGGGACTGGACCACCCGCGAACGGATGCAGGTTGTCGCGCGCTTCGGCGCCGGCGAAGCCGCCAGGCGGGCCAGCGCCGGCATCGGCGACCGGAGTTTCCTGCATCGTACTGGTGTCAAGGGAGCGGGCGCAGCCGCCTGGCTCAATGCGCAGGGCATCGACACGCCGGCGCAACCGAACAGTTTCCTGCAACTCGCCGACGGCACGCTGGTGGCGCGCCTCGGGCTGACCGAATACCTGATCGAAGATGCGCCGGGCGGCACGCGTACCGCCGCACTGATGGCGCAGCCGCCGGGCGAGCGCGTGTATCCCGTGCCGCGCTTCGACGCCGCGCTGGAGCTCACCGGCACGCAGATCCCCGAATTGCTGCGCCAGACCTGCGCCTTCGATTTCTCCACGCTGGCGGCGCCGGCGCTGGTGATGACGTCCATGGTCGGCGTGGGGGTGACCGCGCTGACGCTCGACAGCGCCGATGGCCCGGTCGTCCGTCTGTGGTGCGACGGCACGTGGGGGGGCTATCTGTGGCTCACGCTGGTCGAGGTGGCGGGCGATCTGGGCGGTGGCGCGGTCGGCGTCGAAGCTTAACGGGACTGAACAACAGCGGGCGACAGGGAGAAATGACATGACACCGAGCGAAGCAAAGCAGTTTCTGAAAGACAACAAGGTCAGGTATCTGCTGGCACAGTTCGTCGACATCCACGGTTCGGCCAAGACCAAATCGGTCCCGGTCGAACATTACGACACCGTGGTGAGCGATGGCGCCGGCTTCGCCGGGTTCGCCATCTGGGGCATGGGCATGACGCCCAATGTCGACGCCGACTACATGGCGGTCGGCGATGCGTCGACGCTGTCGCTGGTGCCCTGGCAGCCGGGCTATGCGCGCATCGCCTGCGACGGCCATACGCACGGCACGCCGCACGAATTCGACGCCCGCGTGGTGCTGAAGAAGCAGCTCGAACAATTCAAGTCGCGCGGCTGGACCTTCTACACCGGCATGGAGCCGGAGTTCTCGCTGCTGCGCAAGGTCGAGGGCAAGATCCTGCCGGCCGACGCCGGCGACACGCTGGCCAAGCCCTGTTACGACTACAAGGGCCTGTCGCGTGCCCGGGTCTTTCTCGAACGGCTGTCCGAATCGCTGCGCGCGGTCGGCATCGACGTCTATCAGATCGACCACGAAGACGCGAACGGCCAGTTCGAAATCAACTACACCTTCACCGACGCGCTGACCTCGTGCGACCACTACACCTTCTTCAAGATGGGTGCCGCCGAGATCGCCGCCGACCTGGGCCTGATCTGTTCCTTCATGCCCAAGCCGTTCTCGAACCGCCCGGGCAACGGTCTGCACATGCACATGTCGATCGGCGAAACGGCGCCCGGCGGCAAGAAGAACCTGTTCGAGGACAAGTCCGACAAGCACGGCCTGGCGCTGTCGAAGCTGGCCTACCACTGGGCGGCCGGCCTGCTCAAGCACGCGCCGGCGCTGGCTGCGCTGTGCTGCCCGACGGTCAATTCATACAAGCGTCTGGTGGTCGGCCGCTCGCTGACCGGTGCCACCTGGGCGCCGGCCTACATCTGCTACGGCGGCAACAACCGCAGCGGCATGATCCGCAGCCCCGGCGGCCGGCTTGAACTTCGCCTGCCCGACGCCTCCTGCAACGCCTATCTGGCCACCGCCGCAGTGATCGCAGCCGGCATGGACGGCGTGAACAACGAGCTCGATCCGGGCGCGCCGAACAACGACAACCTGTACGACTACAGCCAGGCCCAGCTCGACGCGGCCGGCATCGGCGTACTGCCGCAGAACCTGCATGAAGCGCTGCTGGCGCTCGAAAAGGACGAAGTGATCCGGGCTGCACTGGGTCCGGTCGTCGACGAGTTCCTGCGTCTCAAGCACATGGAGTGGGTCGAGTACATGCGCCACGTTTCCGATTGGGAAGTGCAGAGCTACCTCGAATTTTTCTGATCATCCCCGGAGAACCGATATGTGTGGAATCGTGGGTTTGCTGGTGAAGACACCGGCACTGAAGGAAAGACTGGGCGAGTTGATGGTGCCCATGCTGATCGGCATGACCGAACGCGGGCCGGATTCGGCCGGTCTGGCGGTGTTCGCCGATCCGCTGGCCGAGGGCTCGCGCAAGCTGAGCCTGTATTCCGGGCTGACCGATGAAGGCGCGGATTTCAACTGGCATGGTCTGACGCACGCGCTGAAGGATCACCTCGACGTCGAGGCGATCATCGACGTGAAGAACAATCACGCCGTGCTGTCGTTCGCGGTGGCGCCGGACATGATCAAGCGCTGGTTGCGCGAACACCATCCGAAGCTGCACATCCTGAGCACCGGTCGCACGATCGACCTGTACAAGGACGTCGGCACGCCGGCCGAAGTGGCCGAGCGCTACGACTTCAAGTCGATGAAGGGCTCGCACCTGGTCGGCCACACCCGGATGGCGACCGAATCGGCGGTGACGCCGGACCGCGCCCACCCGTTCACGGCCGGCGAGGATTTCTGCCTGGTGCACAACGGTTCGCTGTCGAACCCGAATGACATCCGTCGCAAGCTGCAGCCGCACGGCATCCATTTCGACACCGACAACGACACCGAAGCAGCCTGCCGCTTCCTCGAATGGCGGCTGCGCGAAGGCGACGAGCTGGAGGCGGCGCTGCAGCGCGGCTTCGACGAGATGGACGGTTTCTACACCTTCCTGATGGGGACGCCGGACAAGCTTGCGCTGATCCGCGACCCGTTCGCCTGCAAGCCTGCGGTGGTCGCCGAAACCGACGACTACGTGGCGATCGCGTCGGAATTCCGTTCGCTCGCCCACCTGCCCGGCGTCAAGCACGCCCACGTGTTCGAACCCGCGCCCGAGGAGATGTACGTATGGAACGCCTGAGCTTCGATCTTGCGGCCTCGTCGCTGAGCGACATGAACCGCTTCCTGCACCGCGACCTGGCCGACGGTGACCGTCGCCACGTGTCGGTGCTGAACCCGGACGGCGCGCACAACATCGCGGTCGGTCTGAATCACCCGGTCACGGTCGAGGTGCATGGCCATGCCGGCTACTACGCGGCCGGCATGAACAAGCACGCCACCGTGGTGATCCACGGCAGCGCCGGCACCGGTGTCGCCGAGAACATGATGAGCGGCACCGTGCATGTGAAGGGCTTCGCGTCGAATGGCGCCGGCGCCACCGCACACGGCGGCCTGCTGGTGATCGACGGCGACGCCGGCCTGCGCTGCGGCATTTCGCTCAAGGGCGGCGACATCGTGGTTGGCGGCAGCGTCGGCAGCTTTTCCGGCTTCATGGCGCAGGCCGGCCGCATGGTCATCTGCGGCAATGCCGGCGACGCGCTCGGCGACTCCTTGTACGAGGCGGTCATCTACATCCGCGGCACGGCGAAATCGCTCGGCGCCGATGCGCAGTTCGAGGACATGACCGACGCCGACTACGCGGCGCTGGCTGAACTGCTGTCGAAGGCCGGTCTGGACCACGATCCGAAGTCATTCAGGCGCATCGCCTCGGCACGTTCCCTGTACCACTGGAACGCCGACGCCGACCAGGAATATTGAGCCGGGCGTACCGGAAACCCGCAGGACTCAGCACCAAAGGACTCAGCATGGACACCAAGCCCGTTACGTTCAAACGCCCGTCGCTCGAACAGTCGGCCAGTTTCGACCGCAGCGTCATCGACTATATCCAGAATGCGGCCGCACACGGCCTGTACGAAATCCGCGGTCTGGGCGCCAAGCGCAAGCTGCCGCACTTCGACGATCTGGTCTTTCTGGCCGGTTCGCTGTCGCGCTACCCGCTCGAAGGCTATCGCGAAAAGTGCGTCACCAAGACGGTGCTCGGCACGCGCTTCGCGAAGAAGCCGATCGAACTCGACATCCCGATCACCATCGCCGGCATGAGCTTCGGCGCGCTGTCGGCCAACGTGAAGGAGTCGCTCGGCCGCGCCGCGACCGAAATGGGTACCTCGACCACCACCGGTGACGGCGGCATGACGCAGGAAGAGCGCGGCTCGTCGAAGACGCTGGTGTATCAGTGCCTGCCGTCGCGCTACGGCTTCAATCCGGACGACGTGCGCCGCGCCGACGCGATCGAAGTGGTGATCGGCCAGGGCGCCAAGCCGGGCGGCGGCGGCATGCTGCTCGGCCAGAAGGTGAATCCGCGCGTGGCCAAGATGCGCACGCTGCCGCAGGGCGTCGACCAGCGCTCGGCCTGTCGCCATCCCGACTGGACCGGTCCGGACGATCTGGCGATCAAGATCCAGGAACTGCGCGAACTGACCGACTGGGAGAAGCCGATCTATGTGAAGGTCGGCGCGACCCGCACCTTCAACGACGTCAAGCTGGCCGTGCATTCGGGCGCCGACGTCGTGGTGGTGGACGGCATGCAGGGCGGCACCGCCGCGACGCAGACCTGCTACATCGAGCACGTCGGCATTCCGACGCTGGCCGCGGTGCGCCAGGCCGTCGATGCGCTGGAAGACCTGAACATGAAGGGCAAGGTGCAGCTCATCGTGTCCGGCGGCATCCGCAGCGGCCCCGACGTCGCCAAGGCGCTGGCCATGGGTGCCGACGCCGTGGCCATCGGCCAGGGCATCCTGTTCGCGCTCGGCTGCAATTCCGAGAGCTATATCCAGAACGGCGAACACGTGTCGGCCATCGAAGGCTACGACGCGCTGGGCACGGCACCGGGCTTCTGCCACCACTGCCACACCGGCAGGTGCCCGGTCGGCGTGACCACTCAGGACGCCATCCTGGAGCAGCGCCTGCAGCCGGACGTCGGCGCGCGCCGCGTCAAGAACTACCTGCAGACGATGAACATGGAACTGACCACGATTGCGCGTGCCTGCGGCAAGCAGAACGTGCATCACCTGGAACGCGAAGATCTGGTTGCGCTGACGCTGGAAGCCGCCGCCATGGCGCGCATTCCGCTGGCGGGTACCAGCTGGATCCCGGGTCACAACGGTTTCTGACCCGTGCTGCCATGAGGAGTCTGCGGACGTGACCGGATGGCTCTTCCTGCCGGGCGCCATCGTTGCGGAAGTCATCGCGACAAGGGGCTGTCGTCCTTCGATTCGTGCCGTACGAATCGAAGGACGGCAGCCCCTGGCACTGAAGCAGGTGGCCGGCCTGTCACGTCCGCTGCCCCTGGTCGTGACCGTGGTTGGTTACGTCATCGCGTTTTCGCTGATGTCGCTGTCGCTCAAGACCATTCCGCTCGGCATCGCCTACGCGGTGTGGTCGGGTGTGGGCATCGTCGCAATATCAATAATCGGCCTGATCGCATTCGGTCAGCGCCTCGACGCCGCCGCAGTGGCCGGCATTGCCCTTATCGTGAGCGGGGTCGCCGTGATCCAGCTCTGTTCGAAGTCGCAGGCCTGAACGCATCACCCCGGACATCACTTTCAAAAGGAGACCCCGACACCGCACATCCAACGTTTCCACTCTGCTGCTGACGATTTCATCCCATCAAAAAATTGCACCCATAAAGGAGGAGAGCAAGATGGATCAAGGCAAAAGCAAACACCCCGCAAACCCCGCGCTCGACCAACGCATCAGTCGCATGTTCGGTCGTGACCGGGCAACGGCGCTATGCGCGCTCGTCGGCCTCTGGCTGGCGCTGGGCTATGTGTACCTTGCGGTCCCGCACGGCTTTTTCGGCTCGCCCGTCGGCCTTGTGCTGACCGTGGCCGGTGTACTCGTGCTGCTGTTCAACACGGCGTCCGTCGTGGCGATGCTGCGTCATTACGACGAAGACCGCGCGCACATCTACGGCATCGACATCCACCACCTCGACGAACACCGCGCCCGTGCCCGCAAGGCCGCACTGCGCCCGGCTCACGTCGACATCGGCTGAGGAGCGCACCCATGTCCCGCACCATCTACAAACCGCCGGTACAGAAGGGCTTCGGCCAGTTCGTCGATGCGCTCGTCGTGCTGGCGCTGGTCTATCTGAGCCTGCTCGCGCCGCTGCTGCTCGGTGGTACCGCGGCCGAGTCCGATGCGCCGGCAGACAAGCCGGTCGCCACCTGGGAGGCCATGCAGCAGAACGAAACCATGGCCGCCCAGTGGCAGAAGCTCGGCTTCGATGCGGAGAAGGCCGAGCCCATCGTCAGCAAGAAGTTCAGCTACGAGATCGAAGCCTGGTCGCTCGGCATCACGGTCGCCGTGATCGCCGCGTACTTCTTCTTCGTGCTCAAGGTGTCCGACCGCGAGTACCGCGAAGTCATCAACGAGCGCTTCGGCCCGCGCACCGGCAAGGAGGACTGAGTCATGGATTTCTGGACCGCAATGGAATACGCAGCCTGGGGCATTTCGATCGTGCTGGTCGGCTGGATGCTGGTCGATGCACGTTTCGTCAGCACCACCTACGGCGAAGACTTCCTGCTCAGTTCGCGCGAAGGCGACGAGTAACCGGTGGTTCGAACCACGCACAACGGCGTGCGTGAACACGGGAGAACAAGATGGGAACGACAACTGCAGCAGCAGGCAAGCAGGAGAAGATTTCGCTCCTGAAAGTGTTGGGCCCGGTGCACGTATGGGCACTGGGCGTGGGCATCGTGCTGGTCGGCGAGTACATGGGCTGGAACTTCTCGGTGGCGAAGGGCGGCGCCTATGGCGCGCTGATCGCCTGCTGGGTGATCGGCCTGCTCTATACCTGCGTGGCGATGATCGATTCGGAGGTGACGTCGACGGTGGCCGCTGCCGGCGGTCAGTACACGCAGGCCAAGCACATCATCGGGCCCTTGATGGCCTTCAACGTCGGTCTCTATCTGGTGATGGCGTACACCATGCTGGAGGCAGCCGACGCGCTGGTGGTCGGCGATCTGCTGAAGGCGGTGGCGGCGCAATACGGCGCCGAACTCGATCCACGGCCCTTCGTGGTGCTGACGATCGCCTTTCTGGCCTGGCTGAACTACCGCGGCGTATTCATGACGCTGACAGTGAATTTCGTCATCACCGCCTTCGCCGTGCTCGCCATCCTGGTGCTGTTTTTCAGCACCACCGGCATCGCCGGCGGCGAAAGCGTGCTGCGGCACAGCGAACTGCTGACCGACCTGCCGTATGGCTGGATCGGCGTGCTCGCTTCGCTGCAGTTCGGCATGTGGTACTACCTCGGCATCGAAGGCACCTGCCAGGCGGCGGAAGAAGTGCGCTCGGCCGGCCGCTCGATTCCGCTCGGCACCATGGGCGGCATGATGACGCTGCTGATCGCCGCGTCGCTCACCTGGTACATCTGCACCGGCCTCATTCCGTGGGAATACCTGGGCCAGGCGACGACGCCCCTGTATGACGCCGCGCGGCTGACCGGCAGTGTCGAACTGGAGGTGATCCTGTTCATCGGCACCATGTTCGCGGCGATCGCTTCGGCCAACGGCTGCATCAACGACTCGTCGCGTGCCTGGTTCTCGATGTCGCGCGACCGCTACATGCCGCACTGGTTCGGCGCCGTGCATCCGCGCTATCGCACGCCCTACCGTGCCATCCTGTTCCTGATCCCGATCGCGGTGTCGTTCGCCTTCACCGGGCTGCTCGACCAGGTGATCACCTTCTCCATCCTGTCGGGCCTGCTGGGTTACACCTTCATGTCCTTCAATATCGTGCGCTTCCGCCGGCTGTGGCCGCTCGGGTCGATCGAGCGCGGCTACGTGCATCCGTTTCATCCGGTGCCCGCCATCGTGCTCGGCCTGCTGTGCGGCGCGACCTACTTCGCGACCTATCTGGGCTACGGCACGTCATTGCTGTCGATCATGGCCTTCTACATCCTGGTGTCGATCTGGTTCGTCGTGCGTCGCTATCCGTACGTGAAGCGCGGCGAGCAATTCACGATGCCCTGGCCGCGACCGAAGGGTTACTGATGACCATCGCGACCATCGCGGCGCTGTTGCTCGCCAGCGCGTGCTTCGCGTGGTGGCACCGGCGCGTGCAGCGACGATTCGGCGACGAGCGGGCCGCGGTGTATGCGCAGTGCACCGGCCTGTTCGACGCGGTCGACGTGGCCGCTTCGGGTGCGGACTATCCGCGCCTGAGCGGCCGCTACGGCGGGGCGCAGTTCGAGTTGCAGGCCCTGCTCGATCACGTCGGCTACCGCAAGGTGCCGTCGCTGTGGCTGTCCGTCACGCTGCGCACGCCGTTGCCGGTGGGCGGCAGCTTCGACCTGTTGATGCGACCGCAGAACATCGAGTTCTGGTCCGCATCGGACAGCATGGACGAGCGCATCGACCTGCCCGCCGACTGGCCGGTGCACCAGATATCCAAGGTGAGCCCGGCCGGCTGGCGACCGCCGCTGAATACGCTGCGCGAGGCAGCCGGCAGCCTGATCGAAGAGCCGTCGTTCAAGGAACTGCTGGTGAGCCCGCGCGGCGTGCGCATCGTGTTCCGCGTCGGCGGCGTGCAGCGCGCGCACTACCTGGTGCTGCGTTCGCTGCTGCCGGACGAGACGCGCGTCGAACCCGAACTGCTGCAACCTCTGCTCGATGCGGCGCTGCGCATCGCCGCGTCGCTCAAGATCACGAGAATGGAGAAAGCCGCATGACATCCGACATCGCATCGGCCGCCGCAGTGGCAACACCTCGTCCACCGCATCCGCTGTTCGTGCTGGCTGCGGCCGCGCTGCTGCCCGGCATGGGCCAGGTGCTCAACGGCATGCAGGTACGCGCATGGATCATGCTGTTCTTCGCGCTCAGCCTCGGCGTCGTGAGCTGGCACATGACGACGCCCGAACACTCCTTCGTCGGCCGCCACGCTGGCGGCTTCTTCGTCTACGCCGTCATGGTGATGGACGCCTATGTGTGGGCACGCTACCGGCACACGCTGGCGCGGGTTAGGGCGGGGGCAGGCGTGGCCTGAACGCCGCCGTCCGACGCCCCGTCGACCAGATGTGGCGTGCCGGCTGGCATGAACACGCGATCTCCTTCTTTCGGTTGCACCAGTTGGTCATCCACCGCCATGTTTGCTTCGGCCGTTGCACCCGCAGCACCGACTTGTCCTCTGTGAGGGTGGTCGTTCATCCTGGCGATTACAGCGTTTCTTCGGTTCCGTGTATCAGTTGCTTCGTCTGCGCACGTATTCGCGCAACCGCTGATAGCGCGTGTCTTGTTCAAGCTCGGAAGCCGCACGCACGATTTCATCCAGGCGTTGCGCTAATTCGCGGGGTAACCCGTGTGCGTCGGTCATTACGGCATTCAGCAGAAGTAGTGCGTCCGCTGCGAAGCGCTGACACAAGCCCGATTGGTGCAGCCGACGTACTATGTCACCCGGATGTTCAAGCGGTTGCAGCCAGTCTTTCACTGCAGCCAACGCAACGGGGAACTCAGATCGGGCTGCAGTCGCCAACCTGGGGAATGAATTAGCGATTCGAGGCGTGGCGAGGATGCGGGACTTTGGCCAGACGTGTTGCCAGAACGGCTGAACACGGTTCTTCCAATGGTATCGATTCCGCCTTCATTCGCCGTCCTCCGCGGTACCGCGCCGCGCGATCTGTCGCGCTTCCAGTTCACGCCTCGTTTTCTCCAGTTCGGCCTGCAGCAGTTCAACGTCCGGCAGCACGGTCTGGTATTCGGCGGCCATGATCTTGTTCGGCAGGCCGTCCAGTGCGTAGCGGGCCAGGGCGGATCCGGCCCGTGCGCAAAGAATCAGGCCGACCGGCGGGTTTTCGTCGGGTAGCGTCCAGTGCTCGCGGGCGTAGTTGCAATACATGTGCATCTGGCCCACGTCGGCATGGGTGAGCGCGGTCAGTTTCAGGTCGATGATGACCAGACAGCGCAGGCGACGATGAAAGAACAGCAAGTCAACGCGAAACCAGCTTTCGTCGATGCGCAGCCGTCTCTGGCGGCCGACGAAGGTGAAGTCGCTGCCCAGTTCGAGCAGGAAATCTTCAAGGCGGTGGATCAGCGCGTCTTCGAGATCCGATTCAGAGTACTCGTCCTTGAGGTCAAGAAACTCGAGAACGTAGGGATCCTTGATGGCGTCGTCTGCCGTGACGAGCTCGCCGGGTTGGGGCTGGCCGCCTTTTTCCAGCATGTCCCGCTTGTTCTTCGACAGCAGCGCCCGCGTGTAGAACTGGCTGCCGATCTGGCGATCGAGCTGGCGCACGCTCCATCCGCCGCGCAGTGCTTCGGCTTCGTAGAACGCGCGCTCCTCGGCGGACCGGGTGCGGCGCATCAGGTGGATGTAATGCGTCCAGGACAGAGGAAACACCTGGGCCAACTGGTGCAGATCGAAATTCCGAATCGACGGTTCGGAATTCGGCGGCTGCGCGCCAGGGGGCAATTTCCGAATCAGTGATTCGGAAATGTTTTCGGGCGGATAGGTCTTGTAGAAAAGGCGCATGGATTCGAGCGAGTCCACCCCGAAGCCGCGCCCGAAGCGGGCCGACAGGTCGGCGGACAGGCGCTTCAAGAGTGCTTGCCCGTACTCTGCCCGGTCTTTGCCACCCTGTTCGAACTCGACGATGCGTCGGCCGATTTCCCAGTAAGAGGCCGTCATCAGTGCATTGACGCTGCGCGCGGCGGCCCGCCGGGCGGCCTCCAGCAGCGCGACGATGTCCGCGTGTACAGCCGTGTAGTCGAGTTTCGGGGGTGAAGAGGGAGGGGTTGGACGTGTCATGCCCGTCCCTCCGCAGCCAGGGTGTCGATCCCGTTCGTCAGACTTTTCTCTTTGGCTTCGTGACTGCGCATCGCAACATTCCAGCCCGCCATCATTAACCGGAACGGCGGCTTCTTCAGTGCCCACGCGTCCGCTTCAAGCCTGTTCTTGATGTTTGCCTGGCGCGGCCGACGCGCGACGAGAACGTTCTCCGTGTTGCTGTGGCCATCGGCGAGCAGGCCGGGAATCTCGCGCCCAGCCTCGGCGTCGACAGCGGCACATGACGACATCCGAGTGTTCCTTCGTCCGGTGTCAAGCCAGCGGCCGTTCTATTGATCCGCCAGCCCGGGGAACAGCCAGTCGCCGCCGCCCGACGACCAGGGCTGGACATGTACCCGCGGCGGGCGCTTCAGCGTGGACGATGGTGACTCGCCGAACAGCGCCTTGTAGTAGGACGAGAACATGCCCATATGCCAGAAGCCCCACTTGCAGGCGGCACTGCCGACCGACATGGTCGGGCCGCCGTGCAGCAGGTCCTTGCGCACGCCGTGCAGGCGCACGTAGCGCAGGAAGGTGACCGGGCTGATGCCCAGCACGTTGATGAATGCGTGGTGCAGGCCGCGCCGGCTCATCTTCAGGTGTGCGCTCAGATCGCTGACCGAAGGCGGCGCGTCGCGGTTGGCGAGTATGTACTGGCGTGCGCGTTCGACGATGGCGCGGTGAATGGCGTGGCCGCCGCGGCTGCGTTCGGCTTTATCGGAGATCGACAGCAGCGCCGTGAGCGATGCGTTGATGATGGATTCCGACACCGCCTGGCATGAGGCGGCGTGCCGCAGAACCTCGGGCGTCGCCTGCACGCAACACATGACCTCGTGCAGCACCTGCCGGTAACGCATTGCTGCGCCCGAGTGCAGGGTCTGCATCTGCGTTCGCGCCAGCACGCTCGCCACTTCACTGGCCACCTCGCGCCCCAGCACCGATTCGGCGTAGGTCTCCAGGGTATCGGCGTCGATCACGGCAACGAAGATGTCGGACATCCTGGGCGTACGGAAGTGAAGTTCCTCGCCCGGCAGCAGTGTCAGCAGGCTGTCGCGCTGGACTTCCTGCGCCTGCCAGTAACCTTCCGGATGCACGTTCATCGGCACGCCGACGGTGTAGGACGACGGACGCGGATGGCCCTTCTCGTCGATCACCTGGTCCATCGATTCGCGGAACAGTTGCACCGGGCCGGTCGTCATTTCGACGATACGACCGCGAAACTCGCCGCTGGTCAGCTGCATGTACTCCTGTGACCACTGCGGCAGGCTGTCCGCGTGCTGGCAAGGGTCCTCGGTGACGAAACAGCACAACTGGGGCACGACTGGCTGCCCATGCGATAGCGTCTCGCCGGTGGATTCAACGGTATTCACGCTCACTCCCTTCGCCGCTCGTGACCGGCGCAACCCCTGCTGCGTGGCAGTACGGATGACGCTTCGTGAAGATGGCGGCGTTCGTTGTATCGGCGGGCCTGCGAACGTCTGCACCGGTTGCTGGCCGGCGCGTCCGGAACCCTCTGAAACCGATGGTAGGCCCGGCGCCCGGGCTCGGCAATACGCGGCCCGACATCATCCGGACGAACGGGCCGATTCTTGATATTGCGGACGGAACCTCTGGCCGGTTCGCGATAACGCCCGTGCCCACCCCACTCCTATAGTCGATCAACGGCCGGCGGGCTCCGCCAACGCCGTGATCAACAGACGCCGCGCAGTCAGCGAGCGGCCTTCATCGCCCAACAACTCAAGAGGTACTCGATGCACAGAACAGTACTCAGCAGGACGTCGCCGCGTGCGCTTGCGCTCGCTGCCGGCCTGGTCACCCAGCTCTACGTCGGGGGCGCCCATGCGGTCGCTCCGGCGCGCGAGGCACTGGTCAACACCAAGTGCGCATCCTGTCACACCGCCAAGGGGGACGGCAGGTGGGACCGCATCAGTGAAAGCCGTCGCACACCGGAAGGTTGGGATATGACGGTCGCGCGCATGGGCTTCGCTCACGGCGTGAAGATGACGCATGACGAGCGCAGCGCCATCGTCAAATACCTCTCGGATGCCTACGGGTTGTCGCCGGACGAATCGGCGGCGCACCGCTACATCGTTGACCGTACGCCCAGCGTGGTCGAGCACCCGGAGAACAAGCTGATCGGCGACACCTGCGCGCGCTGCCACTCCTACGGGCGCATCGCGGTACAGCGCCGCACCGAGGCGGACTGGCGCAAGCTGGTGCACTTCCACGTCGGCCAGTTTCCGGCCATCGAAATCCAGGCCGGCGGCCGCGATCGAAACTGGTTCGACATCGCCGTCGGCGACGCCTCGGTCGAGCTGGGCAAGGTGTATGGCTTCGAGTCCGACAGCTGGAACAAGTGGAAGGCGCAGAAGCCGGCCGACGCGAGCGGCAACTGGCGCCTGGTCGGCCACAAGCCGGGCGCCGGCGCCTACGAAGGCACGGCCACCGTAACGCGCACCGGCAACGACGCCTATTCGGTCAGCATGACCGTGCGCTACGAGAACGGCACGAGCGAACAGCTGACCGGATCGGCCCTCGTCTACACCGGTCACGAATGGCGCGCGACGCTGAAAAGCGGCGAACGCGAAATCAACCAGGTCATGACGCTGGCCGACGGCGGCCGTGCGCTGTCCGGTCGCTGGTTCGAGTCGGGTTACGACGCGATAGGCGGGGTGCTGCGTGCAGTCCGTGCGGACGGTGCACAGCCCGCCGTGCTGTCGGTGCAGCCGGCCGCGCTGAAGGCGGGTACTCGCAGTCGCCTGGTCATCAACGGCGTCGGTCTCGACGGCGACGTGAGTCTGGGCAGTGGCGTGAAGGTGCTGTCGGTGGCCGAGCGCAGCCTTGATCGCGTAGTGGTCGAGGTCGAGTCGGCGAAGGACGCGGTCAGCGGCCCGCGCGAAGTGAAGGTTGGCGACGCACGCAGCGGCGAAGCGCTCAAGGTCTATCAGCGCATCGACTACGTGAAGATCACGCCCGACCATCCGATGGCCCGTGTCGGCGGCAACGGCGGCTCGATGAACAAGGTGCCGGCCCAGCTGGAGGCGCTGGCCTACACCGTAGGGCCTGACGGGAAGCAGGGCACTGCCGACGATCTGTTGCTCGGTGCCATGCCCGCAGCCTGGTCCTTCGACAACCTGAACAAGGTTGCCGCCGAGATGAAGGACGCCAGATTCGCTGGCCGCATCGACCAGAACGGCCTGTTCATGACCAACGATGCGGGTCCCAACCCGCAGCGCAAGTACCGCACCAACAACGCGGGCGAGCTGAAGGTGACCGCAGCGGTCAAGGACGGCACCCGCACGGTCAAGGCCACTGCGCCGCTGATCGTGACGGTGCAGCGCTTCAATGATCCCCCGATCCGCTGAGTGCGGGCCATCACCGGAAAAGCCATCATGACCGAAGCCAATCTGCTTTACGTCGATACGCACGCCTTCCACGACGTGGATGTGAAGGGCCGGCGCGTGCTGCTGCACGTGCCCAGCACCGGCATCTTCGATCTGGACGGTGTGACGGCCGAGGTGCTCGATTTCGTGCGGCCGATGACGACCGTGAGTTTCGAGGCGCTGCTGCAACGCTTCTCGGGCAACGGTTCGCCGACGCTGATCGCCGGCGCGATCGAGGATCTGAAGTCGCTGGGTGTGCTGCGCGGCGGCCCTGCCGTGGCCGACCGCGGTGCAGGGATCAGCGTGACCGAATTTCCGCTCAGCACCATCGTGCTGAACGTGAATACCGGCTGCAACCTGAGCTGCACCTATTGCTACAAGGAAGACCTGACCACCCCGTCCAGGGGCGAGAAGCTCGACTTCGACAAGGCGAAGAAGAGCATCGAACTGCTGCTGAAGGAAGGGGCGAAACGCGACCGCGTCAACGTGGTGTTCTTCGGCGGCGAGCCGCTGTCGAACATGCGGCTGATCAAGGCGGTCACCGCCTACGCGGAGGAGCGCTGCCGCGAGGAAGGGAAACAGGTCGACTTCTCGCTCACCACCAACGCCACGCTGCTCACCGAAGAGATCGCCGACTGGTTCAACGAGCACTCGTTCGGCATCTCGATCAGCATGGACGGCCCGCAGGCGGTGCATGACCTGCGCCGCAAGACCGTAGGCGGCAAGGGCACCTACGAGGTGGTGGCAAAGAAGGCGCGCATGCTGCTGTCGCGCTACACCTCGCGGGCGGTCGGTGCGCGGGTCACGCTGACCGCAGGCTATTCCGACGTGGCGGCCATCCACCATCACCTGAAGGACGAACTCGGCTTCGCCGAAGTGGGCTTCGCGCCGGTCACCAGCAACCCGGTCACCACCTTCAATCTGGTCGGTGACGAGCTGCGCGCGGTGTTCGACGCGATGAAGACGCTGGGCCGCGAATACGTCGCCGCCGCGGTCGAGGGCCGGAACATCGGCTTCTCGAACATGCACCAGATGCTGTCCGACCTGTACGAGGGGCGCCGCAAGGCGCTGCCCTGCGGTGCCGGCATCGGCCTGCTGGCGGTCGACCACAAGGGCGACCTGAACCTCTGCCACCGCTTCACCGGCTCGGCGCTGCCGACCTTCGGCAACGTCGATACCGGCATCGCCAAGGTGGAACTGGGAGCCTTCCTGGAAGCCGCGCTCGACCGTTCCGAGCGCGGCTGTTCGACCTGCCGCATCCGCAATCTCTGCTCGGGCGGTTGCTACCACGAGTCCTACGCCAACTTCAGTGACCCGCATTCGCCCGTTTATCACTACTGCGAACTGCTCAGGGAGTGGGTCGATTTCGGCATCGAGGCCTATCTCGAAATCCTCGAAAAGAACCCCGCCTTCCTCCACAAGCATGTCGCGAACAGGAGCTCCGAACTATGAACCGCTTGAAACCGCTGAACCGCAAGGCCCACCAGATCGAAGCAGCCCCGAACGAGGAGGCGGTCGAGAAGGTGGTCGCGATGACCGCCGCCGTTGCCGGCTGCTCCACAACTTTCGATCCGGGCTGGGAACTGGACCCCTTCCTTGGCGTGGCCGGTCTGTGCCAGCCGATGGAAGCCGACTTGTACGGCTGTTCCGACCCCTGCTGGTGGCCGGCCCAGGTGCCGGACACGCTGCACAACTACCCGGACTGGAACACCGGGAAGGACGACGCTGCGCGCGATTGGAACACGCTGCAGAGCGTGTTCCCGAAATAAGCCTGCGAATGCAAACGGAGGAATACCTGCTCATGAAGATCAAGACCACGGCGGCCGCACTGGCCGCCAGCTTCGGCGTCGCACTGTTCGGCGCCCTCCCGGCCACAGCCCTCGCGGCCAAGGACTACCTGGTGACCGCCGCGCGCCCCAACCTCGTGTTCGTGATGGACGCGAAGGAACGCAAGGTGGTGAAGACGCACACCATTCCGAACACCTCGATGGGCAACAGCCCGATCACGCTGGTGCATTCGCGTGACGGCAAGACCGCCTACGTCATCCACAACCGCTGGGAAACCGTGTCCGGCATCGATCTGGACAGCGGCAAGGAAGTGTTCCGCGCCGAACTGTCCGGCGGCGACATCCGCGGCAAGTCTCCCTTCCCGATGGACCTGAGTCCGGATGGCAAGGAACTGGCCGTCTATGTGAATCCGACCCAACTGCTGCCGGGCGAGTACAAGGTGCTCGATCCCTACATCGCGATCTACCGCACCGACGCCGGCACCGACGCCGAGCCGGCACGCAAGCTCAAGGTGCCGCGCCGCGTGTCCACGCTGGCCTGGTCGGCAAAGGGCGACACGCTGTACGCCTTCAGCTGGGACATGCTCAAGCTCGACCCGCAGACCGGCGCGGTCAAAGGAAAGCACCCGTGGCGCAGCTGGAAGAACGGCGAGCAGGGCGAGCCGGACACGCTGGCAATCTGGCCGCAGTGGGAACAGACCAATGTGTTCGCCACGCCCTACTACGTTGCCTACGCGAACAAGCCGGAAGGCGATCCGTCAGCACTCCGCGCCGGCATCTGGACGCTTGACCTCGAAAAGGACACGGTGCATTTCAAGGAGTTCGAGAATGCCGGCGTCGTGCTGTTCTCGAGCGTGGTGAACCCGGTGCGCCGCGACGAAACCTATACCGTCTATACCCAGCTCACCAAGGTGAACACGAAGACCGGCAGGATGGACCGCGTCGATCTCGACCACACCTACTACAACGTGAATGTGTCGAGCGACGGCAAGGAGCTGTACATCGGCGGCACCCAGGGCGACATCGCGGTGTATGACAGCGCCACGCTGAAGCGCATCGGCAACATCCGCACGCCGGGCGGTGGCGATCAGGTACTCACCTCGCTGCGCATCTTCCAGCGCTGAGCGGCATGAGGGCAGAAGCACTGCATGTGCCCGCGGCGGGCGTCGCGCCGGCCGCGGCGGCGCCTGCGGCGCAGGGCGGCCGTCGTCTCGGCGCGCTCTACCGCTGGGCAGGCGACTTCATCCGGCCCGAGTGGCCGGCGCTGGCCGCCGTGCTTCTGCTGTCCACGCTGGCCGTGCTGGCCGGGCTGGCCCAGCCGCTGCTGACCCGGGCGCTGATCGACGACGGCATCCTCGCGCACGATCGCGCGGCGGTGCTGGCGAGCGGCGGCTGGATGGTCGGGCTGGCGCTGTTCGCGCTGGCGGTCGGCTTCGCCTGCCGCCGCATCCACGTGGCGGCGTCGGCCCGCATTCTCCACCGCATGCGCGAATCGCTGTTCGCGCATGTGCTGCGGCTGTCGCCGGCCTTCTTCGCGCGCATGCGCCAGGGCGACCTGCTGACGCGGCTGGAAGGCGATCTGGGCGAAGTGCAGCGCTTCGCGGTCGACGCCGTGCTGTCGGCGATCAATTCGGTGCTCACGCTGATCGGCACCGTCGTGCTGCTCTGGCTGCTCAGTCCCAAGCTCGCGTTTTTCCTCGCACTGTTGATGGTGCTCAACAGCATCGTGTTGTCCTGGGTGCGACCGCGCATCGAGAAGCTGTCGCAACAGTCGCGCGACGCCGGTGTCGAGGTGTCGAGCTTCCTGGTCGAGAAGATCGGCGCGGTGCGCTGCATACAGACGCACGCCGCCGAGAAGCGCGAGCGGGAACAACTTGGTGCGCTGCACGGCACGGTGCGCGAGCGTCTGCTGTCGCTGCAGCTGTTCGGCTATCTGGGCGGCGCCTTTCCCAATCTGCTGCTGTCGCTGGCGGTAATCGGCATCTTCGTCGGCGGCAGCCTGTCGATGCTGGCCGGCGAGGCGCTGACGCTGGGTACGCTGGTTGCCTTCGCCACCTGCGTGCAGCGCGCCAGCGCGCCGCTGCATGCGCTGATGGGGCTCTACCTGCAGTGGCAGCGCGTGAAGGTCGGCCTGAACCGCGTCGACGAACTGCGCGCGCTCGACGTGCCGGACGATGCGGCTCCCTTGCCGGGCAACGCCTTCCCGGTCGGCGACCTGATGGTGCGCGACCTCGCCTTCACCTATCCGGGTGCCGCGCGCGCGGCCTTCTCCGGACTGAATCTGACCATTCCCGCCGGTGCGCGCGTGTGGCTGCGCGGTGACTCGGGCAGCGGCAAGTCCACCTTCATCGATCTGCTGCACCGCCACTTCGAACCGTCGGCCGGCTGGATGTCCATCGGCGGCGTGAACCTGAAAGCCATCGACCGCGCGACGCTGCGTCGGCACATTGTCGTGGTGTCGCAGGAGGCGGTGCTGTTCACCGGCTCGCTGCTCGACAACATCCGCTACGGCCGGCCTGACGCGAGTCGCGACGAGGTCGGGCAGGCGGCGCAGGCGGCCGGCGTGAGCGACTTCCTGTCGCGTCTGCCCGACGGGCTGGACGCCATGGTCGGACCGCGCGGCGCCTCGCTGTCCGGCGGCGAGCGGCAGCGGGTCGCGCTGGCGCGCGCGCTGCTGATGTTGCCGGCCCTGCTGGTGATCGACGAGGGCATCTCCTCGCTCGACGGCGCGCTCGAACTGCGCACGCTGGCGGCGATCGACGCGCTGCTGCCGCAGGCGACGCGCATCGTGGTGAGCCACCGTGACCTGTCGCAGCTCGCCTTCGACCGCGTCATCGATTTTCCGCAGGCCGCCGCATGACCGTCGTCGTTCGCGTGGGTCTGCTCGACGGTGCGCTGGACCGCAGCATCGGCGACGCGGTGTACGCCGTGTCCGGCGGCGCGCCGCTGGGCGCCAACGCGCGCGACCACGGCAGCCAGATCGCGCGCTGCGTGCTCGCGCACGCACCGCAGGCGCGGCTGGCGGTGGCGCAGGTGTTCGGGAGCAGCCGTGAAACCACGGTCGACGCAGTGCTCGACGGCCTCTACTGGCTGATCGGGCAGGGCGTGCAACTGATCAATATGAGCTTCGGCATGCCGACTGCCAGCCCACGCTTGGCGCAGGCCTGTCGCGACGCCGCCGACGCCGGCATCGTGCTGGTCGCCTCGGCGCCGGCGCGCGGTGCGCCGGTGTATCCGGCCGCCTTCGCACAGTGCATCGCGGTGACCGGCGACGCGCGCTGCGCATCAGGCGACGTGTCGTGGCTGGCGACCGCCGTGGCCGATTTTGGCACTCACCCGCTGATCGAACCCGGCCGCCCGGAGCACGGCGGCGGCGCCAGCATCGCCGCCGCGCGGATGAGCGGGCTGATTGCCGCGCTGCTTGCGCAGGGCGTCGCGTCGGATGATCTGCGCGCGCGGCTGCAGCGAGCGGCGATCCATGTCGGACCGGAGCGCCGTCATGCGTGATCGCCTGCTGTGGGGCGCCGTGCTGGGGGCGGCGCTGGGCTGTGCGGTGTTGCCGGCGGCTGGCAATGTGCTGCTTGCAGCCGCCGGTGCCGCCGCACTGTGGGCCGGGGTGGTGCCCGTCCGGCGCTCCGCGCTGCTGCGCGTCGTGGCCGGCCTGCTGTGGGGCGCGCTGATCGCGCTGGCCATGCTGCTGCTCGGCGACCGCTTCGACGTGCGCTACGTGTGGATATACAGCGGCGCCGAACTGCCGCTGCACCTGAAGCTCGCCAATCTGTGGGGTGGCGACGAAGGTACGACGCTGCTGCTGGCCGCCTTCCTCGCCACACTGGCGGCACGCGGCGCCGCGCAACGCAGCCAGCGCATCGACATCGCGGCCCTGCTGGCAGCCTGGTATGCGCTGACCGCCGCCTGGCTCGGCCCGTTCGCGGCGACGCCGGTCGACTGGCTGCACAAGGCGGCGTCGCAGGGCATGAATGCGCATCTGATGAATATCTGGATGCTGGTGCATGCGCCGCTCATTCTCGCCGCCTACGCATGGACACTGTCGCTGGCCGCTCCCGCGCTGGCGGCACTCGCCGGTCACGACGCGCGCTGGCCGGGCAGTGCGCTGATGCACGCGCGACGCGCCTGGGCGCTGCTCACCGCCGGCATCGGCTTCGGCATGGTGTGGGCCTTCGAGGACGCGATGTACGGGCAGGTGTGGCACTGGGACCCGGTGCAGACCGCGGTGTTCGCCGTCTGGTGTCTGCTTGCCGCCCACCTGCACGGCGCCGGCGGCTGGCGGCCCGGCCGCACGATGTGGCGCTGGGTGCCATTCGCCGCGCTGGCGGCGGCGGCGCTGACCGCGGTCGCGATGGGCGTCACGCGCAACGAGGTGCTGGCCAGTTCGCACCGCTACGTCGGCGCGTCGACCTGGGCGGCCCACATGACGCTGGCTGCCCTGCTGTCGGTGGCCGGGCTGGCTGCGTGGCGGCACGGACTGCGCGCGGTGCGACCCCTGCCGAATGCGAAACGCCTGAACCTCGCCGCCTGGGGCTTGCGCGCGACGCAGCTCATTTTCGTGTTCATCGGCCTGGCGGCAGTGGCGCATCTCGCCTGGGCCTTCTACGCCAGCGCACAGGGCCTGCCGCGGCCGGACGACCTGAAGCCCTTCTTCGAAACGCTGCGCAACTGGGCACGCGGTTCCGAACTGCCGGCGCTGCGCGCGGCCTTCGCCCAGTGGGACGTCGATGGGTACGGGCTGGCGCGCCTGCTGCTGCTGCCCATGGTCGCGGCCGGGCTGATCGGCGGCTGGTTCTTCGCGCGCCGGCTGTCGGCGCGGCTGGGCTGGATCACGCTGGCTGTCGCGACGCTGCTTTGCGCAGTGGTGTTCGTACGGGGCGGCCTGCTGGCGAACGGCTACGCCGGCAGTGGCGTGCTGTCGCAGCAGATCGTCGCCGTGCTGCCACGCATCGACGCCGCGCTGATCGCGGGCGCCTATCTCGCGCTCGGCTGTGCCGTCTGGAGCCTGCACGGCGCCTGGCGCAACCGGCGCACCGCCGGCCATCTGCTGCCGCTCGGCCTGCTGCATCTCGGTGCGGTGGTCGCGCTGTGGGGCGGTCTGCTGGCGACGGCGCTGAATGGCTATTCGCAGCACCTGATCGATATCGATGGCGACTGGCAACGCGCGCACCAGGGCTATGCCGTTCGCGTCACCAGCCTCGACGTGGACCGCGTGCCCGACGGCGGTCGCACGCAGGGCAGCGGCAGTTTCCGCGCACTGGCGCAGATCGAGATCGCGACACCGGAGCAGGGCGTGCTGCAGGGGCAGACGCTGTATCGCGACGCCCGCAGCGCGATCGCCGGCTACGCCGGTCCGGTGCGCCAGATCTGCGAAATCCTCGACTACCGTTATGCGCGCTACGCCGACCAGCCGGGCTATGTGCTGCATCCCTTCATCGACCGCGGCTGGGCGCGCGACCTGCAGCTGTGGGTCGCCACCTCGTCCGCGGTGGCGGCGCTCGAGGGCGGGCCGCAGGCCGCACAGGCGGTGGTGGTGCTGCGTGTGCTGCCTTTCGCGTCGCTGCTGTGGATCGGTTTGACGCTGAGTTCGCTGGGCGCGCTGTGGCTCGCATTGCGCCCGCTGCCCATGCACCGGACGCAGCAACGATGATTCCACTGCTGATACTCGGTACCGGTCCGGCCGCCAGCCTGCTGGCGATCGCACTCGCGCGGCACGACATACCGGCGCAGGTGATCGGGCGGCCGCGCACGGCGCCCGCGGTCGAGGGTCTGTCGCAGCGCGTGGTCGCCGCGCTGAAGCAGCTCGGATGTCACGAAGCGCTCGCCCTGCTCGGCCCGCGCTGGCATCGCGTGTCGAGCTGGAACGCGCAGGAGGTCGAGATGAACGGCGAGTTCGTCGTCGATCGCGTCGCCTTCGACGCGGCGCTGCTGCGCGACGTGCGGGCGGCCGGCGTCGACTTGCGCGACGGGCTTGTGCGCGAGCTGGAGCGGGGCGAGGGCGGTGGCTGGTGCGTGCGCTGGGAGGACGTCGACGGACGCCAGCAGCGCACCGACACCGCACTGCTCGTCGAGTGTCGCGGCCATACCGCGCCGAAGATGGCACCCGATCTCCACGCCGGCCCGACGCTGGTATCGCTGGGTCGCACCTTCGACGGCGCGCGGGCGCAGCCGCGCACCACCTTCATCGAATCCTTCCCGTCCGGCTGGGCCTGGGGCGGTGTCGATCCGCAGGGCTGTGCACACATCCAGGTTGTCATGCGGCCGGCCAGCGTGGCCGCCTTCGACGGTGACCTCGATCTCGCGCACGCGGCGGCGCTGGCGCAGCTCACGCGCCTGCCGCAGCGCTTCGGCAGGCAGCTCAAGGCGACCGGTGCCGCGCGGGCGCGCGGCATACAAGCGGCACTGCGCGGCGCGGTCGCCGGCAACGGCTATCTGCGTGTCGGCGACGCCGCCTACACCTGCGATCCGCTGTCCGGCCACGGCATGTTCGAGGCGGCCTCCGGCGCCATTGCCACGGTGCCGGTCATCAAGACGCTGCTGCAGCGCCCGGCGCAGGCAGAACTGGCGCGGGGCTACCTGCGCGAGCGCATCGAAGCGGTGTTCTTCTCGCGCATCGAGGTGGCGCGACAGCACTACGCAGCCGAGACGCACTGGGAGGACGAGCCCTTCTGGCAGTGGGTGACGCAGCCGGTGGCCACGCGGCCGTCCGTCGCACGCGTCACCGGTCCGGCTGCGTTCGCAACGTTGCCGGTGGTCGAGGACGGATTCATCGTCGAGCGCCGCGTCGTCGTAAGCGCCGAACATCCGCGGGGCGTGCGCTTCATCGACGGTATTGATCTCGGCCGGCTCGACGCGCTGCTGCAGGCGGGCGCAGCGATCGTGCCGGCCGACATCGGCTGTCATCTGGGCGCGCCGGCCGACGCAGTCGCCCGGGCGCTGCGCTGGCTGCAGACGCATTCCCTTCTTACCCGCGCCGGGCATCGATCCGGCGATTTCACCACCGCAAGAGGAGCGTTTAACGATGAAAAGAACCCGGTTTGATGTCCTGCTGCCCATGTTGCTGATGGCGGCATTGCCGCTGCCTGCCCATGCTCAGGAGCCCGTGCCAGCCTTCACTGTGAGCGCGAACGTGGGGGTGTTCTCGCAGTACATCTTCCGCGGCATTTCGTACTCGCAGGAGAAACCCGCGGTGCAGGGCGGCTTCGATCTGGCGCATTCGAGCGGCCTCTACCTCGGCGTGTGGGGCACCAATGTCAGCGGCGATGCGCTGCCGAACGCGGTGGGCGAGATCGACGTCTATGGCGGCTATGCGCACGCGATCGGCGACTTCACGCTGGACGTGGGCTTCCTGCAGTTCCTGTTCCCGGGTGGCGAGTACAACGGCAGCGGCGAGAACTTCAACTCGCTGGAGCTGTATGCCGGGGTGACCTGGAAATTCCTGAACGTGAAGTACTCGCAGATGGTGACCGACTACTTCGGCTTCAACGACCGCTCCATGGGCATGGGCCGTGGTGACTCTGACGGTTCCTGCTACCTGGAGGCGAACGTCAATTACGAATTCCTGCCCGGCTGGACTGCACAACTTCACGTCGGCCGTCAGGACGTGAAGCACTACGACCAATACAGTTTCACCGACTGGAAGGTGGGCGTGACCCGGAACTTCGAAGGTGGCTGGCAGGCCGGGCTGTCATATGTCGACACCAATGTCGACAAGAACGCCTACCTGCCGATCTGCAACGGCAATGGCAACGGCTGCAAGCAGCCGGGCGATCCGAACTGGCTGGCCTTCGTCAAACGCACCTTCTGACCGTTCCCGGGGTCTTGCCGGCATCGATGTGCAGCGCGCGGCCGCCCCCGTCCCGGGACGGGGGCGCGCTGTTCTGTCCTCCCCCGGTGGTCGCTATCAGGGTTCGATGGCGATGCCGCGCAGCGGCTCGCCCTTGCCGACCTTGCCCAGACGCTTGGCCGCGCCGGTTTTCAGGTCGATCAGGTAGAACTGCGGCGTGGCGTCCTGCGCCGTGCTGGCGGCGGCGTAGGCGTCGTTGCTGACGTCGGCGATGTCGAAGTGCGCGTCGGCCAGTCCGGCGATGCCGAGCGCGCCGACGGTGAACAGCTTGCCGGTATTCGGTGACACCACCGGCTGCACACCTTCCACCGAGCCCTGACGCACCAGCGCACCGGTGGCGGCGTCGATCGCGAAATTGGTCGTGAGCTTTTCGTCCTCCTGGTTGTACGTGTAGCCGGCGGCGACGATGTTCGGCGCCACCGCGGCGTTGATGTCGCCTTCGGCGTAGGTCAGCGTGCCGTCAGGCTGCAGGCCGGCGGTGTCGGGTGCGGCGTCGACCAGCGCACCGGTATCCGGGTGGGTACGCAGGTTCTGCCGCGTGTCGGACACGATGCGGATGCGGTCGGCGGCCGGATTGAAGTCGAAGCCGAAGCGCCGACCGTTCAGCGGCGCGGCGAATTTCGCACTGCCGACCGGCTTGAGCTGACCCCGGGCGACATCTACCGTGAAGATGCGGCCGCTGCTGCCGAGCGCAAACATGACGCCCCGGGCGACCCGGTAGTCGATGCCCAGCAGCTGTTCGCCGCTATCCAGCCCGGTCAGGGCGACATCCGACAAGAGCCTGCCCGGCTGGCCGGCATTGAAGCTGATCAGGTGGTGCGACTGGGTCACCGCAAATACGGTTTCCTTGCGCGGCGGGCCTTCGATGTCGGGTGTGCCGGCGCAGGCAGTGAGCAGGCAGGCGGTCGAGGCAAGCGTCAGCAGGGGAAGACGGGCGGCGCTCTGCATGGAGATGTCCTTGATTGAATGAAGGGGCCTGACAGCCTCGCGCCTGCGGGTTGCTCACGTCTTCTGGCGCGTGGGCGCAGTCCATGAAGGGTTACGGTCGATTCGCTGCAGCCTTTAGCGCACTCATCAATTGCCTGTATGAATTTCATGCAACTGTCGCGATCGCGACGCGCAGTGACGTCAAGTTTGTCTGTTTCAGGCGCCCCGACGCCCCCCTCCCGGCTGACGTCTGGTGCGCGGTGGCATCGCTAAAGGGTGACGTCCTGCTGCCGTTAGCCGGAGCATCGACAGTTTGTGGGTAGCGGGATCGTGCGCGTCAAAGGAGTGCGGAAGCAGGCTTGCATGGCAGGACGGATGACGCGCGCGGCAGGGCTTTCCGCAGTGCTTCTGACGGGTTCCGCGCAGGCCGCAACCGTCACCTTCCAGACCAGTGAAACTTCGGGGCGCGCGCTCGACAGCGTGGTGCTGACCCTGTTGCCGGTGGCCAGGGGCGCGCTGCCGGCGCCTCGCCCGGCCCGCATCGAACAGGTCAGGAAGACCTTCGTGCCTCTGGTCAGCGTGGTGCAGACCGGCGCCGCAGTCGAGTTTCCGAACAACGACACGGTGCGTCACCATGTGTATTCCTTTTCGGCGTCCAAGGTATTCGAGCTGAAACTGTATGCCGGTACCCCAGCAAAGCCGGTGGTGTTCGACAAGCCGGGCGTTGTCGTGCTCGGCTGCAATATCCACGACAAGATGCTTGCCTACATCCTGGTTGCCGACACCCCGTGGTTTGCCGTGTCGGGTGACGACGGTACGGCAAAGATCGCCGACCTGCCGCCCGGTGATTATCTGCTGCAGGCCTGGCACCCGCGGCGTCTCGGCATGCCGGATCTGCCACCGCGTCCGATCAGGGTCAGCGCCGACCTGACCGAGTCGGTGACCGTCGATCTGAAGCCCTGACGCAATGCGAATGAACAGTCTCAAATGGCGCATTGCCGCCTGTTGCGCACTGCTGCTGCTGGTGGTGCAGGCCGGCGGACTGCTGATGTTCGGCCAGCTCGGCCGCGCCAGCGCGCTCAACGATGTGCGTGCCGAACTGCAGACGGCCGATCGGGTCCTGTCCCGCCTGCTCGAACAGCGCGCCAGCCAGCTGACCCAGGCCGCCCGCGTGCTGGCCGCCGACTACGGCTTCCGTGAGGCGCTGACCAGTCGCGACAACGAAACGATCGTGTCGGCGCTCGGCAATCACGGCGGGCGGATCGAAGCCAGCCTGATGATGCTGCTCGGCCTCGACGAAAGCGTCACCGCGGTTTATCCGGACGAAGCGCAGGGCGTTGCGCCGCAACTGCACGGCCTGATCGAGAACGCACGCAATGGCGGATCGGGGAGCGGTCTGGTCATCATCGACGGCACGCTGTACCAGGTCGTGGTGGTGCCGGTACTCGCGCCACTGCCGGTGGCCTACGTCGTGACCGCATTCATCGTCGATCAGCCGTTCGTGCAGGACCTCAAACGGGTGTCCGGCCTCGACCTGAGCTTCCTGAGCCGGGTCGAAGGCGATGAATGGGTGCTGGCAGCCAGTTCGCTCGCCGATACGCTGCAGCCGGGGCTGCTGGCTGCCTTCCGCGGGCACGGCGGGGCGCTGCCGGAGATGCTGTCGCTCGACGGCAAGGACTACGCAAGCCGGCCCAAGATCATCGAAGCGGGTACGCTGCAGCACATCACGGTCGTGCTGCAGCTGTCGCTCGATCGCGCGCTTGAACCGTGGCAGCGCCTGTACGACAACTGGCTGCAGCTGTCGCTTGCCGGCATGCTGTTTGCGCTGGTGGCCAGCGCGCTGCTCGGGAGATCGATCGCGTCGCCGGTAGCCCGGCTGGCGCAGTTCGCGCGCCGCGTCGGCAAGGGCGAGTACGGCGTGCCGCCGGTGATGGACCGGCGCGACGAGATCGGCCAGCTGGCCGACGCCTTCTCGCACATGACCGACGCCATATCGACGCGCGAGGCGCGCATTTCGGAGCTGGCCTACCGCGACACGCTGACCGGTCTGCCGAACCGAGCGTACTTCGTCGAGCGGCTGACCGATGGTGTGCGGGACGCGAAGACGCGCGACGGCGCGCTGGCGGTGCTGACGCTCGACATGGACCGTTTCAAGATGGTGAATGACGCGCTCGGCCACGGCCTGGGCGACCTGCTGCTGGTCGAAGTGGGCAAGCGGCTGCGCGACAC
Source organism: Methyloversatilis sp. (assembly GCF_030698125.1). GTDB lineage: Bacteria > Pseudomonadota > Gammaproteobacteria > Burkholderiales > Rhodocyclaceae > Methyloversatilis. Next base: position 104,077 of record NZ_JAUYNV010000008.1, read on the forward strand.
GCTGCGCGACGTGCGTGATCAGGTCGCGCGCCTCGGCGGCGACGAATTCGCCGTGCTGCTGCCGGGCGCCGATGCGCACAAGGCCTGGGGCGTGGCGATGCGCATCGCCGAAGCGCTCGATCAGCCGATGAGCCTTGAAGGGCAGATGGTCGACGTCAGCGCCAGCATGGGCATTTCGTCGTTTCCGGAGCACGGTGACGACGTGCAGGCGCTGCTGCGCCACGCCGACGTCGCCATGTATCAGGCGAAACGCCACAACAGCGGCGCGGCGATCTATGACCCGCGCCACCATGAACGCAACGTGGAACGGCTGTCGCTTCTGACCGAACTCCGGGCGGCCGTCGAGCACGATGAACTGGTGCTGTACTACCAGCCCAAGGTCGCGCTGGTGCCGGGCCGCCAGCATCACGTCGAAGCGCTGGTGCGCTGGATCCATCCGACGCGCGGCTTCATTCCGCCGTTCGATTTCATCCCGTTCGCCGAGCAGACCGGCTACGTCAAGGCGATCACGCTGTGGGTCATGAATGCCGCGATCCGCCAGTGCGGCCTGTGGCTGCGGGCCGGTCTCGAGGTGAATGTGTCGCTGAACATTTCGGCGCGCGACCTGCTCAACCCCGATCTACCGACCAGTTTCATCGAAATGCTGCAGCGCCACGGCTGCGAATCGCGCCTGATCACGCTGGAAATCACCGAGAGCGCGGTGCTCGACGATCCGCTGCGCGCACTGGCCAATCTGCAGGCGCTGCGCGACACCGGCTGCCTGCTGTCGATCGACGATTACGGTACCGGCTATTCCTCGCTGTCCTACCTCAAGCAGATGCCGGTGAGCGAAATGAAGATCGACCGCAGCTTCGTGATGAACCTGGTCGAAAATCCGAACGACGAAATCATCGTACGTTCGACAATCGAACTGGCCCACAACATGGGTTTGAAGGTGACGGCCGAAGGCGTCGAGACGGAGGCCGTGCTGGAACGGCTGCGCGAACTCGGCTGCGATCTGGTCCAGGGCTACCTCATCAGCAAGCCGATTCCCGTGGCAGCGCTTGAAAACTGGTTCCGGGAGTCGCACTGGGCCCTGATTTCGGTTGCCCGGCCGGATACCTGCGCAGACAACGACGAGGTCGTTGCGAAACCGGAACACGCTGACGCTTTGTGATCGTCGGTGTGACGCTTTCGACAATGCGAGTCCGGGCCCGATACCTGCTTGCAGTTAAAGTGTCTCGAAACCATCGGAGCACTGAAACATGATCAAGCGCCAAGGTCCGCTGGAAGTCATCACGCGAAGACCGGCTGCGGCGACCCACGCAACACCCCTGCTGTTCGTCCACGGCGCCTACACGGCTGCGTGGTGCTGGGACGAACATTTCCTGCCCTACTTCGCCGACGCCGGCTTCGAGGCGACCGCCTTGTCGCTGTCCGGCCATGGCGGCACTCCGGGGCGCGAGTTTCTGGATCTGCTGAGCCTCGACGACTACGTGCGCGACGTGCTCGAACTCATCGACGCCTGCGAGGTGCCGCCGATCCTGATCGGTCACTCGATGGGCGGCATGGTGGTACAGAAGTGTATGGAAGTGAGACAGGTGTCCGGCGCGGTGCTGATGGCGTCGGTGCCGCCGCAGGGTTTGTGGGCATCGGCGGTCGGTCTGGCGCTGCGCAAGCCTGATCTGATGTCGGAACTGAACAATCTGTTGACCGGCGGCGGCACATCGCCCGAGGTGCTGCGCGAAGCCCTGTTCGCCCAGCCGGTGTCGATGGAGCGCCTGCAGCAGATGGCGCGTCGCGTGCAGCCGGAATCGGCGCGCGTGATCTGGGACATGACACTGTTCGACCTGCCGCAGCCGTCACGCATGCGGCGCGCGCCGCTGCTGGTGCTCGGCGCCGAGTGCGATCCCATCATTCCGCCTTCGCAGATCGAAATGACCGCCCGCGCACTCGATGTCGAGGCGCGCATCTTCCCCGGCATGGGCCACGGCATGATGCTGGAAGCCGACTGGCGCAAGGTGGCCCGGTGCGTGCTCGACTGGCTGCCGGTGGCCTGCCGCAGCGCGCGCAGCCAGTCGCAGGGGGCAGGCGTCGTCTGAGCGCCTGTCGGGTGCCGCGTCAGCGCCCGGCCTTGCTTTCCAGATAGCCAAGGATGTCCTGGCGCCGCAGTTGGGGTTCGCCCCGCTGCGGCGTTGAACCCACGATCCGGTTCATCCAGGTCATGTTGTCCTCCATGCGCTGCACCACTCGACGCCACTCCCGGGCGGGTCGGCTCGACGGTTCCGGCAGTACGTGGCACTGATCGCAGGCGTCGCGGAAGCTGCGCCCGCGCGTGTCCAGGTCCGGATAGCGCGCCACATCAATCGGCTTCTGTGCATTACGTCTCAAGTAGCCGATGAGCATGTGTACTTCTTCCTCGTCCGGCGCGCCGCCGCCGCCCATCATGTGTTTCATCAGCGCGCCGCGGTTTCCGCTGCCTCGCATGCGCACCACCATCCGGCCGACGATTTTCGGCCATTTGTCGGGGTGGTGCATCGCAGGGCTCGGCAGGTGGTGGCACTGAACGCAGTAGCGCGCCAACAGCGTCGCAGCGGGTGAATCCGGTTCGGGCAGCGCAGCGGCCGTCATCGTCGGCGGCAGGATGCGCGACAGCCAGCCTGCCTGCGGACCGGTCGACCAGCGCGCCTGCACGGCATCAATGATCTGCTGATTCGCGTGGCTCGCTGCATCCGCGGCGGCAACGGGTTGCGGACCGGACAGAGTGCACAGCGACGCTAGCAGGATGCAGCAACGGAACATGGCAGCGAGATGTACCGGTGGGGAGGAGGTCAGACCTCTTCAGCGTAGTTCAACGAGACGGCGGACAGAAGCCGCAAACATGTGTGTCACCGGCGATCGGAACCCTCAAGTCGCCGGGGCATGAGCCGATGGCAGTGGACGGTGTGTTCAGGAAGAGAAACATGGACCTGTTTGATTTCATGACCGGAAAGTCGCTTGGCCGCCAGGACTACGGCGACGAAGTGCTCGACGCAGGCTGGCTGCCGCAGCCCGAAGCCGCGCTTGCCAGCCGCCGCCCATCGGTTGCGCGCTCGCACACTGCCGTGTCCGATCCCGATGCGTTCCTGCGTGATATCTATCGTTTGCAGGAATAAGTTGTCGTAATGCCCGCCCGGGCTGCTGCGCAAGGGTGTGCAGCGGCAGCAGCTTGGGTAATATCGCAGACATGCTTTGCGATACCTTTTTTAACGTTCTCCGCCGACGGCCTCACCCTCCACCTCTGAACGCACGGGGCGTTGCGCATGACTGATGCGCCGCGCAAGATGGGGCGCTATGCGTTGGGGCGCGAGATCGGCCGCGGCGAACGCGGCGCCGTATTCGAGGCGACCGAAGCGGGGAGCGGTCGCCTGGTCGCGCTGAAGCTCTTCCGTACCGATCTCGCCGATGACGTGCCGGCTTATGTCCGCGCACTCGGCGACCGTCTGCTGCACGCCTCGCAGCTGAATCATCCATGCATCGTGCGCATCATCGAACAAGGCGTCAGCGCCGATGACGGCACGCCCTGGGTCGCCATGGACCGCGTGGATGCGCGTTCGCTGCGGCAGCTGCTCGACGCACTGCCGCGCCTGTCCTTCGAATGGGTGTGCAGCATCGGCCTGCAGACCGCCGACGCGCTGGCGCACGCCCACGCCAGCGGTGTCACGCATGGCGGGCTGAAGGCGTCCAACCTGCTGGTCGACGGCGCCGGCCATGTGTCGGTGACCGACTTTGCGCTGCCCGCCCCGGCCCCGGATGCCTTGCCGGCGATGCCGCAGTATCTTTCACCCGAACAGGTACAGGGGCTTGCCCCCGACGCGCGTTCCGACGTGTTTTCGCTTGGTGCGCTGCTGTTCGAAATGCTGGCCGGCCGGCCCCCGTTCGGCTCGCCGCTCACCGGCACCTTGTCCAGCGTGCTGGAAAACATCGCCCACGTGCCCACACCCACGCCCAGCGCGATCGACCCGGACGTACCGGCCGAGCTTGACCTGCTGGTGATGAAGGCGCTTGCGAAATCGCCGGTCGACCGTTTCCAGACGGCCGCCGAGCTGGCCGACGCGCTGCGCTGGATCCGGCTCGAACCGGTTGCTGCCACGGTATTGAAAGTGACCGAGCCGCCGCCGCGTGCGATCGAAAGTCCGGAGGTGGTGGATGGTCCGGAAAGCCTTCGCCGCGGTCAGTCGCAGAAACCCGCGCTGCCGGTCGACGACGTGCTGGCCGCACTGGCAGCCGATATCGATGCCTTTTCTGCCCGCGGCTCCGCGCCGCCATCGATCGGCGTGGCGTCAAACGGCGCCACCCAGACCCGCCTGAAGCCACTGCGCGAGCAGGCGGCGCCGGGGCCGGCGTTCCCGACGCTGCACGATGAACCGGAGGTCACTGCGGGTGCGGCGGCACCCGCAGCGTCGAACGGCGCGGAGCCCGGTGCGCCGATGCCGGCGCCGGCATCGGCCGCATCGTCGCTGCTGGCCGATCTTGCCGGCGAGGCACAGCGCATCCGAGCGCACAACGCGCAGATGCAGCGCGGCGAGCGGGCGGTACGCACCGAAGCGGAACAGGCGCTCGCCACCCGCCTTGTGCTGGTGCGCGACTACCTGACGCAGTTCGCCGGCCAGCTCAACGTGATCAAGCCGCAGATTGCACGCGACTATCCGCTGCTCGGTATGGGCGTGCTACGCGGCCTGGCCTGGCAGGCGTCCGACGTCAACACCCGCAATCGCGGCCCGGAGGCGCCGGATCAACTGGCCCGGGTGTCACTGGCCTGGCTGCTGCGCGGCCAGGCCCTGATGCGCTGCGAGCGCGAGCCGCAGGCGGCCAGCGCGCTGCGCGTGGCGCTGCGCGAACACGGCCTGCGCTTTGAGGAACAGGCATCGCGTGACGAACAGAACCGCCTGCGTGCCCAGGTGTTCGATATCGCGCCCGAAGTGCGCGGCCGGGTCGAACTGAACGCCGATTACACCCGGCTGACGCTGCGCCTGACCTTGCAGAATGTCGAACGTTTCGGCATCGTGGATTACCAGCCGCCGGCAGAAGACAACGGCACCGAATGGCTGGACGAACTGGCGAAACTGATGCTCGGTCAACCGAGTCGCTTTGCCGCGCTTGCCCGGCTGATCGTTCCGACACCGCAGTAGTGGCACGGTTGATGCATCGAATGACGCATCAACCGGGCGCGTGCGGACCCGACTCAACTTCCCGGAGCGCGCGACGTTAGACCTTCAGGTCGGTGCAGCAACATCGGGAGACGAATCATGCGAGGGGCCGAGATGCAGGGGGCTGAGTTTCAGATTCCACTGGCCGAATGCCGCGAAATCTACAGCGTTGGCGCGGTCGACCGGGCGATGGAATCGGGTGCCACATCACGCAACGAGTCGCTGGTGGCGTACTACGAAAAGATGAAGCAGCTGGGTGGCGTGCGCTATGTCGTCAAGCCGTCGTCGTTCGACGGACTTGATCCGCTGTACGCCCGCTGTCCGAATTTCGCACCCGTGCTCGACGATCTCAAACGCTATCTTGCGCTGGCGGTCGCCGGCAACGAGCCGATGCATTTCACGCCCATCCTGCTGCTCGGCGAGCCGGGCATCGGCAAGACCCATTTCGCGAAGCAACTCGCCAATGTGCTCGGTACAGGCTTCGAGTTCGTATCGATGTCGTCGCTGACCGCTGGCTGGATCCTGAGCGGCACCTCGTCGCAGTGGTCGCACGCGCGACCCGGCAAGGTTGCACAGGCGCTGGTGTCCGGCGACTACGCCAATCCGCTGCTGGTGCTCGACGAGGTCGACAAGGCGGGTGGCGACCCGCGCTATGACCCGATGGGTGCGCTGTACGGCTTGCTGGAGCAGGACACCGCGCGCCAGTTCAAGGACGAATTCATCGAGGTCGACATGGATGCCAGCCACATCATGTGGGTGTCCACAGCGAATGACGAGCGATCGATTCCCGAGCCCATCCTGAGTCGCATGAATGTGTACACCGTGCCGCGACCGGATCACGACCAGGCCTGTGCCATCGCGCGCACGCTTTACGGCGAGATTCTCGCCGCACATCACTGGGGCTTCGACGAGGATGCGCCGGAAGATGTGATCGACGGTCTGGCCCATGTGCCGCCGCGCGACATGCGCAAGGTGCTGATGGCTGCTTTCGGCAATGCCAAACTGGAACGGCGTGACCACTTGCTGCCGGCCGATCTGGACGCCGGCCGCGCCACACGGCAGAAGAAGATAGGGTTCTAGGGTCTGTTGACATTGAATCGCGGGGCGCGCGCGAATCCCGATGCGTCCGGATCAAGGCGGGCCGACGCCGGCTGACTGGCCGTCAGGCCAGGAGGCCCAAGGCGGAGCCCGGTGCATCTGGACTCGCGCCCTTCGGGTTGCAGCGTCTGAAGAGCATGGTGCCGGCGCACATCTGGAAGCTGGTTGCGCCGTACGCGCTGACGCCACTGCCGACCGAACTGCCGACCAGATTGCCGAACGAGCAGGACACCCACGCGCGGCGCGAGGACGATGCCGGCTGATCAGTGCAACTTCATCGGATCGATCAGGAAGGTTTGGCTGCCGCGCGTCAGATCAAGCTCACCCCGCATCAGGCAGCCGGTTTCCAGATCGATGTCATTGGCGACCCAGGTTTCGCGCTCTTTCGACACCAGATAGATCAGCACGACATCGCGCGTGACCGGCGGCTGATCGGGTTCGTCGTCGTCGAATTCGGCCAGCCGCATCAGGCAGCTCAGGCCGACCACATCGATGTCTGGTTGAGCGACCGTTTCCTGCACGAAGCGGGTCACGGCGAGCTCGTCCAGCAAGTCCATGTGGGCGAGCGCCGCACTGCGGATGCGACCGTGCTCGATGTGCGCCATCAGGGCGGTGGGGCGCGGCGGGTCGCCGCGCGCAAGCAATGCGTCGGCGTGATCCTGGCAGGCGCGCAACACGGCGCAAAAACACGCTTCCTCCATTGGCAGCATGATTGTCTCCTCCACAGAAGTGGGTTGCGTCCATGTGCGCGCCTGATGGGGAGACTAGACCTGTGACGGGGGAATGTCTTGACGCACTGCCATGGCGGCAGTGCACCAAATGGCCGCGCTTTCAGTCGGTTTTCGACAGCGGATCGCCGACGGTCGGCCGTTGCGAGAAGTCGTGCAGTGCACTGTCGACGCCGGTCGGCGCAATCAGACATTCATCGACACGCGCTCCGGCCGGGCCCCGTTCGGCCCAGGCAACCAGCGCATCGAGGGCCGCCGGCACACCGCAGGCGAATGCCTCGACCGATCCGTCGCGCCGGTTGCGCACCCAGCCGGTCACGCCGAGCCGGCGCGCTTCGTTGATCATGGCATAGCGGAAACCCACGCCTTGCACCCGCCCGCGGACGGCGAAGTGAAGCGCCTCGATCTCCGGATCGGCCATCGACCTACTTGACCCGCATGCCCGGCGCCGCACCGCTGTCCGGCGACAGGATGAACAGGCCCGGCACTTCGCCCTTGTCGTCGGATGCCGCCAGCACCATGCCCTCAGACAGGCCGAATTTCATCTTGCGCGGTGCGAGATTGGCCACCATGACAGTCAGCCGCCCGACCAGCAGTGCCGGGTCATAGGCCGACTTGATGCCGGCGAATACCTGGCGCGGCGTGTCTTCGCCGATGTCGAGCTGCAGGCGCAGCAGCTTGTCCGCGCCCTCGACATGGTCGGCCGCGACGATCTTTGCGATGCGCAGCTCGACCTTCGAGAAGTCGTCGATGGAGATGAAGCGCCCCTCTCCCGCATCAGCGGGAGAGGGGCCGGGGGCGAGGGCAGATGCGTTCGTCACCGCGCGCCAGATCGATTCGAGCACGGCTTCGGTCTGTTGCAGCACCTCGTTGTCCCAGTAGCGCAGTACCCGAATACCGTGCTCCGCCAGTGAGCGATCGCGCTCGCGGTCCTTCAGCGCGGCGTCGGCGTGCTGACCGCCGTCGAGTTCGACGGCGATTTTCTGTTCTGCGGCATAGAAATCGAGGATGGCCTTCGCGCCACCGCCAAGATCGAACGGGTGCTGGCGGCGGAACTTCGCGTTGCCGATCTGGCGATCGCGCAGCAAGGACCAGATCAGTGCTTCGGCATCGGTCTGACCGGCGCGCAGCTTGCGGGCCAGTTCGACCAGCGATGCGGGCGCGGAGGCCGGTTTGCCCTCACCCGTCCGCGCTGGGGCGCGGCCACCCTCTCCCGCTGATGCGGGCGAGGGATTTGCAGCGTCGCGGGTTTTGTCGGAATCGCCTTGCAACCGCTTTGCGGCGCTGTGGCTTTTCGCCCCCTCTCCCGCATCAGCGGGAGAGGGCTGGGGTGAGGGCAGCAGACTTTCCTTGTTGGCGTCGACCAGTGCGATCACCTGTTTGGGGTCGATGCGGGTCATCAGGTGCTTGTAGTCGTTGATCGTGTGGCCGGCGGCGAGCGTGGCGCCGAAGTCGTCCCAGCACACCGGCGCGATGTTCAGGAAGCGCTCGACCTCGGCGGCCAGATGCGGCAGCACCGGCTTGAGCAGCACGGTGAGCTGGCGGAACAGTTCGATCGCGGTGCTGCAGACGGATTGCAGTTTTTCGTCCTGGCCGTCCTGCTTGGCGAGCACCCACGGTGCATGGTCATTGACGAACACGTTGGCCTGGTCGGCGCAGGCCATGACCTCGCGCAGCGCGCGCGCATAGTCACGCGACTCGTAGGCATCACGGATCGACACCTCGTGCCAGTGAAATGGCACGGTCGGCGCCGACAACTTGCCCGCAAAGCGCTTCGTGATGAAGCCCGCGCAGCGGCTCGCGATATTGATGTACTTGCCCACCAGATCCGAATTCACCCGCGCGACGAAGTCGTCGAGGTTCAGGTCGATGTCTTCCATCGAGCCGTTGAGCTTGGCGGCATAGTAATAGCGCAGCCATTCCGGGTTCAGGCCGAGATCGAGATAGCTCTGCGCGGTGATGAAGGTGCCGCGGCTCTTGCTCATCTTCTCGCCATTGACCGTCAGGAAGCCGTGCGCGTTGATCTGCGTCGGTGTGCGGTAGCCGGAGTGTTCGAGCATGGCGGGCCAGAACAGGGCGTGGAAGTACAGGATGTCCTTGCCGATGAAGTGAACCATTTCGGTGCCGGCCGCTTTCGCGCCCGCGGCATCGAGGAAGTCCGCTTCGCTGATGTCATTGCCGAGCGCCTTCTGCTTCGCCACGTAGTGGCGGAAGCTGCCGAAGTAGCCGACCGGGGCGTCGAGCCAGACGTAGAAGAACTTGTTGTCGGTGCCCGGGATGCGGAAGCCGAAGTAGGGCGCGTCGCGCGAAATGTCCCAGTCGGACAGGCGGTTGTCGCCCGGCTCGCCCAGCCATTCCTTCATCTTGTTGGCGGCTTCCGGCTGCAGCCGGTCCGAGCCCTGGGTGAAGTCGCGCAGGAACTGCTCGCACTGCGGCGCCGACAGACGGAAGAAGTGGTGTTCGCTGGCGCGCCGCTCGGGCGCCGCGCCGGACACCACCGAATAGGCGTTCTTCAGTTCGGTCGGCGCGTAGGTGGCGCCGCACACTTCGCAGGAATCGCCATACTGGTCTTTGGCCGAACACTTCGGGCACTCGCCCTTGATGAAGCGGTCGGGCAGGAACATTTCCTTCACCGGGTCGTAGAACTGCTCGACCGAGCGCTGCGCGATCAGGTCGCCGGCCTTCAGCTTGGCGTAGATGTCTTCGCAGAAGGCACGGTTCTCGTCGGAATCGGTCTGGTGGTAATTGTCGAAGCTGACCAGGAAGCCACCGAGTTCGCCCCGGCCCTGTTTCCATGTGGCCTGTACGTCGAGCCCGCCGAAGAAGTCGCGCGCGTGTTCGTGCAGCACGCGCTCGACCAGCTGGCGCGGTGTGATGCCTTCCTTCTCTGCGCGCAGCATGATGGGTGTGCCGTGCTGGTCGTCGGCGCCGACGTAATGGACCTCGTGGCCGCGCATGCGCTGAAAGCGCACCCAGATATCTGTCTGGATGTATTCGACCAGATGACCGAGGTGGATGGCGCCATTGGCGTAGGGCAGGGCGCTGGTGACGAGCAGGCGGCGGCGGGACATGGCGGGCGGCGAGGTGGTGGCCAAAGCAGGAAAGCCCGCAATTCTACTGCCCGCGCGCGGGCTTCCGGGATAAGGACGGCGATGATCGGTTAAACTGGAGTAAATCAATCAGGTATTGCCTGCAGCGGCGCCGCATGACGCGGCCCGGCGGGCACACCGCCGCCCGGAGTTCATATGTCCATCAGCGAAGCCCAGGTCCAGAGTGCGCTCAAGGAACTGATCGATCCCAATACCGGCAAGGATTTCATTACCACGCGCAGCGCGCGGAACATCCGCGTCGACGGCATCGACGTGTCAGTCGACATCGAACTGGGCTATCCGGCGAAGAGCCAGATGGATCACCTGCGCCGGATGGCCATCGCCGTGCTGCGTGCGATTCCGGGGGTCGGCAATGTCAGCGTCAGCATGACGCAGAAGATCGTGTCGCACACGGTGCAGCGCGGCGTGAAGCTGCTGCCCGGTGTGAAGAACATCATCGCCGTGGCGTCCGGCAAGGGCGGCGTCGGCAAGAGCACCACCGCGGTGAATCTTGCGCTGGCGCTGGCTGCCGAAGGCGCGACGGTCGGTCTGCTCGACGCCGACATCTACGGCCCGTCGCAGCCGCAGATGCTGGGCATCACCGGCCGCCCGGATTCGCCGGACGGCAAGTCGCTGTCGCCGATGATGGCCTACGGCATCCAGGCGATGTCGATCGGCTTCCTGATCGACGTCGAAACGCCGATGGTTTGGCGCGGCCCGATGGTGACCTCGGCGCTGGAACAGTTGCTGACCGAAACCCGCTGGGAGGATGTCGATTACCTGGTGATCGACATGCCGCCGGGTACCGGCGACATCCAGCTTACGCTGGCGCAGAAGGTGCCGGTGACCGGCGCCGTCATCATCACGACGCCGCAGGACATCGCGCTGCTGGATGCACGCAAGGGACTGAAGATGTTCGAGAAGGTGGGTATTCCCATCCTCGGCATCGTGGAAAACATGAGCATCCACACCTGTTCGAAGTGCGGCCACGAAGAGCACATCTTCGGCGAGGGTGGCGGCGCGCGCATGGCGGCCGACTACGGGCTCGACGTGCTGGGTTCGCTGCCGCTGGCGATGCAGATCCGCGAACAGGCCGATTCCGGCAAGCCGACCGTGGTGTCCGACCCGGACGGCCGCGTGGCCGAAATCTATCGCGACATCGCGCGCAAGGTGGCGGTGAAGATCGCCGACAAGGGCAAGGACATGAGCGCCAAATTCCCCAGCATCGTGGTGCAGAACACCTGATCGCCAGACGAACCCGGAGGCAAGCCGTCATGAAGCCGAACGCACTGTTGATCGCTGCATCCTGTTGTGTCCTTGCCACGGTCGTTCAGGCCGCCGATCCGGCAAAGGGCGGTGAACTGGTGGTCGAGGCGCAGTGCGAAAGCTGCCACATGGACAAGCTGGGTGGCGACGGTTCGCAGATCTATCTGCGCAAGGACCGGCGGGTGAACACGCTGGCCCAGCTCGCGACCCAGGTCAGCGTGTGCAATTCGCAGCTCAATACCGGCTGGTTCCCGGAGGACGAGGCGCACGTTGCGGCCTATCTGAACCAGCGTTACTACAAGTTCAGATAAGGCACATTCTGCAGGTTCGCCAGGCGGGCGCGTCCGCCTGGCACCTCCGCCTGGCACCTCAACTCGCCGACCGGCGGCAGAAGCAATACACGAACTGCTGCACCACGCCGGTTGGCGTGTGATGGACTTCGCGGCTGTGCTCCAGCAATTCGAACCGTGCCCCGAATTGAGCGTGCAGCGCGTTTGCACCATAGCGCATCACCGGCAGGCCGCTGCAGCGCTCCGGGCCGTCCTCCGCGAAGGCCGCTACGATGACGTGGCCGCCCGGCTTTACCGCCCGCAGCACCGTCGCCACATAGGCATCCCGCTGTGCCGAATCGGTCAGGAAGTGGAATACCGCGCGGTCGTGCCACAGGTCGAAGCGCCGCGGCGGCAATTCGACTGTGGTGATGTCGGCCTCGATCCATTTCACTTTGGCCGCCGCATCGCCCAGCCTTGCCTGCGCTGCGTGCAATGACGTTGCCGACAGGTCGAGCACACTCAGATCGGTATGGCCGCGCGCAAGCAGATCGTCGACCAGCGTCGAGGCGCCGCCGCCGACATCGATGATGGCCGCATCGAGACCAATGCCGGCACGTGCAATCAGGTCGAGCGAATGCTGCGCGTGCGGCTGGAACCAGCTCACGCTGTCCGGCGCCTTGCTGGCATAGACATCTTCCCAGTGTTTTTTCGTGCCGTCGTTCATCGCGCAGCCGCCTTGACGCCTGCCGCGATGGCGTCATCAAGATATCCGCCGTAGAAGTCGGCCTTGCCGGCGCCGACCAGCGGTGAGGCGACCTGTCGGCCGTGGGCATCGAGAAACAGCACGGTCGGCGCGAACTGCACCTTCATGCGTTGTGCAAACGCCGCCTGCGTCGTCTGGCTGCCGTCGAAGTCGGTCAGCCTGCGTGCGCTGTTCAGATCGACTTCGCGGATCACCAGCCGGCCGCGTTGAGCGGCATCGCGTGCCAGCGGCGCCAGATAGTGGCTGCGGACCTCTTCGCAGTAGTGGCAGCCGGGCAGCGAAAACAGCACGACGACCACGACGCCCGGGTTGGCGGCGTCACGCACATCCTTCACCGCATTCGTCAGCGTCGGCAGGGCCGGCCCTGCGGTACGCGCCGGCGCGGCGAACAGCGCCGGACTGAGCAACAGTGTCATCAGGGCGACGAGCGCGCGAGCGGTCATTTGTCGAGCGCCTCCTGCTCCATGCGCAGATAGGTGCCGTAGGCGTTGACGCGATTCGCGGCGTCGAAGGCCGGCATCTTTTCCCAGCGGCGCCAGTCGGTGCGCGCATAGGCTTCGTCGAAGGGCATGAAGTCGCTGACCGCGCGACCCATTTCGGTGCGCAGATAGGTCAGGTAGTCGCGCGTCAGGCCGAGGTCGCGCGCCGGGTCGGTCGAGGCCGGACCGTGGCCGGTGACCAGCGTGCCGGGCTTGAGCGCAAGCAGCCGGTCCATCGTGGTCAGCCAGCGCTTGCTGTCGGCGTCACCGACAAAGGGGATGCGGCCGATGAACAGGATGTCTCCCGAGTAGATCACGCCGTCTTCGCGCACCACGACCACCATGTCGTCCGGTGCGTGCGCCGGGCCCATGTGGATCATTTCGAAACTGATGTCGCCCATGCGGAAGCTGGTGTCGCCCTCCAGCCAGAGGTCGGCGGCGATCAGTCGGGTCTTGCCGTCGACCCAGGGGTCGAGATCGCGCCGCCGCTGTTCCAGCCGCGCCCGGCCTTCCTCGCCTTCGATGTATTCGCGACCGCTGCGGTGCGCCCAAACTTCGGCGCCGACCGCCTTGAACGCCTGCAGCCCGTAGAAGTGGTCGGCGTGGTAATGGGTGATCAGCACGCGGCGGATCGGCTGGTCGGTCACGCGGCGGATGGCGGCGATCAGCGCCTCGCCCAGCGTGGGTGTGCCGAGCGCGTCGATCACGACCACTCCGTCGCCGGTGACGACGAAGCCGGCGTTGGAGTTGTAACCCGCATTGGCCAGACTGGCCGGGCCGGCTTCACCCTGTACATACCAGCTGTGGGCGCCGACCTGTATCGGCTTGAGCGCCGGATGAACAAGCGGTGCCTCGCCCGCCATCGCCCAGTGCGCAAAAAGGACCGCGCAGGTCGCGAAAATTGTCCGCATCGACGGACGACGCAAAAGTGGCATGTCAGGCCATGCCCGGGTTGCCGGCCACGCCCTGCAATTCGGGCAGGTTCAGCTTGACCGGCTTGACGGTTTTCACATCGCGCAGATAGCGTGCCATCAGATCCCAGATCGGTTCGCCGCCGGCGTTCTTCGCTTCTTCAGACACCGGCGCCCAGCCGGCGACGCGATAGGTTTTCGATGCTTCGAGCGGCTTGCCGCCGAGCGACATCGCGGTGATGCGGCTGCCCATCTTCGCGGTCGGGTCGCAGCGGTACTGCAGCCCGCCGACGCGTACCATGTCGCCGCCCTGCTGGTAGTAGGGGTCGGGGTTGAACAGGTTGTCGCACACGTCTTCGAGCACCGTCTTGATGAATTCGCCGGTCATCGGCGTCAGCGTCGTGTACGGATAGGTGATGGCGGTCTGGTCGAGCAGGTTTTCCATCGTGATGGTGTCGCCCGGCAGCAGGCTGGTACCCCAGCGGAAACCGGGCGAGAACGCAATTTCGGCGTCCTTCATCTTCATCAGGCCGTCGAGGATGAGCTGGTCGAAGCTGCCGTTGAAATTGCCGCGGCGATAGAGCAGGCCTTCGGTCACCGCGAGCTTTTCATTCAGCTTCGCTTCATGCGGTGCACGCATCTTCGCGATCAGCGACGCCATGTCGGCGTCCGGCTGGATCAGGTTGGAAAACACCGGCAGCAGGTGGTAGCGGAAGTCCGACACCTTGCCGCCCTTCACGTCGAAATCGAGCACGCCGAGGAATTTGCCGTTCGAGCCGGCGTTGGTGACCAGGGTCTGGCCGCCGCCGTTCTTCACGATGACCGGCGCCGGCACGCCGTCGTGCGTGTGCCCGCCGAGGATGGCATCGACGCCGCGCACCCTGGAGGCCATCTTGATGTCGACATCCATGCCGTTGTGCGACAGCACGACCACCACCTGTGCGCCTTTGGCGCGTGCGGCATCGACGTGTTCCTGCAGGCTTTCGTCGTTGATGCCGAAGCTCCAGTCCGGCGTGAAGTAGCGCGGATTGGCGATCGGCGTGTACGGGAAGGCCTGGCCGATGATGGCCACCGGCACGCCGTTGATCGGCTTGATGACGAAAGGCGGGAACACCTGGTCGCCGAAGTCGGTGGTTTTCACGTTCTGCGCGACGAAGTCGATCTTGCCGGCGAAGTCGCCGTCGACGATCTGCTTCACCCGTTCGGCGCCGTAGGTGAATTCCCAGTGGCCGGTCATGACATCGACGCCGAGCAACTTGCCGGCGTCGACCATGTCCTGCCCCCGGGTCCACAGCGCAAGGCCGGAACCCTGCCAGGTGTCGCCGCCGTCGAGCAGCAGCGCGCCCGGCCGGCTCGCCTTCATGCGCTTGACCAACGTGGCGAGGTGAGCGAAGCCGCCGACCTTGCCGTAGGTTTTCGCCGCCTGCGAAAAGTCGAGGTAGGTGAAGGCGTGTGCCTGCGCACTGCCCGGCGCGATGCCGAACTGCTTCAGCAGCTTTTCGCCGACCAGATGCGGTGGCCGACCCATCATGTCGCCGATGCCCAGATTCACGTCCGGCTCGCGGAAGTGGATGGGCATCAGCTGCGCGTGGCAGTCGGTGAAATGCAGCAGGCTCACGTTGCCGAAGCGCGGCAGTTCATACATCTGCCCGGCCGCGCTCGCAGCCTGGGCGAAGCTGCCATGCAGGGCCATGCCGCCGGCACTGGCGGCCGCCAGTACCTGCAGGAATTCGCGGCGGTTCATGCTCATTGCGCTGTCACTCCGCGTTGACCGGCGACTTCGGATCGAGCAGCAGGGCCACGATGTGGCGGATCTGCTTTTCGTCGAGGATGCCGTGCGTGCCGAAGCGAGGCATGTTGGTGCAGGCACTGTAGGCGTTCGGATTCCAGATCTTGGCCCACACATACTTCTGCGTGGCTTCGGTGCTGCCGTGCACCTTGCCGTACTGGTACAGGCTGGGGCCGATGGTGCCGTACGAAATTTCCTTCTTCGTGATGCGGTGGCAGTTGTAGCAGTTGCCGCCATTTGCAGCGTCGGGTTTGTCGGTCCAGGTCAGACCGCGGCCACTCTGTGCGATCTTTTCGCCTTCCTTCCAGTCGCCGATGTACTTGCCGTCGGATGGCCACTTCACCTCGGCGAGTGCCGCTGCCTGGAATCGCTCGCGCAGGTCGTCATCGAGGCTGTGCCCGAATTTCGAGCAGGCGACCATGACTTCGTCCTGCGTCAGGCGATCGGTCTTGACGATGCCCTGTTCGCGGAACGATGCGGCCATGACGGCTGCGGCGTCCTTGTCGTAATCGGCCGAGGAGACTCTGGACGCGCCGGTGCCGGCGCAGCCCGCGACGGTGGCCAGCACGGCGAGCGCGACTGCGCCCTGACGGATGCGGATATTCATCGTGCTCTCCTTAACGCTTGATGGCCGGGGCGATGCTTTCGACCGTGCCGTTGGCGGTCACGCCCAGATAGCTCGACAGGGCGACGGTCACGTCAGAGCCGTACATGGGGTACGGGAAACGCTGCTGGCGGAAGCAGTCGTTGAGTCGGCGCTGCATGCTCCACAGCTCGCCCGACGACACGCGGTAGGCCGGCCATGAACCGAAGCCGCGCGCGGCGTCCGGGCCCTTGGTCAGATTGGGCAGATCCTGCAGGCGGATGCGCTTGCCATCCTCGCCGTGACAGGTGACGCAGCCGAAGTCGTGCGTGCCGCCGCGGTAGTTGAAGGCGCGCTTGCCGATTTCGTACATGCGCTTCTCTTCCGGATGTGCCATCGGCAGGTTGAACTTCATGCCGCGCGATTCGGCCGATATCCACGCGACCAGTGCTTCGATGTTTTTCTGCTCACCTTTGCCGAACGGGGTCTTCGCCACCTCGTCGGCCGGAATGCCCTGCAGCGTTTCCATGCAGGTCAGCAGGCGGGACTCCAGATCCTGCACGCGGCCGGTATCGGCAAAATGACGCGGCAGCGTGACGAAGACGCCCTTGACGACGCCCGGCCCCTGCCCGAGGTCGCATTTTTCCAGTGTCGCTTTCTTCGGGCCGCGCGCTTCCTTCCACAACTCCTCGCCGCGCATTTCCCACAACTCGGCCGGATTGCCCTCGGCCAGCGCCTCGCGGTACTTGGCGATGCCCTCGGCAGTGGCGTCTGCCAGCACCGGCGTGGCAAACATGAACGCCGACGCGACAACGCAGGCAGCGTATGTGCTGTTCTTCATGATCTCTTCCTCCAGTCCTTGACGGGATGTCCTGGCTGATGACGGGACCGGCCTGCTTCGGGTCGACCCTCGGTGCAACGACGAGCGGGTTCAGGCCACGACGACTTCGTCGGTGCGCTTGTCGCCCTTGTTGTCCACCCAGCTCACGTTGACCTTGTCGCCCTTGGCGCCGCCGGCGAACTTGAACTGCAGATAAGGGTTCTTCGATACCGCCGGGCCGAACTGGGCGGCCAGCACGACGCGGCCGTTGTGGGTGGCCGTCAGTTCGGTGATGTGATGGGCCGGGACCAGGGCACCGGACGCGTCCTTGCGCTGACCGGTTTCCATGTCGTGGCTCATCAGTATCTTCACTTCGGTTTCAGTGCCATTGCTGGCGGCGCGGATGCGCATCGGACCTGCCATGTCTTGCTCCTTGGGTTGTGCGTGGGATGTGAACGAATTGCCGACCGCTATCAGCCGCCGCAACCGCCCAGCGTCACCTTGATTTCCTTGGACACCATGTAGAAGCTGCCGCCTGCCTTGACCAGAGCGAACACGTTCGAGGTCTGGCCCATCTTCACGCGGGTGCTCACGTCGGCCATCGTGCCGGCGGGCAGCGTGAAGCTGGCAGCCAGCATGCTCGGGTTCTTCTCGATCAGGATGGCGATGAATTCGGTGTCGGCGAGCGCGCTCTTGACGCCAACCGGCACCACGGCACCGTTTTCGGCGATATCGGGGCCGCTGATCTGCACATCCTTCGAATCGGCGGGCTTGCCGGCACCCAGTGCCTTGAGCGCTTCGTCCATCGCCTTGGCTTCGAACGCTGGCTTGTCCCATCCGGCCGCCTGCGCCTGTTGGGTCGTGATCAGGCCGGCGGCCACCAGCAGACCGAACAATCCGGCCGCGCTGCCGCTCTTCAGGACTTCCCTTCGCTGCGTGTTCATCCGTTTCCTCCTCAGTTTTCGGGCGAGCCCGACAATATCCATTTGATCAACGCAGCCGTGTCCGCGTCGCTGACATGCGCCTGGGGCGGCATTGCCACATCGCCCCACGTGCCGCTGCCACCTGCCTTGACACGGCCGATGAGCTGCGATTCTGCCCCCCTGTCGTCTTTGTAGCGCTTCGCGATGTCGCGGAAGGACGGCCCGAGTATCTTGCTGGCGATGCCGTGACAGCCACTGCAACCGCTCTTCTTCATCAAGTCCATCGCGGGATGCGGCGCGGGCGCTGCCGCAGCGCCGCCGGCACCCTCGCTCGTCTGCTGCCCCCGTACGGCGCCGATCACCCGGTTCTGATCGGCGAGATTGCCGTGTGCGTCGCGGGCGTAGTCCGGCAGGCTGGACCCCATCGTGATCTGTGTCTTGCAGTTCTTCATGCAGGCCACGTTCTTCACGTCAGGCTTGCCCTTGATGTCCCACATGCCATGTTTTGTCGTCATGCCGTTGCGGTTCGGCATGCGTTTCTGAACTTCGGCGATGTTCTTGTCCGACAGCGTGAAGTCGGCCGGCACGATTTCACCCAGATGAAGCAGGTAGGCAAGCACGGCGTACACCTCGTCCGGGCTCAGCGACTTGGGTGCATTCCACGGCATGGCGCGGTTGATGTAATCCCACAGCGTCGACAGCGTCGGCACCTTCATCAGCGTGCTGCGCTGCGGGGCGTCCTGCCGGATGTAGGCGCCGACACGGCCGGTTTCGATGTCCTCTTTCGTCGTGCCGCCGACCAGCGGGGTGAAAACCTCGTTGCTTTCGCCGAAGCTGCCGTGACAGGCCGTGCACTTCGCTTCCCACAGTTCGATGCCCTGATCCACCGAACCCTTGCCGGGTGGCAGGCCCTTGAAATCGGGACGCACATCGATGTCCCATGCCTTGACTTCGGACGGGGTGGCCGCACGGCCGACGCCCGGGAAGCTGCTGTTAGCCGAGGCGTTGGCCGCGGCTGCGATCAGGCAGCCCGCGAGGAGAAGTTCAGAAAACCTGGACATTGCTCACGTCTCCGCTGTCCGCCAGTTTCCACGACTGGATGGCGTTGTTGTGATAGATCGACCGCGTGCCGCGCACTGCGCGCAACTGCGCATAGGTCGGTTGCACGTAACCGGTCTCGTCGATGGCGCGTGACTGCAGGATGGCCGGGCTGCCGTCCCACACCCAGTCGATGTTGAAGCGGGTCAGCGCCTTTGACAGCACCGGCGTTTCAAGCCGCGCGGTGCGCCAGTTGCGGCCGCCATCGGCCGATACGTCGACCCGCTTCACCTTGCCGCGGCCCGACCAGGCGAGACCGGTGATGTTGTGGAAGCCCTTGTCGAGCAGGGTCTGGCCGCCGGAGGGCGTCGTGATGACCGACTTGCATTCCTGGATCGAGGTGTATTGACGGTGCGTGCCATCGGGCATCAGATCGATGTAGTGAACCGCCTCGTCCTTGGTCGCCCACGGCTGGTCGCCGACTTCGATGCGGCGCAGCCACTTCACCCACGACACACCCTGAACGCCGGGCACCACGAGGCGCAGCGGATAGCCGTTCTCTGGGCGCAGCATTTCGCCGTTCTGGCCCCAGGCGACCAGTACGTCGTCCAGTGCGCGATCGAGCGATATCGTGCGGGTCATGCTCGAGCCGTCGGCCCCTTCGGCCAGCACGAACTTCGCGCGCTTGCGGTCGATGCCGCAGTCGTCGAGCAGCACGGACAGCGGCACGCCGGTGAATTCCGAACAGGACAGCATGCCGTGGGAGTACTGCACGGTCGGCACCGCCACATTGCCCCATTCCATGCCGGTATTGGCGCCGCATTCGATGAAGTGGATGCGCGACACCGACGGCAGGCGCATCAGATCGTCCATCGTGTAGACGCGGGCTTCCTTCACCAGGCCGTTGATCATCAGCCGGTGACGCGCCGGGTCGATGTCGTGCCAGCCCTGGTGATGGCGTTCGAAATGCAGGCCGGAGGGCGTGATGATGCCGAACAGGCCCTGCAGCGGCGAAAACGAGACCGACGAGCCGGCCACGCGGGTCAGGCCGGGGCTTTCGCGGCGGCGCAAGCCCGCTTCGAACTGCGACGGCGCACCGTACGGACGTTCGGCGACCGGACGGCCGAGTGTGGTGCTGTGTTCGGGCAGCGTCAGGATGGCGGGGTCGCCATCGGCGGCCCGTGCAACGGACGTCCCGGCCACGGCCATACTGGCGCTGGCGAAGGCGGTCCGCAGGAAGTCGCGACGCCCGGCAGACACTTCCCGTATCTGCTCCGGCGACAGGAAGCCTTCCGGTGCGCGCTGGATGCGCCCGGGGCGTGGGGTGATCTGGGACATGCTTACTCCTGTTCGGACGCGAGTTCGAGCGACTTGCCCACCTTTTTCAGCGATGCCTTGCTGGGTCGGTGCGGCATGTTCAGCGAGTTGCCGGAGGCAATCTGGATGCAGACGGTGCGGCAGATCGACGGGAAATTCGGATCAATCAGCTTGTAGAACACCATGGCGCCGTCCTTGCGCCGGCCGACGATGCCGGCGCGGTACAGCATGTTGAGGTGACGGGAAGTGTTGGTCTGGCTCAGACCGGACTGATCCACGACATCGGCAACCGAACGTTCGCCGTCGCACAGGCAGTGCAGGATCTTCAGTCTTGCAGGCTCGGCCAGCAGTCCGAAGTAATCGGCCACCGACTCGAAAACCTTGTCCAGCTCGGGATCGTAATCCACAGCTGCTCCTCGTCTTGTCCTTGTTGAAATCAAACATATGCGCAATTGCGCATATGGTCAAGAATAAATTTATTATTTTTTCCACTTGAGACGCGACGCGTTTTTGTCTAGCGTGTCGTTAGCTCGCAAGGTTCTTCACGACAGATGTGGAACAGGCGTGCCCGGATTACCACGAAGATTCCACGGAGGAGAATATTTTGAAAAAGAAACTGGCTGGCACGGCGCTGCTGTGGCTTGGCCTCTCAATGGCCTGTGCGCAGGCCGCCGATCCGAACCTGGGACGCAATCTTGCAGCGACCTGCGCCAATTGCCACGGCACCGACGGCAACAGCGCCGGCGGCATTCCGGGTCTTGCGGGCATGTCGAAAGCCAAGATGCTCGGCCTGATCAACGAATTCCGCAGCGGCGCCAAGCCGGCGACGATCATGCATCAGCTGTCCAAGGGCTACACCGACAGCCAGCTTGACCTCATTGCGGACTACTTCGCGTCGCGCACACCGGTCGGAGGTGCGAAATGAGCGCAGCACGTCGTGGATTCATCAAGGGCACGCTGGGCCTTTCGGCCATGGCGGCACTGTACGGCTGCGCCGGCGCCGGCAAGGGCGCCAAGGGCCATGTCGTCGTGGTCGGTGGGGGCTACGGCGGTGCGACCGCCGCGAAGTACATTTCGATGTGGAGTGAGGGCGGCATCCGCGTGACGCTGGTCGAACGCAACGCGGCGTTCGTATCCTGCCCGATCTCCAATCTGGTGCTGGCGGGCGAAAAGCAGTTGTCGGACATCACGATCGGTTATGAGGGTCTCGCGAAGTACGGCATCACGGTGGTGCAGGACGAAGTGACTGCGGTCGACGCCGAAAAACGCATGATCAGACTGGCACGTGGCGGCGACCTCGCCTACGACCGGCTGGTGCTGTCGCCGGGCGTGGACTTCATGTACGAGTCGCTGCCCGGCATGGCCTCGGCAGCGGCGAAGGAGAACATCCTGCACGCGTGGAAGGCCGGTCCGCAGACTGTTGCGCTGCGCAAGCAACTCGAAGCAATGCCCGACGGTGGCGTATTTGCAATGACCATCCCGAAGGCGCCCTACCGCTGCCCGCCCGGACCGTACGAGCGCGCCTGCATGGTCGCCCATTACCTGAAGCAGGCGAAGCCGAAATCCAAGGTGCTGGTGCTCGATGCCAACGAAGAAATCGTGTCGAAGAAGGGCCTGTTCACCAAGGCCTGGGCCGACAGCTACAAGGGCATGATCGAGTACCGGCCGCAGAGCGAGCTGCGCGATGTCGATGTCGGCAATCGCACCGCCATCCTTGAGTTCGACCAGGTCAAGGCGAGCGTGCTCAACGTCGTGCCGCCGCAGCGCGCGGGCGACATCGCCGCCAAGTCGGGGTTGAAGCTGATCAACAACCGCTGGGTCGACATCAACTGGCTCACGATGGAATCGACCAGTACGCCGAACATTCACGTGCTGGGCGACGCCATCTTCCCGGCCCCGACGATGCCCAAGTCCGGTCACATGGCCAATCAGCACGCCAAGGTCGCGGCGGCGGCCATCATCAACCTGATGTCCGGGCAACCGCCGTCCGACGCGCCGCTGGTGATGAACACCTGCTACAGCTTCGTCGATGCGACGAATGTGGTGCACGTGGCATCCGTGCATCCGTACGATGCGGCGACCAAACAGCCCCAGCCGGTAAAGGGCGCTGGCGGTCTGTCGGCAGCCCCGACCGAGATGGAAGGCAAGTACGCACTTGCCTGGGCGCGCAACATCTGGGCCGACATGCTGACCTGAGCGTTCCTGCCCGAAAGCACGCGGCCCGCACATCACCCCGATGTCCGGGCCGCGTGCTTTTCTGCGCCGAACTTGCAACAATCGCGGTCTTTCGTGGCGCCCGGGCGCCCGCTTACGCATGCCGAGGTTACGCAGATGAGCATCAAATCCGATCGCTGGATACGCCGCATGGCCGAGGAACACCGCATGATCGAGCCGTTCGAGGCGGGTCAGGTGCGCGAGGTCGATGGCCGGCGCATCGTGTCCTACGGCACGTCGAGCTACGGCTACGACGTGCGCTGCGCGGCCGAATTCAAGGTGTTCACGAACATCAACTCGACCATCGTCGATCCGAAGACCTTCGATCCGAATTCCTTCGTCGAAATGAACAGCGAGTCCTGCATCATCCCGCCAAATTCCTTCGCGCTGGCGCGCACGGTCGAGTACTTTCGCGTGCCGCGCAACGTGCTGGTGGTATGTCTCGGCAAAAGCACCTATGCGCGCTGCGGCATCATCGTGAATGTGACGCCGCTCGAGCCCGAATGGGAAGGTCACGTCACGCTGGAGTTCTCCAACACCACGCCGCTGCCGGCACGCATCTACGCCAACGAAGGCGTGGCGCAGATGCTGTTCTTCGAGTCCGACGAGCCGTGCGAAACCTCGTATCGCGACCGCGGCGGCAAGTATCAGGGGCAGACCGGCGTCACGCTGCCGAAGATCTGACGCGGTTTCCGTGCGCAAATGCACGCTTTCCGCATGCATTCGCACGCGAATCGATACCAAGCGTTACACGGCACTGCGACGTGACTTTATGAACAGTCCGCCCTGACGGCCCCACCTAGACTCCGCTCACTTTCACGAATCACTGCGGAGCCGTCATGTTCAGGAATCTTCTTCTCGCTTCAGGTCTTGCCATCGCCTCGACGGGCGCCTTTGCCTCGCTCGACGTGCCCTGGATCGACGGCCTCGAAAACACCGGTACCGGCTTCGATGCCGGCATGACCGACACCCGCTACAGCTTCACGGCGATCGCCGGTACGGCGACCGGCACCGACGGCTTCGGTGTCGTGACCACCGGTTCGGGCTTTCCTTTCGGTTCCTGGCTCGCCAACAACTGGGATTCGGTCTGGCTGACGCCGTCGGCCAATGCCGCGCAAAGCTACGATCCGTCGTCGGCCGGCCTGTACAAGTGGTCGATCAGCTTCGATCTCACTGGCTATGACCCGACAGCGTCCGGTTTTTCCGGTCGCTGGGCGTCGGACAACAGCGGCTACGTCGTTTTCAACGGCGCCACCATTTCCACCGGTTCGTCCTTCAGCAGCTGGACGTCGTTTGCCGCCAGTACCGGCTTCGTTGCCGGCGTCAATACGATCGATTTCTTCGTGAACAACGGTGCGCAGGGCAGCGGCAACCCGACTGGCGTACGGGTCGAATTCCTCGACGGCTACACGTCGGTCGCCGCCCCGGTGCCGGAACCCGCGTCCTACGCGATGATCCTCGCCGGCCTGCTGGTTGTTGGCGCCGTCGCCCGCCGCCGCCTCGGCTGAACGCATCCGCAGCATCCCGTCCGGGCCGCCCAGTGCGGCCCGGATTGTTTTGAGACATCGAACTGATACCATCGCGCGCTCAAGATTGCAGGTTCTCTGCAACCCGGGGCGCCACGTCAGGGCGCTCCTGCCATCACACAGGTTGACGCCATGCGCTTCGAGTTTCCGATCATCATCATCGACGAGGACTTCCGTTCCGAGAACGCGTCCGGTCTGGGCATCCGTGCGCTGGCCGAAGCGATCGAGAAGGAAGGTCTGACGATACTGGGGGTCACCAGTTACGGTGACCTGACCTCGTTCGCGCAGCAGCAGAGCCGGGCGTCGACCTTCATCCTGTCGATCGACGACGAGGAATTCGGTGGCGGCAGCGCGGCGGAAATCCAGGCCGTGCTGCAGAACCTGCGCGAATTCGTGGCGGAAATCCGCCGTCGCAATGCCGACATCCCGATCTTCCTGTACGGCGAGACGCGCACCACGCGCCACATCACGAACGACATCCTGCGCGAGCTGCACGGCTTCATCCACATGTTCGAGGACACGCCGGAATTCGTCGCGCGTTACATCGTGCGCGAAGCACGTGCCTATCTCGACTCGCTGCCGCCGCCGTTCTTCCGTGCGCTGGTGCACTACGCGCAGGACGGTTCCTACTCCTGGCACTGCCCCGGACATTCCGGCGGCGTCGCCTTCCTGAAAAGCCCGGTCGGGCGCATGTTCCATCAGTTCTTCGGCGAGAACATGCTGCGTGCCGACGTGTGCAACGCGGTCGAGGAACTGGGTCAGCTGCTCGACCATACCGGCCCGGTGGCCGCGTCGGAGCGCAACGCGGCCCGCATCTTCCACGCCGATCACCTGTTCTTCGTCACCAATGGCACGTCGACGTCGAACAAGATGGTGTGGCACTCGACCGTGGCGCAGGACGACATCGTGGTGGTCGACCGCAACTGCCACAAGTCGATACTGCACTCCATCATCATGACCGGGGCGATACCGGTCTTCCTGACGCCGACGCGCAACCACTACGGCATCATCGGCCCGATTCCGCTGTCGGAATTCAGTCCGGACGTGATCCGCGCCAAGATCGAGGCCAATCCGTTCGCGCGCAAGGTGTCGAACAAGAAACCGCGCATCCTGACCATCACGCAATCGACCTACGACGGCATCCTGTACAACGTGGAAGCCATCAAGGACGTGCTCGACGGCGAGATCGACACGCTGCATTTCGACGAAGCCTGGCTGCCGCACGCGTCTTTCCACGACTTCTACGGCGATTACCATGCCATCGGCGAGGGGCGGCCGCGCTGCAAGGATTCGATGATCTTTTCCACGCAGTCGACACACAAGCTGCTGGCCGGCCTGTCGCAGGCGTCGCAGATCCTGGTGCAGGATTCGCAGACCCGCTCGCTGGACCGCGACGTGTTCAACGAGGCTTACCTGATGCACACCTCCACCAGCCCGCAGTACGCGATCATCGCGTCGTGCGATGTCGCCGCCGCGATGATGGAACCTCCAGGCGGCACGGCGCTGGTCGAGGAATCCCTTGCCGAAGCGGTCGAATTCCGCCGCGCGATGCGCAAGGTCGGCGCGGAATTCGGCGCTGACTGGTGGTTCAAGGTATGGGGCCCGGAACATCTCGCGGAAGAAGGGCTGGGCACCCGCGAAGACTGGACACTGCGCGCCGGTGAGCGCTGGCACGGCTTCGGCGATCTGGCCGAAGGCTTCAACATGCTCGACCCGATCAAGGCGACGGTCATCACCCCGGGTCTGGACGTCGACGGCGACTTTGCCGACTGGGGCATCCCTGCCGGCATGCTGACGCGCTACCTTGCCGAGCACGGCATCATTGTCGAGAAGACCGGGCTGTACAGCTTCTTCATCATGTTCACCATCGGCATCACCAAAGGCCGCTGGAACACGCTGGTGACCGAACTGCAGCAGTTCAAGGATGACTACGACAACAACGAACCGCTGTGGAAGGTGATGCCGGAGTTCGTGGCGGCGCATTCACGCTACGAACGCGTCGGATTGCGCGACCTGTGCGTGCGCATTCACGAAATGTACAAGAAGCACGACATCGCGCGCCTGACAACGGAAATGTATCTGTCGCCGATGGAACCGGCGATGAAGCCGGCCGAGGCGTGGGCTCGCATGGCGCACCGCGAGATCGACCGCGTGCCGATCGACGATCTCGAAGGGCGCATCACTGCCGTGCTGCTGACGCCCTATCCGCCGGGCATTCCGCTGCTGATCCCGGGCGAGCGCTTCAACCGCACCATCGTCAATTACCTGCGTTTTGCGCGCGAATTCAACCGCGCATTCCCGGGCTTCGAGACGGACATCCACGGTCTGGTCGGCGACGGCGAGGGCGAAACGATCAACTATCTGGTCGACTGCGTGCGTGACTGAACGCTTTTGCGGCCTGCACTCCCGGGCCGTAGGCCGTGCCGGCGGTGCAACGTTTCCTGCCGTGCCTCAGCGCCGTGCGTAATCGACGAAGGCGTAGCGCAGGCCGCTGGCGCTGACGGCCGTCTCGCGAGCGGTTTCGATCCATTCGCTGCGGTCGAACGCGGGAAACACCGTGTCGCCCTCGAACGGGTCGGCGATTTCAGTCAGCAGCAGGCGCTGCACGTGCGGCAATGCCAGTGCGTACAGCTGGGCGCCACCGATGATGAAAGCGTCCGCGCCCCCTGCGGCCTGCGCCGCAGCCTGTTGCGCAGCCTCCAGCGACGGCACGACGATGGCACCCGGCATCGACAACCCGGGCTGCCGGCTGACCACGACGCTGGTGCGTCCCGGCAACGGCCGGCCGAGCGAATCCCAGGTCTTGCGCCCCATGATCATCGGGTGACCCATGGTCAGCGCGCGGAAGCGCTTCAGGTCTTCCGGCAGATGCCAGGGCATGGCGTTGTCGCGGCCGATCACGCCATTGGCGGCCAGTGCGGCAATCAGTGACAGGCGCGGCGTCACACGGCCACCTTGGCCGGGATGTGCGGCCATGGGTCATAGCCGTCGAGACGGAAGTCTTCCGGCGCGAACGCGAACAGGTCGGTCACCGCCGGGTTGATGTGCATCACCGGCAGCGGCCGCGGTGTGCGCGACAACTGTTCGCGTGCCTGATCGACATGGTTCAGATACAGGTGCGCGTCACCCAGCGTATGGATGAATTCGCCCGGCTTGAGCCCGCACACCTGGGCCATCATCATCGTCAGCAGCGCGTAACTCGCTATATTGAAAGGCACTCCGAGAAATATGTCTGCGCTGCGCTGGTACAGCTGGCAGGACAATGCACCGTTGGCGACGTAGAACTGGAACAGTGCATGGCAGGGCGGCAGCTTCATCGACGGGATGCTGGCCGGGTTCCACGCGCTGACGATGTGGCGACGCGAATCCGGATTCTGGCGCAGGCCCTTGACCAGTTCGGCGATCTGGTCGATGTGGCGCCCGTCGGGCGTCGGCCAGCTGCGCCACTGGGCGCCATACACCGGACCGAGGTCGCCGTTTTCGTCGGCCCATTCGTCCCAGATGCTGACGCCGTTTTCCTTCAGCCAGGCGATATTGGTGTCGCCGCGCAGGAACCACAGCAATTCGACGATGATGGACCGCAGGTGCAGTTTCTTCGTCGTCAGCACCGGAAAGCCGTCTGCGAGGTTGAAACGCATCTGCCAGCCGAACACCGATCGGGTGCCGGTTCCGGTGCGGTCGGTCTTGAGCGCGCCCTGTTCGAGCACATGGCGCATGAGGTCGAGATATTGCCGCATGGAAAATATCGCGCAGTCGCGTTACGCTAGAGGGTCGGGATTGTAGTCCAGCGCGCGGTTCCGGCGGGGTCTGCATGCAGTACGGACGGGGCACGGTGCACCGTTCGACGGACGATTGATGATCAGTACAATCGGGGCGCATCCCGAGCGGCGGAGGTGGCAGGTATGTTCGGTGTCTTTTCTTCATCCCCGGCGAGTGTGCTCGGCAATCCGGCCGAGCTGCGCCGTGTGCTGGCCGAAATAGCCGCCGCGCAGCCCGATCTGGCCATCAACGAACTGACTGGCTGGGTCGAATCGGTCAGCGAAGCGGCCAACATCGACATCGCGCACCACGTCAACCTGCTCTATCAATTCGATTCCAGCGCCCAGCCCCACCTGCGCAAGCTCGACAGCGCCTACGTCGAACAACCCGAAGGCAAGGACGTGGTGTGGCGCACCGGTCGCGACTTCTGGTCCATCCTGTCGTCCGCCTACGAATTCGCGCTTGATCGCTACATGTCCGATCCGGCGCAGGCGTCGGTGCTCAGCGGCCTGTCGCGTCTGGCCTCGCGCACCGTGCGGGCGTGCCGCCAGCGCTTCAAGTGGGACGTCTATCACAACGGCCCGGTCGATGCCGGGCTTTGGCAAGTGGCGGGCCAGGCTTACCTGCTCGCGCAGGCATCGGGTGCCGAGGTGCGCGAGGTGGTCAATGCTGCCGACGAAGCAGCGACCTCGGTCGAACGCGAGTACGTGCGCCTGATCGCCCTGCACGTTGCTGCACCGGAAGGTCTGGTGCCGGCGGGCGTGCGGCTGGCCGAACAACTCACCAGTTATTTCGCGGCACGGTTTTCGATGACCTCCGCCGTCGAGCGCGGCACCACGCACTGGCTGGACTCCAACCAGCCGGCACCACCGCTGCGTCTGGTGCGCGCGCCGCTCACCACCGACGGTATCCGTTACTTTTCCGGCATCGCAGCCGCCGATGCCGCACTCGCGATGGCGCGCAAGCTCGAAGCCGGCGAACGGCCGGATTCACTGCACTTTGATGAAGAGCCGTCGCCGGAACAACTGGGTCGGCTGCTGCGCCACCTGTCCATCAACTGGGCGCTCGACCCGCCGACCCGCCAGTACCGCCGCCACACGCTGGGCGGTGCGCTCGCGGTCGCCAATGGCATCAAGCATCTGCACCATGTACTGCGCGGCGCGCGCGACGAGGCGGTGATCTATCGCTGGGAAATGTCGGACGCCAGTCTGGGCGGCATCGGCGCCACGGCGCCCACCGCCAGCGCCGAGTGGGTGCGCGTCGGCTCGCTGGTCGGCATGCAGCCGTCGGGCGGCGACAACTGGCTGGTCGGTGTCGTGCGCCGCTACATGCGAGGTCGCGACGCGCGCGGCACGGTCGGCATCGAAACACTGTCGACCACCGCCCGCCCGCTTGAAGTGTTTTCCGAACGCAACAGCGGCGAAGCCGTTGCGCTGGATGACCCGGTCACCGGCGCCGTTGTCCGTCTGGCGATCAACGGCACCGGCTATTCGGCCGAATACCCGCTGCACGCATCGATCAACGGGCGCCATGTCAGGCTCGATCCGGTCGAACTGATCGAGCGCGGCGCCAACTTCGATCTCGCCCGTTTTCGGGTGAGCGACTTTCGGTAGCGCGGCCTTTGTAGGGGGCGGGTGTTGGGCATCGCTGGCGCTCACCCCAACCTACGGGGGATGGGCAACGTGATGGCCGGCGAGCGCCCTCGCTGCCGTAGGTTGGGGTGAGCGCAGCGATGCCCGACAATCAGGCTTCGGTAAGTCGCGCCGCCCCATCCCCCCCGTAGGTTGGGGTGAGCGCCAGCGATGCCCGACAAGCAGCATTCGCCCTCAGCGATCGGGCAGCAGGAATTCGGTCATCCGTGGAAGCTCTTTCGCGAAGTTCTGCAGGCTGTGATCGCCGCCGGCATGCACGACGAGGTTCGCGCCGCGCAACTTCAGCACCGCCTGCCACCAGTCCAGTACCTCGTCGCCGGTTTCCAGCAGCACCATATAACGTTCCGGCCGGGTAACCGCCGCGACGTCCAGCGCGGCCAGTTGGTCGACATGTTCCTGTTCGAAGCGGAACACTTCGCCCGTATACATGTGCTCATGTTCGCCGACATAGTCGCCGAGCGACTTCGGTGCGACGACGGCAGGATTGATCAGCGCCGCATGCAGCCCGTGCTTTTCCGCCAGATGCAGCGCATAGAAGCCGCCCAGCGACGAGCCGGCCAGTGCGACTTCATCGCCGGCTGCGAGCGCCGGGCACAGCACCGATTCGATCAGCGCGATCGCGTCCAGCGGGCCGGGCGGCAACTGTTCGCACCACAGGTCGCCGGCCCGGCCCTGGCGGGCAAGGTGGGCGCGCAACTGCACCGCCTTGACCGACTGCGGACCCGAGCGGAAGCCGTGCAGGTAGAACAGCTTCTGCATCAGTGATCGGCCCAGTCCACCCAGCCGCCGGCGGCCGTCAGCAGCACGATGATGCCGAAGGCGATGCGGTACCAGGCGAACACCTCGAAGGTGTGGGTGGAGATGTAGCGCAGCAGCCAGCGCACGCTGAAGAAGGCGGCCAGGAACGACGCGACGAAGCCGGTGGCGAACACCGGCAGATCGTCGGCACGCAGCAGCGCCCAGTTCTTGTACACGTCGTAGGCGGTGGCCGCGAACATGGTCGGAATGGCGAGGAAGAAGCTGAATTCGGTCGCCGCGCGGCGCGACAGACCGAAGATCAGGCCGCCCATGATGGTCGCACCCGAGCGCGACACGCCGGGGAACATCGCCACGGACTGCGCGAAACCCACCTTGAGCGCGGCGCGCCAGTCCATCTCCTCAACGGTTTCGTAACGTGGCTGGTGGTTGCGCCGCTCGATCAGCAGGATGAGCACGCCGCCGACGATCAATGCGCCGGCCACGGTCAGCGGGTTGAACAGATAGGCCTTGATCACGCCGTGCAGCAGGAAGCCAAGTACCGCCGCAGGCATGAAGGCGATCAGCACCAGCGTCACGAAGTGGTTGGCTTGCGGGTCGCGCGCCAGCACGCCGCTGCCGACATCGATGAGCTTGCGCCGGTACTCCCAGCAGATCGCCAGTATCGCTGCCAGCTGGATGACGATCTTGAACACGCGGCTGGTGTCGTCGGTATAGCCAAGCAGGCTGCCCGCGATGATCAGGTGGCCGGTGCTGGAAATGGGCAGGAACTCGGTCAGACCTTCAATGATGCCGAGGATGAAGGCCTTGATCAGCAATGGATCCATGGAGTTTGCTGCACACGAAAGACCGGCGATTATAGGGTGCCGGTCGTGACATGCCGGCGACGCTGCGCTGTCTCATTTCCCGCGGGGCGGCGGTATTTCACCGGCCGCCTGTAAAATCCCGCCCCATGCCACGAAAAAGCGCTGCAGCCCGCACCCGCCCCAAGTCCGCGGCCACGTCCGAGAGGGCGGTGCTGACCAGCGTTCGGCCAGCCGCCCTGACCGCGGCCGAACCCGCGCTGCCGCCGTTGGCCATCGGCATCGCGGTGTCGATTCTCGTGCATGGCTTCGTGCTGGCGATCAATTTCGCGCCGGACCTCAAGCCGAAGCAGAAGGCGATCGACCAGCCGCTGGAAGTGGTGCTGGTCAATGCGCGCAGCAAACAGAAGCCGGTCGATCCGCAGGCGCTCGCGCAGGCCAGCCTGGATGGCGGTGGCAACACTGATCAGGACCGTCGCGCCAAAACGCCGCTGCCCGCCAGCAAACGCGACCAGACCGGTGATCAGCTGGTCAGCACGCAAAGCCGCGTGCAGGAACTCGAAGCCCTGCAGCAGAAGTTGCTGGCCGCGGCGCAGGCCAGCACCGAAGTGCGGGAAGAAGAACGTCGGGTCGAGCAGCCGGAACCGACGCCACAGGCCGTGCCGCTTCCCCGTGGCACCGACCTCGCGGCACGCGCCATGGCGATGGCGCGGCTCGAAGCCGAAATCGCGCGCAATGTGGATGACTACAACAAACGGCCGCGCAAGAAATTCGTCGGCGCGCGCACGCAGGAATACCGCTTCGCGCAGTACATCGAGGACTGGCGACAGAAGGTCGAGCGCATCGGCAACCTGAACTACCCGAGCGCGGCGCGCGGTCGCATCTACGGCAACCTCACGCTGACGGTCGAAATCCGGTCCGACGGCGAAATCGAACAGATCTACGTCAGCCGCTCGTCCGGTCAGCCGCTGCTCGACGAGGCCGCGCAGCGCATCGTGCGCATGGCCGCACCCTATGCGCCCTTCTCGCCGGATATCAAGCGCGACTTCGAAATCCTGTCCATCACCCGTACCTGGAGCTTCACCCAGGGCGACCAGCTTGAAGCACGCTAGACCGATGCCCGATCGTTACGCCGTGGTGGGTCATCCCATTTCGCACAGCAAGTCACCCGCCATCCACGCCGCCTTCGCCGCGCAGACCGGTCAGGACATGATTTACGAGGCGCTGCTGGCGCCGCTGGATGGTTTCGCTGCCCGTGTCGGGCAATTTCGCGCCGAAGGCGGGCGCGGTATGAACATCACCGTGCCGTTCAAGGAAGAGGCCTGGCGGCTGGCCGATCGCCTGACCGAAAGGGCGCGCCTGGCCGGCGCGGTCAACACCTTCGTGTTCGATCAGCACGTGCTGGGTGACAACACCGACGGTGCCGGGCTGGTGCGCGATCTCGAATGGCTCGGCGGCCGGCTCAACGGCGCGCGCGTGCTGCTGCTCGGTGCCGGCGGCGCTGCGCGCGGTGTCGTGCTTCCGTTGCTCGATGCAGGTGTGGCGCGTCTGTTCATCGCCAACCGCACCGCCGACAAGGCGCGTGGTCTCGAAACACACTTCGGCGGGCACGACAGCCGCGCTGCGCTGGCCGCCGGTGGCTGGCAGGATGCCGCCGATGCGCCGTACGACATCGTGATCAACGCCACCAGCGCCAGTCTGAGCGACCAGGCGCCGCCGCT
Source organism: Methyloversatilis sp. (assembly GCF_030698125.1). Classification (GTDB taxonomy): domain Bacteria; phylum Pseudomonadota; class Gammaproteobacteria; order Burkholderiales; family Rhodocyclaceae; genus Methyloversatilis. Next base: position 136,752 of record NZ_JAUYNV010000008.1, read on the forward strand.
GCCGGACGGGTTGTATGCACCGGGCAGCCTGGCGTACGACATGGTCTATGGCCGCGGTCTGACCGCCTTTCTGGAACAGGCGCGCGCACAGGGCGCCGGCACGCTGGCCGACGGTCTGGGCATGCTGGTCGAGCAGGCCGCCGAAGCGTTTGAACTGTGGCGCGGCGTACGGCCGGACACGGCGCCGGTGCGTGACATGCTGCGCGCGGCAACGCCGCCGCTCACCTGAGCGTCGCCCCCGCCATGCGTCGCCTCCTTCGCCTGCTGAAATGGCTGCTCGCCGCTGCGGTGCTGCTGGCACTGGCCTACCAGCTGTGGATCTTCGGTCACCTGCTGTGGTGGACGAAATTCAATCCGGACGAAACCCGCTTCATGTCGCTGCGCCTGTCCGAAATGCGCGAACGTCAGCCGGACGCACAGCTGCGCAGGCAGTGGGTGCCCTACGAGCGCATTTCGGTGCACCTGAAACGCGCCGTGATCGCGGCCGAGGACGACGGCTTCGTCGATCACGAAGGCTTCGACTGGGAAGGCATCCAGAAGGCGATGGAAAAGAACCGCAAGAAGGGCCGCGCGGTGGCTGGTGGCTCGACCATCAGCCAGCAGCTGGCGAAGAACCTGTTTCTCAGCCCGAGCCGCAGCTATTTGCGCAAGGCGCAGGAGGCGGCCATCACCTTCATGATGGAAGCGGTGATGGACAAGCGGCGCATCCTGGAAATCTATCTGAATGTGGTGGAGTGGGGCGACGGCATCTTCGGCGCCGAAGCGGCCGCGCAGCGCTACTACCGCGTGCCGGCGGTGAAGCTCGGGCCGGACCAGGCGGCACGGCTGGCCGTCATGCTGCCCAACCCGCGCAAGTACGAGAAAACCTTCGGCCCGCGTCTCGCGGCACACGCCTCACGCGTTGCGGCACGCATGCACTACTCGCAAGTGCCTTAGCGGCGAGGTCGGGCCGCGGAAGGGGAATGCTGGTTGCGTGACAGCGCGTGCATCGCGGACAGGGTCCGCTCCTACGAAAAGCAACACCGTCGCGGTTTTTGCAGGAGCCGTCCCACGGTCGGCCCTGCATGGCCGACCGGCTCCACGGGCGGCGAGCCGTGCTCGCCGAAACCCCCGCTCCGCCCCTGCAGGCGATGCGGACTTCGGACACGCGACAGCGCTTGATCAGCGTGCGGATCGC
>NZ_JAUYNV010000009.1 GCF_030698125.1 Methyloversatilis sp.
GTCCAAAAGACGAGAGTAGACGCCGTTTCGCGAAGGTCCACAAGGGGCTGCATCAGGTCATTGACGGTAAACGGGATAACATGCGGAACAACCCATTCGGCATGGTTCAGGCGCTATGCGTTTCGAGTGCGGAAGCCCTGCAGGCGCAGCCGTGTCTTGAATTCCCGGTTCAGATACTCATCAGGATTGAGTTCTGGCGAATAGGGTGGCAGGTAAAAAACTTCGATCTTCGCCTGGTGCTCCTGAAGCCACTCGGTAACCAGTTTCGCGTGATGCACGCGCAGATTGTCCAGAATCAGAAACACTTTCCCAGCGCTATCTGTGATGAGACCTTCCATGAATTCGATCATCAGATCGGTGTTCATTGCCCCCTCAATGAATTCGAACCGCACCAGTCCCTGATTGCTGATAGCCGAAATCATCGTCAGTCCGTGCCGCTTGCTCGGAGCCGCCAGCACGGGTGTCTGACCCATGGGCGCGTAGCCTCGCAACCAGTGTCCGTCCTCGGCCACCGCCGTCTCGTCGCCCCAGTAGATCGTGGCCTCCTCGGCCTTTGCGCGCGCCATGATTTGCGGATAGGCCTCGTTGATCCACTGCTCGACCTTGAGCGGGTTTTGTTCCAGCGCCCGCTTCATCGGCCGCTGCGGCGTGTAGCCCCAACGCAGCAGGTATTCGCCCACGGTGCGGATCGGCATGTCGATATCGAACAACACCTTGACCAGTTCCATTACCGCTCGCCGGTTCCACAGCGCAAACGGCAAGCTCATCTGATTCGGGTTCTGACCCACGATGATCGAACGCAATTGCCATTCCTGAGCCAGGGTCAGCGTACGCCCCGACAAAAAGCGCCGACCCCGCGTCTTCGACACCAGTCCGCCTGCACCTTCCGTGGCATAGCGGCGCGACCAATTCAGGACCGTTCCGACATTGACGCCAACGACTCGCGCAATCTCTTTCCACGTCAATCCAAGCTCGGCGCGCATTCGCATCGCCTGGCGGCGCATTTCATCTTGGGCGTGGCGGGGAAGCTTTCGGGCGTCGATCTTTTCCATCCACGAATTATATCAGAATCGGCTAATTGATTGCCGGGTTAATATTCATAACTTAACGTCTTAGTGCAACCGAAGAAAAGAAGCGCAGCCTTTTTCTGGTCTGATGCAGCGCATTACTCGGCGCCTTGCGCCCGTCTCTCTCCCGGCTCCGCTAACTCCCATAGCCCTGTTGGCGACGCAGCTACGGGCTTCATAACGCCCTTCCTGCGCAAGACGTTGGCCGCCCAGCGCATGTCGTACTGCCATGTGTAGAGAAGATCACCAGATGCTTTAAGTTGTGCCTCATGGTGCGCCCAAATGAACTTTGCGACCTCGACTAGCCTTGCGTTGCCGCCGCAATCTCGTAAGGCATCCCTAACCCAGTCCTGCAGATCATGCTTAGTGGCCATCGACAAGTACCTTAGGCAATTGAGATTGGTGATGCCGAGCTTTTATTTTGAACGCCAATGTCGTTGGCTAAATGGACTTCTAGCTTCAGCTCAATGGCTTGCGTGGAACGGGGTCGAATACTCAGTCATAAAAATCGCGCGAAAAACCCTACCACACGGCGCCCGCATTATGACAAGGCCTTCGTCAACATCAACCAACATTTTCGGGAGCGGCTGTTACGTACGGTTCAAGGTTCCTGCTCGGAACCAAAAAGGGTCAAGGCGTCTGCGCGCGCAGCTTTGCCCTCAACGCCCGTTCAACTTGGAGTAAGGTTGGCTAAGCTCGGGCTGCGTTTGGGCGCAGGCGAGTAAAGGTTCTGATGTCGCGGTCGGGTGTCCCGCGCGACTTGGTGCATTTCCTGGATGCTGTCCTCGTCGCGCTCACTCCGCCAGCGGCTCGAACAGCGCCGCCAGATCGTTCTCCCCGAACTTCTCCAGTGCCGCCTCGTCGTTGCCCAGGATGCCTTCGGCCAGGGCGGCCTTTTTTTCCTGCAGGGCGACGATGCGTTCTTCGATGCTGCCGGCGACGATGAGCTTGTAGACGAACACCGGCTTGTCCTGGCCGATGCGGTGGGCGCGGTCGCTGGCCTGGTTTTCGGCGGCGGGGTTCCACCAGGGGTCGTAGTGGATGACGGTGTCGGCGTGGGTGAGGTTGAGGCCGACGCCGCCGGCTTTCAGGCTGATCAGGAACACCGGCACCGTGCCTTCCTGGAAGCGGCGCACCACGGCTTCGCGGTGGGTGGTGTCGCCGGTCAGCGTGACCGAGCCGATGCCGGCGTCGTCCAGTTCGGTCTTGATCAGGTCGAGCATGGCGGTGAATTGCGAAAACACCAGCACCTTGCGGCCTTCGGCCAGCAGGTTTTCCAGCATGTCCATCAGGAGGTCGAGCTTGGCGCGTTCCTTCACGCGCAGCGCGGCGTCGGTCTTCAGCAGGCGCGGGTCGCAGCACACCTGACGCAGCTTGAGCAGCGCGTCGAGGATGACGATGCGGCTGCGCGCGAAGCCGCGGCTGGCGACTTCTTCGCGCACCCGCTTGTCCATCGCGACGCGCACGGTTTCGTACAGGTCGCGCTGGCGGCCGGTCAGTTCGACCGTGCGCAGCACTTCGGTCTTGGGCGGCAGTTCCTTCGCGACGTCGTCCTTGCGCCGCCGCAGGATGAAGGGCGCCACGCGCCGGGCCAGCAGTTCGCGCCGGATCAGGTCGCCGTGCTTTTCGATCGGCGTGCGCCAGCTGCGCGTGAAATCCTTCGATTCGCCGAGAAAGCCGGGCAGCAGGAAGTCGAACTGCGCCCACAGCTCGCCCAGATGGTTTTCCATCGGCGTGCCGGTGAGGCACAGCCGGTGACGTGCGCGCAGCAGGCGCACCGCCTTTGCCGCCTGGCTGCCGGTGTTCTTCACCGTCTGCGCCTCGTCGAGGATGAGCAGGTGGTAGTCGTGCGCGGCCAGCTTTTCGTGGTCGCGCCACAGCAGCGGGTAGGTGGTGAGGCACACGTCGTGCTGCGGGATCCGGTCGAACAGCGTGCTGCGGTCGGCGCCGTGCAGCTTGAGCACGCTCAACTGCGGCGCGAAGCGCTCGGCTTCTCGCTGCCAGTTGAACACCAGCGAGGTCGGCAGCACGACCAGCGCCGGGCGGTCGAGCCGGCCGGCGAGCTTTTCGGTCAGCAGGTGGGCCAGCGCCTGGGCGGTCTTGCCCAGCCCCATGTCGTCGGCCAGGATGCCGCCCAGATCGTGTGCCCGCAGATGCTGCAGCCAGGCCAGCCCTTCGCGCTGGTAGGGGCGAAGTTCGATGCCGAAGCCCGCCGGCTCGACGACCGGCGCGATGCCCCGCATGCCGCGCAGCCGCTCGACCCATTTTTCCAGCGACTGGAAGCCGGCGCGCGTCCACTTCGCATCGAGCGCCTCGGTCAGGCGCGGGGCGTCCATGCGCGACACGCGCAGCGCGCCGGCGGTCGGGCTGTCGAACAGGTCGACCAGGGTGCGCGCCAGTGGCTTGATGCGCCCGGCCGGCACGACGATGCGCTCGCCTTCCGGCGTGTGCAGTTCGGTCGCGTCTTCGTCGCGCATGCGGTCGAGTGCGACCGGGTCGAGCCAGCGGCCGTCGCGCTTGAACAGGGCGTACAGCAGCGGCGCCAGATCGAGCCGGCGGCCGCCGACGTCGATGCCGAGCGACAGTTCGAGCCAGCCGTTTTCGTTTTCGTCGAGATCCGCGTACCACTCGTCGACCACCAGCACGCGGTGGCGGAAGTCTGGCGGACAGTCGATCTGCCAGCCGGCGCGGGTCAGCACGCCGGCTTCGGCGGAAAAGAAGCGCGCCCAGGCGGCTTCGCTTTCCAGCCCGAGTGCGCCGACCGGCAGCGGGTCGAACATCTGCAGCCAGCGCGCCTGCAGCGGCGCAAAACCGACCTCGCTCAGCAGCGCGAGCGCGCGGCCTTCGGCCGCCAGGTCGCGCTTGACGCGCACCGCGCGCCCGCTGGGCAGGGTGGCGAGATCGGACGAGTCGGTGGCGGCGAAGCGCGCCTGGCCGTAGTGCAACGACACGGTGGCGAGGTCGTACAGCGTGTGGCCGAGCGCCTTGTCGTAGCGGCGATGCGGCTTCACATGCCACACGGCAAGGCTCTGCAGCTGCAGCACCGGGCGCAGCGGCTCGGTCAGCAACGGCAGGTTGGCGGCGTCGCGACCGAGCGGCGACGGCAGCGCGGGCGCCACGTCGGCCAGCGCCCCGGCGACCAGCGGCAATTCGGCCGGCGACAGCAGCGGCAGTTCCAGCACCGCCATCAGCGCGGCGCGGTCCGGGTGCAGCACTTCGCCGGCCTGACCTCGGGCGGCGTCGACATACCAGGGCGGCTCGGTCGGCAGCACGGTGCTGGCCGGTGGCGTGCAGGCGAGCAGGGCGCGCACGCCGAGCTTTTCGGTCTGCCATTCGAGCTGGCCGGGGCGCGGTTCGCCGGCCGCAAGCAGGTGGACGAGGCCGTCACCGCCGCTGTCCAGCACATAGGTGCGACCGGTTTCGAGCGCGCTGCGCAGCACGCCCAGCCCGTCGCTGCCGCGCAGTTCGAAGGGGACGAAGGTGCTGCTGTGGCGCTTGCGGATGGCGTCGCGCAGCACGCGGAACACCGGCAGATCGCTTTCGTGCACGAAAGAGGGCGGCTTGAGCAGCGCCTGTTCGTAATTGAACCAGGGCTGGCCGTCGCCGCTGAAGGCGCCGTCGCGCGTCAGGCGCGCCTTGAGCAGCCGGAACTCGGGCGCCTGCGTACCGCGCAGCGCGACCAGGAAGATGATGGCATCGCGCACCGGGTTGCTGCGCTTCTTCGTTCCGGTGCTGGTGTCCCGGGCCAGGCGCTGACCCAGGGTTTGCGCCCAGCGCAGGATTTCGGCGCGCGGCTTTTCGATCAACTCGCCCTGCTGTTTCGCCGCCAGCAGCAGGCCGACCGCGTGCTTGCAGCGGTTGCCGACCGGGCAACTGCAGCGCGACGCCACTTCAAGCGTGCGTTCGCCGAAGTATTCGCGCCGTTCCAGCCGCACCGACACCTGATACGGCTGCGGTCGCGAGCCGCGCACCAGCGCGCGCAGCGTCGGGCCATTGACCTCGATATCGCCCACCCGCGACACATAGCCGCTGCCGCGGATGATGGTCTCTTCCGAGAACAGCTCGCCGAGCATGCGGTCGTCGAGCTGCGAAAGCAGGCGGGTCAATTCCATTGCGAAACGGCGCGCACAAGGCGAAAAAAAACGGACGCAGGATTGTAAGCCCTGCGTCCGCCGCTCGCATTACAGTTGGGTTCAGGTGCGCGGCCGCTCGGCGCCTTCGCGCTGGGTCAGCGTGTCGGCGCGCACCCAGCTGACGTGCCGGTGCAGCATGCCGGCCGCGGCACGGGCCTGTTCCTCGTCGCCGGCCACCACGGCAAACATGCCCTGACCGCCCGGCTCGACATGCACGCCCATGCCACCGTACGAGGCGGTCAGCACGCGCGCCTTCTTCGCCGTGTTCTGCGGCAGCAGCAGCAGGGTGGCCGGGCCCTTGTCGGTGTCGAACACGATGTGCCAGCCGGTGCCGCCGGGCACCGGGCACAGCTTCACGTAGCGCACCGACGACAGCGGCACCCGCACTTCGGCGCCGAAGCTTTCGAACACCTGTGCCACCCGTTCCGGTTCGATCAGCCGCGTGCTCATCAGCGCCTGCGGCTCGTGCATCACGTGATCGACCGCCAGCGCGATGCGGTCGCGGTCGGGTGCGGCGTGCCAGTACTGCGCGCCCATGCCCAGGCTCAGCACCAGGCTGGCCGCCAGCGCCCACAGCTTGAACGGCGTACGCGTCTGGCTGCGGCCGCCCACGATGATGCGTTCGGCCAGACCGTCGGGCACGTCGATGCTCACCGCCTGCTGCAGCGCGCGCTCCTGCGCATTGACCCGGCGCGAAAAGCTCTGGCAGCCGGCGCAGGCGATCAGGTGCTCTTCCGCCGCTTCGGTCAGACGCCGCGGATCGGCCATCTTTTCGCGCCGGAAGTCGATGCAGTTGAAGCCGTCGGCGCTCATGATTCGGCCCTCCGGCTGGCGGTGCCCGGTTGGGCGGTGAGCGTGCTGCGCAGCGCCTGCCGGGCGCGGGTCAGGCGGGTCATGATGGCGCCTTCGGTGGTCTCGAGCATGGTGGCGATTTCGGCACATGAAAATCCGCCCAGTGCCTGCAGCACCAGCGGTTCGCGCAAGGTCAGCGGCAGGCTGCCCAGCAGGTTTTCCATTTCAAACACTTCCATCGGTTCGTGATCGGCGGCGATCTGCAGGTCTTCAAGCTCGACATCGACGTAATCGAACTGCTTGCGCTCGTACAGCCGGGCGTGCTCGCGCCGCACGATGGTGATCAGCCAGCTTTTCGTGGCGTTGGAATCCTTGATGTCGTCCCACGCCTTCCAGGCGCGGACAAACGTTTCCTGCACCAGGTCTTCGGCCACGAACTTGTCGCGGCACAGCCACCAGGCGAACCGGTAAAGATCCGGGCTGAAGGCCCGCACCGCCTGTTCGAAGCTCTTGCGTTTGCTGAATCCGAGTATCACGACGTCGTCCGGGGATGAGCTGACAAGCCTACAGACCCGCGCAGCCTGCGCAACCTTACATCGTGTGACAGACCGAACGGGCCGGCCACTACCCGCTGCCCGCCAACGGCTGGCCAGTGAAGGCTCCCACGAAAACCGCGACGGTGCTGCCCTTCGCAGGAGCGGACCCCGTCCGCGATCCGTACGTTGATCACGCGATGCCGTATTTCGGAGACCGGATCGCCTGCGGGGCAGGCTCCTACGAAAACCGCGACGGTGCTGCCCTTCGTAGGAGCGGACCCCGTCCGCGATCCGCACGTTGATCATGCGCTGCCGCGTTTCGGAGACGGGAATCGGCTGCAGGGCCAGCCGTGGATGGCTCCTGCAGGGACTTGCCTGTCTCTACAATGGCGCCTTCGATGATTCCGGCGGCGCGACATGCAGAACTTCCTTGCCGTGGGCGGCGGTGCGGCGCTCGGTGCCTGGCTGCGCTGGGGGCTGGGCCTGACGCTGAATCCACTGTTTGCGGGTTTCCCGCTCGGCACCTGGGTGGCCAATATGGTCGGCGGCTTGCTGATGGGCGTGGCACTCGCCGTGTTCCAGGCGGTGCCGGATGTGCCGCCGCACGTGAAACTGCTGTGTACAACGGGGTTTCTCGGCGGACTGACCACCTTTTCGAGCTTTTCCGGCGAGGTGTTTTCGCTCTTCCAGCGTGGCGACACGATGTGGGCCTTCGTCGCCGTGGCCGCGCACGTGATCGGTTCGCTCGCCATGACCGCGCTCGGTTGGTGGATGTGGAAGAACGTGGTGGGCTAGCCGTGTCGCGGGTGGTCGTCGGGGATGGGCGTGTCGAGGGTGACAGGCCGCTGTTGGGCATCGCTGCGCTCACCCCAACCTACGGGGGGTGCGGGGCGGAGGGTGTGGATGTTGGGCATCGCCTTTGGCTCACCCCAACCTACAACTACAACGGCGTGAGGCGTCCGTAGGTTGGGGTGAGCGCAGCGATGCCCAACACCCGCCCCACCATCCCCGTAGGTTGGGGTGAGCCAAAGGCGATGCCCAACACCCACCCCCCGCAGCCGCCCCGTTCGTTGAAGTCAGCGCAGCGATCCCCAACCCCACCCATCCGAACCGCCCGCCCGGTGCACCTTTCAACGACAATGTCGCCCTTTCCGCCGCTGGCGGATCGCTGTCCCGACCGATGACTGTGCCGCGCCCCGATCTGAACGCCCTCCTCGAAAGCTGCATGAGCCGTGACGCGGCGGCGATCGGCCGTGCGTTGCGCGAACTGCCGCCGGGGCAGCGTACGCCCGACAAGTGGCCCGCAAAGCTGGCTGAACGCGTCGCGGCGTCGCAGGCGAAGGTCGCGGCGCGGCGCGCGTCGGCGCCCAGGATCGAATACCCGGAAGAACTGCCGGTGTCGGCGCGGCGCGACGAGATCGCCGCCGCGCTGGCCGCGCACCAGGTCATCATCGTGTGTGGCGAAACCGGCTCCGGCAAGACCACGCAACTGCCCAAGCTGTGCCTCGAACTGGGTCGCGGCGCGCGCGGGCTGATCGGCCACACGCAGCCGCGCCGCATCGCGGCGCGCGCCACCGCCGACCGGGTGGCCAAGGAATTGAACGTGTCGCTCGGTCGCGAAGTGGGTTTCGCGATCCGCTTCACCGACCGCACGTCGGAAGACAGCCGCATCAAGCTGATGACTGACGGCATCCTGCTCGCCGAGACGCAGCGCGACCGCTGGCTCGCCGCCTACGACACGCTCATCATCGACGAGGCGCACGAGCGCAGCCTGAACATCGATTTCCTGCTCGGCTATCTGCGCGAGGTGCTGCCGCGCCGGCCCGACCTGAAGGTGATCGTCACCTCCGCCACCCTGGACGCCGAGCGCTTCGCCAACCACTTCGCGCAGGGCGACACGCCGGCGCCGGTGATCGAGGTCAGCGGCCGGCTGTACCCGATCGAAATGCGCTGGCGGCCGTTCGAGGCGCAGAAAGACCGCGATCTGTACGACGCCGTATGCGACGCCGTGGACGAGGCTTTTTCGACCGGCCCGGGCGACGTGCTGGTGTTCATGCCGGGCGAGCGCGAGATTCGCGAAGGCACCGAGGCGCTGCGCAAGCACCACACGCGGCTGGCCGGCGTGAAGCCGGAAGTGCTGGCGCTGTATGCGCGTCAGTCGGCGCAGGAACAGTCGCGCGTGTTCCAGGGTTCGAACGGCCGGCGCGTCATTCTCGCCACCAACGTGGCCGAAACTTCGCTCACCGTGCCGGGCATCCGCTACGTGATCGACACCGGTCTGGCGCGCGTCAAGCGCTACAGCTACCGCAACAAGGTCGAGCAGCTGCAGGTCGAGCCGATCGCGCAATCGGCGGCGAAGCAGCGCGCCGGCCGCTGCGGCCGGGTGTCGAGCGGCGTGTGCTTCAGGCTGTACGACGAAGAAGACTTCAACCAGCGGCCGGCGCACACCGACCCGGAAATCCTGCGCTCGTCGCTGGCCGGCGTCATCCTGCGCATGAAGTCGCTGAGTCTGGCCGACGTCGAGGAATTCCCCTTCATCGACCGCCCGGCGCCGCGTGCCATCGCCGATGGTTATCAGCTGCTGCAGGAGCTGGGTGCGGTGGACGAGGCGCGCGACCTGACGCCGCTCGGCCGCGAACTGGCCAAGCTGCCGGTCGACCCGCGCGTGGCGCGGATGATTCTGGCGGCGCGCGATCACGGCGCCCTGAAGGAAGTACTCGTCATCACCGCTGGCCTGTCCGTGCAGGACCCGCGCGACCGGCCCGAAGAACGGGCCGGCGCCGCCGATCAGGCGCACGCGAAGTTCGCCGACGAACGCAGCGAATTCCTGTGGTACCTGAAGGCCTGGGCGGCGTTCGACGAGGTGTGGCATCACCAGTCGCAGGCCAAGCAGCGCGAGTGGTGCCGCGCCAACTTCCTGAACTGGATGCGCATGCGCGAGTGGCGCGACGTGCACACCCAGCTGCACACGCTGTGTGCCGAGCACGACTGGAAGGAGAACGAACGGCCGGCCGAATTCGACGCGCTGCATCGCGCGCTGCTGACCGGCCTGCTCGGCAATCTCGGGCTGCGCATCGAGGACGCGCGCGCCGGCGAGCCGCCTTATCTGGGCGCACGCGGCATCAAGTTCTGGCCGCATCCGGGATCGGCGCTGGCGAAGAAGGGCGGCAAGTGGATCATGACCGCCGAACTGGTCGAAACCACGCGACTGTTCGCGCGCTGCATCGCGCGCATCGAACCGGAATGGGTGGAGGAGGTGGGCGCCCATCTGCTGCGTCGCTCGACCTACGAGCCGCACTGGTCGAAAAGCCGCGGCGAGACGGTGGCCTGGGAGCGCGGCGTCATCCACGGCATCACGCTGTATGCCAAGCGGGCGGTGCAGTACGGCAAGACCGACCCGGTGCTGGCGCGCGAACTGCTGATCCGCGAAGGGCTGGTCAATGGCGACGTGACCGACATCGCGCTGAAGCAGATGAAATTCCTGCAGCACAACCTCGATCTGATCGCGCAGATCGAGCGGCTGGAAGAGAAGCAGCGGCGGCAGGACCTGCTGGTGGACGAATCGCTGATCCACGCCTTCTACGATTCCATCGTGCCGGCCGACGTGATCGACCTGCGCGGCTTCGAGCGCTGGCGGCGCGACGCCGAACGCGAAAACCCGAAGCTGCTGCACCTGACGCGCGAACAGCTGATGCGCCACGAGGCGGCCGGCGTCAGCAGCGAGCGCTTCCCGGCCAAGATGGATCTGCTGGGCCAACGGCTGAAGCTCGAGTACCGGCACGAGCCGAATGCGGCCGACGACGGCGTCACGCTGACCGTGCCGCTGACGCTGCTGAACCAGATTCCGGCGGCCAGGCTCGACTGGCTGGTGCCCGGCCTGATCGAAGAGAAGGTGCTGCAGCTCGCGAAGACCATTCCGCCGAAGTTGCGCCACCGGTTGCAGCCGGTGGCTGGTTTCGTCGCCGATTTCATCGCGCAGGAGCACGACCAGGCCGAACCGCTGGTGAAGGCGCTGGCGCGCGCGATCGAACTGAAGGTGAGCCTGAAGCTGCCGTCCGATGCCATCCGCGCGGAAAACCTGCCGGCGCATCTGATGATGAATGTGCGTGTGGTCGATGAGCACGGCCGGGTACTCGGCCAGTCGCGCAATCTGGCCGAACTGCGCACCCGGCTGAAGGACGAGGTGGCGCGTCGCTTCGAGTCGGCACGCATCGCGCTGCCGCCGGCCGCGCCCGTGGCCGATGCGGCGCGAGTGTTGGCCAGTGAGCTTGCCAGTGCGCCGGCAAACGCACCGGCCGCGGGGCACAACGAGGCGGTGACCGCGAAGGCGGCGACGGCGCGCGGCAGCATGGCCGACGCGCTGTCTGCGCTGGGCGCGCGCGACGTCGTGGCGAAGGCGCCGGTACCGCAGCCGACCAGGAAGGGCCGCGCTGCAGCCGAACCGGCCGCCCCGGCGGTCGCCGAGCAGACCGCCGGTGACGAACGCTACCGCGCATGGACTTTCGGGCCGCTGCCCGAACTGATGGAAGTCGAAGTGGCCGGTCGCCGGGTGATCGGGTTTCCGGCGCTGCAGGACGAAGGCGAGTCGGTCAGCCTGCGCGTGCTCGACACGCCGGAGGCCGCACTCGAGGTGCACCGGCGCGGCCTGCGCCGGCTGTTCGCGCTCGAGCTGCGCGATCAGGTGAAGTACATCGAAAAGAGCCTGCCCGGCCTGCGCGACATGGCGATGCAGTACATGAATCTGGGCAGCGAACCGGAACTGCGCGCCCAGCTGGTGGCCGCCACCATGGACCGCTGCTGCATGATGGAACCCTGGCCGCAGGATGCCGCGAGCTTCGCCGCGCGCCGCGACGAAGCCCGGCCGCGCATTTCGCTGGTGGCGCAGGAAATCGGCCGCCTCGCCGGCAGCGTGCTGACCGAATACGCCGCACTGAGCAAGAAGCTGGTCGCGCTGAAGGCGCATCCGGACGCCGGCGCCGACATGCGCGCCCAGCTCGATGCGCTGGTCGGCAAGCACTTCATCGAACGCACGCCGTTCGAGCGGCTGACCCACTACCCGCGCTATCTGAAGGCGATCGCCCTGCGCATCGACAAGCTGCGCACCGACCCGGAACGCGACGCCCGCGCGCTGGCCGACTGGCAGTCACTGGCTACCCTGTGGGACCGCGAACGCATCGTGCGTGCCCGCGCCGGCGTGGCCGATCCGTTCATCGATGAATTCCGCTGGCTGCTCGAAGAGCTGCGCGTGAACCTGTTCGCCCAGGAACTGCGCACCCCGGTGCCGGTGTCGGTGAAGCGGCTGCAGAAAATATGGGAATCGCGTGCGCGGGCGTGACCGGCCTGCCGTCCGCTCCCACAGATGCAACCCACGGTCACTCTCTGCAAGAATGGCCGATGGGAAAAATTCCGGAATGACACGACATGTCTGCTGACACCGACCCGCGCCTGCGCACGCTGATCGCGGCGTTCGAATCCTTGACGCCGGATACCGTGGATGCGCTCGCTGCGCTGTATGCGACCGACGCGCGCTTCCGCGATCCGTTCAATGACGTGCGCGGTCGGGCTGCCGTGGCGCGCATCTTCAGCCACATGTTCGAGCAGGTCGGCGCACCGCGCTTCGAGGTGCACTCGGCGATGAGCGAAAGCGATGCGGCGTGGCTGGACTGGACGATGCACTTCACGATGCGCGGGCAGGCGCTGCAGATCGTGGGCGCGACGCGGCTGTGCTTCGACGACGCGGGGTGCGTCGCCGAACATCGCGATTACTGGGATGCCGCGCAGGAGCTGTACGAAAAGCTGCCGGTGATCGGCGGTGCGATGCGCTGGCTGCGCCGCCGACTCGCCGTGCCGGGCCTCTGACGACGCCCGGCGATTGGCAGAGCGGCTACTTGCGGGCGCCTGCCTGATCCAGCCGGCGTGCTTCTTCCGGGCTGACGATTTCGAAGATCGCCACCACCTTGGCGACGCCACCGGTCGCGGCAGCGACCTGCTTGGCGGCGTTCGCCTCGGCTTCGGTCACGAGGCCCATCAGATAGACCTTGCTGCCTTCGGTCACCACCTTGACGTGGTTGGCCGACACGCGCTGCGAATCGAGAATGCGCGCCTTCACCTTCGAGGTGATGAGCGCGTCGCTCGAACGCTGGGTCAGCGACGACACCCCGGCGATTTCGGTCTCGTTGCTGATGCCGCGCACATTCGGCACGCCACCCGCGATGGTTTCGGCTTCGGCGCGCGTGGCGTCGTCGGCCACCTGGCCGGTCAGCAGCACATTGCGGTTGTAGCTGGTGACGCTGATGTTGGCGCGATTGCCCAGCTTTTCGCGCAGGCGCGAGCTGGTCCGCAGTTCGATGCCTTCGTCTTCGACCTGGGTGCCGCTGGTGCGCCGATCGAGCGCCGACAGCACGGCGCCCCCGGCACCGGCCGCGACGATCGGGAAGCAACCTTGAAGCATCGGTATGCAGGCCGCAGCAAGTGCGGCAATCAGCAGCGGACGCGCGAGTTTCGCGCGGGTGGTCATGATCGGTGTGTGGGTCATCATTCGGTTCCTAGAAGCATGCAATCAATGCCGTCACACAGGCAATGCAGGGTGAGCAGGTGAACTTCCTGGATGCGCGCCGTGCGTTCGGCTGGCACGCAGATATGGATGTCGCGTTCGGTGAGCATTTCGGCGATGCGTCCGCCGCCGCGGCCGGTCAGCGCCACCACGCGCATTTCGCGCTCGTGCGCGGCGCGGATGGCCTCGATCACGTTGCCCGAATTGCCCGATGTGGACAGTGCGAGCAGCACGTCGTTCGGCTGGCCGAGCGCACGCACCTGTTTCGCGAACACCTGTTCGTAGCCGTAATCGTTGGCGATGGCGGTCAGGATGGAGGTGTCGACGGTCAGCGCGATGGCTGCGAGCTCGGGTCGTTCGCGTTCATAGCGGCCAACCAGTTCGGCGGCGAAATGCTGCGCGTCGGCCGCCGAACCACCGTTGCCGCACGCCAGAATCTTGCCGGTGGCCATCAGGCTGGACACCATCAGTTCGATGGCATCGCCGATCGGTGCCGCCAGCAATTCGACCGACGAAAGCTTGGTTTGCGCGCTGTCGAAGAAATGCTCGGAAATGCGTGAAACCAGGTTCATGAGGACACAGGGCAGGGTGAAGCGCGGAGTTTATCAACATCCCCCGTGTTGCCCCGTTTTCTTACAGCCGGAAACGAAGCCGGCGTTCATTGCGCGGGCGCCAGTTCGACATAGACGTCGATGCGCACGCGCTGCCACGGGTCGGGGTCGTCGGTCAGGCGGCCGATGCGCGCGCTCAACCGCTGTCCGGCATCCATTTCGGCTGCCGCCTCGAAATTGGCGGCGCGCGGCAGATAGCCCAGCATGTGGCCGCGCCACAGCACGCGGATGGCGCGCCGGTCATGGCGATTGCCGGGTTCGCGTTCAAGTGTCAGCGCATCGCCTTCGCGCAGGCCCGGGCGTACCGCGTGCAGCTGGTGGAACTGGGCGCCGGCCAGTGGCGAGCGCTGCGCCAGCAGGCGCAGGCTCTGGGCGGATGCGAGGTCGGCCGCGAGCGAGGCGAGCAGCGCCAGCACGCTACAGGCCGAACGCATCGCGTATCCATTCGATCTGCCTGCCGTCCAGCCCCGACAGCGCCACCACGTCGAAGCGTGCCGGTCGCTGGCGCGTACGCCGGCCCTGTTCGGCCAGATAGTGCTGCGCGGCGCGGATCAGCCGCGCCTGCTTGGTCGGGCCGACGCTGGCGGCCGCGCCGCCGAAGCGCGCATCACGACGCAGGCGCACTTCGACGAAAACGAGGCTGTCGCCGTGTTCGCACACCAGATCGAGTTCGCCGTCCGGCCAGCGCAGGTTGCGGCCGATCACCCGCAGGCCGTGCGCTTCGAGATGACGTGCAGCCAGCGCCTCGGCCGCTGCGCCGTGCGCAGCGCGCAGCGTCATGCCGGCTTGTGGCGGACCGCTGCCACGCTCAGAATGGCGGCCCGCCCGCAGGAAAGTACCCGATGACCGATGCCGTGACACCCCATGATGACCTCGCGCGAGAATTTACGACATCGGCATTGTATGTCGTCGGCACGCCGATCGGCCATCTGGGCGAGCTGTCGGCGCGCGCCATCGCGGCGCTGCGCGCGGCCGACCTGATCGCCTGCGAGGACACGCGGGAAACGTCGCGTCTCGCCCGCCACCTCGGGCTGACCGCGCAGCTGGTGGCGGTGCATGAACACAACGAGCGCAGCGGTGCGGAACGCCTGATCGCAGCGCTGCGCGACGGCCGGCGCGTGGCGCTGGTGTCCGATGCGGGCACGCCGGCGGTGTCCGACCCCGGCGCGCGGGTAGTGCGCGCAGTGCAGGACGCCGGCTTTCGCGTGATACCGATCAGCGGGCCGAGTGCCGCCGTGGTGGCGCTGTCGGCCAGCGGTCTGCTCGACGCACAGTTCCGTTTCGCAGGCTTCCTGCCGGTCAAGTCGGCTGCGCGCCGCAAGGTGCTGGAGTCGCTGCGCGAACAGGACTGCGCACTGGTGTTCTACGAAGCGCCGCATCGCATCGTCGAATGCGTCGACGATATCGCCGCGGTGATCCAGCCGGAGCGCGAACTGGTGATCGCCCGCGAACTGACCAAGCTGTTCGAGCAGATCGTGCGCCTGCCGGTATCGGAGGCTGCCGCCTGGCTGGCGGCAGACCCCAACCGCCAGCGCGGCGAATTCGTGCTGCTGCTCGCGGCCGCGCAGCCGGAAGAAGGTCTCGATGCCGCGGCGCGTCGCACGCTGGATCTGCTGCTCGACGAACTGCCGCCGAGCCGCGCCGTGAAGGTGGCGCAGGCCATCACCGGCGCGCCGCGCAAGCTGCTGTACGACCACGCGATAGCGCACGGCACGGATGCGCCGCAGGACGAGGATGCCGTGTGATCGCACGCAGAGCCAGCCGCGGATGGCTCCTGCGAAAACCGCGACGGCTTCATGACTGGCGACGTTTTTCGTAGGAGCGGACCCTGTCCGCGATAGGCGCGTTGATCAAGCGACGTCGCCGTCTCGGAGACCGGAATCGCCTGCGGGGCAGGCTCCTACGAAAACCGCGATGGCTTCATGACTGGCGACGTCGCTTGTAGGAGCGGACCCTGTCCGCGATCCGCACGTTGATCGTGCGCCATCGCGTGTTGGGAGACCGGGATCGCCTGCGGGGGCGGAGCGGGGGTTTCGGCGAGCACTGCTCGCTGCCCGCAGAGCCGGCCGGCCATGCTGGGCCGGCCGTGGAGGGCTCCTACGAAAACCGCGATGGCTTCACGACTGGCGACGTCGCTTGTAGGAGCGGACCCTGTCCGCGATAGGTGCGTTGATCAAGCAGTGCCGCCTTTGCAGAGACCGGAATCGCCTGCGGGGCAGGCTCCTACGAAAACCGCGACGGCTTCATGACTGGCGACATCGCTTGTAGGAGCGGACCCTGTCCGCGCCGATGGGCTGCGAAGCGACTATGCGGGATAATCGTGCAGCCAGCGTGCGCGTGTTGCGCGCGGGCTCCGAAAACGAATGGGACACCCGCTTTGAACAGACTGACGCTCACCCGCCCCGACGACTGGCATCTGCACCTGCGCGACGGCGCGGCACTCAAGGCGGTACTGCCCGATACGGCACGCCGTTTCGCGCGCGCCATCGTCATGCCCAATCTGCGTCCGCCGGTCACCACGGTGGCGCTGGCTGCGGCCTACCGCGACCGCATCATGGCGGCACACGCCGCCACACCGGGTCTGCCGCCCTTCGAGCCGCTGATGGTGCTTTACTTGACCGACAACACGCCGGCCGACGAAATCGACCGCGCCTGCGACAGCGGCTTCGTCAAGGCGGTGAAGCTCTACCCGGCCGGGGTCACCACCAATTCCGACTCGGGCGTGACCGATGTGGCGCGCTGCGATGCGGCGCTGGCACGCATGGCCGCGCGCGGCCTGCCGCTTTTGATCCACGGCGAGGTGACCGACGCCGAGGTGGACGTGTTCGATCGCGAGGCGGTGTTCATCGAGCGCGTGCTGCGCCCCCTGCTGGCGCGCCACCCGACGCTGCGCGTCGTGTTCGAACACATCACGACCAGGGACGCGGCGGAATTCGTGGTGGCAGCCGGCGACAACATTGCTGCCACGATCACGGCCCATCATCTGCTGTTGAACCGCAATGCGATCTTTGCCGGTGGCGTGCGGCCGCATCATTACTGCCTGCCGGTATTGAAGCGCGAGGTGCATCGCGTTGCACTGGTCGCCGCCGCAACGTCGGGCAACCGGCGCTTCTTTCTCGGCACCGATTCGGCGCCGCACGCGAAAGGCACGAAGGAGACAGCGTGCGGCTGCGCCGGCTGCTACACCTCGCACGCCGGCATCGAACTGTATGCCGAGGCCTTCGATTCGGTCGGGGCGCTGGACCGGCTCGAAGCCTTCGCCAGCTTCAACGGCCCGGACTGGTACGGTCTGCCGCGCAATACGTCGCGCATCACGCTGCTGCGCGAGTCGTGGGAGGTCAAGGCGGAGCAGGAATTTGCCGATGGTGATGTGCTGGTGCCACTGCGCGCGGGAGAGCGCGTCGCCTGGCGCATCGAACCTGAAAAGGTTGAATGAGTGATCCCATGACACGACTGACCTTGCTGATCCTGCCGTTCGCCGTCCTGCTGGCCGGATGCGATATCGAGAACGCCGCCTTCATGATCGAGAACAAGGATCACGCCCTGACGCTCAATCGTGAAAAGACCTATTTCTGGAGCGACGAATACAAGCTGGCCATCATCGTGTCGCGCATGCCGACCTGCCAGCGCCGTTACGTGATGAAGCCGGCACGACTGACCGCCGCCAATGTCAGCGTATTCGGCGGTGGCGAGCCGAACCGCTACCTGTTGCGGCAGGGCAGTCGCTGGTATGCCGTGAACACCACCGATTGCGCTTTCGCGGTGGTCGAGAAGCCGCCTGAAGTGCCGGAAGCGATCGGTGTGTTCCGTCGCAAGGATGACGTGCTCACCTTCGTCAAGAGCACGACGGCCGAGGCGGAGCAGCGCTGAGCCTTCCTGCTGCGTTGCCGGCCGGCCCGCTGCATGCTGGCATGCGGCCGCTGCTGGATGCGCTGCTGCCCGACCTGACGGCGCCCGCCGCCGCCTGGCTGGACGCGCAGGCAGCGCGCATCGGCCGTCCGCGAACAAGCACCGGACACGCGCTGACTTTTTCCGCAGCGCCACCCGGCGATCAGCCATACGAGTCGACAATTGCCGGCACCGGCTGCGTGCCGACGCGCGATCACAACTGGCACGACACCTTCAACGCGCTGGTGTGGCTGGCCTTTCCGCTGACCAAGGCGGCGATGAACCAGTGCCACGTCGAGCAGCTCGCGCACACGGTAGATGGCGCGGGAGCCCGCGGGCCGGTGCGCGATGCGCTGACCCAGTTCGATGAGGACGGGCTGGTGCTGGTGTCGGACGACAGCGCCCTGCTGGACGCCATCCGTCATCACCGCTGGCGCGAGGCGATGTTCGATCGCCGGGGCATGCTGGAGGCCGCCCGGGTATTCGTGATCGGTCATGCGCTGCTGGACAAGGCGCGCGCACCGCACGTCGGGCTGTGCGCCCGCGCACATCTGGTGTTCAGCGGGCAGCTGGGTAGCGCGGCAGCCGACGTGTCCGCTGCACGGGTCGATGCCTGGCTGGCGTGCCAGATCGGTGATGGCTTGTGGCCCCGTTCGCCGCGCGACCTGCAGCCGCTGCCGGTGCTCGGTCTGCCGGGCATGACGGCGGACAATACCTGCGCCACGTACTTCGACGACACGTGCCAGTTCAGACCCGTGCCACGCTGGCGGGCTGCACCATGAAAAAGGGCGACCTCATCGGGTCGCCCTTTTGACTTCTGCCGGCCGCCGTTCAGACCAGCTTGCCGTGGCACTGCTTGTACTTCTTGCCCGAGCCGCAGTGGCAGGGGTCGTTGCGACCGATCTTCGGACCGGCTGCCGCCGGCGTCGCGGCCGCGTTGCCACCGGCCGGCGGCGCCATCGGATCGACGCCTTCGCCCGCCAGCGACGGATCGAATTCGGCGTGCGTGTAGCGCACGTTCTCGAGATCGGGCGCCACCGGTTCGCTTTCCTGGATCTGCTCCGGTGAGCGGATTTCGACGTTCATCAGCACGCGCGTGACGTTGGCACGCACCGAATCGAGCAGGCCTTCGAACAGTTCGAACGCTTCGCGCTTGTATTCCTGCTTCGGGTTCTTCTGCGCATAGCCGCGCAAATGGATGCCCTGACGCAGGTGGTCGAGCGCGGCCAGGTGTTCGCGCCAGTGACTGTCCAGACTTTGCAGCATCACGTTGTGCTCGAACTGGCCGAACGATTCCCCGCCGACCAGCGCAACCTTCACTGCGTAAAGGTCGTCCGACATGCCGGTGATGCGCTTGAGCAGGTCGTCATCAGCCAGATTCGGTTCCGCAGCCAGCCAGTCGGCCAGCGGCGCGTCAATGCGGTACTCGGACAGGAAGGCAGACGTGGCACCCGGCAGGTCCCATTGCTCTTCGACGGTCTCCGCCGGCAGGTACTGGCGGAATGTGGTTTCAAGCACGCTGTGGCGCATGGCGGTGATCGTTTCGGCGATGTTGCCGGCTTCCAGCAGCGCGTTGCGTTGTTCGTAGATGACGCGGCGCTGGTCGTTGGCCACGTCGTCGTATTCGAGCAACTGCTTGCGGATGTCGAAGTTGCGCTGTTCGACCTTGCGCTGCGCGGATTCGAGCGAGCGGTTGACCATCGCATGTTCGATCGCCTCGCCTTCCGGCATCTTCAACCGGATCATGATGGCATTCAGGCGCTCGCCGCCGAAGATGCGCATCAGCGAATCTTCCAGCGACAGGTAGAAGCGCGACGAACCCGGGTCGCCCTGACGACCGGAACGACCGCGCAGCTGGTTGTCGATGCGGCGCGACTCGTGGCGTTCGGTGCCGATGATGTGCAGGCCGCCGGCCGAAATGACCTTGTCGTGCAGCGATGTCCATTCGGTGCGCAGCTTTTCGATGCGCGCCGCGCGATCGGCCTCGTCGATGCTGCTGTCTGCCCGCAGCGCCTGGATGGACTTCTCGACGTTGCCGCCGAGCACGATGTCGGTACCGCGACCGGCCATGTTGGTCGCGATCGTGATCACGCCCGGGCTACCGGCCTGCGCAATGATTTCCGCTTCGCGTTCGTGCTGCTTCGCGTTGAGCACCTGGTGCGGCAGCTTGTCCTTGTTCAGCAGGCCGGACAGCAGTTCCGAACTTTCGATGGAGGTGGTGCCGACCAGCACCGGCTGGCCGCGCTCGTGGCAGTCCTTGATGTCGACGATCACGGCCGCATACTTTTCCGGTGCCGTGCGATACACCAGATCGTTCATGTCCTTGCGGATCATCGGACGATGCGTCGGAATCACGACGGTTTCGAGGCCGTAGATCTGATGGAACTCGTAGGCTTCGGTATCCGCCGTGCCGGTCATGCCGGCCAGCTTGCCGTACATGCGGAAGTAGTTCTGGAAGGTGATCGACGCCAGTGTCTGGTTTTCCGACTGGATCTGCACGCCTTCCTTCGCCTCGACGGCCTGATGCAGGCCGTCCGACCAGCGGCGGCCCGGCATCAGGCGGCCGGTGAATTCGTCGACGATGATGATTTCGCCGTTCTGCACCACGTACTGCTGATCGCGGAAATACAGGTTGTGCGCGCGCAGGCTGGCGTACAGGAAGTGAACCAAAGTGATGTTGGCCGGCTCGTACAGGCTTCTGCCGGCTTCCAGCAAACCCTCGCTGCTGAGGATTTCCTCGGCATGTTCGTGACCGACTTCGGTCAGCAGCACCGTGTGTGCCTTTTCGTCGACCCAGTAGTCGCCCGGACCATCTTCCGTTTCGCAACGTGTGAGCCGCGGTGCCACGACATTGAGGCGCAGGTAGAGGTCGGTATGGTCGTCGGCCTGTCCGGAAATGATCAGCGGCGTGCGCGCCTCGTCGATCAGGATGGAGTCGACCTCGTCGACGATGGCGTAGTTGAGCCCGCGCTGGACGCGTTCATCCAGCGAATACACCATGTTGTCGCGCAGGTAGTCGAATCCGAATTCGTTGTTGGTGCCGTAGGTGATGTCGGCCGCATAGGCAACGCGCTTCTTGTCGGTCTGCATGCGCGACAGGTTCACGCCTGTGGTCATGCCCAGAAAACCGTACAGGCGTCCCATCATTTCGGCGTCGCGGCTGGCGAGGTAGTCATTCACCGTGACGACATGCACGCCCTTGCCGGACAACGCATTCAGATACACCGCCAGCGTCGCGGTCAGCGTCTTGCCTTCACCGGTCCGCATTTCAGCGATGCGGCCGCTGTGCAGCATGATGCCGCCCAGCAGCTGGACGTCGAAATGGCGCAGGCCCAGCACGCGCTTGCTCGCCTCGCGCACGACAGCAAAGGCTTCCGGCAGGATGTCGTCGAGCGTCTTGCCGTCGGCGAGTTGCTGCCGGAGGCTGACTGTCTTGCCCGCCAGTGCTTCATCGCTCAAAGCCGATAATTCGGATTCGAGAGCATTGATTCGATTGACGACCGAGCGGAATTTGCGCAGCAACCGATCGTTGCGGCTGCCGAAAATCTTGGTGAACAGGGAAGCAATCATCGAAGACTGGGGCCCGTTTCGGGCAAACCGAAGGCGGAAAAGGGTGCGATTCTAGCATGCGACCGCGCAGCCTCCAGCCGGGGGCAGCCGTGCATGCGCAAGCGGGGAGAGCCGGGCGCCGGGAGGCGCGCTCAGTGTGTGTGCCGGCCTGCTTTCGCCTGCTGCAGACCTGCCGGCTGTGCCTTGCGCGCCAGCTCCAGGAAGCGGTTCGGGTTCTGTGCCACGTCCTTCACCCGGACCTCGAAATGCAGATGCGGGCCGGTGGAGCGCCCGGTACTGCCGACTTCGGCGATCTTCTGGCCGCGCTTCACGATCATGCCGGCGCTGACCGAGAGCTTGCTTGCATGCGCGTAACGCGTGCTCAAGTCGCGTCCATGGTCGATTTCGATCATGTTGCCGTACTGCGGATGGTACGACGCGGCGGTGACCACGCCTGCCGCGGCGGCGATGATGGGCGTACCCACTTCCGCAACGAAATCGACCCCCTCATGCATGGCGCGCGAACCGTTGAAGGGATCGATGCGCCAACCGAAGCCCGACGTGTTCCAGGCACTGCCGATGACCGGCAATGTGGATGGCACGAGGGAGAGGCTGGCCTGGTCGAGCAGCAGTTCGGATTCGATCACCCCGAGGTAGTCGTCCTGCTGCGAAAGCAGATCGGCAAAGTGCTTCATCTGTGCTTCGAGTTCGATCGCGGACAAAGCATTTTCGCTCACCAGCGGACCACCCTGGCCGGGCGGTGGCGAAGTGCGGACCGGCTCCGGCGCCTTGACGCCGGCGAACTTCGCAAGGCGGGAACCGAGTGTGTCGAGCTGGATCAGCTGCGCCTGCATCTGCCCCAGCTTGACCGCCATGGTGTTCAGGTTTTCGCGCACGAACAGTTCGCTGCGCCGGATTTCCTCGTTGCGGGCGGTCGCGATCATGTCATCGATCAGCGGCAGCTTCCATTCACTGGCGTGCTTCAGGGTGATGAAGGAGAAGGCCGATGCGAGGGAAAATACCAGCACCGTGAAGGCAACGAGCGCGCTGACGAGGTGCCAGGGCTGGACCGTGATGGCCTTTGCTGTTGTCAGGCGACTGGAAACAAGAATAATCTGCACGCTCGCTCCCGAGTTCTTGTCTATGTCAGCCCGCCGCCTGCACGACCATCTAACAACGCAGGACAGCCTGGCTCAACTTGCCCTGCACGCCAGAACTATCGGGCGCGTGCAGCGGGCTTATGAAAAATTCCTGCCACCGGAACTGGCGAATATCAGCCGTGTATTGAACGTGAAGCAGGGAGTGGTGGTGGTCAGTGCGCCTTCGGGTGCCGTCGCCAACCGGCTCAGGCAAGTGTTACCCAGCGTACTGACAACCCTCCGGGAAAGTTGCAGGGAGGTTACCGAAGTCAGGGTCAAGGTGCAAGCCCATGAAGGACAACAGCTTCCGGTATCCGCACCCCGTCGCGAAGTCAGCCAGCAGGCGCGCGCCAGGCTTGCCGAAGGCAATGCCGGGCTCGCACCGGACAGCGAGTTGCGTCGTGCATTGCAGAAGCTGATCGACCGCAGCTGATGCGGTGCGCGCAGGCCAGTCCGGGTTGAACAGACCCTAGATGACCAGCACCCGTTCCAGCACCAACAGCGCACCGATCAGCAGTGCCGCGATGATCGAGTACTTCAGCAGCAACCCGGCCAGTGTCAGGTAGCGCCTGTTGCGCGTGATGACATAAGTGATGAAGCAGGCGGCGATCGAAATGATCAGCAGGACGCCGATCAGGCGCAGGATGAGCACAGGCGGGCCTCAGGCGAAGGCCGGAAGGGACGGCCCGTTGTCCGGCAGCGGCATGAACTGGTTCGACACCGCAGCCGGGGCAGGGTGCGAAGCGGCGAAATCCGCCCATTCCCAGGCGTCCTGGCGCGCCAGCAGCGCATGCAGCAACTGGTTGTTCAACGCGTGTCCAGACTTGTGTGCGCTGAAGGCAGCCAGCAACGGATGGCCGATGATGTACAGGTCGCCGATCGCGTCGAGCACCTTGTGCTTCACGAACTCGTCGGCGTAGCGAAGGCCGTCGCTGTTCAGCACACGGTACTCGTCCATCACGATCGCGTTGTCGAGACTGCCGCCCTGGGCAAGCCCGTTCTGGCGCAGATATTCGACTTCGTGCATGAAGCCGAAGGTACGCGCACGCGCCACGTCGTTGATATAGGACTGGTGCGCAAAATCGATCTTCACCTTCGTGCCGGTGCGCTCGATCGCCGGATGCCGGAACTCGATCGAGAATTCGAGGCTGAACCCTTCGTAGGGTTCGAGCTTCGCCCACTTGTCGCCGTCGCTGACTTCGATGGTGTCGAGCACGCGAATGAATTTCTTCGGTGCGGCCTGCTCGACCACACCGGCCTGCTGGATCAGATAGACGAACGTGGATGCCGAACCGTCCATGATCGGTAGCTCGGACGCGTCGACATCGACGAACAGATTGTCCACGCCGAGGCCGGCCAGAGCCGACATCAGGTGCTCGACGGTCGATATCGTCGCACCGCCGCTGCTCAGGCACGACGCGAGGCGCGTGTCGCCCACGGCGCGCGCATCGGCGCGTATTTCAACCGGCGGGTCGAGGTCGGTGCGGCGAAAGACGATGCCTGTATCGACGGGCGCCGGGCGCAGGTCGAGATTCACCTTTAATCCCGAATGCAGGCCTACGCCGGTCGCGTGGCTGATTGAGCGGATCGTGCGTTGCCTGATCATGGCGTGTGGGGATGACCGATTCGAAAAGCGGATTTTATCCCAGCTCGGTGTAATACCCGTGTAACACGACGTTTCCGGGCTGCAGCAAGGCTGAGCCCGGACTGCAAACGTCGGTTCAGTCCGCCTGCTTGCGCAGGAAGGCCGGGATGTCGAGCGTTTCGACACCGTTGGCGCGCATCGCCTCGACGGCGCTGGAGGCCGTGCGACCGCCGCGTCCGCGCATCACTGCCGGGATGTCGAGGTGCGAGTAGTCGGTGCCGTTGCCGGACGTCATGGCCATGTCGTCGGTGCCGGTACGGATGATGGTCATCGGCGGCTTGCTGCTCATCGCGCGCGGGGCGCCGAGCCCGGTTGCCACGACGGTGACGCGCAGGCGGTCATCCATCGTTTCGTCGAACACGGTGCCGAAGATCACATGGGCACCTTCGGCCGCGAAGGCGCGCACGGTTTCCATCGCGTCCTTCACTTCCTTCATCTTCAGCGAGCGGCTGGCGGTGATGTTGACCAGCACGCCGCGTGCGCCCGACAGCTCGACGCCTTCGAGCAGCGGGCTGGCGACCGCCTGTTCGGCGGCGATGCGCGCACGGTCCATGCCGGCCGCTTCGGCCGAACCCATCATGGCGCGACCCATTTCGCCCATCACGGTACGCACGTCCTGGAAGTCGACGTTGACGAGACCCGGAATGTTGATGATTTCGGCGATGCCGCCGACGGCGTTGCGCAGCACGTTGTCCGCTGCCTTGAAGCCGTCTTCGAGGCTGGCATCTTCGCCGAGCACTTCCATCAGCTTCTCGTTCAGCACGACGATCAGCGAATCGACGCTCTTCGCCAGTTCGTCGATGCCGGTTTCGGCCGCACGCATGCGGTTTTCGTAATCGAACGGCTTGGTCACGACGGCGACCGTCAGGATGCCCATTTCCTTGGCGACTTCGGCCACGATGGGCGCCGCGCCGGTGCCGGTGCCGCCGCCCATGCCGGCGGTGATGAACACCATTTCGGCACCACGCAGCTGGTCGGCGATGTATTCGCGGTATTCGTCGGCCGCGCTGCGGCCCACTTCCGGCTTGGCACCGGCGCCGCGGCCGTTCTTGCCGAGCTGGATCTTGATCGGGGCGAGGCTGCGGTTCAGTGCCATGCCGTCGGTGTTGGCGGCAATGAATTCAACGCCATTCACACCTTCGCGGATCATGTGATCGACCGCATTGCCGCCTGCTCCGCCGACGCCGATGACCTTGATCACTGCCCCCACGGGTTCCTTGTCGAGAATCTCGAACATACCGCCTCCTGTCTATACAAAGATGCCTCGAAGCCCGAGGGCTAGCGAGCAGCGAAAAGTCGAATACTTGTGGTTAACCACTACATTTAGTGATTTTTCGCAAGTATACGACTAAACATAGTGCAACGCATGACGTAGATGCCGTTTGAGTCGCATTTTCAGAAATTTCTTTCGAACCATGAGCGCATGTTTGCCAACACCTGGCGAACATTGCGGCCGTCGCGTGCAACCTGCCCGCGGCGACGCTGTGCAGCCCCTTCCATGACCAGCCCGATCGCGGTCGCGTAACGCGGGTGGCGCACCACGTCGGCGAGGTTTCCGCTGTATTCGGGCACCCCGACGCGAGCCGGCAGGTGGAACACGTCTTCAGCCAGATCCGCCATGCCGCGCATGGTCGCGCTGCCGCCGGTCAGCACGATGCCGGATGACAGCAATTCCTCGTAGCCGCTGCGCCGCAGTTCGGCCTGCACCAGTTCGAACAACTCGGATACGCGCGGCTCGATCACGTCGGCCAGCGCCTGTCGCGACATGCGGCGCGGTCCGCGGTCGCCGATGCCCGGCACTTCGATCATGTCCTCCGCGTCGGCCAGTGCCGACATCGCGACGCCGAAGTGCAGCTTGATGTCTTCGGCTTCGGCCGTCGGTGTGCGCATCGCCATCGCGATGTCGTTGGTGATCTGGTCGCCGGCGATCGGAATCACCGCCGTGTGGCGGATCGCACCCTGCGTGAAGATGGCGATATCGGTCGTGCCACCGCCGATGTCGACCAGGCAGACGCCCAGATCCTTCTCGTCGTCCGACAAAGTGGCCTGACTGGACGCCAGCGGCTGCAGCACCAGATCGACGACCTCGAGGCCGCAGCGGCGCACGCACTTGATGATGTTCTGCGCTGCCGATACCGCGCCGGTCACGATGTGCACGCGTACTTCGAGTCGCTTGCCGCTCATGCCTATCGGCTCGCGTACGCCGTCCTGGCCGTCGATGATGAATTCCTGCGTCAGCGTATGCAGGATTTCCTGATCGGCGGGAATCGGCATGGCGCGCGCGGTTTCGACCACCCGCTCCAGATCGAGCCGGGTGACTTCCTTGTCCTTGATCGCCACGACGCCGTTCGAATTGAAGCTGCGGATGTGGCTGCCGGCGATGCCGGTGAACACTTCGCGCACCTTGCATTCGGCCATCAGTTCGACTTCCTGGATGACGCGCGAAATCGAATCCACGGTGGCTTCGATATTGACCACGACACCCTTCTTCAGACCGTGTGATTCCTGCGAGGCAAGGCCGAGTATGTCGAGTCGGCCATCGGGTCCCAGCTGGGCGATGACGGCCGAAATCTTCGACGTGCCGATGTCGAGTCCGACGATGAGGTCCTTGCTGTCTCGTGTCATGGTCTTTCCTGGGTGGCTGTGCTGCCGGTACGTATCGCGTAGCCGTTGGGGTAACGAAGGTCGGCGTACAGGATTTTCTGAGCGCCCTCGCGCGACACGGCCGGCTGGGTCGTGACGTAGCGCGTGAGGCGCGCGGCGATCGGCGTCTTGTCGTCGTCGCGACCCAGCTCGATGCGCGAGCCGTCGTCGAGCAGCAGCTGCCAGGCTTCGCGGCGGGTCAGGGCCATCTTGTCGATCCGGCGCTGCAGCGGCGACAGCGTTGCGCTCCATTCAAGATGGCGCTGCAGCATCGTCGGTGCCTGTTCGTCCGGGCCGATGAACAGTGGCAGCGTGCGGTCGTGATCGGCGGCGAACAACTCGCCCTGCGTATTCACCATGCGGGCCGGCGTGTTGTCGGGCACCCACCAGCGCGCGACCGCCCGGTGCTCCTCGAGCTCGACCTCGATGAAGCCGGGCCAGACGCGTCGCACCGCTGCATTGCGTACCCATGGCAGCTGTTCGAACACCTCGCGCGCGCGCTCGATGTCGGTGGTCAGAAAATTGCCATTCACCGCGCGCCGCGCCGCGTCCTCGATCTGGGCGGATGTCAGGTGAGCGGGCGCTCGGTCCAGGGTGACGGCCTGCAGCGGCAGCAGCGGCAGGCGCGTGACGCCGAGCACCAGCGCGTAGATCAGCGCCGCACCGGCCAGCAGCAGGATGCAGTCGGCAATCATCGTGAGCGCGCGCGGACTGTCCCACAGCCCGCCCTCATCGGCCGGGCCACCGGACTTGCGGCGAATGGAGGGCTTTCTAGCCAAGGCGGGCCGACTCCAGGATGCGCAGGCACAGTTCGCCGAATTCGATGCCGACGGCCCGCGCAGCCATCGGCACCAGCGAATGCGAAGTCATGCCCGGCGAGGTGTTGATTTCGAGCAGCCAGGGCTTGCCGTCCTGTCCCAGCATCAGATCCGCACGGCCCCAGCCGCGGCAGTCGATGAGGCGCGCAGCGCGCATCACCAGGGCCTGTATTTCCTGTTCGAGCTCCTCGTCCAGTCCGCTCGGGCAGTGGTACTTCACTTCATCGGTGAAGTACTTGTTCTGGTAGTCGTAGTTGCCGCGCGGCGCTTCGATGCGGATCAGCGGCAGCGCCAGCTCGCCGAGAAAGGGTGCGGTCAGTTCCTGGCCGGAGATGAACTGTTCGGCCAGCACCAGCGGGTCGCAGCGCGCGGCGGATTCGTAGGCGGCGGGCAGTTCCGCCAGCGTATTCACGCGGGTCGCGCCGACACTTGATCCTTCACGTGCCGGCTTGACGAACAGCGGCAGCCCGAGCTCGGACGCCACGGCGGCGAAGTCGCTGCCGGCGTGCAGCAGCTTGTAGCGTGGTGTCGGCAATCCGGCCGACAGCCACACCATCTTGGTGCGCCACTTGTCCATGCCGATCGCCGACGCCATCACGCCGCTCCCGGTGTAGGGAATGCCGAGGCACTCGAGCGCGCCCTGGATCGTGCCGTCCTCGCCGCCGCGGCCATGCAGCGCGATGAAGGCGCGCTCGAAGCCGTCGCGCTTCAGTTCCCACAGGTCGCGTTCGGCCGGGTCGAAGGCGTGCGCGTCCACGCCTTGTTCGCACAGTGCCGCAAGTACCGCACTGCCCGACATGATGGAAATCTCGCGTTCGGCGGAACGTCCGCCGAACAGCACGGCGACCTTGCCGAGAGACTGTGGAGTGGGTGTGCTCATGTGCGGTCCTGATCCTGTGCAAATTTCGATGGCAGCTGGCCGATGGAGCCGGCGCCCATGCCGACCACGACGTCGCCGTCGCGCACCGTGTCGAGCAGCGTCTGCGGCAGTTCGGCGATGTCCTCGACGAACACCGGTTCGACCTTGCCGGCAACGCGCAGCGCGCGCGCCAGTGCGCGGCCGTCGGCGGCGACGATGGGCGCTTCGCCTGCGGCATAGACTTCGGTCAGCACGACTGCGTCGGCGCCCGACAGCACGCGCACGAAATCCTCGAAGCAGTCGCGGGTGCGGGTGTAGCGGTGCGGCTGGAAGGCCAGCACGATGCGCCGGCCGGGGTAGGCGCCGCGGGCCGCGTCCAGTGTTGCGGCCATTTCGACCGGGTGATGGCCGTAGTCATCGACCAGCGTGAAGTGGCCGCCGGCCGGCAGTGCGATGTCGCCATGCCGCGTGAAGCGACGGCCCACGCCCTTGAACTCCGACAGCGCGCGCGCGATGACTTCATCCGGTACGCCGACCTCGTTCGCCACGGCGATCGCCGCAAGCGCGTTGCGCACGTTGTGCACGCCGGGCAGGTTCAGTTCGACCGGAATGCGCGCTGTGGTGCCATTGACACGCACGGCGTCGAACAGCATCCGTGTGCCGTCGGCGCGCACGTTTTCGGCGCGCACCTGTGCGTCCGGATCGAGGCCGTAGCGGATGATCTGCTTGGGTACCTGCGGCATGATTTCGCGCACGTTCGCGTCGTCCATGCACAGCACGGCTACGCCGTAGAAGGGCAGACGGTTCAGGAAATCGACGAAGGCCTGCTTCAGTTTCGAGAAGTCGTGGCCATAGGTGTCCATGTGATCGGCGTCGATATTGGTGACCACCGACACCACCGGCGACAGGAACAGGAAGGACGCATCCGATTCGTCGGCTTCGGCGACCAGGAATTCGCCGGTACCGAGCCGGGCGTTGGCGCCGGCCGAATTCAGTCGACCACCGATGACGAAGGTCGGATCCAGTCCGCCTTCGGCGAGGCAACTGGCGATGAGCGACGTGGTGGTCGTCTTGCCGTGCGTACCGGCCACTGCAACGCCCTGCTTGATGCGCATCAGTTCGGCCAGCATCTGCGCGCGCGGCACCACCGGAATGCGCCCTTCGCGTGCGCTGACCACCTCGGGGTTGTCGGCGCTGACCGCGGTCGAAGTGACCACCGCGTCTGCGCCGGCGATGTGGTGCGCCGCATGGCCCTGCACCACCCGGGCACCCAGGCTGGCCAGCCGGCGCGTCACCGCGTTGTCGGCCAGGTCCGAGCCGCTGACGACATAGCCCTGGTTGAGCAGCACTTCGGCGATGCCGCTCATGCCGGAGCCACCGATGCCGATGAAATGGATGTGGCTGATCTTGTGTTTCATGTCGGGTCCTTGCGCGCGATGGCCGCGCAGATGTCGGCCACTTCGGCTGCGGCGCCGGGGCGCGCCAGCGCGCGGGCGCGCTGCGCCATGTCGAGCAGTCGCGCGCGATCGAGTGAGCCGAGCAGGGCGGCCAGCGATGTCGCGTCGAGTTCGGTCTGCGGCAGCAACAGCGCTGCGCCCGCGTCGGCGAGGAAGCGGGCGTTGCCGGTCTGGTGATCGTCGACGGCGTGCGGGAAGGGAACCAGTATCGACGCCACGCCGGCCGCGGCCAGTTCGGCCACGGTCAATGCGCCGGCACGGCAGATGACCAGGTCGGCGCCGGCGTAGGCGGCGGCCATGTCCTGGATGAAGGGCGCGAGCGTGCCGGTCACGCCGGCCTTCGCGTACGCCGCTTCGAGTGCCGGCATGTTCTTCTCGCCGGCCTGATGCACGACCTGCGGTCGCTCGCCTTCCGGCATCAGCGCCAGCGCCTGCGGTACCGCGTCGTTCAGCGCCTGTGCGCCCAGACTGCCGCCGACCACCAGCAGGTTCAGCGGACCGCTGCGCGTGGCGAATCGCGCGGCCGGGTCGGGCAGCGCGGCGATGTCGGCGCGTACCGGATTGCCGGTCCATTCGGCGCCGGACAGCGCCTCCGGAAAACCGGCGAGCACGCGGTCGGCCACTTTCGCGAGCACGCGATTGGCCAGTCCGGCGACCGAATTCTGTTCGTGCAGCACCAGCGGCGTGCCGCGCAGCGCGGCCATCATGCCGCCGGGAAAGGTGACGTATCCGCCGAGACCCAGCACCACCTGGGGCCTGACACGACCGAGCACGCCGAGCGCCTGCCAGAAGCCGCGCAGCAGGTTGAGCGGCAGCAGCAGCTTGCGCAGCACGCCCTTGCCGCGCAGTGCGCTGAAGCGGATCGACTGCAGTTCGTAGCCGCGCGGCGGCACGATGCGACCTTCCATGCCGTCGGCGTTGCCCAGCCACACCACGCGCCAGCCGCGGCTGCGCAGTTCGTCCGCCACGGCAAGACCGGGGTAAATGTGACCGCCGGTGCCGCCGGCCATGATGAGTGCCGTGCCGCTCATCGCCGGTTCTCCCAGTCGATGCGCAGCAGGATGGCCAGCGCGATGCAATTGACCAGGATGCCCGAGCCGCCGTAGCTCATCAGCGGCAACGTGAGGCCCTTGGTCGGCAGGATGCCGACGTTCACGCCCATGTTGATGAAGGCCTGCACGCCGAACCAGATGCCCACACCCTGCGCGACCAGGCCGGCGTAGGCGCGCTCCAGCAGCAGTGCGCGCCGGCCGATCGCGAACGCGCGATGCACCACCAGGGCGAACAATGCAATTACCGTGGCGACACCGATCAGACCGAGTTCCTCGCCGATCACCGCCAGCAGGAAGTCGGTGTGCGCCTCGGGCAGGTAGAACAGTTTCTCGACGCTGCCGCCCAGCCCGACGCCGAACCATTCGCCGCGCCCGAACGCGATCAGCGAGTGCGTCAGCTGATAGCCCTTGCCCAGCGGATCGTTGTTGAACGGATCGAGGAAGGCGATGAAGCGCCCCCAGCGCAGCTCATTGAAGCGGATCAGCGTCGCGAAGCCGATGATCGCCACCAGCCCGAGTGAAAAGAACAGCTTGCCGTTGATGCCGCCGAGGAAAAGCATGCCGAAGGCGATCAGCACGATGACCACGAAGGCGCCGTAGTCCGGCTCGGCGACCAGCAGCGCGCCGACCAGCAGGATGACCAGCGCCATCGGCACGAAGGCGCGCCGGAACGAGCCCATTTCAGGCAGCCGGCGCACGATGTAGCTGGCGGCGTACAGCACGGTGAACAGCTTCACCAGTTCCGACGGCTGGATGTTCACCGGGCCGAGATTGATCCAGCGGCGCGAGTTGTTCACCACACTGCCGATGCCGGGGATCAGTACCAGTACCAGCAGCACGATGCCGCCGAGGAACAGCCACATCGACCACGCCTGCCAGGTGCGCACCGGGACCTGGAAAGCCATCAGCGCCGCCACGCCGCCGATGGCGAGGAACACCGCCTGGCGGATCAGGAAGAAGTCCGACCGGTTACCGGTGAAGCGGCTGCTGTCGGCGACCGCGATCGACGCCGAATACACCATCACCAGTCCGATCAGCAGCAGCGCAACCGCCGGCCACAGCAGCCAGGGGTCGAGTTCGGCCGCACGCGGGCCGCTGCCCGGCAGGCGGGGTCCGTCGAGGCGCATGCTGCTGCTCATGAGTGCGCGCCCTGCAGGGTCGCGAGGCGGCGTGCTTCGGCGATGAACACCTCGGCGCGGTGCGCGTAGTGACGGAACATGTCGAGGCTGGCGCAGGCCGGCGACAGCAGCACGGCATCGCCGGGGCGCGCGGCGTCGAAGGCGGCGCGGGTGGCCTCCTCCAGTGAGCCGAATGTGCGATGCGCCACGCCATGTGCGGTCAGCACCGACGAGATGGCCGCCGCGTCGCGGCCGATCAGCGCGCAGAACCTTGCGTGGCGCGCGCATACCGGCCCGAGCGGCGCGAAGTCCTGACCTTTGCCGTCGCCGCCGAGAATGATGTTCAGCGGACGGCCCAGTCCTTCGATCGCAGCGACCGTGGCGCCGACATTGGTGCCCTTGGAATCGTCGATGAAGCGGATGCCGTCGATGTCCAGCACCGTTTCGACGCGGTGCGGCAGGCCGGCGAAATCCTTCAGCGCTGCGATGCAGCGGTCGGTCGGCAGGCCGATCGCTTCGCACAGCGCAAGGGCGGCCAGTGCGTTATGTGCGTTGTGGCGACCGGCGAGCTGCATGTCGTCGAGCGCCAGCAGCGGCCGGGTGCCGCGCATCAGATGCACGCTGCCGTCGAGGGCGCTCAGCCCGTAGTCTTCGCCCGACGGGACGCCGTCGCCGAAGCGGATCGAGCGCGCGTCGTCGCGTTGCATGGCGCCGACATGGCTGTCGTCGCGGTTCAGCACCTGCACCGTGTGCGTGCCGAAGATGCGTGCCTTGGCCGCAGCGTAGGCGGCCATGCCCTCGGGGTGACGATCGAGGTGGTCCTGCGTCACGTTGAGCACGGTGGCCGCGTCGGCATCCAGCGTATCGGTGGTTTCGAGCTGGAAGCTCGACAGCTCCAGGACCCACACGTCGGGCACGACACCCTGGTCAAGCACACGCATCAGCGCGTCGAGCGCTGCCGGAGAAATGTTGCCGGCCACTTCGGTGCGCAGGCCGCAGGCGCGACACAGCGCGCCGGTCAGCGCGGTGGTGGTGGTCTTGCCGTTGGTGCCGGTGACGGCGATGACCTTCGCGCGTTCGCGCCAGCCGAGCGCGCGCAGTGCGCGCGCAAAGAGCTCGATCTCGCCGACCACCTCGATGCCGCGGCGCGTTGCCTCCTGCACCAGCGGCTCGTGCGGCGCCAGTCCGGGTGACAGCGCGAGTAGCGCGATGCCGTCGAGCAGGCTGT
Source organism: Methyloversatilis sp. (assembly GCF_030698125.1). Taxonomy (GTDB): domain Bacteria; phylum Pseudomonadota; class Gammaproteobacteria; order Burkholderiales; family Rhodocyclaceae; genus Methyloversatilis. The sequence goes on from NZ_JAUYNV010000009.1 coordinate 33,089, forward strand.
CATCGAACGGGCCGCAGCGCAGTTCGGCGCCCGGGATGTCACGTGCCAGTGCATCGAGTCCGGGCGGCGCGGCACGGCTGTCGGCCACGCGCAGCACCGCGCCCTGACGCCCGCACCAGCGCGCCATGGCCAGCCCGGACTCACCGAGGCCGAGCACGAGGACGTGGGTTCCGTGAAGACTCATCAACGGAGCTTCAAGGTGGACAGACCGAACAGCACGAGCATCAGCGTGATGATCCAGAAGCGCACGACCACCTGCGTTTCCTTCCAGCCGCCCAGTTCGTAGTGGTGGTGCAGCGGCGCCATGCGGAAAATGCGCTTGCCGCCGGACCACTTGAAGTACAGCACCTGGATCATCACCGACAGCGTTTCGGCGACGAACAGGCCACCCATGATGAACAGCACGATTTCCTGTCGCACGACGACGGCGACGGTGCCCAGTGCAGCACCGAGCGCCAGTGCGCCGACGTCGCCCATGAACACTTCCGCCGGGTAGGCGTTGAACCACAAAAAACCCAGACCGGCGCCGCACAGCGCGCCGCAGAAGATGGCCAGTTCGCCGGCCCCCGGGATGAAGGGCACGCCGAGGTAGCGCGAAAACACTGCGTTGCCGGCGACGTAGGCGAAGATGGCGAGCGCGCCGCTGACCATGACGGCCGGCATCGTGGCCAGCCCGTCGAGGCCGTCGGTCAGATTCACTGCATGGCTGGTGCCGACAATGACGAAATACGTCAATATCATGAAGCCGAAGGCACCCAGCGGATAGGCGACCGACTTGAAGAACGGCACGATGAGATCGAGCTGGGCCGGCACCTGAGGCGTCAGCCCGAGGTAGACGGCGGCACCGGCGGCGAAGATCGATGACCAGAAGAATTTGGCACGCGCCGACAGGCCCTTCGGATTGCGATGCACCACCTTGCGCCAGTCGTCCACCCAGCCCACGGCGCCGAAGCCGAGCGTGACGATGAGCACCACCCAGATGTAGCGGTTCGACAGGTCGGCCCACAGCAGCGTGGTCAGGCCGAGCGAAATGAGGATCAGTGCGCCGCCCATGGTGGGCGTGCCGGCTTTGGTCAGGTGCGATTTCGGTCCGTCGTCGCGCACCGACTGGCCGATCTTGTATTCGGTCAGCTTGCGGATGAGCAGCGGACCGAAAGTCCAGCAGATCGCCAGCGAGGTCATCATGGCCAGCACGGCGCGCAACGTGATGTAGTTGAACACGTTGAAGGCGCGTGTGTCCTGGGCCAGCCAGCGGGTCAGTTCAAGAAGCATGGGAATCCTGTCCGGAAGGGTCGAGTAGCGCTTCGGCGATGCGCTCCATGCGCATGAAGCGCGAGCCTTTCACCAGCACCGTCGTGGTGGCATCGAGTTGCGGACGCAGCGCGGCGGCAATGGCGGCGTGATCGGTGTAGTGCAGGGCGCCCGGACCGAAGGCGGAGACTGCGTCGATACTGGCTTCACCCAGCGCATGCAGCGCATGGATGCCGTGTTCGCGTGCGTAGGCGCCGGCTTCGCGATGGAATGCCGGTCCCTGGTTGCCGACCTCGCCCATGTCGCCGAGCACAAGGACGCGCCGGCCGGTGGCCCTGGCTAGCACGTCGATGGCAGCGCGCACCGAATCCGGATTCGCGTTGTAGCTGTCGTCGATGACCGTGCTGCCGGACGCACCCGGCTTGACCTGCTGGCGCCCCTTGACGCCTTCGAAGTGATTCAGCGCCCACACCACGGCCGCCATGTCGGCACCGGCGGCGAGGCTGGCGGTGGCGGCGCACAGCGCGTTGCGCGCGTTGTGCAGGCCGGGCACGCGCAGCATGACCTGCGCCGTGCCGAATACGCCGTGCAGGTCGAGCCGGTAACCGAGCCCGGCCGGCGTCGCGGTCGCGCCGACGTCGGCGTCCGGCGAAAAACCGAAACGCAGTGTGTGGCGAGCCGTGTTGCGGCCGGCCCAGTAATCGGCGAAGTCGTCATCGGCGTTGATGACGGCGATGCCATCGGCGCCGAGCGCGTCGAACACGTCGCCGTTCTCGCTGGCCACTTCGGCCACGCTGTTCATGAATTCGAGATGTTCGCGCTGGGCGTTGTTCACCAGTGCGACGGTCGGCTTCGCGATGCCGGCCAGCCAGGCGATTTCGCCCGGGTGGTTCATGCCCATTTCGATGACTGCCAGCCGGTGCGTGTCGCGCAGGCCGAACAGCATCAGCGGCACACCGATGTCGTTGTTCAGGTTGCCGCGCGTCGCCAGCACCGATCCGGTCGGCCAGCCGACGCTCAGTGCATGCGCGCGCAGGATGGCGGCGATCATTTCCTTCACCGTCGTCTTGCCGTTGCTGCCGGTGACGCCGATCAGCGGCAGCGTGAAGCGACTGCGCCAGGCGCGTGCGATGTCGCCCAGCGCGATGCGCGTGTCGGCGACACGGATCAGGGTGCCGGCCGTGTGCTCGCAGTCGGCCGCTATCACGACTGCGGCGGCACCTGCGCTCTGCACGTCGGCGATGAAATCATGGGCGTCGAAGCGTTCGCCGCGCAGCGCGACGAACAGGTCACCCGCCGTCACGGCGCGGCTGTCGGTCGAAAAGCCGCCCAGTGCGACGTCAGGCCCGATCAGCGTGCCGGCACAGGCGCGAGCCACGTCCGACGCCGTCCATAACGTATTCATGCGGACACCCCCCAGGCGGCCAGCGCGGCATGTGCCTGTTCGATGTCCGACCACGGCGTGCGCCGGCCGTTGCGTTCCTGGTAGCTCTCGTGACCTTTTCCGGCCAGCAGCACGACATCGGCCACGACCGCTTCGGCGACCGCTTGCCGGATCGCTTGCGCGCGGTCGGTGATGCGATGGACGCGCCGGCCTTCGACCGTGCCGCGGGCGATGTCATCGAGGATGGCGTCCGGGTCTTCACCGCGCGGATTGTCCGAGGTCAGCCACACCTGATGTGCCTGTTCGCACGCCACGGTGCCCATCAGCGGTCGTTTGCCTGCGTCACGCTCACCGCCGCAGCCGAAGATGCACACCAGCTTGCCGCCGCGGGCTGCGGCGACCGGCTGCAGCGCGATCAAGGCCTGTTCGAGGGCGTCCGGGGTGTGCGCGTAGTCGACCACGACCAGCGGTTTGCCCTGACCGCCAATGCCCTGCATGCGACCGGGGGGCGGAGTCAGGCCCGCGAGTGCGTGCGCCGCGTCATTCAGCGACACGCCGGCATGCAGCAGGCTGCCAGCCACCGCCATCAGATTCTGTACATTGAAACGCCCGATCAGCGCGGTGCTGATGTGCGCCGAATGCTGGTCCAGGCCATGCACGAGGTCGAACGATACGCCGTGCGACAGCTCCGCACTGCGCGCGCGCAGCCCGGTCGTGCCCGCCGGCGGCGCGTGGTCGAAGGCGCAGGTGGTCACGGCGAGCTGCCCGGCGCACTGCTGCGCCAGCAGGCGACCGAACGCGTCATCGGTATTGATCACCGCAGCCTGCAGACCCGGCTGGGCGAACAGCGCCGCCTTGGCGTCGGCGTAGTGCTGCATGTCGCTGTGGTAGTCGAGATGGTCGCGCGTCAGATTGGTAAATACCGCGGTATGCAGTCGTACGCCGTCGATGCGATGCTGATGCAAGCCGATCGACGACACCTCCATCGCGCAGGCGGTGGCGCCGGCGCGCCGCAGGTCGGCCAGGGTCTGATGCACGCTCACCACGTCGGGCGTGGTGTTGGCGGACTCGGTCAGTCGGCCCGGCAGGCCGTTGCCCAACGTGCCGATGACGCCGCATTCGCGACCGAGTGCGCGCAGCGCCTGGGCGATCCACTGGCTGACCGAAGTCTTGCCATTGGTGCCGGTGATGCCGATCACGTGCAGATGCGCCGACGGCTGATCGAGCAGCGCATCGGCGAGTGCGCCGGCATGGCGGTGCAGATTGTCGATCTCGATCACCGGCACCTGCGGGTTTGCCATCGTGGTGGTGCCGGCTTCGCACAGCACGGCGGCCGCGCCACGATCGATCGCGACGTCGATGAAGCGACGGCCGTCGGTGCGCTCGCCGGGCAGCGCGAAAAAGATGTCGCCGGGCGCGATGTGGCGCGAGTCGGCGCGCAGCGTGCGCGGCTCGACCCCGTGCCTGAACAGAGCGGCGCGAACCTGTGCGATCACGGCCGCGCTCACGGGACGCCTTTCACCGGAACGCTGACGCGCGCCATCTGCAGCGGTGGCATGGCGGCGTCCGGCGCCACGCCGGTTGCGCGCAAGGTTGCGTTCATGATGTCGGAGAACACCGGCGCGGCCACCTGACCGCCGTAGTGCATGCCATTCGAGGGCTCGTCGATCATCACCGCGACGATGTAGCGCGGGTCGGACACCGGGGCGAAGCCGACGAACGATGCGATGTACTTGTTCGCGTAGGTGCCGCCTTCGAGCTTGTGAGCGGTACCGGTCTTGCCGGCAACCCGGTAGCCCGGAATCTGCGCCTTCGGTGCGGTGCCACCCGGGCCGGCGGCCAGTTCGAGCATGCGACGCACTTCGCGCGCGGTCTGTGCCGAAAAAACCTGCAGGCCGTTGATCGGCGGCGTGTCGACGCGGGTCAGCGACAGCGGAATCAGGTCGCCGTCGCGGGCCAGCACCATATAAGCACGCGCCATCTGCATCAGCGTGACCGACATGCCGTGGCCGTAGGACATGGTGGCCTGCTCGACCGGCTTCCAGCCGGCCGGGTTGCGCAGGCGACCGGCGGCTTCGCCCGGGAAGCCCAGCTTGAGCGGGCTGCCGAAGCCGAGCTGGTCATAGACGCGCCACATTTCTTCCGGCGTGAACTGCGCGGCAATCTTGGCCACGCCCACGTTCGACGATTTCTGGATCACCTCGGCCACGCTCAGCACGCCGTGCGGATGTGCGTCGCCGATCGCGTAGCGGCCGAAGTGCAGCTTGCCGGTGCAGTCGACCGGCGTTTCGAAACTGTAGCGTCCGGCGTCCAGCGCCATGGCGGCGACGAAGGGCTTGATCGTCGAGCCCGGTTCGTAGGTGTCGGTGAAGGCGCGGTTGCGCAGCGGCGGGCCGGACAGCTGGGCGCGGTTGTTCGGGTTGTAGGTCGGCCAGTTGGCCAGCGCCAGCACCTCGCCGGTACGCGAGTCGAGTACCACGGCGCTGCCGGCCCGTGCCTTGTGTTCGGCCACCGCCTGCTTCAGGCGGCTGTGGGCGAGAAACTGCAGCCGGGTGTCGATGGACAGACGCACATCGCCCCCGTCGCGCGGCGGCTTGAGCGTTTCGACGTCCTCGACGACGTTGCGGCGCGCGTCGGTGATGACGCGGCGCGAGCCCTCCTGCCCGGTCAGCGGGCGGTTCATTGCCAGTTCGATGCCTTCCAGACCCTTGTCGTCCATGCCGGTGAAGCCGACGACGTGCGCGCTGACCTCGCCATGCGGATAGTAGCGGCGGTACTCCGGCTCGGCACGGATGCCCGGCAGCTTCAGGGCGAGGATGCGCTCGGCGACGTCGGGTGCCACCTGACGCTTCAGATAGCCGCGGCCGCGCTGCTCGGGAATCTTGCGCGCGACCTCGCGATGGTCCATGTCGAGCAGGTCGGCCAGTTGGCGGATCTGCGCCGCCGAAAGTTTCTCCGCGCCGATGTCGCGCGGATTGGCTTTGGCCTTTGCTTCGGTGCGGCTCGGTCGCGCCTCGGCGACGATCGCCGACACCTGGGTGCTCATCGCCAGCACCTGTTCATTGCGGTCGAGCACACGGCCGCGCGACGCAGGTGTCGGCAGCACCTTCGAAAAGCGCTCTTCGCCCTTGCGTTGGTAGAACTCGTTGTCGATCGCCTGCAGCCAGAAGGCGCGCACGAACAGGCCGCCGAACAGCACCATCATGATGATCAGCATGGCGCGCGCGCGCCAGGCAGGCAGCAGTTCGGCCAGCAGCGGATTGTGCGCGAGCTTCATTGCACGGCCTCCGGGCTGTCGAGCACGATGACCTGATTGCGTGCCGGCGCATGCATTTTCAGCTTTGTTTCGGCGAGATCGGAAATCCGCGCGTGAGCAGCCAGCGTGCCCTGTTCGATCTGCAGTTGCCCCCACTCGGTTTCCAGCATGCGCATGCGCTGGTGCTCGCGTTCGAGCTGCGTGTGCAGGCTGCGCGAACGGTGCTGTGCCGACACCAGCGAAATGGCGCTGGCGAGCAGCAGCATGATCAGGACCACATGGAGGCGCAGCATGTCAGGCCGCCTTCTCGGCCACGCGCAGCGTGGCACTGCGCGCGCGCGGGTTCGCCGCCACCTCGTCGCTGCCGGCGCGGATGCGGGCGATCAGGGTCATCGTCGGCCGGGGTAGCTGGTCGGCGCGCAGCGGCAGGCCGCGCGGGGGCTGCGGCGGATTGGCCTGGTCGGCCATGAAGCGCTTGACGATGCGGTCTTCCAGCGAATGGAAGCAGATCACCGCCAGCCGGCCGGCCGGCTTCAGCGCAGCCAGCGCCTGCGGCAGCACTAGCGAAAGCTCTTCAAGCTCCTTATTGATGAAAATCCGTAGAGCTTGAAAGCTCCGCGTCGCCGGATGCTGGCCCGCCTCCCGCGTACGGACAGCGGACGCCACGATCTGGGCAAGCTGGTATGTGGTGTCGACAGGCCGCTCGCTCCGAGCAGCAACAATCGCCTTTGCAATCGCTGAAGCAAACCGTTCTTCGCCATAGTCCCTGATGACCTCCCTGATGTCTGCTTCGTCTGCCCGCGCCAACCACTGCGCCACTGTTTCGCCCCGGCTGGTGTCCATGCGCATGTCCAGCGGTGCGTCCTGCCTGAAACTCATGCCCCGTTCAGCGTCGTCGAGCTGCGGCGATGAAACGCCGATGTCCAGCAGCACGCCGTCGACCGCGGTTACGCCGAGCTCGTCCAGCACGTCGGCCAGTTCGGCGAAGCGCGCATGCACCAGCGTGAAGCGCGCATCGGTGATGGCTTGCCCGGCGGCGATGGCGCCCGGATCACGATCCAGCGCGATCAGCCGGCCGTTCGCGCCCAGCCGGGCGAGCAGCCCGCGGCTGTGGCCGCCGCGGCCGAAGGTGCCGTCGACGTAGACGCCGTCGGGGCGCACCGCCAGCGCATCGAGTGCTTCGGTGAGCAGTACCGGGATGTGCGCCATGTCAGAACCTGAAGTTGCCGACGACGTCGGGCGGCAGTTCCGCCGCCTGTTCGCGCTCGTCGCGCGCCCGGGCCTCTTCGTTCCAGCGCGCCTCATCCCAGATTTCAAAGCGGTTGCCGCGACCTACCAGCATCACGCTCTTGTTCAGACCGGCCCGCTCGCGCAGGTCGCTGCACAGCAAAAGCCGGCCGGCGCGATCGATGGTTTCGTTGCGCGCATTGGCGGTGAAGCTGCGTTTGAAATCGTCACTGGCCTGGTCGAGATCGGGCATGACCTCGAGCCGGCTCATCAGCGCCAGGAATTCAGGCTCGGGATAGAGCAGTACGAACTCGCGGGTACGCGCCGTCATCACGACCTCGCCGCCGCACAGATCCAGCAAATTCTTGCGCGGACGAGCGGGGACGACAAGCCGGTGCTTGTCATCCATCGTGAGCCGGGTTGTCCCGTAGAACATTCGTATGCCCGAGAAAGTGAATCGAATACTGTGGATATATACAGTTGATTGTGGGGTGATTCGCGAATGCGGCCTGGCTGGCGAATCACCGCATTCCCACTTTCAATCCACTATATATCCAATATTGCTCCACTTTAGCTTTCGACTGCCCCAGGGTCAATAGACGGATGCAAGCAAAACTGTTGTCGCAACAATGACTTAGCGTGAATTTTTCACGCTGTTTCAGGTAAAAAGCTTTTGTTTTTAATGGGATAGAAAATGAATTGAATGTGCTTGATGAGAAGCGACGCGCAGACCTGGACGCGGTGGGGCAAAGTGGGGCGGAAGTGGAGCGGAATACAGCGCCGGCCGATGCAAACCGGCGTGGGAAACAGAAGGGAAGGGGCTGGGAATCGAGCGGGTAGGGCCGAGCAGGCGGCGGGAGGTCTTCGAAAGCGAGGCCAAGCAGGTAAGGAGTGGAAGTCCGCCTGTAAGCCGGGTTCTGTTGTGCGCGAACGCACCGGCAACCATTCATCTGGGCGACGTGTTGCCACGTCGCTCGAGCAGCCTACCCGGAAGCGACGCGAGCCGCGTCATCGCTTCCCTATTTGGCCTTGCCCCGGATGGGGTTTTGCGTGCCGTGCGCGTTGCCGCGCACGCGGTGGGCTCTTACCCGGCGTTGCCGCCCGCCCGCAGGCGCACCATTTCAACCTTGCCTGATCCTTGCGGCCATCGGCGGTATGTTTTCTGTTCCACTTTCCGTCGCCTTGGGCCGCGCTTTCGCACGGCTTGCTGCGCCCGGCCGTTAGCCGGCATCCTGCTCTGCGGGGCCCGGACTTTCCTCCGCGCTTGCGCGCCGCGGTTGCCCGGCGGACTTCCGGCGCGGATTCTACCCGTTCGTCGGCCGAGCGCCGGAAACATTGCCGGCGGCACTCAAGAACCAGCGTCGCCGGCCGTTCAGATGGCTCAATACTTCGATCCCGCCACGCCCCCTCCCGCCATGAACCTGTCGTTGCAGTCTGCCCGACATCTTGCCCGTTACTGGCTCGCCTACTTGCTGACCGCGCTGGTGATCGGTCTGCTGGTGGCCGAGCTGGCCGGCGCGACCGGACTGGCCGGTGCGGGTCGCGTGTCCCGCCTCGGTCTGGCGCCCCTGCTGGTGCCGGTGCTGATCGTCTGTCTGGCGCTCTGGGCGGTCGGTGTGCGGCTTGATGCCGCGCGGCGCGAGCTCGAGCAACTGCACGTCGAACTCGACCGGGCGCAGACGCTGGGCCGCAGCGGCAACTGGTCGTACGCGAATGGCGTGTTCGAATGGTCGTCGCGCGCGCGGCGAATACTTGGTATCGACGGCGCTGCACTGGCGTCTTTCGAACAGCTGCTCGCCCACGTTGCGGCGGACGATCGTCTGCCACTCGAACGCGCGTTGCGCGCTGCGCAGGCCGGTGCGCACTACCGCACCGAGTTCTGCGTCAGCCACCCGGACGGCGAACGACGCGTGCTGTTCGAAGGCCGCGTCGAGTCCGCTGGCGCGGCAGCAGGCGGTTCGGTCACCGACCTGCCGGTGCTGGCCGGCATCGTGCAGGACATGACCGACCGCTGGCGCATGGAGCGCGAACTGCACCGCGCGATGCGCTACCAGCGCGCGCTGCTCGACAATTTCCCTTTCATGGTGTGGCTGAAGGACCGCGACCTGCGCTTTCTGGCGGTCAACAAGCCGCTCGCGCTGGCCGGCGGGCTGAACGATCCGGATGAGGCCTGCGGCCTGCAGGATTACGACCTGTGGCCGAACGACTGTGCCGATGCCTATCGCGCCGATGATCTCGAAGTGCTCGAAAGCCGCCAGCCACGCTGTTCGGAATCCTTCGTCGCATCCGGTACGGCATCGATCTGCCTCGAAGTGTGGAAGGCACCGGTGCTCGACGAGAACGGAGAACTGCTGGGCACGGTCGGTTTTGCGCGCGACATCAGCGAGCGCAAGCGCAGCGAACAGGCGCTCGAGCGCAGCCGCGAGCAACTGGCCATGCTGGGGCGCCTGCAGGCGCGCTTCATCCGCGGTGAATCGGGTGACGCACTGTTCGCCGCCATGCTCGACATCCTGCTCGACCTGGCCGGCGCAAGCGATGGCTTCATCGCCGAAGTCATGCACGATCCGCGGCACGAACCGCAGGTGAATCTGCTGGCCTGCCGCGACAGCGACTGGCTTGGCGCGCATCCCGAATTGATCGATGAAGCCCTGACAGCGGATCGAAGCGAGCAGGAATCCGGCGCCATTGTCGCCTTGGCTGCGTTCGATGAACCGCCGGGGGAACGGGTGTGCTTCGCGGTCATGAGCGACCGGCGTCTGGTCGGTCTGGTCGGTCTTGATCTGCCCCATGCTTTACCTGAAGCGTGCCGGACCGGCGTGCAGGCGGCGACCAGCACTTTCGGCCTGATTCTGCAGGCGGGCATTCGCGACCGTGACCGGCAGCGCGCCGAGACCGAACTGAAACGGCATCGCGACCGCCTGAGTGAATTGATCGAAGAGCAGCTGTCGGACAGCATGTCGGCGCGGCGCATGGCGGAACACGCCAACCGCGCCAAGAGCCGCTTCCTGGCCAGCATGTCGCACGAACTGCGTACGCCCATTCACGCCATCCTCGCCTTTTCCCGGCTGGCGTTGCGCGATCGGCCGCCTCTGGCCGACGTCACGCGCCGGCGCTTCGAGGTGATCCGCGAACACGGTGACCGTCTGCTTGCGCTGGTCGACGATCTGCTCGACTTGTCGCGCCTGGAAGGCGGCGCGATCAAGCTGAACGCGTCGAGCTGCGATCTGGAATCGCTGGTGTCTGAGGCGATTGCGCAGATGCAGGCTGTTGCGGTCGAACGTGGTGTGCATATGCGGATGACCGGATTGTTCCAGCAGGTGCCGCTGCAGGCCGACGCGCAGCGGATGGCACAGGTGCTGCGCACGCTGCTCGACAATGCGATCCGCTTTTCGCCAGCGTCTGCCGAAGTGCTGCTTTCGCTCGAGCGGCATGAACATGAAGGTGTGGCGGGTGTGCTGCTGCGCGTGTCCGATCACGGACCGGGCATCGCTGAAGAAGATCGCGAACGCATCTTCGATCAGTTCGAGCAGGCAGCGCGCCTGCGCGGCGCCGAAGGCGGTACCGGGCTCGGCCTCGCCATCTGTCGCGAGATCGTCAATCTGCACGGCGGCTGGATACGGGCGGCCACGCGTGACGACTGCGGGGCCTGCATCGAGATCTGGCTGGCGGCGCGCGAGGCGGACGACAGTTCGACGGAATCAACGCAAATGGAAATGGAAACAGCAACTTGATACGACGACCCGGGACGCGCTACGGTACCGGGGGAGCGGCGCCGGAGTGCGCGGTGGCTGCATGGCAGGTCTTTCCTGAGAGGATGTGAAATGGGTATCGGCGACTTCATCAAGAAACAGTTCATCGACGTTCTGCAGTGGCAGGAGGACGGCGATGGCACGCTGGCCTGGCGGCATCCGATGCAGGACGCCGAAATCCAGTACGGGGCGCAGCTGACGGTACGCGAGTCGCAGGCGGCACTGTTCGTCAACGAGGGGCGCATCGCCGACGTGCTCGGTCCCGGTCGCCACGTGCTGAAGACCAGTACGCTGCCGGTGCTGACCTACCTTCAGAACTGGGACAAGCTGTTCGAATCGCCCTTCAAGAGCGACGTCTATTTCTTCAGTACCCGGCTGCAACTGGGCCGCAAGTGGGGCACGGCTCAACCGGTGACGGTGCGCGACAAGGATTTCGGCATGGTCAGGCTGCGCGCATTCGGCGTGTATTCCTACCGGCTGGCCGACCCGAAGCAGTTCTTTGCGGAAATCAGCGGCACGCGCGACATCTACACGGTCGATGATCTGGAGATGCAGCTGCGCAACCTGATCGTGTCGGCGATGAGCAATACGCTCGGCGCGTCGGAACTGCCGTTCCTCGACATGGCGACCAATTTCGGCTTGCTGGGCGAACGGATGAAGGGTGCGATGGCGCCGGTGTTCGAACGCTATGGCGTTGCGCTGGACAATTTCGCGGTTGAAAGCGTGTCGCTGCCTGAAGAGCTGCAGAAGGCCTTCGATGCCCGGGTGTCGATGGGCATGGCGGGCAATCTGGCCGCCTTCACCCAGTATCAGACCGCCACGGCCATTCCGATGGCGGCGCAGAATGAAGGCGGGCTGGCCGGCATCGGCGCCAGTCTGGGCGCCGGTCTGAGCATGGGGCAGGTGATGACCGAAGCGATGCGCGGTTCGGTATTGCCTGCAGCGGCAACCCCGGCAACCCCGGCGGCGGCCGACACGCCGGAAGCCAGGCTGGGCAAGCTGAAATCCCTGCTTGATGGCGGTTTGATCACAGAAGCGGACTACACCGCCGCCAAGGCAGAGTTGCTCAAGCAGATCACCGGCTGAGTACGGCGGCGGCACGACGCGCCGCGTTCCGGGCGGCGCGCCATCGTCGCTGGCCGTTCACCGATGCTGCGTATTGCCGTCGCCCTGACGCTAGGGCGTGTTCTCATTTGTCGAATTAACGGTATGCCAAATGGAAGCGCCATCGAAAAAGTCGTTCACGGTCAAAGGCATAGCAGGGGACTGTTCACAGCGGCCTGAATCTGGTCATATCCTGACTTTTGGGCTGATG
>NZ_JAUYNV010000010.1 GCF_030698125.1 Methyloversatilis sp.
GTACATCGGTATCCTGTCGGGTATCGGCGGCTGGGCCGGCATCGGCCTCGCAGCCGGTCTCGAAAAGCCGACCGATGGTCTGGGCGCCGTGGGTGGTTACGCCGAACTCTCGAGCTACACCGAGCTGGGCGGCACGATGACTGTCTTCGCACTGCCGTAATCGTGCGTTGAGCGGAAAGCGCAACTGCGCTTTCCGCAAGGTCCCCGGACTGGCACCGTGCGGAAACGCCGGTGCCAGTCTTTTTTTGTCCGCAGAATGCTCCCGACGGGTGTCGCGAGCACCCGGCAAACCAGGGGAGAATGATGAAAAAGCAGTTCAGGCAAGCTGTCATGCTGGCACTGATGACTTCGGCTCACATGGCGACAGCACAGACGACGCCTTATCAGGTGCAAGGCGGCAACAAGGTCGATGACGCCACGCTGGCAGGCTGGCGTGCGTGGCGCAACGCGGCATGCGAACGTTGCCATGGCCCGAATCAGGAGGGCATGGTGGGGCCATCGCTGATCGTCAGCCTCAGGACGCTCGGACGCGACGACTTCAAGGCGGTCGTGACCAGGGGTCGCGTGGACCGCGGCATGCCGAACTTCGATGGTTCAAGGCAGGTCATGGACAATCTCGACGGTCTGTACGCTTACCTGAAAGGTCGTTCCGATGGGGCGATCCGGCCCGGTCGCATCGAAAAGATGGACTGAGCGAAAACAAAACCGCGCGCGTACTGTCTCAAAGGCTCGCGCGTGAGACGCACGGCACAAGAATTCAAGCAGAGCCCGGGCTTCATTGCCCAGCAAGGGTTCATTCATCCGGAGGAGACCTGAAACAATGAAACATTCCCTGATCGCTGCTGCCTTCCTGCTGGGCACCGGACTTGCCGCACCGGCGCTGCAGGCGCAGGAAACCGGCGACGACAAGGTGCTGCGTGTCTGCGCAGACCCGAACAACCTGCCTCTGTCGAACGACAAGGGCGAAGGTTTCGAGAACAAGATTGCCGAGTTGCTGGCCAAGGACATGGGTTACGCACTCGAGTACACCTACTTCCCGCACCGCATGGGTTTCATCCGGATGACCCTGAAGGCCAAGCACGAAAAGCTGGCCGGCCGCTACAAGTGCGACCTCATCATCGGTGTACCGGTCGGCTTCGACATGGGCGCGACGATCAAGCCCTATTTCCGCTCGACCTACGCAATGGTGTTCAAGAAGGGCACCGGGCTGGACGACGTGAAGGTACCGGACGACCTCCTCAAGTTGCCGCCCGAAAAGCTCAAGTCACTGAAGTTCGGCGTGTTTTCGCAGACGCCGCCGGTGGACTGGCTGCTGCGCAACAAGCTGTTCGACCAGGCCATTTCCTATCAGCGCCAGTCCGGCGACCCCGGTGCCTACCCGGGTGAAATCGTCGAGAAAGATCTGGTCGCCGGCAAGGTCGATGTCGCGATGGCGTGGGGTCCGATCGCCGGCTACTTCGGCCGCAACGCAAAGACCGGTGATCTGGTCACCGTCGCCTTCCCGCCCGAGAACACGGTGAAGTTCGACTATGCGATCACGATGGCCGTGCGCTACGGCGAGAAGGACTGGAAGAACAAGATCGAAGAAACCGTTCAACGCAATCTTCCCGGCATCCAGGCCATCCTGACCTCGTACGGCGTTCCGTTGATCGACGAGGCGCAGGCCAGCCACACGGCTGCCGACCGCTGACCATCGCAAGCGCCATGTCGGGCCACCTCCAGCCTGCCGCTGCCTGCCTGCTGACGCTTGCGTTGTGGCCGTTTCCGGCCGCCGCGCTGGACCAGCAGGACATCGCAGCGCTGATCAAGCTGCGACCGAGCGTGTTGAAAGTCGAAGCGTCCGATGACCGGGGCAATGTGTCGGTCGGCACCGGTGTGGCGGTCGGCCCGGGCGTCATCGCTACCGCCTGCCATGTGACCGCCCGCGCAACGACCATCCGTGTGGTCAGCAACGGCGAACGCATGCAGGTGAGCTCGCAGCGTGCGCAGGTCGGGCGCGACCTGTGCCTGCTCGACGTACCCGGCGCCTCCCAGGTGCCGGTGGTCGAGTTGCGCAGCACGCCGCTCAAGCCGGGCGAGGAACTGGTCGCGCTGGGTTACATCCTGGGCGCGGCGCCAAGGGTGAGCAACGGCATGGTGCTGCAGCTGCATCCGCACGACGGCGCGAACGTCATCCAGAGCACCACGCCCTTCACGTCGGGGGCCAGCGGCGGCGGACTGTTCGATCGCGAGCACCGGCTGGTCGGCGTGATGACCTTCAAGTTCCGCAGCGGCACCGACAACCAGTTCTCGTTGCCGGTCGCCTGGATCCGCGAAGGGATGGCGCTGCCTGCCGGCGCCGATGTTGCGCCGTTGAGCGGCCAGGCCTTCTGGAGCGAAAGCGAAGCCGCCCTGCCCGCCTTCCTGCAGACGCTGCGCCTGCAGACCGAAGCACGCTGGGGCGAACTGGAGTCGCGCGCCCGCGGCTGGATCGCCGGCAATTCCGGCAATGCGTCAGCGTGGCATGCGCTCGGTCGTTCGCAGGTCAAGCAGGGGCGCCCGGTGGATGGCATCGCCGCACTGGAGCACGCCAATGCGCTTGACGCCGACAACCCGGTGTTCCTGACCGATCTCGCCACCGCCCAGCTCGGCCAGCGCGACGAAGCGGGCTACGCCCGGACGCGGGCGCGGCTGGCCGGACTGTCACCGGAGGCGCTGAGCCTGCTCGACCAGCGGCTGCAAAGCTGTGCCGTCAAGTCCGACACCGCATGCTGAACACAACCCCGCCGGACTCGAAGAGGTCCGCACATTCATCACGAGGAGTCATCATGATCAATCACATCAAGCTGTACGCGCTGTTGCTGGCTCTGGCCATTGCAGCCGGCAACGCCCACGCCGAGCCGAGCGACGAAATCACCGAAGCCGAAAAGCAGCTGTTCATGAATGACCAGCTGTCGTCACTGAAGGCGCCCACCACGCTGAGTTACACCTTCAAACGCAGCGGCAGTCTGGAAAAGCCGTTCGAAGACAAGGTGGAGGTGCGCATCAGCGAAGAGGCCGGCGCGCGCAAGGTGAATACGGCCTGTCTCAGCGGCACCAACAGGAAGGAAATGCCCGAGGTCGATGGCGGTCTGAGCAATCCCGCGCTGATGTGCTTCCTCGAACGCGACATCGCCGAAATGGAACGACTGACCGGCGGCAAGGCAGCCTACTTCCGCAAGCGCATCCGGCTGGCACTGTCCGAAGGCCCATCGGCCAAGCCGGTCAAGGTGAGCTTCGGCGGCAAGACCGTCGATGCGCGGGAATACCGCATCACGCCCTACAGCAACGATCCGAACAAGCAGAAATTTCCGAAGTATGTCGGCAAGACCTACATCTTCGTTCTGTCCGACGCCGTGCCAGGCGGCATCTACCGGGTCGACAGCCAGATTCCCGATCTGAGCAAGCCGGACGGCAAGGCGCTGCTGATCGAGGACGACATGATGCTGGCCGGCAGCGGCATCAAGGGCTGACACCGTGCGGCGGATCGGGCGACCGCGTCAGCGGGCCGCCTCGATCTGTCGCATGAAATCTTCCGCCGGCAACGGTCGGGAAAACAGATAGCCCTGCATCAGGCCGCATTTGCGCTGCACCAGAAACTGCCGCTGCGCCTCGGTCTCGACCCCCTCGGCGACGACGCGCAGACCCAGCGCATGCGCCATCGCGAGAATGGCATCGACGATGGACGCATCGCTCTCGTCGTCGGGGAGGTCACGCACGAAGCTGCGATCGATCTTCAGCAGATCGATCGGAAACTGCTTCAGCGTCGACAGCGACGAATAGCCGGTGCCGAAATCGTCGATTGACAGCGTCAGGCCGAGCGCCTTCAGCGCGGCCAGTTTGGCCAGCGCACTCTGCGGCTCCTGCATCACCGCGCTTTCGGTCAGTTCCACATGCAGGAAGTGGCTCGACAGGCGGTTCGATTCCAGCGCCTCGACAATCTGCGGCAGCAGGGAGTCGGAACGGAAATTGATCGCGGATAGATTGACCGCAACCGGCACCACCGGCCGGCCCTGATCGCGCCACTGCGCAATCTGCCGGCAGGCTTCCTGCACCACCCATTCACCCAGCGGCACGATGAGACCGGTTTCTTCGGCCACCGGGATGAACTCGACCGGTGAAACCGCGCCGCGCCGCGGGTGATTCCAGCGCAGCAACGCCTCGGCCGACACAATGCGCCCGGTCACTGCATCGACCTGCGGCTGGTAGTGCAGTGAGAACTGCCCACCCTCAAGTGCGTGCGCCATGTCCTGCTCCAGCGACAAGCGCTCTATCGCCCGCTTCTGCATGGCTTCGGTGAAGAATTCGAAGGTATTGCGGCCGCGCTGCTTGGCGGCATACATCGCCATGTCTGCGTGGCGAAGCAGGGTTTCGGCATCGTCGCCATTTTCCGGAAACAGCGCGATGCCGACCGACGCCGTCACCACCAGCTCGACGTGATCAATCTGGATCGGCTGCTCCAGTTCCTGGCAGATACGGGCCGTCACGCGGGCGGCATCTTCGGTGTGCGCCAGATCGGTCAGCAAAACGGTGAATTCGTCACCGCCCAGCCGCGCGACGACTTCGTCCGGCTGCAGGCCTTCGCGCCCGACGAAGTCGGCCGAACGCACCGACCCGAGCAGGCGGCTCGCCACTTCGCGCAGGATCTGGTCGCCCAGCGTGTGGCCAAAGCTGTCGTTGATGCGCTTGAGGCGGTCGAGATCGAGGTAAAGCAAGGCGCAGCGCTTGCCCAGCCGGCGCGAGCGGGCCAGTGCGTGGTCGAGCATTTCGCGGAACATCTGGCGGTTGGCGAGACCGGTCAGGCTGTCGTGGTAGGCGAGAAAGCGGATGCGCTGCTCGGCCTGTTCCCGTTCGGTCACGTCCTGGGTCACGCCTTCGATTCGCACCACGCGGCCGAATTCGTCGCGCACCGGCAACGCCTGTTCGAACAGCGTCGCCAGCGAGCCGTCAGCGCGCTGCACGCGAAAACTCATCTGATAGGGCACACCCTCGCGGGCGCTTTCCATTGAGGCATGCAGATGCTGTCGATCCGGGCTGAGCACGCGCGACAGCAGTCCGAACGGAACCTGCTGGGCCGCCGCGCGCGTATCGCCCCACAGGTCGAGACAGATGGCACTGCGCTCGCAGCGGTCTTCCTCGATATGCCAGATCCAGCTGCCCAGCCGCGCTACGCGCTGTGCCACCGCAAGCCGGCGTTCCGACACTTCGAGTTCCATCACCGTGCTGGCCGCCCGCAGTGCGTAGCGCACGCGATAAACCAGCAGCGTCCAGTTCAGCGGTTTGGTGACGAAATCGGTCGCGCCGAGCGAATAGGCACTGTCGATCGAAACCGTGTCGTCCATGCCGGTCAGCATGATGACCGGCAGGCGCCGGCCGTGAGCCCGCTCGCGGATGCGCCGGCACACCTCGAAGCCGTCCATCCCGCTCATGTTGACGTCGAGCAGCACCAGCGAAAACCCGTGGTGATCGAACAGCTCGAGTGCCTGCTCGCCGCCGGCGGCCTCCATCACTTCGAAGCCGGCGCTGATCAGCGCTTCGGTCGCCATCAGGCGCACCATCACGTCATCGTCGACCAGAAGAATCATGTGCAAAGACCCGGGTCGCCACCGGAGGGGTCGTCCAGCGCGCCGAAAGCGGCCAGTGTCTGCTGCACCGCCTGTTCGAGTCGCAAGCGCAGTTGCCCGTCGAAGGCGATGCGACCGTCACGTGCGGCATTTTCCATGCCGATGGCGAGATTGCTTATATATATGGCACCGAGCGCGCCGCTCGAACTTTTCAGCCGGTGCGCCGCCAGACGCAGCGCGTGGGCGTCACCCGCCGCAGCGGCATCGCGCAGTGCGTCGATGATCGCGGCCGCTTCATTGCGCCACGTCGCCAGCACGCGCGTGCGCAGACCGGCGCGGTTCTCGCGCATGCCGGGAACGCTGAACAGGATGCGCAGGTCGAGCATGGCACCGGCGTCGGGCAAGACGGCGACATCGTCCTGCTGAGGGGGAATCCGCACATTCATCTGACAAACTTTCGATTGCACGCAATTGAGAACGCAGCTTGATTCTGCGCGGCGTGACCCGCACCTGCCAGGGGTGATTTCGCTGTACACCTTCAGTTTTCGGCGGCCCGGGATGCAACTTGAGCCTGTGTCGCCGGGCGCCGGGCTAGAATCGATCTCGACCCGTCATTCAACTGGCTGACCGCAACGCTTCCGGAACCCCATGAACACGAACCCGCTGCTCGATTTTTCCGCCCTGCCCCGTTTCGATCTCATCCAGCCGGAGCACGTCGCGCCGGCCATCACCGACCTGCTGAGCCGCTATCAGGCGCTGATCGACGATCTGATCGCGCGCCCCGAAGCGCCGACCTGGGACGGTTTCGCGGCGCCGATCACCGACATGGGCGAACAACTGGGACGCGCGTGGGGCGTGGTCGGCCACCTGCACGGCGTGAATGACGTACCGGCCTGGCGCGAGGCGTACAACGCATCGCTGCCCGACATCACCCGCTTCTACAGCTCGCTCGGCCAGAACCTCGCGCTGTTCGCGAAGTACCGCGCGCTGCACGATTCACCGGAATACGCCACGCTGTCGCCCGCGCGCCGCCGCATCCTCGACAACGAAGTGCGCGACTTCCGCCTGTCGGGTGCTGAATTGCCCGAAGAACTCAAGCCGCGCTTCAAGGAAATCCAGGAAGAGCTGGCGTCGCTGGCGGCGAAGTTTTCCGAAAACCTGCTCGACGCGACCAATGCCTTCGCCGAATACGTCACCGACGAGGCGCTGCTGGCCGGCCTGCCCGAAGACAGCGTCGAAGCGGCGCGCGAGGCGGCGCAGCGCGACGACCGCGACGGCTGGAAATTCACGCTGCACATGCCGTCCTACCTGCCGGTGATGCAGTACGCCGACAACCGCGACCTGCGCGCGCGCATGTACCGCGCCAACGCGACCCGCGCGTCCGAATTCGGCGATGCGGCGCGCGACAACACCACACTGATCGACCGCATCCTGTCGCTGCGCGCGGAAGAGTCGAAAATGCTCGGCTTCGACAGTTTCGCCGAACTGTCCATGGTGCCCAAGATGGCCGACACGCCGGCCCAGGTCACGGCCTTCCTGCGCGACCTGGGTGCCCGCGCCAAGCCGCACGGCAAACGCGATCTCGACGAGATGCGCGCGTTTGCGCGCAACGAATTCGGCCTCGACGAGCTGCAGTCGTGGGACATGACCTGGGTGTCGGAAAAGCTGCGCAGCCACCGCTACAACTTTTCCGAACACGAGGTGAAGCTGTACTTCCCTGAGCACAAGGTGCTCGAAGGCCTGTTCCGCGTCATCGAAGGCCTGTACGGCGTGACCATCAAGCCCGACACGGCACCGGTCTGGCACCCGGACGTGCGTTTCTTCCGCATCGAACGTGCCGGTGCCGGGGGCGGCGAGCTGGTGGGCCAGCTCTACCTCGACCTGTACGCGCGCGACACCAAGCGCGGTGGCGCCTGGATGGACGAAGCCATCACGCGGCGGCGCGTGGCGTCGGGCGTGCAGACGCCGGTGGCCTACCTGAACTGCAACTTCCCGTCGCCGGTCGGTGAAAAGGATGGCAAGCCGAAGCCCGCCACCTTCACGCACGACGACGTGATCACGCTGTTCCACGAATCGGGTCACGGTCTGCACCACGTGCTGACGCGGGTCGATGACCTCGCGGTGTCCGGCATCCACGGCGTCGAATGGGACGCGGTCGAACTGCCGAGCCAGTTCATGGAGAATTTCTGCTGGGAATGGGACGTGCTCAGCGGCATGACCGCGCATGTCGACACCGGCGAGCCGCTGCCGCGCACGCTGTTCGACAAGATGATTGCCGCGAAGAATTTCCAGAGCGGCCTGCAGACCCTGCGTCAGGTCGAGTTTTCGCTGTTCGATCTGCGCCTGCACCATGAATTCGTGCCGGGCGGCGAACAGACCATGCTGCAGCTGCTCGACGAGGTGCGCGACGAAATCGCCGTTGTGCGCCCACCGGCCTGGAACCGTTTCCCGCACAGTTTCAGCCACATCTTCGCCGGCGGCTACGCCGCGGGCTACTACAGCTACAAGTGGGCCGAGGTGCTGTCGGCCGACGCCTTTGAAGCGTTCGAAGAGGCGCGCGAGCAGTCCGGCAGCGTACTCGACACCGAGACCGGTCGCCGCTTCTGGAACGAAATCCTTGCTGTGGGTGGTTCGCGCCCGGCGCTCGAATCGTTCAAGGCCTTCCGCGGCCGCGAACCGCGCCCCGACGCACTGCTGCGCCACAGCGGCATGGTGGCGGCCTGATTGTCGCCGCGCCAGCCGATCCAACAGGGAGCTTATCGATGACGAATCTGCGCCTGCTGCTTTGCGTGTCGATCGCCGGCACATTGCTCGCCAGCCCGGTCTGGGCACAGACCTACAAGTGGAAGGACGCCCAGGGCAACACCCACTACATCGGCACCCCGCCGCCGCCTGACGCCCGCTCGGTCAGCGAGAAGAAGCTGCAGCCCAGCGTGGTCGAACAGGGCGCGAGCTACGCCGAGCGTGAAGCGACGCGCACGGCACCGGTCACGCTGTGGCTCGGCAATGAATGCGATGCGCTGTGCGAATCGGCGCTCGCCTTCCTGAAGAACCGCGGCATCGCCTACACCGAACAGCGCATCATCACCGACGAGCAGAAACAAGCCTTCGTGAAGCGCTTCAACCTGCAGGAAGCGCGCGTGCCAGCGATCAACGCCGGCAAGGACCACCTGATCGGCTTCAGCGCCAGCGCCTGGACGACGCTGCTGAACCGCGCCGGCTACCCGGCCAAGGGCACGGCCAGGGTCGCGCCCAAGGCAGCGGCCGCGGGCGCCGCCCCGACCGCGGGTGAGGCCGCACCAGCCGACCAGGGCAACTGGCAGCCCGCCACCGAATGACGGAGACCGGTGTGAAGATCGCCTGCTGGAACGTCAATTCGCTGAAAGTCCGCCTGCCCCACCTCACCGACTGGCTCGCCGCCGAGCAGCCCGACGTGGTGTGTCTGCAGGAAACCAAGACCGAAGACGCCACCTACCCGCGCGCCGAGCTGGAGGCGGTCGGCTATCACAGCGCGATCAGCGGCCAGAAGACCTACAACGGTGTGGCCATCCTCACGAAGCAGCCGGCGGAAGACGTGCAGGCGGGCATCCCCGGCTTCGACGACGAACAGCGGCGCGTCATCGCGGCCACCGTCGGCGGCGTGCGCGTCGTGTGCGCCTACTTCCCGAACGGCCAGGCCGTGGGTTCCGAGAAGTTCGAATACAAGATGCGCTGGCTCGCTGCGCTCACCGCATGGCTGCGCGACGAGCTGACCCGCCACCCGCAACTCGCCCTGCTCGGCGACTACAACATCGCACCCGAGCCGCGCGACGCCCACCCGGACTGGAAGGACGAAATCCACGTGTCGCCGCAGGAGCGCGCCGCCTTCGCCGGCCTGCAGGCACTCGGCCTCAGCGACGCCTTCCGCCTGTTCGATCAGCCGGAAAAGAGCTGGTCCTGGTGGGACTACCGCGCCGGCGCCTTCCGCCGCAACTTCGGCCTGCGCATCGACCACATCCTGCTGTCAGCTCCGCTGGCCGCCCGCTGCACCGCCTGCGTCGTCGACAAGGGCCCGCGCAAGCTGGAGCGCCCGTCCGACCACGCGCCGGTCATCGCCACGCTGTCGTGAACACGCCCGCACCCGGCACCGCCGTCGGCGCACTGACCGCGCTCTATCCGCTGCTGTCCGGCCTGTCGGCCGCGGCGCGCCAGCGCATCGAAACCGAAGGCCGGCTGCTCGACGTGCCGGCCGGCACCCGCCTGTTCGACGAGCACCAGCCGTGCACCGGCTTTCCGTTCGTACTGTCGGGTCAGGTGAAGGTGGCCAAGGCCTCGGCCAGCGGGCGCGAACTGCCGCTGTACCGCGTGCATGCGGGTGAAACCTGCGTGATTTCCAGCGCATGCCTGCTCGGCCACAGCGACTACAACGCCTACGGCGTCGCCGAAACGCCACTCAAGCTGCTGGTGTTGCCGGCCGGCCTGTTCGAAGCACTGCTGGCTGAACCCGACTTCCGACGCTTCGTGTTCGGCCTGTTTTCCGAACGCGTCGCCGACCTGATGCAACTGGTCGAAGCCATCGCCTTCCACCGCCTCGACCAGCGCCTCGCCAGCCTGCTGCTCGGCCACGGCAAGACGCTGCACACCACCCACCAGCAACTGGCCGACGAACTCGGCAGCGTGCGCGAAATCGTCACCCGCCTGCTGAAGAGTTTTGCTGATCAGGGGCTGGTGTCACTGGGGCGGAATCAGATCGACATCCTTGACGCTGCAGGGCTGCGGGGGATTGCTGCGGAGAAGAAGTGAATGAAGGACCGGCGGGCTCTACGTCATGTATTCAACGTCCCTTGTGGGATATCAAGCTCATCCCATAGGGGCGGCAAACCAAGGCTTTCCATATATGTGCCAAAGTCTATAAACGCACACTGATCAATGCTCTTCTCGCAAAGCCAAGTAGCCTCGCATTCGGGGCAAACGTAAAGTCTAGTGCCGGTCTTCCGAACCCGAACTTCTAGAACGTTGTCCTGTTCGCATCGCGGGCAAATCATTTTCCGTATCCTCGTCTCACTTAACCGGATAGGCAGTAATCAGCTTATTAGTGCCCGGACGCACAACGATCTTGATGCTTGTTTCCCCAGTGGTACCCACAACTCTCCCCAGTGGTATCACATACGAACCTGGATCATTCGGGAGCGGTTCCCCTCGTTTTTCCCACGCCTCGTCGATTAATGCAAGAACTTGCTTTCGATCCACGTTGAAAATGGTGTGAGTTCGCTTTTTGGGATTTTCTACTGCGTGATCGAGTACATGCTTGATGCGATTACCATGGATAGAGCCGATCCCATACTCAAGCCCTGCGGGGGTTCTCCATACTTTTGAAACTTTGTCATAAACGAGTGCGATCGAGGTTGCAGCAATATTCTCTTCTGGGCTTGAGTTTCTTCCGTTGGAAAAGGAGTCATCGTGTAGGCGCAGCAGCTTCTGCCCCCCCACCTCGATCACCCGTGCGACGAACTGCCCGGCCTTCGTCATCAGCACTGCGCCGACGACCAGATCCTCCGGGCCGGGCAGCAACAGCGATGCGCCGGCCGCTGACAGCACGACGACGTTGTCGATATTCCGCGCCGTGATGGCGCCGACGTACTGGCTGCTGCCCTGCGGGGCGAACGCGTAGGCCTCGGGGTCGGGTGCGAAGTCCTGGCGCACGATTTCGTCCGACAGCGGGCGCGCCATCAGGCGGTCGAACAGGGACAGGTTGTGGGCGACGGCGTCGGCGTTCTGCTGCGCGCCGAGCCACGGGTTTTCGGGGTCCATGTCGCCCGGAAGATGCGCACCCATGCCAAGTGGCATGGCCTCGGTCATCAGGCGGTAGTAATCGGTACATAAGCCGGTCGTTTCGCAGGCTTCACGCGCGTCCGCCAGCGCGCGCTTGTTCGCCTGCGACTTCTGACTGAACTCGGCGTCGACCGCCTGAAGGCATGCCGCGTCGCCACCACATGCGTTCCGCGCATCTGCGTAGCGAACCTGTTCCTGATGCTTCAGGTAGTTGAACAGCGTGACGTTCTGCGCCGCCCAACCAGCCGTCACCGGATCGCCGCCGGCCAGTCCGGATGCCGTGCCGCCGACCAGCATCGAAAACGCGGTCAGGGCAATCTCCCGGTCCGGACCGCTCAGATCGAGGGCATCGTCGAGCGGCGCTTCCACGAGGGTGGCTGTGATCGCGCCGAGGGCGCCGGAGTACGGGTCGTCGCCGCGGGCGGCGGCGGTCAGTGCGCCGAGCACGCCATGTGCCAGCGTGTGGCCGAGACTGCCTTGCGGGCCGAAGTTGCCATTGCCGATCTGGTTGGCGCCCAGTGCGGACGCTTCGTTGATGACGGCATTGAACAGTGCGTTTTCGAAGCCGGCGCCGGTCAGTTCGCCGACGGCGCCAGTGGTCAGCGCACGGACGGACCAGCGACCAATGGCTGACTCGATGTGCGCGTTTGCCCAGGCGCCGGTACCTGCCGTGACGGCGCCAGCCAGCCCGCTGGTCAGGGCCGCGTCGACATCGATGCGGCCGGTCGCAACGAACTGACCGATCGCGCTCGACAGCGTCTGCGTAATGGCCGCGGTTCCGGCAACGTTGGCGAGACCGGGCGCGGCAAAGGCAGTGGCCGCCGACCACGCCGGACCGAAGTTGGTCGCCAGACTGCCGATGAGATTCGACATCTGCGGGCCGATCAGCATGCTGGCGGTGAAGCCGGCCACGACGCCCACCAGATCGCCGAAGCTGCCACTTTTCCGGAAGCGGTAGCGCAGGTTGTCGCGCGCTTCTTCGTAGCGGTAGGCATCGCCCAGTTCGGCCGCAATCTGCGTTTCGAAGGCGCGACTCAACGCGCCCGTGTGCGCTGCGTCTTCGCCCAGCACGCGGAATTCGCCGGATACCGAGCGCACCGATGAAACCTGCAGATTCCACACGGCAGCCTGCATGAAACCGCCGGGCTGCACGGTATTGCCTTCGATGGTCAGCGTGCCGCCACTGACCTTGCGCTTTTCGTAGAAGTAGGCGGACCGCTTGCGGTTGAGCAGTGTGTCGGCCGTGAGGGTCAACGCGCCGTCGGACAGGACGAAGCCGGTGTTGTCGACGCGCTCGCCCGTCAGTTCGATGGCGACGCCGGCATCGAGCGCGCCGCCGGGCACGACGGCCAGTTGCGCCTGCCAGTCGGAAGGCAGATACACAATGGGGTGCAGTTGACCGCCGCGTGCGGCGTACCAGAGCACGGGTGCGCCCAGCAACGACTGCTGACCCGCCGTGAGATCGGCACCCATCGCAATGCCGTGTTCAATGGCAAACGCGGCGCCGTTGGCCGCCAGGATGGCGTGCTCCTGCTGTTGTGGCGACTGCCCGGTGAGCGCGTCCCATGTCAGGCCGGGCAGTATCCAGCCGCGGCGGGTGGTCGCGAGGAAGGCGTTGCGCAAGGCCGCCGCCTCTTCTGCCGGCGTGAGCGCAAAGGGCAGCGTGCTCGCCAGCCCGGGCGGAAGCAGGCGCATCAGCGCCGCACCGCTGTAGCGGTCCGCGGTCAGGACCGGCAGCAGCGAGCTGCCGTGAATACCGAAACCGGCGACATTGATCTGCGCAGGCGGGACGGTCGGCTCGGCAGTGCGATGGTAGTAGTCCGCGACAACGTCGAAGCCGTTGCGGATGTCTGCGGCCCTGACGACGATGCTCGCGGCGTGGATATTGCCGGTATTGACGAAGGACGAAAGCGGGGGAGGCGTGTCGGTCATGCTGAGCACACCTGTCGACAGCATCCGGGCGAGCGCTTCGGTCAGCGTGCCCGACACGATTGGCGGCATCGCAGGCGCCGGGCCATCGGAAGAGGGAGGCGTGGGGGTCGTCGAGGGCGGACTGACCGGACCGCCATCCGAAACGAAGCGGCCACCCGCCTGGATCACCCCGGGCAGCACGCCCAGTTCGAGCGCGCCGCTGTCGGTTCGCCGCCAGTCGATGTCGACAACGCAGTCGCTGGTGCAGGGCGTACCGACGGATTGCGCATCGACGTCGATCAGGTAATAGCTCGACGACCAGACGGCGCCGTAGCGACGATCTTCGTTCACGACATCGGGCGCGTCGATGCGGATGTCGCGACCGGCAAGGATGGACGCGCCGCGGTTGTGGAAGAAGGACGTCGCGGCGACCAGGTCCCGCCCGACCAGCATCAGCGCGTGTGACGACGGCACTTCGGTGGTCGTCGTGCACAGCCCGTCGTACTCCGTGCGACAGCCGGGATAGTAGGGATAGTCGAAGGAGGCCTGCCGGCTGCCGACCGCGGTTTCATTGCTGATGCCACGCGCGCCGATCAGCAGATCGCGGCCTGCATCGATGACCGACGGATTGATGAAGTGGGCGTTCAGCGCGATCACGAGGTCGTGGCCGGCGGTCAGCCGGTCGCGATTCACGTAGGGGTGCCGCGCCACAGCTTCGGCTGGCGTGCCCGCATCGGACAGCCAGGGGCGATCGATCAGGTGCAGGTTTCGCGTTGCGGTGAAGGACTGCCGGCGCGCACCGTCCAGCCATTGCGCGCCCTCGGCGGGGGTGTGGATGAACAGGTCGCGTCCCGCATTCACCTCCCCTGCGAGGTCGATGTTCTCCGGCGCAAGGAAGCCGGGCTGGCCGCGTCGTGTCTGCGACAGGAACACATCGCGCCCGGCCGAAATGTCGCCGCTGTTGTCGATCAGGTTCAGAAACAGGTCGCTGCCCGCATGGATCACGCCCGAGTTGGCCAGCGTGACGCCGTCGACGTTTACGGCGTGCTCGCCATGACTACCCGGTAGCCCGGCGTCACCCGCCCGGACCTGCACGTTGCCGGACGCTGCATCGATCGATGCGCCGGCGAGAATGACGCCCGTGTTGAGGCCCGTGCCGGGTCCGGCAAACGTCAATGAAGCGCTTGCGTCGATCAGACCGTCATTGCGGAAAGCGCTCCATCGGTCGGAATTGTCGCCAACGAATCCCAGGCCGATGTCGCGGCCCGCCGTGATGCGCCCCGTGTCGGCCAGCGTGATGCCGGTTGCGAGCAGCGTGACGTCGCGCCCGGCCATGAGCGCACCCTGCAGCACCGATTCGAAGGCACCGATGTTGTACAGCGCGATGTCGCGCCCCGCCGTCACGTCGCCGCTCAGTTCGATGTGTCCGCGCGTGGCGATCACCACATCGTCCAGTGCGATCAGCGGCGCGGTGCTGCGCACCCCCAGCTCGCCACCGACCGCGATCAGCCGGATGCTCGCCGCGCTGACGCTCTGGCCGATGTCGATGGAAAACGCCTCGAAATCCTCCGGAAGCGGCGCATCTGCATTGCCGAGGGCCAGCGTGTCGGCATCGACCCGGGTGCGCCCGGCGATCACTTCGAGCGTCGAGCCGGGTCGCCAGTGCAGACAGTCCGCCTGCACCGATGTCGATCCGTCCGCCGGACACGTCGAAGCGCAGGGCGTCGTTCAGTCGCTCGATGCGGCCGGTGCTGAGCTGGACGTGAGGCGTGTTGATGAAGCCGCATCCATCACACGTGATGCCGTTCGGGTTGGCGATGACCAGCCGTGCCGCCTGCCCGGCGATTTCGATGCTGCCCAGCAGCAGGCTGGGCTGGCTGCCGCTCACTTCGTTCAGGATGACGCGTGCCGCCGATCCGTTCAGCGCTGCATTCGCCGGCAGCGGTCCGGCCAGCACACTGCTTGCATCGCCGGCCGAATTGTTGAACACGAGACCGTGGCGCGACACATCGAAGGTCGTCCAGCGATTGTGCGAAATGCCTGCCGCGTCCGGCGCGGTGATGCCGACCACCGGTACATCGCCCACCCGGGTCACGACAGCCTGCTGACTCGCCGGGCCCGCCAGGTCGACGACGGCATCGGCACGGACGGGCGGTGCATGGGCGAGCATCACCGTGAGCACGACGCCCGCCCCGCACCACGTCAGCGGGTTGATTGACCGCTGCAGCAACTTCCTGAGTGCGGTGCGCATCCGAACCCGCCCTCAGTCGCTGACCGTGATGCGGGCGTGCCGCAGCAGGTCGACGATCAGTTCGCGCAGCTGCGCCTCGCGCGCCTGCGCAGCCAGCAAGCTGCGCAAGGTTTCGCGCATGTCTGCGTAGTCCGGCGTCAGCGTCGGGCGCACGGCATCGAGCCGGACGAGTACCCATCCATCGTCCGCCTTCAGCGGCGGGCTGACCTGCCCGGGCTGCATGCCGGCCAGTGCCTGCGCGATGCCTGCGGGGACGCCGTTCGTGCGGCCATCGGTCACCGGTTCGGGAAAGCTGTGCCAGCCAAGTTCGCCACCGTTCGCCGCCGATGCAAAGTGCGAATGCGTGCGCGCCTCGCGCGCGAAATCGGCGCCCGCGGCGATACGGTCCGCCAAAGCACGCAGCGCGGCGGCATCAGCCATCCCGATCAGGCTGAAGCGGAACTCGCGCTGCCCGAGGCGGGACACGATGTCGTCGTAACGCGCCCGAACCGCCTGTTCCGTGACCTCGACCACCGGCACACGGCGATTCACGTAATCCTCGATCAGCGCGTCGCGCGAGGTGTCATCGCACACCGTGGGCGCACCACACGCTCCACTCGCGCGCACCTTCTGCCACAGCAATTCGCGTGCGATGAGGCGATGGCGGACGGCATTCGCAGTTGCCGCATCGACCGCCAGACCGGTTGACTGCAAGCGGGAAACCTCGGCGTCGAATGCCGCGCGCGGGATCTCGACGCCATTGACCTGCGCAACCACGCTGGCGGCCGAGGCGGCCTGTGTGACCGGGCTGACCAGCAGTGCCGCCAGGCAGAGCCGCAGCAGGGCGTTCATATTTCGAACGACAGCGACAGATGCGCGCGCCAACCGGGCGACGGCAGATCGGTTTCGCGCGCGATGGGTACGCTGACGACGCCTTCCCACAGCATGCCCCGGCCAGCGCCGCGAGCACCGAGGCCAGCGCTGGCCAGCGTAGTGCGCCGACCTTCAGACAGCCGAGCGGCGCCATGATCGACATGCACGAAGGGAACGACCGGAAGCCCCGCCGCCCTGAACGCCTGCGGCAGCCGCAGTTCCGAGCGCAGCACGTGACCGGTGTCGCCCGACACCGACGCTTCGCGGAAGCCTCTGACGCTGGCAAAGCCGCCGAGGTGGATCTGTTCGGCGCCAATCAGGCTTTCGCCGGCACGCTGCGCCGTCAGCTGCACCGCGTATTCGATCTCATCCGACGCACTGCGGACGACGGCACCCGCGGCGATCGCCCACTTGAGGAACTGGCGGTGCGTGTCGCCGCGCGACAGGTCAGGACGGTCACGCGTCGCGCCAAGCAGCGGCAGACCGGCCAACAGTGAGGGCTCGATGAACACTTGCCAGCGCTCGCCGCGCCGGATGTGCATCCAGGCGGCACGGCCGACCGTGCTGTGCTCGGTCTGCAGCGCGACCGACTCGATGTCGCGTGCCAGCCGCGACCGGATCAGCGACACATCGATGACGCTGCGACCGCCAGCCGACGACCACAGCACACGACTCCAGCCCAGTACCGCGCTGGCCGACCGGCTGGTGACGTTCAGCCCGGCGATGTCGAACGATGCGCGGGAGCCGGAAACGGTCACCGACCACAGGTTGTAGCCATCGGGTACGGACAGTGACGCCAGCAGGGCGTCACTGCCGGTGCTGTGCAGCAGTGCAAGCTGGAAGTCGTCCAGCCAGCCCAACACATTGCCGGCCCGCGCCGTGACGCGCAGGCGCTCACCGCCAGTGGTGGATGAGCCCTGATTGTCGAGACCGAAGGCCATTGACCACGCGCGGCCCTCGTTCAGCACGATATCGAGCAGGCTCGTTCCGGCCGTGTTGCCCGGCAGTACGCGGACCTGCGCCTGATACATGCGCAGCCTGTTGAGCTGCTGCACCCCCTGTTCGAGCGCCGGCAGCGACAGCGGCTCGCCGACGGCGAACGGAAAGGCACGCGCCAGGGCCGCTGCATCGATGCCCGGTGCGCGCAGCGATTCGATCCGCCCGGGTACCAGCTCGATGGCCAGATCACCCGCCTGCGCGTCAAGCGACAGCAGACGCGCGCGACTCGTGATCCAGCCCGCTTCGACCAGCTGCGCATCAAGCTGGCGCAGCAGCAGCTCGATCCGCTGGCGTCCGAGTGGCAGATCGAGAAACGGCACCACCAGGGCATTGACCGAAGCGTCCGGCAGCAGCCCGGACGTTTCAATGCGGATAGCGCGGAAGCGCGTCGTCGCGCCGGTTTCATCGACGTCGGCCGGATGGCTGTGCAGCGCGGGCTGCGGCTGCGCCGGCATTTGCGTGGGCGCGCGCTGCCAGCGTGCATCGCGCTCCGATGCGCGTCTGTCGTCGATCAACCGGTCGGACGGTTCCGGCGATGCGGCGAGCCCGAACGGCAGGCTGACCAGCAAGACGATCGGACAGAGACGACAAAAGGCGTGCATCAACAACGCTCCGTAAAATACTTATGTCATATTACATAATAATTTTACGGAGTCAAAAACACTCTGCAGCCTGTTCGGTGACCACGCGGTCGCCGGCCGAGCGCCCGCCAGTCATGTAACCGCAGTCACAGACCGCACCCCGTCCGCGGCGCAAGATGAAGTCACCTTATCAACCCACAGGGAGCTTCATCATGAAATCCAACGTCGGCGGCATCGACAAGATCGCACGCATCGTCATTGGCCTGGCGCTGATCGCGCTGGCTGCAACCGGCACCGTCGGGGTGTGGGGCTATATCGGCATCGTGCCGCTGCTCACGGGTCTGTTCAATTTCTGCCCGGCCTACTCGCTTCTGGGCATCAACAGCTGCAGCGTGAAGAATTCGGCCTGAGTTTCAGGCGCCGGCGGAATGGCCGGTGACGGGGTTCGGGACGTGCCGGGAGATGTGATTTGCGATGCGCACGTAGTCGGCGACACCGAGGGTTTCGCCGCGTCGTGAGGCGTCGATGGCAAGTGCGTCCCAGTCGTCCTGGGTCAGCCACTCGCGCAGCGTGTTGCGCAGCGTCTTGCGGCGCTGGCCGAAGGCGGCCTTGACGATGTCGGACATCAACTGCGGATCGCGTGCGGTGAGTTGCTCGACCGGGCGCGGCCGCAGCTGCACGATGGCCGACATCACCTTGGGCATGGGCCGGAACGCGCCGGGCGGCACGTCGAACACGTGCGCGCACTCGAAGCGGTACTGCAGCATGACCGACAGGCGGCCGAACGCTTCGGTGTCGGGCGCAGCCACGATGCGGTCCACCACTTCCTTCTGCAGCATGAAGGTGAGGTCGATCACGCAGGTCGCGTGATCGGCGAGATGGAACAGCAGCGGGCTCGAAATGTTGTACGGCAGGTTGCCGACCACGCGCAGCGCCGAGCCGAGCTCGGTGCTCAGCGCGCCGAAGTCGAACTTGAGCGCGTCCTGTTCATGGATCACCAGCCGGTCCGCCAGATCGCCCTCGCGCAGCCGCGCCGCCAGATCGCGGTCGATTTCGATCACGTGCAGGCGGTCGAGCCGTGCGGCCAGCGGGCGCGTCATCGCGCCCAGGCCGGGGCCGATCTCGACCATGGCCTGCGCCGGTTTCGGGTCGATGGCGGCGACGATATTGCGGATGATGTTGCCGTCGACCAGGAAATTCTGGCCGAAGCGTTTGCGGGCGCGGTGTTCTTCCATGATCAGCCGTCCGCCCTGGCGGCAGCGCCGGAACCCGCCATCGCGATGGCGGCATCGACCGCCTCGATCAGGCTGCCGGCGTCGGCACGGCCGGTGCCGGCGAGGTCGAGCGCGGTGCCGTGATCGACCGAGGTGCGCACGATGGGCAGGCCGAGCGTGATGTTGATGCCGCGGCCGAAGGTGGCGTACTTGAGCACCGGCAGGCCCTGGTCGTGATACATCGCGAGCACGGCGTCGGCACCCGCCAGCAGGCGCGGCACGAACAGCGTGTCGGCCGGCAGCGGGCCGTCGAGCTGCAGGCCTTGCGCGCGCAGGGCGTCCAGCACCGGCGTGATGACGTCGATCTCTTCCCGACCCAGATGACCGCCCTCGCCCGCGTGCGGGTTCAGCCCCGCCACCAGGATGCGCGGCTGCGCGATGCCGAACTGTCGGCGCAGCGCGTCGTGCAGGATGCGCAGCGTGGTGGTGAGCGATTCACGGGTGATGGCGGCCGGCACGTCGGCCAGCGCCAGATGGGTGGTGGCCAGCGCCACGCGCAGCCAGGGCGCGGCGTCGCTTTCCGCGGTGCGCCCGGCCAGCATCATCACGACGCGCGGCGTCGCGGTGGTGTCGGCCAAGTATTCAGTGTGGCCGGAAAACGGGATGCCGGCATCGTTGATGACGCCCTTGTGCACCGGTGCCGTGACCATGGCGTCGAATTCGCCGCGCAGGCAGCCATCGCGGGCGCAATCGAGCAGTTCGAGCACATAGGGTGCGTTGGCGGTGTCGAGCCGGCCCGGCACAGCCGGGGCGCGCAGCGGAATGTGCAGCACTTCGATCGCGCCGGCCGGTGCTTCACCTGACGGGGAGTAAGGAACAAGCGGCGCCAGCAGTATGGCGCCCTGCGGCGCACGCGCCGCGATCAACCCGGCGTCACCGAGTACCACCAGTCGTGCGACAGACGCGCGCACGTGCAGTGCCGCGCAAAGTTCCGGCCCGATGCCCGCCGGCTCGCCGCTGGTGAGGGCGATGCAGGGGCGCGGGTGCGTCACCGTTCGTCGGCCAGCCGGATTTCGACGTAGGCGTTGTCGCGCAGCTGGCGCACCCAGTCCTGATACACCTCTTCGGCCTTGCGGTCGCGCAGCGTCATGCGGGCGGCGGCGCGCTGTCGCTCGAGCGACACCTCATCTACGCGCCGTTCGACCACCTGGATCAGGTGCCAGCCGAACGGTGACTGCACCGGTTCGCTGACTTCGCCCACCTTGAGGTTGTCCATCACGCGCTGGAATTCCGGCACCGTGTCACCCGGATACAGCCAGCCCAGATCGCCGCCCTTGGACGACGACAGATCCTGCGAATTGGTGCGCGCAAGTTCGGCGAAATCGCCGCCGTTGTCCAGCCGCTCCTTCAGCCCGGTCAGCCGGCGGCGCGCCTCGGCGTCGTTGAGCACTTCCGACGTCTTGATCAGGATGTGGCGCGCGTGGGTCTGCGTGACGCGCGACTCGTCGCCGCTGCCGCTGCCGCCGCGCTTGTCGACCACCAACAGCAGGTGGAAGCCGGCCGGGCTGCGCATCACATCACTCACTTCTCTCAGTTTCATCTTCGGCACCGCATCGGCGAACAGTGACGGCAGGCGATCGAGCGACCGCCAGCCGAGGCTGCCGCCATTGACGGCGTCCTGCGCGTCGGAATACGAAGCCGCGATGCGCGAGAACTCCTCGCCCTTGCGGATCTGTTCGAGCGCGGCGTCGGCGCGCGCCTTGAGCCGGATCAGCTGCTCGGGGCTCGCGCCTTCCGGCACCCGCAGCAGGATGTGCGACACGTTGTACTCCTCGTTCTGATCCGGCTTGCGCTCCGGATTGGCGATGAAGTT
Organism: Methyloversatilis sp.; assembly: GCF_030698125.1. Lineage (GTDB taxonomy): Bacteria > Pseudomonadota > Gammaproteobacteria > Burkholderiales > Rhodocyclaceae > Methyloversatilis. Next base: position 21,075 of record NZ_JAUYNV010000010.1, read on the forward strand.
GGCGATTTCGCCTTCGGTCACGACGACGCGGCTTTCGACTTCGCGGTCGCGCAGGCGGCTCATGACGATCTGCTTGCGGATGTCTTCGCGGAAGCGTGACCACTGCATTCCGTCCTGCTCGATGGCCGCGCGCAGTTGCGGCACGTCCATGCGGTTGCTTTCGGCGATGCGCGAAAGGCTGGCATCGAGCAGCCGGTCATCGACACGCAACTGCGTCTCGGCCGCGTGCTGCAACTGCACCTTCTCGAGAATCATGCGTTCGAGCTGCTGGCGCTCGAACTCCTCGGCCGGCGGCGGCGTGACGTTGCGGCTGCGCATCTGGGCAAAGGTTTCCGAAATGCGCGATCGCAGTTCGTGCAGCGTGATCACTTCGTCGTTCACCACGGCGACGATGCGATCCAGTTCGATAATGTCCGGCCGCTCGGCGGGCTGCGCCTGCGCGGTGCCCGCGAGGGCGACACCGAGCGACAACAGCAGGACGGTGAGGATTTTATTCAGCATGTTCGAAGGTCCATCAGTAATCCCCGCCGAAGATCGGATCGGCGGCGCTCTGGTTGATCTGGCCATAGCCCGGAATGCTGCGCTTGAGCGCATCGAGCGGGTTCGAGCCGATCTGTGAAAAATCATTGAGTTCGAGCTGGAAGAACAGTGCAGTACGAGTGCGCAGCTCGGTCGTCGTCTGCCCGGGCAGCCGCGCACCGAGGGCAATCCGCTGGAACACGATGCGACCGACCCAGCAGCCGCCGTTGTACTCCAGGCCGCCCAGGCCTTCGACCAGCCGGCGATCGGCGACCGAGTAGTTGTGCCGCGCCACCGCATACCAGCGGTTGGTCAGCGGCCACTGCACCGAAAAGTCGATGTCGCGCACTTCGTTGATCGCCGGATTATCGGAACGGCGGAAGCGGTACGCCGCGTTGAAAACGTGCGCCGGACGCGGGTTGTAGCGCGCCGACACGCTGTAGCGTTCGGTCTGCGAAAGGTCGGTGTTGTACTGGATCGCGGCGTCCAGATACGTGTCTTTCAGCAATTCGCCCGACACTGCCGCGAGCGTACTCGCAATGCGCTCGGTGCGCGGCGTTCCGCCCGGCAGGGTGACCAGCTGATCGCTCAGATAAAAACGTTGCCCCAGGGCAACCCGGGCGCGCTCGCGTCCATTCTCCGGATCGATGAAACGCGAGGTGGTCGCGGCGGTGATCTGGTTGCTGTCGGCAATGCGGTCCTGACCGACGAACACATTCTCGGAAAAGATCTGTGCGAAGTTGAAGTCGGCCAGTGCGGTGTCAAACACCGGGAAATCAGACTGATTCTTGTATGAAGACAGTACGTAATACAGACGCGGCTCCAGCGTCTGCACATAACCCTGCCCGAACAGGTCGGAATCGCGTTCGAACACGGTGCCGGCGTCGAGACTGAAAATCGGAATGGCGCGCGTCAGCGAGGTGTCCAGCCCGGCATTGTTGCTGCCGCGCGTGACATCGTAATTGCTGTAATGCACGCCGATCTTCGGCGTCACCGACAGGTAGGAAGTCTGCATCGGCAACGACAATTGCGGATAGACGACGATGCGGCGGCCTTCGTCGCGTGTCGTATCACTGATGCGGAAGTCGGTGTAGCTGCTCTTCATCTGGAACACGGAACCGAAAGGCAGATCCGCACGGAACGCATTCAGCGTGACCGCAGGCATCTGCGAATACAGCGGCGCCAGATTGGCCAGCGACTGGTACTCGGTCACGCGCGCCGTGGCGTTCCACCAGTCACCGGAATAGGTCAGCGAGGCGTCTTGCGGCAGGTAGCTGATCGACGTGATCGCGAGGCGTGTGCCCAGATCGGTGTAGTAGTTGCGGTCCGACACTTCGTTGTAGTTGAGTCGGCCGCTCAGCCGGTTGGTGATCCGGTGCGTATGCTGCAGGCTCAGCGCATGGCGATCGCGATCCAGGATGCGGTCGCTGAACAGGTAGTCGAGCCGCGCGATGCCGCTGTAGTTGTGGTTCAGGTAGCGGAACTCGTTGGTCATCATCAAACCGCGCGTACCGAGCACGCGCGGTGCAATCGTCGCGTCCATATTGGGCGCGATGTTCCAGTAATACGGCAACAGGAAGTCGATGCCGGTCCGGTTGGTCGTACCGAAGGTCGGCGACAGGAAACCGGACTTGCGACGGTTGTTCAGCGAAAAATCGAGCCAGGGCGAATACAGCACCGGCACATCCTTGAAATAGATCGTGCCGTTGCGGCCTTCGCCTTCATCGGATTCGAAGTTCAGGTCCAGCGTTTCCGCCTTCGCATACCAGTCGGGATTGTCCGGGCCGCAGGTCGAGTAGGTGGCGTTCGTCATGCGCACCCGGTTCTCGCCCAGAAACTCCATCCGGTCAGCCTGGCCGGTACCGGTGGTCGTTCTGAGATTCGCGCCGGTCTGCAGGTTGCGGCGCAGCGAATACTGCGGCTTCTCGAACACCCCTTCGCTGCGATCGAGCCGGTAGCGCAGCGACGGGCCTTCGATGCGGTCTTCGCCCCGCACCAGCCGCACGTTGCCATCGGCCTGCAGTTCTTCGGTCGGTGGTTCGTAGTTGATGCGGTCTGCGGTCAGCGTGGTACCGGGGCGACGCAACTCCGCATTGCCTTCGGCGCGCATGACTTCGTCGGTGGTGCCACTGACCGATTCGGCCGACAGCAGCGTGACGCGCGAATCCGGATTGCGCGCAACGAACTCCGACAGCGTCATCGTGCCGTACATCATCTGTGACGCATCGTCCTCGGGCACGATGGACGGCAGTGCAGCGGCGCCCGGCATGCCCGCGTCGGCGCGAGGCACTGCGCCGGGCGCCGCGCCCGTAGCTGCGATGCCCTCGGCCGGCGCAGGTTTGACGCGGCGGGCGACCGGTGGCGCGCCCATCAGCGCGCGATCGACCTTCAGCGGCGGCATGTTGCGCGCCGTGCTTACGTTTCCGCGCACCGGAATGTCGTCCGGCGACTGCACGCCGGGCGCAGCGCGGCGCGCGATCGAAGACGGTTGCCGCAGCAGTGCCCGGTCGACCTTGAGCGCCGGCAAGTTGCGCAGTGCCGGCGCGGTGGCACCGTCAGCCGGTGCAGCGGGTACCGCGCGTTCGGCCGGCTTGACCGGCTCGGCGGTGGCCTTGGCAGGCACTCCGGCGGCGGGGGCCGCCACGGTGGCGGCAGCCGGAGTTCCGACCGCTTCGTCCGGAGCAACCGGGGTTGCGACAACTTCGCCGGGCAGCGGCACCGGCACGGTTTCAGCCGTGGCAGGCTGAGCGGGCGCAGTCGGCGTCGCGGCAGTCGGACCGCCCGGCTTCGCCGGCGTCGTGCCTTTCGCTGTCGCCGCGGGACGGCGCGACTGCGGCACCAGCGAAGGATCGACCTTCAGCTGCGGCAGCGCGTCGGCCGCCTGCGCGGCGCAGGACATCCAGACCAGATAGAAAGTGACGGAACGCCTGAGCACGAATGAGGAAACTGGAAGCGGGCAGATCGCGGTTGGATGACGGCGACAGCGTCACGGCGTGCATCTGCCGGACTGACTGCAGCCGCGTTATAGAATCGCGCATCTTATCAAACGCCACCCGCTTCCCGGCCCGCATTGGCAACAATTTGCCGCCATCCGCCCGTGCGGACGCCGAGAGCGCGTCCTCAGCTCGCCCACGACACCCGCCCCATGACACAAGACCTCCGCCTTGACGCCCTGACCGGCTGGCTGCAGCAGCAGTTTCCCGGCCGCCCGCTCGACATCCGCCCGGCTTCGGCCGACGCCAGCTTCCGCCGTTATTTCCGCGTGACGCTGGACGACGGCTCCAGCCATGTCGCGATGGACGCCCCGCCGCCGCAGGAGGACTGCCGCCCCTTCCTCGCGGTGCAGGCGCTGTTCGAGTCGGCCGGCGCCCACGTGCCGGCGGTGCGCGCGCAGGATGTCGAGCGCGGCTTCCTGCTGCTGTCCGACCTCGGCAATACCACCTACCTCGACGTGCTCGATGCCGACAACGCTGCCGCGCTTTACCACGACGCGACCAGCGCCCTGATCGACATCCAGAAAGCCAGCCGCCCGGACGTGCTTCCGGCCTACGACCACGACCGGCTGCTGGCCGAGATGGAACTGTTCCCGGTCTGGTACGTCGGCCGCCACCTGAAGGCCGAACTCGATGAAAAGGAAGCGAACGCCCTGTACGAGGTATTAGATCGCGTGCTCGCGGTCAATCTGGCCGAGCCGCAGGTTTTTGTGCACCGCGACTATCACAGCCGCAACCTGATGGTCACCCGGCCCAACCCGGGCGTGATCGACTTCCAGGACGCCGTTTACGGCCCGATCAGCTATGACCTGGTCAGCCTGTTCAAGGATGCCTACATCGACTGGGAAGAAGATCAGGTGCTCGACTGGCTGATCCGCTACTGGCAGGGCGCGCGCAGCGCCGGCCTGCCGGTGCGTGCCGACTTTGCCGACTTCCACCGCGATTACGAGTTCATGGGCGTGCAGCGCCACCTGAAGGTACTGGGCATCTTTGCCCGCCTGCACCACCGTGACGGCAAGGACGGCTACCTGAAGGACCTGCCACGGGTCATGAAGTACCTGCTGCAGACCAGCCTGCGCTACCGCGACCTGGCGCCGCTCGCCCGCCTGCTGCAGCGGCTTGAAGGCATCACGCCGCAGGCCGGCTACACCTTCTGAGACGATTGCGATGAAGGCCATGATCCTGGCCGCCGGACGCGGCGAACGCATGCGGCCGCTGACCGACCACCTGCCCAAGCCGCTGCTGGAAGTCGGCGGCAAGCCGCTGATCGTGTGGCACATCGAGCGGCTGGTGGCGGGCGGCGTGACCGATCTGGTGATCAACCACGCCCACCTCGGCGACAAACTGGTGGAAGCGCTGGGCGACGGCGCGGCATTCGGCGCGTCGATCCGCTGGTCGGCCGAGCCGCCGGGCGCACTCGAAACCGCCGGCGGCATTGCGCATGCGCAGCCGCTGCTCGGCGCACAGGCCTTCATCGTGATCAATGGCGACATCTGGTGCGATGTCGAGGTCGCGGCCCTGCAACGCGCCGCCGGCACGCTGCAGGCGGACGGCCCGCTGGCCCATCTGCTGCTGGTGCCGAATCCGCCGCATCACCCCGACGGCGACTTCACGCTGATCGACGAACAGGTGGGCGAAACCGGTGGGCCGAAACTGACGTTTTCCGGCGTCGCCGCCTACCACCCGTCACTGTTCGGCGCACTCGACCCGGATGCGCCGGCGAAACTTGCACCGCTGCTGCGCGCAGCGATGCGCGGGCGGCAGGTGACCGGCGCGCTGCACACCGGCCACTGGTTCGACGTCGGCACACCGCAGCGGCTGGCCGAGGTCGATGCGCTGGCGCGCGCGGTCAGCGCTCGCTGAGCAGGGGAATCGTCAGTTCCACACGCATGCCGTGGCCGCCTTCGCCATCTAGCAGCGCAATCTGCCCGCCGAGCCGTTCGACCACTTCGCGCACGATGGCCAGCCCGAGGCCGCTGCCGCTGCCGGCCGAACCGGGTATGCGGTAGTAGGGCTCGAACACCCGTTCGCGCAGCTCGACCGGAATGCCCGGACCCGCGTCGCTGACCGACAGCACGGCCTGACCGTCGCGAGCGGCCAGCGCAACCTGGATCGCGCTGCCCGACGGCGCATACCGCTGGGCGTTGTCGATCAGGTTGCCCACCATGCTGGACAGACCGGTCGCGTCCGCCAGCAGCATGCACGGTGCGTCGCACAGATCGAGTTCCAGCGGATGGCCGCTGGCGTCGCAGCCCGGCCGGCGCTGCGCCACCGCATCGCGGGTCACGTCGCGCAATGACACCGGTACGCAGTCTGTCTGGCGGCCGGCGCGACTGTGCGCCAGCATCTGTTCGGCCAGATGCACCGATCGCGACACACCGGCCAGCAGGTGATCGAGCGAGGCGTCGCGCTGTGCGGCGTCTTCCGCGCGGCGGGCGTTCTGGGCATGTATCTTCAGTGCGGCCAGCGGTGTCCGCAGTTCGTGCGCGGCAGAATCGATGAAACGACGTTCGCGTTCCAGCGTGCTGCGCACACGGCCGAACAGGCCGTTGAGCGCGCTCAGCACCGGTTCGATTTCGCTCGGCACGCGGGTCAGCGACAGCGGCTCGTCGTCCTGCGGTCGACGGGCGGCAATGCGTTCGGCCAGTTCGGACAGCGGCGCCAGCCCGTAGCCGATCAGCAGGCCGGTCAGCAGCAGCACGATCAGCAAGCCGATCAGCAGCGGCGCACCGGTGGCCCAGCCCAGCTTGGCCGACAGTTCCTCGCGCGCATCGGCGCGCTCGGCAACCTGTATCCACACGTCGCCCGAATGCAGCACGAACACGCGCCAAACGCCGTCCTCCAGCGTGTGGTCGCTGAAGCCCTTGCGCAGCGGTGCGAAGGGTGAGGCCGGCGCAGACGAGGAGCGCGCCAGCAGCGCGGCGGCACCCTCGTCTTCCGCTTCGCTCCATATCTGGTAGGCAATATGGGTTTCGTATTCATGGCCGAGCGAGGACTCGACATCGTGATGCCCGAACAGCCAGTCCTGCAGGTGCCATGAAAAAGACATGTTCGCCCCGGCTTCGTGCGCCCGGGCCCCGGCGCGGATCGGCGCCGGCAGATCCATGACCAGCGGAGAACTGAGGGTGGCGTGTTCGATCTGGCGCGCCATCAGGCTGTCGAGCACGCGGGCGGACGTGGCGAGGCGGGCATCGAACAGCTCGTCCGCCTCGTAGCGTCCGGCCACGACGGCCAGCCACACGGTGCTGCCCAGCACACCGAGCAGGATGACTGCGCTGCCGGCCAGCAGCAGCAGGCGTATCGATACGCGGCCCGGCTGCACCACGTCAGCGGTCGGACCGGGCAGCCGCCGGCAGCGGATCGATCACATAGCCGACACCGCGCACCGTGCGGATCAGGCCGGGGTGCAGCTTGCGCCGCAGATTGTGGATGTGCACATCGAGCGCATTGCTCTCGAGCTCACTGTCCCAGCCGTAGATGTTGTCCACCAGCTGTTGCCGGCTCAGCACGTGGCCGATGTTTTCCAGCAGTTTGCGCAGCACCATGTATTCACGGCGCTGCAGGTCGACGCTGCGGCCATCCGCGCTGACCGTCATCGCCGAGGTGTCGATCTCGATGCTGCCGTGACGGATCACGTTGACGACCGCACCCCGCGTGCGCCGCTCCAGCACACGGATGCGCGCCATCAGTTCGTCAACATCGAACGGCTTCGTCAGGTAGTCATCGGCACCGGCATCGAGGCCGCCGATGCGCTGCAGTGTGGTGTCGCGCGCACTGAGCACCAGCACCGGCGTGGTGACGCCGGCCTCGCGCGCACGGCGCAGCACTTCCATGCCATCCATCCGCGGCAGGCCGAGATCGAGCACGGCCAGATCGACGCCCGAACCACGCAGCGCCTCAAGCGCCTGTGCGCCATCGCGCACCCACTCGACGGTGTAGCGCGTACGCTCGAGCGCATCGCAGATGCCGCTGCCGAGCAGCTCGTCGTCTTCAACCAGGAGAACCCTCATCGGTCGGATCGCGCCATATCGGAAGTGCGTCATTGTCGCTCCAAAACGCGTTGCGGCCGGGCCTGCGGTGGCAGGTGGTCTACTTGAGCTTCTCTTTCACCTTGACCATCAGGGCTTCGATCTCCTTGCGGCGCCCTTCGTCGGCCAGCGGGCGGTTCGGCCGTGCCGGCGCCTTGAGCGCCGTCTCGAGCGATGCACGCGCCTTTTCATACTCGCCGGCCCGGTACAGGCAATCGCCCATGAAATAGTGCGGGTCGATGCCATGCGGGTTGAGCGCGAGTGCCTTGTTCAGCAGTTCACGCGCCTTGTCCTTGTCGCCGAAGCCGATCGGCCAGCCGGGCACCTGGCAGTACAGCGACGACAGCGTCACGTAAGCCGAGCCATTCAGCGCCTCCGGATTTCGCGCCAGCGACTGTTCCAGCACGGTGCGCGCTTCCTTGGCCAGCGACAGTGCGCCGAGCCCGCCCTTCGCACCCGCCTGGCTGGCCAGTGCGATGGCGTACCAGATGTCGGCTTCGGAGCGGTCCGGATGCTCTGCGCGCACGGCGGCGGCGACCTTGATCAGCGCCTCATAGGCCTTTTCCTGCTTGTCGGCCGGCTGCGTGTACTTGATCTGTTCCCACTCCGACTGCAGTCGGGTGATCGACTCGTCCAGACCCGCCCAGGCCGGCGTGATCAGGAACAGGGCGGTAACGGACAGGAAGGACTTGATCGACATCCTCATTTTGCGGACTCCTCTCATTTGCTGACTGTTTGTGCATGACGACGAATGACCGGCAGCTGCTTTGCGAGGCTGGAATCGACCAGCGACGGCAGCATACGGTTGATCCGGACGAAAAGACGTTCCGGCCAGCCCAGGTGGCCTTCCGGACGCCGGTTGTCGAGCAGCGCCAGCAGCGCCTGCGCGACGGTTTCAGGCGTATCGCTGGCGACGCCCAGTTCGCGGTTCAGCGCGACCTGGGCCGGGCTGTTCAGTGCGGTCTGCGTGGCACGCGGCGCGAGGTACTGCAGTTCGATACGGCTGCCGACGAGCTCGCGGCGCAGCGCTTCGCTGAAGCCGCGCAGCGCGAACTTGCTCGCGCAGTAGGCAACGCTGCCCGGATGACCGATATCGCCCAGGATCGAGCCGATGTTCACCACGCGCGCCTTCTTCTGCCGGTGCAGCAGCGGCAGCAACGCGTGCACCAGCAGCATCGGCGACAGCGCATTGGTGTGCAGGATGTGTTCGATCTGTTCGGCTGACTGGTCCTCGAACCATGCGAGCTGGCCGACACCGGCGTTGTTGATCAGCAGGTTCGCACCGTCCGGCAAGGCTTCGGCGGCCACCAGCACGGCGCCACGGCCCGCTGCAGTCGTCAGGTCGGCGCGCACGATGCGCGCGTCCAGCGCGGGAAATGCGAATGTCAAGTCCGCCTGCAGCGCCGCCAGTTTCACCACGTCGCGACCGACCAGCAGCAGCGCGGCACAGCGCGGAGCCAGCGCCTTCGCAATGGCCGCGCCGATGCCGCCCGTCGCGCCGGTCAGCACCCCGCGCAGATCCGCCTTCATGCCGCGACCGCCTCGTGCTGAGGCGTCAGCGAGCGAGTCAACGAGCGGAACAGGTCGCCATAAAGCCGGTACATCACGCGTGCCACATGGATGACCGCGAGCCGGTCGTCCTCGTCGTCCAGGCTGTCCATCAGGGTGGCGAAGAAGCGCACGTGCTCCTGGTCCAGCGTGCCGTGGGAATTGAGGTAGGTGAAGGCGGCCGGCGGCAGGTGCAGGCTGTGCGCGATGCGCTCGGCCGCGCTGGTCGCGATCGACACGCTGGTGCCTTCGAGCACATGCACCATGCCGAAGAATCCGACCGGGTTCTTGCGCGCAATCCAGTCGTGTGCGTAGGCCACCATCAGTTCGGCCTCGACCCCGGGCTCGGCGTTGCGGGCGGCTTCGCGCTCGCCACCGCAGGCCGCAATGTCGTCGAGTATCCATTCCTCGTGGCCGATCTCCTCGTCGATGTATTCGGCAATGGCGTGCCGCAGCGCTTCGTGCCGCGCCGGCAGGCGCGCGCCGCAGGCCATCAGCAGCGGCACGGTGTGCCGGACGTGATGGAAGGCCTGACCGAGGAAGGCTCGGTACTGCGTCAGTGTCACGCGACCCGATACAGCGTCCTGCAGGATGGGAGCGCTCAGCAGGTGGGCGCGTTCGGCAGCGGTTTCGCGCTGCAGGCGTTCATGAAACGACATCGGGAAAGGTCTCCGCAGTGAAGGGAAGGTGTGCTTCGGGAGGTGCTTCGTACAGCACGGCGAGCCGTTCGCCGTAGGCCCGGAAGATGGGATCCCTGCGCACGCGGCCGTTGTCGGTCGCCTGCCCGTTGAGCGCAGAAAAAGGCGCGTCGGCACGCAGCCAGTGAATGATCCGGGCGTAATCGGGCAGGCGGTCGTTGGCCGCGCGCACCACGGCGGCGAGCGCTTCGTCGGTCACCTCGCCGCGCGGAACGATGACGGCGCACAGCCCCGGCCGACCTTCGCCGAACACGACTGCCTGCGCCACGGATGGCGCGGCCAGCAGTTCCGCTTCAGGCCATTCGGGCGCCACGTTGCGACCGAAGCCGGTAATGATCTGGTGCTTGATGCGACCGGTGACGTGCAGACAGCCGCGCGCATCGACGTGGCCGATGTCGCCGGTGTGCAGCGGTCCGTCGGCCGGCGGGGCAGCGCCCAGATAGCCGGCCGGTCGGCTGCCATGCAGCAGGATTTCGCCATCCGGCGCGATCTCCGCCCGCAGGTGGGGCAGCACGCGACCGACCGCGCCGGGCGCGTCGTCCGGCCGGTTCAGTGCCACGACCGAACCCGCTTCGGACAGGCCATACCCTTCGCACGCCGGAAAACCGAGCGCCCGCGCTCGCGTGATCAGGTCGGGCGACACCCGGGCGCCACCGACCGCCACCAGCTTCAGGCCACGCGGTACCGGTGCCCCAGCCTCGGCCGCGGCCACCAGCGCGGTCAGCATCTGCGGCAGCAGGATGACGCTGTCCGGCTGCCAGCGATGCAGCGCTGCCAGCGCGGCCCGCACATCGAAACTGCTCGAACCGTGCAGCCCGACGTCGGCCAGCGGCAGCACCACGCATTCGCCATCGAGCGCGATGGCCACATCGGCGCCCGCCACATTTTCGAGCAGCACGGCCAGCGGCAGCATGCACAGGTGGCGCCGGATACCCAGTTCGCGTACAACCTGCACCAGCGAACCGGTGACCGCCGACAGTTGCGCGGCCGTCAGGCAGACCCCCTTGGGCTGGCCGGTCGTACCCGAGGTGAAGGTAATCTTGGTGGTCATCGGCGGGACGACGACCGCCGATTCATTGCGCCGTGTCCACACCGACAGACCTTGCGACGATCTCGTGTCGGCGCTCAATCCGAGTCGCGCGGCGCGTGACGGATCATCCGTCAGCAGCACCGGCGCCCCGGCGGCATCGAGCGCGTGCCGGCACTGTGCGTCGGTGAAGAAGGTCGGCAACGGCAGGGCGACCCGGCCGGCCCGGCGGATGGCCCGATCAGCCACCAGCCAGTCGATGCCGTTGTCGGCCAGCAGGGAAACGACCTGCCCCGGGCACCCGGCCAGCCGTTCGGTCAGCGCGTCGACGCGGCCGATGACGGTCGCGTCATCGGCGACACCGTGGGCATCGATCAGGACTGCCTGACGGCTCACGCCGCGTCCTCGACCACGGTGTGCAGGCCGCTGGCAATGCGGCCGACCATGACGGTCGGGCTGTTGCGGTAGTAATTGCCCCAGTTGCCGACGCCATCGTGCAGCCGCGCCGGGTCGGCCACGCCCACCGGAAAGATCGGGATGCCGAGGCGCACGAATGAATTGGCCAGCGCACGGGTCGCCGTGAACACCACGTAATCCAGACCCTGCGCGTAGAAATGCTGCGTGGCAAGCGCAATCAGCAGGCGCCCCAGTCCGGCGGACGTCGATGCCATATTGCCCACTTCGGCCACCGCGCTGCGTGCGACCCGCTCGCCGAGCACCCCGCCCAGTGCGCTTTCCAGCGGTACGTCGAGATACTGTTCGATGAATACCGGACGCACGCCCGGCAGGCTGTAGCCCAGTCCGGCCGCCCATTGGCCATCGCTGTTGCGCACCCCCAGCAGCGTGTCGGCAAAGTGCGTGATCACCGCACCGTAGCCGCGGAAAAAACAGCCGGCGATGAAGCGCTCGAGCGCGGCGCGTTCCGGATGCAGCCGGCCGACGACTTCGAGCGCCGGGTCGGACAACACGGGCGCCATGGCGCGACCCAGCACGCATGCACGGACACCGGCGGAATGCGCGGCGGACTTTCCTGCAAGGGTACTCAGTGTTGCGGCCTGGTTCATCGCGTGCCTCCATTGGGATGGAAGGCATGTTTGCCGGCGAACATTAATGGAGACTTAAGCAAATCCGGCGCGACATGAAACAGGACATTTCCGGACCGGATGCGGCACGAGGAACCGGAACGCATTCCGGGCCCCCGGGTCTGTTGGCATTAAACTCCCGTCCTGATCGAATGCCGGAACCCGCCATGCACCCCTATTCAGAACGCCGCGCCCGCCTGATCGAACGCATGGGAAGCGGCGTCGCCGTGATTGCCACGGCGCCCGAACACCTGCGCAACCGCGACACCCATTACGGCTACCGCCACGACAGCTACTTCTATTACCTGACCGGATTCAGCGAGCCGGAGGCGGTGCTGGTGCTGATCGCGGGCGATGCGCCTCGCGCCATCCTGTTCTGCCGTGAAAAGAACGAAGAACGGGAAATCTGGGACGGCTGGCGCCACGGGCCGGATGCCGCACGTGAACAGTTCGGCTTCGACGAGGCGCACTGCTACGCCGAACTGGACGCGAAGCTGGCCGAGCTGATCGCCAACCAGCCGCGCCTGCACTACGTCATCGGCGAAGACGCCGCGTGGGACAACCGCATGATGGCGGCACTCAATGCGGTGCGCGCGCAGAGCCGCGCCGGCAAGTTCGCGCCGTCGGAATTGCTGGACATCCGCCAGCCGCTGGACGACATGCGGCTGATCAAGGACGCGCACGAACTGGACATCATGCGCCGCGCCGCCGAAATTTCCGCCCGCGCGCACCGGCGCGCCATGCAGGCCACGCGGCCGGGCGCCTTCGAGTACGAAATCGAAGCCGAATTGCTGTACGAATTCCGTCGCTCCGGCTCGGAAGCCCCAGCCTATGGCTCGATCGTGGCGGGTGGCGCCAACGCCTGCGTACTGCATTACGTATCGAACAACGCCCCCCTGCGCGACGGCGATCTGCTGCTGATCGACGCCGGCTGCGAACTCGGCGGCTATGCGTCCGACGTCACCCGCGCCTGGCCGGTGAATGGGTGCTACAGCGCGGCACAGCGAGACCTTTACCAGCTCGTGCTGGCCGCCCAGGACGCCGCGTTTGCCGCGGTGCGACCGGGCGCACGATTCATCGACTATCACGACGCTGCCGTGCGCGTGCTCGCCCAGGGCTTCGTCGACCTGAACATGCTCGCAGGCAGCGCCGACAGCGTGATCGAACAGGGCACCTACAAGCGCTTCTACATGCACCGCACCGGCCACTGGCTGGGCATGGATGTGCACGACGCCGGCGAGTACCGACCGCGACCGGGCAGTGCCGGCGCCGGCGAGCAGGACTGGCGCACGCTCGAAGCCGGCATGGTGCTCACGGTTGAACCTGGCTGCTACGTGCGCCCGGCCGACGACGTACCGGAAGCATTCTGGAACATCGGCATCCGCATCGAAGATGACGTGGTCGTGACCGCCGACGGCTGCGACATCTACACCTCGGCCACGCCGAAGACGATCGCCGAGGTCGAAGCCGTCATGCGTGAGACACGCGGATGAGTGACGCACCGACAGCCGCGGTGCGCGATGCACTCATCGTCGGCGCCGGCCCGGTCGGGCTGGCTGCCGGCTGCGCGCTGCGCGCCGCCGGCCTCGATGTAATGGTGCTGGACGCCGGGCCCGCCGGACGCGCGTTCGATGACACGCGCGTGATCGCGCTGTCGGCGGGTTCGCGCGACATCCTGCGCGGCCTGCAAGCCTGGCCGGTTGCCGACACGACGCCGATCCGGCGCATCCATATTTCGCAGCGCGGCCACCTGGGCCGCACCGAACTGCGCGCCGAAGATTTCCGGCTGGAGGCGCTCGGCCATGTGACGCGCGCCGGCGCGCTGGTGCGTGCGCTGCGCGAACGCGCCGATCAGCTCGGCCTGACCGTGCAGCACGACAGCGCAGTGCTCGGTGCGCACGAGGCCAACGAAACGGTGGAGGTCCGCACTGCGGAGGGTGACATGACGGCGCGCGCGCTGCTGTGGTGCGAAGGGCGGATCGCCGATGACGAGCTGCTGTCACAACAGCGCGACTACGACCAGCACGCCGTGATTGCGCTTGTCACACCGGTCCGGCCACACGACAACGTGGCCTACGAACGCTTCACGTCTCAGGGCCCGGTGGCACTTCTGCCGTGTGGCCGCGACTACGCGCTGGTGTACACCTGCGCCAGCGACGATGTCCAGACGCTGATTGCCGAATCCGGCGCCGCCTTCGCCGCGCGCGTCAGCGATGCACTGGGTGGACGCGTCGAGTTTTCGGCCATCGGCCCGCGCAGCGCGTGGCCGCTGACTTTGCGCATGCGCCGCGACATCGTCAGCGGTCGCCAGGTGTGGCTGGGCAATGCGGCGCAGACGCTGCACCCGGTGGCCGGCCAGGGCCTCAATCTCGGCCTGCGCGATGTCGCCCAGCTGTCCGCCTGTCTGCTGCCTGCGCTGGCGCGCCACGCGGGCGATCCGGCGGTGGCGCTGCAGGCGTACGCCCGGCTGCGCCGGGCCGACCGGATGGCCACTGGCCGGTTCACCGACGCACTGGTGCGCATCTTCGGCTTCGGCGGCACACAACCCGGGCTGGGCGCCCTCGCAGGCCATGCACGCGGCGCCGCGCTCGCGCTGCTGGATGCCTGTCCGCCGGCCCGTCAGTTCATCGGCCGGCGCATGATGTTCGGCGCACGCGGCTGGTAGCCACGGCCGACAGAAATTTTGACCGCATTTGCGTGACGGACACGCTTCGCCCCGGCCTCGCATCGGGTTAGAATCGCGCCCCTGTTCGTCTGCAATGCCCCCGCACCCCATGCACTTCGTTGGCTTCAACCTGCGAAACAATCTGTTCGTCGCCCCCATGGCCGGCGTGACCGACCGCCCTTTCCGCCAGCTGTGCAAGAAGCTGGGCGCCGGGCTGGCCGTGTCCGAAATGGTCACGTCGAACTCGCTGCTGTACGGCAGCGCCAAGACGCAGCGGCGCGCCAACCACGATGGCGAAGTGGCGCCGATTTCGGTGCAGATCGCCGGCGCCGATCCGAAGATGATGGGTGACGCGGCACGCCACAACGTTGATCGCGGCGCGCAGATCATCGACATCAACATGGGCTGTCCGGCCAAGAAGATCTGCAACGTGATGGCCGGCTCGGCGCTGATGCAGGACGAGCCGCTGGTCGAACGCATCCTCGAAGCCGTGGTGCGGGCGGTGCCCGACACCCCGGTCACGCTGAAGATGCGCACCGGCTGGAACCGCGACAACCGGAACGCACCGATGCTGGCGCGCGTGGCCGAACAGTGCGGCATCCGCGCACTGGCCATCCACGGCCGCACACGCGCCGACCAATACACCGGCCACGCCGAGTACGACACCATCCGCGCGGTCAAGGCCGCGGTGAACATTCCGGTGATCGCCAATGGCGACATCACGACGCCGCAGAAGGCGCGCGACGTGCTCGCCATCAGCGGCGCCGACGGCGTCATGGTCGGCCGCGCCGCACAGGGCCGGCCATGGATCTTCCGCGAGATCGAACATTTCCTGGCCACCGGCGAGCTGCTCGCGCCGCCGGAAGTGTCGGAAATCCATCGCGTGTGCCGCGAGCACATCGAAGATCTCTACGGGTTCTACGGCATCGAGTCCGGCGTGCGCATCGCACGCAAGCACATCTCCTGGTACACCAAGGGGCTGATCGGTTCAGCCGCCTTCCGCCATGCGATGAACCAGCTCGAAGGCACCGACCGGCAACTGACGGCAATCGACGAATTCTTCGGCCGCATGGCGGCCGACAACCACTGGTTAGCCTACGAGCCGGGCGCGCTGGACGAACACGCACAGGAACTGGCCGCCTGATCACTCTGCAGGGTGACGGAGCAAGGCCAGACCATCAGGGAGATGCCGCCATGAGCGGACGGAGTGATATTGCCGAGTGCATCCGCCATTCGCTGGAACGCTATTTCCAGGATCTGGATGGCGAAGCCGCAAGCGGCATCTATGACATGGTGCTCAGGCAGATGGAGCGGCCGATGCTTGAAGTGGTGATGCGCGAAGCCGAAGGCAACCAGACGCGCGCCGCCGACATGCTGGGCATGAACCGCAACACCCTGCGGCGCAAGCTGAACGATCACGGCATGATCTAGCGCATCCCGCGCCACCCCATCCCGCACAGCCTTCCCAACCCCCTTCCGGAAAAGCACATGAAGATACAGCGTGCATTGATCAGCGTGTCCGACAAGACCGGCATCGTTGAATTCGCCACCGCCCTGACCGGGCTCGGCGTCGAGTTGCTGTCCACCGGCGGCACGGCCGCGCTGCTGGCGAAAGCCGGTCTGAAGGTGACCGAGGTGGCCGAGCACACCGGCTTTCCGGAAATGCTCGATGGCCGCGTCAAGACGCTGCACCCGCGCATCCACGGCGGCCTGCTGGCACGGCGCGAGGTCGATGCGCACATGCAGGCGCTGCGCGAGCACGACATCCCGGTCATCGACCTGCTGGTGGTGAATCTCTATCCGTTCGAGGCGACGGTCGCCCAGGCTGGCTGCACGCTGGAAGACGCGATCGAAAACATCGACATCGGCGGCCCGGCCATGGTGCGCTCGGCGGCCAAGAACTGGCGCGGCGTCGGCGTGCTGACCGATGCCGGACAATACCCTTGCGTGCTCGAAGAGCTGCGCACTTCGGGCACCTTGTCCGAGACCACGCTGTTCGCGCTGTCGGTGGCGGCGTTCAACCGCATTTCGAATTACGACGCGGCGATCAGCGACTACCTGTCTTCGCTGAACCCCGATGGCACGCGCGCCGAATTTCCGGCGCAGTCCAATGGCCGCTTCGTCAAGGTGCAGGACCTGCGCTACGGCGAAAACCCGCACCAGCGCGCCGCTTTCTACCGCGACCTGTACCCGGCGCCCGGCTCGCTGGTCAGTGCGAAGCAGTTGCAGGGCAAGGAACTGTCGTACAACAACATCGCCGACAGCGACGCGGCGTGGGAATGCGTCAAGAGCTTCGACACCGGCGCCTGCGTCATCGTCAAGCACGCCAACCCCTGTGGCGTGGCACTCGGCACCTCCTCGCTCGAGGCCTACCGCAAGGCGCTCGCCACCGACCCGACGTCAGCCTTCGGCGGCATCATCGCATTCAACCGCCCGGTCGATGCTGCGACAGCCGAAGCGGTCAGCGGCCAGTTCGTCGAAGTGCTGATGGCCCCCGCATTCGAACCGGCCGCGCTGGCGGTGCTGGCGGCCAAGGCCAATGTGCGCGTGCTCGAGATTCCGCTCGACGGCGTCGACCCGAAAGGCGCATCCGCCTGGACGCGCGGCCGCAATTCGCATGACACGAAGCGCGTCGGCTCCGGTCTGTTGATCCAGACCGCGGACGAACCGGAATCGCTCGAAGGCCGGCTGAAGGTGGTCACGCAGCGCGCGCCGACCGGCGCGGAAATGGCCGACCTCACCTTTGCATGGCGCGTGGCGATGTACGTGAAGTCCAATGCCATCGTGTATTGCCGCAACGGGGCGACAGTCGGTGTCGGCGCCGGACAGATGAGCCGCGTTGATTCGACACGCATCGCCCGCATCAAGGCGGAGAACGCCGGCCTGACGATCGCCGGTTCGGTGGTGGCGTCGGACGCCTTCTTCCCGTTCCGGGACGGCGTGGACGTGCTGGCTGAAGCCGGTGCGAAGGCCATCATCCAGCCCGGCGGCAGCATGCGCGACGAAGAGGTGATCGCGGCGGCGAACGAACACGGCCTGGCCATGGTGTTCACCGGCACGAGACACTTCAGGCACTGAGATGAATGCCCCCACGCTCACTCCGTTCGCTCGGGAGGGGCGGCTTTGCACAGCCGCCCCGTTCAGCCGGCGCAGCACATGCGCTGCGCAACCCCGGCTTCACCCCCACCGAGGGGGCTGCGCCGCCCTTGGGGCGGCCCGGCGGGCGGCGCGCCGGGCCACGGAAAACAGATATGCCACGATTTCCGGCCGCAGGTCGGCATACGCACTGAAGAAGGACGCATCATGAAGCTGCTGGTCATCGGTTCAGGCGGACGCGAACACGCGATAGCCTGGAAGCTGTCGCAAAGTCCGCGCGTACAGAAAGTGTATGTCGCGCCCGGCAATGCCGGCACGGCGCTCGAGCCCGGTCTGGAAAATCTGCCGATCACCGATTTCACCGAGCTGATCAACTTCGTCGAAGGTGAAAACATCGCCTTCACCGTGGTCGGCCCGGAAGCGGCACTGGCCGCCGGCGTGGTCGATTGCTTCCGGGTGCGCGGTCTGAAGATTTTCGGCCCGACCCGCAAGGCGGCCCAGCTCGAAAGCTCGAAGGACTTCGCCAAGCAGTTCATGGTACGCAGCAACATTCCGACCGCGCGCCATGAAACCTTTAGCGACGCGGCCGCCGCGCATGCCTATGTCGATGAGATGGGCGCGCCCATCGTCATCAAGGCAGACGGCCTGGCTGCCGGCAAGGGCGTCGTGGTGGCGATGACACTGACCGAGGCGCACGGCGCCATCGGCATGATGCTCGCCGACAATGAAAGCGGCCGGGCGCGTGTCGTGATCGAGGAATTCCTGCAAGGGGAGGAAGCGAGCTTCATCGCCATGTGCGACGGTGTGACGGCACTGCCGCTGGCCACCAGCCAGGACCACAAGCGTCTGCTCGACGGCGATGCCGGCCCGAACACCGGCGGCATGGGTGCCTATTCCCCTGCTCCGGTGGTGACGCCGGAAATCCACGCCCGCGTGATGCGCGAGGTGATCCAGCCGGTGTTGACCGGCATGGCGCTGGATGGACTGCCTTTCACCGGCTTCCTGTATGCCGGCCTGATGATTTCTCCGGAAGGAGACGTCAAGGTGCTCGAATTCAACTGTCGCATGGGCGACCCGGAAACCCAGCCCATCATGATGCGGCTGAAGACCGACCTGGTTGATCTGATGGAAGCCGCACTGGAAAACCGCCTGTCCGAAGCGCACACCGACTGGGACCGCCGCGTCGCCCTCGGTGTGGTCATGGCCTCGGCCGGTTATCCGGATACGCCGCGCAAGGGTGACGCCATCGGCGGCCTGCCGCCAGACACGGCGGAAAGCCATGTCTTCCACGCGGGTACGGCTGCGCAGGACGGTCAGATCGTGACCGCCGGCGGGCGTGTGCTGTGCGTGACCGCGCTGGGCGACACGGTGAAGCAGGCGCAGCGTGCCGCCTACCTGCTGTGCGACAAGGTGCAGTTCGCCGGCATGCAGTTCCGCCGCGACATCGGCTACCGGGCGGCACGGCGGTGAGCGCGCGCGCAGAGGGGGTACGCGGCTGGCTGCTCGGTCTGCAGGACCGCATCATCGACGGTCTGCAGGCGGCGGATGGCAAGACCTTCATCACCGACAGCTGGGTACGCGGTCCGGAAGAGCACCTGCAGGGCGACGGGCGCACACGGCTGGTCGAAGAAGGCAATGTATTCGAGCGCGGCGGCTGCAATTTCTCGCACGTGCGCGGCCCCAGCCTGCCGCCGTCGGCCTCGGCCAACCGGCCGGAACTGGCCGGCGCCTCGTTCGAGGCGATGGGCGTGTCGCTGGTGCTGCACCCGCGCAACCCCTACATCCCGACGGTGCACCTGAACGTGCGCTTCTTCACCGCGCAGCCGCCATCCGGCGATGCGGTGTCCTGGTTCGGCGGCGGCATGGACCTCACGCCCTACTATGGCTTCGAAGAAGACGCCACGCACTTCCACCGCACCTGCCGCGACGCACTGGCCCCGTTCGGCGCCGACACCCACGCGCGCTACAAACAATGGTGCGATGAGTACTTCCACCTGAAGCACCGCAAGGAAGCACGCGGCATCGGCGGGGTGTTCTTCGATGACCTCGGTGCCGACGGCGAAGTCAGCTTCGACCACGGCTGGGGTGTGACGCAAGCGGTCGGCGATGCTTTCCTCGCCGCCTATCTGCCCATCGTCGAGCGCCGGCGAGCGCTGCAGTACGGCGAACGCGAGCGCGACTTCCAGGCCTATCGGCGCGGCCGCTATGTCGAATTCAACCTCGTCTTCGACCGCGGCACGCTATTCGGCCTGCAGTCGGGCGGCCGCACCGAATCCATCCTGATGTCGATGCCGCCGATCGTGAAGTGGCGCTACGACTGGCACCCGGAACCGGGCTCGCCGGAAGCAAAGCTCTACACCGACTTCCTGCCCCCGAGGGAATGGGTGTAGCGGGTGTTTCGCGAAGCACTGCTTCGCGCCCGCGGAACCGGGCCGCTGTGCAAAGCGGCCCGTGGCTGTAGCGGGGGGTGAGGCAGGGGTTTCGCAGCGCACGCGCTGCGCCTGCCGAACGGGCTGGCTGTACAAAGCCAGCCTCCGTTCAACAAGCAAATTCGGCAAGCACCGCTTCCGGCCCGGCGTTGGGCATCGCTGCGCTCACCCCAACCTACGAAGTGCGGCAAGTAGGTTGGGGTGAGCGCAGCGATGCCCAACACCCGCCGCAATGAAAACCGCAACCCATGAAAACGCCGCCCATGCCGGCGGATGCGCGGCGCGATCGTTTCGGAAGCGGATCGTGCGTCCGTTCGCGGCTTTCACCGCTTCCCACAGCTCGGCGTCACAGCGGGTCGCGCACCGACCCGCCGAATCACGGCGGCCGGACACAATAAAAAAGGGCACCCAGAGGGTGCCCGAACCGGGACTACAGGAAGAACCTGTGGCCTGCCCGCCGGCATCAGGCTTGTGGCCCTCAACCGGCGAACCCGCACTCAATCAGAAGCGATAGCCGATACCGACAGAAACCAGCAGCGGATCAATATCCAGCTTGCTCACCTTCTGGCCTTGCAAGGCAACTGCATCGTTCCTGACATGGATGTCGGTACTGATGGTCACGTACTTCACATCGACGTTGAAGAACCACTTGTCCGCGAGCTTGTAGTCCGCACCGACCTGAAGCGCCCAGCCGAAGCTGCTGCGGTCGATGCGCAGCGGCAACCCTGTCGTTCCGGCAAGCGCGAGATTCGCATCCAGATCAACGCTGCTGAAACGTGTGTAATTGATGCCCGCACCGACATAGGGACGAATCGTACCTTCCGGATTGAAGTGGTACTGCAGCGTGAGCGTCGGCGGCAGGTGCTTGACCGAACCGATCTTGCCAAGGCCATCCAGATCGATGTCATGCTTTTGCGGGTAAGTCAGGATCAGTTCGGCAGCGATGTTCTTCGTGAAGAAGTAGCTGATGTCGATTTCCGGGAACACCTTGCTCTCGGCTTCGACATCGGGAACGGCGCCAGCGCCGACCAGTCCGCCGCCATTGCCGTTGTGCGGGTTCATGTGCAGTACTCGTGCGCGCACCATCCAGTTTCCTTCTTCGGCCGCTTGCGCAACGCCAGCCACGGCAGTCAGCGCCGCCACACCCACCCACTTGATCGCCTTCATTTTTGTTACTCCCGAGAACTAGAAACCGAATTTGGTGACGGAAGTATCCTGAAGACGACATAACCCTACGTTGACCAAGGTCAATCGGCAGCGAACTCCGTGGAACGCAGCCGCGTGATGCGTTCGGCCGTATCCGGATGACTGGACAACCAGCCCATCGGTCCGGAACGGCTCGCCGCGCCCTCTCCATGCGCGGCGGCCAGCTTCTCCAGCATGCCGGCCAGCAATCCGGCTGACTGTCCGCGGGCACGCAGCAGCTTCACGGCAAAGTCGTCGGCCTCGCGCTCCATGTCGCGCGAATAGCCGGCCTGGACCAGCGCAGCCGGCGCACCTGCCAGCAGACTGCTGATGTCGCCCAGATACCAGGCCATGAACAGTGCGGTCGCCGAGCCCTGCAGCAGCATGCGCACGCCGTGGCGCTGCTGCACATGCCCCAGTTCGTGCGTCAGCACGGCCAGCACCGGCGCGTCAGCCCCGGCCAGCGCCACCAGTTCGTCGGTCACGATGAGCGTACCGTCGGGCAGCGCAAAGGCATTTGCGCCCAGTTGCCCGCCGCTGCGGAACAGCAGCGTGTGCACGATGGGCTGACCATCGATCGACGCCACCGACGAGAGCGCCTCGCGCAGCGCCTGCTGGCGCGCCGCTGGCAAGGCCGTCGGGCGGGTCAGCGCCTGGTCCAGCCATTCAAGTGTGCGTTCCGACAGCACGGTCATCGCACTGTCGGGCACCAGCGGCGCGGTGATGCGGGCTGCCCAGGGCAGTCCGTACTGCATGATGAGCCAGACCGACAGCAGCAACGCCGACAGCATGATCACCACCATGCGCGGCTCGAATGCCCAGCGCACGACCGCCGCATCGCGATGGCCGGTCGCAGCGAGCAGGGCCGCCAGCGCGGCGTGGTCGCGCACTTCCAGATGGGCGCCGTCGGCAAAGCTGATCAGGCGTGCGGCATCGCCCATCGGCTCGGACACGCGCAGTGCGCCCAGCGGCTCGCTGCGCGACACGTCGTCACCTTCGACATGCAGCACGCCGTCGGTCACGCCCAGCGTGACGATGTGCGCCCGCGCACTGCGGCCGTCGAAATACAGCGCAGCGACGGCGGTCACCGGATCAGAGGGCGATGTCGACATCGAACAGGTCCGCTGCCTCTTCGCCGGTGGCGGCGGCATCCTGCGCCTGGCCGGCGATGAAATCATCGAGCGGGCCGGCACACAGCATCGTGACGCTCTGCAGCCGGTAGCGCGCCAGGCGAATGGCCGCAAATGGCATGAACAGACCCAGCGTACCTATCACGCCGATCAGGTTGGTCAGCATGATCCAATACAGCCGGCGCGCGCTGACACTTGATTCGAAGCGGTGACCGTCGAGCTGCATGTGGTTCCAGACCAGATTCTGCAGGCGCGCCGACAGATAGGGCTGGACGAACAGCAGCAGCAGGATGAACAGCAGCGGCGCCAGCCCGAATACCGCCCGATTGCCGTCGGCCAGCGACCCGAGCAGCGCACCGATGGCCGCCATGCCAAGCAGCACGACGGCGATCGCCGCGCCGTAGATGCGGTAGTAGGCGCCGACCGGCGCGTCGATGGCGAACTGCGCACTGCCGAAGCGCGCATGGTTGAACTGGTAGGCCTTCATGCGCTGGTGCCACATCGGCCCCAGCAGGTACAGCGTCAGCACAGTGAAGATCGGCCACTTCAGGAACACCGAATAGGCGCCGCCGGTGCCGCCGTCGAAACCGAAACGCAGGCCGCGCCAGCTGGAGTAACGCGCGCGGAAGCGCAGCGAACGCATCAGGAGCACAGGCATGACGGCCGCCAGCGCAACCGCCACGGCGATACCCGCAATCATCGAGAACTGGAACGACACGTTGTAGGCCAGCAGCAGCATGAAGCCGATGACCCGGCCCTTGAGGATGGCGCGCGGGTCGCCGTGGTAATCGAAGGCCGCGCCGCCAAGCGTCGTGTGGCGGTAGAAATACTGCAGCCGCCTGACCTTGGCCCAGGCCGAATAGATGCCGAGCGTGAGCAGCGTCAGCACCAGATTGACGATCCAGATGCCGAAGTATTCGCCACCGCGTCCGGAAAACGTGATCGGCTCGCGCTGCAGCGCCGGCGAGCCGGCTGCGAAGGGGTTGCCGCCGGCCGCTTCGGCCGGGGCGTGTTCAAACGGGTTGTCCATGATGGATGGGCAGTAGTCAGAATGACCGCATCATGCCAGATGGCATGCCGGTTCAACCCATCAGCGCGGCCGAGCGGAAATGACTGCGTGCATCTTCGCCGCGGTCGAGGTGTTCGTACAGCAGCGCCAGTTCGACATGCACGCCACGCGTCGGCTGTACGGCCAGGGCCGCTTCGAGATAGCTCTGTGCCTTGCCCCACAGCTGCTGGGTACGGCACAGCCGGCCCAGCGCGAGCAACAGGCCGGCGTCCCCCGGATGCACGCGCAACCAGGCTTCGGCGCGACCGATGCGGGCCTGCACATCGCTGCCGTCGGTTTCGGCGTACAGCACGACCAGTGCGGAATCCCATTCGCGGTCGAGCTGCGCCTCGATCAGCTTGCGCGCCTGCGCGTGCTGACCATCGGCGATCAGCGCTTCGCACATGGCGCGTACCACCTGCGCATCCTCCCGCTCGAGCGCCGGCAGTTCGCGCCAGTAGGCATCGAGCTCGGACGGATCGGCCTCACGCAGCGCGCCCATGTGCGCCTGACGGCGCACCGGCGCGGCCTGCTCCGGCGTCAGCGCACGATGCTTCTGCAGCAGGCGTACCACCCGCAGCAGACCGACCCAGTCGCCCAGCCCGCGGCGCGCGCGCATCGCCAGCCGCAGCGCCGCCACGTGGCGCTGACCGCCGGACTGCAGCGCGTCGATACGGGTGAGCGCGTCGGCGAAATCGCGTCGGTCGGTCAGGATGCCCGCTTCGGTCATCAGCCGGGCGGTGCGCAGATCTTCATGCTGCGACGCCTGGGCCAGCCAGTCGTCGACCTGGTCCGACTCGCGCATTTCATGCGCCGCGCGGGCGCCGATCAAGGCAGCCAGTCCGGGTGACTCCCCGCCTTCGACCGCCACCTTGGCACTGCGCTGCGCCTGGCCGTAGCGCCCTTCGAAATACAGCCGAGCCGAATCGCGCAGCGCGGTGACCGCGCGCTGGCGCCGCTGACGCAGGCGGTAGCGACGCGCGCGCGCCGGCATGCGTAGCAAGGCATCGATGAAATGGAACAGGCTGTACAACGCGGCGACGCCAAGCAGCAGCACGACGATGAAGAAATTCAGCGACATCTCGATGCGCCAGGGCGACCACTGCAGCAGCACGAAGCCGTCGTTCTCGCGTGCCGCGATCACCAGGCCGACCGCCAGCACGCACAGGCCAAGCAGCCAGAGCAGCAGGCGCACCATCAGTTCGCCCCCTCGCGCACGACCGGCACGCGCTGGCGGCTGGCCTTCAGCTGCGCCAGCGCGCTCATCGATTCGTTCAGGTCAGGCAGCGCCTCGCCGGGATCGACCATGCCGAGCTGGCGCAATGTGTTCAATGCGTTTTCGGTGGCGCGCGCGCGGGTGTCGAAATAGCGTTCCACCCACTCGCCGGCCTGCCGGATGTCTTCGCGCCAGATTGCGCCATTGCGCTGCAGCAGCGCGATACGCGCATTGACCAGGCGAAGTTTCAGGTTCTCGCGCAGGAAAAAGCTGTGCGACGGCGCCAGCAGCACCGGATCCGGGCGATCCAGCCGCTCGATCCGCACCAGCTGGCGGAACTCGCCCCAGATGCCCTGCAACAATCGGGCGACAATGGTCTGGTCGGCAGCGGCAGCGGCAGCGGCAGCGGCCGGCGGCGGAGGTGGTTCCGACGGCGAACGCTCGAACGCCAGCGGCAGCGTGTCGATGGCCCCCAGCAAGGTGTCGATGCGCAGCGCCTGTCCGGCCAGATCGGCCATCGGCGCGCGCCGCAGGCGCTCCATGTCATTGGCCATGGCGCGCCGCAGAGGTAGATAGCGGCCGGTATCACTTCGCGCCAGCTGGGCTTCGGCATTGGACAGCGCCTTGAGCGCCAGTTTGGCGTCGCCCGCCAGCAGCAGCTGCTGCTGGCCGAGCACCAGCGCATGCTCGACCTCGGCCAGCGCGCGCTCGTCATAGGTGCGCACAAGATCGTCCGCCAGAAATTCGTACGCTTCGATGCGCGAGCGCAATTCCGACAGCTGCACTTCGTGGCTGCCCAGTCTCTCGCCATTGCTGGCGATACCTTCCGCGCCCTGTTCGTTCGCTCGGCTCGCTTCAACCGCCTGGGCGCCCACCGCCGCCACCCGCCTGTTCAGTTCGGCTTCGAGCACGCGCATGCGCTGCACCATGAAGAAGCTGAGCAGGCCGAAGATGATCAGCACGAACACAACAACCGGCAGCAGCCAGCCTGGCAGGCGGGTTTCACGCGCCGCACGCACATCGGGTGCGGTTTCGGGTGCGGCGTCGGTCCTGCCAGCACTGGCTACGGGCGGCATCGGTGCGGCGGAATTCGGGGAGGGGTCTGTCATGTCGGTCCGGTCGAGGCGTACTGCGAAAAATAGTCGGTCAGGCCGGCCATCAGGCCGGCGTCGCTGGCGGCAGTTTCGATCACGCGCGTAAAACCCTGTGCCACTGCCTCTTCCGCGATGCGCGCATGCGGCACGAACAGCGGCAGGCCGCACAGCCGCTCGAAACAATCCGGTGTCGCGAGCGCGCGCAGATTTCGCACCGATTCGGACGAGGTCAGCGTCAATGCATGCAGCGAGCCGGCCATCACCGCTTCGCGCAGCAAGGCGGCACCTTCGGTCGGCGCACGTCGACGGTAACAGGTGACGTGGTCAACGATTGCACCGCGTTCACGCAGCGTGTCGCCAAGCAGTTCGCGACCGCCGTCGCCGCGGAAGATCAGTACATGGCGACCGGCCAGCGCGGCGGCAGACAGTTCCGGCAACGCCAGCAGCGCCTCGGAATCGGAACGGCCGTGCGGCACGACGACCCGCGTCACGCCGCGCGCCCGCAGCGCCTGCGCCGACTGCTCGCCCACGGTGGCAGCGGGCAGCGCCGCCGGCCAGGGGTGCAGCGGCAGCATCACGTCCAGCGCATGCGCCACCGCGTTTGCGCTGACGAAGATGGCCAGCGCGAGCGAGTCGAGCAGGCCGGCGGCATCGGCCACCGCGCGCTTGTCGTCAAGCGGCTCGATGTCGATCAGCGGCAGCAGCAGCGGCTCGCCGCCAGCCGTGCGGATCGCCTCGCCCAGCGCGGCTGCCTGGGCGCGCGGGCGGGTGACCAGCACACGGCGTCCGGCCAGCGCGCTGACTGCCCCGGTCATCGGGTGTCCAGGGCGTCGAGGATGTCCTGCGCACCGTCGGCACGCAGCAGTGCCACGCATTCGGCAGCCAGTTCGTCCGGCTGGGCGATGTTGCCGCGCACTTCGGCGGCGGCGATGCGCGTGCCATCCGGCAGCGCGACCCGGGCGCGCAGCCACAAGGCGCCGCCATCGACCACGCAATAGGCGGCCAGCGGCACTTCGCAGGAACCGGCCAGTGCGCGCGACACCGACCGTTCGGCGCGCACGCAGGCCTGAGACGGCCCGCACACCAGCGGCGCCAGCCAGGCCGCCACCTCCGGTCGTGATGACAGTGCCTCAATGCCAAGCGCGCCCTGCCCGGCTGCCGGCAGCGACAGTTCGACCGGAATGGTCGCGCGGATGCGACCACCGAGGCCGAGCCGCTTCAGGCCGGCGGCGGCGAGAATGATCGCGTCGTACTGGCCTTCGTCAAGCTTGCGCAGCCGGGTATCGAGATTGCCGCGCAGGCTGGTCACGGCGAGATATGGAAAGTGGGCACGCAGCTGCGCTTCGCGGCGCAGGCTGGAGGTACCGACCACGGCGCCCGGGGGCAGCTCGTCGAGACTGGCGTAGCGCGACGACACGAAGGCATCCTGCGGCGTTTCGCGCTCCAGCGTGGCCACCAGCGCGAATTCGCCGGCCAGCGTCATCGGCACGTCCTTCATCGAATGCACGGCCAGATCGGCGCGACCTTCAAGCAGCGCGGCTTCAAGCTCCTTGACGAACAGCCCCTTGCCGCCGACCTTGGCCAGCGGACGGTCAAGAATCTGGTCGCCGCGGGTGGTCATGCCCAGTATGTCGACCCGGGTGCCGGGGTACAGGGCGGACAATCTGTCACGCACGTGTTCCGCCTGCCACATCGCGAGCCGCGATTCGCGTGATGCAATCACGATACGCGCGGGCTTCGGGTAAGCTTGGGTTTCATGCTGCGGGACGGGATTCGACAGATCCGAAATCACGTTCTCCAGGCCGGCCGGGTAGTCCATGAGGGATAAGGGGGCGTGAGGTGAACACACCGCGCGCCAGCGTGATCAGGAGCCCCACCGGCTCCTGCAGACAGCGCGCGAAACGGCCTCGGATTCTAGCAGCCCTGAATGGAACGCACTGCCCCGCCAATGCAGGCTGGCAGCGTCATTCCCGACCTGACCGATCTTCTGGAAGGATTGCACGTGAATCAACAGGCCCAGACGCCCGTTGCGACGCATGAACGCGCCGCACACGACAAGGACCAGCCGCTGTTCGACGACATCCGACTGCTCGGCCGCATGCTGGGCGACGTGGTACGCGAACAGGAAGGCAGCCGCATGTTCGAAATCATCGAGAACGTGCGCCAGCTGTGCGTGCGCTTCCGCCGCGATGACGACCTGGAAGCGCGCGCAGAACTGGCCAAGCTGCTGAACGGATTGAGCGACGACGACACCATCATCGTGGTGCGCGCCTTCAGCTACTTCCTGCATCTGGCCAATATCGCAGAGGACCAGCACCACATACGGCGCGCACGCGCGCACGCCATCGCCGGCGACGCGCCACGTCCGGGCACGCTGGCCAATGCGCTGGGCAAGGCGCTTGACGCCAAGGTACCGGCGGAAGAAATTCTTGGCTTCTTCCGCGACGCGCTTGTCGTGCCAGTGCTGACCGCCCACCCGACCGAGGTGCAGCGCAAGAGCATCCTCAGCCAGGAAATGAAGATCGCGCGGCTGATCGACGAGCGCGACCGCACCCGCCTGACCCCTGACGAGCTGGCCGACCACGACGAAGCGGTGCGGCGCACGATCACTTCGCTGTGGCAGACCCGCATGCTGCGTCGCACGCGCCTGTCGGTCGCCGACGAGGTGATCAACGGGCTGTCCTTCTATGACTACACTTTCCTGCGCGAACTGCCGCGCGTCTACAACGCGGTCGAAGACCAGCTCGAAGCGGCCTTCCCGGAGCACAAGCGCGACATCGGCAGCTTCCTGCGCATGGGTTCGTGGATCGGCGGCGACCGCGACGGCAATCCGTTCGTCACGGCCGACGTGCTGCGCTCGACGCTGCGCGTGCAGTCGGCCCGCGCGCTGGACTACTACCTGACACAGGTGCACATCCTCGACACCGACCTGTGTTCGACGATGATGCTGAACAATGTCAGCGACGAACTGCGCGTACTCGCCGCCACCGCGCCGGACAAGTCGCCGCACCGCGAGGACGAGCTGTACCGGCGCGCGCTGGCCGGCATCTACGCCCGGCTGGCCGCCACCGCCCGCACGCTCGATCAGCACGAGGCGCTGTGGAAGGCGGTCGGCGACGCCGACCCCTATCGCAACGCCGCCGAATTCGTGCGCGACCTCGACGTGATCCACGACTCGCTGATCGGCCACAAGTCGCGACTGATCGCGCGCGGCCGGCTGCGCCGCCTGCGCCACGCGGCACGCGTATTCGGCTTCCACCTTGCCGCGCTCGACCTGCGCCAGAACTCCGATGTGCACGAGCGGGTGATCGCCGAGCTTTTGGCCCGGGCGCATGTGTGCAACAACTATCTCGAACTGCGCGAAGAGCAGCGCATCGAAATACTGATCAACGAGCTGGGCACGCCGCGGCCACTGACGTCGAGCTTCATGCAGTTTTCCGAAGAAACCGAGGGCGAACTGGCGATCGCCCGCACGGCGGCTCAGATGCACGCGCTGTACGGCCCCGAAGCACTGCCCAACTACATCATTTCCAAGGCCGACGGCGTATCGGACATGCTGGAGGTGGCGCTGATCCTGAAGGAAGTCGGGCTGCTGAACGTGCATGAGCGGCGCGCCGCGATGAACATCATTCCGCTGTTCGAAACCATCGGCGATCTGCGCAATGCACCGCGCGTGATGGACCGCATCTTCACCATCCCGATCTGGCGCGTGCTGCTCGATGCCCGCTCGACGACGCAGGAAGTGATGCTGGGCTATTCCGATTCGAACAAGGACGGCGGCTTCCTGACTTCGGGCTGGGAGCTGTACAAGGCGGAAACCCGGCTGGTGCAGGTGTTCAAGCGGCACGGCGTGCGGCTGCGTCTGTTCCATGGCCGCGGAGGTTCGGTCGGTCGTGGCGGCGGCCCGAGCTTCCAGGCCATCCTCGCGCAGCCGGCCGGCGCGGTGCAGGGCCAGATCAGGGTCACCGAACAGGGCGAGGTGATCGCGTCGAAGTATTCGAATCCCGATGTCGGCCGTCGCAATCTGGAAGTGCTGGCCGCCGCCACCTTCGAGGCGACGCTGCTGGGCAAGCGCGAAGGCGATGCGCCGCCGGAATTCACCGACGCGATGGAAGAGCTGTCCGGCTATGCCTTCAAGGCCTACCGCAATCTGGTCTATGAAACCGAAGGCTTCGAGAAGTACTTCTGGGAGTCGACGGTCATTTCGGAAATCGCCGAGCTGAATATCGGCTCGCGCCCGGCCTCGCGCAAGAAGGGCCAGAAGATCGAGGACCTGCGCGCGATTCCATGGGTGTTTTCGTGGTCACAGTGCCGCCTCATGCTGCCGGGCTGGTACGGCTTCGGCACCGCGGTGAACGAATATCGCGCCAAGCACGCCGACGGTCTGGCGCGGCTGCAGGCCATCGTGCACGAGTGGCCGTTCTTCGCGACGCTGATTTCCAATATCGACATGGTGCTGTCGAAGACCGACATCGCGATCGCCAGCCGCTACGCCGAGCTGGTCGAGGACGAGGCGCTGCGCAGCGCGATCTTCTCGCGCATCCGCGCGGAATGGCAGTCCACGCTGGAGGCGGTGAGCCAGATCACCGGCGCGCCGGAACTGCTGTCCACCAATCCGCTGCTCGCCCGCTCGATTCGCAACCGCTTCCCCTACATGGAGCCGCTGAACCACCTGCAGGTCGAACTGCTGCGCCGTTTCCGCAGCGGCAACCGCCACGAACGCACCCGTCGGTCCATCCACCTCACCATCAACGGCGTGGCTGCGGCGCTGCGCAACAGCGGGTAATTCGGCAAGGGGGTGCGTGCGACGAGTGCTGCCCCCCACACCCCGCTCAGCCTGCGCCTGCGCCGCCACAGCCACCATACAACGCAAAATTTTTCTGTCGGAGTGGCGTCGTGTGTGAGCGGCGTTCCCGCCGCGATCAGTGCCGCGATGGTCACCGTGCAAAGTGCGTATCGCGGCGGGGGCGGAGCGGGGGTTTCGGCGAGCACTGCTCGCCGCCCGCAGAGCCGGCCGGCCATGCAGGGCCGGCAGTGGATCGCCGCTCCCACAAAAATCTCACTTCTCGCGGCTCCGACGCGTGCCGATGCAGAAACGGCTACCCGCGCCCGGTTTCCGCGAATTCTGCCTTGACCTGCGCCCACTGCCGGCGGCTGACCGGGAGGCGCTCTTCCAGCCCTTTCAGCACGACTGCCCAGTGGCCGTCGGTGCCGTCGCGCACCTGCTCGAAACCGACCACGGCATCGCGCGCGACCAGGCAGCTGCGATGGATGCGCACGAATCGGCTGGCGAATTCCTGCTCCAGCGCAGCCAGCGGTTCCTCCAGCAGGTATTCGCGTTCGGCGGTGCGCGCGGTGACGTACTTGAGCTCGGCGCGCAGATACAGCACATCGCGCACCGGCACCAGCAGGATGCGGCCGCGTTCGCTGCACGACAGGTGCAGGCGTCCGCCGGGCAACAGGCTCTGCACGACGTCGGCCGGCACCGCCCGGCCGGGCACGCGGCGCAGCGCATCGAGCAGACGGGCGGCGCGCACCGGCTTGAGCAGGTAATCGACGGCATTCAGTTCGAAGGCGCGCACCGCGTACTGGTCGTAGGCGGTGCAGAACACCAGCGTCGGTGGCGTAGGCAGCCGGCCGAGGTGCGCGGCCAGTTCGATGCCATCCATGCCGGGCATGCGGATGTCGACCAGCGCCAGATCGGCCGCATCGTGCGGCGGCAGCGCCTGCAGCGCGTCGAGCGCCTCATGCCCGTTGGCTGCTTCGCCGACCACGCGATTGGGCAGTTCGGGTGCGATGTCGGACAACAGGGCGCGCAGACGCAGGCGGGCTGGCGCCTCGTCGTCGGCGATGAACACGCGCAGTTCGGCCGGCCGGTCGATCATGTGGCCGCCCGGTACGGAAAGCGGATGCGCACCCGGTACAGGCCGTCCTGTTCGCCTGCATCGAGTTGTGCTTCGAGATCGAAGAACAGCATCAGCCGCTCACGGATATTGTCCAGCGCCATGCGGTTGCCGCCGCCGTGCGCCGACATCCGGCCGTCGCGCGGCGGCGCCGGATTGTCGATCTCGACCACCACTTCGTTGCCGCTGCGCGTGACGCTGACCCTGACTTCGCCATTGCCGGCCATCGGCTCGACGCCGTGATAGACCGCATTTTCGAGCAGCGGCTGCAGCATCAGCGGCGGCACGCGGGCGTCCGGCGGGCAGCCGTCGGTCTGCCACAGCACGCCGAGCCGGTCGCCCAGACGCAGTTTTTCCAGCGCCATGTACTGGCGGCACAGGGCAAGTTCCTCGCCCAGGGTGACCAGTTCGCGGTTTTCGCGCATCAGCACGCGGAACAGGTCTGACAGCTCCTCGAGCGCCCGTTCGGCCCGACGCGGGTCCTCGCGCATGATGCCCAGCACCGCATTCAGGCTGTTGAACAGGAAGTGCGGCCGGATGCGCGCCGACAGTGCCATCAGTCGCGCCTGCGCGATGGCCGGGCCGAGGGCCCGTTCCTGCACGGTGAAATAGACCATCGCCGCGGCCGACGCGAGCAGCGCCCACAGGGCCTCGCGCACCGGCCAGGCCTTCATGTCCTCGATCGCCCAGCCGGTCATGGCTTCGGCGAGCAAGGTACAGACGAGCGCACACAGCGCCACCAGCGCCCAGCCCGCGCGCACCGGCAGGCGGGCGAACAGCGGCGCCGCGAGATAAAGCAGCAGCAACGACATCAGCAGCGCTGGTTCGACCCGCGCCGCCATCTCCATGGCATCGAGCGGCAGCGCATCCCAGCTGCGATTGCGCGCCAGCAGCGCCAATGCGGCCAGTGCATTGACCAGCAGCACGGTGCGCAGCACCACGCCCAGGTTGCGCCAGTCGGGCGCGCGCGACGGCCTCAAGCGGCGCTCCGCCACGGGCAGACTGCCCGGTGGCCTATACTTGCAGTCCTTTTTCCGACGCTTCTCATCGCGCGTTTCTTCTACCTGTTGCCATCATGAGCCATCCTTCGCAGCCCGAGCCGACCAAGGCCTGGTCGGGCCGTTTTTCAGAGCCGGTGTCCGAACTGGTGAAACGTTACACCGCTTCGGTATTTTTTGACCGCCGCATGTGGCGGCAGGACATCCGCGGCTCGCTGGCCCACGCCGCCATGCTGGCGCGTCAGGGCATCATCGCGCAGGCCGATCTGGACGACATCCGGCGCGGCATGGCGCAGATCGAGGCGGAAATCGAGAACGGGCAGTTCGACTGGAATCTCGACGACGAAGATGTGCACCTCAATATAGAGAAGCGCCTGACCGCGCTGGTCGGCGACGCCGGCAAGCGGCTGCACACAGGCCGCAGCCGCAATGACCAGGTGGCGACCGACATCCGGCTGTGGTTGCGCGACGAGATCGACGTCATCCTCGCCCGCCTGACCGACTTCCAGTCCGCCCTGCTCGATCTGGCCGCCCAGCACACCGACACCGCGATGCCCGGCTTTACCCACCTGCAGGTGGCGCAGCCGGTCACCTTCGGCCACCACCTGCTGGCCTATTTCGAAATGGCGCAGCGCGACCGCGAACGCCTGATCGACTGCCGCCGCCGCACCAACCGGCTGCCGCTCGGTTCGGCTGCGCTGGCCGGCACCAGCTTTCCGATCGACCGTCACTTCGTCGCCGAGCAGCTGGGGTTCGAGGCGGTGTCCGAAAATTCGCTCGACGCGGTCAGCGATCGCGACTTCGCCATCGAGTTCTGCGCGGCCGCGGCGCTGGTGATGATCCACCTGTCGCGCATGTCCGAAGAACTGATCCTGTGGATGAGCCCGCGCGTCGGTTTCATCGATCTGGCCGACCGCTTCTGCACCGGCTCGTCGATCATGCCGCAGAAGAAGAACCCGGACGTGCCCGAACTGGTGCGTGGCAAGACCGGCCGCGTCAACGGCCATCTGGTCGGGCTGCTCACGCTGATGAAGGGCCAGCCGCTGGCCTACAACAAGGACAATCAGGAAGACAAGGAACCGCTGTTCGACACCGCCGACACGCTGCGCGACACGCTCACCATCTTCGCCGACATGATGACCGGCATCCGGGTCAAGCCCGATGCGATGCGCGCCGCACTGCGTCAGGGTTTCGCCACCGCCACCGACCTGGCCGACTGGCTGGTCAAGCGCGGCCTGCCGTTCCGCGACGCGCACGAGGCGGTGGCCCGTGCAGTGCGTCTGGCTGAACAGAAAGGATGCGACGTGTCCGACCTGTCGCTCGACGAGCTGAAATCGTTCTCGCCGCTGGTCGACGCATCCGTGTATGCGGTGCTGACGGTCGAAGGATCGCTGTCGGCGCGCAATCACATCGGCGGCACGGCGCCGGAACAGGTGCGCGCCGCCATCGTGCGCGCCCGCGCCCGCCTGGCGGCGGGCTGAGCCATGGCCGACCCCAGGCCGCTGTTTGCTCCCAACCCGGCCGGCCGCTGACATGGACCTGCTCGGCAAGTACCGCATCCAGCGCCTGCTCGGCGAAGGCGCGACCTCGAAGGTATTCCTCGCGCACGACCCGTTCGGCAACCGCGACGTGGCGATCAAGATCGTCGCGCGCGGTGTGGCCGACGGCGAAGGCGGCAAGTCCGAGCGTTTCCAGAAAAAGTTCTTCATCGCCGAGGCCTCGCTGG
The DNA here is from genome assembly GCF_030698125.1 of Methyloversatilis sp. GTDB lineage: Bacteria > Pseudomonadota > Gammaproteobacteria > Burkholderiales > Rhodocyclaceae > Methyloversatilis. The sequence continues at coordinate 55,460 of NZ_JAUYNV010000010.1, forward strand.
CGGGCAAGCTGACCCACCCGCACATCGTGCAGATCTACGACGCGGTGGCCGACGCCGATCCGGCGTATCTGGTCATGGAATACGTGCGTGGCGGCACGCTGGAGCCGCACACCCGGCCGGACCGGCTGCTGCCGATCGGCGACGTGCTTGAAATGATTTTCAAATGCACGCGCGCGCTCGACTTCGCGTGGCGGCTCGGGGTGATCCACCGCGATCTGAAGCCGGCCAACATCATGCGCGTGGAAGAGCCGCGCAACGATGGTCACCACCAGCCGGGCACCAATGTGAAGGTGTCGGACTTCGGCGCCGCGATGTCGATCTCGGCCAGCGAAACCCAGGTGTCGGGCGTCGGCTCGCCGGCCTACATGAGTCCGCAGCAGATCAAGGAACACCCGCTGAACCACCAGACCGACATCTTTTCGCTCGGCGTGGTGATGTACCAGTTGCTGACCGGCCAGCTGCCGTTCCAGGGCAGCAACAACTACAGCATGATGTACCAGATCACGCACGCCGAGCCGGTGCCGCCATCGGCGCTGCGGCCCGAGCTGCCGCCGGCGCTGGACGCCATCGTGATGCGCGCATTGCAGAAGTCGCTCGACGACCGCTACCCGACCTGGGACGCCTTTTCCTTCGATCTGGCCGAAGCCTTCCGCGGCGAATCGCTGCGCGAACACGACAACCGTATCGCCGACAGCGAAAAATTCAACTCGCTGCGCCGGCTCGCCTTCTTCCGCGATTTCACCGATGTCGAACTGTGGGAAGTGGTGCGGCTGGGCGAATGGCATCGCGTGGCCGGCGGCCAGATGCTGTTGCGCGAGGGCGATGCAGCCGACGGCTTCTTCATTCTCGCCGAGGGTGAAGTGAAGGTGACCAAGGCGCGCAAGCTGCTGAACGTACTGTCGGCCGGCGAATGCGTCGGCGAAATGGCCTGGCTGACGCCGGAGCGCGGCACGCGCGGCGCCGATGTGTCGACGCTGTGCGAGTCGGTCGTGATCCATCTGGCCAATGCCGCACTGGAGCGCGCGTCCGAACCTTGCCGCCACCGCTTCGACCGCGCCTTCCTGCGCATCCTCGTCGAGCGGCTGGCGCTGGCCAACCAGCGGCTCACCAACGTCTGAACGATGGACAGCCTGCGTCCGAAGGACTACCAGGCCGGCAGCACGCTCGGCCGCTACCAGCTGCGGCGCATCATCGGTCGCGGCAGCACGAGCACCGTCTGGCTCGCGTGGGATCCGGCCACGCAGCGCGAGGTGGCGATCAAGTGCATCGATCCCGACGTGCTGAACGACCGCACGCGCGGCAAGATGCACCGCAACCTGCTGATCAACGAGGCGTCGCTGGCCGACAAGCTGCAGCACCCGCACATCGTTCCGATCTACGACGCGGTGGTCGGCGACGACCAAGCGTGGATCGTCATGGAATACGTGGCCGGCGGCACGCTCGACGCGCACACCCAGCGGCCGTTCCTGCTGCCGGTCGAGCGCATCGTCGAACTGATGTTCAAGTGCACCCGCGCACTCGACTACGCCTGCCAGCTCGGCATCACGCACCGTGACATCAAGCCGGCCAACATCCTGCTGACGCGCGACGGCGACATCAAGCTGAGCGATTTCGGCGCCGCGATGTTTACCGCCAACCAGCGCACCCAGGTCGAAGGCGTCGGTTCGCCGGCCTATATGAGCCCGCAGCAGGTGCGCGAAATGCCGCTGAACCACCAGACCGACATCTATTCTCTCGGCGTCGTGCTGTACCAGCTGCTGGCCGGCGAGCTTCCATTCCAGGCCAGCAACAACTACAGCCTCGTGTACCAGATCATCCACGTCGAGCCGCCGCCACCTTCTGTGCACCGGCCCGGCCTGCCGCCGGCGCTCGACGCCGTGGTCGCCCGCGCCATGCACAAGGACATTGCGCTGCGCTACGCGAACTGGACCGGATTCACGCACGACCTCGCCCAGGCGTTCCGCAACCGCAGGCTCAGGCCGCGCGACAAAGATTCCGATTCGGCGGAACACTTCCGGCTGTTGCGCACCCTCTCTTTCTTCACCGACTTCAGCGATGTCGAACTGTGGGAAGTCGCGCGTTTCGCGCGACTCGAACGCGTCGCCGCCGGCACATTGCTGATGAAGGATGGCGAACAGGGCGACCACCTGTACGTGATTGCCGAAGGCGATGTATCGGTATCGAAGTTTGGCCGTACGCTGACCATCCTGACCGCCGGCGAGTGCTGCGGCGAAATGTCCATCGTCGCACGCGACCAGAAGCTGCGCGCCAACGACGTGCATAGCAATACCGACAGCCTGCTGTTCGTGATCGACGGCGAGCGCATCCGCCGCGCGTCCGAAACCTGCCGCATGCGTTTCTACGAAGTATTCCTGCAGGTGCTGGCGAGCCGGCTGTCGTCAGCCAATGCGCGCCTGGCCGACAGCTGGGGCCAGGGCGCGTGACGCTGGAGGCGCTGGCACAGCATATCGTCGCGACGCTGGGCAGCCGATTCGAGACATTCAGCGAACTGCCGGCCGGGCGCACCCGGCGGGCGCTGCGGATCGATACCGGCGACGGGCCGCTGTTCGTCAAGCTCCTGCCGGCCGACCGGGCTGCCGTATTCGCGGCCGAAGCCGACGGCCTGACATTGCTGACGCAGACCGACACCTTCCGCGTACCGGCCATACGTTCGCAAGCCAGCCACGACACGTATGCGTGGCTCGCACTCGAATGGCTGGATCTGCAGCCGGTGCGCGATGCCGACGACGGCCGGCGCTTCGGCGAAGCACTGGCCGCGCTGCACGCTGTGCACGGGCCGCATTACGGCCTGAACCGCGACAACTGGCTGGGCGACAGCCGTCAGGAAAACGGCAGCTCGGAATCGTGGCCGCTGTTCTTCGCTCGCAAGCGCCTGCTGCCGCAGCTCGCGACCGCGGTAGAAGGCGGGCTGCGCGGGTCGTTGGTCAGCGACCTACAGGGCATCGTCGAGCGGATCGGCGCGCTGTTCCTCGACTATCGCCCGGCGGCATCACTGCTGCACGGCGACCTGTGGCACGGCAATGCCGGCGTCGATGGCGATGGCCGCCCGACGGTATTCGACCCGGCGGTGCATTACGGCGACCGCGAAGCGGATTTCGCGCTGGCCGAAATGTTCGGCGGCTTTCCGACGACGATGTACGCCACCTACCTGCAGAGCGCACCGCTGCATCCGAATGCCTCGTCGCGACGCGCGCTGTACCGGCTGTACCACCTGCTCAACCACTACAACCTTCATGGCACGTCGTATCTGCGCGAGACCGAGCGCACCGCAGCAAGACTGCTGTCGGAACTGACCTGACGATATACACCTGCATATATTTGACGCGCAGCGGTTGCACAGGCTTCGATCTGAACGATCGTTCACATCATATTGATTCTGTTGCTTAAGTCTATTTCAAGTTTTTGTGTGCAGTGCAGCAAAAACAGCTTGACTTCGTGTGGACCACCCCTATAATCGTCCTCATGGTGCGGTGCAATACAGACGCTGCTTGGTTTGTATGAGCTGCACGCATTTCGGTGGCCCGTCAGCGTTTAACGTCTTGTTCGCTTCGTGGTCGCTCTTTCAATCATATGTATGGAGACTTTCACCATGGCTTTCACGACCGAACATTTCGCCGCTGCAAACAAGAACACCATCGAAGCGATGCTGACGCTGGCCAACACCGCCTTCGCAAGCACCGAGCGCCTCGCAGCCCTGAACCTGAACACCGCCCGTTCGATGCTGGAAGACAGCGTCGCCAACGTGAAGACCATGATGGGTGCGAAGGACGTGCAGGACATCGTTTCGCTGCAAAGCGGTCTGGTGCAGCCGTCGATCGAAAAGGCCGTTGCCTACTCGCGCAGCGTCTATGAAATCTTCTCGCAAACCCAGGAAGAACTGACCAAGGTTGTTGAAGCCCAGGTCGGTGAAGTGAACAAGGCCGTCAGCACCACGCTCGACCAGGCTGCCAAGCAAGCTCCGGCCGGTTCGGACGTCGCCGTCGCCGCCGTCAAGTCGGCCATCGCCGCCGCCAACAGCGCCTACGACAGCATGAGCAAGGCTGCCAAGCAAGCTGTGGAAATGGCTGAAGCCAATGTGAATGCAGCAACCTCGGCCACCGTGCGTGCCGTGGGTTCGGCCAGCACCGCCGCGAAGAAGAAGGCAGCCGCCTGAATCTTCAAGCTGAATGAAAAGGCCCCGCCGAGTGCGGGGCTTTTTTTCGTCTGTCGATCCGGGTGTGAGGCGTCTGCATCGGAACCGCTGCTCCTGCGAAGCACGTTCTTGCGCGAGCTTGACCGTCAGCGGTCGGCGGCATCCTGCACAGTCAGGCCGCGCAGCATGAGCTCGTGGCGCATGGCCGCCATCGCTGCGGCGACTTTTGCGGGTTCGCCCTTGGCACCCAGTTCGATGTGCGGATAGGCGCGTTCGGCATTGCCGAAGCAGGGCAGGCTGAACACCGTCACACCATGCTCGCGCTCGATCGCTTCCATCATGTCGAGCAGCCTGCTTTCATGCGCATTCGGCACATAGACCGAAGATTCGCGCCAGGCGCTCGTGTGGTGCAGGTCGCGGTAAGGGTTGTCGAGCAGCCACTCGATCATCGGCCAGGCCATTTCGGGGAAGCCGGGCACAAAGTGGTGATGGCCGCAGCTGAAACCCGGAATGCGGTTGAACGGATTCGGAATGATTTGACTGCCGGCTGGAAACTCGCCGAGCCGCAGGCGATTCTCGGTCGTTTCGGCGCCGAAGCGGGCGCGGATTTGCGCCTCGGCTTCCGGATGCAGCACACACTCGACACCCAGCGCTGCAGCAGCGGCTTGCCGCGTGTGATCGTCCGGCGTGACGCCGATGCCGCCGCATGAGAAAACGATGTCGTCGGTCGCCAGGGTGCGGCGGAAGGTTTCGATCAGCCGTTCGCGCTCGTCGCCCAGATAACTCACCCACGACAGTTGCAGGCCGCGTTCGGCGAGCAGCGCACGAACCTTGGCGAAGTGGCCGTCCTGACGACGCCCGGACAGGATTTCGTCGCCGATGATGTAAAGGCCGATGGCCATGGTGCATTCCTCTTGTTGTTTGACCGCGGCAGAAAACTCAAAGCCCCAGCTCGGACCACATCGCGTCGACCCGGCGTTTCACGTCAGCGTCCATCGTGATCGTTCGCCCCCATTCGCGCGTGGTTTCGCCCGGCCACTTGTTGGTCGCATCCAGCCCCATCTTGGAGCCGAGACCGGCAACCGGGCTCGCGAAATCAAGGTAGTCGATCGGCGTGTTGTCGACGATGACCGTGTCGCGCCGCGCGTCCATGCGCGTGGTCATCGCCCAGATCACCTCCTGCCAGCTGCGGATGTCCACGTCCTCGTCCACCACGATGATGGTCTTGGTGTACATGAACTGGCGCAGGAAACTCCACACGCCGAACATGACGCGCTTGGCGTGACCGGGGTACTGCTTGCGCATGGACACCACGGCCAGACGGTACGAGCACCCTTCCGGCGGCAGATAGAAATCGGTGATTTCCGGAAACTGCTTCTGCAGCAGCGGCACGAACACCTCGTTCAGCGCCACGCCCAGCATGGCCGGTTCATCCGGCGGCTTGCCGGTATAAGTGGAGTGGTAGATGGGATTCCTGCGCATCGTGATGCGCGTGATCGTGAACACCGGAAACTCCGCCACCTCGTTGTAGTAGCCGGTGTGGTCGCCGAACGGCCCTTCCGGCGCGTGTTCGTAGCCGGACGGGTGGTTCGTGTCCGGGCGCAGTTCGCCCTCGAGCACGATTTCGGCGCTGGCCGGCACATCGAGATCGTTGCCGATGCATTTCACCAGTTCGGTCCGGCTGCCGCGCAAGAGGCCGGCGAACTGGTACTCGGACAGCGTATCGGGGACCGGCGTCACCGCACCGAGTATCGTCGCCGGATCGCAGCCGAGCACGACCGACAGCGGAAACGGCGTGCCCGGGAATTTGCGCGCATGGTCGCGGAAATCGAGAGCGCCGCCGCGGTGGGCCAGCCAGCGCATGATCACCTTGTCCGGCGCGATCACCTGCTGGCGATAGATGCCGAGGTTCTGCCGCTTCTTGTCCGGCCCGCGCGTCACGACCAGGCCCCAGGTGATCAGCGGCCCGGCGTCATCCGGCCAGCAGGTCTGCACCGGCAGGCGGCCGAAGTCGACATCCTTCCCCTCCCACACGACTTCCTGGCAGGCGGCCGACGACACCCTTTTCGGCGCCATGGAAAACACCTGCCGGATCATCGGCAGCTTGTCCCATGCATCGCGCAGGCCCTTCGGCGGTTCGGGTTCCTTCAGCATCGACAGCGTGCGACCAATGTCACGCAGCGCCTCGGCCCATTTCTCGCCGCTGACACCCATGCCCAGCGCCACCCGGCCCGGCGTGCCGAACAGGTTACCCAGTACCGGCATGTCGAAGCCGGCAGCGTTCTCGAACAGGATGGCCGGGCCTTGCGCGCGCAGGACGCGGTCGCAGATTTCGGTCATTTCAAGATTCGGCGACACCGGGCGCGCGACGCGCTTCAGTTCGCCCAATTTTTCGAGCTGCGCGATGAAATCGCGCAAATCCGTGTATTTCATGTCGTGGTGCGGCTCCCGTGCATCGCACCCTGCTGCATCCCGCACAGGGCGCGGCCGATGGTAAGCGATAAGTGACGGCGCCGTACCCCGGATGCCGCCACAGACATCGATTCGCCGTCGACGTTCCGGCACAGCTGTCGCAACCGTCATCTGCGGCCCGCTGTCAGAATGCCCGACCGCCTCGCTTCCACACCCGACATGCTCGCCTGGTACGCCGATCACTTCGTCCTGCCGCTGCCCGAAACCCATCGCTTTCCGATGGACAAGTACCGCCGGCTGCGCGAACGCGTCGCCGCAGAACTCCCGGGCGTGACGCTGCGCGTACCGCCGGCGGCGACCGACGCCGAACTGTTCCGTGCGCACGACGCCACCTATGTGGCGCGCGTCAGCCGCGGCGACCTGACGACGCAGGAAGTGCGCATGATCGGTTTTCCGTGGTCGCCGCAGATGATCGAACGTTCGCGCCGCTCAGCCGGCGCCACCATCGCCGCCTGCAGGAGCGCGCTGCGCGACGGTGTGTCGGTCAATCTGGCTGGTGGCACGCACCACGCCAAACACGCCAGCGGCGCTGGCTACTGTGTATTCAACGATGCCGCGGTTGCGGCGCGCCTGCTGCAGGCGGAACACGGCATCGAACGCGTGGCCATCGTCGACCTCGACGTGCATCAGGGCGACGGCACGGCGGAGATACTCGGACGAGCTGACGATGTCTTCACGCTGTCGCTGCACGGCGACCGCAACTTCCCGTTCCGCAAGGAATGCAGCCACCTCGACGTTTCACTGCCCGACGGCACCGGCGACGAGGCCTATCTTGCCGCGCTCGACGACGCACTGGCCACGCTCGAATGCCGTTTTGCGCCGCAGTTCGTCATCTACCTGGCCGGCGCCGACCCGTTCGAGGGCGACCGGCTCGGCCGGCTCAAGCTCAGCAAGTCCGGGCTGGCCGCGCGCGACACCCGGGTGTTCGACTGGTGCCGCACCCGCGGTCTGCCGCTGGCCATTGCGATGGCCGGGGGCTACGCGGAAAACATCGACGACATCGTGGACATCCATTTCGCAACCGTCGCCGCGGCCCTGCGTCACTGCGTGCAGCGATAGGTCACGCCGATTCGACCGACGCTGCCGACAGGCGGACGTTACGAACCCGGCTTCAGTACCATCTTGGTCCAGCCGTCGTCACTCGCGCCGAAGTGCTGGTACGCCCGGGGTGCATCGCTCAGCGGCAGTTCGTACAACACGATGAAGGAAGGACTGGCCTTTCTTTCCGCGATCAAATCCTCCGGATCGGGTGGTCGGCAATCTGCAGCAAGATGCGCAGGGGCGGCTTTTTGTCGACGCAGCTTCAAGCCTTGCACCCGGGCGGTCCGTTCGACAGCACACGCAGGTCGCATGACCTCACGCCGCGTTGCGTGCCATCACTGCGGGCGATGCGGCGGGATCCATCCACAGTTCGTCGCGGTATTGCGCGAAGCAGCGGGCGCCAAAGCGCAATCGCAGCAGTGCCCCTTCCGCAACGGGTCGCGCCAGTGAAGGATCGGCCGCCACCAGCGGCCGGATCACCTCGCGGTTCCAGCACAGCGAATGCTGTACGTCGAGTCCGGCATGCAGCTGGAAGTAGCGACGGGCCGGTGTCGGCACACCGAGTCGTTTCAGGCCGTCATTGACCAGACCGACACGGCCGGGTGCGGTCATTTCGACTGCGCCCAGCGCACCGATCGATTGCCACGCGTAGCGCCGGTTGCTCGCCAGCGCAAGCATCAGATTGGCCAGCGCAAGTGCGGCCCATACCGTGTTCGACATTTCCGGCTTCAGATTCAGCTCGCGCGCCGTCTCTTCAAGCATCGGACCGTGCATGCCGTCTTCGTGGCCCCGACCCATTTCGTCCCAGTAGTTACGCGCCAGTTCCAGCTTCGCCTGCCGCGGCAAACCGAGTTGAGTCAGTGCAACCAGATCGTCAAAGCCTGCCTCGCCGGCAATTTCCTGACAGATGAACCAGCGCATCTGGGCCAGACTTGCAGAATCGGCGAGCCAGCGGAACAGGGGATCGTCCTGCCCCGGGCCGGACCTGGCCAGGCTTTCGAACCACTTCATGAACGCATCTGCATCGGTCGGGACGGCATCGAGTTGTTCGGTCAACGTCGCCCGCTCGGCTTCGATGAACACGCCCTCAAGTTCGCGCAGGATCGACTGTTCGCGCAAGCCGGCCCGCCAGTGCGCGTCGGCCATGCCAGGCTGCAGCCGATGATGGTTCAATCGGGCCAGCCGTCTGTGAAGGTCTTCATTCATATGCGGAGCGGCGCCACAGCGGGCGCATGGACGACCAGTCCGATCGCGGCGATCCGTTCGACACCCGCATACGCCGGCTGGTCCAGTTCGTCGCCGAAGACATCGGGATCGAGCTCGCTGTAATCGAAGCGCGCACCGGCACGCAGCAGCACCGGCTCGACCGCGCTGCGAAACGAGTCGATGCCGTCGACGATCGCGCTCCCGGTGTAGAGCACAAGACGCCCGCCGGGCCTCAGGCGTGGCAAGGATTCAACGACGACGCGCATCGACATCTCATCTCCGTATGTGCCGCCACCATCGCGATAGAGGCGATGTGCAGGGTCGATCAGGTAGGGGGGATTGCACAGGATCAGGTCGGCACTGCCCTGCACGTTGTTCAGCAGATCACTGCGCCGGCAGTCGGCGCGGATGCCGAAGACAGCAGCGTTGATGCGCGCGCAATGCAGTGCGGCATCGCTCAGATCGAGCAGCGTCAGGTGCGCCGTCGCACCCAGCCGGCGCGCAGCGAACAGGCCACCGGCGCCGGTGCCGCAGCCCACGTCGATGATCTGCCAGATCGGTGTCCGGCTCTGCGACAGCGTGCGTTCGATGAGCCGGGCGAAGCGATAGGTATCCGGACCGAAGAAGACCGCGTCGGCGGCGGTCGTCGGATAGGCCGAATGCACCAGCAACAGGTCGTCGAGCGAGGAAAAACGGATGCGGCTGCGCAAAAGGCCGCCAGCGACCGGTTCTACGGCACCGGCGCGTACAAGCAGGTCAAGCGCTTCAAACGGCAGAAGATCCTGCGCGAACGGTTGACTCCAGCCGAACACGTCACGCAGGTTTCTGGCCTGCACGGCACGGTGTGCCAGTACCCGGCCGTGGGTATCCGGCGTGACAGTCGTGTGATGGTAGCCCTCGCCCAGCAGCCAGCGGCCCAGTTCGCGGGTCGCCCGGGCGTCGAGTTGCGTGGCATGCCACGAAACGGGCGCCACAGGCAGTGGCGGTATGTCGAGCGGGACGCGCATCAGCGCTGCGTGCGCACCGGTCTGGCGCGTCATCTGTTCCATGTTGCGAAGCGATTCAATCCTGCCGGAATGAGGGCGCGCAGACGTTGCGCAACCTGACGGGGCGCCGACTCCGGGCGCGATTTGTAGAATGGATTTTTGTTTTTTCATGACTCATGGTTGCGTTGCACGACAGACGGGATCGGATTCACCGACATCAATCATTCGGTTCGATGGACGCCAGACAAACGATGCTTCCCACGCGGGTTCATGCAGGGACAATGTCGCCCCGGGCACTGAAAGTCTGTGCGTGATCACACAAAGGAGCTGCCCCCCGGAGAGGCACACACCTGCGCAGTCATCGCACACCGCCAGCGTTCGACAGCGCACGGACGACACACCGGCTATCGATCACCGTTGCGCGGCGAGCATCCGTAAACGGATCGGCCGGAAATCCAGCGCGGCGACTGATTGCGGACACTCTTGGTCATGGCTTCATCGACTTGAATGAAGTCGCACAACACCTGCAAGCGGGCGCAATCCGCCCCGACCATGAATGGAGCAACTGCCGATGCCACGCCGGGCTGACTCGAGCACTCCTGTCCCTGACTCGTTTTCGCATGGAATGACGCCGAAGCAGGCGGCGCTGATTGCAATATTTTCGGGTCTGCACGATGTCGAACCCGACGGTGACGATTTCGATATCCGGATGATCATGTGGGCCGACTACGTCAGGCACAAGGTGGGCAATGCGCAGGTTGGCACTGCACGCGCCCCTGACGGGGTGCGGTTCATTGCTCACACGACATGACGTGCCCAACCGGCAGCAGCGTCCATCACTCGGGACGCGTGGGGCAGCGTCGTTGATGTCGGGCCAGCCACCGGCAGAACTGCTTGACCTGCTGCAGTGGCCAGCCATGATCGCGACCATGGCGGCAGCCTGGCTGGTGGCGTCAGAACAGGTCGATCGACGCCACTGCGGCTTCTGGCTGTTCATGCTCAGCAATGTGCTGTGGATCGCCTGGGGCGTTCAGGCGGCTGCACCGGCGCTGATCGCCATGCAGCTTGGCCTGGCGGCGATGAACATCCGGGGCGCGATCAAGACGTGATACGGGCTCAGCGTGCGCGCCACGCTGCGGCATCAGGTCGGCGCGACATTCCAGGTGCGGCACGGGTGAATGCGTATTCCCGACCGCCACGCGTCATCGGCCGGCTTGCGCTTCCGGGCCATCGACGCGGCCGAAATGCCCCGACAGCACCGAAGGGATGTCCGAGCGGCCAAGGCCGATGTCGCGCAGTTCGAGATCGTTCATGGCACGCAGTTCGGCACGGGCGCGGCGCCGCCGGTTGGCTTCGCGCATCTGACGCGCCCAGTCACGGAGCCAGCCGGGCGCGGACATGGCGCACCTCCTGGGTTTCGCCGGCATAGCCCCAGCTGTCGGCGGCGATGTCGGTCACGATGATGTAGCTCGCCGGATGCAGCGGACCGAGCAACTCATCCAGGGCTTGCCAGACAGCATGGATATAGGTGGATTTTTCCGGCTTGGTGTTCGTGCCGGCGGTCACCCGCACGTCCAGATGGAAGGCGGTCAGTGATCCGCCAACCGCCTCCGCACCGACCGCCCAGTGCTCGACTTGCGACAGCGCGATCGCCGTCAGTTCGCGCTTCTTGCCGAGCACGTCCGCCGTCAGGTCGGTGACCGCGCGGATCACCGCGAGGCGGGTGTCGGCGTCGAGCGGGCGGGAAAGCTGCAGCGTGATCATCGGCATGACGGGTCTCCTGGGGGCTTGTGTCGTATTCCGGGCCCCATCATCCCCGCCTTCCACATTGCGATACAGATACACCGGTTCATGTTTGAACCGGTACAGTTTCGTATCGCATGATGCTGTACCGATGCGCCGCACCGGCAACTGTATCGATGCGTGCGAATCGTGCGGCAGTACAGTGAGTCAGGCTTTACGGGAGCACCGCATGAACCGCTATGAAGCACTCGCCGACCGGCTGCGCGCCGATATCCGCGCTGGCGTGTATCCGCCCGGCCAGCGCCTTCCGTCGGTGCGGCGCATCGCGCAGCAGCAGCAACTGAGCATCGCCACCTGCATCTCCGCCTACCGCAGGCTCGAAGCGCAGGGGTGGGTGGAAGCGCGGCCGCAATCCGGCTTCTTCGCGCGCATGCCGGAGGCGCTGCCGCCGCGCGCCTGCCAGACCTGCGACCATGAATCGCCGGGCGAAGTGACGATGTCGGAGCGCGTCGCGCAAGTCATGCGCGCCTCGCACCGGGACGACCTGCTGGTGTTCAGCACCGCGATTCCGCACGCCGACTTCCTGCCGGTGAAGGACGTGCGCGCCAGTCTCGCGCGCGCCCTGCGTCATGACGACGCGGGCAGTGCGCGCTACGGCGAGTTCGTCGGCGAGGAAGCGCTGCGCGTGCAGATCGCGCGCCGTGCAGTGGAGTCAGGCTGCCAGATCCACCCGGACGACATCGTGATCACGACCGGTTGCCAGGAGGCGCTGACCCTGGCGCTGCGTGCAACGACGCAGCCGGGCGACATCGTGGCCATCGAATCGCCGGCCTTCTTCGGCACGCTGCAGCTGATCGAATCGCTCGGCCTGAAGGCACTCGAAATCCCCACCGATCCCCAGACCGGCATCAGCCCGGATGCGCTCGAACTGGCGCTGGAGCGCTGGCCGGTCAAGGCCTGCCTGACCTGCACCAGCTTCAGCAATCCGAGCGGCGCGTCGGTGCCGGACGCGCACAAGCGACGCCTCGTGCAGATGCTGTCGGCACGCGGCATCGCGCTGATCGAAGACGACATCTACGGAGAACTGGCACACGACGGCGAGCGCCCGCGCGTGGCCAAGGCCTGGGACCGCAGCGGCCATGTGCTGCTGTGTTCGTCCTTCTCCAAGACGATTGCGCCCGGTCTGCGTATCGGCTGGATCGTCGCCGGCCGCTGGCGGCGCGAAGTCGAACAGCTCAAGTACGGCAGCACGATGGCCACCGCCCTGCTGCCGCAGCGCGCGCTGGCCGACTACCTTGCGACCGGCCGCTGGGACCGCCACCTCGTTCGCGTGCGCCGCCAGTACGCAGAACAGATGGCACGCATGCAGACCGCCATCGCGCGCCACTTTCCGGCCGGCACCCGCTGCACGCGACCGGCCGGCGGTTTCATCCTGTGGCTGGAACTGCCGGAGCATGTCGATGCGCTGCAACTGCAATCGCAGGCGCTGGCGGCCGGCATCAGCATTTCGCCCGGACCGATGTTTTCGCCGCAGAACAAGTATCGCAACTGCGTGCGCCTCATGTGCGCCGTGCGCTGGGACGCGCGCGTCGACGCGGCGCTGGCGACGCTGGGCCATCTCGCTGCACGCTGATTCTTTTGCAGCACGCAATGTGCCATTCGGATCATCCTTATGACCGAGGGTTACCAGAAGGCTTCATCGTGAGGTCACGAGTCATTAACGGGCTTCGCGCATCGTAGAGGGCGATTGCCGGGCGCCGACAGGCCCCGCGTCGCCCGTCGCACGTCTGCATCTGCAACGCGCACTACGACCACTCATGGAGACCCTGCATGAACGACAACTCATCCAAGACGCCGGTCAATACGACCCGCCGCAACATGCTGAAAGGCTCGGCCTCGCTGGCCGCTGCGCCCTTCGTCACCACCTTCGGCATGATGGCTGCACGCAACGCCGAAGCCCAGGCCTGTACCCGTCTGACCACAATGGTTGCAAGCCCGTACGGCATCGTGGCTCCGGTGGCCGACCTGACGACCGGCCTGCCGCTGCTGATGCTGCCGGCGGGCTTCAGCTACAAGTCCATGGGCTGGCGCGACGACGTGATGACCGACGGCAAGCTGAGCCCGAACGCCCATGACGGCATGGCCGTCGTGCGCAGCCGCCGCGTCGGCCGCAGCACCGAACTGACCCTGATCCGCAACCACGAACTCGGTACTTCGTCGGCGCCGCGTCTGGTCAATGCACCGACCTACGACAAGGACGGCACCGGCAACAAGCCCGCCGGCGGCACCACCACGCTCATCGTGCGCGACGGCAACCTGGTCGAGATCCGCCCCAGCCTCGGCGGCACCATGACCAACTGTGCCGGCGGCGTAACCCCGTGGGAAACCTGGCTCACCTGCGAAGAGAACACCACCGACCGCAGCAGCGTCGGCGGCAAGAAGCACGGCTACGTGTTCGAAGTGTGCGCGGATCCGGACGACACCACCGCCCAGCCCATCGTCGACATGGGCCGCTTCCGCCACGAAGCCGTCGCTGTTGACCCGACAACCAATCACGCCTACGAGACCGAGGACGCGAGCCCGGTGTCCGCACTCTACCGCTTCGTGCCTGACAACGACGCGGGCGGCGAGAACACCTATGCCGACGGCGGCAAGCTGTACGCCGCCCGCATCAAGCAGATCATCCGCTCGAGCTACGCCACGCTCGAAGAAGTGAATCAGACCGGCTTCACCTCGCCCTGCGTTGGCGACGAGTACGTGCTGGAATGGGTTGAAATCGCCGACCCGGACGCTGCACCGACCTCAATCAACGTGCTCGGCTCGAACCGCAATGTCAGCGGCCCGTTCGCCCAGGCCTGGGCAGCAGGCTGCGCCCGCATGCTGCGCGGCGAAGGCATCTGGTATCACGCCGGCAAGGTGTACATCGTCGATACCTCGGCCGGTGGCGAAGGCTGCGTATGGGAACTGACACTGGCCACGCAGCACGTCAAGGCCATCTACGTGAGCTCGAACCAGCGGGCCGGCAACAATCTCGACAACATCACTGTCAGCCCGCGCGGCGGTCTGCTGTGCTGCGAGGACGGCGGCACCAGCTCTGATGAACTGGGCAACGGCCTGCGCCTGTTCGGTCTGGGCAACGACGGCATGCCGTACATGTTCGCAAAGAGCAATGTGAACTTCACCGCCGCGCAGTACGCCGCGGCCGGCAAGACCCTGCTCGGCGGCACCGGCAACCAGCTGGGTGCGGAATTCGCCGGCGCCTGCTTCGATCCGACCGGACGCATCCTGTTCGTCAACAACTACACCCCGGGCATCACCTACGCGATCACCGGTCCGTGGGCCAAGGGCAATCTGTAATCCATCTCCGTCGATAGCCATCGCAGGCGGCGCATTGCCGTCTGCACACCGAAAGGACTCCGTACCATGAAGAAACTGCTCGCCTCGTGCGCCCTGCTCGCCCTCGCTGCCATCCCGGCACAGGCCGCCACCTTCCAGAACGCCATCACCACCGGCGGCACCGTCGTTGAGGACTTCAGCGGCGCCGGCATCATTTCATTCGACATCGACTTCGCCAATCTGGCGCCGGTCACGCTGAACTATGAAATCGACGCCGATGACAACGGCTCGCCGATCACCTTCAGCAGCGTCATCCGCAACCTGACCGGTACCGGCATCGACAACCTGGTGTTCACGCTGAGCATGTCGAACTTCGACAGCGTCGGCAGCGTCACCACCTTCAACGCCAACGCCATCGTCAGCCTGAATGGCGAAGGCAATGTCGCGTCGATCAGCTTCCCGGGCTCGGAATACGTCGACGTCCTCGTCGGCAACCCGACCGGCGAGCCGGGCCGCATCAACTGGACGATCAATTCCAACGCGCTGCGCTCGGGCGACCTGCTGAGCATCACCGCCGCCGTTCCGGAACCCGAAACCTACGCGATGCTGCTGGCCGGTCTCGGCCTGATCGGTGCTGCCGCCCGTCGCCGCAAGGCCTGATTGCCTGGCGCGGGACGCCCACGCGCGGTCCCGCGCATTCACCAAAGGAAAAGTCTCATGAAATTCACACTCATCGCAGTCGCCCTGTCGGCCGCCCTCGCATCGCCGGCCTTTGCCGCGACCAGCACGACGCTCACCTTCCAGCAGGGTGTCGGCGGTTATACCGGCACGCAGGACACCGTGATCCGCAGCAACCTTACCGCCGGCGGCGGTGATTCGACCAACACCAACTACGGCGACGCAGAAGAAATCAGCGTCGACGGCGACGACGGCAGCCCGGGTGCCAAGCCCAATCAAGGCCTGATCCGCTTCGACAACCTGTTCGGCAACAGCGCCGGTCAGATCCGTGCGACTGACACCATCGTGTCGGCGACCCTGAGCATCTACATCACGAACCCCGGCAGCGGCATGACGGTGCACGACATGCTGGTCGACTGGGCGCAGGGCAGCGCCACCTGGAACAGTCTGGTCAACGGCGTCCAGACCGACGGCAGCGATGCGTCCACCACCGTGCTGGCCGCCTTCGGCGCGAACAACGGCGCAGAGAACGTCGGTGCCGACGACTGGCTCACGATAGACCTCACCGCTTCGCTGCAAGCCATGCAGAGCGGCAGCGTGCCGGGTTACGGCTGGGCGTTGATGCCGTATGCAGCCGGCAGCAACGGCATCGACTTCCTCACGTCGGAGTACGGTGCGCCGCTGGCCCGCCCGGTGCTGAGCGTCGAAGTCATGCCGGTTCCGGAACCCGGAACCTATGCGATGCTGCTCGCCGGTCTCGGCCTGATCGGCTTCGCCGCCCGTCGTCGCGGCTGAGCGATTCAGTCGCTTGAAGGGGCCGCCGGCGCACTGCCGGTGGCCCCTTTTTCATCCGGCGAGCAGACGAAAAAGTGTCGCGATCCAGAACGCCGGTGCATCAACCCGCGGACACTGTTCCTCAGCGCAACGCATGGTCGGCCACTATGCCGGCGAACACGGCGGCACCCAGCCAGTTGTTGTGCAGGAAGGCGCGAAAACAGCGTGCTCGGTCGCGCTCGCGGATCAGCGTGTAGTGGTAGGTTGCGATGCCGGCCGCGACCAGCAGACCCAGGTAATAAGGCAGGCCGAGATTTTCCAGCTGGCCGTAAATCGCCAGCAGTGACAGCGTGGTGCCGTAGCAGATCATTACTGCGGCGACGTCGAAGCGGCCGAAGGTGATGGCCGACGTGCGGATGCCGATCTTCAGGTCGTCCTCGCGATCGACCATGGCGTATTCGGTGTCATAGGCGATGGCCCAGAACACATTGGCGACGAGCAGCAACCAGGCTTCGTTCGGCACCGTGTACAGCTGCGCCGCATAGGCCATCGGGATTCCGAAACCGAAGGCCACACCCAGCCAGGCTTGTGGAATGGCGAAGAAACGCTTGGTGAAAGGGTAGCTCGCGGCGAGGAACAGCGCCGCGAACGACAGCTGGAGGACCAGCCGGTGCAGCGGGAGGATGAGGATGAAGGCGAACAGCGCAAGCGCGGCCGCCAGCAGCAGCGCCTCGCGCGTACCGACCTCGCCGGTCACCAGTGGCCGCTTGCGCGTGCGCTCGACATGACCGTCGAAATTGCGGTCGGCAAAGTCGTTGATGACGCAGCCGGCACTGCGCATCAGCACCGTGCCCAGCATGAATATCCAGAGGATGAAGGGCGACGGCTTGCCGCCGCCGCTGACCCACAGCGCCCACAGTGTCGGCCAGGCGAGCAGCAGGATGCCGATCGGCTTGTCGAGCCGCATCAGGCGTTCCCAGGCATTGAGCCGCGCCAGCAGGTTCATGGCGCGAGCCCCACGATCGCCGGCAGGAATACTTCCGTCACCAGCAGCGGCCGGCCGGCGCGCAGGAACAGCGAGCGGCGCGCCCACAGCGGTGCATCGGTCACGATGCCGGCTGCGCGAACACGCCGGTACAGCGGGTGACGGTCGTCGAGCCGGCGCACCGACAGCGGCGAACGCGCGATGCGCGCGTCGGCGAACAGCAGTTCTCCCAGGGGCCGCACGCCGACACCGGCGAACATGTGCCAGGCGCCGGTCACGTCATGCAGGCGCACCACGCTGTGCGCGAACACCACCGGCACGCCGTCGGCGTACAGCAGCACATCGCGCACGCGCACCCGCCGCGCTGGCGGCACACCGAGCAACGGGGCTTCGTCTCGTTCGCCACGCGCGGCACACTGGCGCAGCGGCCGCACCGAAAAGGCGCGGCAGCGCGCGCGGATGCGCGATGTGAGCGAGTGCGGATCGGTGAGCCAGCCGCGCAGGGCGGACGGCATGAACAACGCCGGCGCCTGCCATGCGGCGCCGGCTGGATGAAGGGACATGGAACGGACGCAGAACTTGACCTGCGCGCATGATAGCCGCGCGCAGGTCAGACTGCGCATCAGGCCGCCTTGAGCGGCCCGTGATCGTCGCAGTGCGCGCCGTGCGGATGATGCAGGTGGCCATCGACCAGATAGTCGACATGATCGCCGTGCGGCACGGCGTCGTGCCCGCAGCCCGGTCCATGCACGTGGTCGGGGGCGTGGGCGGCGCACTGATGCTGCGGCGTGCAGGCCGCCGGGTTGGTCGCGCTGATTTCGACGACGTGCTCATCGACGTGGTCGCCATGCACGTGGTGCAGGTGGCCGTCGTGCAGGTAGTCGACGTGGCCGTCATGATTGACCGCGCGGTGACCGCAGTCCGGGCCATGCCGGTGATCGTGGTGCGCGTGTTCGGTGCAGCTCGTCATTTCCGTTCTCCGCTGGCAGAAGTCACAGCCTTGAGTCTATCCGGGACGCACATTCGTTCCAGCGATGCGGATCACGGATACGGCACGCGATCCGATATCAGACATCCTTGCTGTCGCGCTCCGGTGCTTTCAGCGGCGCGCGGTCGTCGTCCATCATCATGCGGTGTGCCGGCCCTTCGAGATCGTCGAACTGACCGCTGCGTGCCGACCAGATGAAAACGATGCCGATGCCCAGCGCGATCAGCACCGACAGCGGTACCAGCAGCCACAGGATGTCCATCAGCCGACGCCCTTCATCGGTCACTCCGGCGCTGCAGGCGCAGCGCATTGAGCACCACGGCAAGCGAACTGAGCGACATGCCGACGCCAGCCATCCACGGCGTGATCCAGCCGAACATCGCCGGCGGAATCGCCAGCATGTTGTAGGCGAAGGCCCAGCGCAGGTTCTGCCGCACCACGGCCAGCGTGGCCTGCGCGGTATCGAAGCCGCGGGTGAGTGCCGCGAAGCCGGCCGACAGCAGCACCATGTCGCCCTGGGCGCGCGCGAGTTCGGTGCCGCTGCCCATGGCGACCGACACCTGGGCCTGCGCCAGCACCGGCGCATCGTTCACGCCGTCGCCCAGCATGGCGACCACGGCGCCGTTCGCCTGCAGCGCCTCGATGAAGGCACGCTTCGCTTCCGGACTCATGCGCGCGTGCGCGTCGGCAATGCCCAGTTCGTTCGCCAGGGCTGCCACCGGCGCGGGTGCGTCTCCCGACAGCAGCGTAACCGTGATGGCGCGTTCGCGCAGCCTGGCCAGCAATTCGGGTGCGCCGCTGCGCACCGTGTCGATCAGGTCGAAGCGGGCGATCAAGCCTTCGTTGTCGCCCAGCCAGACGGGCGTCGCCGCGCCATCCGGCACATCGGGCAGCGCGCAGCCCGACGCCGCACAGACAAAATCGGCGCGACCCAGGCGCAGCGTACGGCCCTGATGCTGGGCCTGCACACCCTGCCCGGTCACGGCTTCGAGCGCACTCACCGCCGGCAGCGGTGCATCGCCCGCGGCCTGCCTGAGCGCGCGCGCGATCGGGTGGGTGGAATGCTGTTCCAGCGCAGCGGCCAGCGCCTGCGCGTCGGCCGCGGAAACCTCACCCAGCGGCACGAAAGCCTGCACATGCATGTCGCCGGTGGTCAGCGTGCCGGTCTTGTCGAACACGACATGCGTGACGCGGGCCAGCGTTTCGATGGCGTGGGCACGGGTGACCAGCAGGCCGCTTTTCGACAGCACGCCGGTCGCCACGGTGAGCGCCGCAGGGGTGGCCAGCGACAGCGCGCACGGACAGCTCACGACCAGTACCGAAACGAACACCCACAGCGCCCGTGCCGGCTCGATCCACAGCCAGACCGCCGCCGTGATACAGGCCAGCACGATCAGCGCCGATACGAAATGCAGCGCGATGCGGTCGGCAAACTGCACCACGTCGGGCCGGCTCGCCGAGGCGCGCCCGATCAGGCGGCGGATGGCTGCCAGCCGTGTTGCATCACCCACCTGTTCGACCTCGAGCACCACCGGCGACGCGATGTTCAGGCTACCGCCGACCACGCGATCACCAACGCCACGTGCCTGCGGTTTCGATTCGCCCGTGAGCAGGCTTTCGTCGACCTCGCTGCGTCCATCCACCAGACGGCCGTCGGCCGGAATGACCTCGCCGGCCGCGACGACGACATGGTCGCCAACCACCAGTCGAACCACCGGCACCGCTTCGGTCGCCGTGGCGGGCCAGGCGGTGAAACGCTGCGCCAGCGCCGGCATGACCTGCGCCAGATTTTCGACGCCGCGCACCGCATGCTGGCGCGCCACCAGTTCCAGATAGCGGCCCGCCAGCAGCAGGAAGACGAACATCGTGACCGAGTCGAAATACACCTCGCCGGAGCGCGTGACCGTGGCCCACAGGCTGGCGGCGAACGCGCAGCCGACGCCGAGTGCGACCGGCAGGTCCATGCCGACGCGGCGCGCCATCAGGTCGCGCCAGGCGCGCGAAAAGAAAGGCGCGGCCGAGTAAAAAACCACCGGCGCAGTCAGCACGAGACTGGCCCAGCGCATCAGCGCGGCGATGCTGTCCGACAGTTCCAGTTCGCCGGCGACGTAGGCAGGCCACGCATACATCATGACCTGCATCATGCCGAGACCGGCGACCGCGAGCCGCCACAGCGCGTCGCGCCGCTCGTTGCGCGCGACCGACTCGGCGTGCGCCCGGTCATTCGGCCAGGCCTGGTAGCCGATGTCGGCGACCGCCTGCAGGATGGCAGACAGCGTGGCGCGCGCCGGGTCCCACACGACGCGGGCGCGGCGCGTGGCGTAATTGATGTCCAGCGTCAGCACGCCCGGCAGCCGCCCGACGTGCTGCTCGTTGAGCCAAACGCACGCGGCACAGCGGATGCCTTCGATGATGAGCAATGCCTCGCGCGCGTCGGCACACTGCGCATGCGCCACGCTGCGCACGAAATCGGCCTGCACTTCCGGCAGGTCATAGACCGACAGGTCACGCCCGCCGCCTGCCTCGGGCGCGGCTTCGGGCAGCGCATCGCGATGACGGTAGAACTGTTCCAGCCCGCCGCTGCTGATCGCCTCCGCGACGGCGGCACAGCCGGCGCAGCACATCGGGCGGTCCTGCCCGTCGATGCGCACGCGGTAGCGCAGCGCGCCATCGACCGGCAGCCCGCAGTGATAGCACTGCACGACGTTCACTCCATTGAAAATGGTGAACCCCACCTGCTGGTCAGACGCACTCACCGTGGAAAACAGAAAAAACTCATTCCTCGAATTCTAAAAGGCATGCGCTCAGATGCGCATGACGTGTATCAAGCAGCACACTCGCCGCCAAGGCCACGACGAGCTGGAGATGCGGCAAAGAATCGTTGTGACTGTAACATCACGGAAGCGGCTGAAAAGTGGTTGCCTCCTAGCCCCCCCCCTGAACGGAGACCGGTGCATCGAACAAGAAGACGTCACTATCAGGCGTGCCGGACAATCCGATAAACTTATTCTCCATACAGTCATATCAATGATGAACGCCCGCCCTCGCCACTCAAAACTCCATCTACAGCGACATGGAAATAAATAGAGGGGGCACCGAAATGCACCTGTATATCTTCGAATATCTTTCATCAGGACTCCGGGCAAAGGGAATTTTATGAAAAAGGTGTTGATAGTCGACGATGATCGCGTCATTTTGAACCTGATCGCTGAGGGTTTGCGCGATGTGGGATACTCGGTTTACACGGCAACGTCAGGTGAAAGTGCGCTGGATCTGGCCGAACAGCAGACATTCGATCTGGCGGTACTGGACATGCGCATGCCGGGAATGGCGGGGCTTGATCTGGCGCGTGCGCTCCGCGATCGCGGTGGGCCACCGTTCGTTTATCTTTCTGCTTACGGAGACAAATCGATCGTCCTCGACGCGACCGAGGCGGGAGCGATGGGTTACCTGATCAAGCCGGTCGACGTCCCGCAACTCGTTCCCTTTCTCGAAGCCTCGATAGCCCGCGCGAGGGAAATGGAAATGTTGCGCACGACCACCGGACATCTTGAACTGGCCTTGTCGGTCGAACAGAAAACCCGCACCGCCGCAGGCATCATCATGGTGCGAAAGAGTTTGAACCGCCAGCAGGCCTTCGATTTCCTTCGCTCCCAGGCACGCTCGCAGCGCCGCAACATCGGTGATCTGGCAGAAACACTCATCGCCTCGGTCGAGGAAACAAATCGGATCCTGCGCGAATCATGACCGCAATGGTTCGCAAGTCGCGAACCGCGCTTCCCTTTGACTGGCATCACACTGCGAGTACACCGCGGCACACGCTTTATGAGCCGGCTGAACCATTTCGCCCCTCGCCCGGCATGCGCATCACCGGGGGCACTGCCGCATGACTGCATCACTGAGGCACAGGGCACAGTCCATGCTCTCGGGTACTTGGTCCCGCGGCAGAAAACTGATCCTCTTCCGCCCGATGCAATGAACAGGAACCCCACGTGCGTTGGAGGCTGACAATCGCCAAGCGGCTCGCACTTAGCTTAGGTTTGTTGCTATCGCTGTTGGTCATTTCGGCAGCGGTGGGACTGAACCGGCTTGCGATGCTCAGCGAAATGGTCGAGCACTTCGTCACGAGCGCAAGGGAAAGCACCTCTCTGGCCAACCGGACGCTTCAGCTGATGAACGAGCAGACGCAGGACACCCTGTAGCTGTTCCACGTCAGCGATCGGGCCACGGTCCGGGCGCGCGTCATGCTCCGTATCCCGATCATCGGAACGATGATCGACCAGCTCGATGCACAACTCGATCACGCGGAAGGCGACTCGCTTCGCAATGAGGTACGCAAGCAACGCAAGGACTACGTAACCTCTTTCCTGAGCGTCTCCGAACATCTTTCCGCGAATCAGGACGACGAGGCATCGCATCTGATGCTTGTAGAAACCCTGCCGCACCTCGATTCCCTGAAAGTATCGCTGGAATCCCTGATCACCATGCAAGAGGAGGCACTCCGGGAGGCGCGCAATCGATCGCTGCAAGTTTTCAAGACAACATATCGGCTGTGGACCTGGTTTTTCGCCGCCGCGGTACTCGCCGCACTCGTGCTCTCGGTCTGGATCATCCACGCGGTGATCCGCCCGCTTGGCAGGCAGTCCGAGCTGGCACGGGCGGTCGTGGAAAGAATCGCCCGTGGCGATCTGGACAGTCCGATTCCGCTTGGCACGGGGGACTGCGACAGTCTGCTCATCGCGATGAAAACAATGCAGGGAAACCTGCGCCAGCTCATTGAGGAACGCGACCGGGTGGAGTGCGCGCTGCGCGACAGCACGCAGCGCTTCCAGGGCTTGGTCGAAACCCTCCGAGACTGGGTCTGGGAAGTGGACACCGACTGGTGCTACAGCTACGTCAGTCCGCAGGTGAGGGGAATCCTCGGCTATACGCCCGAGGAAATTCTCGGCAAGACACCATTTGACCTGATGCCGCCAGAAGAAGCATCACGCATCCGCAGCGTGGTCGAAGCACTCCAGCCACGACGGAAGCCGATCGTGGCACTCGAGAACATCAATCTGCACAAGTCCGGTCTCCGCGTTGTACTCGAAAGCAGTGGCCAGCCGTACTTCGACAAGCAGGGGAATTTCCGTGGCTATCGTGGCGTCGACCGGGAAATCACCGACCGCAAGCAGGCGGAGAAAGCTCGCCTTGCAGAAGCGGAGCGCCTGCGCGACGCGCTTGTTCGCGAAGTACACCACCGCATCAAGAACAACCTGCAGACCGTGGTGGGCTTGTTGCGCCGCGAGGCGGACAAACGCCCAGAGGCCCGCGCGTCGATTGAGGCAGCGATCGCCCAAGTCAAGGCCGTCGCGGTCGTTCATGGACTGTATGGTCAGGCGATGCGACACAGCGTGTTGCTGTGCGAACTCGTTCCAGCCGTGGTTGGGAGCGTCTCGGAACTCACCGGTGTACAGATCAGGCTTGCGGGTATCGGCAAGTCCGATGGACACATGCTCATCCGCGAGAGCGAAACCGTGGCTGTGGCTCTGGTGTTGAACGAGCTGGTGACCAACGCAGTGAAGCACTCGACCGGCGTTGCGTCGGCCTCGATTCCACAAGTGGCACTTTGGCGCGAAGGTCGGAGCTGTGGAATCACAATAAAAAATGTCGGACGGCTCGAGCCCGGATTCGACTTCGATTCGTGCCGGGGGCTCGGTACCGGACTTGGCCTGGTACGTGCGCTGATTCCGGTTCCCGGCATGTCGGTGCGTTTCCGGCAATCCGGCGAGGACGTCCGGGTCAACGTCGTGATCGAGGCCCCGGTGCTGGGCGACGTTCCCCATGAAACGCCTCTGTATCAACCGGCGGTTCTCCCCACCGCCGGCTACGACACACCCTCTGAGTCAGACTAGTTGTCGCCTCGTTAGAATCATCAACCTGGGGGCGATAGTGGAAGAACGAAGTGGCGAGATACGGACAAGCTTTCAAGGACAAAGCGGTTGCGCGGCTGTTGCCGCCGGAGAGTGCATCACTGGAATTGGTTGCACGAGATCTGAGCATCTCGACGGCGACGCTGGAGCGTTGGCGTGTGGATGCGCTGTCCAGGCCCGCTCGCGAGCGGGCCTGGACAGCGGCGGCTCGGCTCGATGCGGTACTGGTTACCGCGGTGATGGGCGAGACCGGTAAAAGCGCGTGGTGCCGTGAGCACGGGGTGTATCCGCAGGAGCTCGAACAATGGCGCCAGGCGGCAACCCAGGCGCTGGCCGAACCCGAGGACGCACGCGCCAGCCACCGCGAGACAAAAGCCGACCGGCTGCGCATCAAGGAGTTGGAGCGCGAGTTGCGGCGCAAGGACAGGGCGCTGGCAGAGTCCGCCGCGCTGCTGGTGCTGTCAAAAAAACTCGAGGTGATCTTCCACAAGGACAAGGACGAGGACGCATGATCGACTTGGAAGATCGCCGGACATTGGTCCGCAACATTGAGGTGGCGCACAGTGCTGGTGCCCGGCTGCAACCGGCCTGCCAGACCGCGGGGATTACCGTACGCACGCTGCAGCGCTGGAAAGCGCACGACGGTCTGGTCGTGGGCGACAAGCGCCCCGAGCTCGAGCGGGCGTCGCCCGGCCATGCGCTCAACGAGGACGAACGCACACGGATTCTGGCGGTGGCTAACTAACCCCGGTTTGCGGCCTTGCCACCGGCACTCATCGTGCCGGCGCTGGCCGATGAGGGCGTGTATCTGGCCAGCGAATCGAGCTTCCAGCGCCTGCTGCGCGAGCATGGACAGAACCGCCACCGTGGTCGTAGCCGGGCCCCGCAGCCGTCGCGTCGGCCCACCACGCACGTCGCCACCGGGCGCCTTCGTGGAGTCGCTGTTCAAGACCGCCAAGTACCGGCCTCAATTCCCTGTGGGCGGATTTGCCGATCTGGATAGGGCCCGAGCCTGGGCTGCTGCCTTCGCCCATTGGTACAACTTCGAGCATCGGCACAGCGGCATCCGTTACGTCACGCCGGCGCACGCCACACTGGTGCAGATCGGGCCATCCTGGCCGCCCGGCATCAAACCTATCTGCAAGCCCGAGAACGCAACCCACGGCGCTGGTCAGGGGACACGTGCGACTGGTCGCACATCGGCGTCGTCACCCTCAACCCGGAGCGTGACGCCGTCGCCAACGCCGCGCTTCATGTCGAAGGCTTACTCGCGTCAGTAGCATGAATCAGGCGACAAATATCTTGACTTGCTCCGCACATGAGCCCCGTCAGCGGATTCCGGCACGACCAGACATTCAAGATCAAACGATTTTCAGAAGAAGCCCGGCCGAAAACTCGACATCGATTCTAAAGTTGGATTCCACGAGGTCGAT
Source organism: Methyloversatilis sp. (assembly GCF_030698125.1). Classification (GTDB taxonomy): domain Bacteria; phylum Pseudomonadota; class Gammaproteobacteria; order Burkholderiales; family Rhodocyclaceae; genus Methyloversatilis. The sequence goes on from NZ_JAUYNV010000010.1 coordinate 81,167, forward strand.
AAAGTCGAGCATGGTCGTGTGCTACTGAGTTATAGGCACGATTGCCAAGCTAGCGTGGCCCATATTCCGCCATCGCATCAATAGCGTTTTCGCCGCCCAATCCGATGCGGCGTTCGTCCTTCCGGGCCTAATCCCAGCCCTCCCGTATTTTGATTTCCATCCAGTCCTGGCTACGCCGCGGACGGGAAACTATTGCATAAAGGGAGCACATCCATGTCTCGAAAACTCACCACCGCAGTCCGGCTTTCTCTTGGTTTCGGAGCGCTGCTGGGCTTGCTCGTCATTTCAGTCGGAATGGGTCTGAACCGGCTTGCGTCGATAGAAAACATGGTCGAACGCATCGTCGAAGTGGACTGGAAGAAGAGCGTGCTGGCGAACAACGCGATCGATCTGATGAACAGCAATACGCGAGAAAGCTTTCTGCTGTTCCACATAGCCGACCCGGCGCCAGTGAAACAGCGCATCGCGTCGAACGTGCAGGCGATAACCACCACGCTCGAAAAACTCGACCAGTTGATATACCGCCCCGAGGGAAAAGCCATGCTCGAGGACATCCGGGCGCTACGCAAACGCTATGTCGATTCATTCCAGCGGGTCTCGCGTCTGCTCGACTCGGATCAGCGTGATCAGGCCTCGCACCTGATGACCTCGGAGACAGTGCCGGCGCTCGATCTGCTGCTTGCCTCGATCAGCAGGCTGGTCGAGCTCCAGGGCAAGATTCTCGAGCAGAGCGGCGCAACTGCAGCAGCTAGTTACATCGATGCACGCAACCAACTGTTCGCGTTTCTGGGCCTTGCAATCGTACTCGCAGGCGCGCTGTCGTGGTGGATCATCCGGGCAGTCACGCGGCCTCTGGGTGGCGAACCGGACGACGCCAAGGCCGCAGTGGAGAAATTTGCCCTGGGTGACCTGACTGCAGACATCCAACTGAAGGCGGGAGATACGCACAGCCTGCTGGCAGCACTGCAGCAGATGCAGCGCAGCCAACGGGTAATGATCGAAAAACTGACCAGCAACGCCAACAGCGTGGCCAACGCAGCCGAACAGTTGGCCGTCGCCTCTAAACAGATTGCAACGAGTTCCGCACATCAGAGCGACGCCGCGTCAGGCATGGCCAGCGCGGTGGAAGAGATGACCGTAAGCATCAACCAGGTAACGGAGAGCGCCGGCGAAGCACGGCGGGTAACAAGCGAGGCAGGGGACCTTTCGCACAGCGGAAGCGGAATCATTGTGAAGACAGTCGCGGAGATGCAAGTTATCGCCAACACGGTAACCGAGGCGGCAAAGACCATACAGGCTGCGGGCGACAGCTCGCAGAAGATTTCGAGCATCGTTCAAGTCATCAAGGATGTTGCGGATCAGACCAATTTGCTTGCACTCAACGCAGCCATTGAAGCAGCCCGCGCCGGCGAACAGGGTCGCGGCTTTGCCGTGGTGGCCGACGAGGTCAGAAAGTTGGCGGAGCGAACCGCGCAAGCCACTACCGACATCAGCAACATGATCACGTCCATACAGCAGAGTTCGAGCTCTGCGGTCCAGACCATGGAACAGGCGGTCATCCGCGTCGAAGACGGAGTGAGATTCGCAAACGAGGCCGGAGAGTCGATGCGGGCAATCAGCGGCGGCACGCAGCGCGCCGTCTCGGCGGTGAGCGAAATATCGAGTGCGCTCAGGGAACAAAGTACCGCGAGCAACGACATTGCCGCCAACATCGAAAAGATTGCCCAGATGTCGGAGGAGAACAGTGCCGCCACTCAGCAGGCATCGGCCACCGCCGAGCACCTGAAGGAGCTTGCTGCGAACACCCTCGCAGCGGTGCACGTATTCCGGATCTGAGCTGTGCATGGCGGCCCCCCGCGAGTGCCTTTTGCGGCGGACGAAGATTCCTGCGCCCCGGTCGCCACACGGAAATCATCCCTAGGCCAGCACTCGATATGGATGACCTTGGTAGCGCGGATCGAAGCAACGAGATGTGTTGTCCATAGATTCCAAGCAGAGGCAAAAACGATATGAGCATACAACGTCTGTTCTATGTGATCGCCGGTCTGTGCGCACTGATATCCGCCGGCGCAGGGTACTGGCAACTGACCGACAGCCGCGCAAAGCTGCGTGCGGCTGAGTGGACTCTTCATGCCAATCGCCTGAGCGACGTTGCCCAGAAAACGAGCGCCAGCCTCGCGATGGAACGCGGCATCACGGCAGCGATGCTCGCCCGTCCGGCCGACGCCAGCCCTTCCATGCAGCAAGAGATGCGACGCATTCGCGCAGACGTGGGCAGCCTCTACGCGCAGCTCGATACGATCACGGAATTACTGTCCACGCGTGCTCCCGACCACCAGCTTTTTTTCAAGCTGAAAGAGCTGAGAGAGCTTCGTTCGCAGATGGAGATATTTCGCGCAAGGGTGGACGAACAACTGCGTGGCAGCGCCAACGAACTCGACCCGGAACGATGGATTGATCTGATGACGCGCTGCATCGCCGATTTGCAGAACCTCGCGGCAATCAGCATGCAGCCGCGTCACGACAACCGTTACACCCTTCTTGCTTCAGGGCCGGTCATCAAGGATCTTCTGTTCACCCTCAATGACTACGTCGGACGCGAACGCGCGGTGATTGGCGTTGCAATCGCGCGGAACCTGCCGCTGAGCGAAAAGGAACGGCGAATTCTCGACGAATCCCACATCATCGCAGTCCGCACTCGCGAGCGTATCGAAGCCATTCTCGCTCATCAGCCGGCGGATCCGGCCCTCATGCAGGCACGCCTGACCTTCGCCGCGGACTATCTGGGACGCCATGAAGATCTGCGTGCCCAGATCTATGCGAGCAGTCTGGCGAGGGAACCTTATTCAGTCGATGCAGAGCGGTGGTATCGCGAGGCAACGGTTGGTATCAACGCGATCCTGGGGTTGTCGTCGACCTTGAGTTCGCAGCTGGAAGTCGATATCGCGCGCCTTCGCGCCCACGCAGCCAGAACGATGGACCTGCTTGTGGTGATCTTCTGCGCGCTGGCCATTCTGTTCGCGATATCGGCGCAGATTTTCCGGCGCCGCATCCTGCGTCCGCTGAATGCCCTTGAACAGGCCGCCAAGGCGATTTCGCAGGGGGACCTCCGACAGGCACCTGTGCCGCAAGGCGGTGATGAACTCGGACACCTCGGCAAGACCTTCGAATTCATGCGCCAATCGTTGCTTGAAGATATCGCGCGGCGCGAACAGGATGATTCAGCGCTGCGCAAGCTCAACGCGCTGATCGAGCAGAGCACAAGCGCGATGTTTGTGACGGACGCCAACGGGATCATCGAATACGCGAACACGCAGTTCAGTGCGATTACCGGCTACCCCAAGAACGAGGCACTTGGACGCAAGGCTGGCTTCTGGAGATCCAACCTGACGCCGACAGGGCTGTACCGGCAGATGTGGGAAGCGGTGCAGGAAGGAAAGGTGTGGGAAGGCGAGATGATCAACCGGCGCAAAAACGGCGAGCTGTACTGGGCATCGATGACCGTCAGCCCGGTTAGCGACAAGGCGGGCGTGATCACCCACTTCATCAGCATCCAGAGCGACATCAGCGAGCGCCGGCGGATAGAGCAGCGGCTCAATTACCTGTCGAACTACGACGAATTGACAGAATTGCCGAATCGGGCGCTGCTTGCACAGCACTTTGTACACGCAAGCGCCGAAGCGCGGCTGCATGCTTCGATGATCGGATTCGTGTCGATCGGAATCAGCCGCTTCAAGCGGATCAATGACAGCCTCGGGCAGGATGTGGGCGACCAGCTGCTCCGCGTCGTTGCACAACGGCTCGGTGATTGCGCACGCAGCGGCGACATGGTGTCGCGCCACAGCGGCACCGAGTTCACGTTGATGGCCACAAAACTCGGCCAGCCCGACGAAATGATCGACCTGCTTGCACGCATCAACGGCATCGTGAATCGGCCTGTAATCATCAAGGGCGAGAAACTGCAGCTCACGATCAATGCGGGTGCCAGTCTGATGCCGCGCGACGGCGACACACTCGACGAACTGTTGCGCAAGGCGACCACCGCACTCCACCACGCAGAACGCAATGGGCTCAGTCATTGCCTGTATACCGACGCGCTCGACCAGGATGCACAGGAGAGGATTTCTCTGGAAAACGCGCTGCGTACCTCGCTCGAATGCGACGGACTGGAGCTGCATTACCAGCCCAAGGTCGATCTGGCGACCGGCTGCATGGTCGGCGTCGAAGCACTGGCACGATGGTGTCATCCGCTTACCCACGAGTATGTCTCACCTTCGCGCTTCATCCCGATTGCCGAGGAGAGCGGTCTCATCTCGCACCTCGGTGCCTGGGCCCTGCGTCAGGCCTGCCGGCAGAACAAGGCGTGGCTGGACGCAGGCCTGCCGCGGATCACGGTCGCGGTCAACCTTTCCGCCGCACAACTGCACCAGCCGTGCCTCGTCGACACCGTCGCCGAAATCCTGAAAGAAACCGGTCTCGACCCCTCACAACTGGAACTCGAACTGACCGAAAGTGCGCTGATGGAGGATCCGGAACAGGCCAACGACGTTCTCAGCCGCCTTAATGCACTGGGTCTGCGTCTGTCGATCGACGACTTCGGCACCGGTTATTCCAGTCTCGCCTATCTCAGCCGATTCCCGGTCGATCAGCTCAAGATCGACAGAAGCTTCGTCCAGGGGATCACGACGGACGTGGCAGCAGAAGCGATCTCGACGTCAGTGATCGCCCTGGCGCACCAGATGGGCCTGCGGGTCATCGCGGAAGGTGTCGAAACGGAGGCGCAGCTCATGTTCCTGAACCGTCACGGCTGTGACGAGATCCAGGGCTACTACTACAGCCCGCCCATTCCTGCACTGGATTTGGCGGTACTGCTCACCAGCCACAAGCAACTCGAGCTGCCAGGGCGCAACGCGCCGCAGCGCACGTTGCTCGTGGTCGATGACGAACCGGCCATGCTTGCGATGATTGCACAGACTCTCGACGGTGAGGATTACCGTGTGCTCAGTGCACGCAGTGGTCGCCAGGCACTGGAGTTGCTCGCCTGCAACGAAGTACAGGTCATTCTGACCGACGAGCGGATGCCCGAAATGGGCGGCATGGAATTTCTGAGGCTCGTGAATACCCGCTACCCGGAAACAGTGCGAATCGTCCTGTCAGGATATGCCGACACCAAGAGCATCATGGAGATCGTCAATACTGGGGCGATATACAAATATTTTACCAAACCGTGGAATGAAGCACGTTTGCGGGCAGACATCTTGGACGCTTTTCGCCATCAGGCTACACAAGCGGCTTCATCACACAACGCCGACGCGCTTGCCGAACCCGTACGTTGACGCAAACCAGTACTCCGCCGAAACGGTCTGAATTAAACCAAAAGCCTCCACGAAAACCGGGACGATTTTCCCATTTGAGACTTTTGCAGGAGGAGCGAAACCCCTGGACCGGGCATGTCGTCTGGCCGGAGACGTAGGTTCGGCGCAGGACGTTCGCGGCTTTCGGCGTGCACGACAACCCGCTAATCGCGGTGACCGCAGGATCAGAGCATCGCCATGCGCGACCGGGATGTAGGCGGATTCTTTGCGAGATAACGCTTGATGCCGCGCAGGATGGCTTCGGCGAGCTTGTCCTGATAGGCATTGTCGGTCAGCCGCTTTTCTTCTTCCGGATTGGAAATGAAGGCGGTTTCGATCAGGATGGACGGCACGTCGGGCGCCTTCAGCACGGCAAAGCCGGCCTGTTCGACATGCGGCTTGTGCAGCGTATTGACGCCGCCCAGTTCGCCCAGCACGGCGCGACCGAGCTTCATGGAGTCATTCATCGTCGCGGTCTGCGACAGATCAAGCAGGGTACGCGCGAGGTACTTGTCCTTCACGTCGAGATTGACGCCGCCGATCAGGTCGGCCGAGTTCTCGCGTTGCGCCAGCCAGCGCGCCGCCGAACTGGTCGCGCCGTGGTCGGACAGCACGAACACCGAACTGCCGCGCGCATCCGGCCGCACGAAGGCATCGGCGTGGATGGACACGAACAGGTCGGCACGCACGCGGCGGGCCTTTGCCACCCGCGTGCCCAGCGGCACGAAATAGTCGCCGTCGCGCGTCATGACGGCGCGCATCGCGGGATCGGCATCGATCTTGGCGCGCAGCCGCTGTGCCACTTCGAGCGTCACATTCTTTTCGTAACTACCGCGCCGTCCGATCGCACCCGGGTCTTCGCCGCCGTGACCGGGGTCGAGCACGATCGTGACCAGACGACTGATCTCACCCGCGTCTTCGGCCGCTGGCGTTTTCGGGTCGGTCTTGCTGTCAGATTTCGCAGTCTGTGCCGGCGGGTCCTTCGCGGGCGCCGACTGCGCAGGTGCGTCCGGCTGATCCGGCGTCGCGTCACCCTCGTAGACGATGTCACCGCGACGCGCGAGCTGCATCAGCGGATCGACCGGATGCTGTGGATACACGTCCATCACCAGCCGGTGGCCATACTGGCCGACCGGCGCCAGAGTGAATACCTGCGGCTGGACTTCGGTCTTCAGTTCGATCACCAGCCGGATCACGCCCGGCTTGTTGCGGCCGGCGCGGATCATCTTGATGTAGGGGTCGGCGTCGGAAATCTTGCCCGGCAGCGTACCCAGCACGTTGTTCAGTTCAAGCCCTTCGAGATCGATGACCAGGCGTTCCGGGTCCTTCACCAGAAAGTGCGAAAACTTCAGCTCGGCGCGGGATTCGAGCGTGATGCGGGTGTATTCGAGGGCGGGCCAGACGCGGACCGCCACCAGCGAGGACAGCGCTGCCTGCCCGACAGGGCTGACCGACAGCAGCAGCGCCCCGCCGGAAAAGCCCAGGAAATTGCGTCGGCTGATACCGCCGGTCAGCTCGCATCGTGTCGAACGAGGCGCCCTAGACATGTGCGCCCCGCGTCGCTGCAGGCGGACAGCTGCGCACGACGCGCGTCGCCGACGACGGCGAGCCCGATGCGCAGATCGGGGGGCGGCAGATGGCCGCCGGCCTTGTCCGGCCACTCGACCAGACAGACGCCGCCAGCCGGGCCGGTTTGCCCGAAATACTCGTCCAGACCTGCTTCAATGAATTCATCAGGGTCCGCGAATCGATAAAAATCAAAGTGATACAGCGGGAAGTTTAAGCTAGAAATAGCATAAGATTCAAGCAATGTGAAGGTCGGGCTTTTCACCTTGCCGGTATGGCCCAGCGCGCGCAGCACGCCGCGCACCAAGGTGGTCTTGCCGGCACCCAGGTCGCCTTCGAGAAAAAACGTCAGGCCGGGACGCAGGATCGCCGCCAGACGTGCGCCCAGTGCCTCGGTCGCCTCGGTGTCGGCCAGATCGATGCTGAAAAAGTCGGTCATGGGCAAAGGGTTGCACGCAAAATCGGAGTTTCGCCATTATCAACCGGCGGTCGCACGACCCGGCGTACTTCTCCTGAAGCACCAGTGCTGTTCAAATTTTCATCCATGCCCGCACGTTCGACTTCACCTCCATCCCTGCCCTGTTCGCCCGACGAACTGGCTACGCAGATCCGCTGCTGGGCCCATGAACTGGGCTTTGCGTCCGTCGGCTTTGCCGGTGTCGATCTGGGCGATGCGGAAACCCGGTTGATGGAATGGCTGGCCGCAGGTCGCCACGGCGACATGCACTACATGGAACGGCACGGCACCGCGCGCGCGCGCCCGGCCGAGCTGGTACCGGGCACGCTGTCGGTCATCAGCGTGCGTTTGCCGTATTGGCCCGGCGCTCAGGAGGCCGCCGACGCCCAGGCCGTACTCGACGACGCAGACGCCGCTTACGTGTCGCGCTACGCGCTCGGCCGCGATTACCACAAGGTGCTGCGCGCCCGACTGCAGGCACTGGCAGATCGCATCGAAGCGCAGGTCGGTCCGTTCGGCTACCGCGCCTTCACCGATTCGGCACCGGTCATGGAAGTCGAAATCGCGCGCCGCGCCGCGCTGGGCTGGCGCGGCAAGCACACCTTGCTGATCCATCGCGACGCCGGTTCGCTGTTCTTCCTCGGCGAGCTCTTCACCAATCTGCCGTTGCCGGTCGACGCCCCGCAGCCCGATCACTGCGGCACCTGCACGCGCTGCATCGACGTGTGCCCGACCGGCGCCATCGTCGCGCCCTATCAGCTGGACGCACGACTGTGCGTGTCCTATCTGACGATCGAACTCGACGGCTCGATTCCCGAACCGCTGCGACCGGCGATCGGCAACCGCATCTACGGCTGCGACGACTGCCAGCTCGTCTGCCCGTGGAACCGCCACGCCCAGCTCGCCGTGGAACCCGATTTCGCGGTGCGCAACGGGCTCGACCGGGCGTCGCTGACCGAACTGTTCGCCTGGAGCGAAGACGAATTCGACACGAAGCTTGCCGGCAGCGCGATCCGTCGCATCGGCCATGCGCGCTGGCTGCGCAACATCGCGGTCGCGCTCGGCAATGCGCCGGCCACCGCATCGAACATGGCTGCCCTCAGCGCGCGCGCTGACCATCCGTCGGCCATGGTGCGCGAACACGTCGCCTGGGCGCTCGCCCGACAACATTCACCGGATCCCCAGCATGACTGAGCCCCTGAAAACCGAACGATTCGATGAACTCGAGGCGCGCGTCGCACTGATGGACGACCTGCTCGACACGCTGAACCGCACCGTGTTCGACCAGCAGCGCCAGATCGAATCGCTGCAGCAGCAGCTGCGCCATCTTTACCAGCAGGTTCAGTCGTCGCAGCAGGCTGACGCCGACCGTAGCACCGACGCCGACGACCCGAGACAGGACATCCCGCCGCACTGGTGAGGGCGGGGCGACGGGAGCACTTCTTCCCGGAAGGCCACGCTGCACTGGAAGATTCCAGTGGGGAAATGCGTCGTGCGGAAGTTGCAGGTGGGAGCGGGTGCTGTGGGGGCGCGAAAGTCAGCGATCCTGCGCTTCGAGTGCGCTGGCGCACGACGCCAGCCGCCAGTGTCCGATCGCCCACGCGAGCAGGGCGTCTCGACCGGCCGCGATGACTTCCGCTGGTGGCGCGTGATTGAGGAAGCACAGCGCTTGCGCCAGATCCGGGACGACGTTGGCGGCTTCGAGCGGTCGGGCCAGCGTCTGCTTCGACAGCTTTTCACCGTGCGCATCCAGCACCAGCGGCACATGCGCATAGCGTGGCTGCGCCAGCCGGAGCGCCTGCTGCAACAGGATCTGACGCGGCGTGGAACCCAGCAGGTCGGCGCCGCGCACCACATCGGTCACGCCCTGCTCGGCGTCATCCACCACCACCGCCAGCTGATAGGCGCAGAAACCGTCGGCGCGCCACAGCACGAATTCGCCGACGTCCGCCGCGACGTCGATGGACTGGCGACCGCAGATGGCATCGTCGAATGTGACCACTCCGGGCGGCACGCGAAAGCGCCAGGCGCGCGGCGCGATGCCGACCCGGTCGCGACAGGTGCCCGGGTAGCGGCGCGTGCCGTCGAGCGACAGCGGCTGGCTTTCCAGATTGCGCCGGGTGCAGGCGCAGGCGAACGCCAGATCCGCTGCAATCAGTCGATCGAGCGCCGCGCGGTAAAGACGTGTGCGCAAGCTTTGCCACAACAACTCACCATCCCAGTACAGGCCGAGCGCGTCGAGCTGATGCAGGATGATGTCGGCAGCGGCCTTGCTGCAACGGGGTTCATCGACATCCTCGATGCGAAGAAGCCACTGACCGCCGTGAGCACGGGCGTCCAGCCAGCTGGCGAGCGCGGCGACCAGCGAACCCTTGTGCAGCGGCCCGGTCGGACTGGGTGCAAAGCGGCCGACGTACGGCAGCGCTTGCTCCACACGCGGAACAACCAGGGCGCGACTATCGGCTACCATGCGCCGTCATCCGCAAACGCCCCACCACGAAAGCCCAAGGACAACCATGGCCACCCTCGACCTCACCGCTGATACCTTCAACACGACGATAGAAAACAATCCGTTCGTCCTCATCGATTTCTGGGCCTCGTGGTGCAGTCCCTGCCGCAATTTTGCGCCGGTGTTCGAAGCCGCGTCGGAAAAGCACCCGGACATCGTGTTCGCCAAGATCAACACCGAAGAGGAACAGGGCATCGCGGCAGAATTCGGCATCCGCTCGATTCCCACGCTGATGCTGTTCCGCGACCAGATCATCCTGTACTCGGAATCCGGTGCCCTGCCGGCGATGCAGCTCGAACAGCTGATCGAACAGGCGCGTGCGCTGGACATGGACGCGGTCCGCGCCGAAATGGCGGAGACGGCGGCGAAGGAAGCGAAAGGCTGAAATCCGGTCCGTCCGCGCAGGCCGTCTTTCGCGGGCACAAGCCGGCAGATTCGCGTTCATGTTGTCGATGCAGCAGACAGGGCGTCATCGGGCGATGTTCAGCTGCCCGGGATCAAGCATCAGGAAGCGGGCACACTGGCCGGCAGCGTGGTCGCCATCGTCGCTGACGATGATGATTTTCGGATGGCTGTCGATGATGGCAGGGCAGATGCCCTCGGCACGTTCGAAGCCTGGCAAGCCTTCGACGTCGACGCGGTGTGCGGACTCGCCGGAAATGCCGCTCCAGAACCAGAGGCGGAAATGCGCTGTTCCGCCCGCCACCGGGCCACTGCTGAGCAGGTAACCGCCCAGTGACGGAATGCGCGACAGGCTGCGCAGGCCGTCGCCGTCGAGATCGAGGGTGATCAGCGACGGCGCGATGCGCGGAGGCGCCCAGGCGTCGAACATCTCCGCGGTGTTTTCCAAGCTTGCGATCAACGCCCGCCCATCCAGCAGCGGGCTGCGGAAACCGATCAGCAGGGTCTGGTCATCCGGGCCGAATTCCAGCGCCTCGATGTTCAGGCCGCCTTCGCGTTTCACTTCGCGCTTTCCGGCGGCGGCTTCGAGGACCGGGTGCGCCGCCAGCAGCGCCGGCTTCAATCCCTTGACGACCCTGGGTGCGACCACCCGACCCGCCTCGATCCGGAAGCGGACCAGCTTGTCGCGCGACGTCTTTTCATCCCCATCGCCGTCGCGCGAGTGCGACGTGACGGCATGGATGTTTCCCGCGTTGTCGAGCGCGATGCCTTCGAGATCATCCAGCTTCCAGAAATCGTCGCTGGAATCAAGCCAAGCTTCGAGCCAGCCCGGTCGCAGCGGTGTGCTGTCGACACCTCCGTCGGGCGCGATGCTCACCAGACTGAACGGACGCTGCCTTTCGTCTTCAAGCACCAGGAAGCGTCCGTCGGCCAGTTGCTGGATGGCGGACGGCTCGTGAATGCCGGTGAGCGGCAGAAATGCGGGCGTATCGTGTGCAGTCATGACTTCGCGGCCTCTGGGGTCTGGGGTCACATGAACGCGCGCGCGGAAACATCCGCTGGCGCACCGGACGATCAGGCACGATAGTCTTTCCGGGCCACTGCGGGTTGAGTCAGCGCCACGCAAGGCCGCAACAGACAAAAACCCCTGTATCCGAAGGATTACAGGGGTTTTCGCGTCGTGCAGGGCGTTGCGGCGGCGGGACCGTCAGACGTTGAACAGGAAATTGAGTACGTCGCCGTCCTTCACCACGTATTCCTTGCCTTCGGCGCGCATCTTGCCGGCTTCCTTCGCACCGTGTTCGCCCTTGAAGGCGATGAAGTCGTCAAACGCAATGGTCTGGGCGCGGATGAAGCCGCGTTCGAAGTCGGTATGGATGACACCCGCGGCCTGCGGTGCGGTGTCGCCCTTGTGGATGGTCCAGGCGCGCACTTCCTTCACGCCGGCGGTGAAGTAGGTCTGCAGTCCGAGCAGGTCGTAGCCGGCGCGGATGAGCCGGTTCAGGCCCGGCTCGTCCAGGCCGAGATCGCTGAGGAAGGCCATCTTGTCGGCGTCGTCCAGATCGGCCAGTTCGGCTTCGATCTTGGCGCACAGCGCCACGACCGGCGCGCCCTCTTTCGCAGCGTGCTCGCGCAGGCGGTCGAGGTAGGGGTTGTTCTGGAAGCCGCCTTCGTCGACGTTGCCGACGTACATCGCCGGCTTGAGCGTCATCAGGCACAGCGGTTTGAGCAACAGTTTTTCATCGTCGCTCAGCGCCAGCGTGCGCGCGGGGTTGCCGTCATTGAGGTGCGGCAGCATCTTTTCCAGCACGGCGCACAGCTTCTGCGCGTCCTTGTCTCCGGCGCGCGCCTTCTTCGTGTCGCGGTTGAGCGTGCGCTCGACCACGGCGAGGTCGGACAGGCCAAGTTCGGTCACGATGGTTTCGATGTCGGCAATCGGATCGACGCGACCATTCACGTGCACGACGTTTTCATCGTCGAAACAGCGCACGACATTCACGATGGCATCGGTTTCACGGATGTTGGCGAGGAACTGGTTGCCCAGGCCTTCACCCTTGCTCGCGCCGGCGACCAGACCTGCAATGTCCACGAACTCGACGATGGCCGGCTGGATCTTCTGCGGCTTGACGATTTCCGACAGCGCGGCGAGGCGCGGATCCGGCACCTCGACGATGCCCACATTGGGCTCGATCGTGCAGAACGGGTAGTTCTCCGCTGCGATGCCGGCCTTGGTCAGCGCGTTGAACAGAGTGGATTTGCCGACGTTGGGCAGACCGACGATGCCGCATTTGAGGCTCATGAGGGGGTTCCTTGTTTGGGCGGCTTTGCATTGAGCAGGGTGGACACGCGCGTCCAGTCACCGGCTGCGATCATCGGCCAGGCGTCGAGCGCACGCCCGATGGCGGCATCGATGTCGCGCTGTTCGTCGGCGCGCGGCCGGTGCAGCACATAGTCGGCGACTTCCGCACCCGGCGCCAGCTGGCGCGGGTGGCCGATGCCGATGCGCAGGCGCCAGTAATCGTGGGTGGCCAGATGGGCGCTGATGTCCTTCAAGCCGTTGTGCCCGCCGAGACCGCCGCCGAATTTCAGGCGCAGCTCGCCCGGCAGCACATCGAGTTCGTCCTGTACGACCAGTATCTCGGCCGGTTCGATGCGGTAGAAGCGCGCGAGCGCGCCGACCGACTGGCCGGACCGGTTCATGAAGGTCTGCGGCAGCAACACGATGATGCCGTCGGTGCGCGAACTCCCGACCAGGCCGTTGAAACGCGCTTCACGATTCAACGTGATGCCGAGCTTGCGTGCCAGCTGCTCACAAAACCAAAACCCGGCGTTGTGCCGGGTTTCGGAATACTCCGGACCGGGGTTGCCCAGTCCGACGACGAGCCGGGGCACGGCTTTGGCACCGTTCCCGGACATCGCTTGCGATTACTTCTCGGCTTCGCCGTCGGTGGCGGCAGCTTCGTCGGACTTGGCGCCGCGCGGCAGCGTCAGCGTCACGACGACCGGGTCAGTGCCGTGCACGATGATTTCGACGCCAGCCGGCAACGGAATCTGCGACACGTGAACCGACTGACCGACCGACAGGCCGGACAGATCGATTTCCAGGAATTCCGGCAGCGCGCTGGGCAGGCACTTGATGTCGATTTCGTTCATCACGTGCGATACGACTCCGCCCTGCATCTTCACGCCCGGTGCGTTCTCGGCGTTGACGAAGTGCAGCGGCACCTTGGTGTGCAGCTCGTGCGTCAGGTCGACACGCTGGAAATCGACGTGCATGACCTGCTGGCGATAGGCGTGCATCTGCGTGTCACGCAGCAGCACCGATTCCTTCTTGCCGCCGACATTGATGGTCAGCACCGACGCGTGGAACGCTTCCTTGCGCAGGGCGTGGAAGATTTCGTTGTGGTCGAGCGTGATCGGCAGCGCCGGTTCGGTGCCACCGTAGATGATGGCCGGCACTTGCGATGCGCGACGCAGGCGGCGGCTCGCTCCGGTGCCCTGTGCTTCGCGCGTATTCGCGTTGAGTTCGATAGACATGATGACTCCAGGTAGATGAAGCCGCCCGCGACCAGGCGGCTGGGGTGTCCCGCTTCAGAGAACGATGTTCATTCCATGAAGAGGGACGAAACGGATTCTTCGTTGCTGATGCGCAACAGGGTTTCGGCCAGCAGTTCGGCAATCGACACCACACGGATCTTGCCGCTGGCCTGCGCGGCCGGCGACAGCGGGATGGTGTCGGTGACGACCAGCTGGTCGAGATCGGACTGTTCGATGCGGCTCACCGCATCACCGGACAGCACCGCGTGGGTACAGTAGGCGAGCACACCGGCTGCGCCGTTTTCCTTCAGTGCCTGCGCCGCCTTGCACAGCGTGCCGGCGGTATCGACCATGTCATCCATGATGACGCAGGTGCGGCCGGACACGTCGCCGATGATGTTCATCACTTCCGACACGTTCGCCTTCGGACGGCGCTTGTCGATGATGGCGAGATCGCACTCGAGACGCTTGGCGAAGGCGCGCGCGCGCACCACACCGCCGACGTCAGGCGACACCGCCATCATGTTCGGGTATTCCTTCTTCCAGATGTCGCCCAGCAGGATGGGCGTGGCGTAGATGTTGTCCACCGGAATGTCGAAGAAGCCCTGGATCTGGTCAGCGTGCAGGTCAACCGTCAGCAGACGCTGCACACCCACGGCCTGCAGCATGTTGGCGACCACCTTGGCGGTAATCGGCACGCGCGCGCTGCGTGGTCGGCGGTCCTGCCGGGCGTAGCCGAAATAGGGCATCGCGGCCGTGATGCGACCGGCCGATGCGCGCTTCAGGGCATCGACCAGAATCACCAGTTCCATCAGGTTGTCGTTGGTCGGTGCGCCTGTCGGCTGCAGCACGAACACGTCCTTGCCGCGGACGTTTTCGAGGATTTCGACATTCACTTCGCCATCGGAGAAGCGCCCGACCTGGGCGCGTCCGAGCGACATGTTCAGCCGCTTGGCCACATCCGCCGCCAGTTTCGGGTTGGCGTTGCCGGTAAAGATCATCAGGCTGTCGTAAGCCATGCTGCCTCGCGATACGTGGTGAAAGCTCAACTTTAGACCGGGCCGGCCGGCACTGCCCGCATCGGCAACCCGCCGACGCCCTTAAAACAACTCGGGCAGACCCGCATGCGCTGCGAGTCTGCCCGATGCAATCTGGCTGAGGAGGAAGGATTCGAACCTTCGCATGCCGGAATCAAAATCCGGTGCCTTAACCAACTTGGCGACTCCCCAAAACTGCTGCAATGCCTTTACGGCATCACTCTTCAAAGCTGTACTGCGTAGTCCTTGCTGCCGCCCTTACTGCCCTGCCTCGTCGCCGATCATTTTGCCGTACAGCGGATGGACATCAACGCCGCATGCAACGAATCCCCGCCAGCCTTCAGGCCAGCGCGCCGACATCGTTGCCAACACCGTTTCGGCCTGTTCGCGCGTCGCGCACTGTGCGAACACGCAAGCACCCGACCCGGACATCCGCACCTCCTGCTCGCCGACTTCATCGCCGAGAAGCCGGATCGCCTGCGCCACCGCCGCGTAGTAAATCGCGGCTACGGGCTGGAGATCATTGCGACCAAAAAGTCTTTGCTGAGCAGCGACCTCAGCAAAGTCCGCTATTTTGCAAGGTTCGGTATTTCGTGTCAATTCCGGTGCGGCGAAAATGCGTGGCGTCGGCACCGACACGCCGGGCGCGACGACGACGTAGGCCGCCGCCGGCAGCGCAACCGCCTGCAGCTGTTCGCCGACGCCTTCTGCGAAGGCAGACCGGCCGAACACGAATACCGGCACATCTGCGCCCAGCCGCAAGCCGAGCGCCTGCAGGCGCGCCCGCGGAAGATCGAGCTGCCACAGGCGATTCAGCGCGATCAGCACGGTGGCGGCATCCGAGCTGCCGCCACCCAGACCGCCACCCATCGGCAGGCGCTTTTCGAGCTCGATGTCCGCACCATGCGTGCAGCCGGTTTCCGACTGCAGAAGTCGCGCCGCGCGTACGCACAGATCGTCTTCCTCGGCGACATCTTCAAGCGGATTGATGCGCCGGATGGCGCCGTCGGCGCGCTGTGTGAAGCGCAGACGGTCGCCGAAATCGAGAAAGCGGAAGGCGGTCTGCAGCAGGTGGTAACCATCGGGCCGGCGGCCGATCACATGCAGGAACAGGTTGATCTTGGCCGGTGCATCGAGCCAGACGCCCCAATCGACTGCGTGGGTCTCGGCAACACTCATCGGGTGGCGCTCACTTCACCGGACTCCACTCGTCGATCAGCAGCCGGAATGAATGTTCGCCGTCGCTCGCTTCGATCAGACGCGGCAGCGCGTCCGCACTGTCGTCTTCGTAGCGGACGAACTCGACCCGCCAGCCGCGTTCCGTCAGCGCGGCGATGCGACCGGCCCCGTCACGCGACGTGACCGATGCACCGCCCGGCCGCCCGGTGACCCAGTAGGCGGCACCCGTCAGCGGAATGTCGGCCCCGAACGCGGCGCGCGCCAGTTCGTCCAGCGTGGCTGCGCGGGTGACGCGCTGGCCGTCATCGACCAGACGAACGCCGCTGGCGTCCCGGGTCAGCTGGGCCAGCACCTTGCCGAGCGGACCATTGATCTGAAGCTCGTCGCGATCCTGCGCGTGCTGCCAGTCGAGGCTGGCGGAGGCGGACTGGTCCGGCCCCTTCACGACGAAGCGCCCGCTCAGGGAAAACGCAGCGGCGCGTTCATCGCGCGCCATGCTGCGGATCAGCGCATGTTCATCGAGGCTGACAGGTGGCCGCGTGGCGCATGCGGTCAGGGCCACTGCCCACGCGGCAACGAGCGCGATACGAACCGCAGGTCTCACGGAACGAAGCGCTTGATCGTCGATTCGAGCGCTGCATTGTCCGGGTGCTGGGCGGCCACGGCACGCCACAGTTTCACCGCGTCTTCCTTCTGCCCGAGCAGCCACTTCACTTCACCCAGATGGGCGGCGATTTCCGGGTCGGGGCGGATCGCGAACGCGCGCTCGAGATAGGTCAGCGCGCCGTTCAAGTCACCGCGCCGGAACATGACCCAGCCCATGCTGTCGAGAATGAACGGGTCATCGGGCGCCAGTTCAAGCCCCTTGGCGATCAGCGTCTGCGCTTCGTCAAGGCGGATGTTGCGCTCGGCGAGCGAGTAACCGAGCGCGTTGTAGGCATGCGCGTGATCCGGCTTGACTTCGATCAGGCGGCGCAGCCGCTGTTCGGCAATCTCGATACGGTTGTCGCGCTCGGCCAGCATGGCTGTTTCGTACAACAGCTCGGGCTGGTCCGGTTCCGCTGTCAGCGCCGCCTCGAGCACCGCCTCGGCTTCTTCGCCGCGGTTGGCATCGCGCAACAGCTGGAATTCGAGCATGGCCGAACGCGACTTGCTGCCGCCCGGCCGGTCAGCCAGCTGGCGCAGGTGGGCGCGAGCATCTTCGATGCGCCCCATGCGGCTGAGCAGAAGCACATAACGCCCTTGCGCGCCCAGGTAGTGGTCGCCCTGGCCGACCTGCTGGTACCAGTTGAGCGCGTCTTCGTTCTCCTTCAGTTCTTCGGCCAGCTGCGCGAGGTAGAGCTTGACCAGATTCGGGTCCTGGTAGCGCATGCCCAGCAGTTTGGTGAAGTAACCCTGGGCACCCTTGTAGTCCTGCGTCTGCATCGCCAGCACGCCGACGGCAAACACCACATCTGCGTTGTCCGGTGCACCGCCGAGCAGGATTTCGAACTGCTTTCGCGCACCCGCGTAGTTGCGCTCGGCGACCAGCAGGCGGGCGAACTGCATGCGCACTTCGCGCGCGTCCGGGTAGCGCTTGAGGTGCTGTTCCATCAATTTGCGCGCTGCCAGCGGGTCTGATTCGGCGGTTGCCTGGGCGCGCAACAACAGCCCGGCTTCCCATTCCGGCCGGAGTTCATTGGCGCGGATCGCCGATTCGAGCGCCCGCTTCGGCTCGCGCGCCACCATGGCCGCCTGCGCGCGGGCAAAGTGCGCTTCGGGAAGGGTGATATAGGGTTCGGTCAGCCGCTCGACCATGCGCATGGCTTCAGCCTTGTCGCTGAGGCGGCCGAGCACCCGGTTGAGCCGGAGCAGGCTTTCGCCGATCTGCGAACCTTCCTGCGCCAGCAGCGCGACCAGCTGCGGCTCGAGTTCCTGCGGCCGGTTGGCATTGACCAGCAGGCCGGACAGCATCTGCCGGGCCTGCACCGACTCCGGATCAAGTTCCAGCCAGAGCTGGGCCGCCTGCAGCGCAACTTCACTCTGCCGGCTGAAAGCGGCAATTTCGGCCGCGCGCTTGGCAATGCGCGGATCGCGCGTCGACTGCGCCAGATCCATGTAGGCAGATGCCGAAAGGCCCAGTTCGCCGCGTTGCGCCGCGACTTCGCCCAGCAGCAACTGATAGGTGATCTGGCGTGTCAGCTCGACGTCGGGGAGCGGCGGAACACGGGGCGCGACAACCACCGGTTCCGGTTGTTCGGCGACTGCGGCCGTGGCTGACGGCTTGCTGCCGGTCTGGGCGCAGGCGCCAAGCAGAAGCGGAAGTACAAGTGCGAGCAGCAGGGGGCGGGTTGTCATGGGCAGAATCGCCTGGTGGGTTCAGAGTACGCTTGCGCGGTTAAGGCCTTGGAGTACGCCGACCGGAAATCGTTGCAGCCCCCGGCGCGTGATGGTATTCCAAATCCCGATTGGCCGTCGCGCACCTGCTTGTCGTTTCATGCCTGAACTTCCGGAAGTTGAAATCACCCGTCGTGGTATCGCCGGCCCGCTGACCGGCCGCCGGATCGAGGCCTGCACCATCCGCAACGGCGCACTGCGCTGGCCGGTGCCGGCGCATCTCGCCCAATCCCTTCCCGGACAGACGCTGCGCGACATCGACCGGCGCGCCAAATACCTGCTGCTGCGGCTGGACCATGGCACGCTGATCATTCATCTCGGCATGTCCGGCAGCCTGCGGGTGTTGCCAAGCGGCACGCCGCCCGAAAAGCATGACCATATCGATATCGTATTCGGTGACGCCACGCTGCGCCTGCGCGACCCGCGACGTTTTGGCGCCATGCTGTGGCACGACGGACCGGATGCGCACCATCCGCTGCTGGCCCACCTCGGACCGGAACCGCTGGGCGCCGATTTCAGCGCCGGGGCGCTGGCGAGCGCACTGGCGCATCGACGCTGCGCGGTCAAGCTGGCCATCATGGACAGTGCCGTGGTGGTCGGCGTCGGCAACATCTACGCTTCGGAAAGCCTGTTCCGGGCCCGCATCCGGCCAGGCAAGGCGGCGCACCGACTGACCGGCCCGCAGGTCGCCCGGCTGGCCGACGAAATCCGCCAGACGCTGCGCGACGCGCTGGCGGCCGGCGGCAGCACGCTGCGCGACTTCCTGCACACGGACGGCCAGCCGGGGTACTTCCAGCAAAGTTACTTCGTTTATGGCCGCGACGGCGAGGCATGCCGCGTGTGCGGAACCGCCATCCGCAGCCGTCGTCTGGGCAACCGATCGACTTTCTTCTGCACCGCATGCCAGAGATAGCGCGCGCCGCGTGTGCTAGATTGCCAAGTGATTGAGTGGAGAGCGCAATGAGCATGCAGGAAGAATTATCGGTCTATGGCAGCTGGCGCACGCGCGTCGAGCAGACCATTGTCCGTATCCGCGGCTGGCTCTTCGAAAGCAATCTGAGTGACGCGCACAACGACCAGTGCATCGAACAGTTGCTGCTCAAACTGCGTGACGACCGGCTGGTCGTGGCCTTCGTTGCCGAGTTTTCACGCGGCAAGTCCGAGCTGATCAATGCCATTTTCTTCGGTGACCAGGGTGCCCGCGTCCTGCCGTCCAGTTCCGGCCGCACCACCATGTGCCCGACCGAGCTGATGTACGACCCGGTGCGCCCGGCCTGCATAGAGCTGTTGCCGATCGAAACCCGTCGCGGCACGACCACCGTGTCCGATCTGAAAACCCAGCCCGGCGCATGGCGCCGCCTGCCGCTCGACACGACGTCGGCCGCATCGATGCAGCAGGTGCTCGGCCGGGTCAGCGAACAACGCAAGGTCACGATCGGCGAAGCCGAGCAGTTGGGATTCCACATCGACCTGAGCGGGGAAAACGGCCTGCAACCGGACGCGAACGGCATGGTCGACGTACCGGCCTGGCGACATGCAGTGATCAATATGCCGCACCCGCTGCTGCGCCAGGGCCTGGTCATCCTCGACACACCCGGCCTGAATGCCATCGGTGCCGAACCCGAGCTGACACTGTCGCTGCTGCCCTCGGCGCACGCGGTGCTGTTCGTGCTGGGCATGGACACCGGCGTCACGCAAAGCGATCTGTCGGTGTGGAAAACGCATGTCACCGCGGCCGGCGGGTCACGCCAGGGCCGGCTGGCCGTGCTCAACAAGATGGACAGCCTGTGGGACGGGCTGCGTTCCGAAGCCCAGATCGAAGCGGAAATCGGGCGCCAGATCGAGTCCTGCGCGGCGACGCTCGACCTGCCGGCAAGCCGGGTGTTCCCGGTATCCGCCCAGAAGGGCCTGCTGGCGCGCATCCAGCGCGACGGCACATTGCTGGCCCGAAGCCGTCTGCCGCAGCTCGAACGCGCGCTGGTCGAAGACCTGCTGCCGGCGAAGCGCGACATTGTGGGCGCGGCAGTAGAACATGACGCGGGCGGCCTGCTCGCCCGCACGCACGACATGCTGATCGGCCAGAAAAAAGCGCTGGATGATCAGCTGGCGGAGTTTTCCGACCTGCGCGGCAAGAACCGCAGTGTCATCCAGTACATGCTGAAGCGGGTACGTGCCGAAAAGGAAGAATTCGAGCGCGGCCTGGAGCGCTTCTACGCAACACGCAACGTTTTTTCGTCGCAGACCAATACACTTTTTGCCCATCTGGGCATGGACGCGCTGCGCACCCGCACGGCGCAGACCCGCGTGCAGATGGAAAATGCCAACTTTTCACTGCAGCTGCGTGATGCGATGAATGCCTTCTTCGGCGATGTGCGGGGCAGCCTGCAGAAGTCGGCTGTCAGCGTTGATGAAATCTTCCGGATGATGGAAGCGATGTACCAGCGCTTTTCCTCCGAACATGACCTGCGGCTGGGCGTGCCGGTGCCGTTTTCGGTCCAGCGCTACGAAAAGGACATCACCCGGCTTGAAAAGGCCTTCCACCAGCAGTTCAACACCTGGCTGAATATGCTCACGACGGAAAAGCGACAGCTTACTCAGCGCTTTTTCGAAACGGTGGCGGTGCAGGTGCGCAAGCACATGGAGGTGGTGAATCGCGATGTCGAGCACTGGCTGCGCGCCATCATGGCGCCGCTGGAAAATCAGGTGCGCGAACATCAGAAGCAGCTGAAGCGCCGCCTTGAAAGCGTGAAGCGCATCCACGAAGCGACCGACACGCTGGAAGACCGGATCGAGGATTTGCGCCAGAACGGTGTGGCGATCAACCACCAGATCGAGGAACTGGCGCGGCTGCGAGCTGCTCTGGATGCAGCGCTGAAGGCTGCGGTCATTCGCGAGCTGGACGCCGCCGCCTGAAATGTGAGCAGTCGTCGCACCGCGGCCTGTGCGCCGTTCAGACCTTGACGACCGTGAGCATGTGGTACTTCGCCAACAGTTGGTCGTGCGTTTCCTTGCGGTCCGGATCAAGCGGAATGCAGTCGACCGGACACACCTGCTGACACTGCGGTTCGTCGAAATGCCCGACGCACTCGGTGCATTTGCCCGGATCGATCACATAGATTTCCTCACCCTGCGAAATTGCCCCGTTCGGGCACTCCGGCTCGCATACATCGCAGTTGATGCATTCGTCGGTAATGATCAAAGCCACTTCAGTTGCCTCCACTCATTGCAGCCAGCTTGGCGCTGATGCGCACCAGCACTGAAGGCTGCACAAACTTGCTGACATCGCCGCCCAGTGAGGCGATCTCGCGCACCATCGTGGCCGAGATGAACATGTACTGGTCGGCCGGCGTCAGGAACACCGTTTCGACGTCGGCCCGCAGCGAGCGGTTCATTCCGGCCATCTGGAATTCGTATTCGAAGTCCGACACCGCACGCAGTCCGCGCACGATGATGCGCGCATTGCAGGTCTCGAGGAAGTCCATCAGCAGGCAGGAAAACCCGCGCACTTCGACGTTCGCGTAAGGCGCAAGAATTTCGCGTGCCATGTCGACGCGCTCATCGGTGTCGAAGAACGGCCGCTTGGAGCGGCTTTCGGCGACGCCGACGATGACCCGATCAAACATTTCCGCCGCACGCCGCACCAGATCCTCATGGCCACGGGTGATCGGGTCGAATGTTCCGGGGTAAACCGCAATGGTGCCGTTCATGTTCGTTCCAGCAACTGGTAATGGACTTGCCCGGCCTGCCCTTCTCGCGTCATGCGGAAGTCGCCAAGCAGCGGCACTGGGTGTTCCGCCTCGCAGTAGATCACCGCGCCTTCCGCAGCCAGCGCATCGAGATGCGGTGCCAGCCTGTCGAGCAGGCCGTGCCCGTAGGGCGGATCAAGGAAGAGCAGGTCGAACTGCCGGGGCGGGTCGAGCACGAATGTTAGCGCATCGCCCCGTACCAGTCTGACCTCGGGCGCCGGCAGTTGATCGACCGCGTCGCGCAGACGGCCGAATGCGCGCGCGTCGCGCTCGACCAGCGTGACCGATTCGGCACCGCGCGACGCCGCTTCGAAACCGAGTACGCCGGTACCTGCGAACAGGTCCAGACAGTGCTGACCGCTCAGGTCCTGTCCGAGCCAGTTGAACAGTCGCTCGCGGACCGCGTCCGGCGTGGGCCTGAGGCCGGGCACGCCCGCCACGGGCAGCAGGCGGCTGCGCCACCGGCCGCCGATGATGCGAATGCGTGACATGGCCGCAATTCTAACCGCGGGGGCGTTTCCTGCTGGTCGTATCACCCCGGAAGAGCGGGCACCAGCGGGCGCAGATGCGCATTCGCATCCACGATAGATGTCCGTCAATCACCCGCGACAATCACCCGCACGATATTGTCAGCCGACAAGCGGCGCTGGAAAGCGTCTTTCACCTGGGCCGCGGTCACCGCTTCGGCACGCTCGGGAAACTTCTTGAGCCAGTCGAGCGGCAGCCCATAGAAGCCGATCACGGCCAGACTGTCGAGCAGCTTGCGATTGCTGTCCAGGCGCAGCGAGAAGCCGTCGACCAGATTGCGTTTGGCGGCCCGCAACTCGTCTTCGGTCGGCCCCTTGGCCATGAAGGCCGCCAGCGTTTCATCGACCACCTTCAGTGCCGCGGCGGCCTGGCTTCGCTCGGTCTGCAGACCGATCTGAAAGGCCCCGAGCTGGCGCTGCGGATTGAAATAGCTGTAGACGCTGTAGGCGTAGCCGCGCTTTTCACGTACTTCCTTGGTCAGCCGCGACACGAAACCGCCGCCACCCAGAATGTAGTTGCCGACCTGCAGCGGAAAGAAATCCAGGTCGCCGCGCTGCAATGCCGGCTGACCGACGAAGATGTGGCTCTGGTTGGCCGGGTGGGCGATGTTTTCGGTGCTCGCCTGCGGCAGCGTCACCGCCGGAATCGGCGCAAGCGGCTCACCCTGCGGCAGATCGCCGGTCAGTTGCACGGCAATCGCTTCTGCCTGCTCGCGCGTCACGTCGCCCACGATCGACACGACGGCGCGCGATGCGACGTAGTGCGTGCGGTAGTGCGCCACCAGGTCATCGCGACTGATCGCGGTCACCGATTCGATGGTCGGCGTGCGGCCATACGGATGGTCGCCGTACAGCGCACGGGCGAAGCGCTTGCTGCCGATTGCATCCGGCTTCGTGTCCGCCTCGCGCAGACCGGAAATGGCGCGCGCCTTTTCGCGATCCAGCACGGCAGCGGGAAACTCGGGCTGCGTCAGCAGGGTGCGCAGCAGCGCCAGCGAACCGTCGCGTTCGCGGGCGCTGGACAGCGTGCGCAGCGACAGGCCGGCACGATCGTTGTCGGCCACGCCGCCCAACTGGGCGCCCAGATCGGTGAATCGCTCGGCCAGGGTGTCCTCGTCCAGACCGCCAGCTCCGGTGTCGAGCAGGCTTTGCGTCATCGACGCCACACCGCTCTTGCCTGCCGGATCGCGCGCTGCACCGGCGTCGAAATCGACCTGCACGTCCAGGATCGGCAGCACACGGCTTTCGACGAAATACACCCGGGCGCCGTTGGGCGCCACCCAGTGCTGGATATCGATGTTTGCCGCTGCCGGCAGAGCGGCTGCGGCCGCGACGAGCATGAAAGCAAGGCGCGTGAGCGCGTTGCGCAAAGATGGGTTCATCCGGTTCCCCTGCTTGAAATCGGTGGGCACGCTCAGTGGCGCAGGCCGGCGGGCTTGGCACGCGGCTTGGCGTTCGGGTCGAGCGGCTGCGGGTCGAGCACGGCGACGGTCAGCGTGTCGTCGCCGAAGTATTTCTGTGCCACGGCCTGCACCTCGGCTGCGGTGACGGTGCGCAGCTTGTCGAGCATGCGGTCGCCATCGCGCCAGTGATAGCCGGCCGCTTCGAGTCGACCGATTTCCATCGCCTGCACATAGGTCGAGTCGCGCTTGTACACCTGCGACGCAATGGTCTGGGTCTTGATGCGTTCAAGTTCGACATCCGACACGCCTTCGTCCGCGACACGCTTGATTTCCGCCCGCAGCGCCGCTTCGAGCTCTTGTACGGTCTTGCCTTTGGCAGGGGCGCCGCCCAGCACGAAAGTGGCTTCGCCACGCGATGTCGAGTCGTAATAGGCGCCGATTTCGGTCGCGATCTGGCTGCCGCGCACCAGGTTGCGCGACAGACGCGAGGCAGCGTGGCCGTCGAGAATGCCGGCCAGCACGTCGAGCGCGTATGGCTCGCGATCGTTCTCGACGTCGGTCAGGCGCGGCGCCTTCCACGCCATCAGCAGCTGCGGCACCTCGGCCGGTGCCTTGACGACGACCCGCCGCTGACCGGTCTGCACCGGTTCGGCGGTCGCCTTGCGCACCGGCAAGGGCTGACTTTTCATCTTGCCGTACTGCTTTCTGACCTGTTCGAACACCTTCTTGTGGTCGACATCGCCCACCACCACGACGTAGGCGTTGTTCGGGGCATACCAGCGGCGGTACCAGTCGCGTGCGTCATCGGCGCGCATGTTCTCCAGGTCGTTCATCCAGCCGATGATGGGCCGGCGATACGGATGCGCGGTGAAGGCGCTGGCCATCAGCTGTTCGTACAGTTGCGACTGGGGCTTGTCATCCGTGCGCAGCCTGCGCTCTTCCATGACCACCTTCAGTTCGCGGCCGAATTCCTCGTCGGTGATGACCACGTTGCGCATGCGATCGGCTTCGAGTTCGATCATGCGCGGCAGTGCAGCCGCGGGAACGCGCTGGAAATAGGCGGTGTAATCCTGGCTGGTGAAGGCGTTGTCGCTGCCGCCGGCACGGGCAACGATTTCGTTGAATTCGCCGGCTTTCAGTTTCTTCGTGCCCTTGAACATCATGTGTTCGAGTACGTGCGCCACGCCTGTGGTGCCGTCGTTTTCGTCCATTGCGCCCACGCGGTACCACACCATATGCACCGCCACCGGCGCCCGCCGGTCTTCCTTGACGATGACGCGCAGGCCGTTCGCAAGGGTGGTTTCGTACGGGTTGGCGAGCGCGGGAGGCGCCGCCAGCGCGCATGCCGCCAGAGCGCTGCACAGCGCGATACCACGGGAAAAACGGCGCAAATCCATCTGATACACTCTCCTGCAGTAAATGTGAGCGCGGCGAAATCCGCCATCACGCCTCTGTTCCAAAGCCTTGCGCATGTCGCAAGGTGTTCCAGTGACCGTCTCCCACATGTTTGGTTTCTTCAAGAAAGACAAAGCCGCCGCGCCCGATGCAAGCGAAGCCGCACCGGCCGCGCCTGCCGTGGTCGCGGCGCAGGATAGCGCGCCTGCTGCCGACGCGCCGAAATTGTCGTGGGCGCAGCGGCTGCGCGCCGGGCTGTCGCGCACGCGCGCCCAGATCGGCGGCCAGCTCAATGCGCTGTTCCTGCGCACCAGGGTCGACGACGAGCTGCTGGAAGAGCTCGAAACGCTATTGATCACGTCGGACGTGGGCATGGATGCCACCACCCACCTGCTCGACCGGCTGCGTGACCGCGTGAAACGCGAACGTATCGAAGAACCGGCGAAATTGCGCGACGTGCTGCGCGAGGAACTGACCCGGCTGATCGCACCGCTCGAAAAGCCGCTCGATGTGGACACGCACAAGCCCTTCATCATCATGATTGCCGGCGTGAACGGAGCCGGCAAGACCACGTCGATCGGCAAGCTGGCCAAGCATTTCCAGTCGCAGGGCAAGAGCGTGCTGCTGGCGGCTGGCGACACTTTCCGCGCCGCCGCGCGAGAGCAGCTCGAAACCTGGGGCGCCCGCAACAACGTGGCGGTGATCGCGCAGGATTCCGGCGACCCGGCCGCCGTGGTGTTCGACGCGGTCAATGCCGCCCGTGCGCGCGGCATTGACATCGTGCTGGCGGACACCGCCGGCCGCCTGCCGACCCAGCTGCATCTGATGGAGGAGATCGCCAAGGTGAAGCGGGTCATCGCGAAGGCGGATCCGACCGGGCCGCACGAGGTGCTGCTGGTGCTCGACGGCAATATCGGCCAGAACGCGCTGGCCCAGGTGAAGGCCTTCGACGCAGCCATCGGCGTGACCGGGCTGATCATGACCAAGCTCGACGGTACGGCACGTGGCGGCGTCATCGCGGCCATCGCAAAGCAGCACGCACCGTCGCGACCGATCGCGCTGCGCTACATCGGCGTCGGTGAAGGTCTGGACGATCTGCAGCCATTCAATGCGGCGGAATTCGTCGATGCCTTGTTCGAACCGCCGAGGTCCCTCTGATCGCAGCCCGAGCCCACGCCGCATGATCCGTTTCGCTCAGGTCACCAAACGCTATCCGGGCGGCCACACCGCGCTCGACCAGCTGGATTGCGACATCGCGCGCGGTGAAATGGTGGTGGTCAGCGGCCACTCCGGCGCCGGCAAGAGCACGCTGCTGCGCCTGCTCGCCGTGCTCGAACGGCCGACCGAAGGCAAGGTGCTGGTGGGTGGAGAGGATGTGTCGGCGCTCAAGCGCGCCGCCCTGCCCTACTGGCGGCGGTCGATCGGCCTCGTGATGCAGGATCAGCGCCTGCTGTTCGACCGCAGCGCCTTCGATAACGTCCTGCTGCCTCTTTCGATCAGTAGCCACCCGCCGCGCGAAGCCGCCAACCGGGTGCGAGCGGCACTGGAGCGCGTCGGGCTGTCCGGACGCGAAAAATCGATGCCGATCGAGCTGTCGGGCGGCGAACAGCAGCGCCTGACCATTGCCCGCGCCATCGTGAACCGGCCGCAGATCCTGCTCGCCGACGAACCGACCGCCCACCTCGACGACGCCTACGCGCGCGACATCGCAGAGCTGTTCCGCTCATTCAACGAAGCAGGCGTCACCGTGCTGCTGACCACGCATGACGACGCGCTCTTTGCGCGCTACGCGCCGCGCACGCTGGTACTCGCCCAGGGGCGGCTGCAGTGAGGTGCCTTCGATGAGGTGGCTGCGTCTGCAGGTGCGCGCCGGGCTGCGCGCCGCGCGCCAGATGGTCCGCCAGCCGTTCAATACCTTGCTGGCCGCGCTGGTGGTTGGCATCGCAGCGGCCTTGCCGGCCACCGGCTACATGCTGCTCGGCAATCTGCAGCGGCTGGCCGGCACGGTCAGCGCCGCACCGGAAATTTCCGTGTTCATGCAACCGACCGCGAATGCCGACGCGGTCCGGACCGCCGACCAGCGCATCCGCGCGCTGGCGAAAGAAGCGAAGGTCGAACTGGTGTCGCGCGACGCGGCACTGAAGCGATTCCGCGACAACGACGCTCTGGCCGAAATCCTCGACGCACTGCCCGACAACCCTTTCGCCGATGCATTCGTTGTCCGGCTTGACTCGGCGGATGCCGCCCGGCTGGAAACGCTGCGCGCCGAATTCGCCAGACTGCCCGAAGTCGATCACGTACAGCTCGACTCCGCGTGGGCGAAGCGGCTCGACGCGCTGATCGCGCTGGGCCAGCAGGCGGTGACGATGCTGGGCGTCGTGCTCGGCCTCGGACTGGTCGCCGTCACCTTCAATACGATCCGGCTGCAGCTGCTGACGCAGCGCGACGAGATCGAGGTCAGTCGCCTGCTCGGCGCCACCGACGCGTGGATACGCCGCCCCTTCCACTGGTTCGGTGCGCTGCAGGGCCTGCTCGGCGGTGCGCTCGCCGGCGCCCTCGCCTTGCTGGCCACGCGAGCGCTGGCCGGACCAATCGCCGAAATCGCCGGTCTGTACAGCCTGGAATTCGTGCTGCGGCCGCTGTCGCCGCTGCATTGGGCTGCGCTGCTTGCCCTGTGTGCGGTACTCGGCTGGCTGGGTGCCACCGCCTCGGTGCGTCGCCATCTATCGCGCATCGCCTGAGCGGACTGTCGTGCGTCTCGCGCTTGCCGTTCTGCTCGGCCTGATCGTTGCACCGGCCTGTGCGGTGCTGCCGGCGCCGGTATTGCAGGCGCTGCGCGCTGCCGACATTCCCGCAACGTCGATTTCGGTCATGGTCCAGTCGGTGGATGGCGGGCCCGCGCGCATCAGCCATCGCGCAAAGGTGCCGATGAACCCGGCGTCGGTGATGAAGCTGGTCACCACCTACGCCGCCCTCGACAGTCTCGGCCCCGCCTACAGTTGGCGCACCGACGCGCTGATGACCGGCCGGCTGGCCGACGGCGTGCTCGATGGCGACCTCGTGCTGCGCGGCACCGGCGACCCGGCGCTCAGCATCGAACAGTTCTGGCTGCTGCTGCGCGACCTGCGCGCGCGCGGGGTGCGCGATATCCGCGGCGACGTGATCACCGACCGCTCGGCGTTCGCGTCGATGCGGCACGACCCGGGCGCCTTCGACAACGAACCGCTGGCCGCCTACAACGTCGGGCCCGACGCGCTGCTGCTGGCGCACAACGCGCTGCGCGTACGCCTGCTGCCGCAGGCTGGCGGCGCCCCTGCGCTGTGGGCAGAACCTCCGCTCGATGGCGTGCAGATCGACAACCGCGTGCAACTGGTCGATGGCGAATGCGGCGACTGGAAGGACAGCCTGACTGCGAAAGTCCTGCCGGCCGCGGGCAGCAGCACGCTCACGCTGCAGATCACCGGCCGCTTTGCTCGACCGTGCGGCGAACGCATATGGAACATCGCACCGCTGCCGGCCGACGAGTTTTTCGCCCGTGCGCTGCGCGCCATGTGGGCCGAGCTGGGCGGGCGGATCACCGGGCGGGTTCGCGACGGCGCAACGCCGCCGGACGCGCTGCCACTGGCCGGCATCGATTCGCCGCCGCTGGCGCAGGTCATTCGCGACATCAACAAGTACAGCAACAACGTGATGGCGCGGCAGCTGTTCCTGACGCTGGGCAGCGGCGCCGGGACGCCGGCAGACCCCGCAGCCGCCGACGCCGCCGTGCGTGCCTGGGGCGTGCGGCGCGGTCTGGCGCTGCCCAGCCTGGTGCTGGACAACGGCTCCGGGCTGTCACGCAACGAACGCCTGTCGGCTGCCGACATGGCTGCGCTGTTGCGCCACGCGTGGGCGAGCAGCGTCATGCCGGAATTCATGTCGTCGATGCCGGTGCTGTCGGTCGACGGCACACTGCGCCGCCGGCTGCGCAATTCTCCGGCCAGCGGTCAGGCGCATCTGAAGACCGGCTCGTTGTCCGATACGCGATCGATCGCCGGCTATGTGCTGGACCGCAACGGTCAGCGCGTGCTGATGGTGGCCTGGCTGAACCATCCGAACGCCGGTCGCGCGCAGCCGGTGCTGGAAGCCTTGCTCGAATGGGTGTGGGCGGGCAACCGGCAGTCCTTCCCGGTTACCGAGTGATACGCATCGACGCCCCGTCCGCAGGCAGGACGGAAGGTGGTCGCAGTCCGGATCGCCACGGTGGCCGTCCAGTCGGTGCGCCGGCCTGAGCCTGCGCACCGACTGCCGACCCGGTATGCCGTGGCAACCCGGTCTGCGTTCGGGTGACGTTCAGGAGCCGCGCAGGCCCTGACGCAAGGAAGACTGTAACGCGGACGTTTCGCGGTGCAGCGCCATCAGTCGTTCCGACAGCGCAAGAAGGTAGTCTTCCATCATGCGCGACAGTTCGCGCACCGACTGGTTGGGCGAGCCGGCCATGGCACGGCTGGCGTCGATCTGGCTCTGCAGGTCGCGCAGCACCGCCTGTTTTTCAGGCGGGCAGGTATTGATGAATTTTTCGATCACGCGCCGTCTCTCCGCGAAGTAGGTCTGTGGATCGGACTGCGCAAGATCCTTCCAGACGTCAAAATCGAAGTCCTCTGCTTCTTTCGACACTCAATGCCCTCCGCCGAATCCGGTTTCCGAGTCGATCCCTGACTCGATCACTGACGGCGATTGGAACACAAGGGTCGCGGACTTATCGCGGGAGGGTTTCACGAGCGGCGACCAGGCGGGCGGCCTGTTCGACGCCCTGGTAGGCGAGCTGGCCCGAAAGGTCGGGGCACAGTGCGTCGGTATGCACCATGTCGAGCGTGGTCTGCACCCAGGCGCGCACTTCCTGCGCACGCATGAACAGGCCGCGCGCGTCGGCTTCGGCTGCTTCGTCGGCCAGACTGAGTGCGGTCACCATGGCTTCGTTGCCAAGCATTTCGATCGACGCCATCAGGCGCATGATTTCTGCGTGATGGGCTTGCACGCTCGCTGCCGGCAGCAAGGCTGCCGCCGGAAACGGGGACGAAACCGGCTGGATGAGAGTTGCTTCGGCCATGATGAGGCTCCTTCGTCGTTCGATGGACGGATTACCGTTGGTATGTATTTATCGACCGCAAAAACGCACTCTTTAGGGGCAGAGATACCTGCCGGCAGACCCGATCCAAATCATTGAAGGATAAAGAAAAAGCCCGCCCCATCCTGCGATGGGGCGGGCTTTTCGGCGCTATCTACCGATTTCTTTCGGTCAGGCGGCGAGCGAAACCGGGCTGATCAGGCTCGACCGCGACACGCCACGCGAGTCGCCAAGCGCACTGAGCAGTTCCTTCATGTCGAGGATCAGCACGATCTGGCCGTTCGACAGCGTCGTCACACCGGCGACGCCCTTCGGACGGAAGTCGTCGAGGCTCTTGATCACCGCATCCTCGCGCCCGGCGAAATTGTCGATTGCGAGAATGAAGGACGATTCGGCGGTCTGCATCAGTACGCCGTACTGCGGCAGATTCTTCTGCGGCCAGCCGAGCAGGCGGGCCAGCGGCAGCACCGGCATCACCTCGCCCCGTACCACCATGGTCGCTCGGCCACCGACTTCCTGGATGTCCTGCGGCTGGATCGGCAGGATTTCGCGCACCATCGACAGCGGCACCGCGAAGTGCTGTTCGGCCAGGCGCACCAGCAACACCGGCAGGATGGCCAGCGTGAGCGGCAGCGAAATGACGAAGGTGGTGCCCTTGCCCTGGATCGAGCGGATTTCGATCGAGCCGTTGAGCTTCTGGATATTCGTCTTCACGACGTCCATGCCGACGCCGCGGCCGGACACGTCGGACACCATCGACGCGGTCGAGAAGCCGGGCAGGAACACCAGGTTGAGGCTGGCGCGCTCGTCGAGCGTGTTGGCTTCTTCGTCGGTGATCAGGCCCTTTTCGAGCGCCTTGGCACGCAGCCGTTCGGCGTTCATGCCGCGCCCGTCGTCCGCCACGATGATGACGATGTGGTCACCTTCCTGACGCGCTTCGAGGCGCACCACCGACTTGCCCGGCTTGCCCTGGGCGATGCGGTCTTCCGGCGTTTCCACGCCGTGATCCACGGCATTGCGAATCAGGTGGATGATCGGGTCGGACAGATCCTCGATCATCGTCTTGTCGATTTCGGTCTCTTCACCGACCAGCGCCAGTTCGACGTCCTTGCCCAGATTGCGGGCGAGATCGCGGGCGATGCGCGGGTACTTCTGGAACAGGCGACCGATCGGCTGCATGCGGGTTTTCATCACCGCGTTCTGCAGATCGGACACCAGCAGATCAAGCTGGCTTACCGCTGCATCGAGCGCATGCAGCGTTTCATTGTCGTTCTTGCCGGCGAGGATGTCGGCGCGCAGCGAGGTCAGGCGATTCTTGGTCAGGCCGATTTCGCCCGACAGGTTCAGCACCTGGTCGAGACGCGAGGTATCAACCCGGATCGAGTTTTCACGGCCTTTTTCGGCGTCGCGGCGGCCGGTCGGTGCCGGCGTGCCGGGACGGTCGGCGGCCCGGCGACCGAAAGCCGCATTGACCACCGCAGCGACCTCGCCATCATTGGCCGATCGCGCCGCCGCAGGTTCGGGCACCGCTTGCGGGGCCACCGGCACGACACCGGTCACGGCCTGGTGCAGCGTGTTCCAGTCAGGTTCGACGCCTCGTGCGGCGGCGGGAGCAGCCGGCGCTTCGGCACTGGCGCCCGCTGCGGCGATCTTGTCGAGTTCGCCGGCCAGTGCGGCTCGCAGGCGGGCCATCACCCCGGTGTCGGCGGCAGCCGGCAGCATGCCGCGCTCCAGGGCGCCGAACATGTCGCGCACGATGCCGGTCGCGTCAAGGATGACGTCCATCAGTTGCGGCGTGATGGCCATTTCGCCATTGCGAAGCTTGTCAAACAAGTTTTCGGTCAGGTGACAGAGCGCAACCAGTTCGGCCGCATTCAGGAAGCCGGCGCCACCCTTGATGGTGTGGAAGCCGCGAAAAATCTCGTTCAGCAGACTGCGGTCACCCGGCGTCTTTTCCAGATCGACCAGCTTGTTGTCCACGCCGGACAGCAGGTCGGTCGCTTCGACCAGAAAGTCCTGCAGCAGATCTTCCATGCCCTGAAAGTCACTCATCGTTCGCTCCTGTGGCGGGCAGCGCCTTCAACGCACCGCTCGCCCTACTGCTCCTGTTGTTCCGGCTCCGCGGGTGGTTGTCACCCGTTCGACCGACCCGTTCGTCCGCGCTGACCGAACGCTGTGTCACGACTGTCCTGCTGTGGCCTGCGATCAGAAGCCGAGACTTTCGAGCAGGTCGTCGACCTGCTCCTGGCTGGTCACCACATCCTCGCGTCCTTCAGCCGACACGACCGGACCGTTCAGCAGGCTTTCCGGCGTGCTGGCCCGCTTTTCGGCCGGCATGGCTTCGATCAGCACCTGCAGCAATCCGCTCTCCAGCTTTTGCGACATTTCGACGATTTTCTTGATCACCTGTCCGGTCAGATCCTGAAAATCCTGGGCCATCATGATTTCGTTGAGCTGCGCCCGGGTGTCGCGGGCAAAAGCCGGCACGTCGCCGAGAAAGCCGCGGGTTTCCGAGGCCAGCGCCTTGAATTCGTCAATCGACAGTTCGTTCCGGTACAGCTTTTCCCAGCGGTCATGCAGCGTGCTGGAGCGCTTTTCGACGTCGTCCTGCAGCGGTATGGCGATATCGGTCGCGTTGAGCACGCGGCTGGCTGCGCTCTCCGTCATCTGCGCGATATAGGTCAGGCGGCTGCGCGCGTCGGGCATCTGGGTCGCGACGTCTTCCAGCGCTTGGTCGTAACCGAGTTCGCGCAGCGTGTCGTGCAACTGGCGCGCGAGATGGCCAACCTTGTTGAATACGTTGTCACAGCTGTGTTCGTCATCAATGACGGGCTCATGGGTCGCGACGGGCGCCGCCACATAGTCGTCCGATACCGAATCGAACAGCGCTTCCAGATCGGCGCTGTCGCCGCTGCTGTTTGCGGCTTCCGGCACGACTTCGAGCCGCACCTTCTGTGGCGTCTCGGACGCAATGCTGTCGAACAGCGCCTGCAGGTCGTCGGAGTCGCCGGTTTCGTCAAGCTTCATCTTCTTCACAATGTCATCTCCCGATGCCGGCTCAGGCGGCCTTCTGGTTCATCTTTTCGAAGATCTTGGTCAGCTTTTCACCCAGGGTGCCGGCGGTGAAAGGCTTCACGATGTAGCCCGAAGCGCCGGCCTGGGCGGCTTCGATGATGTTTTCCTTCTTGGCTTCGGCCGTGATCATCAATACCGGCAGGCCCTTCAGGGCCGCGTCGGCACGGATCGCGCGCAGCAGCTCGATGCCGGTCATGTTCGGCATGTTCCAGTCGGTGACCACGAAGTCGAAGTCGGACGACTTCAGCTTCTGCAGCGCGATGACGCCGTCCTCGGCCTCGTCGACATTGGTGAATCCGAGTTCTTTCAACAGATTGCGCACGATGCGGCGCATGGTCGAGAAGTCGTCAACAACGAGAAACTTCATCTTGGGATCTGACATGGCCTACCTCTCTCAGGCTTTATGGGCTTGCAGCAACGGACGCAGCGTATCGGCCAGCACCTCGGCGTCGAACTTCGCCACGTAGGCATCGACACCGACGCTCTTGCCCATTGCACGGTTTGCTTCCGACGACAGCGACGAGTGCATCACCACCGGTATATCGACGAATCGGGGATCGTTCTTGATGTGTCGCGTGAGTACGTAGCCGTCCATCTCGGGCATTTCCGCATCGACCAGTATCAGGTCGATCTCGTCCGTCAGCGGCTGGCCGGTCTGCGTGGTGTGGGCAGCCATGCCCTGCAGGCGTGCCCACGCTTCGGCGCCGTTGGTCGCGTGCTTGTGGCGGATGTTGAGCTTGTCCAGCACTTCGGCGATCTTCTTGCGGGCCACCGCAGAGTCATCGACGAAGAACACGTTCGGATCGTAATTGCCGCCCAGCGGCGGAATCTCGCCGACGACGGCGTCGCCGAAGGTACCGGCCAGGATGCTTTCCACGTCGAGGATGGACACCAGCCGGCCATCGTCAAGTTCGGTAATCGCGGTGATGTAGAGCTGTTCGCTGGTGACGACCGACTCGGGCGCGC
This sequence comes from Methyloversatilis sp., assembly GCF_030698125.1. Taxonomy (GTDB): domain Bacteria; phylum Pseudomonadota; class Gammaproteobacteria; order Burkholderiales; family Rhodocyclaceae; genus Methyloversatilis. Next base: position 115,803 of record NZ_JAUYNV010000010.1, read on the forward strand.
GTACGCGGTCCCAGTCGACACGGATGATGCGATCCACCTCATGTACCAGAAAGCCCAGCGTGCGCTTGCTGTACTCGGTCACCATCATCGCGCCACCCATGCCTGCCGGCGCGTCGGTCAGGTTCATGATGCGGGCCAGCGACAGCACCGGAATGACGTTTCCACGCAGCGAAATCAGGCCTTCGACGCCAGCCGGCATATTCGGCGTCGGCGTCACGATCGGCGTGCTGCTGACCTCGCGCACCTTGAATACATTGATGCCGAACAGCTCGTGCGTGCCGAGTGAAAAGAGCAGGATTTCCATCTTGTTCGAGCCCGCCAGCTTGGTGCGGGCGTCCACCTGCTCGAGCAGGTTGTGGTCGGGTCTGTCCATCGTGTTGTCTCCGGTCTTTTTCAGGCAGCCACGCGATCCAAGCCCTTGCTGCGGCGGATCAGGCGGGTGATGGTTTCGGCGAGGCGCTGTGCCTCGAACTTGGACACATACTCATCGACGCCGACCGAGCGGCCCAGTTGCTGGTTCGAGCCCGACGACAACGACGAGTGCATGACCACCGGAATGCCGGTGAAGCGCGGATCGGCCTTGATGTTCTTGGTCAGGATGTAGCCATCCATTTCCGGCATCTCGACGTCGGTCAGGATCATGCTGATCAGCTCGCTCACCTTGCGGCCGCTGGAATCGGCATAGCTGGCAACCTTCAGCAGTTCGGCCCACATCTGGCCGCCGTTGATGGCGCTGACGTAGCGCACACCCATGAGGTCCAGCGTGCGCGTGATCTGGGTGCGGGCAACCGGGGAGTCGTCGCAGAAGAAGACCGTTGCGTCGTCGATGTCGAGCGGCTTGATGTCCTTGAAGGCGAGATCGTTGTCGATATCCGCCGTTTCGGACAGGATCTTCTCGACGTCCAGCATCATCACCAGGCGGTTGTCCGCCAGCTCGGTCACGGCGGTCACCAGACCGCCGAGATTGGCTGTCAGCATGGCAGGCGGCACGCGCATCTGCGACCAGTCCAGCCGCAGGATGGTATCGACCGACTCGACCAGGAAGCCCTGGGTGTGGCCGTTGTATTCCGTCACGATCATCACGTCGCGCGGCGTATCGCTCGGGAACTGGGCAAACTTGGCCAGATCGACCACAGGTACCAGCGCGCCGCGCAGGCTCACCATGCCCTCGACCGCATTGGGCATTTCCGGCGCCGCCGTGATGTTGGGCGTACGCATCACCTCGCGCACCTTGAACACATTGATGCCGAATGTCTCGCGTCGGCCGGTGCGCGTATCCACACCGAGCGAAAACATCAGTATTTCGAGCTTGTTGGTACCCGCAAGCTTGGTGCGGGCATCGATATTCTTGAGTAACTCTGACATGTCGGCCTCGTCTGTCTGTTCAGTGGCACGAAAACAACCGGGTGCTGATGTCTTTACGGCAGCATCGAAAGACTCTTGAACCCGATATGCGACATCCGTGCGACAAGCCGCCGCCTCGTCCGCCAGGCGCCATGGAGGCGGTTTTGCGCGCGACCGGAGGGCCTTTCGCCGCTCCCGCCCCTCGCGACGACCTGCCAGATTTTCGTAGGAGCGGGCCCCGCCCGCGATAGGGCGGTTGATCGGGCGGTGTCGCGTGTTTCAAGGCTGCATCGCCTGCAGGGGCGGAGCGGGGGTTTCGGCGAGCACCGCTCGCCGCCCGCGAAGCCGGCAGGCCATGCAGGGCCAGCCGTGGACAGGCTCCTACGAAAACCCGCACAGCATCGAGGTTTTCGCAAACGCGGCGAAAGCCACGAATCGCCCGCCCCCCCCCCCCCCGCGTCGCACGCCATCCACCTCGGCCCTCACGCACCATTGTTGGGCATCGCTGCGCTCACCCCAACCTACGGCGGCGTGACCCATGCGTCGCTTGGGTGAACACCCCAACCCGGCCCCGCCGCAATACGGCGCCGTGACCCATGCGTAGGTTGGGGTGAGCGCAGCGATGGCCAACAGATCTTCGTATCCATGCCCCGATGGAATACGGACGAACGCATAGGCGAAGGCCACTCTCGCTCCAACCTGCCGGGTTTTTCGTAGGAGCGGGCCCCGCCCGCGATGGGGCGGTGGATCACACGCCGGCGCTTGTT
>NZ_JAUYNV010000032.1 GCF_030698125.1 Methyloversatilis sp.
CCCCCCCTCCATGATGGATAGGTGCGTCCCGGCCTCACGCCTGCCCCCCATGGGTCAGCCCCCGCTTGTACTGGTAGATCGTCTCCCGGCTCACGCCGAACTCCTGCGCCAAGGCGGACATATTGACCCTTTCGGGGCCGCTCAGGCGCGCGCGTAGGGCCTCTAGGCGCTCCCCAGTAAGGGCAGGCTTGCGGCCCTTATAGACGCCCTTCGCTTTGGCTAGTGTGATGCCCTCCCGCTGGCGCTCCCGGATCAGTTCCCGCTCGAACTCCGCGAAGGCACCCATGACGGACAGCATGAGGCGCGCCATGGGGTCATCCTTCCCGGTGAAGTTCATTCCTTCCTTCACGAACTGGACAGCGACACCCCGCCCGGTCAGGTCATCCACGATGCGCCGCAGATCGTCAAGGTTGCGGGCTAGCCTGTCCATGCTGTGGCAGATGAACACATCCCCCGCCCGGGCATGCTTGAGTGCCGCCTGAAGCTGTGGGCGCTTGGCATCCTTCCCGCTGGCCTTGTCCTCGAACACGGTATCCAAGGGCACGCCGTCAAGCTGGCGGTCTGTGCTCTGGTCAAGGGTGGAGACGCGCCGGTACCCGATACGCTGTCCCGTGATGGTCTTGGTGGTGATGGTCATGGCGCGCTCCTTTGTCCGACGAAACTGTCAAGCCGGACTCTAAGACCCTCCGTGCCGAATGTCAAGTAATACACAAATCGGCCCTATATTGACACCTTACCGGGGCCAGCCTGACACAGGGTTAGGGTGTAGCCCAGCCTGACACATGCCCAGCGGGCCCTAATGCCTCGCCAGTCCGCTTAAGGAAGTCGCAGACGATGCTTCCGGGGCCCAAGCGGGGCGCATGTGGGCCGGTACTGGGTAGATGCCGGGATGGGGCCGGGAAGTGGTGCCCGTGAGGGGGGAACCGCGTAGGGCGAGGGGAGGGGATAGGGCCTTCGGAAAACTCCGGGAAATTTTCCCCGCGCTAGCTCTTAGGCCGCATCCCCAAGAACAGCCCCAGATACGCCGCACCCGCGCAGAGGAGGAACACCACAGACCGGGGCGTGTATCCGGCAACGGCCTGCGCCTTCAAGTCAGCATATTCAAGGGCGCTCTCACGGGACACGCTGAGGGCCACCCGGATATCCTGATCGAATTTTTTCAGTTCCTTCTGGTGGGTACCCTCAGAGAAGATGGCCGCAAACAGCGCGAGTCCAGCGGCCGCCACGAAAAGCAGCGCCCACGGGCTCCGGCGCTTCCTCTCGACTTGTGCCCCAAAAGAGAGGGCAAAGATTCCCCCGACGACGGAAAGCGCCGCCAGTCCTCCGGGGAAGGGGTAGCCGTGGCGTTCCCAGGCAGCAAGCCGCGCCGTGTCGGCGTCCAGCAGTAGAAGAGCCGGTATCCCGAGCGCCAAGCCTGACACGACAATCTGAGCACGCCGGCTCGCCGCTGGCGTCAGTTCATAGGCCAAGTGTTTGACCACTGCAATGCACAGCCAGAAGCCACCGCCCACCGCAGCCAGTCCGCCAACCACTGCCCACATCTTGTGCGAGGAATTCCAAAAGGCAGCAGCGACACCCCCGCCCGCAGCCGCTACCACAAGCAGCGTGACCAGCTCCCCCGCGCTCGGCCCCTTCTCGGAGTTTTCCATGCTAGCCCCTTGGCATCGTCAGCCATGAGATTAGCATCATGTGGGCCCGCCGCCATCCGGAAACGGATAGGAGACCTTCGCTAGGGCTTCCACCTTGTTCTCCAGCGAGTTACCACCGGAGTACAGGCCGTATGACATGGTCTTCTTCTCGTGCCCAAGGATGTCGGCCGCGATGCCCTCCGCTACCCCCGCGTTTTCAAGCTGAGTGGCGACGGTCTTGCGGATGGAATGGAAAACCCGTGTTGCGGGAAACCCTGCTGTGGTCTTCAGGCGCCCGAACCGCTTCCCGATGGCGTTCGAGCGGTCGCCGTACTTATTGAAGCTGAGGCCGGAAAGGAGGTATTCATCGTCGGCCGTGGTCTTCAGTCGCTTCACAAGTCCCGCTATGGACGCATGGATGGGCACCTCCCGGACTCCGGCTTTGGTCTTAGCCTCCTCGATCCGAAACGCCTTTGTGGTCACGTCCGAAACCTTCATTGAGCAAAGCTCCTCGATGCGCGCCCCGGTGTAGGCAGCAAGGGCGATGAGGTCGGCCAGCTTGTTGTCTCCGACGGTCGCGGCACGCTGCCACAGTGTGACCACCTCCAAGGGCTCGAAATGCGCCCGCTTGTCCGGCCTGCCCGCCTTCTTCTGGACGTGCCCTTGAGGGCCAGCGGGGACATGGAATGCACGTTCATCCGCTCCACCCTGCTCATCATGACAAACCGTGTTCCAGAAGCTCCGGCAGGAGTACAGGATGCGTTTCCGGCTGCTCAAGGTCGCGCCCTCATCTGCGAGGAGTCGCATCCACCCCTTCACGGCCTTCGGGCTGATCTCTTCCACGGTAGCGAACTGCTGCACCATCCGGGCAACGTCCTTGCGCTGCTGGTCGATGTTCTTCTTCCCAAGTCCCGACCCATCAAGGGCTGCGGACCACGCCTCATAAACTGGAAGGGAGGGGGTAACCACTCCCAGTGCTACACGGGCAAACATTACGGCCTCTGCCTCAGGCAAGCCCGCGTCCTCCAGCCCTTCCGCGCGGTCGGCTAGAAGGCCCTCCACCGCCTCCCGTTGATCGCCCCCATCGGGGAGGGATCGGATAGCCTCGCGCCAGCGTTGTGCCTCTTGCAACACCGCGTTGGGTTGCCCGCCTGCCTGCCGTATCTGGGCCTTCCAGCCCGCAATGAGGGGCCGTGCGAGGTCTTCGGCCTCCCGCTTGTTCGCTGTGTGGAGCGACTGGATGAACTTCACCCGTCCGAGTTGCCCCCGATGCTTGGCGGGTATGTGGAGGGTTGCGTACCAGAGGTTTCCGCGCTTCTCAATGTAGCTCGCCAATCTGGGCCGCCCGTGGAAGGAATGAGGGGCACACTGTATCAGCTTCACCACATGCCTTCACCACATCAAACAGACCGGAAAACCTTTGAATACGGTACATAGGTCGTTTCAGGTCAATCTGGCGGAATTTCCCACCCTCTCCGCCAGACATCAAGCATTCAAGCGCCCTGCGGGGCGCTTTTTTGTTGTCCCTGCAGTATCCCTGAAGCCCTTTCCCCGACGCTTTTCCCCGAATCAAGCTGCACTCCTTGCGCGCTCGGCTGGCCATCGCTGTTCGATCCTCGCATCAAGCTTGCGATGCCGGTGCGGCAAACGCAGCTGGCACGGTTGCTGCAAAGGAGAGTCCGTCACCGGCCGCAAACGGCCACCGGTGGCGGCGCTCCGGTCACCGGCGGCCAGTTTCCGGCAGATGTTGCCGGCAAACCTGATCCGACGGCTGCTTCGACCGGCAAAGGAGCGCCGATCCAGGCCGAACCAACGATTTCGTGAAGGGGCTCGACATGTCTTTGATGGAACCTGCAGTCCGATTCCTGCGCCCGCAGGCCGATTCCTCGTCAGAGGCCGTGCTGCGCGAGGAGATTGCCGAGCCGCATTACCTGGGCCAGTTCATTCCGCTGCATTACCACCACAACATGTTGATGGACGCCAACCGGATGGCCAATTTCAAGGCGGCCATCGACCACGTGGTGTTCCCGGGGGCGCGCGTGCTCGAACTGGGTGGCGGCACCGGCGTGCTGTCGTGCTTCGCCGCGGCACACGCGAGCAAGGTGTGGTGTGTGGAATACAACCCGGACATGGTGACCGAGGCGCGCCGACTGCTGGCGCATAACGCCAACGGACACAAGGTCGAAGTGGTACATGGCGACGCCTTCGAGTACCTGCCGCCGGAGCCGGTCGATGTCGTGATCTGCGAAATGATCCACGTCGGCATGCTGCGCGAGAAACAGGTCGAGGTGATCAATGCCTTCAAGGCACGCTACCGCGCCCGTTTCGGCGACCGCCTGCCGGTATTCATTCCGACCGCAGCCGTGATGGCGGTGCAGCCGCTGCAGCAGACCTATGATTTTTTCGGTTTCCAGGCGCCGATCATGCAGTTCCAGCGCGTGGGCGCGGTGCATGAGGGGTCGCTGGAACTGGCCGCACCGCAGGTCTACAGCGTGCTCGACTTCGACGACAGCGTGTCGCCGGACATCCGCTGGGCCGGCTGCTTCACCATGGAGCAGGAGGGCACGGTGAATGCATTGCGCTTCGTCACCAAGAACATTCTGGCGATCCGCGCCGCTGAAGGCGACACGGTGGACTGGCTGAATGACTACCTCGTGCTGCCGCTCGATGCGCCGATCAGCCTGAAGGCGGGCGAGGCGCTCGATGTGAGCTTCAGTTATCAGGCGGGCGGCTCGCTGCAGTCGCTGGCGCGCACGCTGCGCGCCACGGTGGCTTGCCGCGCGGCCCTGCAGGTGGCGTGAGCGACGGCTGTTCCGGGGCGGTCGCGGCTCAGCCGCCGGCCGGCCGGCCGTTGTCCTGCGCGATCAGTATTTCGCAGCGGTTGCGTCCATTGTGCTTGGCGCGGTACAGCGCATCGTCGGCGCATCGCAGAAGGGCTGAAAAATCCTTGCTGTTGGCGCCGATTTCGCTGATGCCGATGCTCAGCGTGTAGGGCGCGAGGGTGCCGTCGATATCCGGCGGCGTCGTCGCGATGCATTCCATCAGCCGTTCGGCGAACGCCTGTGCGCCATCAAGCGAGGTGTGCGGCAGCAGTACTGCAAACTCTTCGCCGCCCACGCGCCCGGCCGAATCGGAATCGCGCAGCAGGCTGGACAAGGTGATCGCGAAGTGTCGCAGTACGGTGTCGCCGCCAGCGTGACCGTAGCGGTCATTGATCGCCTTGAAGAAGTCGAGATCGGCCATCAGCACCGCGAGTGGCGTGTTGTAGCGCTGCGCACGCGCAAATTCCTCTTCCGCGATTTCGAGAAAATGCCGCCGGTTCGCGAGGCCGGTCAGCGCATCGGTGTTAGCCAGAATGCGGATCGCTTCTTCGGCCAGTTTGATGCTGGTGATGTTTTCGTGGCTGACCAGCACGCGCTCGCGCTGCGCGTCCATCGGGGTCACCTTCATGGCAAACCACTGCCGCTCGCTCGGGCAATGACAGGGGTAGTCCATCTGGAACAGCGGACTGCGCCCGGCCATGACGGCTTTGATGCCTTCGCCCGCGGCTTTGGCAAATGCCTCGTCCGGCCCGGTCACGTGCGCCAGCACGTCGAGGTAGTTCACGCCGTTGAACGACGTGCCGCCGCCGTAACCGCCCCGCTCGGCAAAGCGCCCCCAGCTGGCATTGGTTTCGACGATGACGCCCTGCCGGTCGAGTACCGCGACATGCGAGGTCATGGCATCGAGTGCAGCCGCCTTCATCTGCCGGTCGGCCAGCAATTCGGCTTCCAGCCGCTTGCGATCGGTGATGTCGATGAACATCAGCACGATGCGCGAGAAGCGGCGTGAGGTGTCGAACTCGGGATAGGCATGTACCAGCGCCCAGACAGGCGGGACGTCGACCGAACGATGGATGCTCATCACCAGATCGGTCAGTTCGCGGCCGGAATGTCGCACGCGCTGGATCAGGTCGTTTTCCAGTGACAGCGGGTTGCCGTGCTCGTCGCGGAAGGTGCAGCCCAGTTCCGGGACAGACTTGCCGATCAGCGCCTTGGGGTCGGCGCGCAGCATGCGCGAGACTTCCGGATTGCCGTAGGTGATGCGGGCGTCGGGCGCGCAGATCAGCAGTCCGGCGTGCAGGTTGTGCATCAGCAGGCGATGGCGCAATTCGCTGTCGGCCAGCGCCGCCTGCGCCATGCGTTGATCGTGGATGTCCTCGATCACGGCGATGAAGTGCGAGGGCGTGTCATCGGCCTCGCGCATCAGCGATACGGTCAGCCTTGCCCAGCGCACGCTGCCGTCGCCGCGCAGGTAGCGCTTTTCCATCGTGTAGGTGGCATGGTCGCCGCGCAGCACGCCATTCATCAGCTCGACATCGGCGTCGAGGTCGTCCGGATGCGTGATCTGCTGGAAAGTGAGTTCGTGCAGCGCGGTGGCCGGATAGTCGAGGATGTTGCACAGCTTCGGATTCACGCTGAGAAAGCGGCCGTCCAGATCCACCATCGCCATGCCGACAGCAGCCTGTTCGAAACTGCCGCGAAAGCGGTCTTCGCTTTCGCGCAGGGCCTCCTGGGTGCGCTTGCGGCTTGAAATGTCGCGCACGATGCCCAGTACGCTGCGCTGACCGCCGAACATCAGGCGGTTGGCAGTCAGTTCGATCGGCAACGTTCGCTGGCCGCTCTTGTACAGGAAGCGGAACTCGTAGGTGTTCGGCGGCTCCTCGCCTTCGCCGATGCGGGCGCGGAAGCGTTCGTTCCAGAGTTCGAGCATTTCGGGCGGGATCACTGCCGCGAAGGGCAGACCGACGAATTCGTCGTGCGTATAGCCCAGCATGCGGGGCAGGGCGGCGTTGGCAAAGACGAAGCGGTAGTCCTGCGCGACGAACACGCCGTCGGGCATCTTGTCGAGCAGGGTACGGAAGAGCAAGCCGTCCGGATCCTGATCGTCCAAGCCGACCGGGGTGTTGTCTGCTGTGCCTTCGTGAAGCTTCGTAGCCACGGCGTCCGGTGTCCTCTGGTCGTCGTGCGGCGGCCGCGCGCAAGCTCCGGCGGACACCGCATGTGTCAGGTGGCATGCGTACCGGGCCTGTGCATCTACCGATACGGCGCCACGATGCAATGCCATGGTGCATCCGTATCCGTTACGAACACAAGGGCCGGGCAGCCGATCGGGCGCGTCGGCAAGCGGATCTGATGGCAATCACGCGCTGCTGCGTCCCGCACGGAACACACGCATGGGCGATTCGCGCTACGCTTGCCGCATTGCGAAATTCCCGGGAGTCGAACCATGTCGAAACACCAGAAGTCGTTCCAGCTGACGATTCAACAGATCGATCTCATCGAAGAGGCAGTGCGCGAGCGGATCGGCAACCTGGCGCATGTCGTGCTGGCCAGCGCTGACGCCAGCACTGAAGAAAGCCGCGCCAACGATGACCAGATACGCGATTTGAACGAGTTGCTCGGCAGCCTGCACAACCAGAAGATTTTCTACAGCCAGGTCAATCGTACCGGCGTGCCGGGGGGCTGACCCGTCAGTGGCGATCTGGCCCGGAGGCGTCGCCCGGTTGGTCGCCGTGCCCGCCTTCATCGTGATCCTCGTGCCACGCCGGCAGCGGATCGGTCAGATTGGCCCAGGCGTCTTCGCCAAAACCCATCTCTTCGTCGGTCAGCAGGCATTCTTCGAAGCGGCGCTTGAGTGCGGCCTCATCCATGCCCATGCCGATGAACACGAGATCCTGCCGGCGATCGCCCCAGGTTTCGTCCCAGCGTGAGCGGATGTGGGCGAGGTGACCCGCGTCCTTCGGCCACTCCTCTTCGCGCGTGAAACACCACCAGTGCCCGCCCGAGCGCAGGCGGCTGATCGCGCCACCCTGTTCCCACTCGCCGATGTGACCGTTCCGGCTGGCGAGCCAGAAATAGCCCTTGCTGCGCAGCACGCCGCGCCACTTTTCGTGGATCAGCTGCGCAAAGCGCATCGGATGAAAGGGCCGGCGCGCCTGCCAGGTGAAGCTGCGGATGCCGAAGGCCGGTGTTTCGGGAACGGGTGTGCCGCGCATCAGCTGCGTCCAGCCGGCGGCACGGGCCGTGGCGTCGGGGTCGAAACGTCCGGTGCCGAGCACGCTCGCCGCGCTTACCCGGCCGTGAGTGGCCTCGATCAGTTCCGCCCGCGGATTGAGTGCGCGCAGCATGCCCAGCAGGATGCCGCGTTGCTGGTCATTCACCAGATCGCACTTGTTCAACACGATCACGTCGGCGAATTCCACCTGGTCGAGCAGTACGTCGATCACCGTGCGCTGATCGTTGCCCGCAGGGGCGCCCTGGGCGGCGACCCGTTGCGCGACGGTGTCGCGGCTGAAATAGTCGCGGTAGAAATTCCATGCGTCGATCACCGTGACCAGCGTGTCGAAGCGGGCGTGCTCGCCCAGTCCGGCACGGAAGGTTTCGACCATGCCGGTCGGTTCGGAAAAACCCGAAGGTTCGACGACCAGCGCGTCGAAGCCGGCTTGCGCGAAGTGCGCTGCAGCGGCCTGCATGTCTTGCGGCGACAGGCAGACAAGTACGTCGTCCGGTGCCGCGCCGGTTGCCGCGTCGATATCCACGCTGCGCAGTTCGTTGACGATGAGGCCGATGCGCCGCCCGTCGGACGGTGCGCGAAGCTGCCTGAGCAGGGTGGTTTTGCCTGCGCCGGGCAGTCCGGACAGCAGGGTGACGGGAAGGATGGCGGGCATGTCGGTCGTCCGGGCAGTGGGTCGGGTGACGGCCCCTGACCCATCCGGACATCGTCCGGCGTCTGTCGGGCAGACCGCGGGCGATGTCAGGGCACGGGGAAGAGCGCGTCGAGCGCCGCGATGATACGCAGCGGTTGCGCCGGTGTCAGCGCCGGCGACCGGTGGATCACGCCATGGCCGGCATTGCCCGGCCAGCCTTCGCCCTTCAGGACGAGGATGTTGCCGGCGTCGGCACGGCGCAGCGCCGACGGATCCGGCATCACGGCATCGGTGCCGAGCCGGCTGCGGTCGGCGTCGGCATCGGCCAGCCATTCGGTGGCCGGCCCGATCCAGCTGCACAGCAGGCGCAGACCCACGTGATCGACATGCAGGCGCGGGCACATGGCGCGTTCGAGTACTTCGATGCGAACGGCCACTTTCGGGCAATCGGTGAGATCGGCCAGCAGTGATGCGAGCTGTCGCACCTCTTCGCGCAGGGCGTCGCGTCCCGGCAGATCGGGCAGGGTGTCGGCGGCCAGGGTTTCGCCGGGCTCGAGTTCGGCACGCAGGCCGCTACCCAGTGCGCCTGCTGCGTATGCCGCCTGCAGATAGTCGGTCAGCCCGGCCGGCACCGGCCGGGCAAGACGGACCAGATTGCAGTCCGGATCGAGCACGAGCGCCAGATCCGCCGGTTCGCTGACGTCGCGCGTGACCGGACAGGGCGGCGTGACGGGGATGTACACACGTTGGTTCATGGTGGGCGTGCAGGCAAAGGGGTGTTGTTCGGGTACCGCGTGCGGGCAGGTTCAGCGGGCTGACCTGCCCGGCCGGGTTCAGCGGGCGCGGCGAGCGGCGGTCAGACCGATCATGAACAGGCCGCCGAGCAGCATGGCCCAGGTGCCGGGTTCGGGCACCGGTGCCGCGACGGCAAAGTCGAAATGGAACGTGCCGCTGTCGCGCACGGCCAGATTGCTGCCCAGGTTGACCAGCGAAAACTGTGCGCTGTAGGTGCCGGGGGCGGCGTCGGCGGCGGTCCAGAACACCGGCAGGAAGTCGAAGCTGTTGCCGGCGCCGAGCAGATAGAGGTTGCCGGTGTCGAACAGGTCGGCGTCGCCGTTGGCGGCCACTTTCAGGCCCGGCGTGATCGATTCGAGCTTGAGCGCAACGCTCACGTTGTCGAGCGTGCCGTTCCAGCGGCCGCTGCTGCTGTTGAACAGCACATCACGTTCGCTGCCGGCCGGATTGCCGGCCAGCGACTGGATCGATGACAGGCCGAGATAGCTGTATTCATGCTGCAGGGCGGCTTCGGGCAACACGCTGCTGACCAGCAGACCGGCATCGCTGCCGCTGCCCGGAGTCAGGGGCAGGGGGGCGGCCAGCGTGTAGGTTTCCGGGATGCGGTTGTTGGCGTTGGTGCCATTGACCACGGGCGCGCTGCCCGGGCCGGTGTAGCTGTAGGTGCCGATGCCGTGGAAGTGATTGCCGTGGTCGAACAGCACGGTCAGGCGTCCGTAATTCGGATTGGCCTGTCCGGCATAGGTGCCGGACGCGATGGTCGCCAGAGAATCCACGGCAACGTAATAACCGATGCCTTCGTCGCCGCGCAGCGGCTCGCTGGCCTGCGCACCCAGCGACAGCACGCCGGCCAGCACCAGCAGACTTGATCTGATCATGAAACAGCTCCTTCAGGGGTGGGGTGGGGATGCGTACTCACTAACGAGAACGTATTATCAAGATAAGCCGCTTGCGCACTGTTGTAAATAGCAATGCGTTATCATCAGTCATCATCCTGATCGGAGTTCCCCCATGTCCGTCCTGCCCCGCCTTGCTGTCGGCTTGCTGATGCTGCATGCCGTGTCGGCCCACGCCATCCATTTCGATGTGTCGATCAGCCTCGACAACGGCCCGGTGGCCGGCAGCAAGCTGATCACCGGCGCCTTCGGCGATCTGCCCTTCGACACCCAGCCCTTTGATCACCTGACCGGCCATGCACTGTTTCCGGGCGATTTCGGCGATTTCGAGGGCGGGCCGAGAAGCACCGACGATCCGGGTTTCCAGGCCTTTGCGGGCGCGCTGTCCGGCAGCGCCGGTGCGCGTGACTACATCGGCTTCCGCGCGCTGGGTACGCTGCAGCAATGGACGCCGTCGTCAGGTGCCTGGACGACGGCCGACAGCGGCGTCGGGGTGCGCCTGTTCGGTGCCGTGCCGCCGGCGGTAGCCAATGCCTACATCCAGTCGCTCATCAATCCGCGATTCGCACCACCGGGTGCGGCGGCTGCGTTCAACCTCTATTCCGCCGGCACGCTGTTTACCGGCAGCGGCATCACCGGCCCGGTGACCGCCACCATCGATGACGCCGGCAGCAATGGCGCCTTCCACGCCCATCTCGACTGGTATATCGAAGGTGCGGCGGCGAGCGGGGCCTACATGGTGACGCTGCAGCTGACCGACGATGCGTCGGTGGGCGGTCGCGGCCTGTATGTCGATTCCGATCCTTTTAACGTGGTGTTCAACTACGGGCTGAGCGCGGCGCAGTACGAAACTGCCTTCTTCGCGCGGGCGCTGGCGCCGGTACCCGAACCGGCCGCCTGGATGGCGATGCTGGCCGGGCTGTGCCTGTGTGCCGCAGCGGCGCGCCGCGCCCGGGGTTGAGCGTCGGCGTCGGGCTCAGAAGGTCACGCTGAGCCCGACTTCGACGCTGCGCCCGGGTTCGGGCGAAAAGCTGCGCAGGAAGGACGTGGCGTTGCGCGCTTCGCGGTCGAGCAGATTGCGGCCGCGCGCGAACAGCGTCAGCGTGCGGCCGTCGCCGAGCGGGCGGACGTGGTTCAGATTGGCGCTGACCAGCGTATAGGCGTCGGTTGCGGTTTCGTTGGCGCCCGGGCGGTCCTGCGCCGCGTGGTGGGTCACCCGCACGCGGCCGGACCAGGCGCCCTGGCGCAACGCGAGCTGGCTGCCCACGCGGAACGCCGGCAGGCGTGGCACATCCTCGTTCAGTTCGGTCAGCCGCCCGCGTGTGCGGTCGCCAAACACCGACCACTCGATGTCGCCCAGTTTCGTGGCTGTCCACTTGAGCGCGGCTTCCGCTTCGAAGCCGCGAAAGCGCGCGCGGCTTTGCGTGTACTGCACGACCGTCAGGCATTCCTCCAGCCGCACGCAGGCGAAGCGGAACTGCTCCTCGTCGGTGTCGTAGAACACCGGCAGCGTGCGCTGGAACATGTAGTCGTCGATGTCGTTGGCGAACAGGTTTGCCGACAGCCTGAGCCGATCCGATTCGTACCGCCCGCCCAGCTCGATCGAGCGCGCGGTTTCGGGCTTCAGGTCCGGGTCGCCGATGTCGTAGGTGCGGGTCGCGAAATGCGGCCCGAGCGAATACAGCTCGTGGATGTCGGGCGCGCGCCGCGCATTCGAGCCGGTCAGCGTCAGCGACATCGGTTCGCTCAGTTGCCAGCTCAGCGCAGCCGACGAGCTCTGCGTGTTGAAGCGGCGCGCTGGAAAGCTCACCGCGAAGCCGCCGGCGAGCTCGCGATCGCCGGCCTGCACGCGGGTAACTTCGCCGCGCCAGCCCAGATCGAGCGTCCAGTCCGACCACTTGAGCCGCTGCACCGCATAGACCGCCGAACTGCGCAGCCCGGTCTGCGGGATGAACGCTTCTTCGCCGAGCGCCGAAAAATCGCGCCGCAGGTGATGCACGCCGAGCGTGCCGCTCAGATGTCTGCCGAAGGCATGCTCCAGCTCCACTCGTTGTTCGATCGCCTTGTTGCGGAAGGTCGTCGCCACCACGCCGTCGTCGACTTCATCGTGCCGGTAGTCGATGTGGCCGCCGGTGTAGCGCAACGCCTGCAGCCAGCCTTCGCCCAGCCACTCGGCGCGCGTGTCCACGCGTCGGTTGTCCATGCGGATGCGTACCCGGTCGTCGCCGCCGTGGCTGTGCCCGGGCGCCGGCGGAATGCCGTACTCGTTCGACGCGTTGTTCACGGCGGCGCCGAACAGCGCATTGCCGATGAACACGCTGCCGCCCAGCGTGCCGGACGCCGACTGCGCGTCGCTGTTGTAGAGCCGGCCGCAGCTGTTGCGCGTATTGATCAGCCCGAACTGCTGTTCGACCGCGGCGTCGTCGATGGCGCAGCCGGCGATGCGGCTGTCGCCGCGGTCGCGGCTGAGCGCGCTGCCGTGCAGCGCAAACAGCGAATTTCCGCCGTCGAGCCGCAGCGCATGCACGCGCTCGGCGCCATTGCGGTTGAAGCTCGTGTCGAGCGTGCCGTTGATCGGACGGGCCGGCACCCGGGTCGGAATGCGTTCGTCGCTGACGTCAACCACGCCGCCGATGGCACCGCCGCCATACCGGATGGTGGCCGGGCCACGCAGGATGCGGATGCTTTCGGCCAGCGTCGCATCGGCGGTCGATGCGTGGTCAGGACTGAAGGTGGTGGCGTCATGCGTGCCGCCGCCGTTGTTCAGCACCTTCACCCGTGCGCCGCCCAATCCGCGGATCACCGGCAGGCCGACGCCGGTGCCGAAGGATGCGTTATGCACGCCGGCTTCTTCGCTCAGCGTTTCGCCCAGCGTGCCCGCCTTGCGGTCGCGCAGCGCTTCACCGCGCAGCGTGCTGGCGCGGCCAGTCGGTTCGGTCGGGATATCGGGCAAACGCTCGGCCTCGATTTTCACGTCCGGCAGTTCGACCTGGGCGGTGGCCTGCGGGCTGGGCAGGCAGACCAGAGGGAGGTGGGCGAACAGCAACCAGCGCAGACGCACGCTGCGCGATGGAACGGGGTTTCGGAACATGGTGGACCGGAAGGGGATGCGCGGCGACGAAAGTATGATAATAATAACGCGGTATCAACAAAGGGCGAATGCGGACTGTAATCGATCGCCGTCCCCGTCCGCGCTTGCACCCCTTTCCTTTCATTCCTGCCGGGAGTTTTAATCATGTCTCTGCCGTTCGCCCCCCTGTTTCGTGCCGTCGGCTTGTCCGCGGCGATCTTCCTGACCGCCGGTGTCGCACAGGCGCAGCATCTTCACGCCGGTGATGTCGAACTGGGCACGTCCGGCGGTGTCATCGTCGTCGATCCGGAAGGCCTGGCCGAGCGCGCCGCCAATGGTTACGTGCTGTATGAAGGCGATTTCCGCGACTTCGCCGGCGGCCTGTTCTCCACCGACGACCCGGGCTTCGTTTCGGAAGAGGATGCCCTGCCGGTCGGCGCCATCATTCGCTACCGTGGCCTCGGCGTGCTGCAGGCGTGGGATGGTTCTGCGTGGTCGACCGCCGCATCCGGCGTGACGCTGGGCATTCTCGATGTGCTGGGCATGAACACGCTGTTCAGCTCGACCGGCGTGACCGATCCGGTCGGTGCGATCGCTCTGGTATCGGGTGCAGGCGACATCCACACCCACATCGATTTCACGATTTCGGGTGACGGCGCCGCCACGGCAGCCGCCTATCTGATCACGCTGGAAATCGGCGCCCCGGACGCTGCGGGCTTCTCGACGCCGTTCTACCTGGCGTTCAACAGCGGTCTGGATGAAGAGGTGTTCGAAGGTGCGGTGGGGACGCTGCTGGCACCGGTGCCGGAACCTGGCACCTGGGCGATGCTGGCCGCCGGCCTGGGACTGATCGGCGTGATGCGCCGCCGCCGGCAGAGCTGATCCTGCGCGCCGGGCGGGGCGGCGTGTGCCGGCCCGTCAGTCGTGCGTATGACCGGGGTGATGCACGTGCGCGGGCACGGCATCACCCTCTTTTTGTTCACCGCTGCACTGGTCGCAGCGGCCGAACAGCGTCACGTCATGTGCTTCGACCGAAAAGCCGGCCGGGGCGAGCCGGCTCCAGTCGGTGGCACATTCCACGATGTCGAACACGCGATCGCACTGACGACACTTGAAGTGGTGGTGATGACCCAGATTGGCAAGTTCATAGCGCGGCGGCTCGCCGGGCAGATCGACTTCACGGAGCCGGCCATCGTCGATCAGCATGCGGATGTTGCGATAGACGGTCGCCAGCCCGAGTGCAGGAATGTCGGTCCGTGCCAGCGCGTGGATTTCCGCCGGCGACAGCGGCCGGGCGGCGGTTTCGATCGATCCCAGTATGGCGCTGCGCTGGCGCGTATTGCGTTCCATGGCAATTTTCCGGTCGTGGCTGCTGCAGTATAGCGACGGCGCAAACAGTCGCGCGGTGATCGCTCAGTGATCGTTCTCGGTACTGCCGTCGGTGGCGCCCGCAGTGTGCAGATGCATGATCGGCCAGCCTTTCGAGCGCGCGTGGGCGTCCAGTGTCGGATCCGGATCGACCGCAACCGGGTGGCTGACCCGGCTCAGCAGAGGCAGGTCGTTCAGCGAATCGCTGTAGAAAGAGGTGCGGCGGAAACTGCCCATGTAGAGACCCAGTTCTTCGAGCCAGCGCTCGACGCGTTCGACCTTGCCTTCGCGAAAGGCCGGCGTGCCGCGCGGCTGACCCGTGAATTCGCCATTCACCTGCGCCGGCACCGTGGCGATCAGATGCGGAATGTCGAGTTCGCGCGCGATCGGCCCGGTGATGAAGCTGTTGGTCGCGGTGACGATGGCGCACAGCGCACCGGTTTCGAGATGCCCATTGACCAGGGCGCGGGCGCCGTCGGTCAGGCGCGGACGAATCTGCTGCACCATGAATTCCGCGTGCCAGGCATCGAGTTCCTCACGCCGGTGGCGCGCCAGCGGGGCCAGCTGGAAGTTCAGGAATTCGTGAATGTCCAGCGTGCCGGCCTTGTACTGCTCGAAGAAGGTGGCATTGCGCGCTTCATACAGTTCGCGGTCGAGCACGCCTCTGGAGATCAGGAATTGCGCCCACTCGAAATCGGAATCTCCGGCGAGCAGCGTGTTGTCGAGGTCGAAAAGCACCAGTTCCATCGTCGTAAGTCCAGTTCAGAGAAGTCGGGTCTGCATGATTTCGCGCAGCAGCGGCAAGGTCACCGGCCGCTGGCGGGTCAGCGAATGTTCGTCCAGCAGGTCGAGGATGCCCAGCAGCGAGCGGATGTCGCGTCGGCCGTGGCGCATCAGGTAATCGAATACGTCGACATCGACTTTCATGCCGCGTGCCGCGGCATGCGCCTGCAGCAGTTCCAGGCGCTCCTCATCCTGCAGCGGCTGGATGCGGAAGGCCAGCATCTGGCCGATACGCGTGCGCAGGTCTTCGCGCAGCGGCAATTCGCGCGGCGCGCTGTCGGCTGCGGCCACCACGGTGATGCCGCGCGTGGCGGCCAGATTGATCGCACGGAACAGCGCGCCCTGCGCGTCCGGCTCGAGCAGCCGGATGTCGTCGAACAGCCACACTCCAGCGCAGGTCGCCTGCAGCGCGGCAATCAGCGTGTCGGCCGCCGTGTTGTTCACCTGGTCAGCGTCGAGGTACAGACCGCGTTCCGTGGCTTCGGCCGCCAGCGCGCGCAGCAGGTGGGTGCGGCCGCTGCCGGATTCGCCCCACAGATAGATGGACGGTCCGGGTTCGCCGGCGGCCGTGCTGCGCAGCCGGGCCAGCAGTTCGCGATTGGCCCCGGCAACGAAGTTGTTCAGGCTGGGCGCGGCAATCGGGCGGATATCGAGCAGAAGCTGGCGCATCACTCGATGATTTTCGGCGAGTCGCCCTGGTAAAGCTGGCTGGCCAGATAGTGCCGGCGCACCTCGCGCAGCCCGACCAGCAGCGCGGCCGATGCCGGCAGCGCCACCAGCACGCCGACGAAACCGAACAGCTGGCCGAAGGCCATCAGTGCGAAGATGACGGCCAGCGGATGCAGGCCGATGCGTTCGCCGACCAGCCAGGGCGTCAGCAGGAAGCTTTCCAGCACCTGGCCGACGCCGTACACGATGGCCACGCCGATCACCGGCGGCCAGCCCTGGAACTGCAATGCGGCCACCATCAGCGACAGCAGCAATCCGGCCGAGAAACCGACATAGGGAATGAAGCCGAGCAGGCCGGACAGCAGCCCGAGCGGCAGCGCGTAGTCGACGCCGGCCAGCCACAGACCGACGCAATAAAAGGCGGCCAGCGCGGCCATCACCGACAGCTGACCGCGCAGGAATTCGGCCAGCACGACGTCGATTTCGTCGGCCATTCTCAGCGTGCGATCGAGCCACGGCCGCGGGATGAAGCTGCTGACTCGTTCGCGCAGGCTGTACCAGTCGCGCATCAGGTAGAACATGACGACTGGTGTCAGCAGCACGTTGGCGAGTACGCCGACGATGACTGCGCCCTGACTGGTGACGTATTCCAGCGCCACCATCGCGAAGTCCTGCGCGCTCGTCCAGTTCTTCGTGATGAAGCCGCGCAGGCTGGCCACGTCGAACCGCAGCGTGATGCCCAGATGCTCTTTCACCCACGGCACCAGCTGGTCATGCGCGGCCGTCAGGTAGGAGGGCAGGCGCTCGATCAGCATGCGCACTTCCTGCTGGATGACCGGTATCAGGATGAGGATGAGGCCGATCACCAGACCGATCACCAACAGGATGACCAGTACCACGGCCAGCGTGCGCGGCACGCCGCGCCGGCACAGCCGCTCGACCAGCGGTTCGAAGATATAGGCCAGCACCAGACCCAGCATGAAGGGCGACAGGACCGGGCCGAGCAGCCACAGCAGTGCAAGGATGGCGAGGCCCACGCCGGCCCACAGCAGGGTTTGTTTGCGGTCGATGCCAGGAGAGGTCATGAGGTGGTGCGGTCAGGGGTAGAATGCGCACCCTTGAAGAGCGTGCGCCGACGCAAAACGAACGCTGTCGAAAAAACTTACGATACAACTTTCGATTCGCGACGAAATCGGCCACGAGTGTAGCAAGTTTCGCTTTACGTCCCGTCCCGTCCTCATCTTTTCCGGCGCTGTGCGCCCCGCATGTCATGACCGCTTCCAAGGATTCACGCCCCCCTCTGAGCTACGCCGCCGCCGGTGTGGATATCGACGCCGGTGATGCACTGGTCGAACGCATCAAGCCGCTGGCGAAACGCACGATGCGACCCGAGGTGCTGGGCGGCATCGGCGGCTTCGGTGCGCTGTTCGAAGTGTCGAAGAGCTACAAGGAACCGGTGCTGGTGTCCGGCACCGATGGCGTCGGTACCAAGCTCAGGCTTGCGTTCCAGCTCGACGGTCACGACACGGTGGGCCAGGACCTGGTGGCAATGAGCGTGAACGACATTCTGGTGCAGGGTGCCGAACCGGTGTTCTTCCTCGACTATTTCGCCTGCGGCAAGCTTGATGTCGATACCGCGGCGCGCGTCGTCGGCGGCATCGCCCGCGGCTGCGAACTGGCTGGTTGTGCGTTGATCGGCGGCGAAACCGCCGAAATGCCGGGCATGTACCCGGCCGGCGAATACGATCTGGCGGGTTTCGCCGTCGGCATCGCCGAAAAGTCGGCGCTGATCACCGGCGAAACCATTGCCGAGGGCGACGTGGTGCTCGGGCTGGCCTCCAGCGGCGCGCACTCGAATGGCTATTCGCTGCTGCGCAAGATTCTCGAGCGCGACGCACCGGATCTGGATGCCGACTTCCACGGCCGCAGTCTGCGCGATACCGTGCTCGAACCGACCCGCATCTACGTGAAGCCGCTGCTGGCGCTGATGAAGGAGGCGCCCGGCCTGGTGAAGGGCATGGCGCACATCACCGGCGGCGGCCTGCTCGACAACGTGCCGCGCGTGCTGCCGGCCGGGCTGTCGGCGCACATCGACGCCTCGTCCTGGACGCTGCCGCCGCTGTTCGCCTGGCTGCGCGAGGCCGGCAACGTGGCCGAACAGGAAATGTATCGCGTGTTCAACTGCGGCATCGGCATGGTGGTCATCGTGGCCGCGGCCGACGCCGACCGTGCCGCGACATCGCTGTCCGGCGCCGGTGAAACCGTGTATCGCATCGGCCACATCGCGCGCTGCGGCGACGGCGAAGCGCAGACCGTGGTGCGCTAATCTATACCTTCGGTGGTTTCGGCAGGCGGTGTATCGCGTTGTAGCTGATTTCCGCCAGCAAATCGCAAGCAATAAAAAACCCGCTTCAAGCGGGTTTTTTATTGCTTCGAAGGTGGTGCGGGCTGGCACAGCCTCGCGCCGACTCAAGCCTTACTTCAGCTTGGTTTCCTTGTAGATCACGTGCTTGCGCGCCTTCGGATCGAACTTCATGATTTCCATCTTCTCTGGCTTGGTGCGCTTGTTCTTCGTGGTCGTGTAGAAATGACCGGTGCCGGCAGTGGATTCCAGCTTGATCTTGTCGCGTCCGCCCTTGGCCATGACGTATTCCCTTCGTGTCGAGTCCGGCGCGGCCGGAACTGAATGCGTTGTTAGATTTTCTCGCCGCGTGCGCGGATTTCGGCGAGTACGGTTTCAATGCCCTTCTTGTCTATCGTCCTGAGCCCCTTGGTGCTTACACGCAGGCTGACGAAACGACCTTCGGACTCCAGCCAGAAACGGCGTTGCTGGAGATTGGGCAGGAAGCGGCGCTTGGTTCTGTTGTTGGCATGGGAAACGTGGTTACCCACCATCGGCGACTTCCCGGTAACTTGGCAAACGCGGGACATGTTCTGGCTCCAGAAGCGGAAAAGCTCGCGATTATAGCGGACTGTTCAATTCCTGCTCAAGTATTTCACAACAAGCCCCGCTCGGCGAACGAGCAGGTGGCACCGCTGCCGACGATCACATGGTCCAGTACGCGCACGTCTACGAGCGCCAGCGCCTGTTTGAGTGACTGCGTAAGAAAGTCGTCGGCACGCGACGGTTCGGCAACGCCGGACGGGTGGTTGTGCGCAAGGATGACACCGGCCGCGTTGTGCGCCAGTGCCAGTTTCACGACCTCGCGCGGATACACGCTGGTTTGCGTCAGGGTGCCGCGGAACAGTTCGACCGCCTGCACCAGACGGTTCTGTGCATCGAGCAACAGCACCATGAACACTTCGTGGCCGAGTCCGCCAAGGCGCAACTTCAGCCAGTTGCGCACCGCCTCCGGCGAACCCAGCGCGTCGCGAGCTTTCAGCTGTTCGGACAGCGCGCGGCGAGCCAGTTCGATCGTGGCCTTGAGTTGTACCGATTTCGCCGTTCCCATGCCCTTGACGCGGCACAGCTCTTCGAGCGGAGCGGTGCTCAGCTTCAGCACGCTGTTGTCGAAGTGATCGAGCAGATCGCGCGCCAGATCGACCGCCGACTTGCCGGTCACGCCGACGCGCAGGAAGATGGCCAGCAATTCGGCCGGCGACAGTGATTCCGCGCCGTGTGCCAGCAGGCGCTCGCGCGGACGCTGGTCTTCGCTCCAGTCCTTGATCGCCATCGCGTTACAATCCTTGAGTTCAACCGGATCAGGATACTACATCGTCATGAAATCCGTCTCCGAACTGTCCGGGCGTACCGTGGTGCTCGGTGTCAGCGGTGGTGTGGCGGCCTACAAGTCGGCCGAGCTGGCGCGGCTGCTGGTGAAAGCTGGCGCGGAGGTGCGTGTCGTGATGACCGGGTCCGCGATGCATTTCGTCGGGCCGGCCACCTTCCAGGCCATCACCGGCCAAGCGGTGTGGTCCGACCCGTGGGACGCGCGCATGCCCAACGGCATGGCGCACATCGATCTGACGCGCGGCGCGCAGCTCATATTGATTGCGCCCGCGACGGCCGATTGCATCGCACGACTGGCGCAGGGCAGGGCGGACGATCTGCTGAGCACCTTGTGCCTCGCCCGTGACGAAGGCTGCGCGTTGATGGTTGCACCCGCGATGAACCGCCAGATGTGGGAACACCCGGCAACCCGACGCAATGTTGCAACGCTGGTGGGCGACGGTACATATATGGAGGGCCCGGAGGCCGGCGAGCAGGCCTGTGGCGAAATCGGTGCCGGGCGCATGGTCGAGCCAGCGGATCTGCTGGACGCCGTGCTGTCGCATTTCACGCCGAAGTCACTGGCCGGCAGGCAGGTGTTGATCACCGCGGGGCCGACGTCCGAGGCGATCGATCCGGTGCGTGTCATCACCAATCTGAGTTCCGGACGCATGGGTTATGCGCTTGCGCAGGCGGCTGTGCGGGCCGGGGCCCGTGTCACGCTGGTCAGCGGCCCGACGGCGCTCGCCTTGCCCCGCGGTGTTCGTCGCATCGACGTGGCGAGCGCCTGTGACATGCGCGACGCGGTGCTGAACAACCTGTCCGGTACGGACGTTTTCGTTTCGGTGGCTGCGGTGGCCGATTACCGGCCCGCCAGCCCGAGTGGACGCAAGATCAAGAAGTCTGCCGATTCGATGTCACTGGAACTGGTGCGCAATCCCGACATCCTCGCCGAGGTGGCGGCGCGCGCCGATGCGCCGTTCTGCGTCGGCTTCGCCGCGGAAAGCCACGATCTCGACACCTACGCGCAGGACAAGCGACGCAGCAAGCGGCTGCCGCTGGTTGTCGGCAATCTGGTGTCGGACGGCCTCGGCAGCGAAGACAATCTGGTTGTGCTGTATGACGACGAAGGCCGCCACCCGCTGGAACGCGCGCCCAAGCCGGCGGTGGCGCGCGCCATCCTGGAACACATTTCCCGACTGCTGAAGGGCTGAAACCGCAATGTCCGTGCTCGACTACAAGATCCTTGACCCACGTCTGAACGATGCCCTGCCTGCGTATGCGACGGCCGGCTCGGCCGGCCTCGACCTGCGTGCCTGCATCGAGGCGACGACCACGGTCCATCCGGGTGACACGCTGCTCGTGCCGAGCGGCATCGCCATCCATCTGGCCGATCCTGGCCTGGCGGCGATCGTGCTGCCGCGTTCCGGTCTGGGTCACAAGCATGGCATCGTGCTGGGCAATCTGGTCGGGCTGATCGATTCCGACTACCAGGGGCAGATTTTCGTGTCGCTGTGGAACCGGGGTGACACGCCGTTTGTCCTTCAACCGATGGAACGCATCGCACAGCTCGTGGTTGTACCTGTCGTGCAGGTGCAACTGCGCCGCGTTGACACGTTCGATGCGTCGTTACGCGGTGAAGGCGGCTTCGGTTCGACCGGAAGCCTTTGATTATTTGAAAGTTTGTGCCATCCCTTTTTTTCACGGGAGTCACGCGATAGTATTATGAGTTAGATGGGTTAAAGCCATAAGCGGATACTTGTCCCTTGTTTATCGCAGGTCATGTAATCCTTTTGACCCGAACATTCGTTTTCCCAACTGCAGCATCACACATTATTCGAGGAGAGTTGATCGTGATTCGCAAACAATTGGTAGGCATCGTGCTCGCTGCAATGGCGGCTACAGCCATGGCGCAGGACGCAGCCCCCTACACCGTTGCCGACGGCAACAAGGTTGACGCCAAGACGATGACCGGCTGGCGTACCTGGCGTGCCGCGGCGTGTGAGCGCTGCCACGGCGCGAACCAGGAAGGCATGGTCGGTCCGTCGCTGATCGAAAGCCTGAAGAAGGTTCCAAAGGAAGAGTTTCTCCAGATCGTGGTTGAAGGTTCGCACGCCGATCGCGGCATGCCTCCGCACCCTTTTCTGAAGGGCGAAAAGGCTGACGGCCTGTACGCCTACCTCAAGGGGCGCTCCGACGGCAAGATCGCCCCGGGCAAGGTTTTCCCGATGGAGTAAGTGCGCACAGACGCACTTCAGGAATGTCAAAGGCCCGGTTTCCGGGCCTTTTTGTTTCCGCTCCCGCTGTCTGGGGCTGAAAGGAAAAACGGCACCCTTGTGGGGTGCCGTCAGTGATGCTGCGGTGGGTATGGCTTACTCCATGCGTTCGTAAGCCGGCAGCGTCAGAAAGTCGGCCAGTTCCGTGGCCACGCACATGTCGCCGAACAGGTTGGCGGCGCGCATGTAGGTGTCCTTGTAGCCGGCGCCAAGCAGCGCCTTGATCTTGTCCAGTTCCTGCGGGATCAGCGCGCGCACCATGTCTGCCGTGACCTTGCGGCCGTCGTCCAGAATGCCCTTGGGGCTGCGGATCCAGGACCACACTTGTGCCCGGCTGATTTCTGCCGTCGCGGCATCTTCCATCAGACCGTGGATGGGCACGCAGCCGTTGCCGTCCATCCAGGCGCCCAGATAGTGGATGCCGACGTTGATGTTCGTACGCAGGCCGGTTTCCGTGATCGGGCCCTCGGGACGGAAGTCGAGCAGGTCCGCCGCACCGTAATTGACGTCCGGCAGTTGCTTGTCGAACTGGTTCGGCCGGTCGCCCAGCACGGCGACGAATTCCGCCAGCGCCGGTGCGACCAGACCCGGGTGGGCCACCCAGCCGCCGTCGTAACCGTCGGTCACGTCGCGATGCTTGTCGGCGCGGATGCCGGCAAGCGCCTTTTCGTTGGCTTCCGGATCCTTCTTGTTCGGAATCAGCGCGCTCATGCCGCCGATCGCCGGGGCACCGCGCCTGTGGCAGGTCTTGATCAGCGACAATGCATAGGCGCGCATGAACGGCACGGTCATCAGGATCTTGCTGCGGTCAGCCAGACAGAAGTCACGGTTGTTGCGCATCGCCTTGATGCACGAAAAGATGTAATCCCAGCGGCCTGCGTTCAGGCCGGCGCTGTGTTCGCGCAGTTCGTACAGGATTTCATCCATCTCGAACGCGGCGTGCAGCGTTTCGATCAGCACCGTGGCCTTGATCGTGCCGCGCGGGATGCCGAGGGCGTCCTGGGCGGCGACGAACACGTCGTTCCACAGCCGGGCTTCGCGATGGCTCTGCAGCTTCGGCAGATAGAAGAACGGGCCGGCGCCACGGGCGATCAATTCCTTCGCGTTGTGGAAGAAGTAGAGCGTGAAATCGAACAGGCCGCCGGACACGCGCTGACCATCGATCAGCACATGCTTCTCGTCGAGGTGCCAGCCGCGCGGACGCACCTGAAGCACAGCCACTTCATCGTTCAGCGCGTAGGTCTTACCGTCCTTCTCGACACTTATGGTGCGGCGGATTGCGTCACGCAGGTTGATCTGCCCGGTGATCTGGTTGTCCCACGACGGCGAATTCGAATCTTCGAAATCGCTCATGTAGCTGTCCGCGCCCGCATTCAGTGCGTTGATAACCATCTTGCGCTCGGTCGGCCCGGTGATTTCGATGCGCCGGCGCTGGAGCGCCTGGGGCAGCGGTGCGATCTTCCAGTTGCCTTCGCGGATGTGCAGCGTGTCGGGCAGGAAGTCCATCGGCATGCCGGCGTCGAGTTCGGCCGCGCGCTTGACGCGGGCAGCGAGCGCTTCACGACGACGGGGCTCGAACTGACGGTGGAGCTCGGCGAGCAGCGCAAGGGCTTCGTGCGTCAGGATGGTGCGGTACTCGGCACTGACCGGCGCGGTGATGATCACGCCTTCCGGCAGTTCCGCTGTGCGGTCGAGCTTCTGGGTCGATTCAGCAATAGTCATAAGCGTGCGCTCCGATGGCAGTTCGCGAGCCGGTGTGACGTGAGCGGAAGTGCTACGTGCTCCGGACCAGAGGTGGCCGTCCCTCACATCCAGCCGGTCAGCGGTGGTGCCGTCGCCGGAGGGATGTGCCGCAGAAGTCGGGTTGCGCCATCTGCAGACGGGAGGACCGAGGTCTAACGTCCGATGCATCAGACCGGCTTGTGCCCGGCGTGAATTGCTGCATCTGCACAAATACTAGACTTTCCTTATGTAATAGTTAAGCTCCGCTTAAGTACATTTATCTTTTACTAAAAGTACAAAATGGACCGCTTTAAAGAGATTGAATCCTTCGTTTCGGTTGCTGCTCAGGGCAGCCTGTCGGCAGTAGCCAAGCTTGAAGGGGTACAGCCGGCCGTGATCGGAAGGCGCATTGACTCGCTGGAAGAGCGGCTGGGCGTGAAATTGATGCTGCGCACGACCCGCAAGCTCACGCTCACTCATGAAGGCACGGCCTACCTCGAAGATTGCCAGCGCATCCTGAACGAGATGGCCAGCGCCGATGCTGCTGTGGGCGCCGGTGGGGCGCGTGCCACGGGTCTGCTGCGCGTCAGCGCACCAGCCGGCTTCGGTCGCCGTCATGTCGCGCCTCTGGTGAAGCGCTTCATGGGCCTCAATCCGGAGGTCAAGATTTCGCTCGACCTGACCGATCGCATGGTCGATCTGGTGAACGAGAACGTGGACTGCGCAGTCCGGATCGGAAGTCTTCCGGATTCCAGCATGATCAGTATCAAATTGGGCGAGACGCGGCGCGTCGTCGTCGCGAGCCCGGAATATCTGCAGCGCTTCGGCAAGCCGGGCCATCCCTACGACCTTCTGCAGCACCGTTGCCTTGGACTCGGGCCGAACCGCGCGCAGTCGCGCGGCTGGAATTTCATGGCGCATGGCGAGCCGCTGACCTTGCGCATCACGCATCTGGTCGAATGCAATGACGGGGCCGTGCTGCGCGATTGGGCGGTCAGCGGACTCGGACTGGCCTGGCGGTCTTACTGGGAGGTGCGCGAGGACCTGGCCTCGGGCGCGCTGATGGAGGTGCTGCACGACTTCGCCGCGCCGCCGATGGGCATCTTTGCGCTGTTTCCACAGCGCCGCCATCTGCCGCTGCGCGTCCGGCTGTTCGTGGATCTGCTGAAACTGACGTACGGCGATCTGGCTTACTGGGAATCCGGCGGTACTCACATCCCTGAGTTGCCCCAGTCGGGTGACGATGAGTAAGCGCGGGCAAACTTGAGCGAACGCACGTAAAAAAAAAGCCGCCGGACCTGCATCCGGCGGCTTCTTCTTTCCGCTTGCGCGGGGGCAAACTCAGTGGAACTGTTCTTCTTCGGTCGAACCGGTCAGCGCGGTCACCGACGAAGCACCACCCTGGATCGTGGTGGTCACGTCGTCGAAGTAACCGGTACCGACTTCCTGCTGGTGCGACACGAAGGTGTAGCCGCGGTCGCGAGCCGCGAATTCCGGCTCCTGCACCTTCTCGACGTAGGCCGACATGCCGCGGGCGACGTAGTCCTGCGCCAGATCGAACATGTGGTACCACATGTTGTGGATGCCGGCGAGCGTGATGAACTGGTACTTGTAACCCATCGCGCCCAGTTCGCGCTGGAACTTGGCGATGGTCGCATCGTCCAGATTCTTCTTCCAGTTGAACGACGGCGAGCAGTTGTAGGCCAGCAGCTTGCCCGGGAACTTGGCGTGGATCGCGTCGGCGAAAGCCTTGGCAAATGCCAGGTCCGGCGTGCCGGTTTCGCACCAGATCAGGTCGGCATACGGTGCGTAGGCCAGGCCGCGCGAGATCGCCTGATCCAGACCCTTGTTGGTCTTGTAGAAGCCTTCGGCCGTGCGCTCGCCGGTGACGAAGGGCTTGTCGTTGGCGTCGCAGTCGCTGGTCAGCAGATCAGCGGCTTCCGCATCGGTGCGGGCCAGAATCAGGGTCGGCACGCCGTAGACGTCGGCGGCCAGACGGGCAGCGATCAGCTTCTGCACGGCTTCCTGCGTCGGCACGAGGACCTTGCCACCCATGTGACCGCACTTCTTCACGGACGCCAGCTGGTCCTCGAAATGCACGCCGCCGGCGCCGGCGCGGATCATCGCCTTCATCAGTTCGTGGGCATTGAGCACGCCGCCGAAACCGGCTTCCGCGTCTGCCACGATCGGGGCGAAGTAGTCGATGTAGCCCTTGCCGCCTTCGTAAATGCCCTTGGCGTGCTGGATTTCGTCAGCGCGCTTGAAGCTGTTGTTGATGCGGCTCACGACCGTCGGCACCGAATCAACCGGGTACAGCGACTGGTCGGGGTACATCGCTTCGTACGAATTGTTGTCCGCGGCAACTTGCCAGCCCGACAGATAGATCGCCTTCACGCCGGCCTTCACCTGCTGCATGGCCTGACCGCCGGTCAGTGCGCCGAGGCAGTTGATGAACGGCTCGTTGTTGACCAGATCCCACAGCTTTTCAGCGCCGCGGCGGGCCAGCGAGTACTCGACCGGGAACGAACCGCGCAGGCGATAGACGTCGGCGGCCGTGTAGCCGCGCTTGATGCCCTTCCAGCGGGGGTTCTCGTCCCAGTCCTTCTGAATCTTGGCGATTTCCTGATCTTTCGTGCTCATTGCGCATCCTCGGAGAAAAAACAAAAAACGGTCGCTCAGTGCATGCGCACCGAGCGGCCTGCATCTGAATCTGAAGCGGCTTGACGCCCCTGTCCGGTTGCGTTGTCCGGACATCCTTTCGGCCATCGAGTGCTGATGCGGGCCGAACCACGAAATCCGCGTTGGCATGACGTCATGGGTGGTGACATGCAGGCCGGGCGTCCGGAAACCGACTGACAGCAGCGTCAGGCGACGATCGTGACAGGCGAAGTATAAAGACCCTTGGGCAAAGCAACAAGAGGTCTTCTATAAGATATAAGAAATACCTAATTGTTTAAAAACAATGGCTTGATGTTTTATTGAACCACAGGGTGTGAAATAAATCCGGAAAATGCACAGATTTTGGTGCGCTGCGATACCCGGATTTACTTCAGATCAGCGCGCGTGTGCTCACGATGACGCCGTCGCCATCCGCATACAGATAATGTCCGGGAACGAAGTCGATGCCGCCGAAGCTGATCGTGATGTCGCTCTGGCCTTCATTGCGTTTCACGGTTTTGAGCGGATGGGTGCCGAGCGCCATCACCCCGATATTCATCTGCGAAATGGCGGCCGAGTCGCGGATGCAGCCATAGACGACGATACCTGCCCAGCCGTTTTTCACTGCCAGTGCCGCGATCTGGTCACCGACCAGCGCCCGGCGCATCGATCCGCCGCCATCGACCACCAGCACCTTGCCGTTGCCTGGAGTCTCGAGTGCCTTGCGCACCAGCCCGTTGTCCTCGTACAGTTTCAAGGTGCTGATCGGACCACCAAACGCGCTGTGCCCGCCGAAGCAGCGGAACATTGGCGCGCAGACCCGCAGTTCGGCTTCGAATTGATCGCACAGATCTGCTGTTTGAATCGTCATGCTGTGTCCTTTCCCATTGGAAACACGGTTGAAGTCGGGCAAGAAAACCGGACGAAAAAAAGAGGCGGCCCGTGGGCCGCCTCTGCTGTAACGGCCGGGATCACACCGGCGCGACAGCTTCCTCTTCGTCGAATACCAGTTTCACCTTCTTGTCCGCATCGATCTCGATGGTCACCTTGCCGCCATTGGTCAGGCGGCCGAACAGCAGCTCGTCGGCCAGTGCCGAGCGGATTGTGTCCTGGATAAGACGCGCCATCGGGCGCGCGCCCATCAGTGGATCGAAGCCCGACTCGGCAAGCCAGCTGCGCAGCGTGTCCGAGAAAACCACTTCGACCTTCTTTTCCTGCAGTTGCCCTTCCAGTTGCATCAGGAACTTGTCGACCACGCGAAGGATGATTTCGCGGTCGAGCGCCTTGAAGGAAATGATGGCGTCAAGACGGTTACGGAACTCCGGCGTGAACAGGCGCTTGATGTCGATCATTTCGTCGCCGGGCTTGCGGTCGTCAGTAAAGCCGATTACCGACTTCTGCAGTGTTTCCTGACCGGCGTTGGTCGTCATGATGATGACCACATTGCGGAAGTCGGCCTGACGCCCGTTGTTGTCGGTCAGGGTACCGTGATCCATCACCTGCAGCAGAATGTTGTAGATGTCCGGGTGCGCTTTTTCGATCTCGTCGAGCAACAGCACGCAATGCGGCTTTTTCGTGACCGCCTCGGTCAGAAGACCGCCCTGGTCGAAGCCGACATAGCCCGGCGGTGCGCCGATCAGCCGGCTGACCGCGTGGCGTTCCATGTACTCGGACATGTCGAAACGAACCAGTTCGATGCCCATGCAATAGGCGAGCTGACGCGCAACTTCCGTCTTGCCGACGCCGGTCGGGCCGCTGAACAGGAAACTGCCGATCGGCTTCTGCGGGTTGCCCAGACCGGATCTCGACATCTTGATCGCCGTCGCCAGCGCGTCGATGGCCTTGTCCTGACCGAACACCACGTTCCGAAGATCGCGGTCGAGGTTGCGCAGCGCGGAGCGATCGTCGTTGGACACGTGCTGCGAAGGAACACGCGCGATCTTCGCGACGATCTCTTCGATCTCGGTCTTGCCGATGACCTTCTTCTGTTTCGACTTGGGCAGTACGCGCTGGGCTGCTCCGGCTTCATCGATCACGTCGATTGCCTTGTCGGGCAGGTGACGGTCGTTGATGTAGCGCGCCGACAGTTCAGCCGCCGACGACAGTGCCGTCGCAGAATACTTGACGCCGTGATGCTGTTCGAAGCGCGATTTCAGGCCCTTCAGGATCGATACGGTTTCCTGAACGCTTGGCTCATTGACGTCGATCTTCTGGAACCGGCGCGACAGCGCGTGATCTTTTTCGAACACGCCACGGTACTCGGTGTAGGTCGTCGCCCCGATGCACTTCAACTGGCCGGAAGACAGCGCTGGCTTCAACAGGTTGGACGCATCAAGTGTGCCGCCGGACGCAGCGCCCGCCCCGATCAGCGTGTGAATCTCGTCAATGAACAGGATTGCGTTTGCATTGTCGAGCAGCTGCTTCAGCACGGACTTCAACCGCTGTTCAAAATCGCCGCGATACTTCGTGCCGGCGAGCAGCGCACCCATGTCCAGCGCGTAGATCGTTGCGTCGGCAAGAATGTCGGGAACACGGCCTTCGATAATGCGGCGCGCGAGTCCTTCGGCGATGGCGGTCTTGCCAACGCCTGCTTCACCCACGAGCAGCGGGTTGTTCTTGCGCCGGCGGCACAGCGTCTGGATGACGCGCTCAAGTTCATCGTCACGGCCGATCAACGGGTCGATCTTGCCCATCAGCGCTTGCGCGTTCAGATTCTGCGTGAAGCTGTCGAGCGCACCGCCGGCCTGGCTGCCTTCCGGTTCCTGCTCGGACTGTTCGGTCTCGGGCTTGTTCGCTGCTGCGGGCTGTGCCGACTTGGTGATTCCGTGCGATATGAAATTGACGATATCGAGGCGCGTGACGCCCTGACGCTGCAGGAAATACACCGCATGCGAATCCTTTTCGCCGAAGATCGCGACCAGCACGTTCGCGCCGGTGACTTCCTTCTTGCCCGACGACTGGACATGCAGGATGGCGCGCTGGATTACGCGCTGGAATCCGAGCGTCGGCTGCGTATCGATTTCTTCGCTTCCATCGACCACGGGCGTGTGCTCGTTGATGAAGGCCGACAGCTCCTTGCGCAGGTCGTCGATGTTGACGGCGCAGGCGCGCAGAACCTCGGCGGCCGATGGATTGTCGAGCAGTGCGAGCAGCAGGTGCTCGACCGTGATGAATTCATGGCGCTTCTGCCGTGCTTCGACGAATGCCATGTGAAGACTGACTTCCAACTCCTGCGCGATCATTTCAATTTTCCTCCATGACACACGCCAGCGGATGTTGATGCTGGCGGGCAAAGGTACACACCTGTTCGACCTTGGACGCTGCAACGTCCCTGGGGTAAATGCCGCAAACTCCGGCGCCCTCCGTATGTACCTTGAGCATCACGCGGGTAGCCTGTTCCCTGCTCATGGCAAAAAACCTCTGTAGCACTCCAACCACGAAGTCCATCGGGGTGTAATCGTCATTCAACACCATGACCTTGAAGAGAGGTGGGGGCTCCACCCGGTTCTTTTCAAGCTCAAGAAGTGTTTCTTCCTGCTTGCGTGTAACCATGGCCTCATTCTAATCACAATCAACCGCTCTGCAACACGGGAATGCTACGGCTTTAAGGGGTCTTTTCCGGGGCATCTACAGGTGCCTGATCCGCGCGGCTGGCGCTCATTCCAGAGGCACCACGAGCGATGCCTTCATCGCGGACCGGGCCCGGATAGCGGCCATGGTGAAGTGCCGTACTGCACAATGAAAACGTCTTGACCGCTTGGTACATCTGGGCTAAAAGCCGATTTGTACCTGGTTCAGGCTCTTGCATGATCGGATTCCCGGTCCGTTGCGGAGTTCCCGCAGGGTCGGCAGTTCCCGGAGTCGGAGCATCAGAACTGGAAGTGCACACGCAACGGGGGATTTCGGGTCATTCGAGCGGTTGAGAGGAAAACATCAATGGCAACTGGCACTGTGAAGTGGTTCAACGATTCCAAAGGTTACGGCTTCATCACTCCGGACGACGGCAGCGAGGATTTGTTCGCACACTTTTCCGCGATCCAGATGGGGGGCTTCAAGACTCTCAAGGAAGGTCAGAAAGTGAGTTTTGAAGTGACGCAGGGCCCGAAAGGCAAACAGGCGGCCAACATCCAGGCGGCTTGATCGCGTTACAGGAGGTACACAACAAAAAACCCGGTCCAGGACCGGGTTTTTTGTTGTGTACCGCCGTGCGCCCGAAACTTCGCTTCGGGCGCACGGCGCGCGCCGGACTACATGCGCGCAATCATTGCGCGACCGAATTCCGAGCAGGACACCTCATTCGCGCCATCCATCAGACGGGCAAAGTCGTAGGTCACCTGCCGGTCGCCGATGGCGCGCTCCATGGACGCGATGATCAGGTCAGCGGCTTCGAGCCAGCCCATGTGGCGCAGCATCATTTCGGCCGACAGGATCAGCGAACCCGGATTCACCTTGTCCAGCCCGGCGTACTTCGGTGCCGTGCCATGCGTGGCTTCGAACACGGCGTACTGATCCGAAATGTTGGCGCCCGGTGCAATGCCGATGCCGCCGACCTGTGCAGCCAGCGCGTCGGAGATGTAGTCGCCGTTCAGGTTCAGCGTGGCGATCACGTCGTAATCGGCCGGGCGCAGCAGGATCTGCTGCAGGAAAGCGTCGGCGATCGCATCCTTGACGATGATGTCGCGGCCAGTCTTGGGATTCTTGAACTTGCACCACGGGCCGCCATCAATCGGCTCGGCACCGAACTCGTTCTGCGCCAGTCCGTAGCCGAAGTCGCGGAAGCCGCCTTCCGTGTACTTCATGATGTTGCCCTTGTGCACGAAGGTGACCGACTTGCGATCATTGTCCACCGCGTACTGCAGCGCCTTGCGGATCAGGCGTTCCGAGCCTTCGCGCGACACCGGCTTGATACCGATGGCCGATGTTTCCGGGAAGCGGATCTTCTTGACACCCATTTCGTCGCGCAGGAACTTGATAACCTTGCGTGCGCCATCCGACTCGGCCTGCCACTCGATGCCGGCGTAGATGTCTTCCGTGTTCTCGCGGAAGATCACCATATTGATCTGCTCGGGGTGCTTGACCGGGCTGGGTACGCCCTGGAAGTAGCATACCGGGCGCAGGCAGACATACAGATCAAGCTCCTGACGCAGCGCGACGTTCAGCGAGCGGATGCCGCCACCGACCGGCGTCGTCATCGGGCCCTTGATCGACACCACGTATTCCTTCAGCGCTGCCAGCGTGTCTTCGGGCAGCCATACGTCGGGGCCGTACATCCGGGTGGCCTTCTCGCCTGCATACACCTCCATCCACGTGATCTTGCGCTTGCCGCCGTAGGCCTTGGCCACCGCTGCATCGACGACGTCCTTCATGACCGGCGTGATGTCCACGCCGATGCCGTCGCCTTCGATGAACGGAATGATGGGGTTGTCCGGGACCGGTTTGCCCGCGACGATCTTTGTCCCCTCGGCGGGAATCTTGATGTGAGTTGTACTCATGCCATCCAGCTCCTTGGTGTGTTGTCTGGTTATAGTCCCTGCGGCGGGGTTGCCGCCAGCAGGCCAGCGCGATTATCCCCCAATCGCGATTTGATGCGACACCTGCTGCGCCTGCCGGGCGCGATTGTGCGGCGCGGGTGCCCGTCAGGCGGCCTCCCGCAATAGAATCCAGACCTTCACAGACAGGGCGGACAGCACATGAATCTTCCGGCAGGCCAGAACCGGGTCGCCCAGGCCATTGCGCAGGCGCTGATCGACGGCTTCGACAAGCACTATCGGCTTTTCCGCATGGTCAGCGGCAATGCCAAGGAGCGTTTCGAACAGGCGGACTGGCAAGGCCAGCACCGCTGCATCCGCGAACGCATCCAGTATTACGACGACCGGGTGCGCGAGTGCGTCGATCGGCTGCACAACGAGTTTCATGCCGATTCGCTGGACGACAACACCTGGCAGCAGGCCAAGCTGCTGTACATCGGTCTGCTCGTGAATCACCAGCAGCCGGAGCTGGCCGAAACCTTCTTCAATTCGGTCACGACCAAGATCCTGCACCGGCAGTATTTCCACAACGACTTCATCTTCGTCCGGCCGGCCATTTCGACCGAACTGATCGAAAGCTCGCCGCCGACCTGGCGCAGTTACTACCCGAACCAGTCAGGCCTGCGGGTGGCGATGAAAACCATCTTCAGCGACTTCGGCTGGAAGCGGCCCTACACCGACCTCGACCGCGACGTCGATTATGTGATGCGCGCCGTGCAGTCACATCTGGGCGGTGAGTGGCCGCAGCGGGAAGCCAACTTCCAGCTGCAGGTGCTCGGTTCGGCCTTCTACCGCAACAAGGCGGCCTACGTGATCGGCAAGGCGATCAACGGTCACCAGGAGTATCCGTTCATGGTGTCGGTGCTGCATGACCGCAAGGGCGGGCTGTTCCTCGACGCCATCCTGCTCGAACCCTGGCGGGTCAGCGTCATGTTCTCGCTGTCGCGCGCCTACTTCATGGCCGACATGCAGGTGCCGTCCGCCAACGTGCATTTCCTGCGCGCGCTGATGCCGAAGAAGCCGCGCTCCGAGATCTACACGATGCTGGGGCTGGGCAAGCAGGGCAAGACCATGTTCTTCCGCGACCTGATCAATCACCTGCGCCACTCGAACGACAATTTCGTCGAGGCACCCGGCATCCGCGGTCTGGTCATGCTGGTGTTCATGCTGCCGTCCTACCCTTACGTATTCAAGATCATCAAGGACAAGTTCGGCAGCTCGAAGGACACCGACCGGGCAACGGTGAAGCGCAAGTTCCTGATGGTGAAGCAGGTGGACCGCGTCGGCCGTATGGCTGACACCATCGAGTTTTCCGACATCGCGCTGCCGGCGCACCGCTTCACGCCCGAGTTGCTGGAGCAGCTCGAAGAGCTGGCGCCGTCGATGATCGAACGCGACGGCGACACGCTGGTGATCCGCCACTGCTACATCGAGCGGCGCATGATTCCGCTGAACATCTACCTCGAAACCGCCAGCGAGGAACAGATCGATCACGCGGTGTACGAGTACGGCAATGCGATCCGCGAACTGGCGGTCGCCAACATCTTCCCGGGCGACCTGCTGTGGAAGAACTTCGGCGTCACCCGTTACGGCCGGGTCGTGTTCTACGACTACGACGAGATCGAATTCCTGACCGACTGCAACTTCCGCCGCATCCCGCCGGCACCCAGCTTCGAGCATGAAATGTCGGGCGAGGTCTGGTATTCGGTGGCGCGCAACGACATCTTTCCGGAAGAATTCGCCACCTTCCTGCTGTCGACGCCCAAGGTGCGGGCCGCCTTCCTGAAGTATCACCGCGACCTGCTGGACGTGAAGTTCTGGCAGGAAACGCAGCAGCGCATCCGCGACGGTCACATACAGGACTTCTTTCCGTATCCGGAGCAGCTGCGTTTCTCGCGCCGTTTCGGGCATGCGGATGCGCCGTCCGGCGTGCCTGCGTGAGTCGTCTTCTGCTGCTGAACAAGCCGTTCGGCGTGATCTGTCAATTTTCCGCCGACGGCTTGCACCCGACACTGGCCGACTGGGTCGCCGTACCCGGCGTCTATCCGGCCGGACGCCTGGATACGGACAGCGAAGGCCTGCTGCTGCTGACCGACGACGGCGCACTGCAGCATCGCATCACCGATCCGAAACACAAGATGATCAAGCGCTACCGGGTGCAGGTCGAACGTGTGCCGGACGAGGCGGCGCTGGATCGTCTGCGCACGGGCGTGACGCTGAAGGACGGTCCGACGCGCCCGTGCGCGGTGCGCCGCATCGACGAACCAGCCGGCCTTTGGCCGCGCGACCCGCCAGTGCGCCACCGCATCGCGGTGCCCACCTGCTGGCTCGAACTCGACATCAGCGAAGGACGCAACCGCCAGGTTCGCCGGATGACGGCCGCGATCGGCCATCCGACGCTGCGACTGATCCGCATCGCCATCGGTCCGTGGCAACTTGGCGGCCTGCAACCAGGTCAATGGCGGGAGGCCGAGCCCGACTGATGTGCGCCGCCCCTTGTGCGCAATCCCGTTCGATCAAGCGCAGACTGATGTCGATCAATACGTACAGTTCCATTTCCGGCACCATCCATCTCTCCCGACCGCCTGCCATGACCCGAAGACTGTTTTGCCTGCTGTGGATTGCTCTGTGCACTGGCGCTCAGGCCGCGCCGCCCCCGGTCGATCTGGCGGTCGGCATGTATCGCGTCAAGGTTGAAGTCGCGCGTACGCAATCGACGCGCATGACCGGTCTGATGCACCGTACCGAAATGCCGGCCGATGCGGGCATGCTGTTCGTTTTTCCGCAAGTGCAGACGCACTGCATGTGGATGCGCAACACGCTGATTCCGCTCAGCGTCGCCTTCATCGACGCGCAGGGCGTGGTCATCAACATTGCCGACATGACGCCGCACGACGAAACAGCCCATTGCGCGACCCGTCCGGCGCGTTACGCGCTCGAAACCAATGCGGGCTGGTTTGCGTCACGCAAGCTCACCGCCGGCGCAAAAGTCGCCGGCCTCGAACGCATTCCTGCACCCGAATGAAGGAGACTTTGATGGATCCGACCCAGCACCGAATCGACTACACCCTTGGCAGCCTCGACGAGACGAGCGCACCGGACGATCCGATCGTGCAGTTCCGCAACTGGTTCGAGGACGCCGGCCGTGTGGTCGAGCGTGATCCGAATGCGATGACGCTGGCCACCGTCGGCGCCGATGGTCGCCCCAGTGCCCGCATCGTGCTGCTGCGCGGCTATGGCGATGACGGATTCGTCTTCTTCACGAACTACGACAGTCGCAAGGGCGACGAGCTTGCCGGCAATCCGCACGCCAGCCTGCTGCTGTTCTGGGCGGTGCTGGAACGGCAGATCCGCATCGAGGGGCGGGTGAGCCGGGTCAGCGCGGAAGAGTCCGACGCCTATTTTTCGCTGCGCCCGCTCGGCAACCGTCTCGGCGCATGGGCATCACCACAGAGCCGCGAAATACCGAGCCGCGAATCGCTGGCCGAGCGCGTCCGGCAGTTCGAAGCGAAATTCGGTACGGCACCCCCGCGGCCGGAGAACTGGGGCGGCTACCGCCTGCAGCCCGATGCGATCGAGTTCTGGCAGGGCAGGTCGGATCGCCTGCACGACCGACTGCTGTACCGGCGCAGCCAACCGGATGCGGCGTGGTCGCGCGTCAGGCTGGCGCCGTAGGCAACTCCCGCCGTTAACCCGGCAGCGGCGCCAGCGATCATGCCGGCGACATATGTCAGCCCGGCTTGCCGAGCGCGGCGTGCAGACCGCGGGTGGATGCATCGGCATCGGCCGGCAGGTTTCCGCTGGCAAGGGCGCGCGCCATCTGCTTGCCGTATTCAACGCCATACTGGTCGAAGCTGTTGATGCCCAGCAGCCAGCCCTGCACAAACACCTTGTGTTCATACATCGCAAGCAGCTGACCCAGCGTGCGCGGGTTCAGTTGCGGCATCAGCAGTGTGGTGCTGGGCTGGTTGCCCGGGCAGGCGACATGAGGTGACAGCCGGGTGGCTTCCTGCTCCGACAGCCCGCTGCGCCGCAGTTCATCCAGCGCCTCGTCGCGTGTCTTGCCGCGCATCAGCGCTGCACTTTGTGCGAGCGCGTTCAGCTGCACCAGGCGCGTGCGCTCGTCGGGTGCATTACGCGGCACGATGAAATGCATCGGCATCATGCGCGTACCCTGATAGAACTGCTGGTGATAGGCGTGCTGACCGACGATGCCCGAACCGCCCCACACGACCGGTGCGCTCGGCGCCCGGCTCAGCTCCCCGGTCGACGTGCAGCGCTTGCCGTTGCTTTCCATCTCCAGCTGCTGGAGATAGGCCGGCAGGCTGCGCAGCAGATGGCTGTAGGGCAGCACGGCCAGCGTTTCCAGACCCATGCCGCTGGCGTTCCAGAAGTCGATCAGGCCCATCATGACCGGCAGGTTGCTGCTCATCGGCGCCTGGGTGAAATGCTCGTCCATCGAGCGTGCGCCATCCAGCATTTCGCGGAAGGCCGGCATGCCGATCGCGCAGGCCAGCGGCAACGCGATCGATGACCAGACCGAGTAGCGGCCGCCGACCCACTCCGGCAGAAACAGGCAGCGTTCTGCCGGCACCCCGAGTTCCTGCGCCGCCGCGGGGCGGTTGGTCACCGCAAAAAGATGCTGGCCGACCCCCGCGCTGCCCAGCCCGTCTGCCAGCCACTTCATCGCCACCTTCGCGTTGGCCAGCGTTTCCTGCGTGGTGAAGCTTTTCGACGACAGCACAAACGCGGTGTGCGCGGGCTTGCAGTCGCGCAAGGCCAGGTCGAGCGCCACCGGATCGAGGTTGGCCACCAGCTTGACCACCGGGCCGTCGCACTGCGGTTCGAGCGTTTCCATGGCGAGCCGCGGACCCAGATCCGAACCGCCGATACCCAGATTGATCACGTGAGTAATGGTCTGGCCGGTTGCGCCGAGCAACTCGCGTCGACGGATCAGGCCCACCCAGTGTTCGAGTGCGCCGAGGCAGTCGCGCACCAGCTCGGCGTGAGCGCCGTCGCGCGCGCGCAGTGCCATGTGCAGCGCGGCGCGGCGCTCGGTGAAATTCACCTGGTCTCCGGCGGCCAGCGCGCGGATGCCGCGCGGAAGGTCAAGCGCATGCACCAGTTCCATCAGCAGCGACAGGGTTTCGTCGTCGACGCGCTGCTTCGAGTAGTCCATCAGCCAGCCATCGTGCGCGAGCGAATAGCGTGCAAAACGCTCGCTGTCCTGTTCGAAGAAATTCCGCAGGTGCACGCGCGACAACTGGATCGCCTTGGACCTCAGGGCCGGCCATGCGGACGTCTGCATCAGCAGGTTCATGTCTTCCGCTTTCTTCTATCGGTAGATGCGTCGGTTCAGCTTCGCCTGTACAGCATGAATCGTTCGTGCCGGTCGCCCGGCCGCCGACCTTCCCACACGATCGACCAGCTCGCGTCGAGTACGGGGCGTTGACCGCCCCGCCCATGGTACGCAAGCAGGGTGTCACATTGTCGGCCGGCTTTGCTCATCGCATTGACCGGCTTCAGACCGGCGAAATAATAGAACGCAGCCCGGTGACTGTCCTGCAACCCGCTGAACGCAATGCACCCGCCGTTTGCTGGCAACGCCCGTGCGATCTGGCCGGCGACGTCGCGATAGCTGCGACCGTAGTCGATCCAGGGCAACCACAGGCTGCTCAGCAGGAACCATATCAGCAATACACCGCATCCCCAGGTGAGCGCTCCACGCGTCGGCGTTCTGGGGGAGCGCCACAGCATCCACAGCCAGGCCAGCGACACGATGGTCGCGAGGATGAACGGCCCCCACGACAGCGCCATGACGAAACCCGGTTCAAGCTTCGAGAAGGTACGCGCGAAACGTTCAGGCCAGCCGGTCAGCATGGCGACCCAGCCCAGCCAGATGACGAAGCCGAGCAGCGAAAAGGTCATCACGCCGAACCAGTCCAGTGCGTTTGCCGCCCCGCGGCGCAGGGTCGGCAGGCCCGCGCTGCCCAGTACGACCAGCGGTGCCAGCAGTGGCAGTGCGCGCTGATTGCGCACGATGCCGTCGCCGCTGACTTGAACGAACAGCAGCACGAACAGCAGCAGCGGCAGCGAAAACACCGGCGACCGCCACTGATGCCGTCGCTTCCACAGCGCCCAGCCCGCCAGCGGCAGTGCCGGCCAGGCAAACCAGGCGAGCACCTTGATCCATTCCGCGGCATCGGCGACGATCCGGGGGCCGTCTGGGATCAGGCGGTCGATATCGTGCTGCCAGACGCGGGCTGCATGGGCCGGGTCGAGCAGCAGGACCCAGCTGGCCGCGATCAGCGCACCGATCGCCATCGCCAGCGGCAGCGCCACCATGCGTGACGGGGTGCCGGCGACGCTGCGCCACACAGGCAGCAGCGGCATCGCTGCCGCGGCGATCAGCAGGATGGCAGCCAGCCACAGCCCGGTACCCAGTCCGGCGATCGCAAGGGCGAGCACCAGTGCGGCACCGCCATGCCAGGGTTTGCGCGCCACCAGCGCCAGCGCCCACATGCCGATGCCGAGCGCGGCCAGCATGGTGGTGGCCGGTTGCGCATCGTGCAGATGCACCACGACGCCGAGGTTGGCGAGCGCCAGAAGCGGCGCGATTCGCGCCGCGGGTGGTCCGTAGAGCTCGCGTGCGGCACCGGCGCTGCCCCATACCCACAGCGCAGCGAAGAAGGCGCTGGCCACGCGTGCGCTGTCTGCGAAGCTCAAGCCGAGCCAGCTGCCGATCTGCCCGGTGACGGCCGCCATCCAGTGGAACAGTGGCGGGCTGTCCAGCCAGACCTGTCCCGCCAGTCGGGGCAGCAGCCAGTCGCCTTCGCGTGCGAACGCCAGCGCGATGCCGATGTGCAGCGCGTCGTCGCCCTTCCACGGGTCGCGGCCGAACAATCCGGTGAACAGGTAGACCAGCACGACAGCCATGACGAAGGCGGTTTGCGGCGGATCACCGATCAGGAAGTTTCGCGGGGTCTGGCGCAGCAACGGCGGGAGCGTCATCGGAACGATCAGTCAGGGTGGCGGGCGGATTTTAGGGGCAGTCGGGCCTGCAGTGTTCGCCACCCTGCGAGGTGCGGGCGCTTCACTCCATCCGGTGCGTGCGTCGGGAGGCCTCCTTGGAAAGCGCAACCGGAAATGAAAAAAGGCAGCCATTGGCTGCCTTTCAGCGTGCGTGCGGCCCGATCAGCTGCGCGGCACGTTGGCGTATTTCTGACGGAAGCGCTCGACGCGACCTGCGGTGTCGATGATCTTCTGCTTGCCGGTGTAGAACGGGTGGCACTGCGAGCACACTTCAACGTGCAGCGGCTTGCCGAGCGTCGAACGCGTTTCGAAGGAGTTGCCGCATGAGCAGGTGACGGCAACGGCGACGTAGTTCGGGTGGATAGCTTGTTTCATGCCTGTACTTTCACTGATGCAGTGCCGCCAGTCGGCGCAACTGCTGGACATCGAACCCCGGGTCGGCTGCGCCATGTTCGGCAACTGCAGACGGTGCCCGCGGAGGAAAAACCAGCATTATGGATGGGAATTCATTCCGGTTCAAGCGATCGAGCACTGGTCGTCCGATCGGCCGGCGCCTCGGGTGTGACAGTGACGCACACCTCGATGGTGTGCTCGCCGCCGCCGAGGATGACGCCGCGCATTGGTGTGACGTCACTGAAGTCACGACCCCAGCCGACGGTGATGTGCTGATCGTCTGGCTGCACGCAGTTGGTCGGGTCGAAGTCGATCCAGCCGGTGCCCGGACAGAACACGGACACCCAGGCATGCGAGGCGTCGGCACCGATGAGCCGGGGCTTGCCGGGTGGCGGTCGTGTCAGCAGATAGCCGCTGACATAGCGCGCCGGCAGACCGAGTGCGCGCAGGCAACCGATCATGAAGTGCGCAAAGTCCTGACACACGCCGCGCTTTTCCTTCAACAGCGTCTCCAGCGGCGTGCTGACTGTCGTTGCCTCCGGATCGAATTCGAAGTCGCGGTGAATCCGTTGCATCAGTGCGCTGGCCGCCTCGAACAGTGGCCGGCCCCGATGAAAATCGAGTCGTGCATAGCGGCCGAGCACGGGCAAAGGTTCGATGTGCGGGCTGGCATACAGAAACTGGCAAGGTTCGAGCAGTGGTGCCGGCCCGACCTGATGCAGGCGGTCCCGCACACGTTCCCAGGAGGGCGACGCCGGACTGTCGGCCACTTCGCGACCGATTACCTCGACGGTTGAATCGGCCACCACGACCAGCTCGTCATGAGCGGCGCTGACCGTGAAACTGTCCACCAGATTGCCGAAATAGTCCTGCCGGGCGCGCCGCTCGGCGGGCACGGGATCGATGTCGACGCCATGCTCGAGCGTGATCTGGCGCGGTGTTTCGCGCGGCGTGAGATGCAGCGTCTGGCGCGACAGCGACACCGGGCGCGCATAGGCGTAACGCGTTTCGTGCAGCACGTTGTAGCGCAGACGCGCCATGATCAGCTGTTGCTGCCCGGCCACGGCGTCGCGGCGTGGCTGAAGAAGCGGCGCCCGAGCTGTTCCGAAAGCATGTAGGCGGCCTCGCCCAAGGCGCTGAGCACCGCGACCAGGCGCGGCGAACCGACGCGGAAATCGGTGTCGGCGCGCAGTGCGAGCATGTCGGCCGCCGCATCCGACAGTGCCGCCGATTCGATGCTGCCGAAATGCGCGGCCAGGCGTGCCAGATAGTCGGTCAGCCCGAGTGCCTGATAGGCGATGGAGCGCGGATTGGTTTCGTCGGCGACCAGCAGATCGATCACCGGCAGCCACTGCGGCCGCGTCATGTAGCGCGAGCGATAGGTGATCGTGCTGTCGGCCAGTTCGAGCAGCCAGTCAGGCGTGTCTCCGCCGTCGGCGAGCGCCTCGCGCAGCACCCGGCTCATGAACTGCAGCCGTTCGATGCGCCGGCCGACCGACAGGAAGCGCCAGCCCTGGTCGCGCGTCATGCCGTCGAGCGCGAAGCCGGACAGGGTCATCATCGCCAGTACGCTATGGTCCAGCCGCTCGAGCACTTCACCCAGTTCGGTCGGTACGTCGTTCAGGTCATCGGCCAGCCGGCTGATGATGCGCCAGTTGTCGATCGACAGCCGCTCGCGCAGGCTGAAGGCGACATTCGACAGCTGATGCAGACCCGATGCCAGCGATCCGGGCTGCTCGGCATCCAGTGCCGCGGCGCGCAGGGCCTCCTCAAGATCGCTGATCGACGCCTCTTCGAGGTCCTTCGGCAGGATGCCCTTCTGCTGGCACAGCCGGGTCAGTGCATGGTCTGCGATGTCGCCATGTTCGATGTGCTGTGCGATGAGTGCGCGGAGCAGGCGCGCCGTGTTGTCGCAGCGTTCGCAGTAGCGGCCGAACCAGAACAGGTTCTCGACCACGCGGCTCGACAGCTTGGTGCCCGCTCGGACCAGCTCCGACGGACCGACCGACCGGCGCAGCAGGCTGAAGGTATTCACGGTGCCGTGCGTCAGCACCCAGGTGTCCTTGCTCGACCCGCCGCGCTGCATCGCGATCACGCGCGCGTCGCGCTCCGAGGCGACGCGGGTCAGGCCACCCGGCATCACGACATAGCCGTCCGGCGACGCACAGGCAAACACGCGCAGACCGACTGCGCGTGCCGCCAGCCGTCGCGGATGCTGGGTATCCCACACCGGTGCCTGCGACAGCTGCACCAGTTCCTGCGCCACGTAATGGTGCGGTCGCGCGCGCATGCGGGCGATCAGTGCGGCGCGCTCGCGCCGGTCCAGATCCTGGCCGAACACCGACTGGATACGCAGCTGCGGAAAGGCCGGCTTGA
Source organism: Methyloversatilis sp. (assembly GCF_030698125.1). Taxonomy (GTDB): domain Bacteria; phylum Pseudomonadota; class Gammaproteobacteria; order Burkholderiales; family Rhodocyclaceae; genus Methyloversatilis. The sequence continues at coordinate 41,592 of NZ_JAUYNV010000032.1, forward strand.
TCACCAGCTTGTCGAGCTTCTCGATCGCGTCTTCGAGCGCCGCCTCCTCGCCGCACCACCAGGTGGCGAGCGACGGCATGGCCAGTTCCTGGCCCAGCAGGCGCCGGCACAGGCGTGGCAGAAAGCCGAGCAGGGCGCCCGATTCGAGCAGGTTCGAGCCGAGCGAATTGGCGATCAGCACATTGCCCTGACGGGCCGCTTCGACCAGGCCCGGTACCCCGATCGCCGATTCACCATCCAGTTCCAGCGGGTCGCAGAAGTCGTCGTCGAGCCGCCGCAGGATCACGTGCACGCGACGCAGGCCGGACAGGTTCTTCAGCCAGACACAGCCGTCGCGCACCATCAGGTCGGAACCTTCGACCAGCGGAAAACCCAGGTAACGCGCCAGGTAGGCGTGCTCGAAATAGGTTTCGTTGTACGGCCCCGGCGTCAGCAGCACGATCAGCGGCGGACCATCGCTCTGTGGCGCGTGCAGTGCCAGCGTGTCGCGCAGCGCAGCGAAGAAACTCGCCAGGTGCTCGACGCGCAGGTCGCGGAACTGTTCCGAAAAGATGCGTGAAATGACCAGCCGGTTTTCCAGCGAATAGCCGGCGCCCGACGGCGCCTGCGTACGGTCGTTCAGCACCCACCAGCGGCCATCGGGCGAGCGCGCCAGATCGGCCGCATACAGGTGCAGGTGGATGTTGCCCGGTACCGCCATGCCGTGACACGGTCGCAGGAAACCCGAGTGGCCGTAGATCAGCGCTGGCGGAAGCAGGCCTTCCTCCAGCATCTGCTGCGGGCCGTACACGTCGAGCAGGATGCGGTTCAGCAGTTCGGCACGTTGCGCGATGGCGCTGGAGATCTGCTCCCACTCGTCCGGCGGGATGATCAGCGGCAGGGCGTCAAGCTCCCACGGCCGCTCGACGCCGCGCGGGTCGGCATACACGTTGTAGGTGACGCCGTTTTCACGGATCTGCCGGTGCATCGAGCTCAGGCGCTCCTGCATCTGCTCCGGGCGGGCGCGCACGAGGGTGTCGAACAGGCTGCGCCAGTGCGGACGAAGGGCCCACGGTCCGGACAGCAATTCGTCGTAGCGCGTTTCGGTTTGCGGGTAGTGGGCGAGCAGTTGGCGGGGCATGGGCAGAGCGATTGTGTGTGCGCGGCAGTCATCGCTCGCCGACGCACAATTCTGTTTCAATCGCACCCTAGCACAGAGCGCGTGTGCGCCGGCTTCGGGGGCGGCCGGCCAGGAGAGGCGCGTCACCTTTCACGTCCGGCGCCAGCGCGCCGCAAACGCCGGTCACGATTCGATGTCGACACGGGTGAAGGAACGGATATCACCGGAACGGGAGATTGCAAAAGTGCGTGACATTGCAGTGATTGGAGCCGGCATGGCCGGCTGCGCGCTGGCCCGCCGGCTGGTCGACGCCGGCCTGAACGTGCAGGTGTTCGACAAGGGACGCGCTGCCGGCGGACGCATGGCAACGCGGCGCGCCGACCGGCTCCAGTTTGACCACGGTGTGCAGTACATGACGGTGCGCGGCGAAGCCATGACGGCGCAGCTCGCCGACTGGCAGCGCGCCGGTGTCGCCACCGCATGGGCGCCGATCGGGCTGGACGCATCGCCGCGCTGGGTCGGCGTGCCCGGCATGAATGCCATCGCACCCCGCATGCTGTGGGGCGCCGAAGTGCATACGGAAACCGCGATCGTGGGCTTCGGTCGCGATCATCTTGGGTGGTGGCTGGAAACCCCGCAGGGCCGCCTGCCGGCCTGCTTCGATGCGGTGCTGGTGACGCTGCCCGCACCGCAGGCGGCGGCGCTGTTCGGGCGCTGCACGGACGTGGACGTCACGGTCTTTGCCGACGCAATGCCGCGCATCCGCTATGCGCCGTGCTGGGCGCTGATGCTGTCGTTCGACACGCGGCTCGATGCCGCCGACTGCCTGCGCCCGGCAGCGGGTGGCGTGCTGGGCTGGGCGGCGCGTGACAGCAGCAAACCCCAGCGCGACAGTGCGCACGACTGCTGGGTGATCCATGCCGATCCGACGTGGTCGCAGCAGCACCTTGAACGGAGTGCCGAGCAGGTCCAGCCATTGCTGCTCGATGCCTTCCTGTCGGCAGTCGGGGTGACTGTCGCACCGTCGCTGTGCCGAGCGCATCGCTGGCGGTATGCGAGGGTGATCGAAGCACTGGGGCGCGATTGTCTGTGGGACGCGGACAGCAACCTGGGTTACGCGTCGGACGGTTGCCTCGGCGAACGCGTCGAGGACGCCTTCGACAGCGCCACGGCGCTGGCCGACCGGGTGTTGCGGGGCGGCGCATGAGCACTTGTCGCCGCACAGGACAAAGCGTTACAAACGAGTGCATGTGATTCAAAGGAAAGAACAATACGTCCATATTCTGGACATCAGCCAAAATGTTTCCCTGACGCACTCTCAAGTGCGAAGAAGCCCTCCCGTAAGTCCGATACTTACATGGCCATACGGCTTTGTATCCGCACTCAAGGGAGACAGCACATGAAGCTTTTCGGACGCCGGGCAGTCACCGGTCAGGGGGGCGTCGACACCGTCCAGACGCGGGTCGCGGAGCTGGATTCCCGGCTCGCCGCCGTCGGCGGTACGCCTTCTTTCATCAGCGGTTATGTGGCGCCCGATGTCGATATCGACAGCGTGGCGCGCAGCGTGCGCGCCCGCTTCCCGGGGGTCGCGCTGACCCTTAGCACGACCGCAGGCGAACTGTGCAGCACCGGCGGCGGATCGCTTTACTGCGATGCGACCGACGGTCGTGACCGGGTCGTACTGCAGCTTTTCGATCGCAGCGTGATCGGCGAAGCGCGAGTGGTCGCCATTCCGCTGTCCAGCGAAGATCTTCGGAAGAGCGGTCCGGTGATGGATTATCGCGAGCGCATCGATCGTCTGGTGCGCAGCATCCAGGCCACCCAGGTCGATCTCGACATCGATCATCGCGACACCTTCGCCTACGTGCTGTTCGACGGGCTGTCGAATTCCGAATCCTTTTTCATGGAAGCGCTGTACGAGTCGGGGCGATTTCCGTGCCTGTTCGTCGGCGGCTCGGCCGGCGGCAAGCTCGATTTCCGCGACACCTGGCTGCATGACGGTTCGCGCCGCCTCAACAACCACGTGCTGGTGGCCTTCCTGAAGATGGCGCCAAAAGTGCGTTTCGGTGTGTTCAAGAGCCAGAACTTCGAGCCGGCCGGTACCAGCTTCCAGATATTCAGTGCGTCGGTCGAGCGCCGGCAGGTCAGCCTGGTGATCAACGGCGAAGGGCGCGTGGTGTCGCTGATCGAGGCACTGTGCAAGACGTTTGACTGCGACCGCAAACAGCTGTCGGCCAAGCTCGACAGCCACTCGTTCGCCATCCGGGTCAACAACGAGCTGTTCGTGCGCTCGGTGGCACGGCTCGATTTCGATAACGACCGCGTCGATTTCTACTGCGACGTGGCGCCGGGCGAAGAGCTGGTGCTGGTACGCCGCACGCCTTTTGCCAGCACAACCGAACGCGACTACCGTACCTTCATGGCGAACAAGCCCGGTGAACCGCTGGCCGGCATGTTCAACGACTGCGTGCTGCGCCGCCTGTACAACAGCGCCGAACTGGCAGGGCTGGACCGGATCTTCGGTGGCGGCAACATTGCCGGCTTCTCGACCTTCGGCGAAATTCTCGGCCTGAACCTGAATCAGACGCTGACCGCCGTGTTCTTCTTCCGCATGCAGCCTGCCGACACGTTCCGTGACGAATACGTCGACAACTTCGTCGCCCACTACGGCGAGTTCAAGGCCTTCTTCCTGCGTCGGCACAATGCCAAGCTGGCTGGCATGTCGCGCGTGATGGTGCAGCAGATTTCCGACTACCGTTCCGGCAATTTCAGCAGCCGGCTCGATCCGGCCAACGTCGATGTCAGCATGGTGCCGGTGGTGCGCGACCTCAACCAACTGGGCGAAATCATGCTTGCCGCCGAACAGACGCGCGACGCGACGGCCCGGCAGCTGGAATCCTGTTCAACCGATCTGTATGCGTCGGTCGGCGACCTGACCACGCGGCTGTCGGATCAGCAGGGGGTGATCAAGCAGGCGGTGGGAACGGTGGACACGCTCGCTGGCCAGGCCAGTGAAGTCGGCGGCAGCGCGCGCGACTTGTCGCGCGCCAGCGAACGCATCCAGCGCGTGGTCGAAATGATCCAGCAGATCGCCGACCAGACCAACCTGCTGGCGCTCAACGCAGCGATCGAGGCGGCACGCGCCGGCGAAGCCGGCCGCGGCTTCGCGGTGGTGGCCGACGAGGTGCGCATGCTGGCCGAGAAGTCGCGCAACAGCGCGGGCGAGATCGGCAAGGACATTTCCGCGCTGGCGATCGAGATCGTGCGCGTGGCGCAGATGATCGAAAACCAGTCGAAGGCGGTGTCGAGCCTGACCGGGGTGCTGGAAACGATAGAGTCCTACAGCACCGGAACGGCCACGGTCGCCGGCCACACGCGGGGCGTGGCCGATGTGCTGCAGGGATTGACCGGGGCGCAGGCACCGATTCGTGCCTGATCGGCGCGACGCGGACCGCCGGCCCCACTCATGAACCTGAAAACCTCAGTTGGCTGCGTCCGTCCCGACCTGCGGTGTGGTGGCGGGGCTTCGTAGGTTGGGGTGAGCGAAGCGATGCCCAACATCGCCTGTTGCGCCCGCGCGGTACCTTCGTTGGGGGTGTCGTTGGGCATCGCTTCGCTCACCCCAACCTACGGGTAGGGCGGTCCTCGCGCCTTGCCGGACACCCTGCCAACTCTGCACGCAATGCCGATCGACCGAGGTTTTCAGGACAAAAAAAGCGACCGCCCCACGTTGTGCGGGACGGTCGCCTGGGGGTGAATGCCGGAAGGTGCGTGCCCGTTTCGGGGCGGGCACGTCGACTCAGTGGGGTGCCATCAGTTCAGCGCCTGTTCCAGGTGCTTCACCAGTGCGCGCAGTTCGCTCGACGTCCCATGCAGTCTGCTCGCGGCGTCGCCGACCGACTGCACGCTGGCAGTGGTCTGTTCGACCGAACCCGAAATGCGCTCCATGCTGGATGCCACCTCGTGTGACGCGAGCGATTGCTGGCGCAGCATCTGGGTGATTTCTTCCGAGTAGGTGGCTGCTTCGCGGCTGGCGTCCCAGATGGCCTGCAGGCCGGTGCTGCTGGCTTCGATGTCGCCGGTCGAACGGGCGACCTCACCGGCCGTGGCACTCATGGTATCGACGGCCGAACCGGCGAGCTGGATGATGTCGGTCACGGCGAGCGCAATGTCCTTCGTGCTGGTGCGCGTGCGTTCGGCCAGTTTGCGCACCTCGTCGGCAACCACCGCAAAGCCGCGGCCCTGTTCGCCGGCGCGTGCCGCCTCGATCGCGGCATTGAGCGCCAGCAGATTGGTCTGCTCGGCAATGTCGTTGATCACCTGCGACACGGCGCTGATCTTCTCGACCGATGCATTCACTTCCGAAATGCGCGTCTGCGACTGGGTCACCACGCCGACGACGCGATGGCTGCTGGCAATGCCCGCTTCCATCGTCTGCATGGCGTCGTGAGCGCTGGTTTCGGTCCGCCGCACGGCTTCGAGGCTGCGGTCGGTATTGCTCGACACTTCGTTGATCGACACGCTCATTTCTTCCATTGCAGCGGCAACCTGCATGACGTTTTCTCCCTGGGCACCTGCCGAGGTGATGAGCGCACGCATCGCATTGTCGAGTTCCTTTGACCGTTCATCGACCTCGCGCGCGCTGACCAGCACGTCGGCGAAGATGGCCCGCAGATGGATGCGCATCACTTCCATGCCGACGAACAGCTCGCGCAGCGGTCCTTTCGGTGCATCGATCCGGGTTGCCAGCTTGCCTTCGTCGAGTGCAACGATGGTCGCCTGCAGGGTGTTCAGCCGTGACACGACGCCACGGCTCAGATACCAGGCGCCGCCCAGTGCGATCAGTGCGGCCAGACCCGCCATCAGCAAGCCCCACAGGCCGCCCAGTGCCGCGCCGCCGATGGCCAGCAGACTGCTGACGCCGGCGCTCAGCCAGATTCGGGCAGCGAGCCCGAACTTTTCCTTGTGACGGGGGGGGTTCGGGAATTTCACGCTCTTGTCTCGCACCGCGCGGTACAGCGACTCTGCGCTGGCCACGTCTTCGCGCTTCGGAATGTTGCGCACCGACTGGTAGCCGACGGTACGGCCATCGAGTGTCGTCGGCGTGACGAAGGCTTCGACCCAGTAATGGTCGCCATTTTTGGCGCGGTTCTTCACCAGTCCACGCCACGGCTGGCCGGCCTTGATCGTGGTCCACAGGTCTTCGAACGCTTCCGGAGGCATGTCCGGATGACGCACCACATTGTGGCTCTCGCCGATCAGCTCGTCACGGTTGAAGCCGCTGATGGCGACAAACGATTCGTTGACGTAGGTGATCCGGCCCTGCAGATCCGTCTTGGTGACGATCGGTTTTCCGGGTTCGAGGAAAACTTCTTTCTGGGTGACCGGCATGTTCGTTTTCACAACTTCTCTCCTGATGTATCAAATATGACTGCACAGGGCCGCTGAGCGGAGGTGCCGGGAAGGCTCGCCGCATTGCGCAATGCAAGTGTGTGACTTACGGCGCCCACGAAGCAACCTTCAGGAAATTAACCTGAATCGGCTGGAGACTTGCTTTGGGTCAGATTTCTGCGAAAAAGCGCCGCGGATCGATTGCGGATGCGAGCTCGTTCTCGACAGGTATCGGGTCGCCGCACAGTTGTGCCGCGAGGACCTCGGCAGCCAGCGGCGACCACACGAGCCCGCGCGAACCCAGCCCGGTGAAGGCGTACAGACCGGGCTGGCCGGGCAGTTCGCCGATCAGCGGCATGCGGTCGGGTGTCGCGGTGCGGAATGCGACCCGACCAGCGAGCTTGCGCACGTCGGGCATCAGCACCGTGTCCGGCAGCAGCCGCTCAAGCCGGGCCAGATTGCCGGCATGGCTGTCGCTGCGCACGCTGCAGTCTTCGTCGCCGACGTCGAAGCTGGCGCCCAGATTCAGGTCGCCGTCCGGTGTCGGGCAAAGATAACCGTCGCAGCATAGCGTGACGTGCAACTGCGGCAGCAGCGCACGCGGCAGGCGGGTGACCTGGCCGCGGATGCGGATCAGCGGCAGCGCCAGCGGCGACAGCGCAGCCGCGTCCGATGCATTGGCCAGCACGACGGCGTCGGCGCTGACCAGCGAGCGATCGCCGGCGCTCACCTGCCAGGCGGCGCCGTCATGTGCAAGACCGATGACTTCGCTGGAAAACAGCCGGGTCACGGCGTCGCCGGCCCGCTCGAGATTGGCTTCGCACAGGCTGGGTGGATTGACCCAGGCGCCGCGCGGAAACCACCAGCCGCCGCGCGGCACGGTGTAGCCGACGCGCCGCGTCATTTCCCAGTCGGACAGATGGCGGACCAGCGCATCGGGCAAGGCGTGCGACGCCCAAAGCGCGTGCTGCATCTGTTCCTGTTCGGCGTCCTGCGCGATCTGCATGACGCCGGTCGGGCCCCATTTCAGCGGCCGTCCTTCGCCGTCGAGGCGCCGCAGATGGCTGGATGCATGCAGGAAGGCGGCACGCGAAAAGCGCGCGGCGAAGCTGTCGTCGCGCGCCACCATCGGGCGCAGCACGCCGGCCGGATTGCCCGATGCCTCCTGCGCCGGTGCGGCGTGGCGCTCGATCAGTACCACTTCGATGCCGCGTGCCGCCAGCCGCTCGGCCAGCGCGCAGCCGGCCAGCCCGGCACCGATCACCGCCACGCGCCGGGGCGTGCCGGCTTGCGGTCGGTGGCGTAGCGCGGCCGCCTGCGCCTGGGAATGCAGCGCGCCGGTCAGCATGTCACGCTTGGGTTTCAGTCCGAGCCGCTTTTCGGTGACGAAACTGTGGTCGGACAGGGCCCGGCGCAGCGCCGCCGATACCGTCCAGGTCGCCAGCGTCACGTCGTCCGCGCTCAGGCGCTTCAGGTGCCGGCAGATGCGCTCGGACCACATGTCCGGATTGCGCGTTGGCGAAAAGCCATCGAGATACAGCGCATTGGCACGCAGCGTGAGTTGCGGCAGCAGCGCGTCGGCGTCGCCGAAGGCCAGCGTCAGCACGACGCGGCCGCCGTCGAATTCGATGCGATGAACGCCCGCCACCGGCAGCGGCCAGCGTTCGACCAGCCGCTGCGCCATGTCGCTCATGTCCTGCGGCAGCGCGCGCTGGTAGTAGGTTGCGAGGTCGTACTGGGCGACCGGATGCTTTTCGACCGACACGAAGTGCAGCCGGTCGCAGCGTGCCGGGTCGTCGCGCCAGGCGCGCCAGGTGGCGAGGAAGTTCAGGCCGAGGCCGAATCCGGTCTCCAGCACGACGAAGCGTTCGCGTCCGGCCCAACGCCCGGGCAGGCCATTGCCGCCGAGAAATACGAACTGGGCCTGGGCGAGCGGCCCTTCGCAGGAGTGATAGCGGTCGTCGAACAGCGACGAACGCGGCGTGCCTTCATCATCGAAGGTCAGCGTGGCGGGCTGCAGGGGTTGAAGCGGGCGCGACATTCAGGATCAATTTTCCGGGCAGACACACCGCAAGCGTGATGAAGGCGGGGCGCCGGCGTTCCTGTTGCGGCCGGAGCGACTTGCGGGAGCGATTCCCGGGGCCGCTCCCGCCTCCACGGCTCCCGAAGCAGATACGGCTACTCGCGGCGCATCTGAGGCGGAGTGAAAGATTATATAAAACTTTGTTTTTAAGTTTTTTCTTCTCATTCCTCTCTATTTTGTACCCCCACTTGTACCCCCTGTTTTCTTTCGCGCTCGAGCCTTCTCTCTGCTTGCTTGAAGGTTTGCGAGAAAGCGCTCCTTGTCGGGCACAGATCTACGGATTACCTCGTGTGGTTCGCTCTCCTTGAGCTTGCCACCAGAGAGTACGAATGCTGCGTGGTCGCGCACAACCAACGGACGTCCGTTTGGCTTCGCCTGCACAACCATACCAAGAGAGCGAAGGTATCTGATTTGCGCCGCAGGTTGTTTCAGCGGCCGGCAAATATCGGCGATCTCGTCGGACGTCAGGAAAAGAGATTTCTCACCGGTCACTATCTCGTGGCGCCATCCAGTGTGAAGCGGACTCTCATTGGTGGTTCTTCTGCCGTGGATTGCGGGACGTACCGATGGGACTCTCCAGCAACGCCTCAATTTTCTTTACCGCAGACTGAGAATTGTCCGTTTGGTGAGTAAGAAAAAGGCTCGCCGTGGCGAGCCTCTGATGTCTCCGAAGAGGGTTTAAGCGGCTTTCTTCTTCGCCGCAGGCTTGGGGGCTGGCTTGCATTCAGTGGCCTTCGTCGCCGCCCCTGCAGCCGAGGCTTGCTCAAGTTCCAGTTCGTGCCGCGCGCGCTCGGCGACCAGTTCATTCACAATGCGCTTCAGTTCGCACGAAGCGAAACGATGCAGTGCTTGGCGCATGAGCGGCTGATAGCCCATGTTGTGCAGCGATGCGATGTTCTTGAAGTCCTGAATCAGCGATTTCTCCAGCCGGATCGAGATCGGTTGCAGGTCGCATGCTTCGTCGATGCGCGCTTCCAAATCGGGGTTCTGTTTGGCAACTGCTACATAGTCTTCATCCCGTCCGAGAGATCCTTCGTCCCAGGCTTCATCCGTTCCGGGGATGACGGGTAGGGTGCTCATATCAAGCCTCCGTTATATGTGGGTGATCAAGCAAACTTTGCGTATATACGAATCTCATCAGCATTCGGCACGTAGGCGCTCTTGATGACGATATCTGTGCCTGTGTCGATAAAACAGACCTTGAGCCTCTTGCCTTTATTGGTCTCGGCGATGAACCAGAGCGTCGGCGGGTTGGTCGCGTGCTCTTCTCGCCTGTCCATGAGGTAGTTGCCTTCCCTGTTGGCAAATGCCTGCTTGATCTCTTCCTCCGTCACTGGGGGGTTTTTCTTCGAGATCTTCAGGCGAACGGCTGTCGAGATGATGAGCATGCGTATCACACGCGCTGTTCAGAACACTATTGTATATACGATCGCACAACTGTTGTGCGCTGATGGAGCAACTATTTCACGGTGATTGTATGTACATCGTGTGGTCTTTAAAGTGTGACCAAGGTGCGAGACGTGAGTTCGCGCCCTTTGCTCCCCGCCGTCGCCATCGACGGCTCTAGTCCACGTCGCTAAGCCGGCTTCGTCCTCTCGCTGCAGTGGCCCGTTCTCGGGCGTCCAATTGCCGTTGAACCTCCGCAGCAAGGTCTTTCCCGGACTGTCCAGGCTGCTGGGTGATGTAGATCGGGCCTGTGTTGGTAGTGAAGCTTGAGCCACTACCTGCGGCAAGGATTGGCGCCGCAGCTGCTGAGCTGGGACTGTCGCCGATACCGAATCGCGCAGCCAATTGCTGGGCCGCACGAACCTTTTCGAGCACCCACCTTATTTTCGAATTGAAGTACCGCTCAATGCCCGTCTGGCCGAGATCGAACACCTGAAGCTGCTCGTGGCCAAGCTGCGTCGCGCGCAGTTCGGCCGCCGCTCGGAACGCCTGGGCGCGCTGTCTGGCCAACTCGATCTGGCGCTGAACACGACAAAGGATGTCGGTTCGGAGGGCGCGAACGAAGCAGCAATGGCAGCAATGGCAGCAACCGCCACGCTCGCCGACCTCATCCCGATCGACGCCGCCCCGCGACACCCGGGCCGCAATCGGCTGCCCGATCACCTGCCGCGCAGCCGCGAAGAACATCTGCCGGCGAACACGCACTGCGGCAGCGACTGCCCGCAGTGCGGTGGCGCTCTGAAGCGTCTCGGCGAGGACGTGTCCGAAGAACTCGAGTACATCCCGGCGCGCTTCCGCGTGGTGCGCCATGTGCGTCCGAAGTTTGCCTGCGGCCGATGCGAGACCATCGTGCAGGCGCCGGCCCCCAGCCGCGCGATCATGGGCGGCTTGCCCGGCCCCGGGCTGCTTGCCCACGTGCTCACCGCCAAGTACTGCGACCACCTGCCGCTGTATCGGCAAAGTGTCATCTACGCGCGCGAGGGCGTGCGGCTGGAGCGCTCGACCCTGGCCGACTGGGTAGCCAGCTCGGCGGATCTGCTTGACCCGCTGGTGCAGGCGCTGTCGCGCTACGTGAGAGCGGGCGAGAAGATCCACGCCGACGACACACCGCTGCCGGTGCTCGCCCCGGGGCGCGGGCGCACGCGCACCGGGCGGCTGTGGGTGTATGTGCGCGATGATCGGCCGGCGGCCGACACGGCTGCGCCCGCCGTGTGGTTTGCCTACTCGCCCAACCGGCGCGGTGCGCATCCGCAACAGCACCTGCGCGACTTCAGCGGCATCGTGCAGGCGGACGCCTTCGCGGGCTTCGATGCGCTGTTTGCCGGTGGGCAGATGCAGGAAGCCGGTTGCTGGGCACATGTGCGACGCAAGTTCTTTGATCTCGTGCGCGCCCACGATTCACCCATCGCCAAAGAGGCGCTGGTGCGTATCGGCGCCCTGTATGCCGTCGAAGCTGCGGTGCGTGGTGCGCCGCCGCCGATCAGGTGCGAAGCGCGCCAGATGCGCGCTCGTCCGCTGCTCGATGAACTGCACACCTGGCTCGATACCCAGAGCCGGCGCGTGCCGCGCAAGTCCGGTCTCGGTGCGGCGATCCGGTACGCGCTCAACCACTGGCGGGCGCTGGTGCGCTACGCTGGCGACGGGCGTATCGAAATCGACAACAATGCGGCCGAACGTGCGCTGCGCGCCGTTGCCGTGGGGCGCAAGAACTATCTGTTCGCCGGCTCCGACGCCGGAGGTGAGCGCGCGGCTGTGATCTATAGCCTGATCGGCTCGGCCAAACTGAACGGGCTGGACCCGCAGGCCTATCTGCGCGAGGTACTCGGGCGCATTGCGGATCACCCGATCAATCGCATCGAGGAATTGTTGCCATGGAACATTGCCCGAACGACTGTCGTGCGCGAGGCCGACTGAGATGAGCAAGGTGGTGCCACTCAAGAAGGTGCGAACGCCACCTCATCTGCTGCAACTGAAGGTCGAACTGGCCGGCATCAAGCCGCTGATCTGGCGCAGGGTGGTGCTGCCGGAGACGATCACGCTGCCCAAGCTGCATCAGGTCATTCAGATCGTGATGGGTTGGCAGGACTACCACTTGCACGAGTTCGAGATTGCCGGCGAACGCTACGGCATCCCCGACCCGGACTATGACTTTGGCGAGCCGGCCAAAAACGAACAGCGCGTGCGCCTGGCAGCCGCGCTCAGCACAGCCAGCTCGTTCCGCTATATCTATGACTTCGGCGACAACTGGGATCACCGCATCAAGGTCGAGCGCCGTTTGCCTCCCGACCCGGTGTTCGACATTGCACTGTGCGTAGCGGGCGCCAATGCGGCACCGCCCGAAGATGTCGGGGGCGCGCCTGGCTACGCCGCCTTCGTCGAGGCAATCACCCAGCCCTACCACCCGGACCATCAACAGATGCTCGAATGGTTCGGCGCCTCCTTCGATCCAACTGCCTTCGATCTCTCGGCAACCGATCTGCCGCTCACTCGAATCAAGCTCTGAACGTCAAGACGGGGGCGGTCGGACGCTTACATCACGGCGAAGAGGACGCGCGTCTGAGGCGTCAGGTCGATGGTCTTGAGTGCCGCGAGAAAGTCAGGAAGTTGATTCAGTGTCAATGCCACACGTGGCTGCGAAACTGCAGCTTGCAGAGCATCGGTCAGTTCCGCCGCAGGGTTGTACTTGGCCCGGCCGGTCTGGATGGCCAGGCGGAAGATGGCCTGAGTACGTTCGCGAAGGCGCTTTGCAGTGTCCAGCTTGCCAGTGCGCTCAACTTTGCGGAGCACCTCCAGCAGTGCCATGGGCTCGATATCGGCAACAGGTAGCGCCCCGAGATCTGGGAACAGGTAGATTTCGAGGGTCTTGAGGACGCTCTCGGCATGCCGCGGCGCCCAGCCGGATGCTTTTGTTCGGTGCCATTCCAAAGCGAGCGCCTTGAAACTTGATTCGGCGGCGAAACGCGCGGCCAGTCGATCGCTTCGGCGTTTTGTGGACGGATCGATGTGGTCGACTAAAAGCGTTCGCGCGGCGTCACGCTTTGTTCGCGCCTCCTTGAGAGACACCTCGGGGAAGACTCCAAGCGCCAATAGCTTCTCCTTACCTGCCCATCGGTACTTCATTCGCCAGTACTTCCCCCCAGCCGGAGTGATCAGCAGGAAAAGGCCATTCGAATCGAAGAGCTTCAGTTGCCTACCATCCGATCGAGGTTTTGAATTTGTGGCAACAAGGTTCGTCAGGGGCGTGGGGCCAGTGTGTCTTCTATGACGTCTGATATACGCCCAAATATACCCCCGGTTGGGTGCGGTAGACCGTGGAATCCCGTGGAACTCGGTGGAAAATGAAAAACCCGCTAATCCTTTGGGAAAGCGGGTTTGGCGTCGTTTTGTGGCACTTAAGGGAATTCCGTGGAAGTCATTCCCTTCGCATCTGAGGAAACAGGATGACGTCGCGGATATTGGACGAATCGGTCAGCAGCATGACCAGCCGGTCGATGCCGATGCCGCAGCCGCCGGTCGGCGGCAGGCCGTGCTCGAGCGCGCGGATGTAGTCGGCGTCGAAAAACATCGCTTCCTCATCGCCGGCGTCCTTGGCTTTTGCCTGGTCGAGAAAGCGCGCCGCCTGGTCTTCCGGGTCGTTCAGTTCGGAGAAACCGTTGGCGATTTCGCGCCCGACGATGAACAGTTCGAAGCGCTCGGTAATGTCCGGCTGGGTGTCGGAGCGGCGCGCCAGCGGGCTCACTTCGGCCGGGTAGTCGATGATGTAGGTCGGCTCCCACAGCTGCGCCTCGGCGCAGGCTTCGAACAGCTGCAACTGCAGCGAACCGAGGCCGCCCGGCTTGACCGTTTCGCCATGCGTGTTGATCGCCTTCTTCACGAAGGCTTCGTCAGCCAGATCGGCGTCGGAGTACTGCGGGTTGTATTTCTGGATCGCCTGCACGATGGTCAGCCGGTGGAAAGGCTGGCCGAGATCGAGTTCGCGGCCCTGGTACATGAACTTCGTCGTGCCCAGCGCCTGCTCGGCGCAGTGGCGCAGCAGGTATTCGGTGAAATCCATCAGCTGCCGGTAGTCGGCATAGGCCTGATAGAACTCCATCATCGTGAATTCGGGGTTGTGGCGCGGGCTGATGCCTTCATTGCGGAAGTTGCGGTTCACCTCGAACACCTTCTCGAAGCCACCGACCACCAGGCGCTTCAGGTACAGCTCGGGCGCGATGCGCAGGAACAGCTCCATGTCGAGCGCGTTGTGGTGCGTCTTGAACGGCTTGGCCGCCGCGCCGCCGGGGATGGGATGCATCATCGGCGTTTCGACCTCGAGAAAGCCCTGACGCGTCATTTCGGCACGCAGCGAACTCATCAGCCGGCTGCGCGCGATGAAGGTGTTGCGCGAGGCATCGTTGGTGATCAGGTCGAGGTAGCGAAAGCGGTACTTCGTTTCCTGATCAGCCAGGCCGTGGAATTTCTCCGGCAGCGGGCGCAGCGCCTTCGACAGCAGGCGCACGCTGTCGCACTTGATCGTCAGCTCACCCGTGCGGGTGCGGAACAGCACGCCGGAACAGCCGACGATGTCGCCCAGATCCCAGTGCTTGAACGCGCCATGCGCCGCTTCGCCCACGCCGTCATTCGTGATGTAGAGCTGGATGCGGCCCGACATGTCCTGCAGCGTCGCGAAACTGGCCTTGCCCATGACGCGCTTGAGCATCATGCGACCGGCCAGCTGCACGTGTTCCGGCGTCGCCTCCAGCGCTTCACCACTCGTCGAGGCGTGCTGCGCGGTCAGCTCGCCCGCGTAGTGCGTGCGGCTGAAATCGTTCGGATAGGCCGCGCCGCCTTCGCGCCACTGGCGCAGTTTTTCGCGCCGCTCCGCGATGATGTGGTTTTCGTCGTCGGGCGGCAGTGCGGCTGAATCGGTCATGGCGGGCTCGGATGGATGAAGCCTGCACGCAGGTCACGTACAGGCCAAAGGCGCGGATTTTCGCCGATTGCTGGCAGGCGGCACAAGTGCGGTCTTTGTCGGACGGCCAGGTTCGCCTGATCAAGAGCGGTGTCGCTGTGGGAATGGCTGCCTGGTGGGAGCGGCGGTGTGTGAGAGCGGCGGCCTCGCCGCGATCGAGCAGCGATGGTCGATGATCAGCGTGCGTATCGCGGCGGGGCCGCCGCTCCCATAGCCAGAACTCCCACAGCCGGAACTCCCGCCGCGGTACTCAGGCCGACGTGAGCTTCAGTCCCAGTATGCCGGCGACGATGAGTGCGACGCAGGCCAGACGCGCCGCATTGGCCGGATCGCCGAACAGCACGATGCCCAGGATGACGGTGCCGACTGCGCCGATGCCGGTCCACACCGCATAGGCCGTGCCGACCGGCAGCGTGCGCATGGCCAGTCCGAGCAGCACCACGCTGATCAGCATGGCAGCCGCGGTGCCGACCGACGGCCACAGCTTGCTGAAGCCGTCGGTGTGTTTCAGACCGATCGCCCAGGCGACCTCGAACAGACCTGCGATGAACAGGATGACCCACGCCATGATGAATGCTCCGGACATCCGGGGTCGTCCCCGGAAGAATGAAGGCGACCGGGTCGTCCCGGTGCAATGTTGCATGGAGTGAATATTGGTTTCATTCAATGCGCGGGTCAAGCCTGGTAGCGCCGCGCCATGGTGCCTATATATATGCACCATGGCGTGCCGGGCTCAGCGTTTGTCCAGCCAGACCGGCGCACCTGATTTGAACCGGCCTTCGAGCCGGGTCGGCGATACCCGGGTCAGTTGCAGCCGAAGGTCCTTGCACAGCGGCAAGGCCTGGCTGGCCTTCACCCACAGCGACAGTGCGCCATCAGGCCCGCCTTCGATCAGCACCGCAAAGGCGCGGTTGAAGCACGGGTTCTGCCGGCCGGCGCTGCCCTTGGGTCTGCCGGTCCAGGTCGCGCCGTTTTCGGTCACGACGAACTCTGCTTCGCGGTCGATGCCTTCGTCGGTCTTGTAGTCACCCGCCCAGCGTCCGGTCGGCGAAGCGTCGGCGCTCGCGTTCGAACAGTGCAGGGCGACCAGCGTCGCGGCGATCAGAAGGCGGATCATGTTCGAGTCCAGGTTCGGGGTCGAGTGCAGAGAGCGAGTGCACAGGCTGCGGTCAGCCACGCGCCAGCGCCTCGCTCAGCTGATGCACCGCCATCGCGTAGAAGCTCGATTTGTTGTAGCGCGTGATCACGTAGAAATTCCTGAAGCCCAGCCAGTATTCGGTCGGCGCATCCGGCGTGATCAGATCGACCACGGCCGCCGGCTTGGCAATCAGTTCGCGGCCGAGCGGGCGGATGCCGCTGGCCAGCAGCCGGTCGGTATCGAGTATCGGCTCGATGCCGGATTCGATCAGCGGCGCAACCGTGCTGCTGTCGACCAGGATGCGCTGCACCACCGGTTCGCCCGGCTCCCAGCCGTGTTCCTTCAGGTAGGCGGCGACGCTGCCGATGGCGTCGATCGGGCTGTCGATCAGGTCGACGCGGCCGTCGTTGTCGAAATCGACCGCATAACGGCGCCAGCTACTGGGCAGGAATTGCGGGTAACCGAGCGCGCCGGCGTAGGAGCCGCGATAGCTGGCCACATCGCGGTTCTGGTCGCGCGCCAGCAGGAACAGCTCGCCCAGTTCGCGCCGGAACAGTTCGGCGCGCGGTGGATAGTCGAACGCCAGCGTGGCCAGAGCGCCGATGACCGGGAAGTTGCCGGTGTGGCGGCCATAGATCGTTTCGACGCCGATGATGGCGGTGACCACATGCGGCGGCACGCCGTACTGCTGTTCGGCGCGCGCCAGCGTTGTGACGTATTCGTCCATGAAGGCACGGCCTTCACGGATGCGCAGCGGTTCCACAAAGCGGCCGCGGTAGCGTTGCCACGAGCGCACGCCCGGCTTCGTCGGCGGGCGGATAAGTTCGATCACCCTGGGTTGCGGCTGTACCGGTTCGAATTGCGTCAGCAGCCAGCCCGCGTCGAAGCCGTGCGCGTCGGCCAGTTCGGCGCAGAAGGCGCGCACGTCGTCACGGCCGGCAAAGCCGCCAGTACCGGTTGTCTGCGCCGGCAAACGGCCGGCGGCAATCAGTGCCGCGCTGCCGAGCATGAAATGGCGCCGTGAAAAGGCGTCGGTAGTGAAGCGTGAGGTCATTGGTGGGGCGGAGTGCGTTGGCGGCGCAGCGCGCGGGCGCAGGCCTTGAGTTCGCGGGTCGCAGCGGCGGGCGGGGCCGCGCCATAGCGGGCGTCGGCATAAAGTCTACACGCCTGAGAAAGCACGGGTGCCAGATCGGGGCGCAGCCGGCCGATCCGTGCCGCGTAGTCGAGCGGCCCTTCCCATGTTTCGCGGCCCAGGCCGGCCGGGCGCAATGCGCGGTCGACCCCGCTCCACGCGCGCGCCAGCGCATCGGCCGATCCGCTGCGGCGCATTGCCCACAATGTCAGCGCGATGGCAAACAGCGCGCACAGCGATGCCAGCCAGATCGTCATCAGCCGCCAGTCGGGCTGCGACATGCCGAGCCGGCTCAGCAGTTCGCGCTGTTTCTGCTGGTCGTACGACAGCACCCACTGGTTCCACGCATTGTTCGCGGCCTCCCACTGGTGGCGCAGCGAGCGTAGCCAGCCCAGATCGACGCGCGCCACGAAGGGCACCGGTTCGCCGGCCGGCAGGTCGGCCAGGCCGCGTTCGATGCGCGACGGCAGGATGGCGGCGGTCGGATCGACGCGCCGCCAGCCTTCGCCCTCGAGCCACACCTCGGCCCACGCGTGGGCGTCGGACTGGCGCACCACGACGTAGTCGTCGACCTCGTTGCGCTCGCCGCCCTGATAGCCGGTCACGACGCGCGCCGGCAGGCCTGCGGCGCGCATCAGGAACACGAAGGCGCCGGCGTAGTGCTCGCAGAAACCGCGCCGGGTGTCGAACAGGAAGGCGTCGATGCCGTCTTCGCCGAGCAGCGGCGGCGTCAGCGTGTAGACGAAGGCTTCGCGCCGGAACAGCCGCAGGCCGGCCTCCACGGTGTCGGCCGGCGAGGCGGCGCGCAGCGTCTGCGCCAGTTGCCGGGCGCGCGGATTTCCGTCGCGCGGCAACTGGCGGGCTGCGTCGAGATGACCGCTCCACTCCTCGATGCCCGGTCGCGCGCCGAGCACCGATTCGAAACGGTCGCGCCGTCGGGTGCGCACGCCGTCGCGACCGAGCAACTGCCAGTCGTCGCTCACCCGCACGTCGGCCGGCAGGGTGCTGACGGTTTCGAGTGCGAACAGCCAGTTCCGGTTGTGCGGCTCCAGCGTGACTTCATAAGCCAGCGCACGCCCGGGTACCGGGTGTGGCACGCCATCGCCGATGCGCTGCGCGCTGCTGCCCTGCCGCCAGGTGCGGCCGTCGAAGGCGCTCAGCACCGGCCCGCGCCAGTACAGATCGCGTGCCGGCGGCGCATCGCCTTCGAAGCGCGCGCGGAAGGCGATGGCGCCGGACAGGCTCAACTGCGAAATCGAGCCCGGCGACATGGAGTCGGACAGCCCCGACGTGCCGCTCCAGGCGTCGAGCGGCAGGCCCCACAGCGGGCCGGGCACACGCGGGAACAGCACGAACAGCACCAGCATGAAGGGCAGCGCCTGCGCCAGCAGCCATACGGCGTGGCGCAGCAATGCGCGCGGCGCGGCCGGCGGGCCGGTCAGCGCGATCAGCGCCGCGGTGATGACCGTCATCGACACGCCAAGCGTGGCTGCCATGGCCGGTGTCTGCGAGTACAGGAAGGCGGTGAGCAACATGAAATAGCCGAGCAGCACGACGGTGTGGCCGTCGCGCGTGCTGCGCAATTCGTGCAGCTTGAGTACCAGCATCAGTGTCAGCAGTGCCACGCCGGGCTCGCGGCCGAACAGGCGGCCGAACGTGAGCGACACGCCGGCGCAGCAGGCGATCACCACCAGCAGCTTGACCAGGCCGCTGGCACCCGGCCAGCCCAGCTTCCACTGCGCCACCCGCCAGGTGAACAGCAGGGCTGCCACCGCGATGAGCCAGCCCGGCAGGTGCGAGCCGTGCGGCACCAGCGCACAGGCGGCGACCGCCATCAGCCAGGCGATGCGCGACTGATCGAGCGGTTCGGCGGCCACCCTGGGGGCGGTCGTGCGGCGCCACTTCATGCCGGCAACCCGTGAAGTGCCAGCGCGCGCAGCACGCGCGCGCGATGTGCCGGTCCGCTGGCCGGCGCGATGCGCGTGCCCGGCAACGCCAGCCCGTAATGCAGGCCGGCGGCGTCGGCGTCGATCACCCAGCCGGTCAGCCGCGACAACTGCTGTTCGAGCGACAGCGTGGCGGGCAGCTGGGCGAGGTCCAGCCACAGGTCGCCGCCGTCGCTGCCTTCGAACTGTTTGGTCAGCAGCGGCGCATCCGGCGTGCGCGCCGAGGTTTTCCACGCCACGTGGCGCGGCGAATCGGCCGCGCGGTGGTCGCGCAGGCTGGCAAATTCCTCGCTGCCTTCGCCACGCGGGCGCACCCCCGCCTCACCGGCCGCCGTGGCCGGCAGCGGCGGCCTGCCGCTTTCCGGCTGCGGCAGCACCAGACAGCGCTGGGCCGGCTTCGCGTACGACCAGGCGCGGATCAGGCCGAGCGGGTAGCGGGTGTCCAGCGTGACGCGCGCCGGCGACAGCCAGCCGCGCCGTGTCGTTGGCACGCGCAGCATGACCGCCCGGCTCTGCTGCGGCGCCAGATCAATCGTGACCGGATCGGCACCGGCCATGGTCAGCTGCAGCGCCGGCCGCGGCCGGCTGGCATCGTTGTCCAGCCACAGCGGGAAGCTCGCGTGCTGGCCGGCGAACACCGGCTCCGGCATCGTTTCGCGCAGCTTCAGCGCGTACAGGTTGCGAAAGGCATGCAGCAGCGCGACCTGACCCAGGCCAGCCAGCATGAATACCAGTGCGAAGCCCAGGCTCAGCGTGTAGTTGATCGCGGTCAGCAGCATGGCAAGCAGCGCACAGCCGAAGGCCAGACCCGGCCCGGTCGGCAGCACGAAAATGCGGCGACGATCAAGGGTCAGCGGCAGCGCGGGCGAGCCGCCCAAGGTGGCCAGCCAGCGGCGGATCGCTTCCCGCATCAGACCGGCAGCGCGACCGCCTGCAGCAGATGGCGGGCGGCATCGTCGTGACTGGCTGGCTGCTCAAGCATCGGCAGCCGGTGCAGCGCAACCGCCGGCATCACCGCCTGCACGTCTTCCGGCAGCACGTGGTTGCGTGCATTGAGCAGCGCGCGGGCGCGCGCCGCGGCCAGCAGCGCCAGCCCGGCCCGCGGACTCAGACCGAGCCGGTAGGCACCGCCGGTGCGCGTGTAGGCGATCAGCGCCTGCACGTAATCGATCAGCGCATCGCTGACATGGATAGCTTCGGCCTGCGTGCGCCAGGCGGTCAGCGTCGCGGCGTCGGCCACCGGCGCCAGGTCGGCCAGCAGGCTGCGCCGGTCGCGGCCGGTCAGCAGTGCGCGTTCGGCCGCCGGATCGGGATAGCCCATGGTGATGCGCATCATGAAGCGGTCGAGCTGCGATTCGGGTAGCGGATAGGTGCCGATCTGGCTGGCCGGGTTCTGCGTGGCGATGACGAAGAAGGGCTCGGGCAGCGGGCGCGTTTCGCCTTCGACGCTGACCTGGTGTTCTTCCATCGCTTCGAGCAGCGCACTCTGCGTGCGCGGTGTGGCGCGGTTCACCTCGTCGGCCAGCAGCACCTGGGTAAATACCGGGCCGGGGTGGAAGCGGAAGGCGCCGGTTTCGCGTTCGAACACCGATACACCGAGAATGTCGGCCGGCAGCAGGTCGCTGGTGAATTGCACGCGGCGGAAATCGAGCCCGAGCAGGCGCGCCATCACGTGGGCGAGGGTGGTCTTGCCGGTGCCGGGAACATCCTCGATCAACAGGTGACCGCCGGCAATCAGGCAGGTCAGCGCCAGTTCGAGCCGGCTGCGCTTGCCGAGTATGAGGGTGGACGCGGCATCGACGACAGCACGGGGATCAGACATGGCTTGAGGTGGGTTAAGGTGTGGCGGGATAATGCAGGGCACGATTCAATTCACGCGGTGTGACACGGCACGCAGAGGCACGGTTGCATATACGCCGCAAAAATGGAGGAGGCGCGGTGACCACCGCATACATTACACATCCCGAGTGCGCGCTGCATGACATGGGCTCGCACCATCCTGAATGCCCGGACCGGCTGTGCGCGATACAGGACCGCCTGATCGCCAGCGGGCTCGACATCTGCCTGGCGCACCACGACGCGCCGCTGGCCGGCGTCGAAGCGCTCGAGCGGGCGCATTCGGCCGCCCATGTGCGGCAGGTGTTCGATCAGTCACCCGCCAGCGGCATCGTGCACCTCGATCCGGACACCGCCATGTGCCCCGGCACGCTGCGTGCCGCGTTGCGTGCCGCCGGTGCCGGCATCCATGCCACCGATCTGGTGCTGTCGGGGCAGGCCAGCAACGCCTTCTGCGCCGTGCGCCCGCCCGGCCACCATGCCGAATTCGGGCGTGCGATGGGCTTCTGCTTCTTCAACAACATTGCCGTCGCCGCCCGCCATGCGCTTGAAGTGCATGGGCTGGAGCGGGTCGCCATCATCGATTTCGACGTGCATCACGGCAACGGCACCGAAAACATCGTCGCCGGCGACGAACGCATGCTGATGGTGAGCATCTTCCAGCACCCGTTCTATCCCTACTCGGGCGACAAACCTCTCGCCGGCAATCTGTGTAACGTGCCGCTGCCCGCCGGCACCCGCGGCGAGGCCTTCCGCGAGGCGGTCAGTACGCGCTGGCTGCCGCGGCTGCAGGAATTCGCCCCGCAGATGCTGTTCATTTCGGCCGGCTTCGATGCGCACTACGAAGACGACATGGCGTCGCTCGGTCTGGTCGAGGCGGATTACGCGTGGGTGACCACGCAACTGCTGAAGTTCGCGCAGGTGCACTGCCAGGGCCGCGTCGTGTCGATGCTCGAGGGTGGCTACGCGCTGTCGGCACTGGGCCGCAGCGTGACCGAGCACGTGAGGGCACTGGCCGAACTGTAGTCACGACCCGGATGTTGGGCATCGCCTGCGGCTCACCCCAACCTACGGGCTGGCATCGCAAAAGAAATCGCCCTCCGCAGGTTGGGGTGAGCCGCAGGCGATGCCCAACAAGCCCGCACCCTGAAGTCGCCTACCGGCCCCTGACCCGTCAGGCGGTGATGCGGAAGCGTTTCACCGCGCCAAGTACGTCTTCGGCGAGTTTTTCGATGCCCACGGCCGATTCGGCGACGCGTGCGGCAGCAGCGCTGTTGTGCTCCACCATGTCGGCCACGGTTTCGACGGCGCGCGATATTTCGGTGCTGGCACGGCCCTGTTCGCCGATCGAGGCCGAAATGTCGGCAATGCGCCGCACCACCTGGCCGGCATCGGTGGTGATCATCGTGATCGCCTGCTGCGCGTCGCCGGCCAGCCGGACGCCGGCTTCGACCTTGGTTGCCGCTTCGCGCATGGTGCCGACCGAAGCCGCGGTGCCCTGCTGGATACGCGCCACCACTTTGCCGATGCGGCCGGTCGCCTCGCGCGTGCATACCGAAAGCTTGCGCACCGCGTCGGCCACCACGGCGAAGCCGCGGCCGTGTTCGCCAGCGCGCGCCGCCTCGATTGCCGCGTTCAGCGACAGCAGGTTGGTCTGGTCGGCCAGCGCGTCGATTACCTTGACGATGTCGGCCACGCTGGCCGAATGCGCCGCCAGAGCCTCGACCACCGACGAAGATTGCGTGACATGGCCGGCGATCGCCCGCATTTCCGCCGACGCCTCGTGGATCACCCCGGCACCGTGCTGCGCACTGGCGCCCGCCTGTCCCGAGAAGGCATTGGCCGCGCCGACGTTGTGACGGATTTCTTCCAGCCCGGTGTGCATCTGCTGCACCGAGGCGGCGATCGACGTTGACGCCTCGGCCTGCCGCCGTGCGCCTTCGCGGCTCTGCGCCGCGGCGTCCGACAGCTGGTGTGCGCGCTGGCGCAGGGTTTGCGCATCGCGCGTGAGCGCGCCGACCAGATCGCCCAGGCCGCCGCGCATGTGCTCGACGGCGCCGAGCAGGCGGCCGATCTCGTCGCGCCGCGGCGAGTGCAGTGCCCGCGTCAGGTCGCCGCAGGCCACGGCGTCGATCGCCCGCACCGCCTCGCCCAGTGGCCGCGACACTTCGCGTCGGAACATCCACGCCATCATCGCCACCAGCAGCAGGCCGCTCACCGTCAGGCCGCACAGTACCTGCCAGATGAGGCGCGTCGTGCCGGCGTTCAGTTCGTCGGCGTGGCCGGCGGCAATCAGCACCTGCGACGGGTCGTCGAGGCGCCGGTAGCGCGCGATCACCGCGCGGCCGTCGGCGCCGCGATAGCGAAGTTCGCCGCCGGCCGAATGCAGCGCCTGGCGCAAGCTGCCGCGCAGTGCTTCGTCGCCCACCTCGTCCAGCGTGTGGCCCTGCCATGCCGGGTGCAGCGCGACGCGCACCGGCCCGCCGTCGCCGGTATCGAGCAGCGCCAGGTAGCCGCTGTCGCCGATGCGGTGCCGGCCCAGCTGTGCCCGCGTCTGCGCGGCGGCTGCAGCAGTGCCCGCCGCTGACAACGCGGTGGCCGCGAGTGCGAGCCGGGCATCGAGCAGCTGCGGGATGTCCTGCCCGCCGGCGCGCTGCACGCTCCACAGCAGCCACGAGGTGTTGCTGACCGAAATTGCGCCCAGCGAAACGAACAGCACGGCCAGCAGGCGCGCCGACAGACTGGTGGAAAGCGGGTTGCGCATCGTTGTCTCCTCTTTTGTTGTGCGTGCAGCCGGACGCCATGGCGGTGCCGGTAGCTTCATATCGGAGTCGATGTGCAGCGCTTGATAATCAATTCTTATTAAATGTTTTTACTGCGTGAAGCGCTTGACTTATGAGTGCGTCGGCCAGCGCTGTTACAGACTGACGCATCGCGTGTGTTGGGCTTGCCGCTGCGCTCCGGTAGAATGCTGCGTTTCCTGCTGAAGCTGTTTCACACATGATTACCGGATCGCTCGTCGCCATCGTCACGCCCATGCTTGAAGATGGCAGCCTGGACTACCCGCGACTGCGCGGCCTGATCGACTTCCACATTGCAGAGGGCACCGACGGCATCGTGATCGTCGGCACCAGCGGCGAATCGCCGACGGTAGACGTCGACGAGCACTGCGAACTGATCCGCGTCACCGTGGAGCAGGCTGCCGGCCGTATTCCGGTGATCGCCGGTACCGGTGCCAATTCGACGGCCGAGGCGATCGAACTGGCGCAGCGCGCGAAGGCGGTGGGCGTGGATGCCTGCCTGACCGTCGTGCCCTACTACAACAAGCCGACGCAGGAAGGCTTGTACCGCCACTTCCGCGCCCAGGCCGAAGCGGTCGACGTGCCGTTCATCCTGTACAACGTGCCCGGTCGCACCGTGGCCGATCTGGCGAACGACACCACGCTGCGGCTGGCGGAAATCCCGAACATCGTCGGCATCAAGGACGCCACCGGCAACCTCGACCGCGGGGTGGAACTGATCAACCGCGCGCCGCAGGGTTTCGCGCTGTACAGCGGTGACGATGCTTCCACCTGCGCCTTCATCCTGATGGGCGGTCACGGCTGCATTTCGGTCACCGCCAACGTGGCGCCGCGCCTGATGCATGAAATGAACGCCGCAGCCCTGGCGGCCGACGCCGTGAAGGCGCGTGCCCTCAACGCGAAGCTCACCGGTCTGCATCGCCAGCTGTTCTGCGAAGCGAATCCGATCCCGGTGAAGTGGGCCGTACAACAACTGGGTCTGATCGGCCCGTCGCTTCGCCTGCCGCTGACCGAACTGGCACCGCAATTCCACCCGCAGGTTCGCGCCGCGATGCAGCAGGCCGGCGTGCTGAACTGAGGCTTTACCGATGATTCCCATGAAGTCCGGTGCGTTGCGCACCCTGCTGGTTGTCGTGCTGGCCGTGTTCGCGGCTTCGTGCTCGATGATCAGCGAATACACCGAATCGACCAAGGTCGATTACAAGGCAGCTGCCAAGAAACGCGGACCGCGGCTCGACCTGCCGCCCGACCTCACGCTGCCGGCCTCCAGTGATCGCTACGCGGTGCCGGATTCCGCCGGCCGCGACGTGGCCACGCTGTCCGCCTACAACGCAGATCGTGCGGGGCCGGCGCAGGCGCAGCAACAGGGCGGCGCCGTGCTGCCGCAGGTCGACAAGATGCGCATCGAGCGCTCGGGCAATCAGCGCTGGCTGGTCGTCGCCGGCTCTCCGGAACAGATGTGGCCGCAGGTGAAGGAGTTCTGGCAGGAAACCGGTTTCCTGATCGACATCGAGCAGCCCGAAGCGGGCGTCATGGAAACCGACTGGAACGAAAACCGCGCCAAGCTTCCGAACGACATCATCCGCAACACCATCGGCAGGGTGTTCGACAACCTGTATTCGACGCCGGAACGCGACAAGTACCGCACCCGTCTCGAACCCGGTGCGGAACCGGGTACCACCGAAATCTACGTCAGCCATCGCGGCGTGATGGAGGTGTACATCAACGAGCGCGGTGACAGCACCGTGTGGCAACCGCGCCCGGCTGACCCCGAACTGGAAGCCGAAATGCTGCGCCGGTTGATGGTGCGTCTGGGCGCCGACAACGAACGGGCCAAGACGCTGGTGGCGGCCCAGCCGGTGGCCGAGCGCGCGCAATTGGTGACGGCGGACAAGGGCGGCACGCTGCAGATCTACGAAGGTTTCGACCGCGCGTGGCGCCGGGTTGGCCTCGCACTCGATCGCGTCGGCTTTACCGTCGAGGACCGCGACCGTTCGCAGGGCGTGTATTTCGTGCGCTACGTCGATCCGGAAGTCGACGCCACCGCCGGCGAGGGCAAGAAGGGCGTGCTGTCCAAACTGCTCTTCTTCATGCCGGACGACAAACCGGATCCGAAGGCCGGTCAGAACCAGTACCGCATCCACATCAAGGGTGAGGGCAAGCAGAGCAACGTCCAGGTGCTGACGCCGGAAGGCGGCGTGGACGACAGCAAGACCGCAAAGCGCATCCTGTCGCTGCTGCACGAACAGCTCAAGTAGCCGGCCGGGCCCCGGAGAGTCAGCTCGCAAACCGGTGGCTGCGGCCGGGGACATCCGGCTGGGGACGCCGCTCCCCACAGCAGTACCCCGCATGGCATCTGCTGCCACGCACGGCCGTGCGAAGTGAATCGTCGACGGCGTTCAGCCTGCGATCCGTGCGCTTTCCTGTTGCAGATCGAGCGCTGAAGCAGCGTCAGCCAGGCTGACCACCTCGCCGATCACCACGATGGCGGGGCTGCCAAGTCCGGCGATTGAAACTTCGGTTGCCAGCGTTGCGGCAGTCGCCACAACCTTGCGCTGATCGCACCGGGTGCCGTTCTGGATGGCGCAGGCCGGTGTGTCAGCCGGCAGGCCGCCATCGATCAGCGCACGCGTGATGCTGTCCAGCGTGCGCATTCCCATATAGATGACCAGTGTGGTGCCACAGCGTGCCAGCGCCGCCCAGTCCGGCTCGCGTCCGGGCTGGCCGTCGGCCCGTGCGTGCCCGGTCACGAAGGTGACGCCGCAGGCGAAGTCGCGATGCGTCACCGGTACGCCGAGTGATGCGGGTACCGCGATGCCGGACGACAGGCCGCTGACCACCTCGCAGGCGATGCCGGCGCGCGCCATGGACTGCATCTCCTCGCCGCCGCGGCCGAACACGAAGGGGTCACCGCCCTTGACCCGGCCGACCGTCAGCCCGGCCCGTGCACAGCGCCGCATCAAGCGTTCGATGAAGGCCTGCGGCGTGCTGCGACAGCCACCACGCTTGCCGACACGCACGATGCGCGCGTCCGGCCGTGCGTGCCCGAGCACGGCCGGATCGACCAGATCATCAACCAGCAGCACGTCGCACAGGCCAAGCACGCGCACGGCCTTCAGCGTGAGCAACTCCGGGTCGCCCGGCCCGGCGCCGATCAGATAGACCTTGCCGGTTGCGCGGGAGAAAGCATCAGTTTGAATGTTCATGCCCGGATACAAGCAAGCGCGGGGCCATGCCCGTCCCGAGGACGCCGCCACGTGCAGCGTACGTGCCGTCGCCGGCAGTCTGACGGATGCACCGCCGGTGTGCGTGCAGTGCTACATTCCGGGGCGTAAAAAGAGGCGTACGCATGCAATCCGACGACGACATTGGGAAGGGCGGGCGCGCCGCGGGCCGGCCGCGCGGAGACGCGAAGGAACGGATTTTCGAGGCGGCGGAAAAGCTGTTCACCGAGCAGGGCTATGCCGCGACATCGATGCGCATGATTGCGCATGCCGCCAGCGTGCCGCTCGCGTCCATCAATTACCACTTCAAATCGAAGCGCGATCTGATGGAAGCCATCTATCGGCGCGTGCTCGGTGCCGACGGCCGGCGCTCGGACTATCTCGACAAGCTGGAACGCGAAGCGGGCGGCGCGCCGCTGACGGTGCCGCAGATCGTGCAGACCTTCATCGAGTCCATCCTGCGCCTGTCGCGCAAGGACACGGTGTCCGGCTCCGTATTCAAGCAGCTGATCGGTCGCGCGTATTTCGAACCGGGCGATGACTACATTCCGGCGGAGTATGTGCAGATCATGGACCGCTACCGCGTCGCGCTGCTGCGCGCGCTGCCCGATGTCCCTGAAGACGAGGTGGTCAGGCGCATGTACTTCTTCGTCGGCATCGTCGCCTACGTGATGGCCGGCCGCGACGTGATGCAGCTGCTCGGCCACTGCGCGCCGGAAAGGAGGCATGACCCGGAAACGCTGCTGCGTGCACTGGTGCCCTTCGTCGTCGGTGGCATGGAGGCGCCCGCGCTGTCCGCCTGACCTTACGCGCTGGCCTGGGAATTGCTACGGCGATGGCATGGATACCCTTGCGCTCTCCTCATCCCCGCCCGCCGTGCGTGCCCATGCCGCGCCGCGCATCCCGCTGGTCCTGCTTGCCTTGCTGCCTGCAATGCTCGCCTTCGTCGCCGGGCTGTTCGCCGCCGGCCTGCCTGACTGGCGCTGGCTTGCGCTGCTGCCGGCGACGGGTTGCGGTGTCCTGCTGGCGGCGCAATTGCGTACCCGACGACGGGCCGAGCGCACGCTGATCGATTTCGCGCTGGCGCTTGAAAGCGGCGACCTCACCGCGCGGCTGCAGCCTGGCAGCGTCGACGCCCCCACGCTGCAGGAAAGCATGAATGGCATGGCGCGATCCTTCGTGCGCCTGATGACGCGTCTGTCCAGGGTGGTGCACGAGCTCGAGCACTCGTCGCGCGAAAGCAGCGCGAACGCGCGCGCCGGCGACAGCGGCGTGCGCTCGCAGCGCGAAGTGACGGTCAGTTCGGCCGCCACGCTGGAACAGTTGTCCACCAGCCTGGCCGTCAGTTCAGAGCAGGCGGACGACGCCGCCGCAATGGCGCGTACGGCACATGCGGCTGCCAGAGACGGCACGCGCACGGGCGAGCAACTGGGACTGCGCATGGACAGCATCGCTGTCGACATGCAGGCCACCGGCGAACGCGTGGCCCGGCTCAATGCCTGTTCGGCCGACATCGGCGGCATCGTCGGCACCATCGCGGCGATCGCCGACAAGACCAATCTGCTGGCGCTGAATGCGGCGATCGAGGCGGCGCGCGCCGGCGAGAACGGACGCGGCTTCGCGGTGGTCGCCGACGAGGTCGGCAAGCTGGCCGGCCTGACCCGGCAGGCCACCGGCGAGGTGCAGGCGCTGATCGAACGGCTGCAGGGCGACGTCGTATCGGTCAGCAGCGCCATCGACCGCGCCGGCAGCGAAGTGACGCTGGGCCGGGGCGAAGCCGCCGGCGTCATCGGCAGCCTGGGCGACATTGCCGCGCAGATCGATGCCACGCTCGCCGCGGTGACCGAAATCGCCCAGGCCAGCACCGAACAGAGCCGCGCTGCCGAAGCGCTGGCGCGTGACGTCGAACAGGTGGCCGGGCTGGCCGGGCAGAACGAGAACCTCATCCACGACAACCACGAACTGTCCGGCTATCTCGAACAGATGGCCGGCCAGCTCCGCGACGCACTCGACACCTACCAGGTGGAACAGACATGCTGACCACACTCGTGATACTCGCAGCCCTCGCCGCGACGACCTGCATCCTGCTGTGGCAGCGCCGCAGCACGCGCACGCAAATGGTGCAGACGGCGCTGCGTGCGCTCGATGGCTGTGCGGTGATGCTGCAGCTGGTGCGTGCACTGCAGCAGCATCGCGGCATGAGCGTGGCGTGGCTGGCGGGCGATGCCGCGTTCGGCGCGCAGATGGCGGCGCGGCGGCAGGACATCGATCGCTGCATCGTCGCGCTCGAACACACCGCGCGGGCGGAAGACGAGATGCCGCGCGCCTGCGTGACGCACAACG
The DNA here is from genome assembly GCF_030698125.1 of Methyloversatilis sp. Lineage (GTDB taxonomy): Bacteria > Pseudomonadota > Gammaproteobacteria > Burkholderiales > Rhodocyclaceae > Methyloversatilis. The sequence goes on from NZ_JAUYNV010000032.1 coordinate 70,982, forward strand.
ACCTGATGTTGTTCCGTTTCCAGTGGCGCGAACTGGTCGACCTGATCGAACAGGGCAAGGCCGGCGCCGAACAGAGCATCGCCCGCCACGGCCTGCTGGTGTCGCGCGCCCTGGAGTGGCTGGCCGGGCTTGGCGAGGCGCGCGTCGAACTGGGCGCGGCCGGGTGCGTCGATGCCGGTCGGGTACGCAACCACATCGGCAGCCTGCCGGCGCTGGCCGAATACCTCGGGCAGGCGCGCGCCATCGGCACCGGCGTGGCGGCGCGCGGCCAGTGCGCACCGGTGGCGCGCGTGCGCCTGATGTATCTCGCGTCACGCATCGAATCGCTGCTGCGACAGGCGCTCGCGGCGTCCGACGACAGCCAGGCCGCGATCGATGCAGACCGAAGCGTCGGCGCCATGATGTCGACACTGCGCCGACACCTGCTCGGCGGCGCCGCCGGTCTGAACGCCGAGGCGTGGTTCGCCGGGGCGACGCGGGCCATCGACGGCGTCTATGCCTGGATAGACGAATGTGGCGCAGACCTGCGCCGCGAACTGGCGTCGCCCTCCGCCGGATTGCGCGCCGCGGCCTGAGCGCGAATTCGTCAAGCGAACAGCGCTTGAACCCGGCGCGCTGTCTGACAGGGGCGATACGCAAGTCCGCCGGGCATCGCTGCGCTGACCCCACCTGGGGTGACCGGGCGCGCCGCAAATCGTGCAGACCTTCATCGAATCGGTCGCGCCTGCTTCCAACCGGGCGCTGACTGCATTTCGCTCGGGTATGCCCAGATTGGGGTGCGCTACCGCATTGCGCTGTTGTGCGCGCTGTTCGCCCGGACCGTCGCAGCAACGGCCTGCCCGAATCGCGCCAGCGCTTCAGGACGTTTACCTTTGTCGACCGGGACAAGGTCCCGGAACCCCTCCATGTCTGATCCCGGACATCCCGTTCGTCGTGACCGGAATGAATATTTTTTTCATCCGGTAATTTAAACATACAAGGATGTATGTTTATAATTCCGGCCATAACAGGGCTGTCGCCTGCATGGCCCGACACTTTTGCGCGGCATCGCCGCTTCAGCTTCCGGGATGGATCATGAATAAAGCGATGGATGTCGTTCAGCGCGTGGGCGTGCTGTCCGTGACGGTGCTTGTGCTCGCGCTGGCGGGTTGCGGCAAGGAAGACGGCAAGCCGGCCAATGGCGGCATGCCGCCGCCGGCCGTCAAGGTTCTCGAGGTGGCGCCGCGCGAAGTGCCCGTTCGTTTCGAGTACGTCGGCCAGGTGGCCGGCTCGCGCGAAATCGAGGTGCGGGCGCGCGTCACCGGCATCGTCGAGAAGCGTCTGTACGAAGAAGGCCAGCGCATCAAGGAAGGGCAGGTGATGTACCGGCTCGATGCCGCGCCTTATCGTGCCCGTGTCGCCGCCGCCGAAGCCCAGCTCGATCAGGCGAAGGCGCAGCTGGCGCAGGCCGATCGCGAGTACGCGCGCATCAAGCCGCTGGCCGATGCGGAAGCGGCCAGCCGCAAGGAATCGGACGACGCGCTGTCGCAGCGCGATCTGGCGCGCGCTGCGGTGAAGTCGGCCGAAGCGCAGGTGCAGACCGCGCGCATCGATCTGGGGTACACCGACGTGCGGGCCCCGCTGGGCGGTCTGGCCGGCCGTGCGCTGAAGGTCGAAGGCAGTCTGGCGGTCGCCGGCTCCGACAGCCTGATGACCACGCTGGCCCAGATCAATCCGGCCTATGTCAATTTCGGCGTCGGCGAAGCGGAATACCTGCGCGCCCGCGACGAAATCGCGCGCGGTCTGCTGCGGCTCGACAACGCCGGCTTCGTCGTGAAGATCCGCACCTCCGACGGCGCGGAATTCCCGCGCACCGGGCGGCTCGGCTTCGAGGATTACAAGGCCGACACCAGCACCGGTGCCTTTGCGCTGCGTGCCACCTTCGAAAACCGTGACGGCAAGCTGTCTCCGGGGCAGTTCGTGCGCGTCGCGCTGTCCGGCGCCACGCGCCCGGATGCGCTGGCCGTGCCGCAGCGTGCGGTGCTCGACAGCCCGAACGGCAAGTTCGTCTATGTCATTGCGGAAGCCGACGGCAAGCTGCTCGCGCAGCCGCGTCCGGTCAAGCTCGGTGAATGGGCGCAACTCGACGGTGAGCTGGAAAATGCGTGGGTGATCCGCGAAGGTCTGCAGCCGGGCGAACGCATCATCGTCGACGGCATGGCGCGCATTTTCGTACCCGGTTCGCCGGTGCAGATCGACAACGGTCAGGCGCCGGCCGCAGCAGCCCCCGCCGCGCCGCAATAAGGAGCGCGCACATGTTTTCGCGCTTCTTCATCGACCGGCCGATCTTCGCCTTCGTCATTTCCATCCTGCTGGTGCTGGCCGGTCTGGCGGCGATGCGGGCGCTGCCGATCGCGCAGTACCCGGAAATCGCGCCGCCGGTGGTCACCGTGCGCGCCATCTACCCGGGTGCGTCGGCAGAAACCATTGCGCAGACGGTTGCCGCGCCGCTGGAAAACGTCATCACCGGCGTCGAAGGCATGATGTACATGCAGTCCACCTCGACCTCGAACGGTGTGGTGGAAATCCAGGTCACCTTCGAAATCGGTGCCGACCCGGACAAGGCGGCGGTGAACGTGAACAACCGGGTCAAGCAGGCCGACGCCCGCCTGCCGGAAGAGGTGCGCCGGCAGGGCGTGACGGTGGAAAAGAGCTCGTCCGCCTTCCTGCTGGTGCTGGCGTTCTATTCGCCGGACGACAGGTACGACGACCTGTACACGTCGAACTACGTGACGCTGAACGTGCTGGACAACATCAAGAAGATTCCCGGCACGACCAATGTGCAGATCTTCGGCGCCAAGGATTACGCGATGCGCATCTGGGTGCGCCCGGACCGCATGACCCAGCTCGGCGTCACGGTGACCGAAATCGCCGCGGCGCTGCGCGACCAGAATGCCCAGTTCGCCGCCGGCAAGATCGGCCAGTCGCCGACCGGCGGCGGGCAGGACATGGTGTACACCATCACCACGAAGGGCCGGCTGTCCACGGTCGAGGAATTCGAGAACATCATCCTGCGTTCGAACGCCGACGGCTCGAAGCTGCGCCTGCGCGACGTCGCACGGATCGAACTCGGTTCGAAGGACAACGACTTCAACGGCACCTACAACGGCAAGCCCGCGGTGCTGATGGGCGTATTCCTGCAGCCGGGCGCCAACGCGCTCGACGTCGCCAAGGTGACCAAGGCGGCCATCACTGACATGGCCGAGCGCTTCCCGCAGGGCATGACCTACGCCATTCCGTACGACACGACGCGCTTCGTCGAGGTGTCGATCACCGAAGTGGTGAAGACGCTGGGCGAGGCGATGATCCTGGTGTTCGTCGTCGTGTTCGTGTTCCTGCAGAACTGGCGCGCCACGCTGATTCCGCTGCTGGCGGTGCCGGTGTCGCTGCTCGGCACCTTCGCCGGTCTGCATCTGCTCGGCTATTCGATCAACACGCTGACGCTGTTCGGCATGGTGCTGGCCATCGGCATCGTGGTGGACGACGCCATCGTGGTGCTGGAAAACGTCGAACGCATCATGCACGAGCAGCAGATGGTGGCGCGCGACGCCGCCATCCAGGCGATGCAGGAAGTGACCGGGCCGGTCGTGGCCATCGTGCTGGTGCTGACCGCGGTATTCGTGCCGATCGCCTTCCTCGGCGGGCTGACCGGCGAGCTGTACCGGCAGTTCGCGGTGACCATTTCGATTGCAGTCGTGCTGTCCGGCATCGTCGCGCTCACCATGACGCCGGCGCTGTGCGTGGCGCTGCTGAAAAACGAACACAAGAACCAGGCGCGCATCTTCCTGTGGTTCAACGACTGGTTCACCCGGGTGACGCACCGCTACACCGGCGCCGTCACCTGGATGATCAAGCGCTCGGCGGTCGGCGTGCTGCTGTTCGCCGGCATGGTCGTCATCACCATCGGCCTGTGGACCAAGACGCCCGGCTCGCTGGTGCCGGACGAAGACCAGGGCTACTTCATCGTCGCCGTGTTCCTGCCCGATGGCGCCACGCTGGAGCGCACCGACAAGGTGGTGGCCGAAGTGATGAAGGCCATCCAGTCGAACGACGCGAACGAGCATGTGATGGCCTTCTCCGGCATGGACTTCATCGGCGGCGGCTTCAAGAACAGCGCGGCGACCATCTTCGTCAGCCAGAAGCACTGGAACGAACGCAAGATGAGCACGCAGCAGCTGGTTGGCGAGGTGTTCGCAAAGACCGGCGGCATCAAGGAGGCGCTGGTGCTCGCCTTCAATCCGCCGGCCATCTTCGGCCTGGGCAATACCGGAGGGTTCGAGTTCTATCTGCAGAATCGCGGCGACGGCGGCACGAAAAGGCTGGTCGAGAACATGAACGCACTGATCGGCTCGTCACACCAGACGCCGGTGCTGGCGGGCGGCCTGCAGACGCTGTGGCGGCCGAATGCGCCGCAGCTGTTCGTGGACGTCGACCGCGAGCGCGCCAAGGCGCTGGGCATTCCGCTGACCGAAGCGTTCAACACACTGGCCGGCACGCTGGGCACCTTCTACGTGAATGACTTCAACAAGTTCGGCCGCGTGTGGCAGGTGCTGATGTCGGCCGAAAGCCAGTACCGTCGTTCGCCGGAAGACATCGGCCGGCTGTACGTGAAGAACGCCGCGGGCGACATGGTGCCGGTGTCGGCCTTCGCCAAGGTCGAGTACGGCTCGGGCCCGGACACCGTGGACCGTTACAACAATCTGCCGGCGGTGAAGCTGATGGGCCAGGCAGCTCCCGGCTACTCGTCCGGTCAGGCGATCGCCGAAGTCGAACGGCTGGCGCGTTCGTTGCCGGGCGACACCAGCTTCGAATGGACCGGTGCCGCCTTCCAGGAAAAGCGCGTGTCGAGCGCGGCATCGATCGCGCTCATCATGGCTGCGGTGATGGTGTTCCTCATCCTGGCCGCGCTGTACGAGAAGTGGTCGCTGCCGTTTTCCGTGCTGCTGGCCATGCCGTTCGGCATCTTCGGCGCGCTGACCGCGGTGTGGCTGCGCGACATGACCAATGACGTGTATTTCCAGATCGGTCTGGTGACGCTGCTCGGCCTGTCGGCCAAGAACGCCATCCTGATCGTCGAGTACGCAGTGCTCAAGCACCAGGAAGGCTATGCGGTGGCTGCCGCGGCGATCGAGGCGGCGCGTCTGCGCCTGCGCCCCATCATCATGACCTCGCTCGCCTTCATCCTCGGCGTGCTGCCGCTTGCGATCTCGACCGGCGCCGGCGCGGGTGCGCGGGTGTCGGTCGGCACCGGCGTCATCGGCGGCATGATCGCGGCCACCTTTCTCGCGATCTTCTTCGTGCCGCTGTTCTACAAGATCATCGTCGACCGCCGGCTGGCCACGCCGCCGGAAGAAGTCGAACCACCGAAGCCGGAGAATCCCTATGCGCCTCATTGATCCCGCACGTCGCGGCGCGCTGGGCGCGCTGCTCGCGGCGAGCCTGTTGTCGGCCTGCTCACTGATGCCGAAACCGGCGCCCGAACTGGACTTGCCTGCAGTCAACGCCACGACGCCGGTCGAGCTCGACCGCTGGTGGGAAAGCTTCCGCGATCCGGTGCTCGACGGCCTGATCGCCGAAGCGCTGGCGCGCAACGACGACATGGTGATCGCCGCCCAGCGCGTGCAGGCCTCGCAGGCTACGCTTGATCTGGTGCGCATCAACCGTCTGCCCGATGCGAACCTGTCTCTGTCCGGCTCGCGCCAGCAGTTCAGCACCGAGCGGCCGATTCCGAACCGGCCGCGCCAGTACAACACGGTCATCGGCGGCTTCAATGCCTCGTACGAACTCGATCTGTTCGGACGTCTGTCCGGTCAGCGCGACGTCGCGCGCCAGCAGCTCGCTTCCAGTCGCTATGCACTGGAAGCGCTGCGTGCGTCGATCAGCGCCCAGGTGGCGCGTGCCTATTTCAATCTGCGCGCGCTCGATGCCGACGAAGCACTGCTGACGCAGACGCTGACCACGCGCGAATCGGCGCTGGGGCTGCGCGACAGGCAGTTTTCCGGTGGTGCGATCAGCCGCTATGACCTGGAATTGGCGCGCTCCGAGCGGGCCGGTGTGGCCGCGTCGCTGGCCAGCACGCGCAGTGCGCGCGAACAGGCTGAAACTGCGCTGTCGGTGCTGCTCGGCCGCTCGCCGCGCGAACTGGTCGAACGGATGCCGGATCGCGGACTTGCGCTGTCCACGCTCGCTGTGCAGCCGGAAATTCCGTCCGGACTGACCTCCGATCTGCTGGCGCGCCGCGCCGACGTGCGCGCCGCCGAAGCCAATCTCGCGGCGGCCAGCCTGAGCGTCGAAGTGGCACGCACGCAGTGGATGCCGACCATTTCGCTGACCGCCGCACTGGGCGGCGAAAGCGCCACGCTGGGCAATCTGCTGTCGGCCTCAGCCCGCACCTGGAGTGTCGGCGCCGCGATTGCGCAGCCGCTGGTCGGCCTGCTCAGCACGCGCGCGCTGGTTGCGCAGACGGAAGCGGAACGTGCGCAGATCGCGCAGACCTATCAGCAGGCAGCGCGTCAGGCCTATGCCGATGCGCTCGGTGCGCTGTCCGCCGCACGGGGCGCCCGCGAGGCGATGGAAGAGACGGTGAAGCTGGCCGACGCCACGCGCGGTGCGCGCGATCTGGCCGAACTGTCATTCAACGCCGGCAACGCGAGCCGCATCGTGCTGCTTGATGCCGAACGCGAGCGGCTGTCGGCCGAGCGTCAGCTGATCGCCAGCCGCCTCGACCGGGTCACTGCGCTGGTCAATACCTATCAGGCCCTCGGCGGCGGCTGGAGCGGCCGCATCGAATCCGGCGGTCCGGCGGAGACACTGGAGAACACGCCGACCGCAGCGCGCTGAAAGCGGCGGTCTGTGGGAGCGGCGGCCTCGCCGCGATCCGCACGCTGCAATGTGACCATCGCGGCACGATCGCGGCGAGCAGTGCTCGCCGAAATCCCCGCTCCGTTCTCGCCGCGATCGGTGCTGCGACCGACGTTGTGCCGCGTGCATATCGCGGCGCGACCGCAGCTTGACATCACCTCCAGCGGGTGAAAAGGTCTCGGCTGGCGTGCCAGCGTCTGTTCGCATCTGATCCGTACATGACGCGTGCCGCAAGCGCGTCGCAGTCCAGGCCCTGACGCACGGATCAGATGCGAACGGACCGCCGGGTACCGTCGCGCGGCACACCGGCCGCCTTGTACCGTCAGCATGCAGCCACCACGTCCACGATGGCCGTTGCATGCGTTCATCACGAAAGCCCCTGCATGTTGCAGACGCCCGACCTGGTCGTGATCGCGATCTACCTGCTTGTGACCATCGCGCTCTGCGTATGGGCCTCGCGTGCAGCGCCGGATGCGGACGAACTTTTCCTCGCGGGCCGCAGTCTGGGGCCGCTGGCGATCGGACTTTCGCTGTTCGCGTCCAACATTTCGTCCACCACCCTGATCGGCCTGCCCGGGGCGGCCTACGCGAACGGAATTTCGGTTGCCAACTACGAGTGGGTGGCGGCACTCGTTCTGGTGTTCTCCGCGGTATTCGTGCTGCCGACCTTCATCCGTGGCCGGCTGACCACCGTACCGGAACTGCTCGAACGGCGTTTCGATGCGCGGCTGAGACGCTATCTGTCCGGTACTTCACTCTTCCTCAGTCTGGCACTGGATACCGCCGGCAGCCTCTACGCCGGCGGCCTCATCCTGAGCCAGATGGTGCCCGGAGTGACACTGGGTGCGGCCTGCGCCGGACTGGCCTTGTTCGCCGGTCTGTACACCGCGGCCGGTGGATTGCGTGTGGTCGTCTATACCGACATGCTGCAGACGGTCGTGTTGCTGACCGGTGCCGTGGTCATGAGCACGATCGTGTTCGGCCAGTTCGATCACGACTGGGGGCGACTGGTTGCAGCGGTCGAACCGGAGCGGCTTTCGCTGCTCCGGCCGATGGATGATCCGGTACTACCGTGGTTGGGTACGCTGATCGGTTTGCCCGTGCTGGGCTTTTACTACTGGACCATGAACCAGTATGTCGCGCAGCGCCTGCTTGGCGCACGCGACCTGCGCGCGGCCGGACAGGGTGCGCTCATTGCCGCTGCGCTCAAGCTGTTGCCGCTGTTCCTGATGGTGATGCCGGGTGTGATGGCGACGGTGCTGCTGCCAGGCCTGGAGCAGCCCGACACGGTATTCGTCGAACTCATCCTGCACTATGCGCCGGTCGGTCTGGCCGGGTTGATGGTGGCCGGCCTGATTGCCGCCATGATGTCCAGCGTCGATTCGGCGCTTAATTCGGCGTCTACATTGCTCATATGCGATTTCGTGTTGCCGCGCCGGCCTGGCCTGAGTGCGCGCCATCAGGCCAGGCTGGGCCGCGCGAGCACGCTTGGCTTCATGCTGCTGGCTGCGCTGTGGGCGCCGCAGATCGCGCACTTCCCCGGGCTGTTTGCCTATCTTCAACAGGCATTTTCTTACGTGGTGCCACCCTTGGTGGCGGTGTTTGCACTGGCGATGACGAACAACCGCGTCGGCGCATCGGCCGCGCTGCGCGGCTTGCTTACCGGACATGCGATCAGCGCTGCGATGTTGGCGGCATCGGTGGCGGGGTGGGCGGTGCCGCACTTCACCATTGTCGCAGGGCTGCTGTTCGCGACGACGCTGCTGGCTGCCTTGGTGTGGCAGGCGTCAGCCGGGATCGGCGCGGCACCGGCCCGCGCCTTGCCGGACGCCGGCCCGGCTCCGCGCTCGCTGCAAGCGGGTGCTGCGCTGATCGCATTCGCCGTACTGATCGTGGTGTGGCTGTTTCGCTGATCAGGACGGCTCGATTGCGTCCGGTACGCCGTTGACCGAAGCGGCGACGGCCGCCAGAAATTCCTGCCCCCAGCGATGCACATCGTTGTACTGCACGATGGCCAGCAGTTCGCGCAGGCGTGACTCGGCTTCGGCGCGGTGCATGTTCAGTGCGTAGTAGCACTTCTCGCGCAGGTCGTTGATGTCGTGCGGATTGGTCAGTACGGCGCCGTGCAGTTCGGCGGCGGCGCCGGCGAACTCGGACAGCACCAGCACGCCGCCACCCTGCATCAGGCCCTGCACCGCTACAAATTCCTTGGCGACCAGATTGAGGCCATCGCGCAGCGGCGTGATCCACATGACATCGGCCACCGCGTAGTAGGCGATCAGTTCCTCGAACGGAATGGCGCGGAAGAAGAATTGCACCGGCGTCCAGCCCACTCTCGAATAGCGGCCGTTGATGCGGCCGACGGCCTGCTCGATCTGTGTCTGCAGCGAGCGGTAGATGGTCATTTCGCTCGCCGCCGGCACGCATACGGTGATCAGCGTGACCTTCTGGCGCATTTCCGGGTAGCGCTCCAGCAGCTGTTCGAAGGCGAGCAGCTTTTCGAGCGTGCCCTTCGTGTAGTCGAGCCGCTCGACCGACAGGATGGCCCGGCGGCCGTCCAGTTCATGGCGCAGGCTGTCCATGCGGCGGGCGGTCGCCGGGTCGGCCAGCAGGCGACCGACACGCTGCACATCCAGCCCGACCGGATGGGCGCCGATGCCGATCCGGCGGCCATGCACCTCGATTGCCGTCGTCATCTCGTCCAGCCCGACGGCGCAGCCATAGGTCAGGAAGCGCGGTGCACAGTTGCGCGATTCGAGCACCTTCAGCGGTGCCACGCCGCGTGCCACGTCGACGAAATTTTCGGCCTGGCGCGGAATGTGGAAGCCGATGTAGTCGCATTGCAGCAGGCTGCCGACGATGTCGCGCCGCCACGGCATCACGTTGAACACGTCGGCGGACGGAAAGTAGGTGTGGTGGAAGAAGGCGATCTTCAGGTCGGGCCGCATTTCGCGCAGCGCTGCCGGCACCATCCACAGGTTGTAGTCGTGCAGCCAGACGGTGGCGCCCGGTGCCGCCTCGGCTGCGCTGCGTTCGGCGAACAGCCGGTTCACCTTCAGGAACACCTGCCAGTGGTCTTCGCGGAACTGCGCTCGCTCCCAGAAGGTGTGCAGCGTTGGCCAGAAGGCTTCTTTCGAAAAGCGCTTGTAGAAAATGTCGACGTCGTTCTTGTCGAGTGCGACCCGCGCGCAGGTCAGATTGGGGTAGCGCTGGCGATCGACCGTCGTGTGCACCTCGAAATCGGTCGATTCTGCATTGAGCGTGGACCAGGCCACCCACGAGCCCTGCTGACCTTCGGCGAAGAAGCTCAGCAGCGTCGGAATGATGCCGTTGGGCGAAGTCGGGCGGCGCTGCTTCACGATGCCGTCTTCGATGTACTCCTCGTACGGCAGCCGGTGATAGACGATGACGAGCTCGGCATCGCCGCCGTCAGTAACCGGGCTGACCGGATCGAAACGCATCATGCGGAAGCTGCGAAGTGCGTCGATGATGCCGCCGCAGCCGATGCGCGAAGCATGCACGATGCGCGAGCGGTCCATGGTTGCCGCCAGCAGCGCCGGTTCCGACTCGCCGACGCACACACCGCGGAAACCCTGTTCGAACATCGACAGGTCATTCAGCGTGTCGCCGGCCACCAGTACATGTTCGGGGTCGATGCCCAGATGACGCACCAGCTTGCGCAGCGTGCTGCCCTTGTTCACGCCGGGCGGCAGGATGTCGAGGTAGCGGTCGGCCGAATACAGCACGTCGCAGCCCAGTGCCGCTGCCGCGGAGTGGATGTCGCCGGTCACCGCGTCGCCCTCGCAGAAGTAGGAACAGCGCCGTTGCTGCGGGACTTCCTGCCGTTGCAGCCGTTCGAAGCCGGCCAGCGCCTCGGTCACCGCAAGTTCGCCCGGCCACACGACGTCGATCGCCGACTGCAGCGGCTGCACCGCCTGCCGAGTGGCGCCATCGACGACAGTCGCGCCGACGTCGGCGATGATGTAGTGCGGCACCGGTATCGTCGGGTCGGACAGGATGGGCAGCACGGCCTCGAGGCCGCGTCCGGTCACGAACACGAGTGTCACTTCGGGGTCGGCTGCGATGCGCTGGTAAAGGCGCAGTCGCGCTTCCGGGGCGCCGGCAAGGAAGGTGCCGTCAAGATCGGTGGCGAGAAGCATGATGAAGTCCTTTCAGAGCAGGTTGCGGGTTCGGGTCAGCGGGTCTCCGGGCTGGGTCGCGTGGATGGAAGGTCGTTCGGGTGCGCCCCGTCGACCATGTCGAAGGCGGTCGATGCGGTGCGCACCATGGGCTGGAAGCGGGTCTGATGGGCGATGTCCGGCGTGAGCCGGCGCAACAGCGACGAGGCGGCGACTGCCAGAACACCCTGGGTCGCGGCGAACCACAGCGGCAGCGCCGCGTCGCCGGCCAGCGCCATGGCGAACCCGGCCAGCAGCGGGCCGGCGGCGGCACCCGCGCCATGAATCAGCAGCAGGCTGCTGCTGCCCGAAAGCACTTCGTGTGGCTCGAGTCGGTCGATCATGCGGGCGACGGCCATCGGATAGAGCGCGAACGCGAATCCACCGTAGATGAAGCCAGCCATGCTGGTCGCCAGCGTGCCGTGGCGGGCGGCTGCCATCAGTCCGATGGCGCACACTGTGGCGCCGAACGCCACGAAGGCGATCGCGCGGCCGCGGTCGATGCGGTCGGACAGCAGACCGATCGGCCACTGGAACAGCGCACCACCCAGGATGGTGGCAGTCATGAAGGCCGCGATGCCCTGATGTCCCAAGCCGTGACCGTCAGCCCACACCGCACCCAGACCCCAGAAGGCGCCCATCGCCAGGCCCGACGCAAAAGCCGCAGAGAGCGCGATCGGCGCCTTGGCATACAGGCTTTTCAGGTCGACCGACGCACTGTGGTCGAGCACGGGCTGAACCAGCCGGGTCGCGGCCACCGGCATCACGGCTGCCGACACCAGCAGCGCCGCCAGACCGAACAAAACGTGGCCGCTGGCCGGTCCCAGATGCAGCAATTGCTGCGACAGCGCCAGTGCGCCCAGATTGACGCCCATGTAAACCGAGAACACACGGGCGCGCTGTGCCGGTGCCGCCTGGCTGTTCAGCCAGCTTTCGACGATGGTGTACAGCCCGACCATGGAAATACCGGTCAGCAGGCGGACCAGCGCCCACACCCAGGGCACGACCAGCAACTCGTGCAACAGCACGCTGCAGGCCACCGCTGACGTGAAGAAAGCGAATGCACGCACATGGCCGACCCGGCGGATCATGCGCGGTGCGACATGGGTGCCGATCAGGAAGCCGGCGAAAAACATCGAACCCAGCAGGCCCATGAAGGGGCTGCCGAAGCCTTCGATGCCGCCGCGCACGGCGAGCAGGGTGGTCAGCAGGCCGCTGCCCAGCAACAGCAGGGCAACGCCGGACAGAAGTGCCGCAAGTGGCAGCAGATGGACAAGCAAGGCTTCGCTCTCCCGAAAGACGGAGTGGAAGCGACCTGACGCAGGGTGTGAGGCCGGACAGCGGGACAGGGTGTCCCGCGGAAAAACGCAGGGCCGCGCGGTGGAACTGCTGGCTGAGCCTGTAGACGACTCCAACAGTTTACCAGACGCAATCCTGCCGCTTGCGGAACCCCGCGTACCGGGCGTCGCTCAACACCGCGTTGCGGCATCGACATCCGGCCCGGTCGAGCGACGCGCTGACGACCGCTCACCGCCGTTCACAGTCCATTCACAAGTCCGCCCGGCGCGCCGAGACGTGATTAACATGCGCAGCCGACAATGGCAGTCGTGACGAACGCGGGTGACATCCCCGTGCGCGCTGACCGCCATGCCACCGATTTCACTTCGACCGATATTCCATGACGACGACGCTCCCCGTTATTCGCAAACCACGCTGGCCCTGGATACTGATGTTGCTGGTACTGGCCGGTCTGACGGCCGGCTGGTTTCTTGCGCGGGAGCGCACCGGTGCGCCTGCCGAGGGTGGAGGGCCGCCGGGCGCCCGGCCGGCCGGTGCGGCACCCGGCGCACCCGGCGCCGCAGGCCGTCGCTTCGGTGGCGAATCACGGGTCGGTACCGCGCTGGCCACACGGGCGGATCTGCCGGTGACGGTGAGTGCGCTCGGTACGGTGACGCCGATCGAAAGCGTCGTGGTGCGCAGCCGCGTCGAAGGTGAGCTGCGCTCGCTGCATTTCACCGAAGGCCAGCGGGTGAAGAAGGGTGATCTGCTGGCACTGATCGATCCGCGTGCCTTCGAGGTCGAACTGGCGCAGACGCAGGCAGCGAAGCTGCGCAACCAGGCGCTGCTGACCAATGCGCGCGAAGACCTCAACCGCTACGAAACGCTGCTCAAGCAGGATTCGATCGCGACCCAGCAGGTGACGAACCAGCAGGCGCTGGTGCGCGAGTACGAAGCCGCCATCAAGGCCGACGAGGCAAGCATCGCAGCGGCACAGCTGTCGCTGAGCTACGCGCGCATCACGGCGCCGATCAGCGGGCGCGTCGGTTTGCGCCAGGCGACACCGGGCAACATCGTGCGCGCGTCGGATACCGAAGGCCTGCTGACCATCACGCAGGAAGCGCCGATTTCGGTCGTGTTTTCACTGCCGGCGCCGGAACTGCCGGCGGTGCGCGCCGCCATCGCTCAGCGCGGCGGCCTGGCGGTGGAAGCGTGGGACCGCGAAAACCGCAGTGTGCTCACCACCGGCACGCTGCGCATCCTGGATAACCAGATCGACGTCGCCACCGGCACCGTCAAGGCCAAGGCGATGTTCGAAAACCGCGACGACGTGCTGTTTCCGAACCAGTTCGTCAATGTGAGGGTGCGCGTCGACACGGTGTCCGCTGCCGTCGTGGTGCCGGTCACCGCGATACAGCGCAGCGCCAGCGGCACCTTCGTGTACGTCGTCGGTGACGATCTGACAGTGGCGATGCGGCCGGTGAAGACCGGCACGCTGGCGGGCGAACTGCAGCAGGTGACCGAAGGCGTGCAGCCCGGCGAGCGCGTGGTGACCGACGGCGTCGATCGCCTGCGCGAAGGCGACAAGGTGAAGATCGACGATGTACCGGCCGCGGGTGCCCGTGCCGGCAAGCCGGACGCGGCGTCGCCCGGGCGTCGCGACGCTGCGCCGGCGCGCTGACCGGCCATTTCCATGAATCCGTCCAGACTGTTCATCCTGCGTCCGGTGGCGACCTCGCTGCTGATGATCGCGCTGCTGGTGACCGGCTTCATCGCCTACCGGCTGCTGCCGGTGTCGGCGCTGCCGCAGGTCGACTACCCGACGATGCAGGTGGTCACCTTCTACCCGGGTGCCAGCCCGGAACTGACCACTTCGTTGATCACCTCGCCGCTGGAACGCCAGTTCGGCCAGATGCCGGGGCTGGTGCAGATGAATTCCGTCAGTTCGGCCGGCGCCTCGGTGGTCACGCTGCGCTTCGGTCTGAACATTTCGCTCGATACCGCGCAGCAGGAGGTGCAGGCCGCGATCAATGCCGCCGCGACGCTGCTGCCGCAGGAATTGCCGGCACCGCCGGTCTACAGCAAGGTCAATCCGGCCGATGCGCCGGTGATGACGCTGGCCATCAGTTCCAACGCGCTGCCGCTGCATCTGCTGGAAGAAGCCGTCAGCACGCGTCTGGCGCAGAAGATTTCGCAGCAGTCGGGCGTCGGGCTGGTCAGCATTTCCGGCGGCCAGCGGCGCGCCGTGCGCGTACGGGTCAATCCGTCGGCGGTGGCGTCCTACGGCCTCAGCCTGGAACAGCTGCGCGCGGCCGTCGTCAGCACCAGTTCCAGCCAGGCCAAGGGCAGTTTCGACGGACCGACCCGCGCCACCACGCTGGATGCCAACGACCAGCTGCGGTCGGCGGCCGAATACCGGAAGAGCGTGATTGCGTGGAAGAACGGCGCACCGATCCGGCTCGAGGACGTCGCCGAAGTGGTGGATGGACCGGAAAACCGTCTGCTGGCCGCCTGGGCAAACCAGACGCCGTCGCTCATCCTGAACATCCAGCGCCAGCCGGGCGCCAACGTGATCGACGTGGTGTCGCGCATCCAGGCGCTGCTGCCCGAACTGCAGGCCTCGCTGCCCGACGCGGTCGATGTGGCCGTGCTGACCGACCGCACTGAATCGATCCGCACCTCGGTACGCGACGTGCAGATCGAACTGGTGATGGCCGTCGCGCTGGTCGTGCTGGTCATCTTCCTGTTCCTGCGCAACGTCCGCGCCACAGTCATTCCGGCGGTGGCGGTGCCGCTGTCGCTGATCGGCACCTTCGCCGTCATGTACATGGCCGGCTTTTCGGTGAACAACCTGACGCTGATGGCACTCACCATCGCCGCCGGCTTCGTGGTCGATGATGCCATCGTGATGACCGAAAACATCGCGCGCCACCTCGAACAGGGCAAGACGCCGATGCAGGCCGCGCTCGATGGCGCGAAGCAGATCGGCTTCACCATCATTTCGCTGACCGTGTCGCTGGTGGCGGTGCTGATTCCGCTGCTGTTCATGCAGGACGTGGTCGGCCGGCTGTTCCGCGAATTCGCGCTCACGCTGACCATCGCCATCCTGCTGTCGGCCGTGGTGTCGCTGACGTTGACGCCGATGATGGCAGCGCGCCTGCTGAAGGCGGAACCGGCGCATGAAGCCGATGAGGGCTGGTACGCCCGCCTGCTGGCCGGCTATGCGCGCACGCTGCGCTGGGTGCTCGAGCACCAGACGCTGACGCTGGTCGTCACCGTCGCCACCTTCGTGCTGACCGCGCTGCTCTACCTCGCCGTGCCCAAGGGCTTTTTCCCGGTGCAGGACACCGGGTTGATCCAGGGCATTTCGGAGGCCGAACCGACCGTGTCGTTCTCGGCGATGAGCGTGCGCCAGCAGGCGTTGGCCGAAGTGCTGCTGCGCGACCCGGATGTGGAAAACATCAGTTCCTTCATCGGCGTCGACGGCCAGAATCCGACGCTGAACACCGGCCGCATGCAGATCCGTCTGAAAGCCCTGGCTGACCGCGACGCACGCGCGCCCGAGATCGCCCGCCGGCTGGAGGATCTGGCGCGCGAGGTGCCGGGCATCACGCTGCATCTGCAGCCGGTGCAGGACCTGACGATCGAGGACCGGGTGAGTCGCGCGCAGTATCCCTTCGTCCTGCAGGCCACCAATCAGGACGACCTGCTCGAATGGGTGCCGAAGCTGGTCGCAGCGCTGCAGCAGTCGGACAAGCTGTCCGCCGTCACGACCGATCTGACGACCGGCGGCCTGCAGGCCTATGTGAACATCGATCGCGCCGCCGCCGCCCGGGTCGGCGTGACCGTGGCCGATATCGATGCCGCGCTGTACAACGCCTTCGGCCAGCGCCTGATTTCGACCATCTTCACGCAGTCGAGCCAGTACCGCGTGGTGCTGGAAGTGCAGCCGCAGTTCCAGCAGGGCCCGGAAGCGATATCGCAGATCCATGTGATGTCGGCCACCGGCGAGCAGATTCCGCTGGGCAGTCTGGTGCGCATCGAGGAGCGGCCGGCACGCTTGTCGATCGGGCGGCAGGGCCAGTTTCCGGCCGCCACGGTGTCGTTCAACCTGCCCGACGGCGCGTCGCTCGGCGAAGCGGTCGACGCCATCGACGCCACGCGCCGCGCGCTCGCCATGCCGGCCACGCTCACCGTGACCTGGGAAGGGTCGGCCGAAGCCTTCCGCGCTTCGCTGAGCGACACGCTGTGGCTCATCCTTGCCGCGGTGGCGGCCATGTACATCGTGCTGGGCGTGCTGTACGAAAGCTTCATCCATCCGCTGACCATCCTGAGCACGCTGCCGTCGGCCGCGATCGGCGCGTTGCTGGCGCTGCTCGGCACCGGTCACGCGCTCGACATGATCGCGGTGATCGGCATCATCCTGCTGATCGGCATCGTCAAGAAGAACGCGATCATGATGATCGACTTCGCGCTCGACGCCGAACGCACGCAGGGCATGGCACCGCGCGACGCGATCTATCAGGCCTGCCTGCTGCGACTGCGGCCCATCCTGATGACCACGATGGCGGCACTGCTCGGTGCGCTGCCGCTGATGCTGGGCGGCGGCATGGGATCCGAACTGCGCCACCCGCTGGGACTGACGATGGTCGGCGGCCTGCTGGTGAGCCAGGTGCTGACGCTGTACACCACGCCGGTCATCTATCTCGCGTTCGGTCGGCTGTTCGCGGCGCGCGGCAACGCAGCGCAGGAGCATCGGGCGTGAGCGGCTGGGCCTGGTCGGTCTACCGACCGGTGGCGACTACGCTGCTGACGGCGGCGATCGCACTGGCCGGCGCGCTGGCGTTCGTGCTGCTGCCGGTGGCCGCACTGCCGCAGGTCGACTTCCCGACCATATCGGTCAGTGCGTCGCTGCCCGGCGCCAGCCCGGAAGTGATGGCGGCGACCGTGGCGACACCGCTGGAACGCACCATGGGCCGCATTGCCGGCGTCACCGAAATGACGTCGAGCAGTTCGCAGGGCAATACCCGGGTGACGCTGCAGTTCGAGCTGGACCGCGATGTCGAGGGCGCGGCGCGCGACGTGCAGGCGGCGATCAACGCCGCGCGCGCCAGCCTGCCGACCAGCCTGCCGTCCAACCCGAGCTATCGCAAGGTGAATCCGGCCGACGCACCCATCCTGATCCTGGCGCTGACCTCGGATACGGTGCCGATTCCGCGTCTGTACGACATCGCCTCGACCGTGCTGGCGCAGAAGATGGCGCAGATTCCGGGTATCGGCGAAGTCACCGTGGGCGGCGGGTCGCCGCCGGCGGTGCGTGTGCAGGTGAATCCGGACGCGCTGCATCAGCACGGCCTGACGCTGGAAGACGTGCGCGCGCGCATCAGCGAAAGCAATGTCTATCGCCCCAAGGGTTTCGTCGAATCGGGCGACCGCTACTGGCAGATCGACGCCAATGACCAGGTACGCCGCGCGGCCGACTACGTGCCGCTGATCCTGCGTCACACCTCGGGCGCGACGCTGCGCCTCGGTGATGTCGCGACGGTGACCGAATCGGTGCAGGACGTGCGCAACCTCGGTCTGACCAATGGCAAGCCGACGGTGTTGCTGGTGGTGACCAAGCGCCCTGGCAGCAATGTGATCGAAACCGTCGAACGGGTGCATGCGCTGCTGCCGGAACTGGCGGCCAGCCTGCCCGCCTCGGCGAAGCTCGAAGTGGTGTCGGACAGTTCGGTCACCATACGCAGCGCGCTGCACGAGGTGGAGATCGCGCTGGCCATCGCGGTCGGCATGGTCATCCTGGTGGTGTTCCTGTTCCTGCGCAACGCCCGCGCCACGCTGATCCCGGCCATCGTCGTGCCGGTGTCTCTGGCCGGCAGCCTGGCGGTGATGTACCTGCTGGGCTTCAGCCTGAACAACCTGTCGCTGATGGCGCTGACCATCGCCACCGGCTTCGTGGTCGACGATGCAGTGGTGGTGATCGAGAACATCGCGCGCCACATCGAGCGTGGCATGAAGCCGTTCGAAGCGGCGGTGCAGGGCGTACGCGAGGTCGGCTTCACGGTGGTGGCGATCAGCCTGTCGCTGGTGGCGGTATTCATCCCCATCCTGCTGATGGGCGGCATCGTCGGCCGGCTGTTCCGTGAGTTCGCGCTGACGCTGTCGGTTGCCGTGCTGGTGTCCATGGTGGTGTCGCTGACTGCGGCCCCGATGCTGGCAGCGCGCCTGCTGCGCCACCGGCCGGTCGAACAGGAAGCACGCTGGCAGCGCGCGCTGGCGCGCGTGTTCGACGACATCCAGCTCGCCTACTCGCACAGTCTCGACTGGGCGCTGCGTCACACGCGCATCGTCATGCTGATCTTCGCCGGCGCGATCGCGCTCAACCTGTGGCTGTTCGTCATCGTGCCCAAGGGCTTCTTTCCGAATCAGGACACCGGCCGCCTGTTCGGCAGCCTGCGCGGCGACCAGACCACGTCCTTCCAGGTGATGACGAAGAAGATGGCGCAGGCGGTCGAGGTGGTGCGCGCCGATCCGGCGGTGGCCAATGTCAGCGCCTTCACGGGCGGCGGGCGCGGCGGCGGTGCGAACAACGCCAGTTTCTTCGTCAATCTGAAGCCGCTGTCGGAGCGCGATGCAACGGCTGATCAGGTGATCGGCCGGCTGCGCGGCAAACTGGGGCGCATCGAGGGCGTGTCGCTGTTTCTCGTGGCGGCGCAGGACCTGCGCATCGGCGGCCTGCGCTCGTCGTCGCAATACCAGTTCACGCTGACCGCCGACAGTCTGCGCGTGCTGCGCGAATGGGAGCCGAAGGTGCGCTTTGCGATGCGCGACCTGCCGCAACTGGTCGATGTATCGACCGATCAGGAAGACCGCGCCTCGCAAACCATGCTGATGTATGACCGCGACACGCTGGCGCGGCTGGGCATCACGCCGGGCGGCGTGAACCAGGTGCTCAACGACGCCTTCGCGCAGCGCCAGATCAGCACGCTGTACGAGCCGCTGAATCAGTACAAGGTGGTGCTGGAGGTCGATCCGGCGCGCGCGCAGGACATTTCGGCGCTCGACGCGGTGCGCGTCGCCGGCGCCGACGGCCAGCTGGTGCCGCTGGACAGTTTTGCCCGCGTCACCCAGGGCACCATGCCGCTGTCGATTTCGCATCTGGGCGGCAAGGTGTCGACCACCATTTCATTCGGCACCGCCGAGGGCGTGACGCTGGCGCAGGGCATGGAAGCCATCCGTACCGCGATGCGCGAGATCGGTGTGCCGGCCAGCGTCAATGCCGGTTTCCAGGGATCGGCGCGCGCCTTCCAGCAATCGCTGTCGAACCAGCCGCTGCTGGTGCTGGGTGCCATCATCGCGGTCTATCTGGTGCTTGGCATCCTGTACGAAAGCCTGATTCATCCGCTGACCATCCTGAGCACGCTGCCGTCGGCCGGCATCGGTGCCATCCTCGCACTGATGGCATTCAACATCGAATTCGGGCTGATCGCCATCATCGGCCTGCTGCTGCTGATCGGCGTCGTCATGAAGAACGCCATCATGATGATCGACTTCGCGCTCGACGCTGAACGCAATCTCGGCTGCTCGCCGCACGAGGCGATCCGCGAGGCCTGCCTGATGCGCTTGCGGCCCATCCTGATGACCACGCTGGCGGCCATGGTCGGCGCGCTGCCGCTGGCCATCGGCTTCGGCGAAGGCTCGGAACTGCGCCAGCCGCTGGGCATTGCGGTGGTCGGCGGTCTGGTGGTCAGCCAGTTGCTGACGCTCTACACGACGCCGGTCACCTATCTCTATCTCGAACGTTTCAGCCGCTACAGCCGCCGGTGGTTTGCCGGCCGCGGCCGCACGGTGACGCCATGAACCCGCTGCTTCTCCGTCCTTCTCCCGTCGTATGCGCACTCCTGCTGGCATTGTTTGCCGCAGGCTGCACCTCGATCGGCCCCGATCACCAGCGACCGGCCTTCGACATGCCCGCCGATTTCCGTGCCGCCGAAGGCTGGAAGCCGGCCGAGCCGGCCGACCACCTGCCGCGCGGCGAATGGTGGCGCGCCTATGGCGATCCGGTACTCGATGATCTGATCGTACGGCTCGATGCGGCCAACCCCGACCTGCAGTCTGCGCTCGGCAGCTTCCGTCAGGCGCGCGCCGCCGCGCAGCTGGCTCGCGCCGGCTACACGCCCGAAATCGGACTGACAGCGGCGGCCCGGCGCAGCCGCGGTGCGGCGATCGAAGGCCGCTCGGCGAACCAGTCCAACACCACCCAGCTGGGGCTGGACGCCAGCTGGGAAGCGGATCTGTGGGGGCGCATCGGGCGTGAGGTCGAGGCGGCCGGTGCCGAACTCGATGGTAGCGCCGGTGATCTGGCGTCGGTGCGGCTGAGCCTGCACGCCGAACTGGTACAGAACTACTTCCAGCTGCGCGCGACCGACCATCAGCGCGACCTTTACCGGCGCACCGTCGCGTCCTTCGAGCGCGCGCTGGAACTGGCGCGCAACCGTGTCGCCGCCGGCGTGTCGACGCGCGGTGACGAGGTGCAGGCGCTGGCGCAGCTGCGCGCGGCCCAGGCGCAGGCAGTCGATCTCGATCTGACGCGGACCCAGTTGCAGAACGCCATCGCGGTGCTGATCGGCGCGCCCCCATCCACCTTCGCACTGGAACTGGCCGACTGGCCCGCCGCACCCCCGGCCACGCCGGTCGGTCTGCCGTCGACACTGCTCGAGCGGCGGCCCGACGTTGCCGCGGCGGAACGGCGCGTGGCCGCGGCCAACGCGCGCATCGGTGTGGCGCAGGCAGCGTGGTTTCCGTCGCTGACGCTGAACGCCTCGACCGGCTATGCCGGCAACAACTTCGCGCAGTGGTTCTCGGCATCCAACCTGGTGTGGTCGTTCGGCCTGAGCGTGGCGCAGGCGGTGTACGACGGTGGCCGGCGCGATGCGCAGATCGAATCGGCGCGTGCGGCGCACGACATCACGGTCGCCCAGTACCGGCAGATCGTGCTGGGTGCACTACAGGAGGTGGAAGACAACCTGAGTGAGCTGCGCCTGCTGGAAGACGAAGCAGCCTTGCGCGCGCAGGCGCTCGAAGCGTCGCGCGAGGCGGAAACGCTGGCACTCAACCGCTATCGCGCGGGCATCGCCAACTACACCGAAGTGATCACTGCGCAGACCACGGCGCTCGACAATGAACGCAGCCTCGCCCAGCTGCGCGGCCGGCAGTTCTCGGCCAGCGCGCTGTTGAACAAGGCGGTCGGCGGCGGCTGGCAGGGGCTGGCGGCAGCACCCTGAGCGCACCGGGAAAGTCCAATGTGGGATCGAGAGCTGCAGTGGCCCCGGTGAACGGGCTTGTGAACGCAGTTTGAGAAAGGCAGAATCAGCAGATCAACAACAAACTTGGAAACTGGTCAGCATCAATCGTGATCGATCTGAGCCGATTTCCCGAACGTGCCGAGGCACCCATGCCCCACCTGGACATACAAAGCTTGAAGCTGCGCGACTACCGTTGCTTCGAGCAGATCGATATCGATTTTCACCCCCAACTTACGGTGCTGGTGGCTGCGAACGGTGCGGGCAAGACCTCCATCCTGGATGCAATAGCGGTGGCTTTTGGCCCCTTCATAGGATCTTTCGATGAGGCGGTCGGAAAGCATTTTGAATCCACGGACATCCGCCAGCACCGGGTGCGGGAAACCCGTACCCATGAAATGGAATACGCGGTGAAAGGTGTGCGTCTCGAAGCGACTGGTTTTATCGCAGACAGCATTGAAGACAGCATTCTTGGCAACCATCCACCCACGGTGTGGCGGCGAAGCCTGTCCGGTCCCAGTAAAGCCAAGACCACCATCAAGGACGCCAAGCAACTGATCGATTATGGCAAGCGCCTGCAGGAGGCTGTGCGCACCCCCGGAAGCGATGTTCTGCTGCCGCTTGTCGCGTATTACGGCACCGGTCGCTTGTGGCAACAGAAGAAGCTCACGGAGAACAAGAAGCTGCAGCGTACGTCTCGCACCATCGGCTACGCGGATTGCCTGGATCCGGCCTCCAGCTACAAGTCCTTTGTTGCCTGGTTCAGATACTGGAACCTGAATTCAAAGGAGGCCCGGATCATGGCGCAGGAGACGGGGCGACCGTCGACAGGCACCGAGTTCGACGGGTACATCCAGTCGGTCGGCACAGCCGTGAATAACTGTCTTGAGCCCGTCGGCTGGAAGGATATCGAGTACTCCATTTCTCGGGATACATTGGTTGCTCACCACGATCAGCATGGAGAACTGCCGGTCGAGCTGCTCAGCGACGGCATACGAAACATGATCGGCATGGTGGCCGATATCGCTTTCAGGGCGACAAAACTCAATGGCCATCTGGGCGGTAGAGCGGCGCTGGAAACGCCGGGGGTGGTGCTGATCGACGAGGTGGACATGCACCTGCATCCGGAGTGGCAGCAGGTCGTGCTGCAAAGCCTGATCAGGGCGTTTCCCGAAATGCAATTCATCGTCACCACCCACAGCCCGCAAGTGCTGAGTACCGTTCGGCGCGAGAACATCCGGGTGATCGGCCCGGATGCGGCCGGAAAGACGATTGCAGCAATGCCTATCGCCATGACCTATGGCGAACCAAGTGGTGATGTCATGCACAGCGTCATGCTGGTCGATCCTCAGCCGCCCGTAGCCGAGAAGGCAGATTTGCTGAGACTCACCGAGTGGGTGGATCAGGGCGGTTATGAAGAGCCACAAGCTGTCGATCTGATGAACCGACTCACTTCGGCCCTGGGCGAACGACATCCTCAATTACAACGCCTTCGCCGCAGCATTCAGCGGCAGGAAGCCCTGAAGCAGTGAGGGCAATAAGAAAGCTTGGCTCTGGTGGGTTTCATCTCACACAGGCACATACGCATCCCCCGGAAACATCGGAACAAGCGACGACCAGGTGGAATTCGTTTCGTCGGCACAAGGCGGCGGTCTTGCAGTGTCTGCTTGAAGAGCAGTTCCAGCTTTGCTGTTACAGCGAACTGCGTGCCGACGAGGAAGGTCTGGGGTATCACATCGAACATGTCGAGAACAAAAGCCAGAAACCATCTCGCACCTTCGACTACAGCAATCTGGCGGCTAGCGCGCTCGACAGTGCCAACGATCTGCATGACATGAGGTTTCAAGGGAAGGTTGTGTTTGGCGGGCATGCCTCAGATAAACAGACCGCATGCGACATGCAGCGCTTCGTCTCTCCGCATCGTCCGGACTGTCATCGATTTTTTGCCTACTTGTCGGATGGGCGCGTCGTTCCATCTACGGACCTCAATGCGGCGGAACAAGATCAGGCGCAGTACACCGTCGATCTGCTCAATCTCAACAGCCCTTTTCTTGTCACGCGGCGCCAGCAATGGTGGGACGAGCTGGATCGGCTGTATGAAGAGCATCGTCAAAAGCACTGGAGCCTCTCCGATTTGGCAGCTATCGATCTCGTTCCCGTAAACGGAAGGCTTAGCCTTTTCTTTTCTGTGACACGCCAGTTCTTCGGTCCGGTTGCTGAACAAACCTTGCGCGATTGCGCGTCCGCATTCCCTTAAAAGACACAAGAGTCCCCGAAGACGGCTAGGCCGGACGACGGATGGCGAGTGCGCGTCGATGCGACTAGGATTCAGGCATATGTTCTTCGCCGCCGCGTGCCCGAGGGTCCGATGTCCGTACGACTGCCGTCCGCTGGTTCCCTGTCCTGTGTGCTTGCCCTGTCACTGTTGTCGGCGCTGGCGGTTCCGGCGTCGTCCGCACAGGCGGCCGATTTCGCCTACATCGTTCGCGAGGGCGACAACCCGTGGAACCTCACCCAGCGCTATCTGAAGGATCTGTCCTACTGGCCGCGCATCCAGCGCTACAACCGGATCACCGAGCCGCGCCGCATGCAACCCGGCACCCGGCTGCTGATTCCCGAAGACTGGCTGAAACTGCGCACGCGCGAGGTGAAGCTCGACGCCGTGCAGGGCGATGTAGTCGTGATCGCCGCGGACGGGCGGCGCAGCGCAGCGGTGGCCGGCCAGTTGCTGGCCGTCGGCACGCGCGTGCTGACCGGCGAAGCAGGCAGTGCGGCGCTGGGGTTCAGCGACGGCAGCCGCGTACAGCTGCGTCCGGGCAGCGAACTGGGGGTGCGCCAGTCCGCCGATTTCGCGGCTGGCGCGGGTACCTGGGTGCGGCTCGACCTGCTGCGCGGCTCGCTGGAAAGTCTGGTGGTACCGCGCAGCGGCACGGCGAGCCGTTTCGAGATCGATACGCCGGCCGCGATCGCCGCCGTGCGCGGCACGCGTTTCCGTGTGCATGCCGGTGATGCCGATACGCGCAATGAGGTCATCGAAGGCCGCGTCGCCTTCGGCAATGCGGCGGGCGAACAGCAGGTGGCCGCCGGGCAGGGTGCCTCGGCCATGCGCGGCACGCCCATTGCGCCACCGCGTGCATTGTTGCCCGCGCCCGCGGCGCAGACCCTGTTTTCCGACCGATTGCCGCTCAATCTGCCCTTTCCGGCGCTGGCCGACGCCACGGCCTACCGCGTGCAGGTTGCACCGGATGCCCGCTTCGACACCGTGCTGTCCGACCGTACCTCGTCACAGGCCGCCGTTGCAGTCGCCACGCTGCCCGATGGCGAGTACCGGGTCCGTGTGCGCGGCGTCGATGCGACCGGCCTCGAAGGCCGCGACGCGGAATGGCCGCTGACGCTTGACGCGCGACCGGAACCGCCGGTGCTGGTCAGCCCGGCGCCGAATGCCCGCATCAGCGACGACCGGCCGGCGATGAGCTGGAGCCG
Organism: Methyloversatilis sp.; assembly: GCF_030698125.1. Lineage (GTDB taxonomy): Bacteria > Pseudomonadota > Gammaproteobacteria > Burkholderiales > Rhodocyclaceae > Methyloversatilis. The sequence continues at coordinate 96,123 of NZ_JAUYNV010000032.1, forward strand.
GTCGCGCGCAGACGAACGCTGGCGTCTGCAGGTGTCGGCGAGCGAAGGTTTCGACAGCCTGATCGTCGACCGCCGTGATCTCACCGAGCCGGCATATGCGTTCGAAGCCGCTCTGCCGCCCGGCAGCTACTTCTGGCGCGTGGCCAGCAGCAACCCCGACGAGGGGGCCGGGCCGTTCAGCGATCCGCAGCCGTTCCGGCGCCCAGAACCCGGTCCGGCGATGGAAGCACCGGAGGCGTCGCCCGACGGGCTGGCACTGCGTTGGCGCAGCTCGGGAGAGGGCGTCAGCTACCAGCTGCAGATCGCGACGGGCGATGACTTCGCGCAGCCGCTGGTCGATACCCGGCTCGACAGCGCCAGCTACCTGCTGCGCGATGCCGCGCCCGGACGCTACCTGCTGCGCGTGCGCAGCTTCGCCGCCGACGGTGTCGAAGGTGACTGGGCCCCGGTACAGGCCATCACCGTGCCCGAGCCGCCGCCGTCCTTTCAACCCTGGTGGCTGTTGCCGCTGCTTTTGTTGTTCTGACAGGAGCCTGCATGAAGGTCGTCGAGTCGATTGACTGCTGTGGCGGGTTGGCCGAAAGGTTTGCCGAAAGGGCTGCCAACGGGTCCGTCCGATGAAAGCAGCGCAGCGCATCGCCGTCGCGTTGCTCGACCACAGTCGCTTGCCGTGGGTTGTCGCGATCGCCGTTCTGCTGGTACTGCATGCCCTGTCACCGCGCACGCTGGAACGGGCTGACCTGCTGGTACATGACCAGCTGGTGATGCAAGGCGTGACGGCCGACGCGCCGGCCAGCGCAGTCAGTGCGCCGCTGGTGATCGCGATCGACGAGGCCAGCCTGAAGGCGTTGGGTGCATGGCCCTGGTCGCGCTCGCGCCATGCCGAACTGATCGATGCACTGAACCGCGCCGGTGTCGCAGGCATCGGCTACCCGGTCATGTTTGCCGAACCGTCGTCGGACCCCGGCGAAGACGGTCGTCTGGCCGAAGCGATTGCACGCGCCGGCAATGTGGTACTGCCGGTTGCACCGGTGGCGCGGCCAGGGGGCGGCATCGACACGCTGCAGCCACTGCCGGCGCTGGCCGCGGCTGCAGCGCGGCTCGGCCATGTCGACGTCGAACTCGACGCTGATGCGCTGGCGCGTCGCCTGTTTCTGGAAGCCGGCGAACACCGTCCGCAGTGGCCGGCGTTTGCGTGGGCGCTGATGGACGTTTCGCAGCCGCCTCGCCCGCTGGCCGGTCTGGGCCGGCAGCATGATGGCGGGGCGACTGCTGCCGGCCGATGGGTGCGCGACCACGAAGTCATCGTGCTGCCGTCATCGCACGACTGGCCGCTGCGTCACATTCCGGCGGTCGATCTGCTGGCGGGGCGCGTGCCGCCGGAGACCCTGCGCGGGCGCACCGTGCTGGTCGGCGTCACGGCGGCAGGGCTGGGCGTACCCCTGGCAACACCGATGTCCGGCCACGGCGCCCCGATGACATCGGTGGATTTCCATGCGCGTGGCTACATGGCACTGACCGATGGCGCGATCGTGACACCGCTGTCGCCGCGGTGGAGTCTGTTCGCAGGCCTGCTCCTGCTCGGCGCCGTCGCGTGGATCGGGCCGAAACGGCGCCTGCGCGATGTTGCACTGGTGGTCATGGCCGTGCTGCTGCCCTGGCTGGGCATGCTCGCGCTGCTCGACGGACTGTCCCGCTGGCTCGGGATGATCAGCGTGGCGATCGCCGTCACACTGGGTGCGCTCGGCTGGCTGGGCACCCAGTCCCTGCGTCTCGGATTGCGCCTCAACCGCGTCAACGCACGTGCTGACGCCACGCTGCAAGCCATTTCAGATGCGGTGTTGCGGCTCGACATGCAGTTGAATGTCCGCTATCTGAACCGGCAGGCGCTGGTGCTGCTCGGGTCGACGCTTGATCACGTGCAGGGACGTGCGCTCGGCGAACTGGTGGTACTCGGCCGCGACCTGCTGATCGAGACAACGGCGCTGGCCGAGCGCTGTCGCGATACTGCGCAACCGGTGACGCGGCCGGGGCACGTCAGCATGCCGGCAGGCCGTGACGGCCCGGCGCGTGCGCTGCGTCTGTCCGCCAGCCCGTTGTTCGATGCGTCGGGTCGCATCGAAGGCGTCGTGCTGGTGCTCAACGATGTCAGCGATACCGTGGACGCGGCCGAACGTCTGGCACATCAGGCGACGCACGACGCACTGACCGGCCTGCCGAACCGCCTGCTGTTGCGTGACCGGCTGCGCCAGGTGCTGGCGCAGCGCGACGCGGGCGTGGTGGCCGTGATGTTCGTCGACCTCGATCGCTTCAAGCGCATCAACGACAGTCTTGGCCATCAGCAGGGCGACGCCGTGCTGACCACGCTGGCCAGCCGGCTGCGCGCGGTCTGCCGCGCCAGCGACACCGTGGCGCGCTGGGGCGGCGACGAGTTCATGATCATCCTGCAGGGCCTGGGCGATCGCGAAGCCGTGTCGCGCGTGGCGGCCAAGGTGATGCATGCGGTCGGCCAGACGATCACGCTTGATGGCGTCGATTTCCGCTTCTCGTGCAGCATCGGCGTGGCCATCGCGCACGAAGACAGCAGCGACCCGGACGTGCTGTTTGCCATGGCCGACACGGCGATGTATCGCAGCAAGTCGCAGGCCGGTGCGGCCATCCATTTCTATGCCCAGGACATGAGTGCCGGCACGCGCGACTGGATCGAACTCGAAGCGGATCTGCGCCGCGGGCTCGAACAGAATCGCTTCGAGGTGCATTACCAGCCACAGTACGAACTGGCCAGCGGTCGTCTGTCGGCGCTCGAGGCGCTGCTGCGCTTCCGGCGTGAAGGTGGCACAACGGGCGCAGCAGGCGAATTGCTGCAGCCGGTCGATTTCATCGCGGTCGCCGAGGAATCCGGCCTGATCGAGGAGATCGGTGAATGGGTACTGCAGGCGGTCACCCGGCAGATCGCCGAGTGGTCGCGTCAGGGGCTCAACGTCGTTCCGGTCGCCGTGAATGTGTCGGCGCGCCAGTGCCTCGGGCGTTCGCTGGTGCGTCGCGTGTCGCACGCGCTGACACGTTCCGGCATCGAACCGTCGCTGCTTCGACTGGAGCTGACTGAAACCACCGCGATGAGCGATGTCGATCACGTTGCGGCGCTGCTGGCCGACATCCACGCACTCGGCGTGTCGCTGTCGGTGGACGACTTCGGCACCGGTTATTCGTCGTTGTCCTATCTGAAGCGCTTTCCGATCGACGAACTGAAGGTGGATCGCTCCTTTGTGCGCGATCTGGTGCGTGACGCCGACGACGAAGCCATCGTGCGCGCGACGATCGCGCTGGCACATGGTCTGGGCATGCGGGTCGTGGCGGAAGGCGTTGAAACCGAAGAGCAGCTTTCGCGGCTGTCGGCGCAGGGCTGCGATGTCGTCCAGGGCTATCTGTTCGCGCGTCCGCTCAGTGCGGCCGACCTGCTGGCCAATAACATCCTGGGTAGCAAGCAGCGCAGCGAACCGCGCGCACTGAGACTGATCAAGTCTTGAACCGGGCGGAGAAGGGGCAGTGAAGTGACAGCATCAAAAAGTGATTGACATCCGGACCGGAAGGGGTAATCTACGTTCATTGTTGCACTGCAACATAACCAAAGGAGACACACCATGACGACAAAACCCGATTTTCAGAAGCCGATGGAAGCCGTTCAGACATTGATGGCAATCCAGGCGCAGACCATTGCGAAGTCGATCGAGCTGCAGAAGAAATCCGGCGAAGAACTGATGGCTTTCTTCCAGTCCGAAGCGCAGAAGGCCGCCAGCCTGAAGACGCCGGAAGAGCTGATCCGCTTCAACGTGGAAGCCAACACCGCGCTGTTCAAGCTGCTGCAGGCGCAGGGCCAGACTTTCACCGCGTTCGCGACCGAAGCCGGTCAGGCCGCAATGGCATCGTTCAAGGGCTTGGGCAAGTAATTCTGCCGGACCGGTTTTCCGGTCAACAGCCTTGAAAAGCAAAACGACCCGGGTGGCTCAGGCCACCCGGGTCGTTTTGCTTTCGGCTGGCGTTGCGGCAGTGCCGATCAGTCGGCCTTCTTGCTGCGTGTTGCGGTGGGTTTCGAGGGTGCCGCTTTGTTCGCCGCTACTTTGGTCGATGCAGCCTTGGTCGGCGCTGACTTGACCGGTGAAGTCAGCTTGGCCGCAGGCCTGGCGGCCTTGGTGGCGGGTTTGACGACCGGGCTGGCGGCAGGTTTTTCAGCAGTCGGCTTTGTGGCGGCGGATTTGCGCACCGATTTCGCGGCCGGCCGCGGTGCCTGCTTTGCGGCAGGTGCAACCGGTGCAGCGGCAACCTTCGGTGCCGTGGTCGGCGTCGCAACCTTTTCCGGCGCAGCGGGCTTCGCAGCGGAGGGTTCCGGGGCCATCGCCGGGCGCGCCGGTGCGGCCGTAGCCCCGCCGGCAAACTGCTCGAATGCACTGCGCGTGAGCGCGCTGATCTGTTCGAACGCGCCACGCGCCTTGTCGATGGCCTCCTGCATCGAACCCATCGACCGCGTGCTGGTGATCGGCATGCCGGCCAGCAGCTTGCGCAGGCTGTCCATCAGGTCGGAGCCACCGCTGTTCAGTTGCTCACCGACCAGCCGGCCGAACTCCGCCTGGGTTTCGGAGGTGATTTCCGCAATCTGTCGCGCGCAACCGAGCATCCTTTCGGTGGTCGAGCGAGCCAGCTGTGAACGCAGTTCGACCTGATTCACCGGTTCGCGCACATCGGACAGCGCACGGGCGTTGGCCACACTTTCTTCGAACAGTGCACGGGCAGTCGCCACCTGCAACTGCATGATGCGCTGTGAATTTTCCATCGACAGCTGCGCCAGACGCATCGCCGCCTCGATGTTCTTCTTCTGCAGTTCCGACATCTGCTCGGGATTGCTCATGGCACGACTCCTTGTGAAGTGAATGTCAGGGATTCTGCCGCCACTGCGCGTCAAGCGCCATGACGGTGTCGGCAAAAATGCCCGGATCCATCGTCCGCAGCGACGATGATATGACGGGCACAAAGGCCATGCGTGCCAGCACATCGCGCTCAAGGTCGATGCCCGGTGCAATTTCGATCAGTTCGAGTCCGCCGTCGATCAGGCGGAACACGCAACGCTCGGTGACGTAGAGCACCTGCTGGCCACGGCGGCGCGCCTCGCGACCACTGAATGTACGGTGCTCGACCGCCTGCACGAACTTCATCCGGTCGCCATCGCGCCGGATGCGCAGCGCGCCCCGTTCGACCGCGATATGGCTGTCACCGGTCGTGAAGCTGCCGGCAAACACAAGTCTGCGCGCATTCTGCGAAATGTTGATGAAGCCACCGGCACCGGCGAGGCGCGAACCGAAGCGGGATACGTTCAGATTGCCTTCGGCGTCCGCCTGCGCCAGTCCGAGTACCGCGATGTCCAGTCCGCCGCCGTCGTAGAAGTCGAATTGATAGGGCTGGTCGATCACCGCCTGGGTGTTCACCGCTGCTCCGAAGTCCAGACCGCCGGCTGGAATGCCGCCGATGACGCCCGGTTCGGCGGTCAGCGTGACGGCATCGCCCAGACCTTCTTCGGCCACCACCGAGGCGACGCCTTCAGGCATGCCGATGCCCAGATTCGCCACGTCACCGGGTCGCAACTCCAGCGCGGCGCGGCGCGCGATCACCTTGCGGATATCCAGTGGCATCGCCGGGTGTGACCCAGGAGGCAGCCGCACTTCGCCCGAATACGCCGGGTTGTAGTGCGATGCAAAGGTCTGCATGTGATGCTCGGGCGGCGCAACGACGACGCAGTCGACCAGCACGCCGGGGATCTTCACCTGGCGCGGATGCAGCGAGCCGCGCGCGGCAACGCGTTCCACCTGCACGATGACCAGACCGCCCGCGTTGTGCGCCGCCATCGCGACCGCCAGCGCTTCCTGGGTAAGCGCCTCACGCTCCATCGTTACATTGCCGTCGGTGTCTGCAGTGGTGCCGCGCACCAGCGCCACCGTCACCGGAAAGGCCTTGTAGAAGAGGAAGTCCTCGTCGCCGATGCGCATGCGGGTGACCATGTCTTCGGTCGTGATTGCATTGATCCGGCCACCGCCGTGTATCGGGTCGACGAAGGTATCGAGTCCGACGCGCGTCAGCTGACCGGGGCGATGCGCGGCGATGTCGCGGAACAGCTGCGAAATCACGCCCTGCGGCAGATTCCAGGCTTCGATGCGGTTGGCGACGGCGAGCGCCTGCAGCCGTGGTACCAGCCCCCAATGACCGCCGATCACCCGCTTCACCAGGCCTTCGTGGCCGAAGTGGTTCAGACCGCGTGAGTGACCGTCGCCCTGGCCGGCCGCGTACACAAGTGTGAGGTCGCGTGGATGCTGCGTATCGATGAAGCGCTGTTCGACTGCGATCGCTACATGTTCGGCGAAGCCGATGCCGACGAAACCGGTGGTGGCCACGCTGGCGCCATCGGGAATGCGGGCAACCGCCTCGGCGGCACTCATGATCTTGCTGGCGTTCCTGGGCGTTGCGGTCATCGTGAAGGGCACGTGTCGGACCGGCTTACTGTACCGGAGCCGCCGAGGCCTGTGCATCGCGAATTGATCCGCATCAAGCGCAGCCCGATTGAAAAGCGCAGTGTCTGCCCCAGATAGCGTGCAGACCATGATTCGGGAGACCCCAATGCGCTTCGACAAACTGACCACCAAATTCCAGCAGGCCATCGCCGACGCCCAGAGCGTTGCGGTCGGCCGCGATCACCAGTACATCGAGCCGGCCCACCTGCTGCTCGCGTTGCTCAACCAGGACGACGGCGCCACTACCTCTCTGCTACAACGCGCCGGCGCCAATGTCGCGCCGCTGAAGAAGTCGGTCGATGAGGCGTTGTCGCGCATCGCGACCGTCGAGGGCCACGGCGGTGAAGTGCAGATCGGCCGCGACCTGACCAATCTGCTGAACCTCGCCGACCGCGAGGCGCAGAAGCGTGGTGACCAGTTCATCGCGTCCGAAATGTTCCTGCTTGCTGCGGCCAGCGACAAGGGCGATATCGGCCGTCTGCTGAAGCAGTCGGGGCTGGACCGCACGACGCTCGAAAAGGCGATCGAACAGGTGCGCGGCGGCTCGTCGGTCGGCAGCGCGGAAGCCGAAGGCTCGCGCGAAGCACTGAAGAAGTACTGCGTCGACCTGACCGAGCGCGCCGCCGCCGGCAAGCTCGACCCGGTGATCGGCCGCGACGACGAAATCCGCCGCGCGATACAGATCCTGCAGCGGCGCACCAAGAACAATCCGGTGCTGATCGGCGAGCCGGGCGTCGGCAAGACCGCCATCGTCGAAGGTCTGGCGCAGCGCATCGTCAATGACGAGGTGCCGGAATCGCTCAAGGGCAAGCGCGTGCTGGTGCTCGACATGGCCGGTCTGCTGGCAGGTGCCAAATACCGCGGCGAATTCGAGGAACGGCTGAAGAACGTGCTGAACGAAGTGGCCAAGGACGAAGGCCGCATCATCATGTTCATCGACGAACTGCACACCATGGTCGGCGCCGGCAAGGGCGAAGGCGCGATGGACGCCGGCAACATGCTCAAGCCGGCGCTGGCGCGCGGCGAGCTGCACTGCATCGGCGCCACCACGCTGGACGAATACCGCAAGTACATCGAAAAGGATGCCGCGCTCGAGCGCCGCTTCCAGAAGGTGCTGGTCGACGAGCCAAGCGTGGAAGCGACCATCGCCATCCTGCGCGGCCTGCAGGAAAAGTACGAACTGCACCACGGCGTGGAAATCACCGACCCGGCCATCGTCGCCGCGGCCGAGTTGAGCCACCGCTACATCACCGACCGCTTCCTGCCGGACAAGGCGATCGACCTGATCGACGAAGCGGCCGCGCGCATCAAGATGGAAATCGATTCCAAGCCGGAGGTGATGGACAAGCTCGACCGCCGGCTGATCCAGCTGAAGATCGAGCGCGAAGCCATGCGGCGCGAAACCGACGAGGCGTCGCAGCGCCGCTTCGGCCTGATCGAAGAGGAAATCACCCGGCTGGCGCGCGAATACAACGACCTCGAGGAGATCTGGAAGAGCGAAAAGGCGCAGGTTGCCGGCAGCAGCCACATCCGCGAAGAGATCGAAAAGGTGCGTGCGCAGATGACGGATCTGCAGCGCAAGGGCCAGTTCGACAAGCTGGCCGAACTGCAGTACGGCACGCTGCCGCAGCTCGAAGCACAACTGAACCAGGCGGAAAAGAACGGTTCGGCGAAGCCCGCCAACAAGCTGCTGCGCACCGAAGTCGGCGCCGAGGAAATCGCCGAGGTGGTGTCGCGCGCGACCGGCATTCCGGTCAGCAAGATGATGCAGGGCGAACGCGAAAAGCTGCTGAAGATGGAAGACAAGCTGCACCGGCGCGTGATCGGTCAGGACGAGGCGGTGCGTCTCGTGTCCGACGCGATCCGCCGCTCGCGCGCCGGGCTGTCGGACGAGAATCGCCCGTACGGGAGCTTCCTGTTCCTCGGCCCGACGGGTGTCGGCAAGACCGAACTGTGCAAGACGCTGGCCGAATTCCTGTTCGATTCGGAAGACCACCTGATCCGCATCGACATGAGCGAATTCATGGAGAAGCATTCGGTGAGCCGCCTGATCGGTGCGCCGCCGGGCTATGTCGGCTACGACGAAGGCGGCTACCTGACCGAGGCGGTGCGGCGCAAGCCCTACAGCGTCATCCTGTTCGACGAGGTCGAAAAGGCGCATCCGGACGTGTTCAACGTGCTGCTGCAGGTGCTCGACGACGGTCGCATGACCGACGGTCAGGGCCGCACCGTGGATTTCAAGAACACGGTCATCGTGATGACCTCCAACCTCGGCAGCCAGATGATCCAGCAGATGTCGGGCTCGGATTACGGCGTCGTGAAGCTGGCGGTGATGGGCGAGGTGAAAACCTTCTTCCGTCCGGAATTCATCAACCGCATCGACGAGGTGGTGGTGTTCCACGCGCTGGACGAGCGCAACATCCAGAGCATCGCGAAGATCCAGTTGGGTTACCTGGAAAAGCGCCTGGCCAAGCTCGACATGGGGCTGCAGGTGTCGGACGCCGCATTGGCCGAATTGGGCAAGGCCGGCTTCGACCCGGTGTTCGGTGCACGGCCGCTGAAGCGGGCGATCCAGGAGCACATCGAGAACCCGCTGTCGAAGCGCATCCTTGAAGGCAGCTTCGGACCGAAGGACGTGATCGTCGTCGATCTGGACGCTGGCGGTCACTTCAGCTTCCGCAAGCCGAACTGACGCAGGGCCGCGTCGCGGCGGAAGCGGCGGCCTGTGTGGGAGAGTGACCCCGGCGGGAGTGGCGGCCTCGCCGCGATCGTGCCGCGACCATCGCCGTGCAAAGTGCGTATCGCGGCGAGGCCGCCGCTCCCACAGGGGTACTTCACTCCCACAGGCCGCGGCTCCCACGAGGGAGTCGCGGCCTTGTTGCGTCTGATGCCTCCCTGTTTGTCGGACAGCGCCGACACGTGGCTGCGCTGCCCGCCGACACCCGGGACCGCACCGCTTTTCTAGACTCGAGTTGAACCCCGGAGCTGCATTGGCGCACCGGGGCAATCATTCCCGAACCTGGAGACCTGCGATGACGACCCCGAACCGATCCCTGAAAACCCTGGCTGTCGTGTCTGCGATGGCGGTGCTGATGACCGGCTGTGCCGGCATGAGCAAGAGCGAAAGCAATGCGCTGATCGGCGCGGCTGCCGGCGGTGTCGCCGGATCGGTGCTGACCGGCGGCAGCACAATCGGTACCGTGGGCGGTGCGATTGCCGGCGGCGCCATCGGCAACGAAATGGGCAAGAAGAAGCGCTGAACGCCTCATGCCGTCGGTCAACCGGCGGCGCATCGGGGCACGGGCCGCTATGCTTGTGCCCATGCTGATCGACACGCACTGCCATCTGGATGCATCCGAGTTCGACACGGACCGCGCGGGCATCATTGAACGCGCTCGCGCGGCCGGCGTCGGCGCCATCGTGCTGCCGGCGGTCGATCGAGCCGGCTTCGGTCGCGTCAGGGCGGTGTGCGCCGGCCAGCCCGACCTGCGCTTTGCGCTGGGCATCCATCCGCTTTACATCCCCGCGGCACAGCTGTCCGACATCGACGCCCTGGCGCTCGAACTCGACGACCCCGACGTGATCGCCGTCGGCGAAATCGGTCTCGATTTCTTCGTCGCCCATATCGACGCGACGCTTCAGGAAGACTTTTTCGTGCGCCAGCTCGAACTGGCGCGTGATTTCGGCCTTCCGGTGCTGCTGCACGTGCGGCGCAGTCAGGACCGCATTCTGAAGCATCTGCGCGCGGTGTTCGGCTGCACCGGCCCGGGCGGTATCGCGCATGCCTTCAATGGCAGTCGCCAGCAGGCGGACGAATTCATCAAGCTCGGTTTCGCGCTGGGCTTCGGCGGCGCGGTGACCTGGGCGCGTGCGCTGAACCTGCGCCGGCTGGTGACCGAACTACCGCTCGACGCGTTGGTGCTGGAGACCGACTCGCCCGACATTCCGCCCGAATTCGCGGCCGGAGAACGCAACGAGCCGGCCAACCTCCCGCGCATCGCGCAGGTGATTGCCGGCATCCGGGGTGTCAGCGAGGAGACGCTGGTTCAGGCCACCGGGGCGAACGCGCTGCGCGTGCTGCCCCGGCTCGCCGCGAAGGCTTACAGCGCGTAGCTGGCGGACACGCCGATCAGCCAGGTGCGTTCCGATGCCGGCGCGTAGTAGCGACCGGTCAGCGCATTGCCGGCGTTGATGTACACCGAGCCGACGTATTCCTTGTCGAACAGGTTGTCGATGCGCGCGAATTCGTTCAGCTTCCAGCCACCAACCGTCTGCGTGAAGCCGCCGCGGATCGATGCAACGCCGTAGCCGCCGACGCGTACGTCATTGGTGTCGTTACCGAACATGCGGCCGGTGGCGCGATACTCGAGGCCACCGTTGAAACCCCACGGATCGTGCTTGTAGGTCACTTCGCCGAAGAACGACTTGTTGGCGATGCCGGCGATCTTGTTGCCCGAATTGATCGTCACTGCCTGATTGACGGTACACGGCGCGGTCAGGCATGAAGCGAAGGCATCCTCGAACTCTGCCTTGATCAGCGTCAGCGACGCGTAGGCGCCGATGTCGCGCGTCAGCCTGGAGTCAATCGCCAGTTCGAAGCCGCGGCGCGAAGTGTCGCCGGCGTTCTGGTACACCGCGCGCCCGTTCTCGTTGCTGCGGATGACGACTTCATCGGCCGAGTCGATGTAGAAGGCCGCCATGTCGAGCCGGGTCGAATTGTTCAGGAAGGTTTTGAAACCCACTTCATAGTGGTCGCTGACCGACGGCTTCAGATCGAAATTCAGGCCTGCGCCGCCATCCGGGCGATAGGCAAGTTCGATCAGCGTCGGCGCTTCGAAACTGCGCCCTGCGTTTGCATAGAAGTTGCTGGTCTGGGTCACCTTCCATACGGCACCCAGCGCATACGTCCAGTCGCTGAACGAAGCCGAACCGCTGTCGTCCGGATTCACGCCTGCGACATTCGTCGTGCCGGAGCAGCCGCCATTGCAGATGAAGTTGTCTTTCGATTTGAAGTCCATCTTCGTGTAGCGCAGGCCACCCGACAGCGACACGTCCTTCGTCACAGCCCATTCACCCTGGACGAAGGTGCCCGTCTGTTCCGCCACGTTTCGTTCGTCGCGCTTGAGAGCGCCGCGGAAGCCGAACACCGCGGCCAGCGCCTGCGCGCCGCTGGAGGTGGTGCCGTTGCGGTAGCCCTTGCGCGCTTCGTCGGCGCGCTCGTACTCGGCGCCGACGCTGAACGTGACCGTTTCGAGCTTGCGCGTCCAGCGCAGGCTGGTGCCCCAGTAGTCGCGGTCGAACACCGAAACGCCACCGGATGCGGTCACGTTGTCCTGCGTACCCGCATTCAGCGCGAGGTACTGTTCGTTGTTGCGATTGCCCAGGTAGAACATCGCACGCAGGCTGTCGCGATCGGACAGGGCGGTGTCGAACACCACGCCGCCCTGCGAGTTCTCGAGCGTGCGACGCGTGCCGAAGAACTCGGCGGTTCCGGGATTGCCGGCAAGGTTGCGGTTGGACGTGCCCTGCTGCCGGCGATCGCTATTCAACTGGGTGAAGGTGAGGCCGAGCGGATCCTGGCCCTGCTGATGCATGTAGTTGCCGACGAAGGTCAGAGAAGACTTGTCGCCGAGCATCCAGCGCGCCTTGAAATTGGCCTGCTGCTTGTCCGAGCGGCTGTAGTCGCGATAGCCGTCGGTGCGGAAGTCCGACACGCTGGCGGTGTAGTTGAAATTGCCGACGGTGTCGCCGAACTTCACGCCTGAGCGCTGCGTGCCGTAGCTGCCGAACTGGAAGCTGGGCGTCACCGTGAAGCGGTCCGGGCCATCTTCGGTGAAGATCTGGACGACGCCGCCCGAATGGTTGCCGTACAGCGCCGAGAACGGGCCGCGCAGCACTTCGATGCGACTGGCCGATGCCAGATCGAACAGACCGGTGCCGCCCTGGCCGTCCGGCGTGCTGGCCGGAATGCCGTCCGCAATCAGCTTGACCCCACGTACGCCGAACGCCGACCGCGCGCCGAAGCCGCGGATCGTCAGCGATTGCTCCTGCGTGTAGTTCTCCTTGCCGGCCGAAGCCACGCCCGGCACGCGGTTGATCACTTCCGACAGATTCACCGTGCCGCGCTGTTCCTGGATCGTGGCCTTGTCGATCGAATCGATGGCCATCGGCAGATCGAAGGAATTCTGCTCGACCCGGGTACCGGTGATGACCACGGTGGGGGCAATCTTCAGTTCTTCGGCGCTGGCACACTGGCCAATCAGCGCAAGGGCGAGCGCAAGCGGGGTGTGACGGAGCGCGGGGGTCATGCGGGGCCTCTCTCTGGGTATCTGCTGGCAAGGCGCGCGGGGCTGCGCGTTGCGAAGTGGGTTGGGCGACGTGTCTGCGCACGTCTGTCGAAGCGGCCGGAGTATAGGCAGGGCCGACTTACAAAACCTCACGAAAAGCTTGAATCTGCGACCCGCGGCGGACGCCGGGAATTACTCACCGCGGGCCGCGGCGAACAAGGTCTGGATGGCGGGGGGGGCGAGGATGTGCAAGGTCGGCGGGCACAGACGGTGTCGCCCCAGGCGCAGCAAGGCGCGGTCGCGCGTCACCAGCAGGTCGGCGCCGGCACGCACCGCGAGATCGAAGAATTTCTGGTCTTCACGGTCGCGGCAGCGCGGCTGGCCGGTGTCGGGGCTTTCGGGCAGCGGCGACAGTTCGAGCTTCATGCAATAGGCTTCATAGAGCGCCGCCGCCTGCGCGTCGTCCAGCCCGAACTTCGGATAGCGCAGCACCGTGCGCAATTCGCGCAGGCAGGCTTCATCGCACACCAATTGTGCAGGGCCGGCCGCCAGCGCCTGCGCAACGCAGTCGAGTTCGGCGTTGTGCCACAGCAGCAGGTCGAGCACGGCATTGGTGTCGAGGACGATGCGCATCGGGCAGGGTGGGGCGAGTGAAGGCATGAAGGCAAGTGAAGGGCGGCAAGTGTAGCCGGCGAACGAACCGGTGCCGGTCGCTGTCTTTCGCTGCGCGGGCGCATGACGGCCCGACCATCGACCGACCGGAGCGCGCATTCATGGTGAGCCAGGAACTGCTGTCCTTTCTGCTGACGCTGGCCGCCAAGTTGTCGGGCTACCCGGAAATTCCGCTCGCCGACCTGCCGCCGATCGAAATCATCAGCGAACAGGCGCTGGCGGATGCCGTGTGTCCCGAGACCGGCAACGGCTGCACCAATATCGTGGCCACCTTCGAAACCGAGCGTTACGTGATCTACGTGCGCGACACGCTCGATCTGGAAAGTGCCGCCGACAACTCCTTCCTGCTGCATGAGCTGGTGCATGTGCTGCAGCACAAGGCGCGTGGCGACGCCATCTTCGCCGATTGTCCGACCACGCTGAAGACCGAAACCGAGGCCTACCAGGCGCAGAACGCCTACCTGAAGCGCGAAGGGCAGTTCCTGCGCTTCGGCGAGGCGCTCGGTTTCATGAGCTGCGCCGGCGAGCAGAACACCTTCTTCACGCGCGACATCATGATCGACCCGCTGATCCTCAAGTGACTGCCGACGGCCGGAGCACTCCAGCCACTCAGTCCAGCCACTCAATCCAGCCACTGAGGGCGTGCTTCGAAGCTGAAGGGCGGCGTGGCGGCCGGATCGACCTTCACCAATGTCCAGCCCAGCCACGGCGAACCGTGCGTTTCCAGCCGCGTCACGTTGTCGAGGACGGCGCCGCTGCGCGGGTCGTGCAGCGGCTGGTCCACCCGATAACGGTGCGTGTCACCGTGGATCAGCAGTACCGGGCGCGCGTAGCGGGCAGCGCCAAGGGCCAGGCGGTCGAGCAGCGAGCGGTAACGCGGGCGCGGCGAGCCCTTCGCGTGATCGGCGAACGCCGGATTGGCGTGGAAGGCGATCACCAGCGCATGCGCGCCACCGGTCTGCGCCTGTGCGAAGGTGTCGTCCAGCCAGCGCAGCGTTGCCGCCTCGAGCTGTGCGCTGCGCGGGCCCGGCGGCAGCGCGCTGCCGGACACATTGAGCGTGGCGAACAGCACGCCCTGATTCGACCAGCGCACGTTTTCCGCGCAGCAGTCCTGCCGCGTCAGCGCGAGCCGGCGCTGGCCCAAGGATTCGCCGGTGGCGAAGAAGCGCGCGCGCAGCGCATCGAGCCGCTCGTGCGGCGCAAAGCCGCCGGCCGATGCGCGCGCGCAGTCGGTCCACTCGTTGTCGCCTGCGAGCAGGATGAGCGGGTGGGTCGAGCCGTCGAGCAATGCCTGACGGTCGGCGAAAGTGGCGTCGTCACACAGGCTGCCGCCGCTCTTGATGTCGCCGATGTGGATCGAAAAGGCCAGTGGCAGCGCGGCCTGTTCGGCCAGCATGTCGAGCGCCTTGTCGCGCTCGACCCGGCTGTACGGCACGTCGCCCCAGGCGGCGAAACTGAACGACGCGGGGTCTGCGGGCTGCCCGCTCACCGGGCCGGTCAGCGTCAGTGCGAGGAGCACGGCGATGACGCCGTCGCGCATCGTCATGCGTGCGTCAGCCGGCCACGCGTCGGGCGGCGGCGATGCCGCTGCGCACCGCCGATTCCAGCGTCGCCGGATAAAGCGGCAGCAGGTAGTCGCCGGCCAGCGCCAGGCGCGGGTCAGCCGGCTGTGCGATCACGGCACGGCCCGGCGTGCAGCGGAAGGTCGCACGCCGGTCGGTCAGTGTGCGCACGCAGCGCGGTTCGGGCAGCGACGGAAAGGCGCGTCGTACCGCCTCGATGACGGCGCGCTCGGTGTCGTCGCGCGCCGCGTCGGCGGCCGACACCACGCAGGCCATCAATCCGGGCGGCCCGCCCAGCGCGCCGCGGTCGAATATCCAGTGCGGCACGCCGTCGGCGAAGCCCATCATGGCCTGCGGCAGGCGCGCACCCTTGCCGAAATCGGCGAACACGGTGGTCACCTGTTCGTAGCCGAGCGAAGCGATCTCCGCCGTGATGCGCTCGGTGCCCGGCAGGGCGCCGAGCAGCGCCGGCACGTGGTGCGGGCTGGTGGCGACGACGACCTGTTCAAACACTTGCGGGCTGCCGGCGACATCAAGCGCGAAGCCCTCCGCATGCGGCGAAATCGCCCGCACCCGCTCGCCCACGCGCACCTGGTCACCTTGCCGTGTCAGCCAGGCGGCGGCCGGCGCCGGAAACAGCTGGCCCAGATCGGTGCGCGGCAGCAGCACGTCGGACGCGCCGGCGCGCCCGAGCAGCGTGTCGCGCAGCACCTGGGCGAACACGCGGGCACTTGCGTCGTCGAGGCCGGTGTTCAGTGCGGCGATGCACAGTGGCGCCCACAGGTAGCGCACATTGGTGTCGGTCTGGCGCGTGCGCGCAAACATCTGCGTCACCGTTTCGTCGGCGGGTGGCGACCGGCGGATCGCCGCCATCAGGCGCATTGCAGCCAGCCGGTCGCCCCAGGTCAGACCGGGGCAGGTCATGAAGGCGAGCGCCTGCGCCCATTGCGAGCCGGAGCGGGCGCGCAGTTCGAAACCGTCGGTGAAGCGCAGCGACAGCGGCAGGCGGTCGAACAGCAGGTCCGGGTCGGCGCCGACGGTGCGCATCATCGCCAGCGTGTGGACATAGCCGCCGATCAGGATGTGCTGGCCGTTGTCCAGCGCCAGACCGTCGAGCTCGACCGCGCGCGCGCGCCCGCCGACCTGCGGCGCCGCCTCGAACACCACCGGGCGCACACCGCGCGCCACGCATTCCACCGCGCAGGCCAGCCCGGCCCAGCCGGCGCCGACGATGGCGACCGATGGCCGGTCCGCGTTCAACTGCGCAGCCACGTCTTCCAGGCCAACCAGAGCTTGCGCACCGGCGTCAGCGCGATGCGCCGGTCGAGTACGCGGCAGCCGTCGCGCTCGATCTCGTCAAGCAAGGTGCGGTAGATCGCCGCCATCACCAGACCGGGCCGCTGCGATGCGCGATCGACCGCCGGCAACGCGGCCATCGCCTGTTCGTAATAGTGCCGGGCGCGCTCGATCTGGAACTCCATCAGCTGACGGAATTCGTCGCTGTAGCGCGCGTTCAGGATGTCGGCGGCCCGCACATTGAAGCGCTGCAGCTCGTCGACCGGCAGGTAGATGCGACCGCGCCGCGCGTCTTCGCCGACGTCGCGGATGATGTTGGTGAGCTGGAAGGCGATGCCCAGATCGTGTGCGTACTTCTGCGTTTCGCGCTGCGTGCTGCCGAAGATCTGCGCCGCCAGCAGCCCCACCACCGACGCAACGCGGTAGCAGTAGAGCTGCAGGCCCTTGAAGTCGAGATAGCGCGACTGGTCGAGATCCATTTCCATGCCGTCGATGATTTCCAGCAGCTGCTCGCGCGGCAGGCTGAATTCGCGGATGGCCGGAATCAGCGCGAGGCAGACCGGATGTTCCGGTGTGCCGTCGAAACAGGCGGCGACCTGGGTGCGCCACCAGGCGAGCTGGGTGCGCGCGAGGCTGATGTCGGTGGTTTCGTCGACCACGTCGTCGATTTCGCGGCAGAAGGCGTACAGCGCGGTGATGGCGCGGCGGCGCGGCGGCGGCAGGAACAGGAAGCTGTAGTAGAAGGACGAGCCGCTCTTTGCGGCACGGTCCTGACAGTATTCGTCGGGTGTCATGGGTAATTCAGGGCTTTCCACCCGATCACGGGCCAGTCGACACGGCCCAGTTTCGGGCGGTGGCGGAATACATCGTAATCGACCTGCTCGATGCGCTGCAAAATGCGCAGCCCGCCCTGCACGACCAGACGCAGCTCCCAGCCGGTGCGACCCGGCAGCGTGCGGGCCAGCGGCATGCCGGCGTGCATCAGCGCGCGGGCGTCATCGACCAGGTGTTTCATCAGTGCGCGGAAGGCGGCGTCGCAGTGCGACTGCGCCAGATGTGCTTCGGTCACGCCGAAGCGCGCCATCGCATCCTGCGGAATGTAGACGCGGCCGGGCGGGATGCCGTCGGCGTTCTTGCGCCAGTCGATCGCCACGTCCTGCCAGTGGTTGATCAGTTGCAGCGCGCTGCAGATCGCGTCGGACTGCTTGAGGCTGGCGGCATCGTCCACCTTGTACAGGCACAGCAGCAGGCGGCCGATCGGGTTGGCCGAGCGGCGGCAGTAGTCGAGCAGTTCCGCATGGCTGGCGTAGCGCGTCTGCACCACGTCCTGCGCGAAGGCGTCGAGCAGGTCATGGAACAGCGGCAGCGGCAGCGACCACTGGCGCACGGCGCGCGCGAGGCGGCGGTGGATGGCGTCGTCCGGTTCGCCGCCGCGTTCGATGATGCGCAATTGTTCGCGGCACAGCTCGAGCGCGGCCAGCCTCGCTTCGGGCGCGGCGTCGCCTTCATCCGCCAGATCGTCGGCATGGCGGGCGAACCAGTAGATCGCGGCCACTGGCTCGCGCAGCGCGGGTGGCATCAGCTTCGACGCGACCGGAAAGTTTTCGTAGTGTTCGACCGACATGGGTGGCGGAGTATACCGGGCGCGTGCCGCCGGCCCCGCCTGATAGAATCCGTGCCGCCTGCCCAGGTGGCGAAATTGGTAGACGCACCAGATTTAGGTTCTGGCGCCGCGAGGCGTGGGGGTTCGAGTCCCTTCCTGGGCACCATCGGTGCGGACGGACGTTGAAGGCTGATGGGCGCACCGTCACTGCATGAGTGAGCGATGTGTCATGGCGGAAGGAATTTTCTGCGCGGCCGACGCATCAGGTAATAGGCGGCCGGTATCACCAACATGGACAGCAGCGGTGCGGTGATCATGCCGCCCACCATGGGTGCCGCGATGCGTTGCATGACCTCGCTGCCGGTGCCCCCGCCCCACATGATGGGCAGCAGGCCGGCCAGAATCACCGCCACAGTCATCGCCTTGGGCCGCACGCGCAGCACCGCCCCTTCGCGGATCGCATCCAGCAGATCGGCTTCGCTGGTCATGTTCTGCTCGATGCGCGCCGTCCACGCCTGCCTGAGATAAAGCAGCATGATCACGCCGAATTCGGCCGCTACGCCCGCCAGCGCGATGAAACCCACGACACTCGCCACTGACAGGTTGTAGTTCAAACCGAACAGCAGCCAGATCCCGCCGACCAGGGCAAAGGGCAAAGTCGCCATCAGCAGCAGGGCCTCGCCGAAGTGCTTGAAGGTAAGGTACAGCAGCACGAAGATGATGAGCAGCGTGAAGGGCACAACCAGTTTGAGCCTGGCGCTGGCGCGTTCGAGAAACTCGAACTGACCTGACCAGGACACCGAGTAGCCCGGCGGCAATTTCACCTGGTCGGCCACTGTCTGCTGCATCTCGCGCACCGCTGTGCCGAGGTCACGACCACGCAAATCGACGTAGACGAACCCCGCCAGGCGTGCGTTCTCGCTGCGCAGCATCGGCGGGCCATCGTCGATGCGAATGTCGGCTACGTCACCGAGCACAAGCAACTGCCCTCGCGGCGTCACGATGGGCAAATTGCGCAAGCCGTTCAGCGAGTCCCGTACCTCGCGCGGATATCGCACGTTTATCGGGTAGCGCTGCAGGCCTTCGATGGTCTCACCGATATTCATGCCGCCCACGGCGCTTGCCACCACCGACTGCACGTCGGACATGTTGAGTCCGTAGCGCGCCGCTCGCTCCCGCTTGATATCCACATTGACATAGCGTCCACCTGTCAGGCGCTCGGCAAAGGCGCTGGTCACGCCGGGCACCTGCTTGACCGCCTGCTCGATTTCGCCCGTGAGCCGGTTGATGACAGATAGATCGCTGCCGAGCACCTTGACGCCGACCGGACTTTTGATGCCAGTGGCCAGCATGTCGAGACGGTTGCGGATCGGTGGAATCCAGATGTTCGTCAGTCCCGGCACGCGCACGGTCCGGTCCAGTTCCTCTACGAGCTTCTCGGGGGTCATGCCCACCCTCCACTCGCTTCTTGGCTTGAACTGGATGGTGGTCTCAAACATCACCAGAGGTGCCGGATCGGTCGCAGTTACGGCTCTGCCTGCCTTTCCGTAGACCGTGGCCACCTCTGGCACCGTCTTGATCAGCCGGTCCGTTTGCTGCAGCAATTGAGCCGCCTTGCCCGCCGACATGCCAGGCAAGGCACTTGGCATGTAGAGCAGGTCGCCTTCGTCGAGCGGCGGCATGAACTCGCTGCCCAGTTGCTGCAAGGGCCACCAGCTGGCCGCCAGAAACACCATCGCGACAGCGATGGTGGTCTTGGGAAAGCGCAGCACGACTTCGAGCAAAGGCCGGTAGCTGGCGACAAAGAAGCGATTGATCGGGTTCTTCTGCTCGTCCGGGATGCGGCCCCGGATCAGATAACCCATCAGCACCGGAATCAGCGTCACCGCAAGCCCCGCACTTGCCGCCATGGCATAGGTTTTGGTGAAGGCAAGCGGCGAGAACAGCTTTCCTTCCTGCGCCTCCAGTGTGAAGATCGGCACGAAGGAGAGGGTGATGATGAGCAAGGAGAAAAACAGCGCCGGGCCCACCTCGGCGGCAGCGTCTCCGATCACCCGCCAGCGGGTCTCGCCCTGCAATTGCTCCCCCGGATGAGCGTGATTCCATTCCTCCAGGTGCTTGTGTGCGTTTTCGATCATGACCACCGCCGCATCAACCATCGCGCCGACGGCGATGGCGATGCCGCCCAGTGACATGATGTTGGCGTTGACCCCCTGCCAGTGCATGACGATGAAGGCCGCCAGAATGCCCAGGGGCAACGAGACGATGGCCACCAGAGCCGAACGCAGGTGAAACAGAAACAGCACGCACACCACGGCCACGACAGCGAACTCTTCGAGCAGCTTGTGGCTGAGGTTCTCGATGGCCCGCTTGATGAGCCCCGAGCGGTCGTAGGTGGGTACGATCTCGACGCCTTGCGGCAGGCTCGTTTTCAATGCCGCCAGTTTGGTCTTGACTGCGTCGATGGTGGTCAACGCGTTCTCGCCAGACCGCATGACGACGATGCCGCCCACCGCTTCACCCTCGCCGTCCAGCTCACCGATTCCGCGCCGCATCTCGGGGCCGATCTGCACGTGGGCCACATCGCCCAGCAAAACGGATACGCCTGCCTCGGTGGTCATGAGTGGAATGGCCCGGAAGTCGTCCAGGGTTTGCAGATACCCGGAGGCACGCACCATGAACTCGGCTTCACCCATTTCCAGCACCGAGCCACCCACTTCCTGATTGGCAAGGCGAATCGCCGCGATCACCTTGCCGTGGGGAATACGGTATGCGGCCAGTTTGTCGGGATCGAGCACCACCTGGTATTGCCGCACCATGCCACCAATGGTGGCCACCTCGGCCACGCCGGGTACGGTCTTGAGCTCGTATTTCAAGAACCAGTCCTGCAGGCTGCGCAATTGCGACAGGTCCTGCCTGCCTGACTTGTCGATCAGCGCGTACTGGTAGATCCAGCCCACGCCGGTTGCATCCGGCCCAAGCGCCGAGCTGGCTCCCGGCGGCAGGCGCGACTGCACCTGGTTGAGGTACTCCAGTACCCTGGAGCGCGCCCAGTACAGGTCTGTTCCGTCCTTGAACAGCACGTAGACGTAACTGTCGCCAAAGAACGAATAGCCGCGCACGACGCGCGCCCCCGGTACCGACAGCATCGTGGTGGTCAGCGGATACGTGACCTGATTCTCGACCAGCTGCGGTGCTTGCCCCGGCCAAGAGGTGCGGATGATCACCTGGGTGTCCGACAGGTCGGGCAAGGCGTCGAGTGGCGTGCGAAGCACAGAAACCAAGCCCCAGGCCGCCAGCAGGACGGTGGCGATCAGCACCAGAAAGCGGTTGGCGATCGACCAATGGATCAGACGGGCAATCATCGGGCACCTCCCGACTGCTCACCATGGCGCGCTTGCCATTTGACGATCTGCGGGGCCTCGCCATCCTGCATGCGGAACTCGATGTCGATCTCGCTCCCGGCAGATGGTTTGGGTAAGGCAAGATCTGGAGCCAACGTGAATTCCATGGTCATGCCCGGCCATCGCAATGCGGGTATTTCTGGATGGGTCAGCGTGAGGGTGTCACCGCTCACGGCCTCCACCCGCGCGTTTGTCTGATAGGTCTGCTGTGCGGCGCTCATCGATCCTTGCGCTTCGCCCGAAGACAAGCGCGCCTCAACACCCTTCAGGCTGGCCTCCGAATCAATGAGGAACTGGCCGGACAGCACGATTTTCTGGCCCTGGCCAAGCCCTGCCAGAATTTCCGTCTGGCCGCCCTGTTCGTGACCGACCTGCACCTCGATCGGACGAAATGTCCCGTCCTCTTCGACTGCCATGACCAGCGTGCGCTTGCCGGTGCGAACCAGCGCTTCGGAAGGCACCAGCAGCGCGGGGCGCGCCTGACCGCCGGCGAGTTGCATCTGCATGAACATGCCGGGCACCAGCTTGCCTGCCGGATTGGTCAGGACCATGCGCGCCTTGCGCGTGCGTGTCGCCGGATTGACCTCGGGCAGCAAGGCCTGCACCCGTCCATGGAACACCTCACCCGGCAGTGCGGGGGTTTGCGCTGCCACCTGTGCGCCTTCGACAAGCTGCGCCGCCTGGCTCTCCGGCACTTCGGCCTGCACCCAGACATTGGAAAGATCGTTGATGCGCAGGAGCGGCATGCCCATCATCGCAGTACTGCCTTCACGCGCCATCAGTTCGGTGACCACGCCACTGGCCGGTGCGACCAGGGTCATGCGGGCCTGCACCTGTCCCGTACGCTCGACCAAGGCGATCTGCGCTTCGCTCATGCCGGCCTGACGCATACGCTGACGGGCTGCTTCAGCGAGTGACTCCAACCCGCGTCCCTGCAAGCGTCTGGCAGTCAGATAGTCCTCTTGAACCGCCACCCATTCAGGCACGTAAATATCCAGCAGCGGCTGCCCCTTGCGGACGCGATCCAGTTCCGCCCTCACATGCAGCTTCTCGATGAAGCCGGTCGCGCGCGCCTGCACCGCAAATTGGCCTCGTTCATTCCATGCCACGGTGCCCACTGCTGAAATCTCGGATGCAAGCTGGCCCGAAACGACTTCGCCCATGCGCAGCCCGAGATTCTGCTGAATGCGCGAACTCACTGTGACCGTGCCGCTGTCTGCGCCCGCGGCGCCCGCGTAGGCGGGCACCAGCATCATGTCCATGAAGGGCGACTTTGCCGGCGCGTCGAACTTCTGACCTGGTGTCATTGGATCGTGGTAATGAAGGATCATTCGACCCGTTACCGGATCGATATCACCCGCCTTGAGACCCGACTCGATGTGACGCCGTGTCGCCGCTTCGCCTTCGGGTATCCCCCAGGTCGACGGGTCGATCTCGACGCCCGCAGACGAGCTTCCCGCCGCGGCGGGGGTTGCCACGGGGGCATGCGTCATCCCGTTCCTGACGCCCTGTCGGTAGAGGCCCAGACCGCCTGCGCCGAGTACTCCGATCGCGAGGAGCGCGACCACGATGGTTCTTCTGTTCATCGCATGGGCTCCCGCGCAAGGTGGTTCGAAGGTGTCGGCGATACGGCATGCGCGGGCAGATCCTCCGGTATCAGAAAGGTCAGCTCGGCCCACCATGCGGCAGTCTGTCGTTCGATGCGAAGTCGCTCCAGGGTGGTGTCAGTCACCATGCGGCGTGCTTCGAGAACGGATGTCAGGGACGCCTTGCCGCCGCGAAAAGCGGCCGTGAGTGCCTCGGCGCGCTCGGTCGCAAGCGGGATCAGGGTGCTGTCGTAGTCGTCCAGACGGCTGAGGCTGCTTCGCCAGCTGGAGAGGAGGCGCTGCAGCTCGAACAGATGCTCGCGCCGCAGTTCTTCACGTTCGGAGCGGACCTGTTCAACCTGTTCCAGTCGGGCCGCCAGTTCGCGGTCTTGACGCCGGGCCTGATCCCACTGCAATGGAATGGAAACCCCCAGCGACACCATGTCGCCGAACATGCTGCCCCGCTTGCTGTACATCACCGACCAGCTCCAGTCGGCGCTTTTTTCCTGTCTTGCCACCTCCGCCGTGGCGAGCGCGACATGTTCGCGCGCATTCATGAGTGCGATGTCTGGATGCTGATCGATTTCATGCGCCAGCGAGTGTTCCGCCAGACGCGTGCTGTCTATCCTGGGAGGCGCTCCGAGTGGCTTCGATTCCGCATCGCCGACCCAGCGCTGCAACAGCGCTCTCGCGTTGGCGAGCTCGGCGCGCACCTCGTGCAGTCGATCGTCGATGCGTGCGATCGCCGCGCGCGCGGCCAGCACGTCGGCCAGCGGGGCGCGGTTGCCCCGATAGGCCGATTCAACGCCGGTGCTTACGTTGACGGTCTCCTCGCGCTGACGTTGCAGCTGCTCGAGCATCTGCTCAAGGAAGTAACGCTCGAACCAGGCTCTGGCAGTCTGCGTGCGCAGCCGGGTGAGCAGCGTGGTTCGCGTCGCCAGGGCGGCGTCGGCTTCGCGTTCGTAGCGGGCGCTGCGCGCCTCACGTTTTTCAGATCTGGTGAAAGTCTGCGCCAGACCGACAGAGCGCATCGTCATGGGCTCATCCGTCAGGCTGTAGCGCCCCGAGCCTTCGACGGGCAGGTTGTCGACCGACAAGCGCAGTATGGGGTCAGGCAGACGCCCGGTTGCAACGGCCATTTCCCTGGCCGCCCGTGCCGCCGCATGCTGTGCCTCAAGCGTCGCGGATCTTGCCTGTGCAGCATCGAGCGCGGCCTGCAATGTCAGCGAAGGCTGTGTCATCGCTGGATTGACGAGACCGAGCGACAGCACGACCACGGCGAGCGGTGCGAACCCGCGACGCACGTGTCGACGTGCGTGATGGACGGACGGCCCACTGGCGTCCCGGGTGAGGAAAATAAGCATCAACGAACTCCATGCGCAATGAACGCCTTCGCGAATGCCTGCGCGAAAGCCAGGATCTGCCGACCTTGAAAAGGTCGACAGCTGCATTTCCGTTACATGGGGTTAGTTGAAGGAGGGCGGTCGCCAGACTGCAGCGAGTGCATTCGACGTGACTGGCGACGTCTGCGATGGCACTGAACCGGATGGCGGTGCCGGAGGAAGGTGGGCGTCAAACGATGGAAGGATGCCGACGCCTGATGCGCAGCACGACCGTTCAATTTTGCAGGACATGCCGGTTTTGGCTGCCGTCTCGGAATCGTTGCAGCAATCAGAGATGACCTGGCCAAACACATCTGAAGAGGCAGACGCCACGACATCGTGCTTCATGGGACAAGTATTCTGAAAGCTGAGCGCACTTGCGCTGCCCTGGAAGGCAACGAAGAACGAAAGCAACAGGGCAAGCAGACATCTCATTGTTGCATTCTATCAACGCCGGTCTTTTCGACGATAGGTGCGGACCACCTTTTTCGTTCGCGAACCGAGCCGACCGGGCGGCCACCAGGCATCGCTGTCAGGTCTTTCAGACCTTCCTCGCCACCATCCCGATCAGTGCCGAATGCCCGCGATGCGCGAGGCCTTCGTCCAGCTCCGATTCATATTCCTGCAGGCACTCCAGTTCGAAGTCGCCGAAGGCGTCGCGCAGCAGTGCGGCGGTGTAGAGGTTTTCGACCGCCGACGGGCCGCCGGTGCCGTAGTCGAGCTGTTTGGGCGTGTAGCCCTGCAGCACGATGCAGCCGCCCGGCCTGAGCGTGCGCTTCATGTTTTCGAACAGCGCGCGTCGCTCGTCCGGCGCGGCGAACTGGATGAAAATGCCGACCACCAGATCGAAAGCTTCGTCCGGATAGGTCCAGCGCAGCGCGTCGGCCAGCGCGAAGTCGACGCTGACGCCGCGCGCTGCGGCGAGTGTCGCCGCCTTGTCGAGCGCGACCGGCGACAGTTCGGTCGCCGTCACGTCCAGCCCCCGTTCGGCCAGCCAGACCGCGTTGCGGCCTTCGCCGTCGGCGATGCTCAGCGCGCGCTGACCAGGGACGAGCAGCGACGACTGCGACTGCAGGAAGCGGTTCGGCGCGGTGCCGAACAGATAGGCCTGGCCGGCGGCACGGTACTTTGCGGACCAGAAATCCTGTGCATCGTCATGACTCATGAGGGCGGGTCGGTATCCTTCAATCCTGCAGGTGACCCATGCGATGGGCCTTCGTCGACAGATAGCGGTGATTCAGCGGATTGGCGCCCGCGTGCAGCGGAATGCGCTCGACCACTTCGACCTGCTGTGCCTCGAGCGCGCGCACCTTCAGCGGGTTGTTGGTCAGCAGGCGGGCCTGGCGGATGCCCAGACTTTGCACGATGTGCGCCGCGAAACGATAGTCGCGCGCGTCGTCGGCGAAGCCCAGCATGCGGTTGGCGTCCACGGTGTCGGCGCCGGTGTCCTGCAGCGCATAGGCGCGGATCTTGTTGATCAGGCCGATGCCGCGGCCTTCCTGCCGCAGATACACGAGTGCGCCGCGTCCTTCGGCGGCGATGGCGCGCAGCGACGCTTCGAGCTGCGGGCCGCAGTCGCAGCGCAGGCTGAACAGCGTGTCGCCGGTCAGGCACTCCGAGTGCAGGCGCAGCAGCACCGGTGCGCCGTCGGAAAAGTCGCCCAGCGTCAGCGCAACATGTTCCAGCCCGGTGGCCGGGTCGGCGTAGCCATGCAGTGCGAAGTCGGCGAAGCGGGTCGGCAGGCGGCACATGGCACCTGAAACGGCGGCCGGGCCGGCTGCTGCGGGCGCATCGGGTCCGCCGTGCCCGGCCGCGTCGCTCTGCGGCAACTGGCCGATGGCGCGGTATTTCTTTTCACTGGATTGCGAGGTCATCTGCTGCTTTGCTGAAAGTGGCCGGATCAACGCCGGAAACGGACGGGTCTCGTCCGTCTGCGGGGCCATAAGTATGGCGCAACTCGCGAGCTGTACGACAGCCCGCGATTCTTAAGCACTGCCGCTTGTTCACGCCTCGTCAGGCTAGCGCATGCACGAGCACGGGCACGACAATCGATGTGACGACACCGTTCAATCCCATCGCAAGCGCCGAGAATGCGCCTGCGGTTTCACTGATCTGGAAGGCGCGCGCGGTGCCGATGCCGTGCGCACTGATGCCGATCGCGAAGCCGCGGATCGCATCGTCCTGCGTACCGGTCGCCTTCAGCAGTGCCGGGCCGATGACTGCGCCGACGATGCCGGTCAGCATGATCAGCACCGCAGTCAGTGACGGCAGCCCGCCGATCTTTTCCGAAATGCCCATGCCGATCGGCGAGGTGACTGATTTCGGCGCCAGCGAACGCAGCACCTGATCGCTGGCGCCGAAGGCTTCGGCGATCAGCCACACCGACACGACCGACACCACCGACCCGGTGACCAGCGCGAGCATCGATGCGCCGAACAGCTTCTTCAGCCGCGGCCACTGCGCGTACAGCGGCACCGCCAGCGCCACGGTGGCCGGGCCGAGCAGGAAGTGCACGAACTGCGCGCCCTCGAAATAGACCGCATAGGGTGTGCCGGTGAAGGTCAGGATGGCCACGATGAGTGCCACTGCAATCGCGACCGGATTGGCCAGCGGATGCGAACCCAGTTTCACGTAGATCGCGTAGGCCAACTGGTAGGCGAGCAGGGTGAGTGTCAGGCCGAGCAGCGGCGAGGTCGATAGATAGACCCACAGTTCGCGCAGTTCCGGGTTCATTGCTGGCGGGCAGCGGCGCGCATGACGAAGGCGGTGACCAGCAGCGTGACGGCCGTGCTGAGCAGGATGGCGACGGTGATCGGCAGCCAGGCGGTGGCCAGCAGACCCAGGTGCGTCATGACCCCGGCGCCGGCCGGCACGAACAGCAGCGACAGGTGCTGCAGCAGGCCGTTGGCGGTGTCGCGCAGCGCCGTGGGCACCTCGCCGCGGACCACCAGCGCGGCAAACAGCAGTAGCATGCCGAGCACCGGTCCGGGAACCGGCAGGCGCAGCCACTGCACGACGGTTTCGCCGATCAGCTGGAACACGAGCAGGAGTGTGAGCGAGGCGAGCATGGGAGGCCGGGGAAGGTTGTCGCCCCGGATTCTATCGATGTGCGCGTCACGCAAACGAAAAAGCCCCGCCGGCAGCGGGGCTCTTTGTCGTCCGCGTGCCGCTCAGCGGTAGCCGGCGCGGTCGAACACCTTCTGTGCCTGGGCGGTCGTCTTCGCCAGTTCGCCGACGTTCAGCGTGTCGGCCTTGAAGCTGCCGAGCGACTTCAGTTCCGCATTCGAAACCTGGACCGACGGCACCACCGGCCACTCGTTGTTGCCATCGGCAAAGTAGGTCTGTGCTTCGTCCGACGCGAGATATTCGAGGAATTTCACCGCGGCATCCTTGTTCGGGGCGGTCTTGAGCATGCCGCCACCCGACACGTTGATGTGCGTGCCGAACGACGACTGGTTCGGCCACACCACGCCGACCTTTTCCATCAGCGCCTGGTCTTCGCGCTTGGTCGAGCGCAGCAGCCGCACGAGATAGTAGGTGTTGGACACCGCCACATCGCATTCGCCGGCCGCCACCGCCTTGATCTGGTCGGTGTCGCCGCCCTTGGGCGAGCGGGCAAAATTGGCTACGACGCCGCGCGCCCATTCTTCGGTCTTTGCCTCGCCGATGTGCTGGATCAGCGCTGCGCCGAGCGAAATGTTGTACGGATGCGCGCCGGAACGGGAGCACACCTTGCCCTTGAGCGCCGGCTTGGCCAGGTCTTCGTAGTTGGCCACGTCGGCCGCCTTCAACTTGAGCTTGTTGTAGACGATGACGCGCGCGCGGGTCGAAAAGGCGAACCAGTTCGACTCCGGGTCGCGCAGGTGCGCCGGGATGCGGCTTTCGAGCACCGCCGACTTCACCGGTGCGAACAGGCCGAAGCCGTCGGCCTGGGCGAGACGCGACGCATCGACCGTGATGAACACGTCGGCCGGGCTGTTCGCGCCCTCGTTGCGGATGCGCTCCAGCAGTTCTTCTTCCTTGCCTTCGATGCGGTTGATCTTGATGCCGGTCTGGCGCGTGAAGTTGCCATACAGCGCCTCATCGGTCTGGTAATGGCGGGCCGAGTAGAGGTTGAGCACCTTGTCCTGCGCGCCAGCGGGCGCAATCAGCAGGCTGGCACCCAGTGCAGCGGCCAGCCGGATCAGACGGGAAGTCATCGAAAGCTCCAGTAAGTTCGGGTCACGCACATGCGGAGGGTGGCGGGGAATCCGTCCCGTCCGATGGCGGCGAAAACTTAACAGAAGTGATTCGCAATTGCAAAGTGTTCGCAATTGCACTATCTTGAATGAGAATTGTTCTCATAAAGGATGTGCGCATGGATGCCGTACTCGTGGGCGCCGACCGGCTCGGAAACATTCCGGACGTGCTGGCTGAATTCGGATTGAAGATCGGCCATCACATCACCGGGCGCGAACCCAAGCACCAGCGCTCGGCGCCGCGCCTGCCGGGCGGTACCGAGCTGGTCATTCTGTTCACCGATTTTCTCGGTCACAACGTGATGAAGGCTTTCCGCGAAGCGGCACGCGAGCAGGGGGTGCCTGTCGTGGCGTGCCGGCGGTCTGTGTGTGCGCTGAAGCAGGCACTCGAAGGGTGTGGGGCGGTGCGCTGCGCGCAGTGCCCGAAGGGTCAGCGAAGTGCCGTCGCGCCCTGACTGCCGACGTTGATGCGGCGGGCGCCATTGAAGCGGCGCGCCCAGTAGCGGCCGGTCATGTCGTCGATGCGCACGCCGCCGCCGCGCGAATTGGCATGCAGGAACTTGTCGTCACCCATGTAGATGCCGACGTGGGAAAAGGTGCGGCTGAGCGTGTTGAAGAACACCAGATCGCCCGGCTGCAGGTCTTCGCGCCCGACGCGGGCACCGACACGCGCCATTTCAACGGCAGTGCGCGGCAACAGCACGCCCAATGCGTCGGAGAACACATGGCGCACGAAGCCGCTGCAGTCGAAACCGGTTTGCGGGTTGTTGCCGCCGAAGCGATAGCGGATGCCGAGCAGGGCAAAACCGCTGTCGAGCAGATCGGTGACCGCGCCTGCGGCAGCGGCGGCGTGTTCCGCCACCCGATCGCCGGACAGGTCGTCCAGCGAAAAGCCTGTCGGCTCCTGTTCGACCGGTTCGGCGTGTGCGGCGAGGGGAAGTGCGGCAGCCAGGGCCAGTACGGCACAAAGGCATATCCGGGTCAGGGGTATTCGACGCATGGGTCGCGAATATACGCAAGCACGCCCACCGTGCCAAGTTTCAGGGTCTGTCGGCATCCAGTCGCGAGCGGTGACCGGATGCCGACAGACCCTGGCGCGGCGCAAAACCTCGCCGCCGCGGCGCCCGCTTCCCCTACAATCATGCGTTCGATCCCATTGCAAGCCGGTTTCATGGCCCATGAGTGACCGCAATACGAACGCTGACGTGACGTCGCCGGTGAAGGTACCGCTGGTCAAGGTGCTGATCGTCGATGACTCGCGCATGGTGCGGGCAACCATCATCAAGCGTATCCGTGATCGCTTCGATTTTCGCGAAGAAGCGGATGGCGAAGCCGCCTGGCAGACGCTGCTGGTGGATGATTCGATCCAGGTCGTGCTGTCCGATCTGACGATGCCCAGGCTCGACGGCTACGGTCTGCTCGAACGCGTGCGCTCGTCCCGTGTGCAGCGCATCGCCGACATTCCGGTGATCATGATTTCCGGCGACGAAGACGCCGCCGCCCGCGAACGCGCGCGCGAACTGGGCGCGACCGACTTCATCACCAAGGGCATCGGCACGGTCGAGCTGATTGCGCGCATCGAATCCGCCAGCCGCCTCAACAGCACCCGTCGCCAGCTTGCCGACAGCCGCGAAGCGCTGGCCGCCGCGTCGCCGATCGACCCCGATTCCGGCATGGCAACTCCGCAGTACATGGAAATCCACGGCGCCCAGCTGATGTCTGCGGCGGTGCGCCAGCGTGGCGAAGTCAGCGTGCTGATCGTCGGGATCGACAATTTCGGCGACATCGTCAGCAGCTTCGGCCGGCACGTGACCGACCTCATCATGCGCAAGCTGGCCAAGGTGCTGGCGACCAAGGTGCGTCACGAAGACACCTTTTCGCAGATCGGCGAGGGCCAGTTCGCCATCATCACGCCGGACATCAGCCTGGCCAGCGCCGAACAGTTCGCCAATCGCATGCGCACCGTGATTGCCGCGACCGCCATGCAGTACCGCGGCCAGACGCTGCGCATCAGCCTGAACATCGGAGTCGCGAACAGCCTCTCCGACAACGCCGACTCGGTGTCGCAGATGCTCGGGCTGGCGGTGGCGCGGGCCGACATGGCACAGCGCGAAGGCGGTAATGCGGTGCGCAGCAGCGGCGGCGAGCCGCAGAAATTTGCCTGGACGGCCGGCATCGTGAGCATCGAGCGCGCGCTGCTGCTGATCAAGTCCGGCGCGTCGGACGAAATCGACGCCCAACTGCCGGCGCTGATCTACCGGCTGTTGCCGCTGCTCGAATTGATTAGCGTCAAACACGATTGCGACATTCCGCTCGACTGCTTGCGCGGGCACGCAAGCGAAGCTGATACTTCGATCGTTGAAAAAAAATAATATCCGCAAGACGGTGCAGGTCAGAGGAGGAAGCATGTCAGCAAGCACTGATTTTCACGCGCGTTCGATTTCCCAACGCGACACGTTCTGGGCCGAACAGGCCCGCCTGATCGACTGGCAGGAGGCCCCGCAGCAAACCTGCGACTTTTCCCGGCCACCGTTCGCCAGGTGGTTTGTCGGCGGTACCACCAATCTGTGTCACAACGCGGTCGACCGGCACGCCGCCACGCGGCCAGACGCCGCGGCGCTGATTTTCGTATCGACCGAAACCGGCATCGAAAAGACCTATTCGTTCGCCGAGCTGCAGCGCGAAGTCGAGCGCATGGCCGCGATGCTGCTGTCGCTCGGTGTCGAGCGCGGCGATCGTGTGCTGATCTACATGCCGATGATTGCCGAAGCGGCTTTCGCCATGCTCGCCTGCGCGCGCATCGGCGCCATCCACTCGGTGGTGTTCGGCGGCTTTGCATCCGGTTCGCTGGCCACCCGCATCGATGATGCCAAGCCGAAAGTCATCGTGTCGGCCGAAGCCGGCATGCGCGGCGGCAAGGTCGTGCCGTACAAGCACCTGCTCGACGAAGCCTGTTCGCTGGCCGAATTCCCGCCGGCGCGCGTGCTGATGGTGAACCGCGGCCTGGACAAGGAATGTCCCGTCGTGGTGGGGCGCGACGTCGATTACGCGACGCTGCGCACCCATCACATGAATGCGAAAGTGCCGTGCGTGTGGCTCGAATCGAGCGAGCCGTCGTACATCCTGTACACCTCCGGCACCACCGGCAAGCCCAAGGGCGTGCAGCGCGATACCGGCGGCTATGCGGTCGCGCTGGCGGCGTCGATGCAGCACATCTACTGCGGCCACCCCGGCGAAACGATGTTCACGACGTCGGACATCGGCTGGGTGGTCGGCCACTCGTACATCATCTACGGCCCGCTGATCGCCGGCATGGCGACGCTGATGTACGAAGGCACGCCGCTGCGCCCCGATCCGGGCATCTGGTGGAGTCTGGTCGAGAAGTACAAGGTGTCGGTCATGTTCTCGGCACCGACCGCCGCGCGCGTGCTGAAGAAGCAGGACCCGGCCTACCTGAAGAAGCACGACATTTCATCGCTGCGCCAGATTTTCCTGGCCGGCGAGCCACTCGATGAGCCGACCCACGAATGGCTGATGAGCGCGCTCGACAAGCCGGTCATCGACAACTACTGGCAGACCGAAACCGGCTGGCCCATCCTGTGCGAACTGCCGGGTGTCGAGAAGACGGCCATCCAGCTCGGTTCGCCCGGTCATCCGGTGTATGGCTACGACCTGCGCATCTTCCGCGAAGACGGTACCGAGTGCGGCCCGAACGAGAAAGGCATCGTCGGTATCGTGCCGCCGCTGCCGCCGGGCTGCCTGTCGACGATCTGGGGCGATGACGATCGCTTCGTGCGCACCTACTTTTCGCTCTTCAAATCGCCGCTGGTGTATTCGTCCTTCGACTGGGGCATCCGCGATGACGCCGGCTATCACAAGATCCTCGGCCGCACCGACGACGTGATCAACGTCGCCGGCCACCGGCTCGGTACGCGCGAAATCGAGGAAGCGATCCAGGCGCATGCCGGTGTGGCCGAAGTGGCCGTGGTCGGTGTGGCGGACAACCTGAAGGGCCAGTTGCCGATGGCGTTCGTCGTGGTCAAGGACGCGAGCCGCGTCGCGACGCCGGAAGGTCGCGCCTCGATGGAAAAGGAAGTGATGCAGACGGTGGACAACCTGCTCGGCGCCATCGCGCGGCCGGGTCGGGTGCTGTTCGTCAATGGCTTGCCCAAGACGCGCTCCGGCAAGATGCTGCGCCGCTCGATCCAGGCCATCGCCGAAGGGCGCGATCCGGGTGACCTGACCACGCTGGACGACCCGACCACGCTCGACCAGATCCGCCAGTCGCTCGGCTGAGCCACTGACCGCTGGCGCGCAAGCGTCAGCCCGGCATGCCGCTGATGCGGCTCATCAGCGCGGCGGCGTTATGCACGTCGTAGCGCTGCATCAGCTGGGCGCGGATCTTCTCCACGGTGCGCGGACTGATGCCCAGTTCGCGCGCGCATTCCTTCGATGTCAGACCGCGTGTCATCGCCGACAGCACTTCGCGCTGGCGCAGACTCAGCGTGTCCACGGTGCCGCTGACGCGCAGCGGTTCGAACAGCCAGCTGGCGCGCCGGTACGGGTCGCTGCGGTCGAGCGCATTGCCCAGCACGCGGAACCAGCGCAGCCCGCCATCGCGCAGTCGCATCAGCCGCTCGTCCTCATAGGTTCCCGATTCGAACAGCGCCTGCCAGCCGCGCTCGCCGACCCGCTCGAACTCGCTGGTCGTCGGGTACAGCACGGCCATGCTCTGGCCGATCAGCGCCGTGCGCGGGTAGCCGAAACTGGCGGCGAAGCGGTCGTTGCACCACTCGATGCGGCGCTGCGAGGTCAGCACCATACCCAGCGGACAGAGGTCGGCCGCCTGGTCGGCGGCGGTGGAATCGGGCATCAAGGAAGACATATCTGGCTCGGCAGGGCGTAGTTCTGCGACTGGCGGAGGTGTTCGGGCGCGCCTAATGTATACCCGATCCGCCGGCCGCCCAATGGGGCCGGTTTTCGCCACCGAATTTCGCCACAGAAGGCCGCCGAGCGCGGTCGCGGGAGACAGTCCATGATCGATCTGACCGGTTTCGCCCACACGCCCTTTGCCCGGCGCCCTGACGCAGATGTAGAAACCCTGATGGCGGAAGTCGCCGCCGAGGCGATTGCCGATGCGGGTCTCGAACCCACAGACATCGATGCCGTGGTGGTCGGCCACTTCGGCGTCGGCATGGTGAAGCAGGGCTTCGTGGCGGGGTTGTCGGCCAATCTGCTGCCCGGCCTGCGCATGACGCCTGCGGTGCGGGTCGAGAACGCCTGCGCCAGCGGCAGCGCCGCGGTGCACCAGGGCGCGCTCGCCATCCGCGCCGGCACGGCCCGGCGCGTGCTGGTGATCGGCGTCGAAGTGATGTCGCAGCTGTCCACCCGCGACGTCGGCAACGCGCTGCTGCGTGCGTCCTACTTCAAGGACGAAGCCGAAACGCCGGCCGGCTTTGCCGGCATGTTCGGCGTGATCGCCGACCGCTATGCCGAACGCTTCGGCGATCCGCGCGACGCGATGGCGCGCATCGCATCGAAGAACCACGACAACGCGGCGCACAACCCGCTGGCGCAGTACCGCAATCCGCTCAGCGTCGAATTCTGCGCGACCGAATCGGAAAAGAATCCGCGCGTCGTCGGCCGTCTGCTGCGCACCGACTGTTCGCCGATCTCCGATGGCGCAGCGGCCATCGTGCTGTGCGCCAGCGACGCGCACGACGGCAGCCGGCCCTTCGTGCGCCTGCGCGCCACGGCGCAGGCCAACGACATCATGCCGACGTCGCAGCGCGACATGAGCGAGCTGGCCGGCGCGCGCGTCGCCTGGCAGCGCCTGCTCGATTCGGCAAAACTCACGCTCGATGACCTCGACAGCGTGGAAGTACACGACTGCTTCACCATCGCCGAACTGATGATGTACGAAGCCATCGGCCTGACGCCGCCCGGCGGCGGGCACCGCGCGCTGGAAGAGGGCTGGGTGCATGCCGGCGGCAAGTTGCCGGTCAACCTGTCCGGCGGCCTGAAAACCAAGGGTCACCCGATCGGCGCCACCGGCGTATCGATGCATGTCATCAGTGCGTGGATGCTGCTCGGTCGCTTCCGCGCCGACGTGTTGCCCGACGCGCGCTTCGCCGGCATCCTCAACATGGGCGGCGCCAGCGTGGCCAACTACGGTTCCATCCTCGAACGCGTGCAGTAAGCCGCCCGGTCGGGCAGCCATAAAAATCAATATCAACGGAGAGAGCACCCATGAACATCGCCCTGTGGCTGCAGCGTACCGCGCAGCAATACCCCGATCGTCCCGCCATTGCCCTCGGTCGCGAGGTGCTGTGGAACTACCGCGGATTCGCCGAGAGCGCGGCGCGCTTCGCGACCTGGCTGCGTGCGCAGGGTCTCGCGCCGGGCGACCGGGTGGCGCTGTTCATGTACAACACGCCCGACTACCTGCCGCTGATGTGGGGCGCCTGGTGGGCCGGCGTGGCGGTGGTGCCGATCAACGCCAAGCTGCATGCCAAGGAAGCCGCCTTCATCTGCAGCCACAGCGGTTCGAAAATCGTGTTCTGCGGCGCCGACGCGCGCGACGAACTCGAAGTCGTGCTGCGCGACGGCGGCAACGCGGTGCCGGTGCTGTCGTCGTTCGGATTCCTGCGCGATGCATCCATCGCACCGTCGGCCATCGAGCCGCGCGGCGACACCGATCCGGTGTGGCTGTTCTATACCAGCGGCACGACCGGCCGGCCCAAGGGCGTGAATTTGTCGCTGCGCCAGCTGCGCTGGACCTGCATGGGTTATCTGTCCAGCGTGCAGGCGCTGGCACCGGGCGACGTGGCGCTGCACCCGGCGCCGATGTCGCATGGCGGCGGCCTGTTCCACCTGCCGTATGTCATGCAGGCCGGTATCAACGTGGTGCCCGAATCGGGCGGCTTCGACGCGCAGGAGTGCTTCGACCTCGCCGCCCACTGGAGCGAAGCGTCGTTCTTCGCCGCGCCCACCATGGTGCGCCGCCTGATCGACGTGGTGAAGAAGACCGGCCAGCGTCCGACCGGCCTGGCCACCATCTGCTACGGCGGCGGCCCGATGTATCTGGCCGACCTCGAAGAGGCACTGGAACTGATCGGCCCGCACTTCGCGCAGATCTACGGTCAGGGCGAATGCCCGATGATGATTACCGTGATGCCGCGCGCACTGATCAACGACCCGACGCAGCCGCGCTATCGCGAACGTCTGGCGTCGGTCGGGTTTGCGCAGTCCATGGTCGAGGTGGCGGTGGTCGACGCGCAGGGCCGCGATGTGCCGACCGGGGAAACCGGCGAAATCCGTGTGCGCGGCGAAGCGGTCATGAATGGCTACTGGGACAATGCGGACGCGACCGCGGCGTCCATCGTCGACGGCTGGCTGTACACCGGCGACGTCGGCCGGCTCGACGAAGACGGCTTCCTGACGCTGCTCGACCGCAGCAAGGACCTGATCATCAGTGGCGGCAGCAACATCTATCCGCGCGAAGTCGAAGAAGCGCTGCTGACTCACGAATCGGTTGCCGAAGTGGCGGTGATCGGCCGTCCCGACCCGGAATGGGGCGAGGTGGTGATTGCCTTCGTCGTCACCCGCCAGCCGATGACCTCGGCCGAACTGGACGCGCACTGCCTGACCGAAATCGCGCGCTTCAAGCGGCCCAAGCACTACCGCTTCGTCGATGAACTGCCCAAGAACAACTACGGCAAGGTGCTCAAGACGGCGTTGCGCGAGATGGATGCACAGTCATAGGTAGTCAAGCCGGCCGTCTGAAGTCCTGACGCGCCGCCCGCGCGGCGGCGTGCGTCAGCGCAGCGACCGGTAGTGGTCGAGCACCTTCGGCACGTAGCGCCGGGTTTCCGCGAACGGCGGCACCCGGCGGCCGTGCCTCTCGACCGCGCCTTCGCCGGCGTTGTAGGCGGCCAGTGCCAGTTCGAGCTGGTTGTCGAAGCGTGCAATCAGGTCGCGCAGGTAGAGCGCGCCGCCGAGCAGGTTCTGGTCCGGATCGAAGCGGTCGGTCACACCATAGCGGCGCGCCGTGTCCGGCATCAACTGCATCAGTCCGGCCGCGCCCTTGGGCGACACCGCCTTCGGGTTGTAGGCCGATTCCACCGCAACCACCGCATTGAGCAGCCCGGCTTCGACGCCAGTGCGGTCCGCCACACGCGCGATGCGCTGTTGATGCGCTGCAGCAGCAGCCGACCGCGCGACCGGCCGTCCGGCGTTCGCCGGAATACCCGCCGGGCGCGCTTCCAGCAGTAGTTCGTAACCGTCGCCGACCGGCGTATCGGTCAGGTGCAGTGTGCCCTCGACATCCTCCCGCGCGTAAATGTCCGCCTGTGCCGGCGCGGCACACAGCAAACCGCACAGCGAGAGGATCAGTTTGGTGCGTCGATTCATCTGCAGGAAATACATGCCCGGTAAGGTGTCGAGTATTGCAATCTTGCTGCCGCAAGGTTTCGCCCATGTTGCACTGCCCGCAATTGCTTGCTGCTGCGGGTCGGGCACGGCTAGACTAATTCAATGATGACACGTAACGAAACACGGGACAGACCCCTTTCCGGCCGCGTCGCACAACGCGGCTTCACCCTGCTCGAACTGCTGGTCGTGATGGTCATCATCGGTCTTCTGGCCGGTTATGTCGGTCCGCGCTACTTCAGCCAGATCGGCAAGTCCGAAGTGAAGGCGGCGCGCGCCCAGATGGACGCGCTGGAAAAGTCGCTCGACCAGTACCGACTGGATAACGGCCGCTACCCGACGACGGAAGAGGGCCTGAAGGCGCTGGTCGAACGCCCGGCCACGGCGCCCAAGTGGGGTGGCCCCTATCTGAAGAAGGCCGTACCGCCGGACCCGTGGGACCGCCCGTACATCTATCGCGCGCCGGGCGAACACGGCGAATACGATCTCAGTTCGCTGGGCAAGGACGGTCAACCGGGCGGCAGCGACGAAGCCGCCGACATCACGAACTGGTGACATGCTTTTCCGCATCCGGGCTATCGACGTCACCAACCGCATCACGCAGCTTCAGATCGAGGCGTCGGACGAAATCTCCGCCCGCGCCCAGGTTCAGGCCGATGGCCTGACCGTTCTGTCGGCTGCGCGTGCGCGCACGCTCAGCTTCACCCGCCAGCGTTTTCCGGTGCTGCTGTTCTGCCAGGAACTGCTGGCGCTGCTGCGCGCCGGCCTGTCGCTGGTCGAAGGCCTGGAAGTGATGGCCGACAAGGAAGGACGCACGCTGTCGCGCACCGTGCTCACGGCGCTGATCGACGCGCTGCGTCAGGGCAAGACGCTGTCGATGGCGATGGCGGCGCAGACGTCGGTGTTCCCCGACCTGCTGGTGGCGATGATCCGCGCCTCGGAACGCACCAGCGACCTCGACCAGGCACTCGAACGCTACGTCGCCTACAGCGAACAACTTGAAAGCGTGCGCGGCAAGCTGGTCGCCGCGGCGACCTATCCGGTCATCCTGCTGGTGGTCGGCCTGCTGGTCGTCATGTTCCTGCTGGCGTTCGTCGTGCCGCAGTTTTCCAAGGTGTATGAAGACATTTCGACCGAACTGCCGCTGGCGTCGCAGTGGTTGCTCGCCTGGGGCCACTTCGTCAAGGCGCATTCCGGTGCGCTCGGCATTGCGGTGATCGCCGTCGTCGTCGGGCTCGGCTGGACGCTGCGCCAGCCGGCGTTCCGGCAGGGCTTCATGGCGCAGCTCGAGCGCCTGCCCGGCATCGGCGACCGCATGCGGATATTCCGTCTGGCGCGCTTCTTCCGCACGGTCGGCATGCTGCTGCGCGGTGGCATTCCGGTCGTGCAGTCGCTCGAACTGGTGCGCGAACTGCTGCCGCTGCCGATGCAGCAGAGCCTGTCGCGCGCGCTGCTGTCGATCCGCGAAGGCCGCTCGGCGTCTGATGCATTCACCGAAGTCGGCCTGAGCACCGCCGTGGCCTCGCGCATGCTGCGTGTCGGCGAGCGGGCCGGCAATCTGGGCGACATGATGGAACGCATCGCCGCCTTCCACGACGAAGAAATGACGCGCTGGCTCGACCGCGCCACCCGCCTGTTCGGTCCGCTGCTGATGCTGGGCATCGGTCTGGCGATCGGCGGCGTCGTGGTGCTGATGTACATGCCGATCTTCCAGCTCGCGGAAAGCCTGCAATGAACGCACCCCTGCCAGCCGGTGCGTCGCAGGGCGTGCCCGCCGACCTGATCGCCCGTGCCCGGTCGCGTGCCGGGAGAGGCTCGGTCATGCAGGCGCTGATCGATCTGTCGGGCGACACACCCGATGCGATGTGCGCCCGCGTGGCCGCCCAGCTCGGCCTGCCGGCGATGAACAGTGCGGCGCTCAACGCGCTCACGCCGTCGCTCGAGCGCATCCGCTTTTCCGAGGCGCTGGCGCGTGCCGTGCTGGTGGCGGTCGACGAGGCCGGCCACCTGATTGCCGTCGTCGCCGACCCGTACGACGGCGCGCTGCAGGACTGGCTGGCCGCGACCCTGCCGGCCAGTTTCGAACTGCGCGTGGCGACACGCGACGACATCACCGCCGCGCTGGCGCGCTACGAAGACAGCCAGCGTGCCTCGACCGGCCTGCTCGAAGACAGCGACCGCGTCAGTGCCAGTTCGGCCGAAGTGCTGTCGCTGGCGCGCATCGCCGACGACGCCAGCCCGGTCGTGCGGGTGGTCAATTCCACGCTGTACGACGCACTCAAGCAGGCGGCGTCCGACATCCACCTCGAATCGGTGCCGGCCGGCATGCAGGTCAAGTACCGCATCGACGGCGTGATGGTGCGGATCGGCCAGATCGCCGGCGCCGACACCGCGGAACAGGTGGTATCGCGCATCAAGGTGCTGGCCGAACTCGACATCGCCGAGCGGCGCGTGCCGCAGGACGGCCGCTTCAAGGTGGCCTACGCCGGTCGCGACATCGACCTGCGCGTGTCCATCATGCCCAGTGTGCATGGCGAAGACTGCGTGTTGCGCGTGCTCGACAAGGACCACCTGACGCAGGAACTGCAGGCGCTGTCGCTGGAAAGCCTGGGCTTCGACGACATCGCGCGCGCCGCCATGCGCAAGCTGGCGGCCGAACCTTACGGCATGCTGCTGGTGACCGGCCCGACCGGTTCCGGCAAGACAACCTCGCTCTACGCGACCATCGGCGAAATCAACCACGGGCTCGACAAGATCATCACCATCGAAGACCCGGTCGAATACCAGTTGCCGGGCGTGCTGCAGATTCCGGTCAACGAGAAGAAGGGCCTCACCTTCGCGCGCGGCCTGCGTTCGGTGTTGCGGCACGACCCGGACAAGATCATGGTGGGCGAGATCCGCGACGGCGAAACCGCCGAAATCGCGGTGCAGGCCGCGCTCACCGGTCACCTCGTGCTGACCACGGTGCACGCCAACAATGTGTTCGACGTGATCGGCCGCTTCCTGCACATGGGCGTCGACCCGTACAACCTGGTGTCGGCGCTGAACGGCATCGTCGCGCAGCGCCTGCTGCGCCTGAACTGCCGCCACTGTTCGGTCGCGCAGCAGCCGGACGCCGCGCTGCTGGCCGAATCGGGTCTCGCCGACGCCGTCGGCTACGACTATCGCGCCGGCTCCGGCTGCGGTCATTGCCGCGGCACCGGCTACAAGGGGCGGCGCGCCATTGCGGAGTTGCTGGTGCTCGACGACGAACTGCGCGAACTGATCGTGACGCGCGCGCCGATGCGGCAATTGAAAGAGGCCGCGCGGGCGCGCGGCACGCGCACGCTGCGCGAAGCGGGTCTGGTGCTGGTGGCCAGTGGTGAAACCAGTCTGACGGAATTGAACCGTGTCACTTTTGTCGTCTAGGTCACTGCTGCTCGAGGTCGGGCCGCACGGCCTGTCGCTGGCGCGCGCGGGCGAACGTCTGCATGCCGACATGCAGCCGATGGCGCACGACACGCTGGCCGCTGCGCTGGCCCGCATTCCGGCCGCTGCCACGCCACGGCGCGCGGCGGTCGAGGTGTCGATCGACAACGCCTGGACGCGCTGGCAGGTGATCGACCTGCCAACCGGCGTGGCCGGGCGCGACGAGGTGCAGGCGCTGGTGCGCGCCCGCATGATGGAAGTGTTCGGCACCGCCGCGCAGGGCTGGACCTTCGCCTGGGACGCCCAGCCCGCCGAGCGCGTGCTGGCCTGCGGCATGGACACGGCGCTGGTGCAGGCCATCGTGGCCTGGGCGGCGGCGACCGGCGTGCGGCTGGCCAGCATGCAGCCGGCCTGGTTGCGCGCCTATGCAGCGTTCGGCGGCAGCGCTGCACTGGGCGGTTTCGCGCAGCTTCAGCACGGCTGGCTGTGCATGGGTCTGTGGTCGGGCGGGCGCTGGCTGCACATGCGCGGCGAGGCGCTCGATGATCCGGCCGCGCTGCCGGCGCTGCTCGAACGCCGACTCAGTCTGTTCGACGGTGCACTCGATGGCGGCCAGCTGTTCGTCCAGGGCGCGCCGTCGATGAACCTGCCGCGCGGCTGGCGCTGCGTGACCGGCGGGGTGGTCGCATGAAAATGCTGTCGATCGCCCGGCCGGGCACCCGGCCACCGACGCCCGAACTCGATTTCGTGCAGCGCCGTCATGCGCCCGGCTGGCTGGGCTGGCTGCTGCTGGCGGTTGGCGCCGTCACCGCGTTCGCATCGTTCGACCGCTGGCAGACCACCGAAGACGAAGTCGCCGCGTTGCGTGACGACAACCGGCGTGCGGCGCGCAAGGCCGAACAGGCGCGCGTGCTGGCGCGCCGCGAACAGGATGATCCGGCGTTGCGCGCGCGCATCGATGTGGCGCGCAAACTGTCGCTGCAGCGCGCACGCGAATGGCAGCCGCTGTTCGCCGAACTGGAAGCGCGCGGCAAGGAGGATGTGGCGTTGCTGTCGGTCGAGCCCGATGCGGCACGCGGCGTGCTGCGCGTGACCGGCGAGGCGCGCGACCTGAATGCGCTGTTCGCCTACGCCGAATCCTTTGCCGATGCGCAGGCGGTCGGTGCGCCACGCATCGAGGTGTTCGAACTGAAGGAGCGCGACGGCCTGCAGGTGATCGCGTTTTCGCTGCGCCTGCAGTGGAGGGGCGCAT
The DNA here is from genome assembly GCF_030698125.1 of Methyloversatilis sp. Taxonomy (GTDB): domain Bacteria; phylum Pseudomonadota; class Gammaproteobacteria; order Burkholderiales; family Rhodocyclaceae; genus Methyloversatilis. The sequence goes on from NZ_JAUYNV010000032.1 coordinate 137,797, forward strand.
GAACATGCTGCGCGCCCGTCTGATGTATGCCGCGTCGCGTGCCGGCTGGGCTGGCGCGCTCGGCGTGGCGCTGCTTGCATTCGCGCTGGTCATCCATTTCGGTGCCACCGCACCGCTCGAAGCCGAACTGGGTGGGCTCGAAGGCGAACGCAGCGCGCTGGCCGAGCGCCTGTCGCTGGGCCGCACGGTCGAGTCGCCGCGCGAACAGATCGACCGCTTCGACGCCTCGCTGGTGCCGCGCGCGCGCATGCCTTCGATACTCGAAGCACTGTCGCAGGCGGCCGGGCGCAACAAGCTGGTGCTGGCGCGCGTCGAAAGCCGCGAGTCGCAGCCGGTCGGCGCCGGGTATGCGCGGCAGGAATATCTGTTTCCGCTGCGCGGCAGCTACCCCGCGCTGCGCACCTGGCTGGCCGAAATCCAGCAGGTGTCGCCGGCCGTGCTGGTGGAAGAAGTCGTGCTGCGCCGCGAAGACATCGCGCGCGGCAATGTCGATGCCAGCGTGCGCGTGTCCATCCTGATGAGGGACGCGCCATGAACCGCGGCCTGATCGCCGCACTGGCGGCCACGCTCGCGGCGGTGTGGTACGTCGCCGGTCTGGATGATGCAGGCGATGTCGAGCCGGCGACGCCCGACAGCCGTCGCCTGTCCAGTGCCGCGCGCGCCGTGGCGGCCGTGGGCGAGGCGCCGGGCGTGCTGATCGCCGACGCACCGGTGCGCGCCGCCGCCGAAATCGGTCGCGACCTGTTCGCCACATACAGCTTCCTGCCGCCTGCGCCGTCACCGGCGGCGCTCGCCGCCGCAGCCGCGCGCAAGGGGCCACCACCGGCACCGGTCGCGCCGCCGCTGCCCTTCCGCTATCAGGGCAAGCTGATGGAGGAGGGCGGCATCACGGTGTTCCTCGCCCAGGGCGAACGCATCCTGCCGGCGCGCACGGGCGACCTGCTGAACAACCAGTACCGCGTTGAATCGGTGACGGCTACGGCCATCACCTTCATGTTCGAACCGCTCAAGCAGCGGCAGACCCTGACCATCGGAAGCGCCCCATGATTGCATTCCAGCCGGCCCGCCTGCGCGCGCTCATTTTTGCGTTCCTCGCCGTCACCCTCGCCGGGTGCGCCACCAATCAGGCGTTCGAAGACGGCAAGAAGGCGTTGATCAGTGGCGAACAGGAACGTGCGCTCAGCCTGTTCGAGCAGGCGACCAAGGAAGTACCGGACAACCCCGAATTCCGCGCCACCTTCTTCCGCCAGCGCGAAGTCGCCGTGTCCAAATTGCTGGCGCAGGCGGAAAACGCCCGTCTGGCCGGCCGGCGCGACGAAGCCACCGCGGCGCTCGACAAGGCGCAGACGCTCGATCCGCGCAACCAGCGCGCCCAGTTCATCCGCGACCAGATGACGCGCGGCGTAAGGCACGACGCCATGGTGCGCGAAGCGCGCACGCTGCTCGAACGCAAGGACATGGGCGGCGCCGAGGCGCGCCTGCGCAACGTGCTCGAACAGGACAACACGCACACCGCCGCGCGCGAAATGCTGCGCGAGGTCGAACAGGCCCGCCCGAAGCAGACCGCGCCGGCCGAACTGGGCGGGCTGTTCCAGAAGCCGGTCACGCTGGAATTCCGCGACACCTCGCTGCGCAATGTGTTCGAGGCGATCGCCCGCTCGACCGGCATCAATTTCGTGTTCGACAAGGATGTGCGGTCCGACCTGAAGGTGACGCTGTTCGTGCGCAACACGACCGTGGCCGAGGTGATGCGGCTCATCCTGATCACCAACCAGCTCGAACGCAGCGTGCTGTCGGACAACACCGTGCTGATCTACCCGAACACCGCGGCCAAGCAGCGCGAGTACAAGGAAATGGTCACGCGCACCTTCTTCCTCGTCAATGCCGAAGCCAAGCAGGTGCAGAACCTGATCAAGACGGTGGTGAAGACCAAGGATATCTATATAGATGAGCGCATCAACCTCATCGTGATGAAAGACACCGCCGACGCGGTGCGCCTGGCCGAACAGCTGGTGGAATCGGTCGATGTGGCCGAACCCGAAGTGATGCTGGAAGTCGAGGTGCTCGAAGTGAGCAGCAACAAGCTGAAGGAACTGGGGCTGGATTTCCCCGACCAGATCGGCTTCGGCGCGCTGCGTTCGCAGCAGCAGGTGATCCAGCAGTCGACCGCCGCTGGCGTGACCAGCAATGTGGTGCAGCTGCCCGGCCAGGAAATCGCGCCCGGCGTCGTGCCGCTCAGCGACATCAGCGACCTCACCGGCTACATTTCCAACCCGGGCCTCATCCTCAATCTGCGCAAACAGGACGGTTCGGCCAACCTGCTGGCCAATCCGCGCATCCGTGTGAAGAACAAGGAAAAGGCCAAGGTGCACATCGGCGAAAAGCTGCCGGTATTCACCACCACCTCGACCGCCAACGTCGGCGTGTCGGCGTCGGTCACCTATCTCGACGTCGGTCTGAAGCTCGACGTCGAGCCGCTGATCCACCTCGAAGACGATGTCGACATCAAGATGACGCTCGAAGTGTCGAGCGTGGTGCGCGAAGTGCAGGGCCCGCAAAGCTCACTCGCCTACCAGATCGGCACCCGGTCGACCGCGACCGCGCTGCGTCTGAAGGACGGCGAAACGCAGATTCTCGCCGGCCTGATTTCCGACGAAGAGCGGTCCAGCGCGTCGCGCCTGCCCGGGCTGGGCGATCTGCCCATCATCGGCAAGCTGTTTTCGAGCGAGCGCAACAGCACCAACAAGACCGAAATCGTGTTGCTGATCACCCCGCGCATCGTGCGCAACCTGAACCGCCCGGCGCACATCATGCCGGCGCTGGCCGCCGGTACCGAGGCAGCAGTCGGTGCGCCGTCGCTGTCGGTGCGCAAGACGGGCAAGGATCAGGGCGTGCGGCTGTCGAGTTCGAGTGGCGGCGGCGCAGCTGTGGCCGCGCCGATCGCTCGTCCGGCGGTGCCGGAACCGCCGGAACCGGGTCCGGGCGAAGAACCGGCGGACGCCATCGCTCTAGTCGAGTTGCGCATGCAATCGACCGGTGAGGCGGCAATCGGCGGCGAGGCCGGCGTGACAGTATTGATGACGGTACCGGTCGGCGCCCAGCCGGCGACGGTCGAACTGGTGTACGACCCGAACGTGCTGACGGCGCAGGGCAATGTCACCGCACCGGGCCGGACATCCGTCAGCATCACAGGCGGAGAGGGTCAGGAGGCGCGCAGCGAGGTGCGCTTCCGGGTCAGCCCGACGGCACCGATCGGCAGCACCAGCGTGCAGGTCGGCAGCGTCACGCTGCTCGGCGCCGACGGCAACCCGCTGCCGGTGTCACCGCCGTCGGCGGCGGAGATCACGATCAAGCCCTGACGGCGCGCGTCGTGTCCCGGGGGCACCGCCATTGTGAGAGCGGCGATTCACGGTCGGCCCTGCATGGCCGACCGGTTCCGAACAAGAGATGTCGCTTGATCAATGCGCCTATCGCGGACGGGGTCCGCTCCTACGAAAAACGGCGTCAGTCATGAAGCCTTCGAGGTTTTCGTAGGAGCCGTCCCACGGTCGGCCCTGCATGGCCGACCGGCTCCACGGGCGGCGAGCCGTGCTCGCCGAAACCCCCGCTCCGCCCCCGCAGGCGATCCCCGTCTTTGAAATGGCGACGTCGCTTGATCAACGCGCCTATCGCGGACGGGGTCCGCTCCTACGAAAAACGGCGTCAGTCATGAAGCCTTCGAGGTTTTCGTAGGAGCCTGCCCCGCAGGCGATCCCCGTCTTTGAAATGGCGACGTCGCTTGATCAACGCGCCTATCGCGGACGGGGTCCGCTCCTACGCAAGGCAACACCGTCGCGGTTTTCGTAGGAGCCTCCCACGGTCGGCCCTGCATGGTCGACCGGCTTCGCGGGCGGCGAGCAGTGCTCGCTGAGACCCCCGCGCTGCTCCCACAGTCCCTGCGCTAGAAGCCTCGCCGTGAACGAAAAAAAAGGAAGGCAGAGCCTTCCTTTTTCTTGTGCAGCTGCAGCTGATCAGCCGGCCTTGCGGTGCGCGCGGGCTTCCTTCTTCAGACGCTTGAAGGTTTCCGGATCGGTCGCGCGCAGATATTCGACGACATCCATGTCTTCGCGACGGATCTTGCTGATGTCGATCTGTTCGACATGAACCAGGCGCAGCAGAGCCTGGACCGGTTTGGGCATGTTGCGGCCGCTTTCGTAGCGGGAGCCGCCGCTCTGCGTCACGCCGAGGCGCGACCAGAATTGCGACTGATTCATGCCGAGCTTCTTGCGAATCTCTCGTGCGTCGATATTGTCAGTGGATTTCATGCTCGTTGTCCTTGAAAGAAGTGGATGACGACCCAGCCGCGCCTGCCTTGAAAGTCCGGTCCGGGCGACTTGCTGATTCGCATAAACAGGCCGCTAATCTCCTATCACTAAAGGCATAGGAGAAATTCAGTATAAATGATCACGTCGTCCTGCATCAAACAGATTTGCATAATTTTGCAACACGATTTGCGTCACGAGAACGCTGTGCGGTGACCGGTGCGGTGTGTGTCTGTCGGTCATCCGTTGCCGGCGAGGCGCGGCATGCAGCCAGAGCGGATCGGTTACAATCGCCGGTTTTCGTATAACGCTGCGGAAGTACAGATGGCCCTCATAGTCCAGAAATACGGCGGTACGTCGGTCGGCAAGCCCGACCGCATCAAGAGCGTGGCGCGCCGCGTCGCGCGCTACGTTGCACGCGGCGATCAGGTGATCGTCGTGGTGTCGGCAATGAGCGGCGAAACCAACCGCCTGCTCGGCCTCGCGAAAGAGGTGTCGCCGGCACCCGATCCGCGCGAGCTCGACGTGCTTGCCTCGACCGGCGAACAGGTCACCATCGGCCTGCTGTCTATGGCACTGAAGGATCTCGGTCTGAAGGCGCGCAGCTACACCGGCGGCCAGGTGCGCATCCTGACCGACAGCGCGTTCACCAAGGCGCGCATCCTGTCCATCGACGAACGCAACATCAAGCGCGATCTCGACGAAGGCAACGTCGTCGTGGTGGCCGGCTTCCAGGGGGTGGATGCCGATGGCAACATCACCACGCTCGGCCGCGGCGGCTCCGACACCACCGGTGTTGCGCTGGCGGCGGCACTGAAAGCCGACGAGTGCCAGATCTTCACCGACGTCGATGGGGTGTACACCACCGACCCGCGCATCGTTCCCGTAGCGCGCCGGCTCGACCGCATCACCTTCGAGGAAATGCTCGAAATGGCCAGCCTCGGCTCCAAGGTGCTGCAGATCCGTTCGGTCGAGTTCGCAGGCAAGTACAAGGTCAAGCTGCGCGTGCTGTCCAGTTTCGAGGACGAGGGCCACGAAGGTCCGGGCACGCTGATTACTGTCGAGGAAGAAGCCAATATGGAACAACCCATCATTTCCGGCATCGCGTTCAACCGCGACGAAGCCAAGATCACCGTGCTGGGCGTGCCTGACCGCCCGGGCATCGCCTACCAGATACTCGGCCCGATCGCCGACGCCAACATCGACGTCGACATGATCATCCAGAACGTCGGTCACGACGGTTCGACCGACTTCTCGTTCACGGTCAACCGCGGCGAATTCGCCAAGGCGATGGAAATCGTCGAAGGCGTGCGCCAGCACATCGGCGCGCGCGAAATCAGGGGCGACAACAAGATCTGCAAGGTGTCGGCGGTCGGCGTCGGCATGCGTTCGCACCCGGGTGTCGCCAGCAAGATGTTCCGCACGCTGGCCGAAGAGGGCATCAACATCCAGATGATTTCGACCTCCGAAATCAAGGTGTCGGTGGTGCTCGACGAAAAGTATCTCGAACTCGCCGTGCGCGTGCTGCATCGCGCGTTCGAACTCGACCAGCCGGCGGCGTGATCCGCCCGGAAAGCGCGATGTGCGTTTGACCCGGGCAGGGTCAGGCGGTATGATTCGCGCGCTTTGGAAGGACCGGAGGGGTGGCCGAGTGGTCGAAGGCACTCCCCTGCTAAGGGAGCATACGGGCCAAAACCTGTATCGAGGGTTCGAATCCCTCCTCCTCCGCCAGTTTCAGAGCTTGAACGGCAGTATATTTGTGCTAATATATTGCCTCTTTGCAGCGCGCCCGTAGCTCAGCTGGATAGAGTACTTGGCTACGAACCAAGGGGTCGGGCGTTCGAATCGCTCCGGGCGCGCCAACAACGCAAAGAGAAACAAGCACTTAGGCCAATCTTCGGGTTGGCCTTTTGCTTTTCTGATCGCCGGGGTTAGGCCGGGGTTAGAACGCA
>NZ_JAUYNV010000040.1 GCF_030698125.1 Methyloversatilis sp.
CTGGTCCATCGGCGGTAACGGCTCCATCCTCTTCGGCGGTTCGCACAACGCCGTGCGCGCCAACAACTATCTCGGCTACGGCTCCAGTTCCTACTCGCTGTCCATCGGCTCAGGCGTCACCGTCGCCGGAGCCAACGGCGGTTACATCTACTTCGGCAACAACGGCGTCAATGCCGGAACCATTTCCGCCAACACCGCCGGCAAGGAAATCTCCCTCAACAGCTGGGCCACCACCGACATCTGGACCAACTCCGGCACACTGAGTCTGGCTGGCGGCCAGATGCATTCCGGCGACAGCTTCGTCAATGCCGGAATGATCCGCGGCATCGGCAGCCTCAATCTGGGCAGCAATACGCTGACCAACACCGGCACCCTGTTCGCGGACGGCGGCTTGCTGAGCCTGACCGGCAATCTGGTGCTCACGTCGAACAGCACGCTGCGCCTCGATATCGGCGGTCCAGATCGCGTGATCGATCATGGTGCCCTGGACGTGAATGGCGCGGTCACGTTCGGCGGGACGCTGCAGACGGATCACATCAACGGTTACGTGCCGCCAAGTGGATCGGAAGCTTTCCAGTTGATCCGCTACACCTCGCGCACCGGCAACTCACAGTTCGCCACGCTGGATGTACCGACCGGTTTCGGATACGACAGCTACTACGGCGCCGGCACCTATCTGCTCGGCTTCGGCAACTCGCTGATCGGCATCAACGAATGGATCAGCAACACGAGCGGCGACTGGGCAACTGCCACCAACTGGTCGCTCGGCGTGGCACCCAACAGTCCGGACATGGCGGTATTGATCGACCGGGTCGGCTTCACCCCGACGATCACCATCTCTTCCGGCGACTGGACGATAGAGGAACTGATTTCCGAAGAACACCTCACCATCAACGGCGGCTCGCTCACGACCGCGCAGGCCTACGTTGTGGGCAACCTGACCCTGAATGGCAGCGGGCGCTTCACGGTCAGCGATGAACTGGTCCTCGGCAACGTCACCCTCAACAGCACCAGTCAGTTCATCGCCAACGGCGCCGGACAGATCGCGAATTACGTCCAGAACAACGGCACGAGCACGTTCAACGCTGCCGGTCTCGCCTTCGACGCCATCGACATTCGCGGCGGCACGGTCAATTACAACGCGGCACTCGCGCTGCCCTCGTCGCTGCTGAGGGTGGCCGGGTACACGGCCAACCTGAATGCCGATCAGGGCCAGACCCTGATCCAGATCGTTTCCGGCACGCTCAACCTGAATCTGGCCAGCCTGACGTCGGACATCGAACTGAGCGGCAGCGGCACGCTGAACGTGGTGAACAGCACCAGCGCCAGCGGCGATCTGACCTGGACCGGCGGCAACATCGGCGGTGGCGGCACACTGACCCTGAGCGGCGTGCTCGACGTGGCCGGCGGCACGAATTACTTCGGGCTGACCGACACCACGCTGGTGCATACCAATGCCAGCGGCCTGAGTCGCATCGCCAAGGGCGGCGGTTACTTCTACCTGAACGGCGTGAACGGGATATTGCGCAACGCTGCAGGTGCGTCGCTGACCATTGACACCAGCGCCGGCGACGCCGGCACCTACTATTCTTCGGGCACCGGCGGCACGCTGCACAACCTGGGCACGCTGAACAAGACTGGCACCGGCACCTTCTTCATCTACAACCCGACGCATCTCGATCAGGCCGGGACGCTGAACATCCAGCAGGGCGCATTCAACGTCGAAGGCAGTACGCATGCCCTGTCCGGCCTGACCACTCTGGCAGCGGACAGCGCGCTGAACCTGAACGGCGCAAGCACCATTGCCATCTCCGGTGCCGCCCGCTTCACCGGTGACGGCCGGGTGCAGCACAACAATGCCACCGCGACGCTGGCCAACGGTGCGCGCATCGATACCGACTACGTCTTTTCGAGCGGCACCCTGAACATCGGTGGTGAAGCAGTGATGAACGGCGATCTGGCCTGGCATGGCGGCGTCATCACGGGAGATGCCACGGCACCGGGCACGCTCACGCTCAATGGCGTGCTGAGTCAGATCGGCAGCACCACGGTCTACCTGCGCAACGGCACGCAACTGGTGCACGCCAACGCCAGCGGTGCCAGCCGCATTGCCAATGCTTCGGGCAGCGGCGTCAACATCGACCAAGGCGCCATCTTCCGCAACACCGGGTCGCTGACGATCGATACGCCGAATGCCGGCGGCATCACGTATATCGATCACGACAGCGGGGCTGCGGGACGCTTCGAGAACACCGGCACGTTGACCAAGGTCGGCGCCGGCCGGGTCGACTTCGGCAACTTCGGACAATTGCAGCTTGTGCAGCAAGGCAGCTTCGTGATCGCCGAAGGCCTGGTCACGCTGGGCAATACGGTGACGCTGGGCGGCACACTGGACATCGCAGCGGATTCAACGCTGCGCGTACTGGGCGGCACCACGACCATCGCGGCCGGTACCGAGGTCACCGGCGCGGGCGCACTCGATCTGGCTGCCGGCGTTCTGACCCTGGGCAACGGGGTCGACATCGCGGCCCATCAGATCATCAGCGGCGGCACGCTGACGGTTGCAACCGGCAGCAGCGCAACATTCGGCAACACACTGACCTGGACGGGCGGCAGCATCAACGGCGGCGGCACGCTCAACGCAAGCGGCGTGTTCAGCCAGAGCGGCAATACAACGGTTTACCTGCGTGACGGCACGCTGCTCCTGCACAGCAACGCCAGCGGCAACAGCCGCATCGCGAATACGTCGAGCAGCGGATTCAACCTCGAGAACGGGGCGATCTTCCGCAACACAGGCGTGCTGACCCTGGACGTGGCCGGCAGCGGCAGCATCATGTACATCGATCAGGACGCCGGCCCGGCCATCGGACGTTTCGAGAACACCGGCACCCTGACGAAAACAGGTGCCGGCCGGCTCGACTTCGGTAGCTTCGGGGCCGTGCAGTTCGATCAGCAGGGCACCTTCGCGGTGGCCCGGGGCCTGGTGACGCTGGACGGCACCCACGCCCTGTCGGGCACCCAGCAACTCGCCGGCGGTACCGAACTGCGCGTCACGGGCGGTACCACCACTGCCATCGCGGGCGCCGTGTTCAGTGGCGCGGGCGTGCTGTCCCTGACCAGCGGCACGCTGACCTTCGCAGACGGCCTCGATACCGGCATCACGCTGCAACAGTCGGGCGGCAGCTTCGCCGGCACCGGTGACAACACGCTGTCCGGCCGCTACGAATGGACCGGCGGCAATGTCACCGGCAGCGGCGCGCTGACCGTCAGCGGCGTCCTGCAACTGAGCGGAACCAGCAGCTTCGGTCTGGCCGGCCGTTCCATGGTGCATACCAATGGGTCGGGTTCGAGCAGCATGTTCAAGACCAGTGGATATTTCTATATCGGCAGCGGCGCGAGCTTTACCAATGCCACCGGTGCCCAGCTCTACTTCGACACCGGCAGTGGCAATCCCGGCCTGTGGTACCCCAGCGGCCCGGCGGGTACGTTCGTCAACCAGGGCACGCTGACCAAGGTCGGCAGCGGCACACTGAATGTGTACAGCCCGGTCGGCCTGCAGAACCCGGGTACATTGATCCTGGGTCAGGGCAGTGTGATCGCCGACGGCTTCAACCAGAATGCGGGCACGCTGCAGTTGCTGCCGGGCACGATCTTCAGCACCGCAAGTTCGCCCTTGACCAATACCGGCCTGATCGCCGGCCATGGCACGCTGATCACCGGCGGCACCGGCCTGCTCAACCAGGGCACTGTCAGCCCCGGCGGCACCGGCAGTATCGGCACACTGAGCATCACCGGCCGTTACGTGCAGGACGCCACAGGCACGCTGCAGATCGAACGCGGCAACGCTGGCACCGATGCGCTGATCATCAGCAGCACGGCCACGCTGGGCGGCACGCTGGTGGTCAGCGAGCTGCCGGGCTACATCTCGACCGGCGGCACCTCGGATGTCGTGACCGCCAGCGCGCTCAGTGGCAGCTTCTCGACCGTCACGCTGCCGAGCGGCTACAGCACGCAGGCTGTCGGCAATCGTCAGGTGCTCAGTTACGCGGGCGCGATCTGCGGCGGCGTGTGCTGGGACGGCGGCGCCGGTTCGCTGCTGTGGACCGATGCGGCCAACTGGACCGGCGACCTGCTGCCCGGCACGAACGACCTCGTGTTCATCGATCTGGGTACCATCAGCGTCGAGCTGACCAACGGCAATCACACGATACGCAGTCTGAATACCGCTGCCGGCAACACGCTGGTCGTGTCGGGCGGCAGTCTCACGGTGACGGACGTGGCCACATTGGCCGGCGATCTGGTCATCAGCGGCGGCACGGCAAACTTCAACGGTGCGGCGCAACTTGCACGACTGATGCTGTCATCGGGCATCTTCGGCGGCAGCGGAACAGTCACCTTCACCCAGTCGGGTTCAACCTGGACCGGCGGCGATGTCAGCGGTACCGGGCGTCTCGTTCTTGCCGCTGGATCGACATTCAGCTACGGCGCCGGCACGCGCACGATCGCACGACGTCTGGATATCGAACAGGGCGGCCGGCTCTCGCTGGACAGCGGCTCACTCACCACGACGGGCGGCGCCAGCAATGCCGGTGTGGTCAATGTGGCTTTCGGCGCCACGGGCCGCTACGGCGGCAGCGCGACCTACCTGCTCGACGCGACCGGCCAGTTCGACGGCGGTGGGCGGATTGAATTCATCAATTCCGCCCAGGTAACGAGTTCGACCACCTCATCGCCCATCGCCGACAACACCTTCACCGTGCGCGTACAGGATTCGGCCCGCTTCACGCTGAGCACACCGGGCGCGATCGCCAACCTCGAACTGGCCGACAGCGGCCAGGTCATCGCGCAGGCCAGCCTGCAGGCCGGTTCGCTGACCCAGACCGGCGGCACGCTGACCTTGAACGCGGCGTCCGGCGCCGGCACCTACAACTGGAATGGCGGCACGCTGGCGGGCAGCTCGACGTTCAGCATCGTCGGCGGTGGCAGCTGGACGCGCGGCACGCTGACCGGCAACCTCGTCATCGCCAATGGCGCATCGCTCACCCTGAGCGGTACCGGCAGCGACGACGTGCAGTCGACCAGCTACAAGCGCTTCGGCGCCGGCTCGCTGACCAACTTCGGCACGTTGAACTGGCTGGAGGGCCATATCGACGTCATCGGTGCCGGGCGCGTGGACAACCACGGCCTGATCGATCTGGCATCGGACTTCAGTTTCGGCGACCGCTCGACCGGTACCGGAACGTTCACGATGGTCAATCACGCCAGCGGCGTCATCTCGAAAACGGCCGGTACCGGTGAATTCGCGATCGGCACGCTGGGCATTCCGGGCGGCACGGCGAATTACGCCAACTTCACCAACAATGGCCGGATCAATGTCTACAGCGGCCGGCTGCGTTTCAACATCGGCTATTCCGGCGCCTCGGGCGGTGGCACCTTCATCCACAACAACTTCATCGAGATCGGCGCGGGCTCGACTCTGGAAATCGGTGGCGCACTGACCTACAACGGCGATGCCGACCTCGGCGCCGGTGGCGTACTGCGCCGCCTCGGCGGCTTCACGATCAACAGTGGCGCCGATATCTTCGGCAACGGCACGATCGACGTCGGCACGAGCGGCACGCTGACCAACGCCGGCGCCCTGGGTACCCTCGAGTACGGCACGCTGAGCGTGACCGGCAACTTCGTGCAGACGGACTCCGGCGTTCTCGACCTGTGGATCGGCGGCAGCACTGCAGGCACCTACGACCAGCTTGCCGTCAGCGGTTCGGTCACGCTGGGCGGCACGCTGATGATCACCGAAGATCCCGACTACGTGCGCGGTCCGCTGTCGCTCGCCCTGATCACCGCCGGTAACGGCATCAGCGGCTCGTTTGCAACAATCGACACACCGGTCGCCGGCTATACGACGGCGGTAGACGGCACTGCCTTCCGCATCAGCTTCGGCAGCATCGTCTGCGGCGGCATCTGCTGGGACGGCGGCGCAGGCACCGCCCTCTGGACGGACGCCGCCAACTGGTCCGGCGACGCCCTGCCCGGCCTGAACGACCTCGTGTTCATCGCGCTCGATAGCGGCAGCAGCGTCGTGCTGAACAGCGGCACGCATTCGATCGCCAGCCTGACGACGGCTGCCAGCAATCATTTGACCATCGCCGGCGGTTCGCTGACGCTGACCGGTCTATCGGGCAGCAATAGCGACCTCGCGTCGATGCTGGCCGGCGACCTGACCATCAGCGGCACCGGCGCGCTCGTCAACAACGCCCGGCTCGATGCTGCCCGCTTCATCCAGACCGGCGGCAGCTTCAGCGGCGCCGGCGATCTGCATGTCGCCACACAATTCAGCCAGACCGCCGGCACCCATGACGGCAGCGGCCGGACGGTTCTGGGCAGCGCGCTCACCTTTGCACCCGGCAACTACACCTTCAACCGTGACTTCGAAATCGACGGCACGCTGAATCACACCAGCGGCACGCTGGGCGTGGCGGCGAACCGGACGGTCACGGTCAACGGCGCGCTGAACTGGACCAGCGGCTCGACCATCGCCGGCCCGGGCACCCTCGCGCTGGGCGAAGACAGCGTCAGCACCTTCAACGCCCACACCATCGGCGGCCATCTGGTGCTCAGCGGCGTTACGGTCAACAACGCCGGCACCGTCAATTACACCAGCGCCGGTCGCGAACTGCTGATCAACAACAGCGCGACGTTCAACAACAGCGGCCGCTTCAACTTCGCCTCCGACGGCAACGTCAGCGAGACGGCCGGTTTCGGCGGCAACTTCAACAACAGCGGCACCGTGGCGAAGACCGGCGGCACCGGCAGCAGCGGCTTCGCGAACTTCGCCCGCTTCAACAACCTGAATGGCGGCATCGTCGATTCCGGCACCGGCGTGATCTTGCTGCCGACCGACGGCAGCCATGACGGCGTGTTCAACATCGCCGGCAGCAATGTGCGCTTCAACGCAGGCACGCACAGCTTCGCGGCCGGCGCGACGATACAGGGCATCGCCAATTTCGCAGGCGCGACGGTCAATACGGCCGGCGCCACCTTCAGCGGCCCGGTGAATCTGTCCGGCGGCTCGATCAACCAGAACAGCGACACCACGCTGACACTGAACAACGGCCTGAACTGGACGAGCGGCGCCAGCATCGCCGGCGGCACGCTCAACCTGGTCGCCGGCAGCACGAGCACCTTCAACGCCCACACCAACGGCGGCCACCTCGTCCTCGCCGGCGTCACGGTCAACAACGCCGGTACCGTCAATTACACCAGCGCGGGTCGCGAACTGCTGATCAACGGTGGCACGCGCTTCAACAACAGCGGCCGCTTCAATTTCGCCTCCGACGGCAACCTCAACGAGACGGCGGGCTTCGGCGGTCACTTCAACAACAGCGGTACCCTGGCCAAGACGGGCGGCACCGGCGTCAGCAGCTTCACGAACTTCGTCCGTTTCAACAATCTCGATGGCGGCGTCGTCGATAGCGGCACCGGTCTGATAGTGCTGCAGACAGAGGGCAATCACGCCGGGGCGTTCAACATCGCCGGCAACGGCGTGCAGTTCAGCGCCGGCGTGCATACGTTTGCCGCTGGGTCGACGATCAACGGCCGCGCCCAGCTCGCGGGCGCGACGATCAACACTTCGGGTGCCACATTCAGCGGCCCGGTGTTCCTGAGCGGCGGCACGATCAACATCGGCAGCAGCAGCACCTTGACGATGACCAGCGGACTGAACTGGACCAGCGGCGCGACGATCTCCGGCGGCACGCTGAACCTCGCTTCCGGCAGCTCAAGCACCTTCAACGCCCACACCAACGGCGGCCATCTGGTGCTCAGCGGCGTCACGGTGAACAACGCCGGCACGGTCGATTACATCAGTGCCGGCCGCTCGCTGCTGATCAATGACGGCACCACCTTCAACAACACCGGACGATTCAACTTCGCATCCGATGGCGTGGTGGGCGGAGACGCTGGCGGTGGCAACTTCAACAACAGCGGCACGCTCGCCAAGACCGGCGGCACCGGCAGCAGCGGATTCGAGAATCAGGCGCGTCTGGTGGATCAGGGCGGCAGCTACCGCGGCGAGACCGGCACGCTGCAGCTGGCATCGCTCGGCGCGCTGAGCGGCGTCATGCACATCGCCGGGGGCGCCACCGTCCGCACGGCGAACGTGCTGACGAACACCGGCGTCATCGAAGGCAGCGGCACGCTCGACGTCGGCGGCGGCACGCTCACCAGCAGCGGCATCGTGCGCCCGGGCGGCGACGACCGGATCGGCCGCCTGACCGTGCTCGGTGACTTTGCGCAGAGCGCGGCGGGACGTCTCGAAGCGGAATTCGCAGGTACCGCGGCCAACCAGTTCGACGTGCTCGACGTCCGCGGCAACACATTGCTCGACGGCGTGCTCAACGTGCAGGCGCTCGGCAGCGCAGCGCCGGTCGAGGGCATGCAGCTCGGCGTCGTCACGGCGACCGGCTCGCTCGACGCCGGCGCGCTGCAACTGTCCGCGCCGACCGGTTTCACGACGCGCGCGCTCGGCGGCGTGCTCAGCCTGGGCTACACCTCGTGCAACATCGGCATCTGCTGGGACGGCGGTGCAGGCACACAATCGTGGAGCGACGCCGCCAACTGGACCGGTGACATCGTTCCCGGCGTGAACGGGCGCGTGAATGATCTGGTGTTCATCAATCTCGCCGGCGGCGCCAATGTCGTGCTGAACGCGATCCCCACCGTGACGGTTGCCGGACTGACCATCGGCAACGCGAATTCGCTGACCCTGACCGGCGGTGTGCTCAATGCACCGACCACGGTCAATTCCGGCGGAACGCTGAACCTGAATGGCGGCAATCTGAACTTCGGTAACGCCCTGCTCAACAACGGCGTGCTCAACTACGCCGGCGGCACGATGAACGGCAATGTATTCACCAACAACGGCACGCTGAACGTGCTGTCCGGCAGTTCCGGCAACCTGACGACCACCCGCCTGAACAACAACGGCAGCGTCATCGTCGATAGCGGTGCGACATTCGAGTTCGGCAGCGGCGGCGGCATGATCTTCGCCAACAACGGTTCGGTCGCTGTCGAGAGCGGCACACTGTCTGTGCTGGCACACGACACCGACGCCTCCGGGCCGGGTGCCGACAGCGGCGCCTATTCGGTCGATTCAGGCGCCACGCTGCGCTTCCGCGACGCCTTCCGCGATTTCGGGCCCGGCTCGTCGATCACCGGTCCGGGTGACGTCGAATTCACCGCCTTCTCCGGCGGCGTGTTCAATGTCAATGGCGGCTACAACGTCAGCGGCGAGACGCGCGTCAGCGGCAACACCCTGGTCAATTTCAACAGCAACGCCACTTTCGGCGACCTGCTTGTCGCCGGCAACATCGGTGGCAGCGGCGCGCTGACCGTGACCGACGACCTGATCTGGACGGCCGGTTCGATCGGCGGCAATGGACGCGTCATCGTGGTGCGCGGCGACACGGTACTCGATGGCAGCAACCTGGCTCTCAACGGGGCCGTGCTGAACGTAGGCGGTTCCGGCCTGCTCGACACCGGTACGCAACTGGCGCTGAACGGCGGCTCGCAACTGATCGTCAGCGACGGGGCCTCGCTCGGACTGGGCAGCAATACCCGCGTCGGCGGCACCGGCAGCCTGGTCAACCGGGGTACGCTGGAAGGCACGCTGGGCGGCGGCACTTCGAACGTCGCAGTGCGCCTCGTCAATGACGGCAACGTACAGGCCAGCGCGGGCAATCTCGGTCTGACCGGCGGCATCGGCGGTGGTGGTCTGTTCGTCATCGGCGACAACGCAACGATGGAACTGGGCGGCGACCTGCCACCGGACATCTTCAACCGCATTGGCGGCAACGGCACGCTGAGCTTTTCGCCCACGTCTGCGCCGGTCATCAACCAGTTCTTTGCCACCACGGGGGGCACACCGCTGCTGTTCAGCCTGCGCAGCGGTGTAGTGTTGTCCAGCGGACCGAACAATGGCGTACTGGAGGGCCAGCAGTCGGCGTGGCAATACACGGCGAACGCCGGCTTCAATGGCAACGACTCGGCGCGCTTCACGCTCAGCCTGGGCAGTGGCACGGCGCTGTTCAACGTGCTCTTCGCGGTGACATCGGCACCGGCCGTGACGCAACCTGAAGTGCAGGTGATCACCACCACGTTGCTGCCGGAAATATTCCAGCCGCCGCGCATAATGGTTCTGTCATCACAGACACCGACGTTCAACCCGCCCGTCAGCATCGCGAACATCGACGCGCTGAGCGAAATCGTCACCGCCTCGGGCCCGTCGTTCGAGCAACCGCTGCGCGAATTCAGCGCCAGCCGCCTGCAGTGCAGATAAGGAGTCCTGTCATGTCTCACGCTCGTCATTTCAGCGCCATTGCCGCAGTCCTCGTCGTGGTGCCGCTGGCCCAGGCCGAAGATCCGCAAGCCACACCGGTGCCCACTGCGGGTCGCGTCAGCTATGTGTCGGGCACGATGTACGTGCAGACGCCCGACAACAAGACGCGCATCCTCGGGCGCGATTCATCGATCTACAACGGCGACGTGATCACGACCGAAAAGAGCACGGTGGCGCGCATCGAATTCGGTGATGGCTCGTCGCTGGCGCTGCGCCCGCGCAGCAAGGTGAAGATCGACGGCTTCGCCTTCGATGAAGCCAGGCCGGAAAAGGACAGCCTGCTGTACAGCCTGCTCAAGGGCGGCCTGCGCGCAGTGACCGGACTGATCGGCAAACGCAACCGCGAGGGCTACCGCGCCAGCACGGTCACGGCGACCATCGGCATCCGCGGCACGCGCTTCGGCATGCTGCTGTGCGACGAAGCGGAGAAGGAAGATCCGGCCTGCATCAAGGCGCTGGAAGAAGCCAAGGATCGCAAGCCGGGCGAGCCGGCGCTGGTGTTTGACGTCGAGGAAGGCAGCATCGAAGTGAAGAACGATGCCGGATCGAAAACGTTCGAAGTCGGTCAGGCCGGTGTCGTGTCGAGCAAGGACAGCGCACCGGCAACGCTGTCGGAAAACCCCGGGCTGGACAAGGCCTTGCCGTCGTCGACCGCGGCGCGTCCCGGGCCGGGCGGGCTGGGCGGCAGCACCGGTCTGGGCAGCGACGCCGACGCCTCTTGCACGGTGCAATAAGGCGTCGTTCCAGCGTGGCAATGATGACTTATCAGCGCTGAGATCGGCGACTCGACCGAATCACCGGCCGCGCGGATTGCGCGGACTTGACGACGCGCGAGCGGTGCCGCCGAGAAGAAGCTGCAGCATCAGGTCGGAAGCGTGCGCTGCTGCGCCGTCGCATCGGCAGTCGGCGGGTTAAGGGCCTCGACAACAATGCTGCCGACGATGTCACCTTCGACATTCACTGTCGTGCGCACCGCGTCGAGCAGGCGGTCGATCGGCAGCAGGATGGCGATCGCCTCGACTGGCAGACCGACCGACTGCAGCACCATGGCCATCGTCACCATGCCGGCGCTCGGAATGCCGGGCGCACCGACCGCCGCCAGCATCGACATCAGACACACGACGATTTGCTGGCCCAGACTCAACTCGATGCCGACCAGATTGGCGATGAACAATGCGGCCGCCGCTTCGTACAACGCCGTGCCATCCATGTTCATCGTGGTGCCGATCGGCACCACGAAACCCGCCGTGGCCGGACGCACGCCGAAATTCTTCTCGACCACGCGCAGCGTGATCGGCATGGTTGCGGCACTGGAACTGGTCGCGAAGGCGGTGATCAGTGATTCGCGGGCGCCGCGCCACAGCGCCAGCGGACTGACGCGGGCGATCAGCCACAGCAGGCCGGGCAGCACGACAACACCGTGGAACAGCGTGGTGCCGAGCACGACCAGCACGAAGGTCAGCATGGTGCCGAGCAGCGCCACATCCTGCGTGGCGATCAGGCGCGCGAGCAGCGCAGCGACCCCGTATGGCGCCAGCACCATCACCCAGCCGACGAGCTTCAGCGACAGGTCGAGCATTTCTTCCATCAGCCGGTTGATCGTCGCGTAGCGTTCGCCGCCCTGCACCAGCGCCACACCGAGGATCAGCGCAAACACCACCAGCGGCACGATGGCCCCCTGGGCCAGCGAGGCGAACGGATTCTGGAACAGGCCGGTAACGAACTGGGTCAGGAACTCCGGGAAGGGCAGGCGTTTGGCTTCGAAGGCTGCCATCGCATCGGCAAACATTTCGACCTGCATATCGGCGCCTGGCCGGAAGATATTGGCGGCCAGCAGCCCGAGCAACACAGCTATGGCAAGTGTCGCCCCATAGAACAGCAGGGTGGTCACCCACACGCGCTGCATGTTCTGCTGTCTTCGCAGGCCGGCAATGCCGACCACGATGGACGCGAACACCAGCGGTACCAGCACCATCTTGAGCAGTGCAATGAACAGCCCGCCGACGAGCGACGCAACGTACAGCCCCTGCACGCGCAGCGCCGCATCCGCAGGAAGTGCACCCAGCAGCATGCCAAGCGCCACGCCTGCCGCTGCGCCAACCAGAATCTGGACATTGATCGACATCCGCATGCCTGCTCTCCCGAACTGAAATCCGCTTCGACCATACCATTCTGTACGGTACAGAATGCCACCCCGGTGCAACCAAGCGCAGCGCCTCAAGTCCGAGACACACCGAATCCAGTGGAGTTGCCATGAAGAGCCTGATCATCCTTCTCGCCTGCCTGACGTGCAGCACGGGGGCTCTGGCCCAGGGCATCGCCACGGCCATCCAGACCACGATGCGCATACTGGCCACTCAGCCCGACGGGTCCGTGTCGGTCGGCAGCGGCGTCGTGCTGCCGGGGGAACGCGTGGCGACCGCCTGCCATGTTGTCGAGGGCGCAACCGGAATCAAGGTGAGCTACAAGTACGTCGCCTCGCCGGCTACCCTCGCCCGGCAGGACCGCGCACGCGACCTGTGCGTACTGGGCGCGCCCGGCCTCGCGGCCCCGGCGGCGAAACTCGCGCGCAGCACCGACCTGAAGACCGGTGACCGCCTGCTTGCGTTCAGCGGTGCCTACGGCAACGATGTGCGGCTGATGGTCGGTGAGGTGAGCGCGCTGCACCCGATGGACGGCGGCGCGGTGATCGAAACCAGCGTGCCCTTCGTGGTCGGCGACAGCGGCGGCGGACTGTTCAACAACGATGGCGAGCTGATCGGCCTGCTCGCCTTCATCTCCAGCACACCGGGCGAAAAGCGCTACGCGATTCCGGTCGAATGGCTGGAGGCCGACATCGATGCCGGGAAAAGCCTGCCTTTCTGGAAGGGCGACGCGACCCGACTGCCGGCTTTCCTGCGGCCGTGAACGCCTGACGCCGTCACGACGCGGCGGCTGCCCCACCCCGGGCGCTGATACCCTTCAACCTCGAAACCTCTTCCGTCAGACCGCCCGCCCGTGACGCACCGAACCTATCGACCTGCCGGCCTCGCGCCGACCGACGCCATCCGCCTGCGTGGCGTGCGGCAGAACAACCTGAAGAACATCGATGTCGATTTCCCGCTCGGCCTGCTGACCGTGGTGACCGGGGTGTCCGGTTCCGGCAAGTCCTCGCTGGTGTTCGACACGCTGTACGCCGAAGGCCAGCGGCGCTATGTCGAAACCTTTTCTCCGTACGCGCGGCAATTCCTCGACCGCATGGATGCGCCACAGGTCGATTCGATCTCCGGCGTGCCACCGGCCATCGCGATCGACCAGAGCAATCAGGTGCGCACCTCGCGCTCGACGGTCGGCACGATGACCGAACTGAACGATCACCTGAAGCTGCTGTTCGCGCGTACCGCCACGCTGCACTGCCGCGGCTGCGGCCAGCCGGTGCATGAACAGACGGCCGACGACATCGCGCGGCAGATCAATGCGCGCGCGGCGCAAGCGGGCGACCCGCGCCTGGTGGTGACGGCGCCGGTCACCGTGCCGGACAATTTCAGCGACGCCGAAATCCAGGGATGGCTGGAGCGCCAGGGCTACACGCGCATCCATGCGCGCGACGGCAGCACGCTGCAGGTGGTGCAGGACCGTTTTCGCGCGGCCAGCGCCGAAGGTGCGCGCGTGGCCGAGGCAGTCGAAGCCGCGCTGCGACTCGGTCAGGGCGTCATGCACGTGCAGGTGCTCGATGCCGAAGGCGCCACTGCCGCGCGCTGGGCGTTTTCCAACCGCCTGCACTGCGCCGACTGCGACATCGCCTACAGCCCGGCGCTGCCGGCGCACTTCTCGTTCAACTCGCCGCTCGGCGCCTGCGAAACCTGCCGCGGTTTCGGGCGCGTCATCGGCATCGACTTCGGACTGGTCGTTCCGGACGAGCGCAAGACGCTCGCCGGTGGCGCGATCAAGCCCTGGCAGACCGAGTCGTACAACGAATGCCAGACCGATCTGGAAAAGATGGCGGCGAAACACGGCGTGCCGATGGACGTGCCGTTCGCCGAACTGAGCGCCGAACATCGCCGCTGGGTGCTCGAAGGCGATGTGAAGTGGAAAACCTGGCAGAAGTCCTGGCCGGGCACCTGGTACGGCGTGCGCCACTTTTTCGAGTGGCTGGAAACCAAGGCCTACAAGATGCACATCCGGGTGCTGCTGTCGCGCTACCGCGCCTACACCCCGTGCACCGCCTGCGGCGGCAGCCGGCTCAAGCCTGATGCCGCGCTGTGGAAAATCCACTTTCCATGTTCCGGCGCATCAGCGCCGGAACATGTCAAACGTCCCCCTCTCCCCCCGGGAGAGGGCCGGGGTGAGGGCGAGCGAGGGCATCAGCACTCGCTCGACACTCGGACATTCAACTTCCACGACGTGATGCAGTGGCCGGCGTCGAAGTTGCGCGCCATGATGGATGCACTGCAGTTGCCGCCGCCGCTCGATACCGCGACCGAAGAGTTGCTGGCGGAAATCCGCACCCGGCTCGGCTATCTGTGCACCGTCGGCCTCGGCTACCTGAATCTCGACCGCCAGTCGCGCACGCTGTCCGGCGGCGAGGTGCAGCGCATCAACCTCACGACGGCGCTCGGCACCTCGCTGGTGAATACGCTGTTCGTGCTCGACGAGCCGTCGATCGGTCTGCACCCGCGCGACATGGAACGCGTGATCGGCGTGATGCGGCGTCTCAAGGACGCCGGCAATACGCTGGTCGTGGTCGAGCATGATCCGCAGATCATGCGCCACGCCGACCGCCTGCTGGACATCGGCCCCGGCGCCGGTTCGCGCGGCGGCGAAGTGGTGTTCGACGGCCCGCCGTCCGGAATCGCGACGGCCGACACGCTGACCGCCGACTACCTTGCCGGGCGTCGCACGGTCGATGCCGCGCTCGCCACCCGGCGGGCGGTGAAGACCACCAGCCCGACGCTCAGGCTGGTCGGCGCCCGGGCGCACAACCTGAAGCGGATCGACATCGCGATCCCGCTCGGCCATCTGGTCGCCGTGACTGGCGTATCCGGCTCGGGCAAGTCGACGCTGATCCAGGATGTGCTGTATCCGGCGCTGCTGAAGCACTTCGGCCGGCCGACCGAAAGCGCGGGCGAGCACGACGCGCTGGAAGGGGTCGGGCAGATCGCCGACGTGGTGATGGTGGACCAATCCGCCATCGGCAAGAGCGCGCGCTCGAATCCGGTCACGCACGTCGGTGCGTTCGACCCGATGCGCGAACTGTTCGCACTGCAGGCCGAGGCAAAGCAGCGCGGCTACACCGCCGGCACCTTTTCGTTCAACGCCGGCAAGGGGCGCTGCGCGACCTGCGGCGGCACCGGCTTCGAGCACGTCGAAATGCAGTTCCTGTCCGACGTATATCTGCGCTGCGCCGACTGCAACGGCACGCGCTACCGCGCCGAGGTGCGCGAAATCACGCTCGACGGCCGCAGCATTTCCGACCTGCTGGCGATGACGGTGCGCGATGCGCTGGACTGGCTGCGCGACCTCGCCGACCTTGAACCCAGACTCCGTCGCTACGCGGACAGCGCGATGGCCGGCCTGCAGGCGCTGGTCGATGTCGGCCTCGATTACGTGACACTGGGCCAGCCGGTGCCCACGCTGTCCGGCGGCGAGGCGCAGCGGCTCAAGCTGGCCGGCTTCCTCGCCGAAGCGGCCACGAAGAAGAAGAACAAGGCCACCGGCAGCAAGCTGTTCCTGCTCGACGAACCGACCACCGGCCTGCATTTCGACGACATCGCACGCCTGCTTGGCGCCTTTTCGAAACTGCTGGATGCCGGCCACACCGTGCTGGTGATCGAACACAATCTGGACGTCATCGCCGCCGCCGACTGGCTGATCGACCTCGGCCCCGAAGCCGGTGAGGACGGCGGCCAGCTCGTGTTCGAAGGCACGCCGGCGCAGATCGTGACCTGCGCCGCCTCGCACACCGGGCGCGCGCTCGCCGAATATCGCATCACCGACACCTTTGCCCCTCACCCCGGCCCTCTCCCCGTGATCGGGGAGAGGGAGAAGGGCGGGACGCGGGCTTCGGTGATCGGGGAGAAGGACGGGCGTTCGGGCGACGGTTTGCTCCCTCTCCCGCATCAGCGGGAGAGGGTCGGGGTGAGGGAAGCGCCTGCAAGCTACGATCACGCTTCCGGCTTGCGCGCTCGCGCCGCCCACAGCATCGTGGTGCACCGCGCGCGCGAACACAATCTGAAGAACATCGAGGTCGACATCCCGCGCGACCGCTTCACCGTGGTGACCGGCGTGTCCGGCTCGGGCAAGTCCACGCTGGCATTCGACATCGTGTTCGGCGAAGGCCAGCGTCGCTATCTCGAATCGCTGAATGCCTACGCGCGCCAGTTCGTGCAGGCGGAAAGCAAGCCGGATGTGGACGGCGTGTTCGGCATTCCGCCGGCCGTGGCGATCGCGCAACGCACCAGCCGCGGTGGCCGCAAGAGCACGGTGGCGACACAGACCGAGATCTACCACTTCCTGCGGCTGATGTACGTGAAGCTGGGCGTGCAGCACTGTCCGGACTGCGGCTGCGCGATCGCACCGCAGACCGAGGACGCGATGGTGGCGCGCATCCTGCGCGAGCGGCGCGGCCAGCACATCGGCCTGCTGGCGCCGCTGGTCATCAGCCGCAAGGGTTACTACACCGAACTGGCGCGCTGGGCGAAATCGCACGGCCACACCCACCTGAGGGTCGATGGCGAATTCCTGCCGACCTCGCCCTGGCCGCGGCTGGATCGCTTCAAGGAACACACGATAGAACTGCCGATCCGCGATTTCGTGGTCAGCGAGCGCGACGAAAAGACCTTGCGCGACGCGGTGCGCCAGTCGCTCGAACACGGCAAGGGTGTGCTGCACCTGCTTGCACCGCTCGACCGGCTCGGCCAGCCGGACGCGCCGGCGCCGGCGGTCGAAGTGTATTCGACCCAGCGCGCCTGCCCGAGCTGCGGCACCGGTTTCGCGGAACTCGATCCGCGGCTGTTCTCGTTCAATTCGAAGCACGGCTGGTGTGCGAAGTGCATGGGCACCGGTCTGAAGCTGACCGGTTTCGACGCGGAACAGACCGGTGAAGAGGCGACCTGGAACGAGTGGCAGCAGGAGGAACCTGAAGCCTGCCCGGCCTGCGACGGCGAACGGCTGAATCCGGTGGCGCGCCATGTGAAGCTGTTTGGCCAGTCGATCGCGCAGCTCACGGCGCAACCCGTCAGCACGCTGTCGGCGGCAATCGGCAACTGGACGCTGGCGGGACGCGACGCCGACATTGCGCGTGACGTGGTCAGCGAATTGAACAGCCGGCTGCATTTTCTGAGCGAAGTGGGACTCGGCTATCTGTCGCTGGATCGCGCCGCACCGACGCTGTCCGGT
Organism: Methyloversatilis sp.; assembly: GCF_030698125.1. Classification (GTDB taxonomy): domain Bacteria; phylum Pseudomonadota; class Gammaproteobacteria; order Burkholderiales; family Rhodocyclaceae; genus Methyloversatilis. The sequence goes on from NZ_JAUYNV010000040.1 coordinate 17,777, forward strand.
GGCGAGGCGCAGCGCATCCGGCTGGCCGCGCAGCTGGGCTCGAACCTGCGCGGCGTGTGTTACGTGCTGGATGAGCCGACCATCGGCCTGCATCCGCGCGACAACCAGGTGCTGCTCGATACGCTGGTGAAGCTGCGCGACAAGGGCAATACCCTGCTGGTGGTCGAACACGACGAAGACACCATCCTGCGTGCCGACCACGTGATCGATCTCGGCCCGGGCGCTGGCCGCCTGGGCGGCGAAGTGATCGCCGAAGGCCACGCGTCGGTGCTGGCGCAGCAGCCGAAGTCGATCACCGGCCAGTACCTGGCGCGCCCGCTGCCGCACAGTTTCGTACCGCGGCGCCCGGTCGGGGACGACACGCCTTCACTCGTGGTGCGCGCGGCGACGCTGCACAACCTCAAGGGCATGGACGTGCGCGTGCCGCTCGGCCGGCTGGTCGTGATGACCGGTGTGTCCGGCTCCGGCAAGTCGTCGCTGGCCCGCGACGTGCTGCGCGACAACGTCGCGGCGAAGCTGGCCGGCCACGACGGCCATTGCATCGGTTGCGCAGACATCGAAGGCTGGGGTGCGCTCGGCCGTGTGCTCGAGGTGGACCAGACGCCGATCGGCAAGACGCCGCGCTCCTGCCCGGCCACCTACATCGGCTTCTGGGACGGCATCCGCAAGATCTACGCCGAAACGCAGGATGCGCGCGAACGCGGCTTCACCGCCGCGCGCTTTTCGTTCAACACCGGCCCCGGCCGGTGCACGCTGTGCGAAGGCCAGGGGCTGCGCCAGATCGAAATGTCCTTCCTGCCCGATGTGCGGGTGCCGTGCGAAGCCTGCGGCGGTGCGCGCTTCAACAGCGAAACACGTGCAGTGATCTGGCGCGGCAAGTCGATTTCCGACGTGCTGGCGATGAGTGTGGACGAAGCGGTGGATTTCTTTGCCGCGCACCGCACGCTGTCGGCAACGCTCAGGCTGATGCAGGAGGTGGGGCTGGGCTATCTGACGCTGGGTCAGCACAGTCCGACGCTGTCCGGCGGCGAGGCACAGCGCATGAAGCTGGTGACCGAACTGGCCAAGTCACCGGCCAGCGCTGACTCGACCGACCCGGCGAACGCGCGTCGCGGGCGCGGCAATCCGCACACGCTCTATGTGCTGGACGAACCGACGACCGGACTGCACATGGCCGACATCGCGAAGCTGATCGGGGTATTGCACCGGCTGGTCGATGCCGGTCACAGCGTGGTGGTGATCGAGCACGATCTCGATCTGATGGCCGAAGCCGACTGGATCATCGACCTCGGTCCGGAAGGCGGCGGTGGTGGCGGTCAGGTGGTGAGCGCCGGCTCACCGGAGGCTTTGGTCGCGCAGGCGGCGCAACTGACTGATTCGCACACCGCCCACGCGCTGGCCCGGTTCAGCGTCAGACGGCAGCGCTGAAAGTCTTGCGACGACGCGCGGCAAACAGCGCGCCGAATCCCAGCGCGGCCAGCGCCAGAGTGCCCGGTTCCGGAACACCCTGCGCGGGCTGCGGCAGGCGGGGCGGAAGCATGTCGAACACCACGAGATCCTGGTGGGTGCTGCTCGTCCATACGTTGAAGCCGTACAGCGACTCGTCCGGCAATGCATCAAGCCAGCTTTGTGCGAGCACCATGGCGTCATTGGCATTGGAGGCCCTGAAGCTGCCGCCACCGACATTGAGCGTACCGCTGGTTTCGTTGGTGATTTCCCAGATCGCGAGCTGGAAGGCCGCGGCGTGGGTAACACTGCTCAGCGCATCGGCGTAGGCCAGCGTCGCCAGCTGACCGAGCTGATCGAAACGCGTGGTCTGGATGCCGAAGTAGGCTTCACCGGTGACCTGTGAAAAATTGGTCACCGTGGTGCCGATCTGTGTGCGCTGGAAGATGTCGATGCACCACGACGCGAACGTGTTGCTGCCACTTTCCATCGTCGCGAAGGCGCCGGCATACACGCGAGAATCGACGGCCGGTACGGTATTGGAGATGCGCACCACAGCTGCCGGGCCCGGCGATGCCCAGCCGGTGACCAGAATGGGTTCGGCCTGTGCGGGCAGCGCAGCCATCAGCGCGAGGGCCAGCGAGGTACGAAGGGTGTTGATGAGCGGTTGTTTCATGAAGGCCTCTGATCCGTAATCTGCATGGACCGAGAGTACGGACTTCGCGCATGAAGCAATGAGCGACAAATTCAACACTTGCAGCCGATACACACTTTGGCGCAATGGTGTCCACGTGTTGCGGATTGCAGCGTCAGAGAACGCTGCACAGGACCCTCATGCAGTCCTACAGCCTGCAGCGAGCACTTGAAACACACTGAATGCTGTAGCTCGAAACCGCGTTTCGCGCTTCGGTTACGAATTGATGCAGGTGAACAACAAAAGCCCGACGGCTGTTTCACCTGCACGATCGTTATCAGAACTCGATCACAACAGGACTTGCACACCATGAAGACATTATTGCTGGCTGCCGCACTCGCTGTCTCGGCCTCATCCGCCCTGGCGGCCGATGTCGGCGTTTCGGTCACGATCGGACAGCCCGGCTTCTACGGTCATATCGATATCGGCGACTATCCAAGACCGCGCCTGATCTATGCCGAACCCCGGATCATCGTGCGCGGGCCGGCGGTCGCACCGCCTGTATATATGCATGTACCGCCGGGTCACGCGAAAAACTGGCGCAAGCACTGCGGTCGCTATGATGCCTGCGGCCGCCCGGTGTATTTCGTGCAGGACAGCTGGTACAACTCGGTGTACGTGCCGCGCTACCAGGAACGGGAGCGCAATCGCGGCAAGGATGGGCACCACGACGAACGACGCGGGGATCGCCACGACCATGATGACGATCGCCGTGGCGGCAAGCCCGACAAGGGCTCGCATGGTAAAGGGAACGGCCGCGGCAACTGATTGCTGCTTCGCAACAGCAATTGATGGCACCCATCAGCCACGCTGATACAGGGATTTTTTCCCGTTTTATAAGGGAGAATTTCCCGTTCTTGCCACCATTCCGGGAATTCCTCCCAACCTTGGGTAGACTTCGGTTGTCGCAGCGCAACATGCTGACCGGCTTTCCCATCCTCCAGGAGAATTCCATGAAACTGACTGCACTCGCCGTCGCCCTGCTGGCCTCTGCCAGCATCGTCCATGCAGCCGACGTGCCGAAAACCGCCGCCGGCTTTGAAAAATGCATGAAGTCGGCCCTGAAGGCCAAGGACGGCACCATCGTCAAGGTCGAGCTGAAGAAGGAAGAAGGCGAAGGCCACGTATACGAATTCGATATCGAAACTGCCGACGGCAAGGCATGGGACGTCGAATGCAGTGGCAAGACCGGCAAGGTCGTCGAAATCGAAGAGGAAGTGACCAAGGACCACCCGAAGTTCTCCGGTGCCAAGGTAACCGAGGCGCAAGCGCGCGAAATCGCGCTGAAGAAGGTGCCGGGTGAGATCGTCGAAGTCGAATACGAAATCGAGCCGGACGGCAAGGCGTCGTACGAATTCGACATCAAGACCGCCGACGGCAAGGAAGTGAAGCTGGAAGTCGATACCGAGAGCGGCGCCATCGTGTCGCAGGCGGTCGAAGTCTGGCAGATCGGCAAGGAGTAAGCCGGCAGCGGCGGCCCGGCGCCCGCCGGCCGTCGCACCAACGGCCGTCCCCCGGGTCAGCCCTGCCGGCGTGGCCAGCGGCACCACAGGTCGGCGACGTGCGCCGCCCCTGACAGCGCGACGAACAGCGCGACCCACAGCCACGATGCATCGGTCAGTGCCGAGCGCAGTGCCAGCATCAGGCACAGCCCGGCCGCGAGATTGGGCAGCAGCTTGCCGCCAGACAGGCCCTGCCCGGTGCGGCGATGCCAGACGGCGAACGCCAGCCACTCGATCAGCACGAGCGCCACGATCAGATCGATCCATCGTCCATCGGACATCCACTCCGCCATTTTTCCTCCGCAGCTGTGCCGGCCGCGCACGTTATCATTTCCGGATGCATGGAGCTTTTGTCACCGCCGGTCTCGCAGCGCGACTGCGTAATGACACCGCACAGCTGCATCGGCTCGCCGAACGCAGCGGCCTGATGGCCCGGCTGCTGCAGGGCCGCATCGACACGCGCACCTACTGCAGCCTGCTGCGCAGCCTTCACCTGCTGTATGACGCACTTGAAAACGGACTGGCGCGGCACGCCCGACGACCGGACATCGCGCCGCTGTGCCTGCCGGAACTTGCGCGCACCGCGGCGCTGCACGACGACCTGTGCGCGTTGCATGGCAGCAGCTGGTCAGACGACATCCTGCCGAGCCCGGCGGCGATTGACTACGCGGCCCATCTGAAGGCGCTGTCGAGCGACCAGCCGGCGCTGCTCGCCGCGCACTCCTATGTGCGTCATCTGGGTGACTTGCACGGCGGTCAGGTGCTCGGGCGTGTGGTGGCCGGAGCACTGCATCTGCAGCATGGCCGGGGCATGCGCTTTTACGCGTTCGACGGCGAGGTGGGCAGTCTGATCCGTCGCTACCGCGACGGACTCGACAGGCTGCCGCAGGATGGGCCGCGCATCGATGCACTGGTGGCCGAGGCGCAATCCGGATTTCGGCGGCACATCGCGATGTTCGACGAACTGGCGGCAGCGCTGTCCGGCTGACTCGCACCGTTCGCCAACCGCTGTCAGTGCTCCCGTGTGAACGCGCGCAACTTGCCGTACAGCGCGGCGGCGCGGGTGGCGGACGCTTCCAGTTCCTCGATGAGCGTCGCCACCGGCATCGACGCCGCCGTGTCGGTCAGCTCCATGGCCGCCACACTGGCATTGGCAAGAATGGCGCCCACCACCTCGTCCGGCTCGCGCCGCAACGGCATGGCCGGATCGCGGCCGATGCCGGCACGACCGGCTTCGCTGAGCGACTGTTCGAGATGCCGCCGCGCGGCTTCCGTACGCTTGGTGTCGGTCAGGTCGGTGAAGATGATGATGTAGCCCAGTACCGATCCACCGGCACCGGGAATCGTGTCTGCCCTGACCCCCAGCGCCACGGTCTGGCCAGCGCCGGCGCACAGCTGCCATTCGCCGCGCCAGGAGTCGCGCTCGCGGACGAGGTTGCCGACGACGTCGCGCACCTGGGCCGGTACGACGAACAGGTCGCACATATCGTCGAGTGTGCGCACACGAGGCGGCGAGGTATTGAACAGCGCCGCGAAAGCCACGCTCTGGAACAGCACGCGCCCCTGCGCATTGGCGACCAGCACCGGCTCGTCCGACGTTTCGACGGCACCGCGGAATCGATCGAGCTGGTGTTGCGCGATCAACAGGCTGACGGCCTGCGTCTGCAGGATGACGTCGCGCAGCGTGGTACCGATGGCGCGCGCGAGTGCAAGATCGGCACGGCTCCACGAAGCCGCCGTGCCACGCACGATTTCCGACCAGGCGGCAAAGGAGCGCCGTGGCGACAGCGTGAGCGGATCGTTGTCGACGAAGGGTTTGGCGGGATCGCCCGCCCAGACGATCGTGGCCGACTGTTCGCGCCGGAACCACATCAGGAAATCCTGCCCGGACGACGACAGTTCGATCGCGAGCACCCCGCATACCACCGGTGTCAGGGATGCCAGCGGCGGATGCACCCGAGCGACCGACGCACAGCTGAACAGCGACTGCCGCATTTCGCCGGCAACCCAGCGCGACAGCGCACGCAATTCAACGGTCGATGGCACGTCACCCACGGTCAGCAATTCGCCTTCATGGAACAGTGCGGCGCCGCTTGCGTCGAGCGGCTGCAGCAAGGTGCGCGGGTTTCGCACCAGTGCGAGGCGCCAGTCGCCTTCGGTCGAGGTGGCTTCGATCAGGCGCAGTTCGAGGCTGCGCACCAGCACATCGACCTGGGTGCGCACGTAGTTTTCGATCGCGGCGATCCGGGTCGACACCACTTCAGCCAGCAGATCGACCGCCGCACGCTGTGCATAGCGGACGTGCCGTGGCGAATAGTGATGACAGGCAATCAGCCCCCACAGCTTGCCCTCGCGCACGAGCGACACCACGAGGGTGGCGGTCACGCCCATGTTCTGCAGATACTGGATGTGCAGCGGCGACATGCTGCGCAGATGGCAGCTCGACATGTCGAGCTCTTCGCCAGTGTCCGGCGCGCAGCGCGGCAGTACGGCCGCTGGCTTGTAGCCCGCATCGACCAGCACACGCACGCGGTTGCGCACATAAAGCTCGCGCGCGCGCTGCGGGATGTCGGTCGCCGGGTAGCGATGACCAAGCAGGGAATCAAGCTTCGCCTCGCGCGCCTCGGCGACGATTTCGCCGTGACCCTCGTCGTCGAAGCGATACACCATCACGCGGTCGTAGCCGGTCAGTTCGCGGATCGACTGGACCACTGCATCGGACAACGCGGCAATGCTGAGCGCTTCGCTGAAGCGCCGCACCGACGCCGCGAGCAAAGCCTGCGCTCCCTCGTCGATCGATTCGGTATCGGACCCGGCGGATTCCATTTCGACGATCAACGTGCCGGACTGGCCGAGATGCGCCATGCCTTCGAACACACCTCCGGCATTCGCACCCGTTCCGCCGATGTCGCAGTGAAACGCGGTCAGTTCATCCGCAACCAGCGTATCCGCCAATTCGGCAACACGCCGGGCAAGCGAGCCGCCCAGCGCATCGAGCGTACGGCCGAGCAGCTGGTGGTGGGCCACACCCAGCCAGTGCGCGACGTTGTCGCTCGCCTGGACGATGATGCCATCCGTGCGGCGGACGACCAGCAGCACACCGTGCGGCTGGATCGATCCGGCCAGGTGGATCAACTCGCGTTCGCAATTGGTCAGGTCAGCCTGACCGAAAGCCGGGCTGAATGTCGGGTCGTTCAACACGGATCTCCCGCCACCGCGGGCTGAGCGGTGTTCAGTGCACGCTGCCCGGATGCGGCGCACCGGGGCCACGCGGCTGCACCGCGCGAATGATGAAACCGATACTGTTCCTGTCTCCGTTATGGATCAATACGGCTGACAGTTCAATATCCGTGGACATGCCCTTCTCGTCCCACAGGCGCGCACCCATTCGTCTTACGCCTGAGCGGCACACACTGCCGAGCAGATTCGTGAAACCACCACCGTCGCGTTCCAGCCAATCGCCGAGCGAACGACCCTGCACGTCCTTGTCAGCCGAAATCTTGACCAGCTCGGCAAACGCAGCGTTCATGCTCAGCAACATGCCCTGTTCAGTGGTGAACACGATGGCGTCAGGGGTGAGGCGCATCAGTTCGGGCAGCAACGGGTCGTCGGGCGCAGTGAGCGGCGAGCTGCCATCGGGTGTGGCACGCAGCAGCAACAGGCTCTGTCCTTCGCCACGCAGCGGCGACACCCATACATGGATGGCGCCACCAAGCCCCGACAACGTGACATGGGCCTCGCCCGGGCGGCCTGACACACGCACGGTGCCGAGCAGTTCTTCCAGCGTGCCGAGCGAAGCCGGCGCGACACCCTCGGTGGCCTGACGGCCCGGCATGTCCTGCACCGAGCAGCCGAACATGCGCGCAGCGGCGCGGTTGGCGTCGATCACGTGCAAGGTATCGGCGTCGATGATCAGGACCGCGTCGGTGGCAATCTGGAACAGCAGGCGATAGCGGGTTTCCGCCTGGCGCATGCGCCAGTAATCGCGTTCCATCGATTGCTGCGCGTCGACCAGACGTTGCTGCATGACCGACACGGCGCGCAGGTCACGTCCGGCGACCAGCAGCGGGCCGGATTGACCGAGCCGCACTGCCGTGTAGGCAACCGGAATGTCGGCGCCGGCAGCGGAAGGATGATTGATGTGACGTGTGCGCGACACGCCTGCCACATTGGCTTCGCGCAGCAATTCTTCGACCTTGCGACGGGTGTCGCTCGTCACCGTATCGACCAGTTGGCGGCCCAGCCACTCACTGGCGGTGGCGCTGACGGGTTCCGCACCGCCCAGCGCGACGCTGCGGATGAAGCCCTTGTCGTCGAGCACGAGTGCAATATCACTGGTGACCGACACCAGCATGTCGGCCAGTTCGGGGGCGACCTCCGAAAATGCGCTCAGATCGCCCGGGTCGTTCGGTAGCTTGTCCATGGTACGGAACCGGATGAACGCAGTCGCAAAGCACAGCGTGCGAACCTGCATGAATGGCAAAACCCGGCGCCTACCGGGGGGCACGGCATGTCACAGGGACGGGTCGCAGAAGTCTGCACAGAAGCACCCGCGCACTGCATCAGCGTTCTCCGCACGCCGCGCGCGCCATTGCGCAGCCTGGCCAGCGGGCTGATGTCATGTCCGACAAGACGGTGCCCCTTAATCCTTCACACCACATCCTTGCATGCTACGGTAACTCGTCAAGAAATACATATCAGAGAATATGAACGATCGAAAACATCGATATTGATCCGGTCAATGTGCCTTGAACGGCGCATTCAGGTCGACCAGCCACGCAACGGACAGCCAGAGCAGGCCGGCTTCATGGAGCGCCCAGTCCGGCCGCTTGAAATTAAAGAACAGCGCACTCCACAACACGTTGAGTCCGCCGCATCGCCGCAAAAGCGGCCGCAACAACAGGTTGCCAACGCGCGGCGGCGGCGAACGTGTTCACGGCGACACGATGCCGCACAAGTGAGCCAGATCCTTGAAGAAGATGCGCGCATGGGCCATCGGCTTCGCCTTGACCAGCTTCTTGTGCATATAGGCCTGCCACGTCAGGTGCTGCACATCCGGATCGCGGCAGATGCTGACGAAACGTTCGCGCCGCTTGTCGCTGGCGTACCAGAAGCGCTGCATGATGCCGAGGATCATGAACACCCGGCCATGCGCCTTCATGAAGCGCTTGCGCGCCGTTGCCAGCGCGCGCGCGTCACCCGTTTGGAGAAAGCTGTCCACCGCTTCGGCCGCCAGCCGGCCACCGGTCATCGCGTAATACAGCCCCTCGCCGGACGCTGGCGCGACAACACCCGCTGCGTCGCCGGCGAGCACGACATCGCGGCCGTTGTCCCACTTGCGCAGCGGCTTCATCGGAATCGGAGCGCCTTCGCGGCGGATGGTTTCGGCTCCGGTGAGACCGGCCGCCTCGCGCAGCGCAGTGGTGCCCTGACGGATCGAGAAGCCCTTGGTCGCCGTGCCGGTGCCGATACTGGTCGTATCGCCATGCGGAAAGACCCAGCCGTAGAAATCGGGTGACAATTGGCCCTGGTAATACACGTCGCAGCGACTGCCGTCGAAGTCCTGCTTAGGTGAGCGGACGATTTCGTGATACGCAAACACGCACGGCACCTCGTCGGCACCCGGCACGCACTGGCGCCCGACCGCCGACAATGCGCCGTCTGCGCCGATGATGGCGCGGGCGCGCACACCCACTGTTCCGGTTTCCGCTTCATCGCTGCGGAAATGCACGATGGCCCGGCCGTCGTCATCGCGCTCGACCCGGTCGAAGGTGCCCGTGCGGCGATGCGCACCCGCCAGACTGGCGCGGCAACGCAAGTACTCATCGAACTGCTCGCGGTCGACCATGCCGACAAACCCGCCCTCGATCGGCATGTCTGCTTTGCGGCCGGACGGTGAAATCATCCGCGCCGAACGCGCCTTGGCGACCAGTTGCTCGTCGGGAATTGCAAACTCCTCAATCAGTCGCGGCGGAATCGCCCCGCCACAGGGTTTGATGCGTCCGGCGCGATCGAGCAGCAGCACCGTGTGACCCAGACGGGCCAGATCGGTCGCTGCGGTCGAACCTGCGGGTCCGCCGCCCACCACCACCACGTCGAAATTTTCCATGCTTGCCATGACTAAGCCTTCCCTTCGATACCGGACATGAATGGCGGATCTGCCACCCGCGGATCACGCGCCGCACCCTTGACCGGCGCAGCGGCGATGCGCAGCGCCATGACGGCAGACACGACGAACAGCACGCCTTCGCAGGCAAATACCAGTGCGTAGGCAAAACCCGGAGATTCGATGAAGGCGCGCGTGACGTCGATCGCCACCGTGCCGGCAAAGCCACCGAGGCCGAATGCGATCGCCTGCGCGGCCCCCCACAGACCCATGCGCACGCCTTCGCGTCCGGCACCACCGGCACCGGCCAGACTCATCATCGAAGCGATGGCGGCGACGGCGAAGGCGCCATTGGCCACACCGAGCGCGAATACCGTTTCGCGCAGCGGCCAGTCGCCGCTCATGAAACCGCCGGCCGCCAGACCGAACAACGCAAGCGCCGACGCGATGCAGCCGCCCACCGTCCATACCTTCAGCGAGCCGATCTGCCGACCGCCGAACACGCTGCCCATCAGGGCGACCAGCAGCATGCCGGCGAACACGCCGCCATGCTGCAATCCGGCGAGCTGGGTGGATTCACCGGGCGTATAGCCGAACACCGTGCCGGCGAACGGCTCGAGTATCAGATCCTGCGCGCTGTAGGCGAGCATCGATACGAATACGAATATCGTAAAAAGACGCGCTTGCGACTCACCCCAGACCTGGGCGAGCGCAGCGCGAAATGGGGTTCGGAACGGTGCAGCGGTCTGTTCGGGTGACACAACATCGGTGACAGCGCGAGGCGCCGTCGAGTGACCTTCGACACCGCGCACCGCAAGCAGCGCAACGACGAAGGCGATCAGCGAAGTGGCTGCGACGACCTGGACCAGTCGCAGCGTGGTGAACGGATCGAGCAGTTTTCCGGTGATGCCGGCCGTCAGTGCGAAGCCGAGGATCATCATCATCCACACCACGGTTGCCGCGGCGGCTCGACGGGTCGGATCGACCCGCTTGGCGAGCAGCACCAGCAGCGAGGTGCCGGCCGAGCCCACGCCCGCGCCGATCAGCAGAAAGGCGAACACCGCCAGCGCGACGCCGGCCCCCTGTTCGGTCGCCATCCAGGCAGTGGCCACGGCGGCCAGCGTACCGCCCGCAGCAAGCACCGCCATGCCACCGACTATCCACGGTGTGCGCCGCCCGCCGACGTCGGAACCGTGGCCCATGCGCGGGCGCAGCATCTGCACCATGTAGTGCAATGCCACCAGCACACCTGGCAGCATCGCCGGCAGGGCCAGTTCGACCACCATGACGCGGTTCAGTGTCGACGTGGTCAGCACCACGATGGCGCCGAGCGCGGTCTGGACCAGACCGAGACGGAAGATGCCGAGCCAGCCGAGTCGGGGCATGTCAGACCTCCGCCACCGCACGCAGCGCAAACGCACTGACCAGCATGCCGGCAACGTACAGCGTGATGCCGGTACCGTTGTACCAGGGGGCGCGTTCGCGCGGGCTGTCGAGCAGGCGCACCATCAGCATCACCTGTATCGCCAGCAGCAGACCGACCACCATTGCGTGGCCCATGGCGCCCCAGTGGGAAAGCAGGGCAACGACGAAAAGTTGCGGCACCACCATGACCACGCAGGCGACGCGTCCGGCGTTCACCACACCGAGCTTGACCGGCAGCGAGCCGATGCCCATGCGGGTATCACCTTCGACCGACTTGAAATCGTTCAGCGTCATGATGCCGTGCGCACCCGCGCTGTACAGACCGGCCAGCAGCAGGCTGCGCATGTCCGGCATGGCACCGCCGGCCATCACGGCGGCACCGGTGACCCAGGCCAGCCCCTCGTAACAGATGGCGCACGCGGTATTGCCCCACCAGCCGTTCTGTTTCAGGCGGAATGGCGGTGCGCTGTAAGCCCAGGCCAGCAGCAGGCCGATCACCGCAGCGCCGAAGCCCCATACGCCCAGCGTCGCCGCGACCATCAGCGACAGCACGGTCCAGCCGATGGCGATGTAGAGCCCCCAGTAACCGGGCATGCGACCGGACGGTATCGGGCGGTTGGGTTCGTTGATGGCGTCGACGTGGCGGTCGAACCAGTCATTGACCGCCTGGCTGGTGGCGCAGACCAGCGGCCCGGCCAGCAGGATGCCGATCACGACAACCTGCCAGCGCCCGGAAGCAGGCAATCCGGATGCCACGACACCGCAACCGAAAGCCCACATCGGCGGAAACCAGGTGATGGGCTTGAGGAACTCGGCAACGACGGAAAGGGATGGGCGACTCATGCAGTAACAGTAGGCTTGACGCCCCGAAGCGTCAAGTCAAACTTACACTACAGTGTCAGCCTACATTGACTCAAAGGTTTGATGGCATCAAATCCCGAGTCGCGCACGTCGCGTGCCTTGCTCGCGACCAGCCCAAGGGCAACGTGACGCACGAATCAAATCAGAACAGACCCTAGGGCGTGTTCTCATTTGTCGAATTAACGGTATGCCAAATGGAAGCGCCATCGAAAAAGTCGTTCACGGTCAAAGGCATAGCAGGGGACTGTTCACAGCGGCCTGAATCTGGTCATATCCTGACTTTTGGGCTGAT
>NZ_JAUYNV010000045.1 GCF_030698125.1 Methyloversatilis sp.
CAATGTGTTCCGACGGAGTTTTTTTTGCCCCTGCGGATTAATGCCATTTTCATCAGAAACAAGGGCATACTTAAAAAAGTTGTTGAAAATCCCGGTCTAACCTAGTATTTTTACGGCATAAATGGTGCGGCAGGGCGTGCGCGCCCGGTTTCCAGCAAAGGGAGAACCCTCTGAGACAGTTGATGCGGGTAGTGGTGGCGGGCCTGGTTTTTGCCGGCTGTGCCGCGATTGCGCAGGCAGAGCAAGCTGTTCCGAAAGCGGAAACCGGGGCCAAGGCCGGCGACTATCCGCTGGACCCGGCTTTTGCCGCGCGGGCCAGGCATCTCAATCTCAAGTCTTCGTCCGTGCTGGTCGTCGAGCAGGACAAGGGGCGGCTGCTTTACGCCAAAAACACCCAGGCTGTGGTGCCGATCGCGTCGATCACCAAGCTGATGACGGCGATGGTCGCGCTCGACGCGCGCCCGGCGCTGGACGAGGTGCTCGTCGTGTCGGAAGAGGACATCGACCAGCTCAAGGGCACGCGCTCGCGTCTGGCCATCGGCACGCGCCTGACGCGCGAGGAAATGCTGCACCTTGCACTGATGTCGTCGGAGAACCGCGCCTCGTCTGCACTGTCGCGCCACTACCCGGGCGGTCAGCGCGCGTTCATCGCCGCCATGAACCAGAAGGCGATCGAGCTGGGGCTGGCCGATACGCGTTTCTTCGACAGTACCGGCCTCGACCCGCACAACGTGTCGTCGGCGCGCGATCTGGCCAGGATGGTCGCTGCATCGTCCACCTATCCGCTGATCCGCGAGTTCTCGACCACGCGCGACGGTTCGTTCGCGGTCAAGGGCAAAACGCTGCACTTCAATAATACCAATGCGCTGGTTTCGAGTTCCGACTGGGAAATCGCGCTGCAGAAGACCGGTTTCACCAACGAAGCCGGCAAGTGCCTGGTCATGCAGGCCTGGCTGAACCAGAAGCCTGTGGTCATCGTGCTGCTCGACTCCTGGGGACGCCTGACCCGCATTGGTGACGCCAACCGCATCCGCCGCTGGGTCGAACACCTGGCGCTTCAGGGTGCCGGCGCGGGCTGAAAGCCATGATCAAGCCGCCTCCCGGCAGCCGGGGCGAAGTCGGCCTGTTCGTTACCTGCCTGGTGGATCTGATGCGCCCGTCGATCGCATTCGCGGCGCTGAAGCTGATCGAAGCGGCCGGCTATACGCCGGTCGTGCCGGACACCCAGACCTGTTGCGGACAGCCCGGACACAACGCGGGCGACGCACGCAGCGCACGCGCGCTGGCGCAGAAGCTGATTGCCGAGTTCGAACGTTTCCCCTGCATCGTCGCGCCATCCGGCTCCTGTGCCGGCATGATCCGTGCGCACTACCCGCACCTGTTCGATGACGACGAGGGCTGGCGCGCTCGCGCCGAGGCGCTCGCCGCAAAGACTTTCGAACTGACGCAGTTCCTGGCCGATGTGGCGGGCGTGACCGAAGTGCCGGGCGACTTCGTCGGTGCCGTCACCTATCACGACAGTTGCGCCGGGCTGCGCGAACTGGGCGTCAAGCGCCAGCCGCGCGCGCTGCTCGACCGCATGCCCGGCGTCGAACAGCGGCCGTTGAACGAGTGTGAGGAGTGCTGTGGCTTCGGTGGCCTGTTTTCGGTCAAGTACCCGGATATTTCCGGTGCCATCGCGCAGCGCAAGTGCGACAACATCCGCGCTTCCGGCGCCGGCACCGTGGCGCTGGGCGATCTGGGCTGCATGATGAATATCGAAGGACGGTTGCGCCGCAACGGTGACGAGGGCACGCAGGTGATCCACATCGCCGAGCTGCTGGCCGGCCGGCTCGACCCGGACTGACGCGGCAATGGAAATCCGCTCCATGCATTTCGTGTCGCGCGTGCGCCAGCGGCTCGACGACACCGAGTTGCAGCGCAACCTGCAGCGCACGCGCGGCCGCAACGCCGCGGCGCGGCTGGCGTCGCTTGCGAGCCTTGACGATTTCGATGCGGTGCGCGAGCGCGCCACCGAAATCCGGGCGTCGGTGCTGCGCGATCTCGACGTCTGGCTGGAACGCTTCGAGGCGGAAGCGACGCGCCGCGGCGCCACCGTGCTGTGGGCGCGCGACGGCGACGAGGCCTGCCGGCTGGTGATCGACATTGCGCGCCGGCACGACGTGAAAACCGTCGTCAAGGCCAAGTCCATGGTGTCGGAAGAGGCCGGGCTGAACGCCGCACTCGAAGCCGCCGGCATCCGTCCGGTCGAGACAGACCTGGGCGAGTACATCCTGCAGATCAACGACAACGAACCGCCGTCGCACATCATCATGCCGGTGATCCACAAGTCGAAGGAGCAGGTGTCCGAACTGTTCGCGCGCGTGCATGGCACGGCGGCGAAGACCGATATCGTCGAACTCACGCGCGAGGCGCGCGAAAAGCTGCGGCCGGAATTCCTGGGCGCCGAAATGGGCATTTCGGGCGGCAACTTCCTGATTGCCGAAACCGGGTCGGTCGCCATCGTCACCAACGAAGGCAACGGCCGGATGTGCACCACGATGCCGCGCGTGCATGTCGCGCTGACCGGCATCGAAAAGGTGATCCCGACGCTGGACGATCTGGCGACGCTGCTGCGCATCCTGCCGCGCTCGGCCACCGGGCAGGCGATCTCCAACTATGTGTCGCTGCTGACCGGACCGAAGCACGAGGGTGACGCCGACGGACCGGAGCACATGTATTTCGTGCTGGTCGACGGCGGCCGCGCCGATCTGATCGGCGGCGACTTCGAGCCGATGCTGCGCTGCATACGCTGCGGCGCCTGCATGAATCACTGCCCGGTGTATCAGACCATCGGTGGTCATTCTTACGGCTGGGTCTATCCCGGGCCGATGGGGTCGGTGCTGACGCCGCTCTACCAGGGGCTCGAGAAGGCGAAGGATCTGCCGCAGGCGGCCACGCTGTGCAACCAGTGCGGCGTGGTGTGTCCGGTGTCGATTCCGCTGCCCGACCTGATGCGCAAGCTGCGCGAGAAGCAGGTCGACGCCGGCCTGCGGCCGTGGAGCGAGCGGCTGTCGATGCGCCTGTGGGCCTGGGTGGCGCAGCGCCCGAAGCTGTATGCGCGCGGCGTGCGCTTTGCCGTGCGCTATCTGCGCTGGCTGGCCGACGGTCGTGACCGCATCCAGGCCATGGGCGTCGCCCCGGGCTGGACCGCCGAGCGCGACTTTCCGGCACCCGCGGCACAGAGCTTCCGCGACCAGTACGCAGCGCGCCAGCGCAGGGCCGGGCGATGAGCAGCGCGCGCGACGACATCCTCGGGCGGTTGCGCCAGCGCATCGGCCGCGAGCCGGCCGGCGCCCCGGCGGCGCACGCGCGTGTCGAGCAGGTGATTGCAGCCTCGCAGGCCGGGCCGCGACCGTCGTACGACGGCGATCTGGCGGCGCGCTTCATCGAGCGGGCCAAAGCGCTGATTTCCACCGTGGATGAATGTGCCGCGCCGGCCGATGTGCCTGCGCGCTGCGCCCACTGGCTGATCGGGCAGGGGCTGGGCCGTCAGGTCGTCGTGTCCCCCGCGCTGGCCGGGCTGGACTGGGCAACCAGCGGTCTGGACGTGCGCATCGGTGCGGCGGGCGGTGACGATCCGGTCGGCGTCACCGGCTGCTTTCGCGCCATCGCGGAAACCGGCACGCTGATGCTGTGTTCCGGCGCGCAGTCGCCGGCGGTCAACAGCCTGCTGCCGCAGACGCATATCGCCGTGGTGCCGCGCGAACACATCGTGGCCGACATGGAAGCCGCATTTGCCGTCGCGCGCGATGCATTCGAACGCTGGCCGCGTGCCCTCAACTTCGTGTCCGGCCCGTCGCGCACGGCCGACATCGAACAGACCATCGTGCTCGGCGCGCACGGACCGTACCGGGTGCATCTGCTCATCGTGGGGTGACTGGCGGAGCCGGGCATGCGCCGAACGGGCGCTTTGAAGGATAATCGCAGCTTTTTGCCACCCGGCGAGGTCGTGGTGGTCAACCGGAGTCTTCCTGAAGTGAGTCTTCCGAATCGCCTCCGTTGCCAGTGCATGCCCCGTCCGGCGCAGCGGAGCGCACGCAATTGAAGCGTTTTTGCATGCGCCCGCTGGTCGCGCCACTGGTCTGCGGCGTCGTCCTGATCGCGCAGCCTGCTGGGGCCGCCGAGCAGCCGGAAGCGCCGCACCTCGATGACCTGCCGGTCGTGTTGTCGATGACCCGCATGCCGCAGCGCATCGATGATGCACCGGGTTCGGTCACGCTGATCACGCGCGAGGACATCGAACGTCTCGGCTATCGCCGTCTGACCCAGGTGCTGCGCCTGGTACCCGGCATGAACGTGATCAGCGACACCGGGCACTCACCGGCGGTTTTCTATCACGGTCTGGGATCACTGAATCCGAACCGCATGCAGGTGCTGATCGACGGTCGTTCGGTCTATTCGCCTTATCTGTTCGGTTATGTCGATTGGGATGCGCTGCCGCTGACGATGGAAGAGATCGAAAGCATCGAGGTGGTCCGTGGCTCGAATGCCACGACCTATGGCTCGAACGCCGTGGCGGGCGTGGTCAACATCGTCACGCGCAGCAGCCAGGACGGTCCGCGTTCCAGCATTTCGGTCAGTCGCGGCAATCGCGATGTGTCCGATGCGTCGATGCGTCTGCGGCATAGTTTCGGGCCGCTGAGCATCGCGCTCAATGCCCGCACCATGGGCGATGCCGGGTTCGAAGATCGTCATGACGACGCGCGGCTGAACTCGATGACCTTCCGCGCCGACCTGACCCTGAACAGCTCGGACGAAATCAGTCTGACTGCGGGGCAGAACAAGAGCCGTCGCGAACTGGGTTACCCCTATGGCGTGACCGGCAATGGCGCAAACGAGAACGGCTTCCGGGAATCGCTTACCGACAACCGTTTCATGCATCTGCGCTTCCGGCGGCTGGTGACGGCAGACAACGAGTGGGCGGTCAGTTACTACCGCAACGAGGACCGTGGGCGCGAAGAGTGGTTCGGCGAAGCGGCCGACGTGGTCAATCAGGGATTGATCGATGAGGGTTATCCCTTTTTTTCCATCGGTCCGCTGCAGCTGCCCATCGACTACAACCGGTCGGCCACCCGGCAGAACATCGACTTCCAGCACAGCTTCGTTCCGGCGCAGGACTGGCGGGTAGCCTGGGGCACCGAACTGCGCCACGAAGAGTTGAAGTCGAAACGCATGTTCTTCCAGACCGGGAGCGAATCCGACGGTTTCGTGCGCGTGTCGGCGAATGTCGAATGGCGGCCGAACGAACGCTGGACCCTGAACGCCGGCAACATGATCGAGCGATTCCGCGATCGCAGCCCACAGGCATCGCCGCGCCTGTTCGCGACCTGGCATGCGACGCCTGAACACGCCCTGAAGGCGGGCGTAAGCCGAGCCTTTCGCCATCCGGCGCTGATCGAAACCCGCGGTGATTCCCGCTTCATCTTCCCGGAAGTGGCTGCGGCGCTGACCGCGCTTCACCCGGTCGCGGGGCCGCTGCTGGCGGCCGGCTTCAAGCAAGGGCGATCGCGGCGCACCTATGTCGGCACCGCCTCGCTGCAGCCGGAGCGACTGGATTCGGTGGAACTGGGCTATGTCGGCCAGTTCGGCGCCTCGACGCTCGAAGTGCGTGCCTTTCACGAACGCTTCAACCACTTGATCACCGAAGCGCGCTACCGCGACAGCGACTACCTCGAAACCGGCGTGACCTTCATCGAAGGCGACGCGGTGACCATACAGGGCATCGAATACCAATATCGCTATCGCGGTGACGGGCGTGAAATCTGGTTTTCGCAGGCCATTCCGCGCATCCGCTCGGACGCCACGTGCGATCCGCGGCGCGTCTGCTATCGCGATACGGTGCCGTCGTCGACCTGGTCGCTGACCTGGTTCGAGTCGCTGCCGCGCGACTGGTCGGTTTCGGCCACGTTGCACGGCGTCAATTCCGCCCGCTGGTTCAGCGGCAGCGAACGGGTCGACAGCTATCAGACGCTGGATGCGCGGATCGCCAAGAAATTTCGCAGCGGTGACACCTTGTGGGAAGCCGCACTTGCGGTGACCGACATCGGGCCGCGCTACGAAACCTTCAACGATGACCAGGGTAGCCGCACCCCATTCAATGCGGTCGGTCGCCAGGCTCGGCTGACGCTGCGCACCAGCTGGTACTGAACACGGGCCTGCAACCGGCTTCGCGTATCATGAGCGCGGTAAATTTCCGCGCTCGGCGCGTGTGGGGGACACAGGTTGCGGAGTCGTTTCGGACTCGGTCGGCTCGGCTTTCGCAGCCGGGTTCTGGTCGCCGCCCTGCTGCCCTCGGTGGCCATTGCGCTCGCACTGGCCATCCATTTCACCAGTACGCGCATCGACGACATCGAACAGTCGCTGATCGACCGCGCTGCGCTGCTGACCGGCAGCCTCGCGCCCGCCTCCGAATACGGCCTGTTCGTCGGCAATCTCGACCTCCTGCAGTCGCTGGCCGATTCGATGATGCGCGAGCGAGGCGTCGATGGTGTACTGATCGTCGATCGCGACCAGCTCGTTCTGGCGCGCGCAGGGCACGTCAGCGATCCGCCTGTAGACACCACGCGCGGTCTCGCCCGGACCGCGCTCCTGCAGAGCAGTGAACACTTCCACCAGTTCGCCGCGCCGGTGTTTTCGGCCCAGGGGCCATCGGATCTGCCGTTCGACGATCAACTGGCGCCATCCGGGCCGTTGCGCCTCGGTACAGTGGTGGTTCAGGTGTCGCGTTTCGGCAGCGCGCAGGCGCGCCGCGAACTGATCGACAGCGCCGTCCTGATCACCGCCGGTGGCCTGCTGCTGGCCGGTCTGTTCGCCCGCTTCCTGTCCGACGGCGTCACCGCACCGGTGCGTGCGCTGGCCGAAACCGTGCAACGCATCGAGAAAGGCGATTTTTCGGTGCGTGCGCGGAGCGGCGCGCGCGGCATCCTGCAGGTGCTCGAAGACGGCATCAACCGCATGGCGGTTTCGTTGCAGACGGCACGCGCCGGGCTGGAGGAGCGGGTACATGACGCCACCGCCCAGTTGCAGCAGCAGAAGGAGGTGGCCGAGCAGGCCAGCCGCGCCAAGACGCAGTTCGTCGATGCGCTGCTGCATGACCTCAGCCAGCCGCTGATGGCCATGGGGCTGGACATCCGCACGCTGAAGCTGCGGCTGCGCGACGACGAAAGCGCAGGTCTGCTGTCGCGGCTGGAACGTTCGTCGCTGAAGCTGGAAAACATGCGCGACGTGCTGCTCGATGTCGCGCGGCTGGAATCCGGGGCCACCCAGCCTCGTCTGACCGACTTTCCGCTCATCCGGGTGTTCGACAGCCTGCGCGTCACCTTCGAAGCGCAGGCGGCAGAGAAGGGCCTGCGCTTCGAGCTGCATCCGACGCGGACGTGGTGTCGTTCCGACCCGCTGCTGCTTGAACGGGTGCTGGCCAATCTGGTGTCGAATGCGCTGCGCTACACCGCGCGCGGCACGGTGTTCGCCGGCGTGCGCATGCTCGACGACGGCCGCCTGCGCATCGAGGTGCGTGACAGCGGTCAGGGCATTCCGGCCGATCGCATCGACGACGTATTCGAGGAATTCGTGCGTCTGCCCGGCGCCGACCCGGGCGCGGGCGGGCGTGGCATGGGGCTGGGGCTGACCATCGTGAAGCGGCTGTGTGCCTTGCTCGGGCATGAAGTAAAGGTGCGCTCGCGCCCCGGCCGCGGTTCAACCTTCAGCGTCGTGTTGCCGCGTGTGCGCGCCCTCGTGCAGGCACCGGTGGCCGAGCCACTGCACGGGTTGGCGAGGCTGGCCGGATGCCGGGTGGCGCTGATCGATGACGATGCCGCGGTGCTGCAGTCGCTGCAGTCCTTGCTCAGTTCGGTCGGCATCGATGTGATTGCCGGCACCTCGGCCGATTTCGTGCTGCGTCAGCTCAGGCAGGCCGGCGCACCGGCCTTCATCATCAGCGATTACCAGCTGGGCGAGGGGCTCGACGGCCTGAATGCCGTGCTCACGCTGCGGCGCGAGCTGGGCAACGACATTCCGGCGCTGGTGATGACCGGGCTGGCGGCCACGCGCGAGCTTGAAATCGAACTGGAAGGGCATGGCATCCCGCTGGTCGCCAAACCGGTGCGCCCGGTCGTGCTCGATGCAGTGATCGGCGGCATGCTGGACGCGGCCGAAGATACCGGCTCCTGACCGGCCGCGTGCAGGGCGCTGTCGGGTTCAATCCCTGGCCGGACGGCGCGGCAGCTTCACGCCCATTTTCGACAGTGCAAATAACGCCTGTGTGCGGTTGCGAACGTCGAGCAGGCGCAGGATGGCTGAAATATGCGTCTTGCAGGTGCCGTCGGAAATGCCCAGTTCGCGGCAGATGAGCTTGTTCGGCAGACCTTCGATCATCAGCGTCAGCACTTCGATCTGACGCGGCGTCATGCCGATGTCCCCCAGATCCTGGATATGCGCCTGCGGCAGATGATCGACGCCGTGGTTGTCCAGCACCTGCTGCGGCACATAGATGCCGCCCTTCATCACGAGCTGCAGCGCGCTGACCAGTATCGCCGTATTCGAGCTTTTGGAAATGAAACCCATGGCGCCCTGGTCGATGGCGCGCGTGATGGTGTCGCGGTCGTCCTGAGCCGAAATCACCACCACCGGCACGTCCGGAAACTCCTGCCGCAGTTCGGTGAGCAGGGAGATACCCCCGGCGTCCGGCAGATTGAGGTCCAGCAGTACCAGATCGGGCCGCAACCCGCTGCGCAGCATGGACAATGCGCGGGAAGCAAGCAGTGCGCACCGGATGTCCGGCTCGCTGTCCATGCCTGTCAGTACGCTGCGCAGCCCTTCCACAACCAGGGGCTGGTCTTCGATGATCATGACCTGCATGCACAGTCCCGCCGCAATGAGATGGCGCGAGTGTACCCGCGGCGCATCACCGATGCTTGATCGTAAGCATATAAATTGAAAGGGATTAACCTTGAATCATGGCTTGATACTGTTCGGACACGGCTCGCGCGATCCGGAATGGGCGCGCCCGCTGCGCGAGGTGGCGGCGCGTCTGTCCGGTACGCCGTCGGCGCCGCGCGTCGAACTCGCCTTCCTCGAATTCCTAGAACCCACGCTCGACCAGGCCTGCGACCGGCTGGTCGCGGAGGGCGTGACGCGCATTGCCGTGGTGCCGATGTTCATCGCACAAAGCGGGCATGTGCGGCGTGACCTGCCGGCTCAGGTCGAGGCAGCACGCGTGCGCCATCCGTCGCTGCTGATCGAACTGGCCACGGCGGTGGGCGAGGACGCGCGGGTGCAGCAGGTGATGGCCGACGTGGCGCTGGCCGCCCTGACCGGCTGACGGGTTCAAGACTGGGCGCGACTGGCCGTTAGCACTGCCAGAGGTCGGGTGCCATCAGGTTTGACGGGCTTCCGGCTGCAGACTTCCGGAGCCTTGCATGCCCAGTGTGTCAGCGAAAGTACGTGTACTCGTCGTCGACGACGAACCCTTCAACCTGGAGATCATCCGGGAATATCTGGACGCACCCGGATTCGAGCTGACCATGGCTCACGACGGTATTGAAGCATGGGCGTTGCTCGAGGACGTCGAACGCGAATTCGACCTGCTGGTGCTGGACCGCATGATGCCGCGCCTCGACGGCATGGAGGTGCTGCGCCGCGTGCAGCGCACGCCGCGTCTCAGGGGCCTGCCGGTCATCATGCAGACGGCCGCCGCCACACCGGACCAGGTACGCGAAGGCCTCGAAGCCGGTGCGCGCTATTACCTCACCAAACCGTACGAGCCGGATGCGCTGCTTGCCATCATCAAGTCGGCGCTCGACGAAGCGCGCCGCACGCGCGAAATCCAGCTGCAGGTCGACGACATGCGCCGCGCGATGTGCGCAGTCACCCGTGCCGAGTTCGAATTTGCCACGCTGCAGCAGGCGACCGAGCTGTCGACGCTGGCGTCGCTGGCTGCGCCGCAGCCGGACAATATCGTGATGGGCCTGAGCGAGCTGCTGATCAACGCGGTCGAACACGGCAATCTGGGCATCACGTATGCCGAAAAATCGCGCCTGCGCATGGAAGACCGCTGGCAGGAGGAGGTCGAACGCCGGCTGCAGCTGCCGCAGAACGCGGGCAAACGGGCGCGCCTGACGGTCGAACGGTCGGCAACGGAAGTGCGCTTCACGGTCAGCGATGAAGGTCGGGGTTTCGACTACACGCGCTATCTCGACTTCGATCCGGAGCGCGCCTTCGATCCGAATGGCCGCGGCATCGCGATGGCGCGCCAGCTCTCCTTCACGCGACTCGACTACATCGGCTCCGGCAATGTGGTCAGCGCAGCGGTCGACGTGCAATGAGCCATTCGCAAGTCAATGCTGACGACCTGACCTTGCTGGTCGATCCGCAGCCGGTGCGACCGATGACGGTGCTGGTGGTTGACGACACCCTGATCGGCCGCGCGACCGTCAGTGCGCTCGTGCGGCGGCTCGGCTATCGCTGCATCGAGGCATCGGATGGCGCCGCCGCGCTGCAGGCCTTTCGCAGCGTGCGCCCCGACATCGTGCTGATGGACGTCGTCATGCCCGGCATGGACGGCCTGCAGGCCACGCGGGAACTGCGTCGCCTGTGTGCCGGCATCTGGCTGCCCATCCTGCTGCTGTCGGCGCGTTCCGACGACGAAGACATGATTGCCGGTCTGGAGGCGGGGGCCGACGACTACCTGAGCAAGCCGATCCGGCGTGCGGTCCTCGCGGCCAAGCTCGCTGCCTGCGCGCGTCAGCTGGCACTGCAGGCCGACATGAACAATTACCGCGCCGAGCAGGAAGCCGAAACCGAATTCGCGCGTGGCGTCATCGAGCGCCAGGTGCAGGGCAAGGCGGTCAGCGATCCGCGAGTACGTTATTCGGTGACCCCCACAACGCAGTTTTCCGGCGACATCGTTGCGGTGTCGCGGTCTCCGTCTGGTGCGCTGTACGTGCTGCTGGCCGATGCCACAGGTCATGGGCTGGCAGCAGCGATCAGCGTGCTGCCGGTGCTTCAGGTTTTTTTCGGCATGGCGGCCAAGAACCTGTCGCTCGGCCTGATGGCCGGCGAAATCAACCGCCATCTGATGTCTTCATTGCCGGTCGGCCGCTTTGTCGCCGCCAGCATGGTCAGGCTGGGTGAAGGCTTCGGCGAGCTGTGGGTCGGCGGCACGCCGGAGGTGCTTTGGCTGGATCGCAGCGGCGCAGTCAATGAACGTTTCGCGTCGGCCAATCTGCCGCTGGGCATCGACGCCGACGACGCGGTCGATGTGCCGCCGCGCCATTTCCGCTGGACGCCGGGCGACCAGCTCGTGCTGTGCTCCGACGGACTGCTCGAAGCCCATGCGCCATCCGGCGAGGCATTTGGCAGCGCGCGGCTCGAACGGCTGCTGTACGACAGCCCGCCCGCGCAACGCCACGATGCGGTGCGCCGCGCACTCGACGTGCATCTCGACGGGGCATCGGCGCACGACGATGTATCGCTGCTGGTGATCGATCTGTACTGATACGTGCCGACGACGGCGTGCCACCGTGGCTGCGCGCCAGAGGGCGCCGCGGTGGCACAGCGATTGCATGCGCCTGCGCACAATGACTTCCAATCGTCGCGCAATGGCTGTCCTCAATGTTCTGGTGGTCGATGAATCGCGCAAGCGTGCGGCGGAAATCTGTGCCGGGCTCGCCTGCGCCGGTTATCAGGTCGCCGCCGTGCTGTCGAGCGCCTACGACCTGCACCTCAAGGTCGAAGAGCTCAAACCCGACGTCATCCTGATCCAGACCGATTCGCCCTCGCGCGACACGCTGGAACACATGGCCGCGATGGACCGCGAAATGCCGCGTCCGGTCATCGTGTTCGCCAACGAATCCGACAGCAAGACCATCCGTCGGGCCATGAAGGCCGGCGTGTCGGCCTATGTGGTCGACGGGCTGGAAGCCAAGCGCATCAAGCCCATCATCGATGTCGCCCTGGCGCAGTTCGAGCAACATCAGGAACTGCGGCGCGCGCGCGACGAGGCGCGGCAGAAGCTGTCCGACCGCATCACCATCGATCGTGCCAAGGGTGTGCTGATGAAGCTGCGCGGCATCGAGGAAGACGCTGCGTACCACACGCTGCGCAAGCTGGCGATGGAGCGCGGCAAGACCATTGCCGCCGTGTCCGAAGACCTGCTCGCGACCGCCCGCCTGCTCGGTTGACCCTGCGTCGGTCGCATCTGCCGCTGCGCCCGCAGCCGGCGCTCCCCGGTTCTGCTTGTTGTCTTCGCCTGCGCCGAACACCGCTGTTCGTCGTGGTGCGTGTTGTCGGGCTGTTGCACCGCACAAGTGCGGTCCGAGGATTCGGGCCGACGCAGCGTTCGGCTAGATGTTCTAAAAACCCTTGAAAATCAGCTGCATGGAGACGGCTCCATCCACTGGCACGCCGCATGCTAAGAGCTGTTCAAGGCGCAACAACGACGTTGCGGCCAGCGAGGCGCGAAAGCCTCCGACAGGGACAGGGGCGTCCATCCGGCTCGGCTTTCACCGCTGCGGATGTACGCCCTTTTTCATTCTGGAATCGAAACATGAACCCACGGAGAACACGATGGCTGACCATCCGAAACAGGCAGACAGCGCGCAGGCCCCAGGCATCATCGAAACGGCAGACACGCGCCGCAGCTTCCTCAGGCAGGGCGTCGCACTCGGCGCAGGAGCAGCACTCATGAGCATGGTGCCGCCCGGCGTGCGTTCGGGAGCGTGGGCTGCCGGCTCCGACGCGCCCGAGAAGAAGGAAGTGCGCATCGGCTTCATTCCGCTGACCGATTGTTCCAGCGTCGTCATGGCGGCGGTTGAGAAGTTCGACGAGAAGTACGGCATCAAGATCATCCCGTCCAAGGAAGCATCGTGGGCGGCGGTGCGCGACAAGCTGGTCAACGGCGAGCTCGATGCAGCACACGTGCTGTATGGCCTGGTGTACGGCGTGCATCTGGGCATCGGCGGTCCGAAGAAGGACATGGCCGTGCTGATGAGCCTGAACAACAACGGCCAGGCCATCACGCTTGCCAACAAGCTGAAGGATCAGGGCGTCACCGATGGCACCAGCCTGAAGAAGCTGCTCACCAGCAAGCCGGGCGACTACACGTTCGCGCAGACCTTCCCGACCGGCACGCACGCCATGTGGTTGTACTACTGGCTGGCCGCGCACGGCATCAACCCGATGAAGGATGTCAAGGTCATCACGGTGCCGCCGCCGCAGATGGTCGCCAACATGCGCGTCGGCAACATGGACGGCTTCTGCGTCGGCGAGCCGTGGAACAACCGCGCCATCATCGACAAGATCGGCTTTACCGCCGTCACCACGCAGGACATCTGGACCGATCACCCGGAAAAGGTGCTCGGCACTACTGCCGACTGGGTCAGCAAGTACCCGAACACAGCGCGCGCCATGACGGCTGCCGTCCTCGAAGCAGGCAAGTGGATCGACGCTTCGCTGGCGAACCGCCGCAAGACAGCCGAAGTCGTGGCAACCAAGTCGTACATCAACACCGACATGGACGTCATCCTCGAACGCATGCTGGGTCGCTATTCGAACGGCCTGGGCAAGAGCTGGGACGACAAGAACGCGATGAAATTCTTCAACGATGGCGCGGTGAACTTCCCTTATCTGTCGGACGGCATGTGGTTCCTGACCCAGCACAAGCGCTGGGGCCTGTTGAAAAGCGACCCGGACTATCTGGCGGTCGCCAAGGCGATCAATCGCATCGACATCTACAAGCAGGCCGCGACAGCCGCCGGCGCACCGCTGCCCAAGAGCGACATGCGATCGCACAAGCTGATCGATGGCGTCACCTGGGACGGCAAGGATCCGCAGAAGTATGCCGGCAGCTTCAAGGTCAACGCCGCGTGATGGTCCGGGCGCGGGTTTCGGCCCGCGCCCTCCGGTACTGAAAGGAGTCAATCATGAGTGCAGCAATCATTGCCAGTGACAAGGTCGTCTCGATGACGTCCGGTTCCGCCGCCACGCCGGTGCGCGCCGCGAGCGAAGCCGTGCCAGTCGCGCCCCCTGTCGTTGCGGCAGCGCCGCGCGAGCCGCGTACACCCGTGTCCGAAATCCTGCTGGGCATTTTCAAGGCGGTGTTTCCGCCGATCGCCGGCATGGTGCTGCTGATCGTCGTGTGGGCGCTGCTCGCTGGCACCGGTGGCAGCATTCCCGGGCCGCTGCCGGTGTGGGAAGCCGCCAAGGTGCTGTTTGCCGACCCGTTCTACAACAACGGGCCGAACGATCTGGGCATCGGCTGGAACGTGCTGTCGTCGCTGCAGCGCGTCGGCATCGGCTTCGGCTTCGCCGCCCTGGTCGGGATTCCGCTGGGTTTCATCATCGGCCGCTTCGCCTTCATGAATGCCATGCTCGACCCGATCATTTCGCTGCTGCGCCCGGTCAGCCCGCTGGCCTGGCTGCCGATCGGTCTGCTGGTGTTCAAGCAGGCCGATCCGGCCGCCACCTGGACCATCTTCATCTGTTCCATCTGGCCGATGATCATCAACACTGCGGTCGGCGTGCAGCGCGTGCCGCAGGACTACATGAACGTGGCGCGCGTGCTCGATCTGAGCGAGTGGAAGATCGTCACCAAAATCCTGTTCCCGTCGGTGCTGCCCTACATGCTGACCGGCATCCGCCTGTCCATCGGCACCGCCTGGCTGGTCATCGTCGCCGCCGAAATGCTGACCGGCGGCGTGGGCATCGGCTTCTGGGTGTGGGACGAATGGAACAACCTGAAGGTCGAGCACATCATCATCGCCATCTTCGTCATCGGCATCGTCGGCCTGCTGCTCGAACAGTTCCTGCTGCTGCTCGCCCGCCGCTTCTCGTACGGCAACAGCTGATCATCGACCCCAGGAGAATCCCATGAGCAAAGTCATCGTCAAGGTCGAGCACGCCGGCATGACCTTCGAAACCAAGAAGGGCAAGTTCGTCGCGTTGCGCGACATCGATCTCACCATTGCAGAAGGCGAATTCGTCACGCTGATCGGGCATTCGGGCTGCGGCAAGTCGACGCTGCTCAACCTGATCGCCGGGCTCACGCTGCCGAGCAGCGGCAACGTGTTCTGCGATGGTCGCGAAATAGCCGGCCCGGGCCCGGAACGCGCCGTGGTGTTCCAGAACCACTCGCTTTTGCCCTGGCTGACCTGTCGCGAGAACGTGCTGCTGGCGGTCGAACGCGTGTTCGGCAAGAAGGAGGGCAAGGGCAAGCTGAAGGCGCGTGCCGAGGCGGCGCTCGAAATGGTGCACATGGACCACGCGCTGGACAAACTGCCGCACGAGATATCCGGTGGCATGAAGCAGCGCGTCGGCATCGCGCGCGCCTTCGCGATGGAGCCGAAAATCCTGCTGATGGACGAGCCTTTCGGTGCGCTCGATGCACTGACCCGCGCCAGCCTGCAGGACGAGCTGAACGGTGTCATGGAAAAGACCGGTGCGACCGTCGTCATGGTGACGCACGACGTCGATGAGGCGGTGCTGCTGTCCGACCGCATCGTCATGATGACCAATGGCCCGGCCGCCACCATCGGCGAAATCCTCGAAGTGAAGCTGGCTCGCCCGCGCGACCGGCTGAAACTCGCGCACGACCACGACTTCGTCGAATACCGCGCCGCGCTGCTGGAGTTCCTGTATCAGAAGCAGGTGAAGAAGGCGGCCTGACCCGGTGAGTGTTGGGCATCGCTGCGCTCACCCCAACCTGCGGGGCGGGTGCGGCGTGCGGATGTTGGGCATCGCCTTCGGCTCACCCCAACCTACAACGGCTGACCTGGCGCGTGTTGGGCATCGCCTCTCGCTCACCCCAACCAACAACGGCGCGCGGAGTCCGTAGGTTGGGGTGAGCCGAAGGCGATGCCCAACGTCCCCGCTCCATCCCGCCCCCCCCCGCGAAGCTGCGCGACATCGTCGACGACGTGCGCGTCGAAGCTGCCCTCGCCTGCAAGGGCGAAGTGCCGGGTCAATCTGTGCCATTTGCGGCAACCCGTGATGGGCGAGGGGACTGCTGCGCGCGCTCGTGCGCCCTTGGGCGATAATCACGCTTTGTCTGCATGCCCGCCCCCATGAAAGTTTTCGGATTTGCCGGCTACAGCGGCTCCGGCAAGACCACGCTGATCGAACAGCTCATCCCGCACTTCGTGCTCGAGGGGCTGTGCGTGTCGCTGATCAAGCACGCCCATGCGGGTTTCGACATCGACCGCCCGGGCAAGGATTCCTTCCGCCTGCGCGAAGCCGGCTGCACCGAAGTGCTGCTCACGTCCAACAACCGCTGGGTGCTGATGCACGAACTGCGCGGCCGCGACGAACCGTCGCTCGATGAGCAGATCGCGGCGCTGAGCCCGTGCGACCTGGTGCTGGTGGAAGGTTTCAAGGCGTCGCCGATTCCCAAGCTGGAAGTCCATCGTCCGTCGCACGACCGGCCGCTGATGTATCCGGACAACCCGCACGTGGTCGCGGTCGCGACCGATGTGCCGATGGAACTTCCGTTGCCGCGGCTCGACCTGAACGATGTGGACGCCATCGCCGTCTTCATCCTCACGCACCAGGGGTTCCGATGAACGAAATGCTTACCCTCGACGCGGCACTCGCGCGCCTGCTCGATGCCGCGCGCCCGATCGGCGATACCGAAACGGTCAGCACCTTCCATGCGGCCGGTCGCGTGCTGGCGGCCGATCAGCGTTCGGCCATCACGGTGCCGCCGCACGACAACAGCAGCATGGATGGCTACGCGGTGCGCGTGGCCGACCTCGAATCGGTCGGCGACTGCCTGCCGGTCAGCCAGCGCATTCCGGCCGGACACGTCGGTGCGCCGCTGGCGCCGCACACCTGTGCGCGCATCTTCACCGGCGCGCCGGTGCCCGCGGGTGCCGACGCCATCGTGATGCAGGAGGCCACGCGCACCACGGATGCCGGCGTGTGCTTCGACGAGATACCGAAGACCGGCGCGTGGATACGCCGCGCCGGCGAAGACATCCGCAGCGGCGACACGGTGCTGGCGGCCGGTACCCGGCTGCGGGCGCAGGAAGTCGGCCTGGCCGCGTCGGTCGGGCTGGCCGATCTGCCGGTGGTGCGCCGGCCGCGCGTCGCGCTGTTTTCCACCGGCGACGAACTGGTCATGCCGGGCCAGCCACTGCCGCCCGGTGCCATCTACAACTCGAACCGCTACCTGCTGCGCGCGCTGTGCGAGGCGCTGGGCTGCGAAGTGCTCGATCTGGGCATCGTGCCGGACCGGCTCGATGCCACGCGCGCCGCGCTGCGCGAAGCGGCGGCGACCTGCGATGTCATCCTGACCAGCGGCGGCGTCGGCGTCGGCGAAGAAGACCACATCAAGCCCGCACTCGAAGCCGAAGGCGGGCTGGACAGCTGGAAGATCGCGATGAAGCCGGGCAAGCCGCTGGCGCACGGCCATGTGAAGCGCTCCGACGGCAGCACCGCCGACTTCCTGGGTCTGCCCGGCAATCCGGTGTCGAGCTTCGTCACCTTCCTGCTGCTGGTGCGCCCGTTCGTCCTGCGCCGCATGGGTGTGCCTGACGTGACGCCGCTGCCCTTCATGGTGCGCGCCGACTTCGACTGGCCGAAACCCGACCGCCGGCGCGAATTCCTGCGCGTGCGCCGCAACGCCACCGGCGGTCTGGAGTTGTTCGACAACCAGAGCTCCGGCGTACTGACCTCGACCGTATGGGGCGATGGCCTGGCCGACATCGCGGCCGGGCTGACGATTGCCCGGGGCGATGCCGTGCCTTTCCTGTCCTTCGAATCGCTGCTGTACTGAGCCATGACACACAAGACCATCAAAGTGCTGTATTTCGCCGCGCTGCGCGAAGCGCTCGGCACCCCGGGCGAAACGGTCGAACTGCCGGACGGCTGCACGACCCTGGCCAACGTGCGCTCGCTGATCGCCGGCCGCGGCGGCGACTGGGACAAACTGGCGCAGATGAAGAACCTGCGCGCGGCGATCAATCAGCGCATGGCCGATCCGGGCGCGACGGTGGCCGACGGCGACGAGGTCGCCTTCTTTCCGCCGGTCACCGGCGGTTGAGCGGGAGGCAAGCATGAGCGTAAGTGTCCGCGAAGCCGATTTCGATATCGGCGCCGAAATCGACGCGCTGCTGGCCGGCCGCACCGACGTTGGCGCGGTGGCCACCTTCACCGGTCTGGTGCGCGACATGAACGACGGTTCGGGCGTGCACGCGATGACGCTCGAGCACTATCCGGGCATGACCGAGGCGGCGCTGGAAGACATCGTCGTCGAGGCGAAGTCGCGCTGGGATATTCTCGCGGTGCGCGTGATCCATCGCGTCGGCCTGTTGCAGCCGGCCGACCGCATCGTGCTGGTCATCGTCGCAGGCAGCCACCGCGGCGAAGCCTTCGCGGCGTGCGAATTCATCATGGACTACCTGAAAACGCGCGCCCCGTTCTGGAAGCGCGAGGACACGCCCGACGGCAGCCGCTGGGTCGATGCGCGTGACACCGACGACAGCGCCGCCCGGCGCTGGGACTGATCAGGCGCCGCCTTCGAGCCTGACCGGCAGCGGAAAGGGCTTCACCGTGCGGCCCTTCTTCGCATACAGCAGCACCGGCGCGCAGCGCTTTTCGTCGGCGTGGATGCCGACGCAGTCGAGGCACTGGAAACAGTCGTCGTAACGGATGTCGCCGCTGCGCTCGATCGCGTCGTACTGGCAGCGGTGACGACAGGTCTGGCACGGCTTGCCGCACTCCACCCGCCGCGCCAGCCAGTCGACGCGGCGCAGTTTGCCACCGAGCGCCATCGCCGCGCCGAGCGGACACACATAGCGGCAGAAGAACTTGTAGCTGAATGCGCCGGCCAGCAGCAGGCCGACCGCCCATGCGACATAGGGCCAGGTGCGGTCGAATCCCACCGTGATGGCGGTCTTGAACGGCTCAACCTCGACCAGCCCTGTCGCCAGATCAGGCGCGACGCCTGCTGCCACCACCAGCACGAGCAGGATGACGTAGCGGCCGCGGTCGAGCACCCGCGCGAGCCGCGCGGGCAGGCGGATCTGCGGCACGCGCAGTTTCTGTGCCGCCATCGCGACGAATTCCTGCAGCGCGCCGAACGGGCACAGCCAGCCGCAGAAGGTGCCGCGGCCCCAGATGAAGAAACTCACCAGCGTGAAGGCGATGATGAGCAGCGACACCGGGTCGTACAGGAAGCTCTTCAGGCTCTGGCCGGCGACCAGCGTCTTGATCGCGCCGGTGATCTGCACGATGGACAGCTGGCCCTGCGCATACCAGCCGATGAACACCAGCGTGAACAGCAGGAAGGTGCTGCGGAAAAGCACCAGCCGGCGGGAATCCTTCGCCATCCACTGCGGTTTCGCCAGCACCACCGACAGCAGCACGAGCGCGGCGCCGATCAGCGCCAGATCCGGCCAGCGTCCCTGCCAGGCGATCAGCCATTCCGGCAGCGGCTTCGGTGGATAGATGAACAGCCGCTCGGGCAGCGCGTAGTCGAGCGCAACGGTCTGGTTGGTGATGCGCGGCAGCATGATGCCCTTGGCGCGGGTCAGCGTCAGCGTGACCTGAATGGGTTGTGCGGGATCGAGATTCGACGCCGCATAGACGCGGAACACCCCGGATGCATTGAACGCGGGTGCGCCGGGCGGCGCCGGATGCTCGAACACCAGATCGCGCATTTCCGCCGGATAGCCACCCTGGGTCAGCTGCAGCTTCGGGGGCGCGGTGCCGGGCACGAAGCTGTCGTCGAGCACCGCATCGCGGCCGGTGCTGGCGAACCACAGTGCATGCTGGCCCGGTTCGAGCTTTTTCATCAGATCGGTGTAGCGTGCGTCGCCGAGAACGGTCCGGCCGACGGTCGGCACATTCAGATAGGCAACGTACAGTTCGATCAGCGTGTCGCCCGGGCTGCGCAGCGCGTCCTCGTCGACGCCTTCGCCTTCGGTGCCGGCAAACAGCTTTTCGGCCTCGGCGTGCGTCACCCTCAGACGCCCGACCAAGCCGCGCTCGACCAGCGCCGCAAAGTCCAGCGCTTCATAGGCGTCGCTGCGCACCTCGGCGGGCGGGCCGCGTGTGCCGGGGTCGGCGAAACCCAGCTTTGCGCGCGCCACCGCCAGCCCGGCGGCCAGCGCGGTCTGGTTCACGATGCGCACCGACGCGGTGGCCTTGGTGACGCCGTCCAGCACCACGCGGTTGTCGGCAGCGCCGGTCTTCGTGTTGCCGTAGGCCGACGACACGGTGAAGTCCTGGCGCAGGTTCTTGCCGGCGTACTGGCGCACGAATTCGTTCAGTGGCGTTTCGCCCAGGCCGCTCAGGAACACCGGTTCGTGCTGTCGCAGCACCGATACGTCGATGAAGTTGCCCTTGCGGTCGATCGCCACCAGCAGGTTCATCGGCGTGCCTTCGAACCCCGGGATGGGCGCCAGATCGATCGACTCGAACACATAGCCGATCGGCCCGCCTTCCGGTTCCAGTTCGCTGGTGATCGGCCAGGCGGGAATGTCGGCCAGCTTCGGCTGCACATGCAGCGGCGGCGGAAAGCGCGCCGACAGCGCCTCCAGCGTCATGTCGCCAGCGAAGGCGGGCGTGCAGGACAACATAACGAGCAGCGCGCAGGCAAACGCCGCGGCCAGCACGAAGCGGATCGGATCGAACAGGGAGGACGTCATCGTGCGGCCGGGGGCAGGTCATGAAGCGATGGATCGCGACGCTAGCACACGTCGGCCGGATCGAAATCCGACGTCGAAGGGAAACTCCTTCGTGCGTCAAGCTGTCAAGCGAACATGACACTCCCGAAAACCGCTGCCGCATCCTGTCGGTACGGCCGGGCTGCCCACTGCGGAGAAACTGCATCATGACAATACAACGCTTCCGACCGCGCTTCCTGCTGCATGCCGCCGTGGCGCTCGGCCTGCTTCCGATGTCGGCGTTCGCACTGACCGAAGCGGATATCGATGAAGCCATCCGCAAGCCGTCCTGGGGTCTGTACAAGGGCTATGCCGAATTCAAGATGGCGCACTACGACGACGCCAAACGCATCTGGACCGTACTGGCCGAGCGCGGCAGCGGCGAAGCCTGGTTCAATCTGGGCATCCTGGCCGAAGATGGGCTGGGCGAGCCGCGTGACCCGCAGCAGGCGCGCCACCGTTACGAACAGGGGGCGCTGGCCGGCAGTCGCAACGCAGCGCTGCGCCTGGGCCTGCTGCTGCAGACCAGCAAGCTGGGCGCGCCCGACCCCGATGGCGCGCGGCGCTGGCTGAAGGTCGCTGCCGACGGCGGCGATCAGGAAGCGGTGACCCAGCTTGCTGCACTGTCGGGCGATGCGCCGGGTGGCAGTGCGGCCGATCGTGCGCTGGCCGACGCCCGGAAACTCGAAGCCGATGGCCGGCACGGCGATGCCGTGCTGCAGTACAGAACGCTGGCCGATGCGGGCGACACGCGCGGCGTGACCCGGCTGGCCTGGGCCTACGAATCGGGTCGCGGCGTGCCGCGCGATCTGGCCGAAGCGGCACGGCTGTTCCGCGTCGCCGCCGAAAAGGGTGAAGCCGAAGCGCAGTACGCGCTGTCGGTCATGCTCGAAACCGGCGCCGGCCAGTCGCGCAACAGCGACGAATCGCTGCGCTGGCTGCGCAGTTCGGCCGACCAGAAATACCCGCCCGCGGTCGAGGCGCTGCAGGCGCGCAAGTAGCGGCAGTGTGCGTTGCAGGCGCGGGGGGCTGTGCCTGTGCCTGCGAAAACCGCGACGGCTTCACGACTGGCGACGTTTTTCGTAGGAGCGGACCCTGTCCGCGATAAGCGCGTTGATCAAGCGACGTCGCCGTCTCGGAGACGGGAATCGCCTGCAGGGCAGGCTCCTACGAAAACCGCGATGGCTTCACGACTGGCGACGTTTTTCGTAGGAGCGGACCCTGTCCGCGATAAGTGCGTTGATCAAGCGACGTCGCCGTCTCGGAGACGGGAATCGCCTGCAGGGCAGGCTCCTACGAAAACCGCGAGGGCTTCACGACTGGCGGTGTTCTTCGTAGGAGCGGACCCTGTCCGCGATAAGCGCGTTGATCAAGCGACGTCGCCGTCTCGGAGACGGGAATCGCCTGCGGGGGCGGAGCGGGGGTTTCGGCGAGCACGGCTCGCCGCCCGTGGAGCCGGTCGGCCATGCAGGGCCGACCGTGGGACGGCTCCTGC
Source organism: Methyloversatilis sp. (assembly GCF_030698125.1). Classification (GTDB taxonomy): domain Bacteria; phylum Pseudomonadota; class Gammaproteobacteria; order Burkholderiales; family Rhodocyclaceae; genus Methyloversatilis. The sequence goes on from NZ_JAUYNV010000045.1 coordinate 22,198, forward strand.
GAAGACCGCGAGGGCTTCGCAG
>NZ_JAUYNV010000047.1 GCF_030698125.1 Methyloversatilis sp.
TCGCCTGCGGGGCAGGCTCCTACGAAAAACAGCGACAGTCTTGCCGTTCGTAGGAGCGGACCCTGTCCGCGATGCGCACGTTGAGCAAGCGATGTCGCGTGTCTGAAGACCGGATCGCCTGCAGGGCAGGCTCCTACGAAAAACTGCGACGGTGTTGCCGTTCGTAGGAGCGGACCCTGTCCGCGATGCGCGCGTTGAGCAAGCAATGTCGCATGTCTGAAGACCGCATCGCCTGCGGGGCAGGCTCCTACGAAAAACTGCGACGGTGTTGCCGTTCGTAGGAGCGGACCCTGTCCGCGATGCGCACGTTGAGCAAGCAATGTCGCATGTCTGAAGACCGCATCGCCTGCGGGGCAGGCTCCTACGAAAAACAGCGACAGTCTTGCCGTTCGTAGGAGCGGACCCTGTCCGCGATGCGTACGTTGAGCAAGCGATGTCGCGTGTCCGAAGACCGCATCGCCTGCGGGGCAGGCTCCTACGAAAACCTCGACGGCTCCATGATTGGCGCCGCTTTTTCGCAGGAGCGACCCTGTCCTGCATAGGGAGCTCGGGTCAGCGATGCCGCACTTCAGGCAGCCACGGCCGCCTGCAGCCCCCGCGGGCTCCGCACCATTGAGCTCCTGCGCTTACTGCTCCTTCGCGTGGGCGGCGAGTTTCAGCCAGGTTTCGACGACGGTGTCGGGGTTGAGCGACATGCTCTGGATGCCTTCGTCCATCAGCCACAGCGCGAAGTCGGCGTGGTCAGACGGGCCCTGGCCGCAGATGCCGACGTACTTGCCCATCTTGTTGGCGGTGCGGATGGCCATCGACAGCAGCATCTTCACGGCCGGATCACGCTCGTCGAAGGCGCCGGCGACGAGGCCGGAGTCGCGGTCGAGGCCGAGCGTGAGCTGGGTCAGGTCGTTCGAGCCGATCGAGAAGCCGTCGAAGTATTCGAGGAACTGCTCGGCCAGCAGTGCGTTGGACGGGATTTCGCACATCATGATGAGGCGCAGGCCGTTCTCGCCACGCTTCAGGCCGTGTTCGCCCAGCAGCTTCACCACTTCGGCCGCCTCGCCCAGATTGCGTACGAAGGGCACCATGATTTCGACGTTGGTCAGGCCGAGCTCGTTGCGCACGTAGCGCATGGCGCGGCATTCCAGTTCGAAGCAGTCGCGGAAGCTGTGCGCGATGTAGCGCGACGCGCCGCGGAAGCCGAGCATCGGGTTTTCTTCGTCCGGCTCGTAGATGTCGCCGCCGAGCAGCTTCTTGTATTCGTTCGACTTGAAGTCGGACAGGCGCACGATGACCGGCTTGGGCCAGAAGGCGGCGCCGATGGTGGCCACGCCCTCGACCAGCTTGTCGACGAAGAAGGCTTCGGGGTTCGCGTAGCCGCGCGCGCGGCGGCGGATTTCCTCGCGCAACCGGGCCGGTGCCTGGTCGATTTCTAGGATGGCCTTCGGGTGGATGCCGATCGTGTTGTTGATGACGAATTCGAGCCGCGCCAGACCCACGCCTTCGTTCGGCAGCTGCGCGAAATCGAAGGCCAGTTCGGGGTTGCCGACGTTCATCATGATCTTCAGATCGAGGTCGGGCAGGTTCGACAGGTCGGACGTGACCACTTCGAAATCCAGCCGGCCGCGATAGATGTTGCCGGTGTCGCCCTCGGCGCAGCTGGCGGTGACCAGTTCGCCTTCGGTCAGCGTTTCGGTCGCGTCGCCGCAGCCGACGATGGCCGGAATGCCCAGTTCGCGCGCGATGATGGCGGCGTGGCAGGTGCGCCCGCCGCGGTTGGTCACGATGGCGGCGGCCTTCTTCATGACCGGCTCCCAGTTCGGGTCGGTCATGTCGGTGACGAGCACGTCGCCGGCCTGCACCTTGTCCATTTCGGACGAGCTTTCGACGATGCGCACCGGGCCGGCGCCGATCTTCTGGCCGATGGCGCGGCCGCTGGCCAGCACCTTGCCGTACTGCTTGAGGCGGAATTTCTGCTGCGTCATGCCGGATTCGTGCGACTTCACGGTTTCCGGGCGCGCCTGCAGGATGTAGAGCTGGCTGTCGATGCCGTCCAGGCCCCACTCGATGTCCATCGGGCGGCCGTAGTGCCCCTCGATCGTCATCGCGTAGCGCGCCAGTTCGAGCACCTGCGCGTCGGTCAGCGAAAAACGCTGGCGTTCGGCGTCGGACACATCGACGGTCTGCACGCTGCGGCCGGCCGATGCACTGGCGGTGAATTCCATCTTGATCATCTTGCTGCCGAGGTTGCGGCGGATGACCGCCGGGCGACCCTGGGCCAGCATGGGCTTGTGCACGTAGAACTCGTCCGGATTCACCGCGCCCTGCACGACGGTTTCGCCCAGACCATAGCTGGACGTGATGAACACGACGTCGCGGAAACCCGATTCGGTGTCGAGCGTGAACATGACACCAGCGGCGCCCTTGTCCGAACGCACCATGCGCTGCACGCCGGCCGACAGCGCAACACCCGCGTGCATGAAGCCCTTGTGTGCGCGGTAGCTGATCGCGCGGTCGTTGTAGAGCGAGGCGAACACTTCGCGGATCGCGTGCAGCACGTTGTCGATGCCGGATATGTTCAGGAAGGTTTCCTGCTGGCCGGCGAAGGACGCGTCCGGCAGGTCTTCGGCGGTGGCCGAACTGCGCACCGCGAACGAGCCGTTGCCGGCGGCATCCAGCTCGGCATACGACGCGCGGATGCCGGCTTCGAGTGCGGCCGGGAAGGGCGTGTCCATCATCCACTGACGGATCTGCGCGCCGGTGCGCGCGAGCGCATTCACGTCATCCACATCCAGCGCTTCGAGAGCGGCATGGATGCGATCGGCCAGCGCGTCCTGTGCGAGAAACTCGCGGAAGGCCTCTGCCGTGGTGGCAAAGCCGCCGGGTACGCGCACTGACTTGGGCAACTGGCTGATCATTTCGCCCAGTGACGCATTCTTGCCACCGACGCTTTCGACGTCGGTCATGCGCAGCTGTTCGAACGGGATGACGTAGCGAGACATGGGTATCCTCTCTTGAACATGGGGCGATCGCTTGTTGCGGCGACCGTGCATTTCTCCGATGCACCGGTTGGGTGCGCGGAAACGCGGTATTTTAATTAATGTCGGTGGTGCACTGCGGAAAATTTTGCGCCGACTGTGCGGTTTGCGCACCGAACTGGATCAGAACACATCATGAGAACCGTCTTTTTCATTTCCGACAGCACCGGCATCACGGCCGAAACGCTGGGCCGCAGCCTGCTTTCGCAGTTCGAGGGCGTGAAGTTCCGGCACACCCGCGTGCCTTTCGTCGATTCGGTCGATAACGCGCTCGACTGCGTCGAACGCATCACCGAGTCGCAGATGCGCGACGGCGTGCGGCCCATCGTGGTCACGTCCATCGTCAATGCCGAAGTGGCGCGCACCGTGCGACAGGCCGACGCGCTCTTTCTCGATCTGTTCGAGCACTTCGTCGGGCCGCTGGAAGATGAGCTGGGGCAGGCGGCCAATCACAACGTCGGCCGGCAGAAGGGCGCGGAAGAAAGCGCCGATTACCAGAATCGCATCGAGGCGATCAATTTTTCGCTGGCGCACGATGACGGCATGTCGCACAAGGAACTGGAAAAGGCCGACGTGATCCTGGTCGGCGTGTCGCGCTCGGGCAAGACGCCGACCAGCCTGTACATGGCGATGCAGTTCGGCGTGAAGGTCGCCAATTACCCGCTGATTCCGGAAGATTTCGAGCGTGGCAAGCTGCCGACCGAACTGGTGAAGTACCGCAGCAAGCTGTTCGGCCTGACCATCGCGCCCGAACGGCTGTCGCAGATCCGCGAGGAACGGCGGCGCGGCAGCCAGTACGCCTCGCTCGCCAACTGCCGCTACGAAGTCGATGCGGCGCAGAAGTTGATGCGCATGGAAGGCATACGCTGGCTCGAATCGACCCACAAGTCGATCGAGGAGATTGCCGCCGTGGTGCTGCAGGCGGTGCATGTCGAGGACGACAGCTGACGCGCCGATGACGCTGTGTGTTGCTTTGTGGTGCAATGGCCGCCCGCACGATCCCGCTCCGCCCCATGTTCAATCCCACCCGCGACCAGGCCCGGCAGTTCTTTCTCGACACCTGGGCCAAGCGCAACAGCGGCCAGCCGCTGACGCAGATGGAAACCATCGCGCTGACGCTGATCGGCCGCCACCCGGAATACCACGCGCTGCTCGACCAGGGCGAGCGCGCGCTGACGCGCGAATACCCGCCGGAACTGGGTGAGACGAATCCTTTCCTTCACCTGTCGCTGCATCTGGCGATCGAGGAGCAACTGGCCATCGACCAGCCACCCGGGCTGCGCGCCGCCTTCGAGGCGCAGCGCGCGAAGATGGGTGACGAACACGAGGCGCTGCACCGGGTGCTCGACTGCCTGGGCGAGAGCATCTGGCGCGCCCAGCGCGATCGCCAGCCGCCCGATGGCGCGGCCTACGTGGCCTGCGTGCGCGCCGGGCTCGATGACTGATTTCTTTTTTTGACGACACAATGACCGACAAGACCGGACACATCCTTCCCACCGAATTCCACGGCCAGCCTGCGCTGTCGCTCGAAGCGGCCGACGGCGCGCGCTGCGTCGTCAGCCTGTTCGGCGGTCACATCCTGTCGTGGGTCCCGGCCGGCGGCAAGGAGCGGCTCTACCTGTCGCCCGAGGCGCGCTTCGATGGGCAGGCGGCGATCCGCGGCGGCATCCCGGTCGTCTTTCCGCAGTTCGCGGCGCGCGGCGACGGGCCGCGCCACGGTTTCGCGCGCACCCGGGTGTGGCAACTGACCGAACAACGGGCAGCCGCCGATTTCGTCACCGTGACGCTGACGCTGCAGGATGATGCGGCGACGCGCGCACTGTGGCCGCATGCCTTCCTGCTTGAACTGACGGTCATGCTGAGCGGCAACCGGCTCGACCTCGAACTGAGCGCGGAAAACACCGGGGATGCGCCTTTCGTGTTCGCCGCCGCGCTGCACACCTATCTGCGCGTCGGCGAAGTCGAAAACTGCCGTGTCGAAGGGCTGCGCGGCAAGCGCTACCTGGATGCGACCGCGGGCGATCGGGCGACGCAGGACAAATTCGATGCGGTGGTGGTCGAGGACGAAATCGACCGCGTGTATGTCGGCGCGCCCGACAGCGTCGTGCTGAACGAACCCGGCCGCGCGCTCGGTCTGCAGAGCACCGGCTTTACCGATCTTGTCGTGTGGAATCCCTGGGAACACAAGGCGCGCGCGCTGACCGACCTGCCGGACCGCGACTTCCGCCATTTTCTGTGCCTCGAACCGGCACTGGCCGACAAGCGGCTCGAACTGGCGCCCGGCGCGCTGTGGAGCGGCCTGCATACGTTGGTCGCGGCTTGAGGGCGAGGGGAAAGGGGCTAGGGGATAGGGGGTGACGGTCAGCCGGCGTCCTCGCGGATCCAGCCGATGCGTCCCTGTGTAGCGTCGTTCAGGCGCGTCATGAAGGCTGCGGCTGCGGGTTCGGGCAGGCTGATGCGCATGTCGACCAGCGAGTCGTGGCTCACCGCGTCCAGCGTGGCACCGGCGGCGTCGATTTCGCGCCGCACGGTGCCTTCGAGCGCGTAGGGCAGGGTGCAGCGCAGCGCGATGCGGCGGGTCAGCGGCACCTTGGTCGCCGTCAGCAGCGCCTGCGCCACCGCGTCGGTGTAGGCGCGCACCAGGCCACCCGCGCCGAGATTGATGCCGCCGTAGTAGCGCACCACGGTTGCCAGCACGCCTTCCAGATCCTGATGGCGCAGCACTTCGAGCATCGGCCGACCGGCCGTGCCGCTGGGCTCACCGTCATCGACCGCCGCCGACTGCCCGCCCGCCAGCAGCGCCCAGCACACATGCGTCGCCCCCTGATGCTGCCGCCACAGCTCGATCACCCGCGCCTGCGCCGCCGCGCGGTCCCGCATCGGCTCGACGCAACCGATGAAGCGGCTCTTCTTGATGAGCAGTTCGCTGTGAACCGCGGCGGCAAGGGTGTTCGACATGGCGGCGCAGCTTACCGGCAGTGCCTGCCGCGCGATACCCGTCTTCGAACATGCAGCATCACAGAAGCCACGTTCTCATCGCCTGCAGGGCAGGCTCCTACGAAGGGCAACACCGTCGCGGTTTTCGCAGGAGCCTGCCCTGCAGGCGATGCCGGTCTCCGATGACGCGACGCCGCGTGATCAACGCTCGGATCGCGGACGGGGTCCGCTCCTGCGAACGGCAAGACTGTCGCTGTTTTTCGTAGGAGCCTGCCCTGCAGGCGATGCCGGTCTCCGATGACGCGACGCCGCGTGATCAACGCGCGGATCGCGGACAGGGTCCGCTCCTACGCAGGGCGAACACCGTCGCGGCTCTGGTCGGGGCCTTTCGGGGCCGGTTCTGCACACCCGATAACTCCGGTTACAATGCTGCCATGCAACAAAACCTATCCTTCTGCGGCCTGCGCCCAGCCGGTCCGCCATAGCGTCCTCGCGCTGCCGCTGCCGCTGGCGCTCCGATCGCGAGCGCCGTGTCCATCCGTTCCCCCGATATTCGTGCCGCCCCGCCTCATGCGGGCGCGTGCTCCCGTCCCGTGCAGGCGGAACGCCCAAGTCTTCAGGATTCAACATGTCCATCAAAACCCTGCGCCAGGACTGGCTGTCAAACGTGCGCAACGATCTGCTGGCCGGCCTGGTGGTCGCGCTGGCGCTCATTCCCGAGGCGATCGCCTTTTCCATCATTGCCGGTGTCGATCCCAAGGTCGGGCTGTATGCCTCCTTCTGCATCGCCACGGTGATTGCCTTCGTCGGCGGCCGGCCGGGCATGATTTCGGCGGCCACCGGCGCGATGGCATTGGTCATGGTGTTGCTGGTGAAGGACCACGGTTTGCAGTACCTGCTGGCCGCCACGCTGCTCACCGGCGTGCTGCAGATCGCGGCCGGCGTGTTCAGGCTGGGAGCCCTGATGCGCTTCGTGTCGCGCTCGGTCATCACCGGCTTCGTCAATGCGCTGGCCATTCTGATCTTCATGGCGCAGCTGCCCGAACTGACCGGCGTCGGCTGGCAGGTGTATGCGATGACGGCCGCCGGACTGGGCATCATCTACCTGTTCCCGTACGTCACGAAAGCGGTGCCGTCGCCGCTGGTCACCATCGTCGTGCTGACCGCGGTGGCCATTGCGCTCGATCTGGACATCCGCACCGTGGGCGACATGGGCGAGTTGCCGGACAGCCTGCCGGTGTTCCTCATTCCCGACATTCCGCTGAATTTCGAAACGCTGCGCATCATCTTTCCGTACGCGTTGACGCTGGCCGTCGTCGGCCTGCTGGAATCGATGATGACCGCCTCCATCGTCGACGACCTGACCGATACCGGCAGCAACAAGAACCGCGAATGCGTGGGCCAGGGCGTGGCCAATATCGCCAGCGGCTTCATCGGCGGCATGGCGGGCTGCGCGATGATCGGCCAGTCGGTGATCAACGTGAAATCCGGCGGCCGCGGCCGGCTGTCGACGCTGACCGCGGGCGTGGTGCTGCTCATGCTGGTGGTATTCGCCGGCGACTGGGTGGCGCGCATTCCGATGGCCGCGCTGGTGGCGGTGATGATCATGGTGTCCATCGGCACCTTCAGCTGGAGCTCGCTGCGCAACCTGCGCGAGCACCCGGCCAGTTCCAGCGTCGTCATGCTGGCCACCACGGTCATGACCGTGCTGACGCACGATCTCGCGCAGGGTGTGCTGGTCGGCGTGCTGCTGTCCGGCTTTTTCTTCGCGCACAAGGTCGGCCGCATCCTGCACGTCACGTCGCAGACCGGCGACGAAGGACGCGAGCGTACCTACCGCGTCAGCGGCCAGGTGTTCTTCGCTTCCGCCGACCGCTTCGTCGCCGCCTTCGACTATCGCGAAGTGATCGACTGCGTGCGCATCGACGTCAGTCGCGCGCACTTCTGGGACATCACCGCGATCAGCGCACTCGACAAGGTGGTGATCAAGTTCCGCCGCGAAGGCACCGAGGTCGAGGTGATCGGCATGAACGAAGCCAGCGCCACGCTGGTGGACCGGTTCGCCGTGCATGACAAGGATGGCGCCGACATGCTGATGGGAGGCCACTGATCATGAATATGGACAACAAGGTGCTTGCCTGCGTCGACCAGTCGCCCTGGGCCGATCACGTCGCCGACTACGCCGCCTGGGCCGCACAGCGGCTCGACGCGCCGCTCGAATTCCTGCACGTGATCGACCGCCACCCCGAGCGCGGTTCGGGCAAGGACCACAGCGGCAGCATCGGTGTCGGCGCGCAGGAGGCGTTGCTGACCGAACTGAGCGAACACGACGCCGCCTTCGCCCGCACCGCGCGCGAACAGGGACGCGTATTCCTGAACCGGCTGCGCGAGCGCGCCACCGGTGCGGGTGCCGGCTGCATCGACACCCGGCAACGCTACGGCGAACTGGAAGCCACGCTGGTCGAACAGCAGCAGGACGTGCGCCTGCTGGTGATCGGCCGGCGCGGGGAATCTGCCGCGACAACGCAGCGCGACCTCGGCCGCAATGTCGAACGTGTGGTGCGTGCACTGACCCGCCCCATCCTCACTGTCACCGACGCCTTCCGTGCGCCGCAGAAGGTGCTCGTGGCGTACGACGGCGGCGGCATCACGCGGCGCGGCATCGACATGCTGGCTGCCAGTCCGCTGCTGCGCGGCCTAGACGTGCATGTGCTGATGGCCGGCCCCGAGCGGCTGAGTGCGCCGAAGGACATCGAGCAGGCCTGCGCCACGCTGACCGCCGGTGGTCTGACCGCAAGCGGCCGCATCATCCCGGGCGACCCGGAACAGGTGATTGCGCAGTACGCTGCCAACGAGGGGATGGACCTGCTGGTGATGGGCGCGTGGAGCCACTCGCCGCTGCGCAGCCTGCTGTTCGGCAGCAAGACGTCCGACCTGCTGCGCTCGGCGCGCCTGCCGGTGCTGCTGTTGCGCTGATCAAGCCGGAGGGGGCGGCCTGTGAGCGGCGGCCTGTGGGAGCGGCAGAGGTTTTGTGGGAGCGGCGATCCACTGCCGGCCCTGCGAGGCCGGCCGGCTATGCGGGCGGCGAGCAGTGCTCGCCGAAACCCCCGCTCCGCCCCCGCCACGATCTGCACGCTGCAAAGTGACCATCGCGACACTGATCGCGGCGGGGACGCCGCACAGCCCATCCCACAGCCCTCATCCAACCGGCTCAGCACAACGACACTCTGCCGACTCCGGCGGCGACGTCCGGATCGCGGCGCGTGTTCCGGCTTGTGCTCAGCGGATACCGTCGGTCGATAGCGCTTCGTGGCAGTGCTGCGGCAGCACCATGTTGCGTGACGGATCGTCGATGGCGGTGGCGCGGATGAACGGGGCTTGCGACAGTACGCCGCCGAAAATCGTGGCGAAGGCGACGTCGGCAGCGTCGCGGCCGGTGCCCAGGCGTACCAGTCCCATCGGGATGGCGGTGCCGGACGGATCGAAGATGTACCAGCGGTCGCCCAGATACACCTCGACGTAGGCATGGAAGTCCGGCGGGCCGAGTACCGGGTCGGCGCCGTAGTCGGTGCCGGTCACGAAGCGGGCCGGAATGTTGATGGCGCGGCACAGCGCGATCATCAGGTGGGCGAAATCGCGGCAGATGCCGGCGCGCTCGATCACGGTGTCGACGGCGGAGGTGCTCGAATTCGAGCTGTTCGACGTGAATGCGACATGGCTCAGCACCCAGTCGCGGATCGCCTGCACCCGGCTGTGGCCCTGCCACATGTTGCCGAATTCGCGCGTCGCCAGACGGATCAGCCGGTCGGACTGGCAATAGCGGCTGGGGTAGATGTAGCCCATCACTTCTGGCGGCAGGCGGTGCACCGGCACTTCGGACAGTTGTGCCGGATCGGCCCAGTGATGCACCAGATCGACCGTCGCCTGGTATGAAACGGTGAGCGGCCCGGGCTCGGCGCGCAGCCGCATGTAGCGGTTGTCGGTCAGCGGATCGACGTGGATGTGCGGCTCGATCGGCTGACTCAGCGACAAGACTTCGTTCGACACGGTCTGGCTGGGGGTTTGCGCGACATGGATGTTGAAGACGAAGTCGGCGCCCTGGAAGTCGATCTGGTAATTCAGTTCAATCTGCAGTTCGATGCGGATCATGGTGCGGGCTCCGCGGGATAAAGGTCGCAGGCGCGACCTCGGAAGTTGTGTGAAAGGGTGGGCGCAACGGACAGGTCAGAGCAGGCCGTCACAGCACCCACGGGGAGCGAAGCATGACGCGTGCCACTGCAAAATTCCGTGCGCTGTCGAACATACAGTGATCCGCCGCAAGCCCACAGTCGTCTCTTTGAATGCGACCGTGGCTGCCTTGAGCCGGCTGAAGTCGCGGCCAGCGCCCGCTTCGAGGCAGCGTTCCAGGGTCGCCGGGCCATCTCACTGAAGGCGCAGCGCCCGCAAGCTATCGGGGCCTGCGCTTTAGTCAGTCTGTTGATCCATTGCATTACGTGTCACCTTGAAAAAATCCTTGCTGGTCATCAACGCGGGTTCGTCGAGCATCCGCTTTGCGCAGTTCGAACTTGCCGCGGGCGCGCTGCCCGTTCGCGGCATGCAGGGCCATATCGAAGGTCTGGGTCGCACGCCGCAACTGGTCGTTCATGACCGGCTGGGTGGTTGCGTGACGCAGCGCGCGCTCGACCCGGGCGGCGATGTGGCGGCCGACCACGCCAGCGCGCTGGCTGCACTGTTCGATTGCATCGCCGGACCTGACTGGCCCGACGGCCCGTCCGCGGTCGCACATCGCATCGTGCATGGCGGGCCAGCCTTTGTACGCCCGATGCGCGTCACGTCCGATGTGCTGGCGCAGCTGCAGGAACTCGTGCCGCTGGCACCGCTGCACCAGCCGCACGGGCTGGCCGCACTGTGCGCTGCAGCGGCCCGCTGGCCCGAGGTGCCGCAGATCGCCTGCTTCGACACCGCCTTTCATGCCACGCGCTCACCGGTCGAACAGGCGTTCGCACTGCCGCAGCCGCTGCGCGACGCCGGCATCCGGCGCTACGGGTTTCACGGCCTTTCCTACGAATACATCGCCGGCGTGCTGCCGCTGCATCTGGGGGGACTGGCCGGCGGGCGCGTCGTGGTGGCGCATCTGGGCAACGGTGCCAGCCTGTGCGCGATGCGTGGCCGCAAGAGCGTGGCAACCACCATGGGCATGACGCCGCTCGACGGCCTGATGATGGGCACGCGCTGCGGCCGCATCGATCCGGGCGCCGTGCTGCATCTGATCCGCGGGCTCGGCATGACGCCGGACGAAGTCGAAACCCTGCTGTACAGGCACTCGGGGCTGCTGGGCACCTCCGGCATTTCGGGTGACATGCGCGTGCTTGAAGCCAGCACCGAGCCGGCGGCCGGTTTCGCCATCGACCTGTATGTCCATGCGATCACGCGCGAACTGGGCGCCATGGTCGCGTTGCTCGGCGGCCTCGACGCACTGGTATTCACCGCCGGCATCGGCGAACACAGCGCACGGATCCGCGAACGCGTGTGCCGCGACGCCGCCTGGCTCGGGATCGAGCTGTCGGCCGGTGCCAACGACGCGGGTGAAACGCGCATCAGCACGCCGCGCAGCCGCGCTTCGGCCTGGGTCATTCCGACGCACGAAGCGCGCGTGATCGCGCACCAGGCTGGCGCGCTGCTGGATATCTGAACGCCCCACCGCAGCGCATCGCTGCGGGTGCGTCAGCGCACAGACCATCCGGCGCAGGCCGCGCAGGCTGCCGCGAACGAGTGCTGCCGGGAAGCCTTGCCCGGCAGGCCGAAGTGATCCACGGGAGCCTGCATGACGCCTATACAGCACGTGCGCGACGCCGGCCAGAGTCTCTGGCTGGACAGCATCAGCCGCAGCCTGATCGATGACGGTCGGCTGGCGCGCTATATCGACCAGTACGCCATCACCGGACTGACGTCGAATCCGGCCATTTTCGACGCCGCACTGGGTGAGGGCGGTGCCTACGACGAAGACATCCGCGTCGCTACGCGCGACGGCCTGTCGGGCGAAGCGTTGTTTGCCGGACTGGCGCTGGCCGACCTCAGGCGTGCCGCCGCGCTGCTGCGTCCCAGCTTCGACGCCAGCAGTCATGCCGACGGCTGGGTGTCGATGGAGGTGTCGCCGCTGCTCGCTGCCGACAGTGCTGCAACCGTCGCCGCAGCGCGGCAGATCCATGCCGACGCGGCATGCGCCAATCTGCTGGTGAAGATTCCGGGTACGCCGGACGGCTTGCCGGCGATCGAACAGACCGTGTTCGCCGGCATTCCGGTCAATGTGACGCTGCTGTTTTCGCGCGAGCAGTATCTGGCCGCCAACGACGCCTGCCTGCGCGGCATCGAGCGGCGCATTGCGGCCGGGCTCGACCCGAAGGTCGCGACCGTGGCGTCGCTGTTCGTGAGCCGGTGGGACGTGGCGGCCAACAGCGTGATTTCGGTGTCGCTGCAGAACCGGCTGGGCATTGCCGTCGCCCGTCAGGTTTGGCGCAGCAAGGTCGAAACACAGGCGTCGCCGCGCTGGCAGGCGGTGCTGGCGAGCGGTGCCATGCCCCAGCGCCTGCTGTGGGCCAGCACCGGCAGCAAGGATCCTGCCGTGTCCGACACCCTTTATGTCGATGCGCTGATCGCACCCGGCAGCATCAACACCTTGCCCGAAGCCACCTTGCTGGCATTCGCCGACCACGGCCGGCCGCAACCCGACATGCCGGACGACGGCGGCGATTGCGACGCGGTGATCGCGCGCATCGATGCTGCAGGCGTGAAGGTTGCGCTGCTGGCCGACCGGCTGCAGCGCGATGGCGTGGGGGCGTTCGCCAAGGCGTGGCGGCAATTGCTCAAGCGCATCGAAAGCCGCACCGGCGTCGCACCCCGGGTGGCCGTATCGTGACCGCCTCGCTGCTGGAACGCGCGCCGCGCGACGCCTTGCTCGCTCGCATGCATGCGTGGTGGCGCGCCGCCAACTACCTGTCGGTGGGGCAGATCTATCTGCGCGCCAATCCGCTGCTCGAAACGCCTCTCACGCGCGAACACATCAAGCCGCGCCTGCTCGGCCACTGGGGCACCACACCCGGTCTCAATTTCCTTTACGTACATCTGAACCGGCTGATCAAGGAGAACGACCTCGACCTGATCAACATCATCGGTCCGGGGCACGGCGGGCCGGCGCTGGTTGCGTCGACCTATATGGAAGGCTCGTACAGCGAAACCTATCCGGCGATCACGCAGGACCGCGCGGGCATGCAGGCGCTGTTCCGCCAGTTTTCCTGGCCGGGCGGCATTCCGAGCCACGTCGCACCGGAAACGCCCGGTTCGATCCACGAGGGCGGCGAGCTGGGTTACTCGCTGGCGCACGCCTATGGCGCAGCCTTCGACAACCCGGGGCTGATCGTCGCCTGCGTCATCGGCGATGGCGAGGCGGAAACCGGCGCGCTGGCCGCGAGCTGGCACTCCAACAAATTCCTGAATCCGGCGCGCGACGGGGCAGTGCTGCCCATCCTGCACCTGAATGGCTACAAGATCGCCAATCCGGCGGTACTGGCGCGCATCGGGCGCGATGAACTGGCCGACCTGTTGCGCGGCTACGGTTACGCGCCGCATTTCGTGTCGGGCGATGATCCGATGACGATGCACCGTGAGCTGGCCGACACGCTGGACGCCATGCTGGCGGACATCCGCGCCATCCAGACCGCCGCGCGGGCAGGCGATGCGCCGGTGCCGCCGCCGCGCCCGTGCTGGCCGATGCTGGTATTCGAGTCGCCCAAGGGCTGGACCGGCCCGGCCGAGGTTGACGGCCTGCCGTCCGAAGGCACCTGGCGAGCGCATCAGGTGCCGATCACCGATTTCAGCAAGCCGGAACACGTTCGCCAGCTGGAAGACTGGCTGCTCAGCTACCGGCCGGAAGAGCTGTTCGATCACGCCGGCGCGCTGTATCGCGAGATTGCGAGCCTCGCGCCGTCGGGCTCGCGTCGCATGGGTGCCAACCCGCACGCCAACGGCGGCCTGCTGCGGGTGCCGCTGCGCATGCCGCCCTGGCGCGACTTCGCCGTGGCACTGGCTGCGCCCGGCGCGGTCCAGGCCAGCGCGACCAGCGTGCTGGGCAGCTTTCTCGCCGAGGTGATGACCACGAATCTGTCGGCGCGCAATTTCCGCGTGTTCGGGCCGGATGAAACCGCGTCGAACCGCCTGGGCGCGGTGATCGACGTGACCGGCAAGGCCTGGATGGCCGAGCGCGAGGCGGTCGATATCGACCTGTCGGCCGATGGCCGGGTGATGGACGTGCTGAGCGAACACCTGTGCGAAGGCTGGCTGGAAGGCTATCTGCTGACCGGCCGCCACGGCCTTTTCTCGTGCTACGAAGCGTTCATCCACATCATCGATTCGATGTTCAACCAGCACGCCAAGTGGCTCAAGGTGTGCAACGACATCCCGTGGCGTGCGCCGATCGCGTCCCTCAACTATCTGCTGACCTCGCACGTCTGGCGGCAGGACCACAACGGCTTTTCGCATCAGGACCCGGGCTTCATCGATCACGTCGCCAACAAGAACCCGGACGTCGTGCGCATCTACCTCGCGCCCGACGCCAACTGCCTGCTGTCGATCGCCGATCACTGCCTGCGCAGCCGCAACCAGGTCAATCTGATGATTGCCGGCAAGCAGCCGGAATGGCAGTGGCTGGACGCCGAAGCCGCCGCGCTGCACTGCGCGGTCGGCGCCGGGATCTGGCACTGGGCGGGCACCGGGCACGACGACGAGGCGCTCGAACCCGATGTGGTGATGGCCTGCGCCGGCGACGTGCCGACGCTGGAAACGCTGGCCGCCGTGATGCTGCTGCGCGAGTACGTGCCCGACATCCGCATCCGCGTCGTCAATGTGGTCGATCTGATGGCGCTGCAGCCGGCGTCCGAACACCCGCACGGCCTGAGCGATACGGCTTTCGACGCGCTATTCACGTGCGACGCGCCCATCGTGTTCGCCTTCCACGGCTACCCGTGGCTGATCCATCGCCTGACCTACCGGCGAACCAATCACGACAAGCTGCACGTGCGCGGCTACAAGGAAGAGGGCACGACCACAACGCCGTTCGACATGGTGGTGCTGAACCACATGGACCGATATCAGCTCGCGCTCGACGCGATCTGCCGCATTCCGCGGCTGGCCGATCAGGTGGATGAGGCCAGGGCAAGGCATCGCGCCAGCATTGCCGCCCACAAGGCATGGATCGCCGAATACGGCGAAGACCTGCCGGACATCCGCAACTGGCGCTGGCTGGCCGCGCCGCCCGATGTTCCGCTCAGGTTGCCTTGAGGGCCGGCAGCAGCCGGTCGTACTCGGCTTTCACGACGGCGTAGCACTCGCAGGTACGCTTTTCCAGCCCGGCGCGGTCGAGCACCGTGATGTGACCGCGCCGGTAGCTGATCAGGCCGCACTCCTGCAGCCGGCCGGCGGCTTCGGTCACACCTTCGCGGCGCACGCCGAGCATGTTGGCGATCAGTTCCTGCGTCATGACCAGCTCGTTGGTCGGCAGCCGGTCGAGGCTCAGCAGCAGCCAGCGACACAGTTGCTGGTCGAGCGTGTGATGGCGGTTGCACACGGCGGTCTGCGCCATCTGCGTGATCAGTGCCTGCGTGTAGCGCAGCAGCAGGTGCAGCACCGGTCCGGCGCGGTTGAACTCCACCATCATCAGGTTGGACTTCAATCGATAGCCTTCGCCGGCGCTCTGCACCACAGCACGGCTGGTGGTCGATTCGCCGCCCATGAACAGCGACACGC
This sequence comes from Methyloversatilis sp., assembly GCF_030698125.1. Lineage (GTDB taxonomy): Bacteria > Pseudomonadota > Gammaproteobacteria > Burkholderiales > Rhodocyclaceae > Methyloversatilis. The sequence goes on from NZ_JAUYNV010000047.1 coordinate 15,768, forward strand.
CGACCAGGCCTTCATTGCCGACGACGGCAATTTCGGCCGATGCACCATCTTCCATCACGTAGAGCAGCGACACGATGGCCGTGACCGGAAAGTACACATGGCTGAGTCGGGTACCCGACTCATACAGCACCTTGCCCAGCGGCATGTCCACCGGTTCCAGGTTCGGAAGCCAGCGTTCCCACTCGGCATCGGGCAGCGCGGCGAGCAGTTCGTTGGTGCGGGCGAAAACAGCAGGAGGTTTCATGAGCATCTTCAGCGGAGTCCTGTGTGGGCCCTGATCGCGTATCGATCAAGGCCATCCAAGGTAGGGCAGGGGCCTCTTCAACCAGGGTTACGCCGATGAATCGAAGGGCGCTGCAACCTTCAACAACGTGTGGTCGAGGCGCCGAAGTGCGTGAGAAGTATAGACACATCTCATGCCCGCCGCCCGCCGGGTGCGACACCGTACAGACCCTGCCAGGCCACGTGGTCATGATGCAACGCATTGCTACTGACCCTGTTGCCCCGGCGCACGCCGCGGGGCGACCGACCTGACGGAGGTGATCCAGATGCAGCCGAGTCAACTTGTTGCCCTGCATGCCGCTCAGCCGCGCGAAGCGGAGGTGCCGGATTTCGACCCCGACCTGCTTCGCAGGCACCGCATCAGGGTCCGCCGGCTGATCCGCCGCATCAAGGCGGGCTACGGCGACCCGAAAGACGAGCCCTGCACCGGGCTCGACCACGCAGCACAGCAGCACCAACCAGAGGAGATGACCATGAGCTACGAGGACAGGGACAAGCACGGCATGTACAAGGGCGAGGGCGCTGCGCCCGGGCCGCTGATGCGCCACGGCCCCGGGCCGGGCCTGATGGGGGCTGACACACTGATGGGCAACGACGTGTTCAACAAGGACGGCGAAGACTGAGGGTCTTTTGAGACTGAATCGTGGTCCGCGCGTGAATCCTGTTGCGTTCAGATCAAGACGGGCCGACGCCGGCTGACTGGCCGTCAGATCAGGAGGTCCAACGCAGAGCTGGACGCAACAGGACTCGCGCCCTCCGGGTTTGCAGCGTGCACGCCACGGACTGCGTTGCGCTCCTTGTCGGGACGGCCAGTCCCGACTTCGTCGCACGCCTTGCCCGTGGCGTGCGCGCTGCAAACGCGGACCACGATTCAGTCTCAAAAGACCCTCAGCGACATCCAGGAAATCATGCTCGACATGCGCAGCGGCAAGGTCAGTTACGCCGTGATGTCGTTCGGCGGATTTCTCGGCATCGGCGACAAGCTTTTTGCCGTGCCGTGGAACGCGCTGACGCTCGATACCGAGAACAAGCGCTTCACGCTCGACGTCGCCAAGGAGCGTCTCGAAGGCGCGCCGGGCTTCAATCAGGACTGCTGGCCCGACATGGCCGACCAGTCGTGGGCGCGGCAGATACACGATTACTACGGCACCCGTTCGTATTCGGACGATTCGAAGCTCTGAACGCAGCAGACATTTGACTGAAGATGGGGCCGGGGCATGCATCGCATGGCCCGGCCCCATCTTCATCAAGTTGTGCGGCGGCGGGGGCATCGGCCCTTACACCGCCACGCCCTGCAGCAGGTCGGCCAGTTCATCGGCGTGCTGCTCCTCCACGGCCAGTATCGATTCGAGCATGCGACGCGTGGTCGGGTCCTGTTCACCCAGATAGAGAATGAATTCGCGATAGCTGTCGATGGCGATGCGCTCGGCGACCAGGTTTTCACGAATCATTTCGGCCAGGGTGCCGCCTTCGACGTATTCGGCGTGACTGCGCGCGGTCAGCGTATCGGGCGAGAAATCGGGCGAGCCGCCCAACTGCACGATGCGTGCGGCCAGTTCGTCCGCGTGCCCCTGTTCTTCTTCCGAATGCGTCAGGAACTCGCCGGCGACCGACTGCGAATGGATGCCGCTCGCCATGAAGTGATGGCGGCGATAACGCAGGACGCAAACGAGTTCAGTCGCCAGCGCTTCGTTCAACAGCCTGAGCACCTGCGCCCGGTCGGCGTCGTAGCCGGCGGTGACGGCGCCATCTTCGACATGTTTGCGTGCGCGCTCGCGCAGGACGGCAACCTCTGACAGCTGTGATTCGGTGTTCATGGTGTTCCTCGGCAAAGGTGTCGAAAAAGCGGGCGGGTAGAGCCGGCAGGCGCGTAGAACCGGCTGATGGGTGAAACCGGCAGACCGGCCTCGCCTGGCGGGTGGCGACCGGACATCGGTCTACTCTGGTGCGATGAAACACGCCGGTCCGTGCGGTGGAACACTTAGCGCGCACACTGCGGTCCACGTTCGCCACCGCACAGACAGTCCCGGCGGCTGAGAGCTCAATAGGCCTTGTGGCGGGATACCTCGGAAAAGTGAGCCTCGCACCCCGTTTCTTCCCTGGCTTCGCGCTGCAACCCGTCAGAGGCCGGGGGCATCGTCATCGAGGAGGATTTGTCATGCTGCATTACGCCGTCGTGTTCTTCGTCATCGCCCTGATTGCCGCGTTGTTCGGTTTCGGCGGCATTGCTGCCAGTGCCGCCGGCATCGCGAAAATCCTGTTCTTCATCTTCATCGTGCTTGCCGTCGCAAGTTTCGTGTTCGGTCTTGTCCGTCGTGGATGAGGCGTTTGCGGGCCGCTGGCCACCCCTGATCAGAGAAAGCAGGCACACCATGAATGATCGCAACAGGAATGACCGTCAGGAAGGCTTTGGCGCTGCCGCCGATACCTTTGCCGATGCGCTGGCGCATACTGTCGGCGACGCGGTCCGTACTTCGAACCAGATCGCCCACCAGACGCTGGACCAACTGGCTGACCGCGTCGACAGCGCCCGGCTGCAGGCCGGGCCGGTGTTCGACCGGCTGGCGCACCGCGCCGACGAAATGAAGTACCGCGGTGCAGCGGCGGTGCGCGAGGGCTCGCAGCGATTGCGCTACCAGGCGGTACGGGCCACCGACTCGACGCTGGGCTACGTACGCCACAAGCCGGTCCAGTCGCTGCTGTTCGCCGCTGCGCTGGGCGCAGCGGTGACGCTGCTGCTGTCGGTCGTCGGACGGGCCGGAAAGCCGCGCGACTGATCGGCCGGTTGCCCGGTCCGGCATCAGCGACCCCGCAGCCGTCCGTGCTGCGCCGGGTCGAACCTTCATATCGCTTCATGTCCTGGGAGATTCCATGCCTGCCAATACCTTCCATTCCGTCAGCCCGGACCCGACCCGCCTGAATGATCACCTCAGCCAGTGCGTGGTGGCACTCGGACCGATGCATCGTGTGCGCTGCGCAGCCGAGGCGGTCGACGCCTTCCTGGCGCCGCGCTTTGTCAGCCTGCTGCTGGTGATGTCGACGCTGCTGCTCGCCGGCCTTTCGCTGTAAGAACGGCCCGGGGCTCCAACGACGATGTCTACATGACCCGGGCGCGACTGCGCCGGCAGATACCCGACGCAGGCGCCGAGGCGCTCGCACTGATCGATCCGTCGCGCGGCGTGATCGAGTCACCGATCCGCGGCGAGCTGTTCAGCGCCGAACGTTTCCGGCAACACGGCCGCAGCCTGGGCGAAGCGCAGACCGCGCGGCTCAAGGCGCCGCGCTCGACGGCGTTTTTCCCGCGCCTGCACGACAACATGAAGGTGCTGCGCGAGGCGCAGCACTACATCGGGCTGCAGGAGCGGATCGGCCATCACGTCAGCCCGGCGGGTGAATGGCTGCTCGACAACTTCCATCTGGTGGCCGCCCAGATCAAGGCGGTGCATGACGGGCTGCCGCGGCGCTACTTTCGCGACCTGCCGGTGCTGGTCGGCGATCATCTGGCCGGCCTGCCGCGCGTCTATGGCGTCGCCTGGGCCTTCGTCGCGCACACCGACAGCGCTTTCGACGACGACCTGCTGATCGAATTCCTGAATGCCTACCAGCAGACCAGCGAACTGAACCTCGGCGAACTGTGGGCCCTGCCGACCACGCTGCGCGTGGTGCTGATCGAAAACCTGCGCCGCCTGTCCGAGCGCGTGGCGGCCGACAAGGCGGCGCGCGAACTGGCCAATCTGTGGTGCGACGGGCTGGAACGCGAGGCGAGCGGCCGCACGGGCGGCCACGCCCGCATGATCGACGCCGACGCGATGTTCGGCCTGATGCAGGCGCGCCGTGTCGGCACCGTATTTGCGCTGCAGGTGATGCAGCGGCTGCATTCCGATTCCGGATCGCGCTCCGCCGCCGGGCTGCGCGGCCGCGAATCGGTGCGCGAAGCGCTGGCGCGCGCACTGCCCGACCCGGCCAGCGCGCAGGCAAAGCAGCAGGCCGACGAAGCGGCCGACAACCTGAGCGTCAGCAACGCCATCGGCTCGCTGCGCATGCTGGGCGACGCCGACTGGCGTTCGCTGATCGCGCAGACCAGCATGCTGATGCAGCTGATGCTGGCTTCATCGACCTTCCGCGCCGAGCGCGACGACACGCAGGACGCCACGCTGCATGCCATCGAGCGGCTGGCGCGCACGAGCGGCCACAGCGAACTGGCGGTGGCGGAGCGGCTGCTCGAGCACATGCGTGTGCCGGTCAGCGATCCGCAGCTCGACCCGTCGGCGCCGATCGAGTCGCCGAGCTTCTGGCTGCGTGGCGGCGGTGCCGGTGCGATGCGCCGCTCGCTCGGCCTGCGTCCGGCCCTGCTGTCCGGCTTCGGCGAGCTGCGCAACCGCTGTGCGGTGCCGGTCTATCTCGCCTTGCTGGGCGTCGGCAGTGCGCTGCTCTCGCTGGCGTTCCTGCAGCACGCGGTGGCACCGTCCGTCACGGCGCCGGTGTGGGCGATGCTGGCGGTGCTGGCGCTGCTGCCGGCGAGCGAAGCGGTGATCGCCGTGCTCAACCGGCTCATCAGCGAATGGGTGCCGCCGCGCCGCCTGCCCCGGCTGGCGCTGCTCGCCGGCATTCCACCCGCGCTGCGCGTGCTGGTCGTGATACCCGCCATGCTGTCGTCGGCCACCGCCATCCGCGCGCTGGCGCGCCAGCTCGAACGCCACCATCTGGCGAACTGCGAGCCGTATGCGCAGTTCGCGCTGCTCACCGATTTCAGCGATGCATCCGTCGCGCACGACGGGCCGGACGCTGCACTGCTGGCCACCGCCGTCACCGAAATCGACCGGCTCGAAGCGCTCTATCCGCCCGATGCCGTCGACGAGTGCCCACCGCAGCGCCGCTTCCTGCTGCTGCATCGCGACCGGCGCTGGTCCGACACGGAACAGTGCTGGATGGGCTGGGAACGCAAGCGCGGCAAACTCGAACAGCTGATCGAACTGCTGGCAGGCGGACGGTCGGGCTTCGTCGATCTCGGGTCGCGCTCGAAACCGGCGCCCGATACACCGTTCGTCGTCACGCTCGACAGCGACACGCTGCTGCCGCCGGGCGCCTTGCGCGAGCTGGTCGGTGTGGCAGCGCATCCGCTGAACCGTCCGCGGGTCGATGCTGCGCGCGGCCGCGTAGTGGCCGGCTACGCGGTGCTGCAGCCGCGCATCGTCACGCCGCTGCCGTCGCCGCTGCATGCCACGCCCTTCCACAGCCTGTTCGCCGGGCGCTGCGGCGTCGACCCGTACAGCGCCGAAACGTCCGAGCTGTATCAGGACCTGTTCGACGAAGGCACGTTCACCGGCAAGGGCTTGTTTCATGTCAAGGCGATGCAGGCCGTGCTGTCAGGGCGGCTGCCCGAAGGCCAGGTGCTCAGTCACGACCTGATCGAAGGGTCAATTGCGCGCTGCGGCGGCGTCAGCGACATCACGCTGATCGAGGACGCGCCGATGCACGCCGACGTCGCGGCTTCGCGCGTGCACCGCTGGACGCGCGGCGACTGGCAGCTGTGGCCGCTGCTGTGGCGGGCTCGCCGCTTCGACCTGAATGCCATCAATCGCTGGAAAATGATCGACAACCTGCGTCGTTCGCTGGTGGCGCCGTTTTCGGTCGTGCTGCTGCTGGTCGCCCTGGGCAGCGATCTGCTGTCGCCGTGGGGCGTACTCGCGCTGATGGGGGCTGCGTTCGGCGGCGGCCCGCTGCTCGGCGCCCTGGCCGGCATGGCGCCGGCGCGCGATGACCTCGCACTGCGTCACTTCTATCACCAGGGGCTGGTCGACATCGGGCGCGCGCTTGGCGGCATGCTGTGGAATCTGGCGCTGCTGCTGCGCAACGCGCTGCACCTGGGCGACGCCATCGTGCGCGCGCTGTGGCGCACGGCGATCAGCCGCAGGCGCCTGCTGCAATGGACCACCGCAGCCGATGCGCAGTCGGCGGCACGGCACAGCCTGACCGGACTGTGGCGCGTGCATTGGCCGGTCAGTGCGCTGGCGGTCGGTGTGCTTGCGCTCCTGTGGTGGCGCGGTACGTCGTCGCCATGGCTGGCGCTGTCGGTGTGCGCGCTGTGGGCGGCTACACCGCTGTGGATCGCGCTGGCCAGCCGCGCATCGGCGCACCGGCATCGTTACAGGCTGGCCGCCGGCGATCGCGCCTACCTGCTCGATGTGGCCCGCCACACCTGGCGCCTGTTCGAGCGCCATGTCGGACCGTCCAGCAATTGGCTGCCGCCGGACAATGTGCAGACCGTGCCCTACATGATGGTCGCGCAGCGCACCTCGCCGACCAATATCGGCCTCTATCTGCTGTCGACTGCCTGCGCGCGGCGTTTCGGCTGGATCAGCACGCTCGAACTGCTGACCCGCTGCGAACGCACACTGGCCACACTGGTCATGCTGCCGCGCCATCGCGGCCACTTCCTGAACTGGTACGACACGCAGACGCTTGCGCCGCTGGCGCCGGCCTATGTGTCGGTGGTGGACAGCGGCAATCTGTGCGGTCACCTGATTGCGCTGGCGGGTGCCTGCGACGCGCTGGCGGCGCGCCCGGCGGACGACGCCGACCGCGCATGCAACGCGCCGCTGCGTCTGGTCGCGCTGGCCGCGCAGTGCCGCCGGATGGCGCTCGAAGCGGAATTCGGCTTCATGTACGACGAGCGCCGGCGCCTGTTCCACATCGGTTATCTGGTCGAGGAACAGACGCTGGACAAGAGCTATTACGACCTGCTCGCGTCCGAGGCGCGGCTGGCCAGCCTGTGGGCGATCGCCAAGGGCGACGTGCCGGTGAAGCACTGGGCGGCGCTCGGGCGGCCGTTCTTCGCAACCGGCAGCGAAGCGGGCCTGCGCTCCTGGTCGGGTTCGATGTTCGAATACCTGATGCCGTCGCTGGTGCTCGACGAATTGCCGGGCAGCGCACTGGCCAGCGCCGCGCAGGCCGCGGTGCGCGAGCACCGGGCGTTCGGACGCACCCACGGCGTACCGTGGGGTCTGTCGGAATCGGCTTATGCCGCGAGCGACCACACGCTGGCTTACCAGTATTCGCCACAGGGCGTGCCGCGCCTCGCACTGCGCCGCACGCCGACCGACGAAATCGTCGTCGCGCCTTATGCGACCGCGCTGGCAGCCATGTTCGAACCGGCCGCCGCACTGGAGAACCTGCGCCGGCTGGAAGGTCTGGACGCGCGGCGCGACATGGGTTTTGCCGAGGCGCTGGACTTCGTGGCCGACCGTCAGACCGGCGGCAGCGCGTTCACGGTGGTCAGCACCTTCATGGCGCATCATCAGGGCATGACCATCGTTGCACTTGCCAACCTGCTGCTTGACGGCGCACCCCGGCGCTGGTGCATGAGCGAGCCGCGCATCGACGCCGTCGCGTCGCTCTTGCAGGAGCGGGTGCCGCGCGAGGTGTCGCGACTGCTCGCGCCGCCGCCCGCGCCGACGCGCAACGACCGTCGTGATGCCTTGCCCGGCGTCACCCGCCTGGTCACTCCGGGATCGTCGGCGCTGCAGCCGACCCACTTGCTGTCGAACGGTCGCTATTCAGTTGCGCTGCGTGCCAACGGCGCCGGCTGGAGCCGCTTCGGCACCGCCGACGTGTCGCGCTGGCGCGACGACGCGCTGCGCGATGCCTACGGCACGTTCTTCTATCTCCGGCGCACGCCGCAGGACGCACCGGTGTCGATCACGCAGCATCCGGCGGCCGACCCGCTGGCCGATTACAGCGCCACCTTCCACAGTGACCGCGTCTGTCTCGACGCGCAGTGGACCGACCTGCGTACGCGCTGTACCGTGTGGGTCAGCCCGGAAGACGACGTCGAACTGCGTCGCATCGAGCTGTGGAACACCTCGTCGGAACCGATGGAGATCGAATTGATGTCGATGTTCGAGGTATCGCTGTCCGATGCCCGGGCCGACGAAATGCATCCGGCTTTCGCCAAGCTGTTCGTTCAGGCGACCTGGGATGACGCCAGTCGAGCCGTCTACTTTTCGCGCAAGCCGCGGCTGTCGACCGAAACCGGGCTGCACGCGGTGCATTTCATCGCGCATGCCGACCTGCACCTGACGTCGGTTGCAGTGCAGACCGATCGCGCACGCTGGCTGGGGCGTCATCGGGACGCCGCGCATCCGCGCGCGGACTACGGCGCAACAGACCCGTCGCGGGCGGACTGCGTGACCGGTCTCGATCCGCTCGCGTCGCTGTCGATGCGCCTGAGCCTGCCGGCGCACGGCATGGCGTCGCTCACCGTCGGCACGGCGGCGGCCGACGCGCGCGACACGCTGCAGGCGCTGGTCGAGCGCTACCGGCAGGACGCCATGGTCGAACGCTCATCGCTGATGTCCGGCACGTTTGCCAGCATCCGGCTGCGCGAAATGCGGGTCAATGCCGATGATCGCGCCGCCATCCAGTTGCTGACGACGACACTGGCGCTGCTGATGTCGCGCCCGGCACCGCTCGATGCACTGGTCAATGCGCCGCCGGGCGGCGCGCAGCATGACCGGCGTACGCTGTGGCGGCTCGGCATGTCGGGTGACCGTCCGATCATCGTGGTGTGCGCCAGTGCCGTGCAGGGTGTCCGGATGCTGCGTTCGCTGTTCCAGGCGCTGCGCTGGTGGTCGTGGGGCGGACTGACCTGCGATCTGGTTGTGCTCAACAGCGAGGCCCACTCCTATCTGATGCCCTTGCAGGCCGAACTGGCCGCACTGCGCGAGCGGTATGCGGCCGAGGTCATCGCGACCCCGTCGGCACGGGCCTGCGGCCTGTATCTGTTGCACGCAGACGAGCTGGCGCCGGCCGAGCGCGCCGCGCTGAATGCGCTCGCCCGTGCCAGCCTGCATGCCGACGGCCGGCCGCTGTCGCATCATGTGCAGGATCTGGTCGATTGGCATGACAGTGCGCTCGATGTGCGTGCCGAGCAGCCGGGGACGATGCTGCCGGCCGCGCGTGACGGCGCCGTCGGCCTGCCGCCGAAGGGTGCGTTCGACGCGGCAAGCGGCGATTTCCGCTTTACCGTGACCGACGCGCACCGCACGTTGCGGCCGTGGATCAACGTGCTCGCCAATCCTGATTTCGGCAGCCAGGTGTCGGAAGCCGGCACCGGCTACACCTGGGCCGGCAACAGCCGGCTGAACCAGATCACCGGTTGGTCGAACGACCCGGTCGGCGATGCGGGCGGTGAAGCCTTTCACCTGCAGGACCTGCGCACCGGCGACATCTGGAGCATCGGCGCCGGCGCGGCTGCCGCCGACGTGCCGTACCGCATCGAACACGGGCAGGGCCTGACGACGCTGCGCCACCGGCGCGGCGACATCGAGGTGAAGGCGACCTGGTGCGTCGATCCGGAGCAATCGGTCAAGCAGGTACGCATCGTGCTGACCAATCGCGGCGCCCGGGCACACTCGTTGCGGCTGATCGGCCTGTTCGAATGGGTGATCGGCGCGCTGCGCACCGACCGTCAATCGGTACGCACCGAGTTCGCGCGGCTGGCATTGCCCGACGCCTCGGCGCGGCAGATCGATGCGCTGCTGGCCACCCAGTGCGATGGCCATGCCGGCTTCGGCAACAGCACTGCCTTCGTCATGCTGCAGCGCGAGGGGGCCGACGGCAGACCGGACGTCGCCACGCTGGCCGACTGGACCTGCGACCGGCGCGAACTGTTCGCCCCGGATGGCCGACCGATCATTCCGGATCGGCTGGCTGCGCGGGACGCCATCGGCGTCGATCCGTGCGCCGCACTGTCGGCAACGCTCAGCCTGGCGCCGGATGAGTCGTCCACCCACGTATTTCTGCTCGGTCACGGCGACTCGCCGCGCGCGGCCGGCATGCTGGCATGCGCCGCCGCGGCGCAGGGCGCCGTACAGCGCGAACAGGCCGTGCGCGCGAAATGGGCCGGGTTGCTCGATGCCGTCACGGTCAGCAGCCCCGACCCGCTGTTCGACGTGCTGGTGAATCGCTGGCTGCCTTACCAGACGGTGGCCTGCCGTCTGTGGGCGCGTGCCGGCTTCTACCAGTCGGGCGGTGCGTTCGGCTTTCGCGACCAGCTGCAGGACGCGATGGCACTGTGCGTCGCCGCGCCCGCGCTGCTGCGCGCACAGCTGCTGCTGTCGGCGTCGCGCCAGTTTCCCGAAGGCGATGTGCAGCACTGGTGGCATGCGCCGACCGGCGCGGGCGTACGCACCCGCTGCTCGGATGACCGCCTGTGGCTGCCGTTCGCCGCGGCGCGCTACATCGAGGTCACGGGCGATGTCGAGGTGTTCGACGAGCTGGTGCCATTCCTCGAAGGCGACCCGATACCCGAAGGTGCGGAAGACGCCTATTTCGTGCCGCGGGTCGGCACGCAGCCGGTGTCGCTGTACGAACACTGCGCACGGGCGATCGACTGCAGTCTTGCGGTCGGCACGCACGGACTGCCGCTGATCGGTACCTGCGACTGGAACGACGGCATGAACCGGGTCGGCCATGAAGGACGTGGCGAGTCGGTCTGGCTGGGCTGGTTCCTGTGTCAGGTGGTGGCCCGCTTTTCCGTGCTCGCGCATGCCGAGGGCGAAACCAGCCGTGCCGAACGCTGGCAGCTGGCCGCCGCCGGCTGGCGCGACGCCTTGCACGGCGAGGCGTGGGACGGCGAATGGTTCGTGCGTGCGTTCTTCGACGACGGCACGCCGCTGGGCTCACGCCGCAACGAAGAGTGCCGCATCGACCTCATCGCGCAGGCCTGGGGCGTGCTGTCCGGCGTGGCCACGCCGGACCAGCAGCAGGCATCGATGGCATCGGTCGGCCGCCTGCTGACCGACGAGGTGAATGGTCTGGTGCGATTGCTCGACCCGCCTTTGCAGCACGCCCGGCCGGACGCCGGCTACATCCAGGCCTACCCGCCCGGCGTGCGCGAGAACGGCGGCCAGTACGCACATGCCGCGGTGTGGGCACTGATGGCGCAGGCCGAACTGGGTGATGTCGACGCGGCTTGGCGCACCTTCACCGGGCTCAGTCCGGCCCACCGCTCGGACAACGAGGTGCGTGGCGCCGCCTATGGCATCGAGCCCTACGTGATGGCGGGCGACATCTACACGCAGCCACCCTATGCCGGACGCGGTGGCTGGAGCTGGTACACCGGTTCGGCCGCATGGATGCACCACGCTGCCATCGAATCGATATGCGGGCTGCGCGTGCGTCAGGGCCGCCTGTGCGTACTGCCCCGCCTGCCCAGCCACTGGCCGAAGGTGACGCTGACCGTGCTTCGCGCCGGTCGCCGGCACGAAATCACCGTGTGTGCGGCGGGTGCGCTGGCGGACATCGCCAGCGCGCGCGCCGCCGGGCTGCTGCCGCTGGCCGTCGGTGAATGGCTGGATCTGGCCGCTGCCGGTGACCACAGTCGCCATCTGGTGATTGCCGCGGCGAATGTGCCATCGGCCACCAGGTCGCCCGCGCAGGCAGTTACGGCATGAAGCTGCCGCAGCCCCTGGCCGAGGTGTGGCGGATCGCGCTGGCGACCTTGCGCCGCTACGACGACGCGCGCGGCATGACCTATGGCGCGGCGGTCGCCTTCTACGCGGCCTTCGCGATAGCGCCGCTCATCGTCGTCGTCACCCGCGTCATGTTCTGGGTGCTCGGCGACGAAAGTGCGCAGGTGGCGCTGATCGATGCGCTGTCGGGGCTGATCGGTCCGCGCGAGGCCGGCACCGTGTCCGATCTGCTGCAGCGTGCAAGCGAACGTACCAACGGTGACGGCAACGGCTCGTTGGGGCCCTGGCTGGCACTGGGCGGCACGCTGATCGGTGCCACCGGTGTGTTCATCGAACTGCGCGCCGCACTGCAGGCCATGCTGGGCGAGAAGGCCGTGCCATTTTCGTGGCTCAGGCTGCTGCAGGTCAGGCTGCTCGCGCTGGGCATCGTGCTCGGCGGCGGTTTTCTGCTTGCAGTGGCGCTGGTCGCGCAGACGGCCGTGCTGCTGGCGATGAATCACGTGACCGACATCTGGCCGGTACTGCTGCCGATGGTGCTGGTCGTTGAAGCGGTGTTTTCGTTCGGCGTGATTGCGCTGCTGTTCGCCACCCTGTTGCGCTGGCTGCCGGACCATCGCATGCCCTGGCTGCACGCGGCGGTTGGCGCCTGCTTTGCCGCCATGCTGTTCATGCTGGGCCGCTACGCCATCGGGCTGTACATCGCGACCACGGCGACGGCATCGGCGCTGGGTGCGGCGGGTTCCTTCGCTGCGTTGCTGATCTGGTTCTACGGCTCGAGCCAGATCTTCCTGCTCGGTGCCGCGCTGGCCGTGGAAGTCATACCGGCCGCGCCGCCGCGCGCGGGCGGGTCAGCCGCGGCCCGCGGGCACTGAGCGCCTTCACCCCTTGGGTATGTCGACCGCATGGACATCCTGCAGCAGGCTGATCGTGAACTGGCTGCCGCGTCCGTGTCCGCCACTGGTGGCGAGCAGTGTGCCGCCCTGTGCTTCGACCAGATCGCGCAGCATGTGCAGGGCCATGCCGCGGCGGCGCGGAGCAGGTACGGTCGACTCCGCGGTCGCAAAGATCGTGGGCAGCGCGTCGGCTGCAACGCCTGCGCCGTCGTCCGATACGGTGATCCGCACCCATCCATCGACCGCCTCGACCGAAAGGCGTATTTCGCTGCCGTCGGATGAATGACTGGAGGCGTTGTCGATCAGCCGCGCGATGACGCCGATCAGCCGCACCGCATGTCCCCGCGCCGGCGGCAGTTCCGTCGGCCAGGACGTGACCAGACGCTGACGCCTGCCTTCGAGCGTGCGGCGTGCCTGTTCGGACGCTTCACCCAGCACCGTCATCAGGTCAATCGGCCGCCGCTCAAGCATGACATCGGCGCCACCGGGCTGGGCCGCCGCGACCAGATCATCGACCAGCCGCGACATGCGGCGCACCTGGCGCTTGATGATGGCCGGCAGCCGGGCGCGCAGCGCCGCGTCCTGCCGGGCGCGGCTGAACAGTCCGGCCGCCGTACGGATCGGGTGTAGCGGCTTGCGCAGATTCTGGGCCACCATCGACAGGAAGCGGATCTGCCGCCAGCGCAGCTGATCGGCATGCTCGTCGAGCTCCTGTGCGGCGAGCAGCGCCAGCGTCAGGTTTTCATTGGCTTCACGCAGGTTGCGCACCTGCGTTTCGCGCTCCGTCAGAACGAACTCGCGGTGCGACGTGGGCAGCGGCTGGACCGGACCGACGCGCGGCAACAGTCCGACAGCCCGCGCGACGTCCTCACGGTGAAAGTCGAAGCAGCCGCCACCTTCACGTTTGGCGCGATACATCGCGACATCGGCGCGGTCGATCAATGCAGCGGCGTCATTGCCGTCTTCCGGAAACAGGGCGATGCCGATGCTGGCCGACAGGCGCAGCGTGATGTCTCCGACATGGCAGGGCTCGCCCAGCGACGCCAGCATCTTGGCGGCAATCTGCGCCGCATCGGATGCCTGGTTCACTTCAGCCAGCAGCACGAGGAATTCGTCGCCGCCGTAGCGGCTGACGGTGTCCGAGTCGCGCACCACGCTTTCGAGGCGCCGCGCGACCTGGCACAGCACGACGTCGCCGACCGGATGACCGAGCGCGTCGTTGATCGGCTTGAAGTAGTCCAGATCGATGAACAGCAGCGCGATGCACGTACCGCGCCGTCGGGCCAGCGTGATCGCGCTGTCCAGCCGGTCATTCATCAGGGCGCGGTTGGGCATGCCGGTCAGCGGATCGCGCTGGCTTTCGCGCGACAATTCATCCAGCGTCAGCGTTGCACCTTCGGCAATCGCTTCAGCCTTCAGTGCGGCGAGCACGAGGTTTTCGTTCGCTTCGAGCAGGTCGGCGGCCTGCGTCGCGCTGAAGGCATGCTTCAGATCCTCAAGCTCGCGCTGCAGCCGCGTCAGTTCGCCTTTCAGCGCATGCGTCTGTGCCTCGAAATGCGCAACGGTCGTGCTGGCTGCGCTGGGCAGTCCTTCGTCCGGCGGCCGGTTGTTCATGATGACCTGAACCCGCCGTGGCGAGTCAGGTTGCCGAACCGTGCATTGACGCACCGTCCAGTCCGTCCAGATCACGCCGCGCCGGTTGCCCGCCGAGCAGTCCTTCGTGGCCGGTGATCCGTTCGCCGATGCAGATACCTTCATCGAGAATGGTGAACTCGCGCAGCTCGTTCGAGTGCGCGCTGCTACGCACCTTGACCACGGCCATCACCCGCTTGAGCCGGCTGTCGACCTCGACATAGCGCTGCACGATGATGGCGTCGGTCATGAAGGCGGTGCCATAGGGGCTGAAGCGCAGATCGTTGTAGCGGTCTTCCAGCTCCGACGTCATCAATACGGTGACACCGGTGCTCGCCAGTGCCGACACGAGGCGGGACAGCGATTCCCGGAAATCGGTGCGGAAGGTCGGCGCCAGCGCCAGTTCGAAGCCGGACAGCGAATCGATGACGACGCGGCTCGCTTTCAGGCGATTGATTTCATTGATCAGCAGACGGGCGATCTCGTCGACCGACACACCGGGCGAGCTGCTGTCGACCACGCCGATGCGGTCGGCCCGGATCAGCGGGGCAAGTGCTGCACCCTGGGCCAGCCTCGGCCGCTGTTCGAAGGCGGCGATGACGGACGTTTCGCCCTGGCGCGCCCCCTCGGACAGAAAGGCCGTGGCGAGCGTGCTCTTGCCGGAACCCGACGGGCCGGCCACCAGCAGCGAAAAGCCGCGCGGCAGGCCGCCACCCATCATGTCGTCCAGACCGGGTACGCCCATGCCCACCCGGGCAGCGCCGGCCGCCGTGCGGTCGATGCGCGGTGCGCCGGATACCTGCGGCGGTGCGAACACGTGAATGCCGGAGTTCTTGATGCGGAAGGTGTGCAGGCCGGGCAGGGAAGGCTGGCCGCGCATCTTCATGATTTCCATCTTGCGCACCATCGAATTGCGTTCGACGCTCTGGCGCAGCCAGATCAGGCCGTCGGCGACGGTGAAGATCGGGTTCGGGTCGCAATCGCTGAAGTATTCGCCGATCAGGAAGGTGGTCGCCTGCCAGCTCGTCATCAGCACGCCGAGATTCTGGATGAAGTGCTGCAGCGTGATGAAGGACGTGCCTTCGTTCTGGCTCGCCAGAATGACCGACCGGAAGGAATCGACGAATACCAGCCCCGGTCCGCGCGCTTCCACCTCGGCTACGATGTGTTCGAGCACCTTGTCCAGATTGCCGCAAGCGACATCGTCGGCCAGATTCACGAAGCGGATCGAGCGGTTCAGCTTGTCCAGTTCGAAAAACTCGAACTGCTGCTGATAGCGCAGCATCTTCAGCGGCGGCTCGCCCAGCACGGTGAAATAGATCGCCGGCCGCTCGGGCGTGGCCAGTGCGAACATGATCTGGTGCGCCAGCGTGGTCTTGCCGCAGCCCGGTGGGCCGGCGATCAGATTGCAGGAAAACTCCGGCAGCCCGCCGCCGAGCACTTCGTCCAGCCCTGGAACACCCGTCTTCAGACGATTGATGCTTGCTTTGCCGGTGGTCATTGCGAGGTGTCCTGCGCGGCGGAGCCGCTTGAAGTGTTGTCGAGTACCGGCCGCAGCAACCTCTCGGTCAGTGATGCACCGATGAGTGTCGACAGCAGATCACGGAAATTGCCGAGCAGCGCACCATGAGCGGCTTCGGCTTCGGCTTCGGCTTCGGCCTGCAGCAGCAATGCACTGCGCAGCGACACCAGTACATCCTGCCCGGCCGCGGCGTCACACACCGGAGCGAGCCAGGGATGAGTGTCACGCGTCAGGTAAAGGCTGCGTTTTAGGAGCGCGGTCATGCCGCGCTGGCCGATGAGGGGTGAAAGACTTGCGTGCAGCGTCTGCCATGCGGCTACGGTCGCATCGATCCTGGATGAAGCCGGAAGTGGCGGGGTGGCGGCATCCGCCTGGTGAGATCCCGCTTTCCGGACGTCTCGTGAGTCGCTTTGCATCGATGGTCCGGTGATGGTTGGCTCGCGGCTGCCTGCCGATGGTACGCCCCGGGACAGTTCTTCCGTCCGGCTTTTCGCGCCGACGCCCCCGGACTGCCTGCGGTGCGGCAGCAGTCGGGCGGCCGGGCGCGGCATCCCGTGTCGGTTAATTGCTTGACACTCCGCTCGGCGGCGGTCCGAAAACGATGTCCACGCGCCGGTTCATCTGGCGACCGGCGGCCGTGTCGTTGCCGGCCACCGGCTGATCTTCGCCGAATGCGCGGGTGCTCAACCGGTCGGACGCCACACCGAGCGTGACCAGTTCGGCCATCACGGCATTCGCCCGGCGCCCGGACAGCGCGAGGTTGCTCGCGGCGGAGCCCACGCTGTCGGTGTAGCCCTCGATCGTTGCGCTGCGTTGCGGGTTGCGCTTGAAGAAATCGGCCAGCCGGATCATGTCGGCCGACCCGCTGGACAGCAGATCCGCCTTGCCGCTGTAGAACAGCACGCCGCCCAGCGTGACGACCATGCCGCGGTCGGTCTTCTTCGCATTCAGGGCCGTCAGTTCCGCTTCCAGCGTTTCGACGCGCGACCGGCTCTGTTCCATGCTGGCCCGGTCGCGCAGGGCGGACGATTCGGCTTCGGCAAGCTGCGTGCTCTTGACCTGGTTGCGTTGCTCGGATGCGATCAGCTCGCGCCGCGTGCTGTCTGCCTCGGCCGTCCGTTCGGCCAGCCGCATGCGGTCGCGCTCGGCTGCCGCACCGGCGGTCACGGCCTGTGCCGCCCGACCGGCTGCGGTTTCGCGGGCGATCAGGATGCGCTGGTCGGCCAGATAGGCGAGGTGGTCGACGGTGTCCTTGCGCGTGCCCGCCGTCCAGGCCTGTTCGGCCTTGCTGACGGACGCTTCCGCGTCGCGCAGTTCATCGGCGGCCAGCGCGCTGACTTGCGGGTCGCTGCGTGCGGCGACGACGCGTTCGCGTGACTGGTCGAGTGCGCTGTTGCGCTCGGGCACGCTGCTGCAGGCGGCCAGCGAGGCGCCGAACAGGGCGATGCACAATGTGCGGATCTTGGCTTGGGGTGTCATCTGGGGCTCCTGATGCGCTGACCGTTCAGGTCAGCGAACGATCTTGCGGTTGATTTCTTCCTGCAGCACGCGGGCGGCGTTCTGCGACTCGGTGGCGCTGCGCTGCGAGCGCACCGACTGGGCGTGCGCTTCGGCAACGTGGGCATCGAGTTCGGCCTGCTCGGCCAGCTGGCCGGCGCGTTCGTAGTCCTTGTTCACCACCGCCTGGCGGGCACGGGTGAGCTTGCCGATGGCGATCTGCAGTTCGGCCGGCGCGTTTTCACGGGTGCCGGCGCTGCTGGCCCGCTCGACTGCGGCTTCGGCAACCGCCATCTTTTCCACCGGTGGCGGTGTTGATGCGCAGGCGCCGAGCAACAGGGCGGCCAGTGCCAGTGCGAGCAGGGGCCAGGTCGTGCGGACCGCATCCGGCAGTGACGACGCGGAGCGGGTGTGCGTGGGGGTGTGCGTGGTCATCGTGTTTCCCTGGGCTGTGTATCCATCGGCGATAGCCGGATCGCCGGTTACCGTTTGAAGCTTGAGGCGTACCTTGAACGCAGGCGGATCGGCTGTCTGTCTGTTGGCGCACATCTGCCCCGGCGAGCGCCTGAGTGCCGGGCGGACGCAGTGCGGCAGCGTACAGACCGCAGCGCGCCTGTCGCGCACAGTCCCGTTGCACTGGCGCCGGACGCTCGCGCTGCGGCCCTCTGCCGGAGCGGGGCGACTTTTGCGCCGCCTCGGGAGCCGTCATGCAAACAAGTCCACAGATCGAACAGACCCGGCGACGACGGGTGATCCGGCGTCTGCTGGACGAACTCGCGTCGTGCGATCCGGATGACGACGCCTACGAGCGCAAGCTCGAACTGCTCGGCAGGCGCATCGCGCGGCGCGTTCCGCCGACTGCGGGCCACACAGCGTCCGCTCGCGCAGGCGGGACAGGGCGCAGGTCGCCCCCGGCGTCTGTCTGGCAACCCTTCTGGCGTCGGCAGCGTGCCCGACTGGCGAGGCTGGGCGGCGTGTTGCTGAAGATGGTCAGGGTCGCCTCCACGCGCGCAGCGGACAATCCGCACCGTTCGACGACCGCCCGAACGGACGCACCCGTGGATGACGGTTCCAGTGGTCTGACCGCACCGGACGGCCGGCGGGTCGGTAGGCTGATCGGCCGATTCGGGGCCGGACAGCCGGTCGCGGGCGCCGACTGCCATTACCTGCTGTACGAACCCGCGTTCCGCACCGCAGGGCCGGCGCCGCTGCTGGTCATGCTTCATGGCTGCAATCAGGGGGCAGCCGAGTTTGCCGCCGGCACGCGCATGAACGAGGTGGCAGAAGATTCGGGCGTTGTCGTGCTGTACCCGGAACAGTCGATAGGCGCGCATGCGCTGCGCTGCTGGAACTGGTACGCCTTGCAGGACGTGTCGAACAGCGCAGGTGATGCTGCGTTGATTGCCCGTCTGACGCGCCAGGTGATGCAGGATCAGGATATCGATCCGGCGCGCGTGTACATCGCCGGCATGTCCGCCGGCGGTGCGATGGCCGCCGTGCTGGCGCGCGACTATCCCGGGTTGTATGCCGCGCTGGGCGTGCATTCCGGCATTGCAGCCGGGCGCGCGCACGACGCCGTATCGGCGATGCGCATCATGGCGTCGGGACCGGATGCGCTGCCGCCGGACCTGCTGTCGCCGACCGAGCACGGTGCGCTGCAACTGCCGCGCATCGTGTTCCACGGCGACGCGGACACCACCGTGCATCCGTCGAATGCCGATGCGTTGTACGCCGCACAGGAACCGTCAGGCGATGGTGCGGCGAGCAGGCACGCTTCGTCCGAAGCCACGCCTGCAAGCGACGGGCAACGCGGCTACACCCGTTCCGCCCTGTTTGGTACGTCAGGCGTGAGCCAGGGCGAGCGCTGGATCATTCACGGCGCCGGCCACGCTTGGACCGGCGGCGACGGCACGCAGTCTCACACCGATGCCGCCGGACCGGATGCATCGAGACAGATGATGCGGTTCTTCCTGCAGCATCATCTGAACTCGAAAATTTTGTAGCGGATCCAGCCGACTGCATGCCGCTTCTCATTGCCACCGTGCGCCACGTATCGGCGCACGGGCCATCAGCGCCAGCGCGGTGACGACCCATGCGTCACGAGAAGGACGCTGACTGCTGCCAGACGAACACCGGAGCCCGGCTGTCGGGAATCATGGTTTTACGGGGCGGGTCGCCGGCAGCGCACCCTGCGCGCCTGGCTGACGCGGTCAGGCCCGGAAATGCCGCATTCATTTTGCGGCCGTGGGTGACAGATGACTGCTCGGTGACGCACATGGCTTTTGTGTGTCAGCAGACAGACGGCATCGGGGTGACTGCGTAAGTTGCAATGGCCGGACTTCAAAGGTCCGGGTCCGTCCATGCAGCGGCCGCTCCGGCCGCGCCTGCGACGTGGCGGCAGATCACGAAAAGAGGACACCCATGAACACACTCCGTACCCATGCGCTGGCGCTTGCCATCGGCCTTGCCTTCAGCACGGGCGTCATCGCCGAAACGATGACCAAGGCCGAGCAGAAGGCTGCCAAGGCGCAGATCACGTCCGACTACAAGGCAGCCAGGAAGGCTTGCGATTCGCTGTCCGGCAACGCCGAAGACATCTGCGAGGCAGAGGCGAAGGTCGCCGAAAAGGTCGCCAAGGCCACGCTGGAGGCGAAACGCGCGCCATCCGCTACGGCGGACTACAACGTGCGCGTGGCGCGTGCCGATGCGGCCTACATGGTCTCCAAGGAACGTTGCGACGACCTCGCCGGCAACCCGAAGGATGTCTGCGTCGAGGAGGCCAAGGCCGCGCGCACGACCGCCAAGGCCGATGCGACGGCACAGCTCAAGATGTCGGAAAGCAATACGGCAGCGGGCGAAGCAACGAGTGATGCGCGTGTGAAGGCGGCGGAACAGAACGCCGAGACGCGCAAGGAAGCGAAGGAAGACAAGGTCGACGCCCGCTATGACGTCGACCAGGAGAAATGCGACAGCCTCGCGGGCGACGCGAAGGACCGTTGCATCGACGCGGCAAAGATGCGCGCCGGCAAGTAAGCCAGTCGCGCATGCAGTACCTCGCGGCCACCCGGCCGCGATACCCGGATACGAGGTCACACCATGAATACGAAATCGAATGTTGCAAAGATTGCCATCTGTGCGGCACTGCTTGTCGGCCTGAGCGCCTGCTCGGGCATGTCGGCGCGTGATCGCAACACCGCCATCGGCGCAGGTGCGGGTGCGGTCGGCGGTGCGGTGCTGACCGGCGGCAGCGCGGTCGGCACGGTCGGCGGCGCCGCAGTCGGCGGCCTGATCGGCCGCGAAATCAAGAAGTAGTCTGACTATTGAGCGCTGGCGTGGTGCGGGGGGCATGGGGCGCAACCGGAAGCGGTGCCGCCCCATGACCCCTGTCAGGTGTGTGGTTGAACGATGGAGTTTTCCATGAACAAGAATGCACAAAAGCTGGGTGCGGTGATGGTTGCCGGACTGTTCCTTGCGGTGTTGTCGGGCTGTCAGAAGGAAGGCCCGGCCGAAACTGCCGGAAAGAAACTGGACGCCGCGGTCGGCAATACTTCGGACGCGATCGGTGACGCGACCGAAAAGGCGGGCGACAAGCTCGAAGAAGCCGGCGACAGCATCAAGGATGCGACGCGGGACGACGGGAAGTAACAGGCGTTGCGGCGGGATGCCCGCAGCGCATGCGTTCCGGTCACGTAGTCCCCTCAGTCCGCCGAAGGGCGACGTCGCTGCGGTTGCGTTCGCTGCCGAACAGACACTGTTTGCCGTGCGGCACACGCTTGTCACCGACGGTGGGACCCAACCAGCAGGATGGTCAGCGCTCGATGGTTCCATCCGATCTACAACGCGGCGGGGGCGTCGGGCTGCGCCCACCCGCTGACTGCGCTTTTCCACAGGAGGCAAGATGAATACGGATTTCAACGGTGGTGATACAGGCATCCAGGGCAAGAAGGATGTGCTGGTGAGCGATGTGAAAGCGGTGGTCGGCGACGCCGATGCCCTGGTCAAACAGGTGATCGACAGCACGGCGAGCGAAATTTCTGCGGCGCGCACGAAGATCGAAACGCGTCTGTCCGATGCCCGTGCCGGCCTGGATCGCGCTGCGCATGCGGTGTCGGACAAGGTGCACCGGGCGGCAGACAACACGCGGGTGTATGTCAGCGAAAACCCGTGGAAGGCGATCGGCGTGGCCGCTGCGGCCGGACTGCTGGTGGCGCTGCTGATGCGTCGCCGCTGAACATTGTTGTCATGCACAACGCATGCGGGCGACCTGCCTGCAGCGTTCGGGTTGTAAATGAACATCGAAAGGACACGCAATGAACTGGGATATCGCGGAAGGCAACTGGAAGCAATTCAAGGGCAAGGTCAAGTCGCAATGGGGCAAGCTGACCGACGATCAGCTCGACGTGATTGGCGGCAAGCGCATCGAACTGGCTGGCCGGATCCAGGAAGCGTATGGCATCACGAAGGACGAGGCGGAAAGTCAGATCGAACAGTTTGAAAAGTTGAACGAAGACAGCACCCGAACGCCCGACAGGCTGCCTTGAAACATGTTTGCCCGCGCTGCGCGTCGTCGGTCTGCCGCATCCGGCGACGGTTGGTCGACCGCCTGATCAGTCGCTTTGTATCGGTGCAGCGTTTCCGCTGTGAATCGATTCACTGTGTCTGGGAAGGCAACCTGCGGGTCGCGACAGAACCGTTACGTGGCGATGTATCAGCGAGCCCGGGCGAATGAGTCCGGATCGGACTGCTGACCCGCATCGGGCAGGTACACCGCTTTCGCGGAGCGATGATCATGCATGAGATGCGACACACCATCTTGCTGCTCGAACCCGATGCGGCGCGAGCCGGGCGGATCCGCCTCCTGCTGGCAGGGCCGGCCGCGTCGTGCCTGCGTGTCGAATGGGTCACAACGCTGCCGGATGCACTGCGCTGCCTTCGCCGGCTCGAAATCGAGGTAGTAATGCTCGGCACCGAGTTATGCGAGGGCGAGGGCATCGATACACTCAGACGGATACGGCATGTGAAGCCGGATGTGCTGGTCTTGCTGATGTCCGAGCCCGGTGACGACCCCATGCCGGACAGAGCTGGTTTTGGCGACGCTGCGCGCGGATACCCCGGTTCGAGCCGCGACACAGCGCCCGGGCTTTCGGGTGCGCCCTCGCTGTTGGACACACTGCGCCGTGGCGTCGAGGCGGAAAGACTGCAACGCCTGAACGCCGGCGCGGCGCTGACATCCTGATTCTGTACGCCAGCGCACCGACGCACAACTATGGCACGCGCATGCTGATCATGTTCCGGTCGGCGCCCTCGCATGGCCGGACTTTTCCTGACAGACAGGGTCGCCAAGCGCTGGTTTCGTTCATCGAACGCGAGCGCGCGACGCCTTGCCGAGCGACGTCAGGCGCCCGTACAGCCGTTTTTCAAGGAGTATTTCATGCATGACATCAAACGATATCTGTCGGCCGCCTTTCTGGCCGTTGCACTTGCCGGCGCCGTAGGCTGCGCTGCAACCCCCACGCAATCGGGCACCGGCGGCTACGTGGACGACACGGTCATCACGACCAAGGTCAAGGCCGCCATCCTGAACGAAGAGACGCTCAAGGTCGCCGAGATCAACGTCGAAACCTTCAAGGGCGTCGTCCAGCTCAGCGGCTTTGTCAACTCGGCCGCCGACATCACCAAAGCGGTCGAAGTGGCGCGCAGCGTGGGTGGCGTCAAGTCGGTCAAGAACGACATGCGCCTGAAGTAAGGCGCAGCGGTCTGCAGCAGATCAAGGCCCTTGCGGACATGGTTCGCAAGGGCCTTGTCACGTGCGCAGCCCGAAGCGTCAGATGCGGATTGCGCCGCGTGTCCCCACCCTGCCGGTCGCCTTGTCGAGCAGCGCCTTCACCTCTTCCAGGGTCGGCAGCAGCGCCTTGAATTCGGGTGCCTGGAAGTACAGATTGACACGATGGTTGCCAGATGGCTCGAGCGCGTCGCAGGAAACGAAGTGCTGCGTGCCTTCGCGCGCTTCGGTGCGCTCGTCGATGAGGTCGAATTCGCCGGTTTCGCAGTTGGCGTCGCCGACCCGGGTTGATGAATAGTAAGCCGGGTCGTCCTTCATGATGAGGGCGGTCCAGGCGCTGAGCTGCGCGGGTGTGACCCGTTCGCCGAACGTTTCTATCGTCAGCTGCAACCCCATGCGGTCACCGCTGCGCCCGGCGAGGAACGTGCAGATTTCGGTGTGGGTATCGACCGGCGCGTCGGCCTGGCCCTTGTAAAGATCCAGCACGTCGGTGGCCGGCAGACGCACGATTCCGAAACCCATTTCAGCCAGATCTGCGGTATCCACGAGGTCACACGGTGTCTGATCCGCTTCGCCGGCCGACGCGGTATGGCAGCAAGCAATCGCAATCACCGCCAGGCCGTAGCGGCGTACCGACGTCACATTCACAGTCATGTTCCGTCCTCCCGGGGCAGCAGGGTGGGGCGATGCGGATGTCCGTCTGCATGAAGTGTCGCGCTGCCGTCGCACGCCCGCGAAAACGCAGGCAACGCCACACCATCGTACATCCATTGCGCGCAGGGCTGCGCGCCCGGTACCTGAGGTTCAGTCGAGCGCCAGCACGATGTTGCCGACCACCTGGCCCTGTTCGACCCGGGCGTGCGCGTCGGCGATCTGCGCCAGAGGCAGGCGCTCCGCGATGCGGTGGATCACACGGCCGGTCGCCAGCAGCCGGGTCAGGGTGTCGATCACGGCGCGGCGCTCGGCCTCGTCCAGCGTGTAGACGAGGATCACGCGCAGCGTGATGTTGCGCGCTGCCAGTGCGAAAAAGGGCAGTGCAAACTGCGGCGTTCCACTGCCATAGACGATCCATTCGCCGCCCGGGCGCAGCAGTCCGATGTCCATGACGGCGTTGGCGGCCACATCGACTTCGACGATGCGGTCGACGCCCCGGCCGCCGGTTGCGGCGGCCACCTGCGCGGCGACATCTTCGGTGCGGTAGTCGATGATCCGGTCGGCACCGGCGTCGCGGGCAAGTCCGGCCTTGGCCGCGTTGCTGACGGTCGTGATGACCTGCCGTGCGCCGAGCAGCTTTGCAAACTGCACGGCGTAGTGACCGACCGCGCCCGCGCCGCCCGCCACCAGTACCGATTTGCCTGCCACGCCGCCGTGCGTCAACAGGGCGTGCAGCGCGGTCGTCGCCGGTATGCCGAGGCAGGCGCCCGCTTCGCCGCTGATCGGGTCAGCCAGTGCGACGGCGTGTGCCTGCGGCAGCGTGATGAACTGCGCCGCGGTGCCGCAGGCGCGACCCCATGCCGCGTTCCACAGCCACACCCGCTCGCCGATGCGCGACGCACTGACGCCCGGCCCGACCGCGTCGACGATGCCCATGCCGTCGCTGTGCGGAATGATGCGCGGGAAGGGCATGCCGCCCGCCCTCAGGCCGGCGCGCGCCTTGACGTCGGACGGGTTGACGCCGGACCACTGCAGCCTTACCCGCAGCTCGCCCGTGCCCGGGACCGGGTCGGGCAGCTCGGCCACCTGCAGCACCTGGTGGGCCGGGCCGGTCTGGTCGTAGAAGGCTGCGCGCATGGGAAATGTCCGGTCGGGTGCCGGCGCGTCAGTGACGCTTGCCGGTCAGGTGGGGGAATTCGATGTCCGAGCTGCCGCCGTCGACGAGATCGGCGAGCAGGCGGGCCGAGCCGCAGGCCAGCGTCCAGCCGAGCGAGCCGTGGCCGGTGTTGTACCAGAGACCCGGTATGCGGCTGCGGCCGATCAGCGGCACATTGCCCGGCGTGCACGGGCGCAGTCCGGCCCACGCCTGCGCTGCGTCGATATCGCCGGCATCCGGGCACAGCGTGCGGGTCAGTCCGGTCAGCAGACGCACCCTTTCTTCGTCCACGGTGACCGTGTGACCGCCCAGCTCGGCCAGACCGGCCACGCGGATGGTGTCGCCGAGGCGTGACATCACGATGCGGTGCTCCTCATCGGTGATGCTCACGCGTGGCCCATTCGGACCAGCGGGAAAAGTGATCGAATAGCCCTTGATCGGATACAGCGCCGGGCGCGGCCCGTGCTGTTCAACCAGCGCGCGGGTATGCGTGCCCAGCGAACACACGATCTGGTCGGCGCACAGCAGCCCGCGTACGCCGCGCGCGTCGCGGACCGCCACGCCGCGCACCCTGCCTTCGTGCATGTCGAGGCTGTCTGCCGTGGTTTCGTAATGGAAGGCGACGCCGGCGTCGGCACAGCGCTGCGCCAATGCACGGGTGAAGGCGCAGGCGTCGCCCGATTCGTCGTTCGGCGCGAACAGGCCGCCGATCAGGTTGCGCGTGCTCGATGCGAGCGCGGGCTCGATGTCGATGCAGCGCGCGGCATCGCAGACGTCGATCCGGATGCCGTGCCGGTGCAGGATGCGCGCGCGCTGCTGCGCCCGGGCCAGTTCCTTGCGGTTGAAGAACACATGCAGGATGCCGCTTTCGGTGTGCGCATAGTCCAGCTGCAGGGTGCGCCGCAGCAGACCGAGCTCGACCTGGCTGCGGATGGCCAGCTGCGCCAGCGCGTCCGTGTTGGCCCGCACGCGCCCCGGGCGGCATTGCAGCAGGAACGCGGCCATCCAGCGCCACTGGCGATGGTTGACGGTCGGCGAGAAGCGCACCGGTGCAGTCGAGCGACCCATGCCGCGCAGCCCGATGCCGGGCGCCTGCGGGGTGGCCCAGGGACCGGCGTGGCTGACCGAAATCTGGCCACCATTGGCGAAGCTGGTTTCCATGGCCGGCTGGCTCTGACGGTCGACCACGGTGACGGAATGACCCGCCTGGCGCAGATACCAGGCGGTGGTGATGCCGACGACGCCGGCACCTAGAACAAGTATATGCATGCGGATCCGGTTTTCGAGGACACCTTCAGGACTGCCGTAGCACGCTGCAGGTTCCTTGTGAGCACCGTCGCGGGGCCGGAAATACGATCGAAACCGCAGTCGGCGTGAAATCGTGCGAGGCGTTTCATGGTGCTGTGCACGATAATCGATTTTCTGACCCTACGGAGCCGTACCCCATGTCCCGCATCACCCTCAGCCAGTTCCTGATCCAGCAACAGCGCGACGGCGAGCGCATCAGCGCCGAGTTGCGCTTTCTGGTCGAGGTGGTGGCGCGCGCCGTCAAGGCGATCGGCAACGCGGTGGGCAAGGGCGGACTGACCAATTCGCTCGGTGAAGCGGGCGGCGAGAATGTGCAGGGCGAGGTACAGAAGAAGCTCGACGTGATCGCCAATGAAATCCTGCTCGAAGCGAACGAGTGGGGCGGTCACCTGGCAGCGATGGCGTCGGAGGAAATGGACGCGCCGCACCAGATCCCGAACCGCTACCCGAAAGGTGAGTACCTGCTGCTGTTCGATCCGCTCGATGGTTCGTCGAACATCGATGTGAACATTTCGACCGGCACCATCTTTTCGGTGCTGCGCTGCCCGGATTTCGCCAATGGCGGCGCCGCACCCGTGGATGAAAGCGCCTTCCTGCAGCCCGGTACGCGCCAATTGGTGGCCGGCTACGCGGTGTACGGGTCGGCGACCCAGCTGGTGCTGACGCTGGGCGAGGGCGTGCATGCCTTCACGCTGGATCGCGAAACCGGCAGTTTCGTCAGGACCACGGCCAGCATGCGCATTCCGGATGACACGAAGGAGTATGCGATCAACGCGTCGAATGCGCGGTCGTGGGAGGCGCCGGTCAAACGCTACATCGACGAACTGATCGCCGGCAAGACCGGCCCGCTCGGCAAGGACTACAACATGCGCTGGGTCGGGTCGATGGTGGCCGACGTGCATCGCATCCTGACCCGCGGTGGCATTTTCCTGTACCCGAAGGACACGAAAGACCCGACCAAGCCCGGCAAGCTGCGCCTGATGTACGAAGCGAACCCGATGGCCATGCTGATCGAGCAGGCCGGCGGCGCGGCGACGACCGGCTATCAGCGCATCCTCGACGTGCAGCCGGAAAAGCTGCATCAGCGGGTGCCGGTCATCCTGGGGTCCAAGAACGAGGTCGAGCGCGTGCTGGGTTATCACTCGGCCTGAAATGCGGCCTGAATGGCAGCCTGGCCTTGCCCGGCGGCCAGCCGCCTGAGCATGCCGGCGGCCGCGACGCGGCCGCTCGCCATGCCGGCGGTGAGCAGATAGCCGCCGGTCGGCGCTTCCCAGTCGAGCATTTCGCCGGCACAGAACACTCCGGGCAGCGCCTTGCACATGAGGTCGGCATCGAGCGACTCCAGCGTCACGCCACCGGCGGTACTGATGGCTTCGGCCACCGGCCGGGTGGCAGTCAGGCGCAGCGGCAGGGCTTTGAGGGTGGCCGCGATGCGCGCCGGATCGCTCAGTGCCGCCTTGTCGAGTACCTCGAACAACAATCCGGCTTTCGCGCCGTTGATGCCCAGTCGTCCGGCCAGATGCGACGACAGTGAGCGCGCGCCGCGCGGGTGGGCGGCTTCGGCGAGCACCCGCGCCGACTCGTGCGCCGGCAGCAGATCGAGTGCAATATCGACAAAGCCGTCGGCCTCCAGCCGCTCGCGCAGCGCGGCAGACAGCGCATAGATCAGGCTGCCTTCCAGGCCGCTGGCGCTGACCAGGCATTCCCCGCTGCGCGAGATCGACCGGCCATTCATGTCGGTGAAGCCGATACGCACATTCTTCAGCGGCACGCCCGCGTGCCGCTGCGCAAAATGGTTGCTCCATGCGACGTCGAAGCCGCAGTTCGCTGCGCGCAGCGGCGACACCGCGACGCCACGGCTTTCGAGCAACGTCGTCCAGCTGCCATCGGAACCCAGTTGCGGCCAGCTGGCGCCACCGAGTGCCAGCAGCGTGACAGCGGCCGGTCGGACGACATCGCCGTCCGGCGTGCGAAAACACAGCTGGCCGTCGGCGTCCCAGCCGGTCCAGCGGTGGTGCATGTGGAAGCGCACGCCCGCCGCACGCAGACGTGTCAGCCAGGCGCGCAGCAGCGGCGCGGCCTTGAGGTCGCTCGGAAAGACACGGCCGGATGAGCCGATGAAGGTGTCAATGCCCAGCCCGTGCGACCAGGCGCGCAGGGCGTCGGCGTCAAAGCCGGCCAGCCAGCGCGCGACGTCGTCGCTGCGCTCGCGGAAGCGTTCGATGAAATGTGGCGCGGCTTCACTGTGCGTGAGGTTGAGCCCGCCCTTGCCGGCCAGCAGGAACTTGCGACCGACCGAAGCCTTGCCGTCGAACAGATCGACCCGGATGCCGGCGGACGAAAGGACCTCGGCGGCCATCAGGCCGGCCGGACCGCCACCGACGATGGCGACATCCAGCGCGGGCGGCAGACTGGCGTGCATCAGTTGGCGGACTGGATGAGGCGCATCTCGTTGCTGTCGGCACGCAGCTTGTACGGGCTGGGCGGCACGACCGGTTCGGGCGGTGCAGCGAGGCGCTTGAGCGCTTCGTAGCGGTCGCTCACGCGTGGCACGTAGGCACGCGTTTCCGCGTAGGGCGGCATGCCGCCGTGCCGGCGGACCGCGCCGGCACCGGCGTTGTAGGCAGACAGTGCCAGTTCGACGTCGCCGAAGTCATCAAGCAGGTCGCGCAGGTGGCGTGCGCTGGCACGCAGGTTGTCGACCGGTTTCAGGGCGTCGGTCACGCCATAGGCCCGTGCCGTCGCCGGCATCATCTGCGCCAGACCGAGCGCGCCCTTGGGTGACACGGCGCGCGGGTTGTAGGCGGATTCCGCCTGCACGACGGCATGCAGCAGTTCCGGGTCGATGCCGCCCGCCACCGCCGCCTGTTCGATCTGTGCGGCGAATGGCAGCCCGCTCAATGCCTGCCGCCTGGCTTCCCGCTGTTCCACTTCGCTGACCCGCAACAGTTCCGGCTGAAGCAGGCGGTAGGTCGTGCCATCGCCCAGCCTGAGCTGGTATTCCGAGCCATTTGCATGCGCCAGCAAGGGCAGGCCGGCAAGCAGCAGCACGAACATCCGGCGCATCATGACCGGATGCCTCGGGCCGCAATGTAGCGTGCAAGCAGTACGGCGAGAACGATGCCGATGCCGTTCGCAAGCAGGTCCGCCAGCTCGGCTTCGCGGCCGGGCAGTGCCAGTTGGCGCCATTCGTCGTACAGCGCGATCGCGAATGCGAAGACGGCGCAGCTGTAGAGCCAGCGCTGGCCGAGTGCGAGCCAGAGTGAAAATGCGATGGTGCCGAAGGTGGCCATGTGGGCGAGTTTGTCCCACGGGCCGGGAATCAACCCGACCGCGAGTTCGGTCTCGCCCAGTCTGATCAGACTGGCAATCATCAGCGTGGCGACCGCCATCGCAAGCCACTGGATGACCGGCGGGCGCTTCACGGCTTCAGTACGCATTGCGGTCCTTGAACACCACCGCGACGGTTTTGACGATGATCCACAGGTCAAGGCCGATCGACCAGTTGCGCAGGTATTCCAGGTCGTATTCGATGCGCTTCTGCATCTTGTCGACCGTTTCGGTTTCGCCCCGGTAGCCGTTCACCTGCGCCCAGCCGGTGATGCCCGGCTTGACCTTGTGGCGGACCATGTAGCCCTTGATCAGCTTGCGATAGGTTTCGTTGTGCGCCACGGCGTGCGGTCGCGGACCGACGATGCTCATCCGCCCCTGCACCACATTGATGAACTGAGGCAGTTCGTCGAGCGAGGTGCGGCGCAGGAAACCGCCGAATTGCGTGATGCGCTGATCGTTTCGCGTCGCCTGCTTCACCACTGCGCCGTCGTCCTGCACCGTCATCGAGCGAAACTTGTAGACCACGATTTCACGGCCGTCGAGACCGTAGCGGCGCTGCCGGAACAGGACCGGGCCGGGTGAAGTCATTTTCACGCCGATGGCAATGCCCAGCAGCAGAGGCGAAATGAGCAGCAGGATCAGGCAGGACAGCACCATGTCGCTGCTGCGCTTGACCAGGCCATTGATGCCGGTGAATGGTGTGTCGCACACCGCCACCACCGGCACGCCGGCAACGTAGTCCATGCGGCCCTGGATCAGGTCGGTCAGGAAAATGTCCGGTGCGAAGAACACGCTGGCCGTGGTGTCCTTCAGATCGTCGAGCAACGCGAGGATGCGCGGCTGGCTGGCCATGGGCAACGCGAGATAGATCTGGTCGATGCGCTGGGTCTTCACATAGGCGGCGAGTTCGCTGAGCCGCCCGAGCAGCGGGTGACCGTTGAGCTGGGTGATCCGCTCCGGCGAACGGTCATCGAAATAGCCCAGGCAATGAATGCCGAGGAAGGGGTTGAAGGCAAACTGTTCAGCCAGTTGCACGCCGATGTCGTTGCAGCCGACGATGATGACCCGCGTCTGGTTTTCCACCTGCGCGGCAGACCGTTTCAGATAGGCCCGTGCGGTGAAGTGGGCCACCAGCTGGGTCGCCGGCGCGGCCACGAGCCACGCGCCCACGACGTCGATCGGAAAATTTTCGATGTACTGGCTCGCGTAACCGAAGAACAGCAGGATGAACGCGATCAGCATCCAGTTGATGACGCACTGCCGGAGCACACGACGCGGCCGCATGCTGAGCAGCGACGAGCCCGGAAAGGACAGCGAAAACACCACCAGCGACAGCACGACATAGCGTGCGTCGACCGTATCGCCGAAGTACAGGGCGCACGCAATCAGCGAAAGGATGAGCGACAGCGGGTCGAGGAACATCTCGACCATTCCGGGAAGACTTAGCGGTGCCCGCAATACGGAAGTGTTACGCTCAAACTTGGCGAGCATTGAGATTGAAACCGATGTGTTCAAGCTGGGAGGGTCTTCGGGAAATGCGTCGCCGTAGAATAACGGACTGCAGTTGTTCAATTTTTACGATTTGTGCGTCGGCAAGGAAAGCGTCACAGTCTGCAGCCATACTATTTTAGTGCAATGAATAAAAACCTTTCGCTTCTTCCGCGCTCGCTGCAGTGCCTGCTGATGTTGACCTTCCCGCTGTGTGCGTTCGCCGGGGAGGGCGATGTATTCAGCCTCGTGACGTCCGGTGCCTGGCAGTACCAGGACAACGTGTTCTATCTGCCCGACGGATTCGAGCCGACGTCTTTCGGTCCGAACACGCCGCGCGGCGATCACAGCTGGACGGCCACCCTCGGTTTCACCGCCGACAAGATGGTGGGACGTCAGCGCCTGACTGCGAGCGCCTCGCAATCAGCCGTGCGCTACAACGATCTGACGCTGCTCGACTACGAAGGCCAGAACATTGCCGCCGGCTGGCAGATGCAGGTCGGCAGTGATTTCTCGGGCAATCTTCGCTACACCAACCGCAAATCCCTCGGCGGATTCGGCGATTTCCGGTCGACCGTGTTGGCCAAGAACATCATCGATGCGGAAAGCCTGCGTTTCGACGGTGCATACAAGATAGACGCCTACTGGTCGCTGTTCGGCGGTGTGAGCAAGGACACCTGGCGCAACAGCACGGAAATCCGGCGCCGCAATGATCTGGACATCGAGCGTCTCGAGGCCGGCGTACGCTACACCACGCGCGGCGGCACGCAGTTCGAACTGCTCGGGCGGCGCAGCGATGGCGATTATCCGCAGCGTCTGCCTGTCCTCAACCAGACCAACTCCTACAAGCAGAAGGACATCGAGGCGCGCGTGCGCTGGCAGCCGGTCGGCCACTCGCGATTGTCGGGCGCCATCGGCCAGTCGAAGCGCGAGCACGAAAATGTGCCGCAGCGCGATTACGACGATGTCTATGGCCGGGTCGGCTGGGAATGGCAGCCGACCGGACATACGGCCGTGAATTTCCAGGCCGAACGGCAGATTTCATCGCTGGACGACAACTTTTCCAGCTATTTCCGCACCACCACCTACACCATTGCACCGGTCTGGCAGGCCACCGGCAAGATCCGCGTCGATGGTCGGGCGCAATGGGTCGCGCGCGATGGCGAGGGCGATACCTTCTTTACCGCGCTTGGCGTTGTGGGGCCGTCGCGCGAGGAAGATCTGACCACCTACAGTCTTGGCGCAACGTGGGCGATCGAGCGCAACCTGTCGGCCAATGTCGAGGTGCGCCGCGACGAGCGTGAATCGAACAATCAGTTCTTCCAGTACCGCGTGCGCAGCGTGTCCGCTTCTCTGCAGTACGTTTTCTGACCGCCTTTCAGTAGCGCAGCAGCGCGCGGGCGTCCCAGCCCCGCGCGGCGAGTCGCGCCGTGCCACCGAGATCGGGCAGGTCGATCAGGAAGCGGAAGCCGGCGACTACGCCGCCCGCCAGGGCAATCAATTCACCGCAGGCCAGCGCCGTACCGCCGGTGGCGATCAGGTCGTCGATCACCAGCACCCGGGCGCCCGGCTGCACCGCCCCGACCTGCATTTCCAGCCGGTCGCTGCCATATTCCAGCGCGTAATCGATGCCATGGTTCGGGCCGGGAAGCTTTCCCGGTTTGCGCACCGGCAGCAGGCCGCAACCGAGCCGTTGCGCCACGGCGCCGCCAAGCAGGAATCCTCGCGCTTCAATGGCGGCGACCAGATCGATGCTGTGCGGTGCGATGTCTTCGGCCAGCGCTTCGATCGCCCGCGCGAAGCCGTGCGCGTCAGCCAGCAGCGGCATCACGTCCCGGAACTGTATGCCGGGCGACGGGAAGTCCGGAATGGTCCGGATCAGCGCCTGCAGGTGGCGTGCGTCGGCGGTGTTCATCGGATCGGGTCCTTTGCCGGTGGCAGATCGAGGCGGGCGCGGCGTTCGTCGCGCGGCAACGCGGCAAGCTCTCGCAGGGTTGCCCAGACGGCAGGCAGGTCGGGAGACGCGTCGATCAGCCGCGTGAAGGCAGGCCTGGCCGCGCTGTACAGGCCGATCGACGCCAGGGTGGCGTTGTTGATGTCCTGCGCGAACCAGCGGTCGTAGCCACGAAAGCCACCCCAGTCACGGTCGCGTATGCGGACGTATTCATCGCCGAGTGCGCTGATCAGGCGTGCCTTTTCCTGCCGTTTTTCAGCCTCGCTCGACGACGACCGGTAGGCCTCGTCCAGTGCATCACGGTACTTCAGCACCAGCGCGGCGAAATCGGCGCGGATGCGCTGGTTGCGTTCGAACCCCGCGCGCAGGGCGTCCTTGCCCGGCCGCATCAGCCAGCGCCGCACGCCTTCTTCTTCCACTGCGCTGGCAAAGGATTCGTTGAATTCGGTGTCGTCGCGCACATAGACGATCTGGTGCGACAACTCGTGCACGATCAGCCGCACCAGTTCGATTTCCGGGTAGTGCATGAAGGTGTTCAGCAGCGGATCGTCGAACCAGCCGAGTGTCGAGTAGGCCGGCACGCCGCCGACATGCACATCGAGTCCTTCAGCGCGGCGTGCTTCGGCGTAGGCCCGCGCGTCGGCTTCGCTGAAGAAGCCGCGGTAGCTGACGCAGCCCGCGATGGGGAAGCAGGACTGGGCCGGCTGCACCGACAGTGGATCGGCGGAAAACACGTTCCACACGACGTAGGGCCGGCCCAGATCGGCGTAACGACGGTAGCTGCCGTTGTCCGGCAGTGCCATTTCGCGGCTGGCCCAGTCGCGGATCTCGACCGCCAGCGCCAGCCTTTCGCGCAAGGTGTGCGGCGTCGCAGGGTCGGCACCGACCTGTCCGACCGGTCTGGCCAGTCGCCACAGTTCGAACTGTCCGCTGGCCGCCTGCCAGTAGTAATGCGGCGAAAAGCTGCCGTTGCAGCCGACGATCAGCGGCGTCAGGCACAACAGGAACAGGCGCCGCAATGTTGACTCAGCCCGCGTCACGGTCACCGGCGAACGGGTCTGCGTAGGCGGGCACCGGCACCGGTGTGGTGTCGGCCGGGCTCACGTCGAGATTGACGGGGATCCAGCCGCGTACGCTGTTGATGAACCATATCTGTTGCGCCCGGGGAAGATCATCGCGCGTCAGTACCTGTTCGCGCAGCACGCCGCTGTCCACCAGATCGCGCCTCAAGGTGCCATCGAGCAGGCCGCTGGATACGGGGGGCGTCAGTTGTTCGCCGTCGATGTCGAGCACCAGGTTGCCGCGTGTGAACTCGGTCAGCTCGCCGGCGTCGTTCCACAGCAGCACATCGAAAGCGGAGCCGGCACAGTGCGAGAAGTGGGCGTCATAGACCGAGCGACGGGTCGTCTTGTGATACAGGAAAGGTTCGGCGCGCGACACCGGTTCGACCGCCAGGCGCACGCTGCAGACACGCGTGTCGGCGCTGCCGGCGACCGTGCTGTCGAGCCGCACCGTGCCATCGGCGCCGTACAGCAGACGCACGCGGAAGCGGCCTGTCGGGTGGCGCAGCGCGTGGGCTTCGAGTGCTGCGCGGGCCGCATCCGGGGCGTCGAAGCCGAAGAAGCGCGCCGACGAGGCAAGCCGCGACAGGTGTCGTTCCAGCAACGCGTACTGGCCATCTTCAAGCAGCAGGGTTTCGAGCAGCTCGAAATCCCGCGCGGCCCGGGACAGGAAGCGGCTCTTGGTGCGCACCTCCTCGTACTCGTCGGCTGCCACCGAATCCCATGTGATGCCGCCGCCCAGACCGCAGCGCATCTGTCCGCTGGCCACGTCCAGCGTGACGGTGCGGATCGCGACGTTGAACCGGGCTGCGCCGCCCGGCGCGATATGGCCGATCGCGCCGCAATAGACTTCGCGCGGCGTGGTTTCCAGATCCGAAATGATGTCCATCGCCTTGAGCTTGGGCGCGCCGGTGATCGAACCGCACGGAAACAGCGCGGCGAACACATCCTCGATCGTCACTTCAGGGCGCGTGCGTGCGGTGATGGTGGACGTCATCTGCAGTACGGTCGGATAGTTCTCGATCGAGAACAGGTGCGGCACCTGCACGCCGCCTGGCATCGACAGCCGCGACAAGTCGTTGCGCAGCAGGTCCACGATCATCAGGTTTTCGGCGCGGTTCTTTTCCGAGTCACGCAGCCAGCGCGCTAGTTCAGCATCCTCGCGCGGCAACTGGCCGCGGCGTGCCGTGCCTTTCATCGGCCGTGTCGTGAGCACGCCGTCCTGCCAGGAAAAGAACAGTTCGGGCGAGGCGGACAGGATGCGATGGCTGCCGATGTCGGCGTAGGCGCAGAAATCGGCCTGCTGGGCGACCCGCAGGCGCTCGTAGAAAGCCCGCGCATCGCCTTCGAACGACGCCAGCGCGCGGATGGTGTAGTTCATCTGGTAGGCGTCACCGCGCCGGATCGCGGCATGGATGGCCTCGATGCACTGTTCGTAGCGTTCGCGCGGGGTGTCCAGCGTCCACCCGGACACCGAAAAGGCGGCTGGCGCATGGGGCGGGGCGTCGAGCGGCGCCTCGTGCAGGCCGAACCACACCAGCGGCAAGGCATTGCCCGGCAGAACGCGGGCGGCGCGGTCGAATGCCGGGGCGGCCTCGTACGCCACGAAACCCGTCGCATGCAGACCGTCGCGCGCAGCCCGCGCCACGCGCTGCAGTGCCGGCCTGACGGCAGCGGGCGTTTCGGCTCGCACGATTTCCACCGGCTGGCCGAACACCAGACGCCGGGGCAGCCGGCTGGGCGACGCGAAATCCAGTATGAAAGTCATGGGCAGGCGGCTGTGCTCGGGCGGTTCAAGGTCGGACGTGTCAGATGATGTGGGGTGCGATGTACAGCGCGACCACCCGCTTGCCGATCAAGGTGACCGAACCCTGCCGGCGCCGTGTGCCGTCATCGCTGTATTCGAAGCCATAGGTGCGCTGGATGCGCATCTGTCCGTAGTCGTCGCGTGCCAGCCAGGCCTTGCGGATGGCAACGGTGTCGTCGAGCAGCTGCACGCCGTCGGCATGACAGGCTGCCCGGCTCGCTTCCATGCCGATTTCGCGGGCGCTGAGGCTGTCCAGCCACAACCATATCAGGCCTCCGATAAGCAGCAATGCACTGAGTTCAAATACAGGCATGGTTGCTCAGGCCCGCAGTGCGGGCTGGCGCGCGACGTAGCGCGCGAGTTTGTGGTCGGCCTGCTGCGACAGCCGGGCGGCCAGCTGTTCGGGTGTCAGTCCCGGGTAAAGCCGGCTCAGAACCAGCAACATGCACAACAGCACGTCGGCCGCTTCAGCAATGGCGGCTTCCGGTTCCAGCGTCTTGTGCGGCTTGAAACCGCGCTCGACCAGCACGGCCTCGGCCAGTTCGCCGCATTCTTCGGTAAGTTTGCACAGCAGCATCAGCGGATCCATGCGTTCATGGGCCGCGAAAACCTGCAGGGCGCTGAGAAAGGAATCGGCTGGAATGGACATGGTGAAACCGGATGCAGGATCAGCGCCGATTCTAGCCTGTGCCGCCATACCCGCCACACCTGCCTGATCGCTCACGCCCGGGACCGTATGGCAGCAGGCGCGCGCGCGGCTGAACTTGAAACATTGTGCAAACACACATCCGGAGTCCGCTCCATTACGGAAACATTTCACGCAATGGCGCCGTAACACTGCGCGGGTACTGTTAATGCTTGAGGACTTGGGCTATCTTCGCAATCGACCTAAGTGTCACAAATTCGCAACAAATTTTTCGGGGACAACATGTCACACCACGCAGGTCGAGCACTCGTTCTTTCCATTCTGGCGACGGCAATGCTGACGGCGTGCGGCGGAGAGAGCGGTGACAAGAAGGTCGCGACACAGGTCGCAGCGAAGGTCAACGGCGGCGAAGTGTCGGTGCATCAGATCAATCAGGTCATGCAGCGCACCAATGTGAGCAGTCCCGAACAGGCGAAGGCTGCGAGCCGTCAGGTGCTGGAACGACTGATCGACCAGGAACTGCTTGTCCAGCAGGCGATCGACAAGAAGCTCGACCGCGACCCGAAAACCCTGCAGGCGATCGAAGCGGCCAAGCGCGAGGTGCTTTCCCGTGCCTACCTCGAACAGGTTTCCGCGGTGGCGCCCAAGCCGACCGAGGCCGAAATCAGCGCGTACTATGCCGAACACCCAGAGCTGTTCTCCGAACGGCGCATCTTCAGCCTGCGCGAACTTGCGATCCAGGCTGGCGCGGAATTCATGCCGAAGCTGCAGGGGTACATGGCGGAACCGCGCAACATGCAGCAGGTTGCCGAGTGGCTGCGGTCGGAGAATGTGCGCTTCACGGCCAACGCAGTGACCAAGCCGGCGGAGCAGCTGCCGCTGGAAATGGTCAAGAACATTCACAAGCTCAACGATGGCCAGGTCGGCATCGTTCGCTCCGGCAACACGATACTGCTGCTTGAAGTGGCGGCGTCGCGCAGCGTGCCGGTCGACGAGAAGGCCGCTCAGCCGGTGATCGAACAGTTCCTGTTCAATCAGCGCAAGACCGAACTGGCGAAGGCCGAGGTCAAGAAGCTGCGTGACACGGGCAAGATCGAGTACCTCGGTGAATTCAGCGCGCCAGTCGATGAGCCGGCGGCACCTGCTGCGCCGGTATCGGCGGCGGAAACGCCTCCGGCAGCGTCGCCTGATGCGGGTACTGCGGTGGACAAGGGCTTGTCGGGTCTCAAGTAAGGGCTCCGGCGGCACTTTCCGGCCCTCTTCCAGAGGGCTTCAATCACCTTCATCACCTGGATGGTTCCACCATGACGAAGTTTTTGCGCCTGCTGTGTGCATTCTGGTTCAGCGTACTCCTGCTGCCGATGGCCCATGCGGTCGATGCCCGTGAATATGCGCTGGGTTCCGGCGACGTGGTCCGCGTGACCGTATTCCAGAATCCCGATCTCACCGTTGAAACGCGGGTGACCGAAAACGGCAGCATTACCTATCCGCTGATCGGGGCGGTCAATGTCGGTGGCCTCACGCTGCCGGCGACCGAAAAACTGATCGCCGACAAGCTGCGTGAAGGCGGCTTCGTGCTGAAGCCACAGGTCAATGTGCTGGTACTGCAGATCCGCGGCAACCAGGTTTCGGTGCTCGGGCAGGTGAATCGCCCGGGGCGTTACCCGATCGAGATTGCCGGCACTACGGTGACCGACATCCTGGCCATTGCCGGGGGGGCGTCGGTCAATGGTGCTGACGTGGTGACGCTGGTCGGCACGCGCAACGGCGAGCCGTTCCGCATGGAAGTCGACGTGCCTTCGCTGTTCCAGCCGGACGGCATGAAATCGGACATCGCAGTGCAGGGCGGCGACATGGTTTACGTCCATCGCGCCCCGGTGTTCTACATTTATGGCGAGGTCAATCGCCCGGGGGCCTATCGCCTGGAGCGCGGCATGTCGGTCATGCAGGCGCTCGCCCAGGGTGGCGGCATCACATTGCGCGGCACCGACAAGCGGATCCGGCTGCATCGCCGCAACGCGTCGGGTCAGGTTGATACGATGGAACCCGAAATGGCGTTGCCACTGCAAAGTGATGATGTCGTGTATGTGCGCGAAAGCCTTTTCTGATCGGATGAATTCATGACTTTCCAGCAGTTTCTTCTGATTCTTCGCGCACGCTGGCTGGTCGGGCTCGCCGTGCTTTTCGTGGTTGTTGCAACGACCGTGGCGGTGAGCCTCGTTCTGCCCAAGCAATACGAATCGGCTGCGTCGGTGCTGATCGATGTCAAGTCGCCGGATCCGATTCTTGGCGTCACGCTGCCGGGCCTGGTGTCGCCGGGTTACATGGCGACGCAGATCGACATCGTGACGTCGGATCGCGTTGCACAGCGCGTCGTGCGGATGCTTGGTTTCGAAAAGAGTGCGCAGGCGGTCGAGCAGTGGCGCGAGGCGACCGACGGCAGGGGCTCGATCGATGCCTACTTCGCCGAGTTGCTGAAAAAGAAACTCGATGTGCGCCCGTCGCGTGAGTCCAACGTGCTGGCAATCGCGTTTTCCGGCCAGGATCCGGCGTTTTCCGCCGCTGTGGCCAATGCCTTTGCCCAGGCCTACATCGACACCAATCTCGAACTGAAGATCGAGCCGGCCAAGCAATACGCTGCGTGGTTCTCGACTCAGTCAAAGTCGCTGCGCGAAGCGCTTGAACAGGCGCAGACCAAGTTGTCCGAATTCCAGCAGGAAACCGGCATCGTGAACACGGACGAGCGCCTCGACATCGAAAGTGCCCGTCTGGCCGAGCTGTCGAGCCAGTACACCGCGATCCAGGCGCAGCGCAGCGACAGCGCGTCGCGTCAGGCACAGGTCAGCCAGTCGCAGATCGAAACGCTGCCGGAAGTGCAGCAGAATTCGCTCATCATCGGACTCAAGTCCGAGCTTGCACGCGGCGAGGCGCGCATGACCGACGCCAGCCAGCGCTTCGGGCGCAATCATCCGGAGTACCAGCGCGCGCAGGGCGAAGTGGATTCGCTGCGCGCCAAGCTCGAAGCGGAAATGAAGAAGGTCGCCAGCACGCTGGGCACCAGCAACCGGGTCAATGTGCAGCGGGAAGCCGAGGTCAAGGCATCGCTGGCGGCGCAGAAAGACAAGGTTCTGGAACTGAAGAAGCAGCGTGACGATCTGGCGGTGCTCCAGCGCGAGGTCGAAAGTGCGCAGCGTGCCTACGACGCGGTCGCTCAGCGCTTCACGCAGACCACCCTGGAAAGTCAGACCACGCAGACCAATATCGTTGTGCTGACGCCGGCCACGCCGCCGCTGGAACATTCCAGTCCGAACCTGCTGCTGAATACGCTGGTTGCCGTGTTCCTCGGCGTGTTGCTGGCCGTGGGTACCGTGTTGCTGCTTGAACTGCTCGACCAGCGCATCCGCGGTGACGATGACCTGCAGCAGCTTCTCGGGGTGCCCGTACTGGGTCTGATTTCGACCGCCAAATTCGGCAAGGGCGCCAAGCGTGCCCGCGCAGCCGCAGCCTGAAGGACACTCTGGAATGAATGCATCCACTTCGCTCGACACCGGCTCCGGCCGGGCCATCGGCGCCATCCTGATCGACGCCGGCCGGCTCAGCCCGGACGGTGCCGAACGCATCCTGCGCGCGCAGCGCGACGGTGGCCTGCGTTTTGGCGACGCGGCGATCTCGCTCGGTCTGCTGAAGGAATCGGACATCCAGTTCGCGCTGTCGCGCCAGTTCGACTATCCCTTCCTGCAACCTGGCGAAAGCAGTGTCAGCGACGAGGTTGTCGCGGCTTATCGTCCCTTCACGCACCAGGTGGAAGAATTGCGCGCGCTGCGCAGCCAGCTGATGTTGCGCTGGTTCGATGCCGAAGCCGAACGCAAGACGCTGGCCATCGTCAGCCCGGAACGTGGCGAAGGGCGCAGCTTCATCGCTGCCAATCTGGCGGTGGTTTTTTCGCAGCTCGGCGAGCGCACGCTGCTGATCGATGCCGACATGCGCAATCCGCGCCAGCACACGATGTTTTCCGTCAGCAACCGGCTCGGACTGTCGGAAACGCTGGCCGGACGCGGTGGCCCGGAAGCCGTGCAACGCGTCCCGGCGCTGCTTGACCTGTGCGTCATGCCGGCGGGCGCAGTGCCGCCGAATCCGCAGGAATTGCTGTCGCGGCCGATGTTCAGTCAGCTGCTTGCCCAGCTGGCGAAGGATTTCGACGTGATCCTGATCGATACGCCGGCGGGCGCCGAATACGCCGACGCACAGACCATCGCCGTGCGCGCCAGTGGCGCGCTGATGGTGGCGCGCAAGAACGTGAGCCGTGCATCGCGCCTGCATCGCCTGGCCGACGAACTGGTCACCGCGAGCGCCACCGTGGTCGGCTCGGTGATGAACGAGCCCTGATGTTCCCGGTCCAAGGGGTTTCCCGCTCGTGAATCTTCCGTCCATGTCTTCCCAGTCTTCGATGCGGCTCGGCCTGCATGCACTGTCCGCCGGTTGGGCGCCGTTCTGGATCGTCATCGCCGGCATGGCGGCGATGTACGGGCCGAGCTTCCACGACCTGTTCAACGGTATCTGGGCCACCGACGAAAACGCGCACGGCCCGATCGTGCTCGCGGTTTCGCTGTGGCTGCTGTACACCAAGTGGAACGAAATCGCCGACAGCATCGAGTACTCCCCGGCGCCTGCGCTGGGCTGGCCGGTACTGGTGTTTGCGCTGCTGCTGTACGCGCTCGGGCGCTCGCAGGACATCCTGATCTTCGAAATCGGCTCGCTGATTCCGCTGCTGGCCGGCCTGCTGCTGGTGTTCTTCGGCAAGTCGACGCTGCTCAGGCTGTGGTTTCCGCTGTTTTTCATGCTGTTCATGATTCCGTTGCCCGGTGTGCTGGTCGACACCATCACCCAGCCGATGAAGATGGGCGTGTCGTGGGCGGCCGAACATCTGCTGTACGCCCTGGGTTACCCGATCGCACGCACTGGCGTCATCCTCGTTATCGGCCAGTACCAGCTGCTGGTGGCGGACGCCTGCGCCGGCCTGCATTCGCTGTTCACGCTCGAAGCGCTCGGCCTGCTCTATCTCAATCTGGTGAAGCACGATTCGCTGAGCCGCAACATCACGCTGGCCATCCTGATCGTGCCGATCTCGTTCTGCGCCAACGTCATCCGGGTCATCGTGCTGACGCTGATCACTTACCACTTCGGCGACGAGGCGGGCCAGGGCTTCCTGCATGGCTTTGCCGGCATGGTGCTGTTCATCAGCGCGCTCATCCTCATCATCGGCGTTGATTCGATGCTGCGCTTCGGCGTGCGGGTGGCCGAACCACGCCCCAGCTGAACCCGGCGGGCGGCGTTCATGAGCAGTGCAGACACCGACCTCGGATTCATGAACGAAGCGCTCGGGCTCGCGCGCGAGGCCGGGGCGCTGGGTGAGGTACCCGTGGGTGCAGTCGTCGTATGCGACGGTGAAATCGTCGGTCGCGGCTACAACCGGCCCATCATGGCGCACGACCCGACGGCGCATGCCGAAGTGATGGCATTGCGCGCAGCCGGTCAGGCCCTCGGCAATTACCGCATGCCGGGCTGTACGCTGTACGTGACGCTCGAACCCTGTGCCATGTGCAGCGGCGCGATCCAGCATGCGCGCATCGCGCGCGTGGTGTTCGGGGCGCGCGATCCCAAGACCGGTGCCTGCGGCAGCGTGACTGACCTGTTTGCCGAAGCGCGTCTGAATCACCACGCGACGGTCGAATCCGGGCTGCTCGAAGCGGAATGCGGCCGTGTGCTGAGCGATTTCTTCGCCGCCCGCCGGCGTCGCACCGATACCGCCTGATGCGCCTGGCGCTCGACATTCCCACCCAGTGGATGCAGCTGTACGACGATCGTGATGTGCTGATCCGTCGCTACCGTGTATCCACCGCGCGCAACGGCAGCGGTGAGCAGCGCGGCAGCTACTGCACGCCGCGCGGACGCCATGTGATTCGGGCGCGCATCGGCGCCGGCATGCCGGCCAACACGGTGTTCGTGCGCCGCCGCCCGACCGGCGAATGCTGGTCGCCCGAGCTCGCGGCCAGTCACCCCGGCCGGGACTGGATACTGACCCGCATCCTCTGGCTGTCCGGTTGCGAGCCGGGCTTCAACCGCCTGGGCGAGGTCGACACGATGCGCCGCTTCATCTACCTGCACGGCAGTCCGGACACGGCCGAGATGGGGGTACCCGGGTCGATAGGTTGCGTGCGCATGCGCAACCGCGACATCATCGAACTGTTCGATCTGGTGCCGGCCGGCACGCCGGTGGATATCCGCGATTGAGCGCGCTGACTGTCGTTGTCGGGGACTGGG
Source organism: Methyloversatilis sp. (assembly GCF_030698125.1). Classification (GTDB taxonomy): domain Bacteria; phylum Pseudomonadota; class Gammaproteobacteria; order Burkholderiales; family Rhodocyclaceae; genus Methyloversatilis. Next base: position 58,578 of record NZ_JAUYNV010000047.1, read on the forward strand.
CATCGCTCGAACCGGCGCTGAGGACGGTGCGCGAGGCGGTATTCATCGTCGAACAGGGCATTCCGGCCGAGCTGGAGTGGGATGCCGACGACGCAATCAGCCGGCATGCACTGGCGTGCATCGAGGGCGCGCCGGTGGCCTGCGGACGCCTGCTGCCGGACGGACACATAGGGCGCATGGCGGTACGGGCGGCCTGGCGCGGGCAGGGAATCGGCCGCGCCATTCTCGATGCGCTGATCGACTCGGCGCAACAGGGCGGCCTGCCCTTGCTGCAGTTGCACGCCCAGATACACGCCACCGGTTTCTACGAAAAGGCCGGATTCGCCGCCGAGGGGCCGACGTTCGACGAAGTCGGCATCGAGCATCAGCGGATGGTGCGCACCCTCGCCAGCTGAGGCAGCGTTTCGTTCTCCAGGGGCTTGACGATGAAATCCGCGACCCGCGGATAACCCATCGCGCGTTCGCGTTCGTGGTCGAGCGGTGATGAGCTGAGCATGCAGATGCGCGCGTCGCCCTTGTGCTCCTCGGGCAGCAGATGAAAGCGGTCGAGAAATTCGAAGCCGTCCATGCGTGGCATGTTGATGTCGAGCAGCACGAGATCGACATCGTGGCATGGGTTGTCGGCAAACCACGCGAGCGCCTTCTCCGCCCATTCGAATACCTTCAGGCGCAACGCCAGCCCGGAACGTTCCAGCAGCAGGCCGTGGAAGAAATTGTCGGCTTCGCTGTCGTCGATCAGCATGATGGTGCGCAGCAAGGGCGTGGTCATGCGGCGACCATCCGTGGCGGTGCGGTCGGCAGGCAGGCCGACAGTGGCAACGCGAGCACGAAACAGCTGCCGCGGCCTTCTTCCGACTCCACGTAAAGCCGCGCACCGTGCATGTCCGCAATGCGCCGGCACAACGCAAGGCCAAGACCGGTGCCTTCATATTCCGAGCGCGAGTGGAGACGCTGGAACACGCCGAAAATCTTCTCGTGAAAGCCGTCCGCGATGCCGATGCCGTTGTCGATCACCTGGATGCGCAGCTCGTGTTCATCCGATTCGGCCCGGATGCGGATGACCGGCGCCTCGTCGGACCGCTTGAACTTCAGCGCATTGCTGACCAGATTCTGCAGCAGCAGGCCGAGCAGGGTGCGGTCGCCCCGCACCGCCGGCAGCGGGGCCACGTGCAGCGTGGCGCCGGCCTTTTCGATCGCGTCGGACAGTATCTGCCGGGTGTCTTCGAGGCTTTCATTCAGGTCCACGCGGTCAAGCCGCGCTTCGCTGTTGTCGATGCGCACGAAGGAAAGCAGGTCATTGACCAGCGTGCGCAGGCGCTCTCCGCCGCGCAGGATGAAATCGATGTAGCGGTCGATGCGCTCGCTGTCCGCCTCATGCCGGTCGCGCGCCAGCAGCTTGGCGAAGTTGAGGATGGAGTTGATCGGCTCGCGCAGGTCGTGCGAGGCGACATGCACGAACTGCTGCAGCCCCATGTTGCTGCGCTCCAGTTCGTCCAGCGTCCGGCGCAGGTGTTCTTCGGCTTCGAGCCGGGCCGTGATGTCTTCACCCATGCCGAGCAGACCAATGCCGATGCCGCGTTCATCGACCAGGCGCGTGGTGTGCCATGCCACCGTGCGGAATCGTCCGTCCGATGTCATCACCCGACCGTGGAAACGACGCGAACTGTCACTTCCGGCGCCGATCAGGCCGGTGAAGAATGCTCGGGCTTCTGCGCGTTCCTGCGCCGGGAAGCACAGGTCGAACCAGTCCTCGCCGCGCAGCGACCCGCTTGGACGGCACAAAACCTCATCCGTGCGGCGGTTGGCGCGTTCGATCCGGCCTGTCACATCGGTGACCACCATCATGTTGCCGGCGACATCAAAATACAGTTCCGCCTGGTCGCGCGCCTGCTGCAGTTCGCGCGTGCGCAGTGCAACCAGCGCCAGCATTTCCTCGTTGAAGCGCTGCAGCTGCTGCTCGAACAGCGACTGGCGTGCGGTGGCTTCCTGCAGCGCAATCACCTTGTCGCGCAACCTGATCTGCGCGACCACCTGACGCGCCAGTGCAGCCAGCGCCTCGCGCTGGGCGTCATCGAGTTGGCGCGGCACGACGTCCAGCACGCACAGTGCGCCGATGCGCTCGCCCGTGCCGATGTCGAGCGGCGCGCCGGCGTAGAAGCGCAAACCCATGGGGCCGGTCACCAGCGGATTATCGTGAAAACGCGCGTCGTGCTGTGCGTCGCCCACCGTCATCACGTCGGGTTGCAGGATGGTGTGGGCGCAGAAGGCGATGTCGCGGGGCGTTTCCGGCACATCGACCCCGATGCGCGACTTGAACCATTGCCGGTCCTGGTCCACCAGGCTGATCGCAGCCATCGGCGTACCGCAAATCATCGATGCCAGACGTGTCAGGTCGTCGAACGACACCTCGGCAGGCGTGTCGAGCAGCGTCGTACCGTGCAGTGCGGCAAGTCGTTGCGTTTCTCCGGAAGGCAGCGGTGCGGCGATCATTGGACGGGGGGTGTAAGCGGGGACGCGGCCGCGACAATCTGCTTTTTCGACATATTAGAGACGAAACTTGATCGCATACGTGCAAAAAAGGGGTTCGTCGGCCTTCAATGCTGAAGACTGAATCGCGATGCGCCCTGGTATCGGCCTGCGCGGCCGTAGCGACGCTCTTCGACACACAGGTAGCTGTCGGTCAGCTGCAGCAAGGTGCCTGATCGGGTGCCGTACTCCTCGCCGCTGATGAAAACCGGCGACAGCCGGCGTTCCGACTCGATACCGACGCCGGTGTCAGGCAGGTCGGCGTCGTCCGCTGGCGTGTCGTCGGCGAGCACCGCGAAGGCCGGGCCGGTGAGCGTGTCGAAGGCCGGTGCCTCGTCAGCCTCCGGCTTGCCCAGCATTCGCGCAACGCCGTCGAGCGCCCGTAACAGCTTGGGCCACGGCGTGCCCGGCAGGTGGTTGGATACGGCGTGCAGGCCCGGTTCGAGCGTGTGCACGTCGACCTTGCCGTCGCCCGGGTGACCGATCCATATCAGCGAGCTGCCGTCGCACAGCAGCAGATTGAAGCCGTTGTAGTCGCCACCGTTGCGACGCAGCGTGTCCGCGTAATCCGGCCCGCTTGCGTGGCCGGTCAGGAAACCGGATACCAGCAGGCCGCGCGAGCGGGCGTCCGGGCGCTGCGCGGACGGATCGCGGAAATTGGTCAGCGCAGCAAAGCGGCCTTCGCGGGTGACGCCCATCCAGGTGCCGCCGGATTGCAGGTCGCGCCCGGCCAGCACGGTCGGCGCGTCCGGCCAGAAAGCCAGCGGTGCGGTCGGGCGGCGATGAAATTCGTCGCGATTGGCGATGACCAGCAGCGGCATGTCGGGCCGCACCCGCCAGCCGAGGGCGATCAGGCACATGACGGAGCTGTCCGGTCACTCATCCGGGCGCGCGGAAACGTTCCATGTGGCGCCGGCTGCCTTCGGCCAGCAGTTCGTACAGACCATGGCGGAACGCGTGACTGCCCAGCTCGATCTCGAATTCGTACTGGTCGCTGACGCCTTCGTAGCTTTCCATCCAGGTCGACGGGTCGTCGAGCCGGCGCCGCACCCGGCCGGCGATGCCGGTCGCCGCGTGCAGCGAGGCCTGCATGGTGGCCAGCGCCGCCAGCAGCTCGGCTTCGCGCCCGGCATCGATGCGGTAATAGACGAAGTAGTCGATCCGCACGGCCATCACTCACCCAGCGAGTAGGGCAGCGGCAGCAGCGTCAGCGCGGCGCCATCCGGGCCGGCCAGTTTCACAGGGCCGGCTGTCGTGCTCGACATCTGGATCACGGTCAGCAATTCACAGCCGCCATCCGGATGGACGACCGCATCGACCACTTCGCCGCAGGCCTGATCGTTCGTGTCGGCGCCATACACCGGTGTTCCGGCCGGCGGGGGCGGGCAGTCGGCCTGCGCGCGGTACATGCGCCGCTTGAGTTTGCCCAGATACTGGGTGCGGGCGACGATTTCCTGTCCCGGATAGCAGCCCTTCTTGAAATTGACGCCGCCGGTCAGTTCGAGATTGACCATCTGCGGCACGAAGGACTCCTGCGTTTCAGGCCATATGCTGACCAGTCCGTCGCGGATGTCGAAGCGCCGCCAGACCGGGGTGCCGGCGGGCGTTGCGTGCGCCGACAGTGCGTTCCACAGCGGCACCAGGCGTTCCGCCGGCAGCACGATTTCAAATCGTTCTTCGGCCAGCTTCAGCACCGTCACGCCGTCGGTGCTTGTAGTGGCCATCACCGCCGCTGGCACGGTCAGCCCGGCTGAATCCAGCGCAGCGACGGCGTTGCCGCCCGCCAGCCCCAGCGCCGGGCGCGCCGCACTGCTGTCGGAAAGCGTCACTTTCGAGCGCAGCACATACATCGACAGCTTCTTGCGCATCGGTTCGGCCAGCGCTGTCGGCAACTGCACGACCACGGCGCTGCCCTCGCGCCAGATCGTGAACGCGGCCAGCAGACGTCCCTTCGCACTGCAGAAGCCGGCGAGCCGCGCGGTGTCGGCCGGCAGGCCCTTGACGTCCTGCGTCAGCAGGTTGTGCAGGAAAGCCGAGGCGTCCTCGCCGTCGGCATGCAGGCGTGACAGGTGACTCAGCGGCACGAGCACGGTCGCGTCATGCGCTGCGCGCATTTCGGCGGCGGCATCCTGCATGGCCGGAAACTGGCCATCGTTGGCCACTGTGCCGGCCGGGAGAAGATCGGTGAAGGTCATGGTAGGCGGAAACGGAAGTCAGGCGGTTGATGCAGACGGTCGGCGACCACGTGGGAGAGGTTAACATATGCGACCCGGCGTGCTGCGCCGCCCGTCCCCCGCCTTTTCTGCATGATCCGTGTTCTCGTCCGTCTCATCCTGGCCGCGCTGTTCGCTGCGCTTGCTGCCGCCGCTGCGCTGGCCTGGTATGCCCAGCGTCCGCTGGTCTGGGAGGGCGAAGCGGTCGAATTCACGTTGCGCCCCGGAACGGCCCTGCGCCAGGCGACGCGTCAGATTGCCGCAGCCGGTGTGCCGGTCGAGCCGGCACTGATGGGGCTGATCGGGCGGGTTGCCGTTGACGGTACGAAACTGCAGGCCGGCAGCTATGCCTTCCGCAGCGGGCTGACGCCGGTCGAGCTGCTCGAAATGATGACGCGCGGCGACGTGACGCTGCGCGAAGTGCGGCTGATCGAAGGCTGGACCTGGCGCCAGGCCCGCGCGGCGCTGGCGGCGCATCCGGATCTGCTGCAGGAAGCCGCTGCGCTGGATGATGCGCAACTGCTTGCGCGCATCGGCAGCGATGCGACATTCGCCGAAGGCTGGTTTTTCCCCGACACCTATCTGTTCGCCACGGGCGACAGCGATATTGCGGTGCTCAGACGCGCGCATCACGCGATGCAGGCCCAGCTTGCGCAGGCGTGGGAAAAGCGCCCGGCCGATCTGCCGTATCGCACGCCGCAGGACGCGCTGATCATGGCGTCCATCATCGAAAAGGAAACCGGTACCGCCGCCGACCGGCCGAAGATCGCGTCGGTGTTCGTCAATCGCCTGCGTGTCGGCATGCCGCTGCAGACCGATCCGACCGTGATCTACGGTCTGGGCGAGCGTTTTGATGGCAATCTCACGCGTGCCCATCTGCGTGCCGATACGCCGTACAACACCTACACCCGGGGCGGCCTGCCGCCGACGCCGATCGCGCTGCCCGGTCGGGCAGCGATCGATGCCGCCCTCAATCCGGCGCCCAGCCCCTACTATTACTTCGTCGCACGCGGCGATGGCAGCAGCGAGTTCTCGCGCACGCTGGCCGAACACAACCGCGCCGTCGACCGCTATCAGCGCCGTCCGGCGAAGGGTGAACGCAAATGAATGCAGATAACGAATGACCGCAGACACGATGAACGCAGGCAAGGCTGCCATACGGATGCAGACGTACCGTTTCATCACTTTCGAAGGCATGGATGGCGCCGGCAAGAGCACCCAGATCGCCCACGCGGCTGACTGGTTGCGCGCGCGCGGCGACACCGTGCTGCTGACACGCGAGCCGGGCGGCACACCGCTGGGCGAATCGCTGCGCGCATTGCTGCTGCACGAAGCCATGCATGCCGATACCGAGGCACTGCTGATGTTCGCCGCCCGTCGCGAACACCTGGCACAGGTAATCGAACCGGCGCTGGCGCGTGGCGAGTGGGTGTTGTGCGACCGTTACACCGACGCCAGCTTCGCCTATCAGGGCGGCGGTCGCGGCATCGATGCGGCCCGTCTCGGCGTGCTGGAGCAGTGGGTGCAGCGCGGTCTGCAGCCGGGCCTGACGCTGCTGTTCGATCTGCCGTGCGAAGTGGCGGCGCAACGCCTGGCCGCGAGTGGCGGCGACCCGGATCGGTTCGAGCGCGAACAGGCCGACTTCTTCAACCGCGTACGGGCTGCCTATCTCGAACGGGCTGCCGCCAACACGGCGCGCATGCGGGTCATCGATGCCTCAATGTCCCCGGGTATTGTCTCGAATCAACTCGAAGAAATAATTTCAAGCTATTGTAATTGAATGATTCATGATTGGTTGAAGCCGCAGTGGAATCAGTTGCTCGCCGGGGCGGACCGCATGCCGCACGCGCTGCTGCTGGCCGGTCCGTCCGGTGTCGGCAAGCGCGAATTCGCTGAAGCGCTTGCGGCGCGCATGCTGTGCGAACGCGCCCGCGGCACTGAAGCCGCCTGCGGTGCGTGCGCGTCCTGTGTGCTGATCACGACCGACAATCATCCCGACCTGCTGACGGTACGCCCGGAAGCGCTCGACGACGAAGCGGGCGAGGGCGACGACGCAGAGGACGGCGAAGGCGGCAAGGCGAAGTCGAAACTGATCCGCATCGCGCAGGTACGCGCCGTCATCGAACGGCTCGGTGTGGGATCGCACCAGGGCGGCTACCGCGTGGTGCTGCTGTATCCGGCCGAAGCCATGCTGTCCGAATCCGCCAATTCACTTCTCAAAGTACTTGAAGAACCGCCGGTAAATACATTGTTTTTATTGATTTCTGACCGGCCGAGAAATCTGTTGCCGACGATACGCAGCCGCACCCGGCTGCTCCCCTTCCACCTGCCGTCGATCGAACAGTCGACGGCCTGGCTCAAGGCCCAGGGTGTCGCGCAGGCGGCCGATGCGCTGGCGCTGTGCGCGGGAGCGCCGCTGCATGCACGCGATCTTGCGGCATCGAAAGACGCTCAGATTCAGAGCCAGTTTGTCGATGATGTATCGAGGCACGCAATTGATGCACCGCTGGAAGTCGCCGCGCGCTGGGCCGGCTGGCTGCAGGGCCGCAAGAAGGGCGAGCCCGGGCTGACCGACCTGCCGACGCTGGTGACCTGGCTGCAGCGCTGGATGGCGGATCTGGTCATGCAGTCGACGGCCGGCGCACCGCGCGTTTTCGTGGCGCGGCAGGCGGCGTTGCAAGCGCTTGCACAACGCAGCGATGTCGCGACCGTGCTGCGTGGGTACAATGAATTGCTGAAGGTACGGGCGCTGGCGCATCACCCGCTGAACGCCCGCCTTTTCGTGGAAGACATGCTGCTGCGTTACGCCAGGCTGTTCCGGGCGCCACGCTGAGCGAATCACTTGATGTACTTGATGTCAGCCGACCCCAGGACAACAGGAATGAGCGAACCGCAGGTCACGTCGGGCAACCGCCGCAGCGTACTGTCACTCGCCGTCAGCTCGAAATCGGTGCTGTACGCCGCCTACATGCCCTTCCTGAAGGGCGGCGGGATATTCCTGCCGACCAACCGCGTCTACAAGCTCGGCGACGAGGTGTTCCTGCTGCTCCAGTTGATGGACGATCCGGCCAAGTTGCCGATCCAGGGCACCGTCGCGTGGGTGACGCCGCCGGACGCGCAGGGCGGCAAGCAGCAAGGCATCGGCCTGCGCTTCGGTGAAGACGACAGCAGCAAGGCGGCCCGCGCCAAGATCGAATCCGTCATCGGCACCCATCTGGCGTCCAGCCGGCAGACCCATACGCTTTGACCGGGCCGCCCGGGCGTGATCCGGGCGACCCCAACGAATACGTTCTTTCCGGTTCTTCAATGTTCATCGATTCACACTGCCACATCGATTTTCCCGACCTGGCCGTCCGCGAGGACGAACTGATTGCCAACATGCGGGCGCAGCAGGTGAGTCACGCGCTGTGCGTGTCGGTCAATATCGAACAGTGGCCGCGCGTCACGGCCATGGCCGACCGGCACGACAATGTGTTCGCCTCGCTGGGCGTGCATCCGGACTATGAAGACGTGACCGAACCGGATGTCGCGCAACTGGTGAAGCTGTCCGACCATCGGCGCGTGGTGGCGATCGGCGAAACCGGGCTGGATTACTTCCGCCTGACCGGCGACCTCGAATGGCAGCGTGCCCGCTTCCGCACCCACATCCGTGCTGCACGCGAATGCGGCAAGCCGCTCATCATCCACACCCGGTCGGCGGCCGAAGACACGCTGGCCATCATGCGCGAGGAAAAGGCGCATGAGGTCGGCGGCGTCATGCACTGTTTCACCGAATCGCTGGACGTGGCCGAAGCGGCGATCGACATGGGTTTCTGCATATCCTTTTCCGGCATCATCACGTTCAAGAATGCGCAGTCGCTGCGCGATGTGGCCAGGGCCATTCCGGCGCGCGCCATGCTGATCGAGACCGATTCGCCCTACCTCGCGCCGGTGCCTTACCGCGGCAAGATGAACGAGCCCGCCTTCGTGCCGCATGTGGCCGCAGAACTGGCGCGCGTGCGCGACATGTCGCTCGACGACGTCGCCCGCGTCACCAGCGACAACTTCTTCCGCGTGTTCAGCAACGCCGCGCGGCTGGCCGGTCGCCTCGGAGTGGCAGCATGAAGACACTGCGCCTTCTGGTGCTGAGCACCTGCCTTGCGGCGACCAGCGGCGTGCTGGGCGCGGCCTACGACGACCTGATCAATGCCGCGAATCTGGGCGACGCGCGCACCGTGGCGGCCTTCGTCGATCGCGGGCTGGACGTGAATTCGGTCGATCCGCGCGGCGAAACGCTGTTGATCATCGCGTCGCGTGCCGGTCACCTCGATCTGGTCAAGGCCTTGCTCGACCGCCGCGCCAGACTTGAAGCCGTCAATGCGGTCGGCGAAACCGCACTTGCGGTGGCGGCGTACAACGGCCATGCCGAAGTGGTCGACCTGCTGCTGGCGAAGGGCGCCGACCCGGTCAATACGCAGGGCTGGTCGGCGCTGCATTACGCCGCCATGCAGGGGCATAGCGCGCCGCTGAAGGCGCTGATCGCGCGCGGTGCGCCGGTCGATGCGCTGGCACCGAATGGCGCGACCGCGTTGATGCTGGCCGCGCGCAGCAACAACATCGACACCGTGCGCGTACTGCTCGCGGCGCGTGCCGATGCCCGGGTGCGCGGGCGCGACGGCGAAACGGCGATTGACTGGGCGCTGAAGGTCGGCAATACCGACGCAGCGGCGCTGATCCGCAAGTCGATGGGGCCGTGATGGACGACGAACGCCAGTTGCCGTCGCATTCGCCGCTCGGGCGCAGCACCGACTACCCGGACCGCTACGACGCGGGGCTGCTGTTCCCGATGCAGCGCATCGCATCGCGCCAGTCGCTCGGTCTGCTGCAGGGCCATCCGCTGCCGTTTTCCGGCATCGATCGCTGGCACGCGTGGGAAATATCCTGGCTGGACCCGCACGGTAAACCGCAGGTGGCGATCGGCCGCTTCGACATTCCGGCCGACAGCCTGTGCATGGTCGAATCCAAATCGCTGAAGCTCTACCTGAACAGCTACAACAACGAACGCATGGTGTCGCGCGAAGCGGTGCGGGCGCTGATCGAAACCGATCTGTCGGCCGCCTGTCAGTCGGGTGTGATGGTCGAGCTGTATGCGCTCGACGCCTTGCCGGCGCTGGTCGGGGAGCAGGGCGTCGCACTGCCGGGCGACTCGATCGATGCACCCGATTTGAGTTTCGACTGCTACCAGCCGGACGCCTCACTGCTGTCGGCGGGCGGTGATCCGGTCGAGGAGTGCCTGCGCTCCGACCTGCTGAAAACCAACTGCCCGGTCACGCTGCAGCCGGACTGGGCGACCCTGATGGTGCGTTATCGCGGCCCGCGCATCGATCGCGAAGGTCTGCTGCGTTATGTTGTGTCCTTCCGCAACCACGCCGATTTCCACGAACACTGCGTCGAGCGGATCTATATGGATCTGCTGCAGCGCTGCCGGCCCGAGCGTCTGACGGTCAACGCCTTCTACACGCGGCGTGGCGGGCTGGACATCAATCCCTGGCGCAGCAATTTCGAACAGCCGGACGCGCGCTTCGTCAAACTTGCCCGTCAGTGAGCCGGTCGCGCAGCGCGCTGACCGCGGCGCGAAACTCGGGCGCGCCGCCGTAACTGGGGTGACGTGCCGGCAGCGCGTCGATGCCCATGTCGGCCAGGCTGGCCTGGCAGATGCGGCCGATCGCCAGTCGCGGCACGCCCGGAAAAAGCGCGAGGAACTGTTCCAGCAACGGCCGCAGCGCGCGCCGCTCGGTCACGCTGGGGGCGCGATTGGTCAGCGGCTGGTCCGGCAGGTGAGGGTGATAGGCGACGGCATTCCACAGCACGAAGTCGCGTGCCGGCCAGTTCTGGTCGCGCATCGCGCCCCACACGATGCTGGCGGTGCGTTCCAGCATGCCGTCGCGGTTCTTGAGCTGCGGCAGCTCGCGGCTGGTGCGCCGGAAACCCCCGTCGAAATAGTCATCAAAACAGTCGTCGCCGTGTCCGGCGGCACCGCGCGCCAGTACGTCGCGTTCGCTGGTCATCGCCATGCCGGAGAATTTGGCGCCGCTGTAACTGGGTGCCTCGGCGATCAGCAGCACGCGGGCGCGGCCCAGCCGGGCGGCCAGGTAGCGATGCAGATGGTCGGCGCGGATCTGCGGGGCGTCCGGCGAGCAGTCGTGTACCGGGTCATGGTCGCCCCACGGGTTGAACATCGTGCCCGGGTCGGGAATGAGCGCGCCGGCGACGACTGCGGTCACGAAATTGTCGAGATCGTTTGCGGACATCGAAGGTCTCACTGGCCGGACACGAAAGGCGCGCATTGTGCATGACAAGAACCCGCACGGAAAATCGAAAGCAGAAAGCACCCGATGAAAGCTGACCTGATGTTTGCCGCGCGCATGGCGCTGCGCGATTTCCGAGCCGGCGAGCTGCGCATCCTGCTGGTGGCGCTGCTGCTCGCGGTGGCCGCACTGACTTCGGTGTCCTTTTTCACCGATCGCGTGTCGCGTTCGGTGGTCAGCGAGGCCAACCAGCTGCTCGGCGGCGATCTGCTGGTCGCTTCGCGCGACCCGGTGCCGGACGCCTATGCCGACGAGGCGCGCGCGCGCGGTCTGCGCGCCGTCAATACGTGGAGCTTCACCAGCATGGCGTCGAGCGCCGATGGCGCCCAGCTGGTCGGCGTCAAGGTGGTGTCCGACGGTTACCCGCTGCGCGGCAAGCTGCGCACGGCGCCGGAACTCAATGCGCCGGATGCGGAAACCCGTTCGCTGCCCGCACCAGGCACCGTGTGGCTGGACGAACGTGCAACCAGCGCGCTGGGCGTGCGCACCGGCGACACCCTCATGCTGGGCCAGCTCACGCTGAAGGTGGCGGCGGTGCTCACGTTCGAGTCCGACCGCGGCGCCAGTTTCTTCGCCATCGTGCCGCGACTCATGCTCAACGCGGCCGACCTGCCGGCGAGCGGGCTGATCCAGCCGGGCAGCCGCATCAGTTACCGGCTGCATCTGGCGGGTGAAGATGCCGTCGTGCGCAGCTATGCGTCATGGCTCAAGCCGAAGCTGACGGCGGGCGAAAAGATCGAGACGGTCGATGAAGCCCAGCCCGAAGTGCGCGGAGCGCTCGACCGGGCGCAGAAATTCCTGCGTCTGGCCGCCATGCTGGCCGTGGTGTTCGCCGCGGTGGCGGTCGGCCTGTCGGCGCGCCGATACATGCAGCGGCATCTGGATGGCTGTGCCGTGATGCGCTGCCTGGGCGCCACGCAGGCGCGGCTGACGCGGCTGTTCCTGATCGAATTCGCGCTGGTCGGCATCGTGGCCTGTGCCGCCGGGTGCGCGGTTGGTTACGTGACCCAGTTCGGCGTCGAAGCGCTGCTGGCCGGGCTGTTCGTCGCGAAGCTGCCGCAGCCGGGACCGCTGCCGCTGGTGTACGGCTTCGCCGTCGGCATGACGCTGATGCTGGGCTTCGTCTGGCCGCAGCTGCTGCGCCTGCGCCGGGTGTCGACGCTGCGCGTGCTGCGTCGCGAATGGGACGAAACCGACCGCATTTCGTGGGGCGCTTACGGCTTCGGTCTGGCCTGCCTGTCGGCGTTGATCGTGCTGATGGCGGGTGATGTGACGCTCGGTCTGGTGGTGGTCGGCGGGTTCGTCATCGCGTGCGGGGTCTATGCCGCCGTGGCCTGGCTCGCGCTGGCCGCCGTGGCGCGGCTGCGCGGCGGCACGGCCGGCGGCTGGCGCTACGGCCTGGCCAGCCTGACCCGGCGCCGCGCTGCGTCGGTCATGCAGATCGCCGCCCTCGGACTGGGTCTGACGGCAGTGCTGCTGCTGGTGATCGTGCGCGGCGACCTGCTCGATGCGTGGCACAACCGCCTGCCCGCAGACGCGCCGAACCGCTTCATCCTGAACATCCAGCCTGACCAGCTGGGTGCCGTACGCGAGGAATTTGCACGCGCCGGCCTGACACCGCCGGAACTGCTGCCGATGGCGCGCGCCCGGCTGGCCGCCATCAACGGCAAGCCGGCGTCGCCCGACAACTACGACTCGATTCGCGCCCAGCGGCTGGTCGAGCGCGAATTCAACCTGTCCTGGTCTGACACCTTCCAGGTCGGCAACCGCATCGTCGATGGCGCATGGAGGGCCGATCAGCCGGGTTTTTCGGTCGAAGCGGGGCTGGCGAAGGAACTGGGGCTGCGCGTCGGCGACCGGCTGACGTTCGAGATCGCCGGTCAGCGCGTCGAATCGACGATACACAGCCTGCGCGAGCTGGCCTGGGACTCGATGAACGTGAATTTCTTCGTCGTTGCCTCGCCCGGCGTGCTCGAGGACTTTCCGGCCAGCTACATCACGTCCTTCCACCTGCCGGCGGCCTCGGCCGCCTTCACGAACGAGCTCGTGGCGCGTTTCCCGAATCTGACCGCGATCGACGTGGATGCCGTGGTGCGCCAGTTCCGCGCGCTGATGGACCAGCTGTCGGCGGCGGTCAGCGTGGTGTTCGGCTTTGCGCTGCTGGCGGGCGTGGTCGTGCTGTTCGCGGCCATCGAAGCGACGCATGACGAGCGCCGCTTCGAACTGGCGGTGCTGCGCACGCTGGGCGCGCGCAACCGTCAGCTCCGGGCGTCACTGCTGACCGAATTCGCGCTGCTCGGTGCGCTCGCCGGCATGCTGGCTGCCGCAGGCGCCGTCGTGATGACGATGGTGCTGGCGCGCGAAGCCTTCCAGCTGCACTACGTGCCGTCCATCGTCCAGCCGCTGGGCGGCATGCTGTTCAGTACGCTGGCCGTGGTCGGCGCCGGCATGCTGGGCCTGCGTGCGGCGCTGCGCGCACCGGCGCTGGCCAGCCTGCGCGCCGCCTGATGCGCGTCAGATGTGCATCACACGATGTGCGAGGTGTACAGCGCTGCCCGTCAGACGACCTGCGGCCAGTGCAGGTCGCCGCACAGCACGCGCAATTCGTCGTCCCAGTCGCGGTAGGCGACCGACACGGTGACGCACAGCACGCCGGACGAAATCGACAGATAGGGACGGGTGACCTGCACCTTGCCCAGATTGTCGACCGCGCGCCGGAAGTAGGGTCGACGCGACCAGCGGGCATGGCGGTTGATCGATAGCGCGCGGTACTGGCTTTCTTCGGGGCCGGCTGAATTGGCCGGACGCACATTGCGGCCGACCTGACGGCCCTGGTCGTCGAGCAGGAAGCAGCAGTCGGCGCGTTCCAGTTGCAGGAAGGCCTGGCAGGCCTCGTCCATCGGCATGCCTTCTTCGAGCAGCACGGCGCAGCCGCCCATCGCGTGGATGTAGGGACCGATCAATTCGCGGTAACGCTGCGCACCGTTGCCGCGCGTGGTGTTGAAGCGTTCCCACAACGCATTGATCACCGGGCTGACTTCGCGCGTATCGACCGGCGCGGCGGCCGGCATTGCGAAATAGAAGCCCTGTACGAAATCGATGTCCGAATCGAACGCGGCCAGGGCCTGTGCTTCGGTCTCGACGCCTTCGAGCAGAACCAGCGAGCCGGCTTCGTGGATCAGGCTGACGATCTGCGGCAGCAGGCGACGGGCCGCCGGATCGTCCACCGACTTGATCGCGAAGGATCGGTCGAGCTTGACGATTTCCGGCTGCAGCGACCAGATGCGGTCGAAATTCGAATGGCCGGCACCAAAGTCGTCGAGCGCAATCATGCAACCCATTTCGCGCAGGTATTCGACCGTGCGGGCAAAGCCGGCGTGTTCCGATACGGCTTGCTCCATGACTTCGACGACGATGCGGCGTGCGTCGATGTCCGGGTGTTCGCACAACTCGGGCAGGAAATCGGACAGATCGCTGTCCGGGCCGCGCCTGAACACTTCCGGATGGATGTTCAGGAACAGCCAGCCGCCGTGCGTATCGTGGACCGAATGGTTATTCACATGCAGATAACGGCACAGCTGGTCGAGATAGCGCAGATCTTCGTAGCCCGAGGTGCTCGCGAGGACCCGTCCCGGTGCAACCGGGTTGAGGTCGGCGTCGGCCGCGCGCAGCAGGCCTTCGTGGCCGATGGCGCGACAGTGCGACAGGCTGAAGATGGGCTGGAAGTGACTGGTCAGCTTCAAACCCTTGTATCGCGCCGACACGCCACTGGCGCTGTGGACGATGTCGGCACCGCAGGGCGTTTCGGCCTCCGTTACCACTGCTAACATTGCTTGGGGCATGAAGGACGCTCGAATGGAGAAGTTAAGTTGTGCTAACGGCAGGGCACCGTGCACTCTTGAATGCGTGTCCCCGTGATGGCACAGGCGCCCGCTGCTATCCTGCGCGTCGTTCATCCTTCGCAGTTGCCGCCCGCTTCCGTGTTCGAACTCCCCCGTCGTTCGCATTCCACATGCTGCCCGGACTGCCGTGCGGTGCATCCATGAATCCGGCCGTGCAACAGATCCTGCTGGCGGCTCCGCTGTTTGCGCTGGTATTCGTCGGCTACGCCATCATGAAATGGGGTGGCTGGAACAAGGCCGGCGCCGATGCGCTGGCGAAATTCGTGTTCACGATTGCACTGCCGGCGATGCTGTTTCGCCTGATGAGCGGCTTTGCCGGCCTGCCGCCCGTCGATGCGCGCCTGCTGATCGCCTTTTTCGGTGCCTGCCTGATCGTGTTCGTGATCGGACGCCTCGTGTCGGCGCGGCTGTTCGCCCTCGATGGCGTGTCGCAATCGCTGTTTGCGCTGGGTGGCGTGTTCTCCAACAATGTGCTGCTCGGTCTGCCGCTGACGCATACGCTGCTCGGCGAGTCGGCGATGCCGTCGGCGGCGCTGGTGGTGGTATTCAACGCCCTGATCCTGTGGACCCTGGTGACCGTATCGGTGGAGTGGGCGCGCCACGGTGCGCTGACCCTGGCCGGATTCGGCAAGACCGTGCGCGGCGTGCTGACCAACCCGCTGGTGGCCGCCATTCTCGCCGGCACGGTGTTCGGTCTGAGCGGACTGACGCTGCCCGGGCTGATCGATCAGCCGCTGAAAATGCTGGCCGACGCGGCGCTGCCGCTGTCGCTGATTGCGCTCGGCATGGGGCTGGCCGAATTCGGTGTGCGTTCGCACTGGCGGCAGAGCGCATCGATCAGCGTGCTCAAGCTGGGCCTGCATCCGCTGATCGTCTGGGGGCTGGCCGTGGCGCTGGGGCTGCCCGAAACCGAAACGCGCACCGTCGTGCTGCTTGCGTCACTGTCGGTCGGCGCCAACGTCTATCTGATGTCACGCCAGTTCCAGGTCATGCAGGGTCCGGTGGCCGGCAGCCTGCTCTTGTCGACCGCACTGGCCGCGGTGACGACGCCACTGATGCTCGCGCTGGTCAGCCGTTAGTCTTCGCGCAATTTCCTTCCGGCCGTCGTCGGAGTCTTGTCCTGCGACAGCGGGATTTTTTGTCGCGTGTCCGGGTCTGTGTCCTCAGCAGCCACTGATGACCGAACCGACATGACAGACCTGTTTTCCGACCCGCACTTTGCCGGCGCCACCGGTGGTCCGGCAGATTTTCCGGCGACCGTCGCCGCGGCACTGGCACGCATCGATGCCATCCAGCCCCAGACGTATGCCCGTACGCGCAACCACATCGATGGCGCCGTGAGCCGCGTGTCGCCTTACCTGACGCACGGCTTCGTCGATGTGCCTCAGGTGATCGAGCGTTTGTCGCAGCGCTGTGTGCTGGCACCGGAAGACAAGATCGTGTTCGAACTGGCGTGGCGCGAATATTTCCATCACCTCTGGAGGCACTGGGGCGACGACATTTTCGAGTCGCGCCGCCCGCCGCCTGCCGCGCAGTACGCGCCGGCCATGCCGCAGGATGTCGTCGAAGGGCGCACCGGTGTGCCGGTGATCGATCAGGCAGTGCGCGCGCTGTACCGCACGGGCTATCTGCACAACCACGCGCGGATGTGGCTGGCCAGTTATGTCGTGCATCTGCGCAAGACCGACTGGCGCGCCGGGGCGATGTGGATGTATCGCCATCTGCTGGACGGCGATCTGGCGTCCAACACGCTGTCCTGGCAGTGGGTGGCCGGTACGCTGACCGGCAAGCCCTATCTGTTCAACGCGGAAAACGTCGAGCGCTACGCACCGCAGTGGGCCAGTCGCAATACGGTGCTCGATGCCGGATACGACGCGCTCGACCAGCATGCCCGTCACGGCGGAGATTGCGGGCCGCACAGTCTGCGTGCCGAAGCGATCGACGAGCCGCCGGTCGGTTCCGTGCCGGACCCCGACAACTGGTCGATGCCGCAGGACGACGAAGTGTGGCTGATGCACCCGTGGTCGCTCGGTTGTCCGCCGCAGGGGCGGGTGATCGGCTGGATCGAGCCGTCGTTCCACGAGCGCTTTGCGTGGAGCGAGGCACGCTGGCGGTTCGTGCTGACCCGCATGCGGGATGCCTGCGACGGCATCGTCGTCGGCGATGCGAAGGCCTTGCATCGACAACTTGGCGGTGTGCGCCTGATGACGATGCAGACGCACAACCCGGGCTACCGGGAGGTGATCGCCGAGGCAGGCATGCTGGCCGAACCGGTGGCGCGGCAGTTCGACGACCCGCCGCGCGCCATGCCGTCTTTCACCCGCTTCTGGCAAAGCGTGGCGCCGGAAGCCGAAGTGGGTAGGCCCTGGCACCGCTGACGCCCATGAGTACCGTGCTGAATCCGCTGGCGCGCGCGCCGGCCCGGGTGCTCGGTCTGGCCGGGCTGATCCCGTTCGTCGGCCTGACTGTCGCGATGTATGTTGACGCCGCGCCACGCGGCTGGGTGGCGTTCGCCCAACTGGCGTATGCGGCCACCATCGTCAGTTTCATCGGTGCGCTGCACTGGGGGCTGGCGATGCGCGATGCCACGCTCGATCGGGCTGCGTTGTTGCAGGCGCTCGGCTGGGGCGTGCTGCCCTCGCTGCTGGCCTGGCTGGCGCTGCTGGCGCCGCTCGGCACCGGCTTCTGGCTGCTGTGCGCCGCCGTGCCCGCCTGCTGGTGGATGGACGCGCGGCTCGCGCGCACGCTGACGCTCGAACCCTGGTACATGCAACTGCGTACGCTGCTCAGCGTCATCGTCACGATCTGCCTCGCCGCGTCGGCGCTGGCGATGCCCTGAACCGGCGATGCAGGTCGTCTGGTTCAAGCGCGACCTGCGCATCACCGATCACGCGCCGCTGCGCGCGGCGGCGCTGGCCGGTGCCGAAGCTCGCCGCGTGTTCGTGCAGCACGGCAGCCGCAACCCCGATCGCGAAGGCGTGCGTCGTCATCGAAAGGCGAAGGCCGATGATGGACGGAAGATGGGCTGCGGGTTCTAGCGCGGGTCACGCACCCACCCGCACGCGCCCGCGTATCCGCGCTATGCGTCGCCGAGCGCCTGCTGCAGATCCGCGATCAGGTCATCGGCGTCTTCGATGCCGATGGACAGCCGCAGCATCGCGTCCGGAATGCCGCGTCGAGCGCGCTCTTCCGGTGCGAGGCCATGATGGGTGGTGGTGCACGGCTGGGTGACCAGACTTTCGACGCCGCCCAGGCTGGGCGCCAGCCTGATCAGGCGCAGGCGGTCGGCGACGCGGGTGGCTTCGCTGCCGTCGCCGCGCACGACGATGCTCAACATGCCGCCGAAGCCGTCCATCTGCGCCTTCGCGAGTCTATGGCCCGGCGCATCCGGCAGGCCCGGGTAGTGCACGCGAGCGATCGTCGGGTGACGCGCCATGGCCTCGGCCACCGCCTGCGCATTGGCATTGTGCTGACGCACGCGCACGACCAGCGTGCGCAGGCTGCGCGACAGCAGCGCGGCGGTTTCCGGTGACGGCACGGTGCCGAGGTTCTTGCGCCAGGCCCACACCGGTTCGAGCAGCGCCTTGCTGCCCATCAGTACGCCGGCGGTGAGATCGCTGTGACCGCCCAGATATTTGGTCGCGCTGTGCATGACGAGGTCTGCTCCCAGTTCCAGCGGACGCTGGTTCACTGGCGAGGCGAAGGTGTTGTCGATGGCGACCAGCGCGCCGTGCGCATGCGCCTTGCCGGCAATGGCGCGGATATCGACGATGTCCAGCGTCGGATTGGTCGGCGTTTCGAAGAACACCAGCTTCACGCCATCGACCAGCAGGGCGTCCAGCTTGTCCGGTTCGTTGGAGAGGATGCAATCCGTGCGCAGCCCGAGGCCGGGCAGTTGCTGCTCCAGCAGTTCCAGCGTGCCGCCATAGGCGTCACCGACACAGACGATGCCTGCGCGGCCATGTGTCAGGAACAGCGCGCTCAGCGCCGCCATGCCGGAGGAGAACACCCACGCGGCCTCGGCCGATTCCAGTCCGGCGAGCGTTTCTTCCAGCGCCTGGATCGTCGGGTTCAGCCCGTAACGCGTATACAGCCCGCCGCGCGTGCGGCCGTCGATCACGTCGAGCAGGTCGGCCGTTGAATCGAACCCGAAGGTGGTGGTGTTGTAGATCGGCGGGTAGGGGCTGCCGTAGGCGTCGTCGGTGCTGTGACCGTGGATCGCGCGGGTGGCGAGAAGATACTTTCGGGCGTGGTCCATTAAAGACTTCCAATCTGCACAAGTCGCTGAGGATACGCCGCAGGTTCGGTGCGATCAGCCGAGGCAGAAGAACTCGACCACATCGCTCGCTGCGCTGCGCGGCGAGCCGAAAGCCAGCCAGCCGTGGCCGTCGATGACCACTTCTTCGCGGGTCAGCGCGAATTCCTGCCGGCCTTCGATGGTGACGAAGGTGCCGTTGCTCGAGCGGTCGGTCAGCACGAAACGGTCGCGCCTGAATTCGAGGTCGCAGTGCTGGCGCGACGCGCGCGCGTCCTTGATGCCGATGTCGACATCGATGTCGCGCCCCATGCGCAGCCGCGGATGTTCATCGCCCAGCAGCCAGACGCGGCCACCGTGATAAACGCGCATTTCGACCCGGCCGCTGCTCATCGTCAGACCGCCGATCTGGGTGACGTGGTCGGAATGTTCGCAGCGCAGTTCGCACAGTTCGACCGAGCGTGCGACACCCTTGACCACGCGCGGCGGCATCGGGCGGATCTTCGGCTGCCAGTGTTCGCTCAGCCGCACCGCTGCTTCGGTCGACACGATGGCGCGGCCGTGGCTGGCCAGCTCCGACAGTCGCGCCGCGATGTTCACCGACTCGCCAAAGATGTCATTGCCCGACTCGACCACCGGGCCGAAGTGGAAGCCGGTGCGCACGCCAAGTGAAAAGTGCTTGGCGAGCGGCAGACCGTCGATGTCGCGATGGATGGCCAGCGTCGTTTCGGCCGCGTGGTCGCAGGCGCGGAACACCGCCAGCAGGCCGTCGCCGGTCATCTTGATCACGGTGCCCGAACTGCCGATCACCGAATCGCACATGGTGCGCAGACAGCGGTCGATCAGCGCGAACGCTGCGGTGTCGCCCATGCGTTCGTAAAGCTGCGTGCTGCCGACCAGATCGGCAAACAGCACGGCACATTCACGGGTACGGGGCGGGCTGGTCGGCATGTCGGATCAGAAGAACCGTTGTCGCACTGCATCCGGCAGGCCCATGCCGGTGGCGTGGGCACGCGCCAGCAGTTCCCAGTAGTAACGGTAGGACGCGCGATCGTGCAGCGTGTCGCGGTGGCGCGTCGGGCCCCAGCTCGCGTCCTGCGCCGCGCACAGGATGGCGATGGCGTCTTCGACTTCGCTGAAATCCGGTCGCATGGCGCTCAGGATAGGCTCGATCTGGTTCGGATGAATGCTCCACATGCGCATGAAGCCGAAATCGTGACGTGCGCGTCCGGCGTCGCGCCGGATGTGTTCGATGTCGCGGATTTCGGTGGTGACGTTGTGCGTCGGCACCACCCCGCACCCATGCGCCGCGGCGGCGATTTCGCACTTGGCGCGCACGATGACCGGGTGCTCGAACTGCTTCGGGCTTTTCATCGCGTCGCCTGGCAGCGCGCCGTGATGGGCGCTGACGAAATCCATCAGCCCGAGGTCGAGCGATTCGACGCGGTCGAGGCGCGCGATGTCCCACACCTGATGCAGCGCACCGTGGCTTTCGATCAGCACATGCACCGGAATGTCGCGTTTCACACCGGCCAGCGTTTCGCAGGTGCGCAGCCAGTCGAGCTGGGTGCGCACATCGTCGGCGGAGCGCGCCTTGGGCAGCGTGATGAAGGCCAGCCGGTCGCCGGCTTCGCCGACCAGCACATCCATGTCGGCTTTCCACTGCGCATGCGTGACGTCGTGGATGCGCACGCCAACCCGCCCGTACAGGTTGTCGGCATCATTGATGATGGACGCGCACAGCAGGCGGTGTGCCTCTTCGTTGCCGGCTGCGGCACCGTCTTCGCAGTCGCAGGTGAGGTCGAACACCGGGCCCCGCTCGCCCTGCAGCGCGAGCGCCTTGCGCATCAGCTTTTCCGAGCCGGCGTAGTGGTCGACGGCCGGAAGGATGGGGAAAGCCCGCTCACCCTGATAGAGGACGTCGCGTGGATGAACCGGTGCGGCTGGAGTCATGCGGGATGTCCGGGCAAGAAAAAAGCGGCCACGTTACCGGGCCGCTTCTTCTGTTTCAAGCCTGACGGATCAGAGCAGGTCGGCGACGCCGGCGCGTTCCTCTTCCAGTTCGGCCAGTGTCTTGGCCACATAGGGCTTCGAGAACTCGTCGATTTCCAGGCCCTTGACGATGCTGTACTCGCCATTGGCGCAGATGCACGGGAAGCCGAAGATCAGGCCTTCCGGAATGCCGTACGAACCATCCGACGGCACACCCATGGTCACCCAGTCACCATCCGAACCCAGATGCCAGTTGCGCATGTGGTCGATGGCGGCGTTGGCGGCCGAGGCAGCCGACGACAGGCCGCGCGCCTCGATGATGGCGGCGCCGCGCTTGCCGACGGTCGGCAGGAAGGTCTTGGCGTTCCACTCCTGGTCGTTCACCAGCTGGGCCACGCTGTCACCATTCGACGTCGCGAAACGGTAGTCGGCATACATCGTCGGGCTGTGGTTGCCCCACACGGCCATCTTGCGGAACGACGCGACCGGCCGGTTCAGTTTGGTCGCCAGTTGCGACAGCGCACGGTTGTGGTCCAGACGCAGCATGGCGGTGAAATTCTTTGCGGGTACGCGGCCGCCGGCCTTGGCAGCGGTCTTCAGCGCGATGTAGGCGTTGGTGTTGCAGGGGTTGCCGACCACCAGAATCTTGCAGGTCGGGGCAGCGTGCGTGCCGATTGCGGCACCCTGCACGGTGAAGATCTTGGCGTTTTCGGTCAGCAGGTCCTTGCGCTCCATGCCGGGGCCGCGCGGGCGGGCGCCGACCAGCAGGGCAAAGTCGGCGTCCTTGAACGCGACGTTCGGGTCGTCGGTGGCGACCATGCCGGCGAGCAGCGGAAACGCGCAGTCGTCCAGTTCCATCATCACGCCGGTCAGCGCCTTCTGGGCCTGCGGCAGGTCGAGCAGTTGAAGGATGACCGGCTGGTCCTTGCCCAGCATTTCGCCGCTGGCAATACGGAACAGCAGGGCATAACCGATTTGACCGGCGGCGCCGGTCACCGCGACGCGGAGGGGCGTCTTTGACATGTGAGTCTCCTGGATGAGGATGGGAGTGGAGCGTAAAAGTGCGTTGTGCGCGGCAGGATTATGGCCGACCTGCAGTGTTTTGACACACAGCACAAAACAGACGTGTCGAAGCGGAACACATGCCGGGCTTCCCGGCGCCTGTCAGCGCGGGGACGATTTATATCATATATAAGACATGAGACAGCTTGTAGACGTGATGGGATTTCTGTGATGAAATTGTTGCATGGCACAGGAATCCCCAACGTTCAGTCCGCTGTATCGCCAGATACGCGTGCTGCTGACCCAGGCGCTGCAGAGCGGCGAATGGCGTCCGGGTGAATCGATACCGAGCGAAACCGAACTGGCGCAGCGTTTCAGCGTGAGTCAGGGCACGGTGCGCAAGGCCATCGACGAGATGGCGGCGGACAACCTGCTGGTACGCAAACAGGGCAAAGGCACCTTTGTTGCGACGCATCACGATCCGCGCGCCTTCTTCCGCTTTCTCCGCCTTGCTCCGATCAACGGCAGCATCGAAACATCGCAGAGCGTGCCGCTCGAATGCTGGCGGGCCCGCGCGGGCCAGGAAGTGGCCCGCACGCTCGACGTCGAGGTGGGCTCGCAGATCATCATCGTGCGCCGTTTGCTCAAGTTCGCCGGCAAGCCGGTCGTGATAGACGAAATCTATCTGCGCGGAGACCTGTTCCCCGGGCTCAATCTCGATGTGCTCAAGGAACACCAGGGCTCCCTGTACTCCTTTTTCGAAACGCGCTTCGGCGTACGCATGGTGCGTGCCGAAGAGCGCCTGCGCGCCGTGCCGGCAGATCGCCAGAGCGCCGAATACCTTGAGGTGCAGGAAAACACGCCGCTGCTGTCGGTCGAGCGTGTCGCCTATACCTATGATGACGAACCGGTCGAATGGCGGCGTGGCCTGTGCTCCACCGCTGATCACTACTACCTGAACACCCTGAGTTAGCAGAGCCGGCGCAGTCCCGTTTCCTGCCACACGATCATTCTAGGAGAGCGAGCCAGATGGCCAATACAGCCAGCAAGACCCGACCGAAACACCTGCAGCTGACCGCAATACGGCTGCCGATACCGGGCATCGTTTCCATCCTGCACCGGATCAGCGGTGCCGGGCTGTTTCTCTGTCTGCCGCTGCTGTTGTGGCTGTTCGCCGCCAGTCTCGGCTCGCCGGAAACCTTCGATACCTTCAGCACAGTGGTGGGTCATCCGCTGGCGAAGCTCTTGCTGCTGGGCCTGATGTGGGCCTATCTGCACCACTTCTGCGCCGGCATCCGCTTCCTGCTGCTCGACATGCATCAGGGGCTGGAACTGGCTGCCGCGCGCAAGAGTTCTGTTGCCGTACTGGTCGTGAGTCTGACGCTTACCGTGATTCTGGGGGTGAAACTGTGGTGACTCGAGTTGTTGTCGGTGCCCATTACGGGCTGAAGGACTGGCTGGGCCAGCGCATCACTGCGGTCGTGATGGCGGTGTACACGCTGATATTCGCCGTTGGTGTGCTTTTCATGGGCGAATTGAACTACGACAACTGGCGTGGTCTGTTCGCCGGTGGGTTCATGCGTTTTGCGACCCTCCTGTTCTTCGCGTCGCTGATGTACCACGCGTGGGTTGGCGTGCGTGACATCTACATGGACTACATCAAGCCCACCAGCGTGCGCCTCGTGCTGCATGCGGTGACCCTGCTGTTGCTGATCGGCTATCTGGGCTGGGCAGCGCAAGTTTTGTGGAGACTGTAAGTGAGCGTACCCATTCGCAAGTTTGATGCAGTCATCGTCGGTGCCGGCGGCGCAGGTCTGCGTGCCGCGATCCAGTTGTCGGAAGCCGGCCTGCGCACCGCAGTGCTGTCGAAGGTGTTTCCGACCCGCTCCCATACGGTGGCCGCGCAGGGCGGCGTGGCCGCTTCGCTCGGCAATTCCGAGGAAGACCACTGGCACTGGCACATGTACGACACGGTCAAGGGTTCCGACTGGCTCGGCGACCAGGACGCGATCGAATTCATGTGCCGCAAGGCCAACGAGGTCGTGGTCGAGCTGGAACACTACGGCATGCCTTTCGACCGCCTCGACAACGGCAAGATCTATCAGCGCCCGTTCGGCGGCCACATGTCGAACTTCGGCGAAAAGCCGGTGCGCCGCTCCTGTGCGGCCGCCGACCGCACCGGTCACGCGATGCTGCACGCGATGTACCAGCGCAACGTCAAGGCCAACACCCAGTTCTTCATCGAATGGATGGCGCTCGACCTGATCCGCGACGACGCGGGTGACGTGGTCGGCGTGACCGCGATGGAAATGGAGTCGGGCGAGGTCTACGTTTTCCACGCCAAGGCGGTGCTGTTCGCCACCGGTGGCGCCGGCCGCATCTACTACAGCTCGACCAATGCCTTCATCAACACCGGTGACGGCGTGGGCATGGCGGCGCGTGCCGGCATTCCGCTGGAAGACATGGAGTTCTGGCAGTTCCACCCGACCGGCGTGGCCGGCGCGGGCGTGCTGATCACCGAGGGCGTGCGCGGCGAAGGCGGCATCCTGCGCAACGCCGACGGCGAGCGCTTCATGGAGCGCTACGCACCGAATGCCAAGGATCTGGCGTCGCGCGACGTGGTGTCGCGTGCCATGGTGACCGAAATCAACGAAGGTCGTGGCTGTGGTCCGAACAAGGATCACGTGATGCTGGACATCACCCACCTCGATCCGGCCACCATCATGAAGCGCCTGCCGGGCATCCGCGAGATCGGCATCCAGTTTGCCGGTGTCGACGCGATCAAGGAGCCGCTGCCGGTGGTGCCGACCTGTCACTACCAGATGGGCGGCATTCCGACCAATTACCATGGCGAAGTCGTGATGCCGAAGAACGGCAACCCGAGCGAGCCGGTGCCGGGCTTCTACGCGGCCGGCGAGTGCGCCTGCGCATCGGTGCACGGCGCCAATCGTCTGGGCACGAATTCGCTGCTCGACCTGCTGGTGTTCGGCAAGTCGTCAGGTGAGTCGATGGTCGAATACATCAAGGCGCAACCGGCGGCGCACAAGCCCTTGCCGGCCAACGCGGCCGACTACTCGCTGTCGCGCCTGAACCGGCTCGACACGCAGACCGGCGGCACTGCGGTCGGTGCCACCCGCCTGGCCATGCAGCGCACGATGCAGGCTCACTGCGGCGTGTTTCGCTTCAAGAACATGCTGGATGAAGGTGTCAGCAAGATCACCGAGATCGAGCAGCAGGTCGCCAGCACCGAGATCAAGGACAAGTCGAAGGTATTCAATACCGCGCGGCTCGAAGCGCTCGAACTGGACAACCTGATCGAAGTCGCCAAGGCGACCATCGTGTCGGCCAATGCGCGCACTGAATCGCGCGGCGCCCACGTGCGCGACGACGCGATCGACAGCCCGGAATTTCCGGACGGCCGCGATGACGCCAACTGGCTCAAGCACACGCTGTGGTATCGCGAAGGCAACAAGCTCGACTACAAGCCGGTGAACATGACGCCGCTGACCGTAGACACCATCGCGCTGAAGAAGCGCGCTTACTGAGGATCACAGCATGACTGCCCGTACTGTCGAATTCAGTATCTACCGCTACGACCCGGACCGCGACGAAAAACCCTACATGCAGTCGATCTCGCTCGAGCTCGACGGCACCGAACGCAAGCTGCTCGACGCGCTGGTCAAGCTCAAGGACGTAGACGACACGCTGTCCTTCCGCCGCTCCTGTCGCGAAGGCGTGTGCGGTTCGGACGCCATGAACATCAACGGCAAGAACGGTCTGGCCTGTCTGACCGACATGGATTCGATCGCCACGCCCATCGTGCTGCGCCCGCTGCCGGGGCTGCCGGTGGTGCGCGACCTGATCGTCGACATGACCCAGTTCTTCAAGCAGTACCACTCGATCAAGCCCTACCTGATCAATCCGGAGCACCCGCCCGAGCGCGAGCGCCTGCAGTCGCCGGAAGACCGCGAGGAGCTGAACGGCCTGTACGAATGCATCCTGTGCGCGTGCTGCTCGACAGCCTGCCCGTCCTTCTGGTGGAATCCGGACAAGTTCGTCGGCCCGGCCGGTCTGCTTGCCGCCTACCGCTTCATCGCCGACACGCGCGATCAGGCGACCAGCGAGAGGCTCGACAACCTTGAAGATCCGTACCGGTTGTTCCGTTGCCATACCATCATGAATTGCGTCGATGTATGCCCGAAGGGATTGAACCCGACGCGCGCCATCGGCAAGATCAAGGACATGATGGTCCGCCGGGCCGTCTGAGCATGGACAGCGCGAACGATTACCAGGTCAGCCCCGGTCGACTGCTCTGGCATTGCCGACGTGGTTTGCTGGAGCTCGACCTGATCCTGCAGCGCTTCATCGAGCATCATCTTGAAAGCTTGACTACAGAGCAGAGGGCAGAGTTGTTCGAACTGCTCCATTACGACGACATCACCTTGTTGGCGATTGTCAGCGGACGCGAGCAGTGCGAGGAGACGCGTCTGAAGGGGATGGTTGACCTGCTGCGTGCAGCGTGAAAACGCGGCAGAGTTGATCCGGGCCATTTTGAGGAAGTGAAGAGGTTAGACATGACAAATCAACGCACTGCTACGCTGACCATCGAAGGTCAGACCACCGAGTTCCCGATCATGAGCGGCGTCGCTGGCGCTGATGTGGTGGATATCCGTTCGATGTATGCCAAGACCGGCATGTTCACGTATGACACCGGTTACCTCTCCACCGCCAGTTGCAAGTCGACCATCACCTACATCGATGGCGACAAGGGCGAGCTGTGGTATCGCGGTTACCCGATCGAACAGCTGGCCGAGCACTGCGACTTTCTCGACGTGTGTTACCTGCTGAAGAACAGCGAGCTGCCCAGCGTTGAAGAAAAGGCCGAGTACGTCAATCAGATCAAGCGTCACACGCTGCT
Organism: Methyloversatilis sp.; assembly: GCF_030698125.1. Classification (GTDB taxonomy): domain Bacteria; phylum Pseudomonadota; class Gammaproteobacteria; order Burkholderiales; family Rhodocyclaceae; genus Methyloversatilis. The sequence goes on from NZ_JAUYNV010000047.1 coordinate 85,733, forward strand.
GCACGAGCAACTGGCCCGTTTCTATGCCGGCTTCCGCCGCGACGCCCACCCGATGGCCATCATGGCCGGTGTGGTCGGCGCACTGTCCGCCTTCTACCATGACGGCATGGACATTTCCGATCAGGCGCATCGCGACATTTCGATCAATCGCCTGATCGCCAAGATGCCGACGATCGCCGCCATGGCGTACAAGTACTCGGTCGGCCAGCCCTTCATGTACCCGCGCAACGACCTGTGCTACGCCGGCAACTTCATGTACATGATGTTCGGCACGCCGTGCGAGGAGTACAAGCCGAATCCGGTGCTGGTCAAGGCGCTGGACCGCATCTTCACGCTGCACGCCGACCACGAACAGAACGCGTCGACCTCGACCGTGCGTCTGGCCGGCTCCTCTGGCGCCAACCCTTATGCGGTGATCGCCGCCGGTATCGCCTGCCTGTGGGGTCCCGCGCATGGTGGTGCGAACGAAGCCTGCCTGCAGATGCTGGAAGAAATCGGCGACGTGTCGCGCGTGCCCGAGTACATCGCCCGCGCCAAGGACAAGAACGACAGCTTCAAGCTGATGGGCTTCGGACACCGCGTGTACAAGAACTTCGATCCGCGCGCCAAGCTGATGCGCCAGACCTGCCACGAAGTGCTCACCGAACTCGGCCTGCAGAATGACCGCCTGTTCAAGCTGGCGATGGAACTGGAACGCATCGCACTGGAAGACGAGTACTTCATCGAGAAGAAGCTGTACCCGAACGTCGACTTCTATTCGGGCATCGTGCAGAAGGCGCTCGGCATTCCGACCACGATGTTCACCTGCATCTTCGCGCTGGCCCGTACGGTCGGCTGGATCACGCAGTGGAACGAAATGATCACCGATCCGGAATACAAGATCGGTCGTCCGCGCCAGCTCTACGTCGGCCCGGCGCGACGCGACATCAAGCCCTGATCGGGCAGCTTGCGCAACACACCCTGCGGTCATGCGGAGACCGCAGGGCGAACATGAACAACCGCATGCAGCAGGCCTTCTCGACGCCCACGAGCCGCGAGGGTCCGGAGCACGACAGGTGCCCCGTGATCCGACCGCGTGGGCATCGCCATAACAAGCCCGGGCAACCCCGGGCGGGGGAGCGAGTCATGATGCAGATGTTGAGTCATTCCTACCTCTTCGGGGGCAACGCGCCCTTCGTCGAGGAGTTGTACGAGTCCTATCTTGCCAATCCGGGTTCCGTCCCGGACGCCTGGCGCAGCTACTTCGAATCCCTTCAACATCTGCCGGGCGCTGCCGCCGATGTGGCCCATGCGCCGGTCGTCGCATCGTTTGCCGAACTGGCCAAGCGCGGTCCGACCCGCTCTGCCGGCCCGGCTGCCGACGACAAGCGTCAGGTCGGCGTGCTGCAGATGATCAACGCCTACCGCTTCCTCGGCAATCGCTGGGCACAGCTCGACCCGCTCAAGCGCGCCGAACGGCCTGACATTTCCGAACTGGAGCCGTCGCACTACGGCTTCACCGAAGCCGACCTGGGCGACGTATTCAGCACCGGTTCGTTCCGCTTCCCGCCGGATGACCGCGCCAGCCTGCGTGAAATCCTCGAGTCGGTGCGTCAGGTGTATTGCGGCAGCGTCGGTGCCGAATACATGTACATGACCGACATCGCCCACAAGCGCTGGATCCAGGCGCGGCTGGAGCCGATGCGCGGCAATTACGGCTACTCGGTCGAAGACCGCAAGCGCTTTCTCGAACGCGTGACGGCTGCCGAAACGATGGAGCGCTACCTGCATACCAAGTATGTGGGCCAGAAGCGCTTCTCGCTCGAAGGCGGCGAATCGACCATCGTCGCGATGGACGAACTGGTGCGTGTGGCAGCCGCGCAGGGCGCACAGGAAATCGTCATCGGCATGGCGCATCGGGGCCGGCTGAACGTGCTGGTGAATACGCTGGGCAAGGCGCCGTCGATGCTGTTCTCGGAATTCGAGGGCAAGGCGGCATCCGACCTGTCGGCCGGCGACGTCAAGTACCACATGGGTTTTTCGTCCGACGTGAATACGCCGTCCGGTCCGGTGCACCTGACACTGGCGTTCAACCCGTCGCACCTGGAAATCGTCAATCCGGTGGTGGTCGGTTCCGTGTATGCCCGCCAGCGCCGCCGTGGCGACAAGAGCGGCACCCAGGTCATTCCGGTCATCCTGCACGGCGACGCGGCCGTGGCCGGCCAGGGCGTCAATCAGGAAATGCTGAATTTCTCGCAGACGCGCGGTTACGGCGTGGGCGGCACGGTGCACATCATCGTGAACAACCAGATCGGCTTCACCACTTCCGATCCGCGTGACTACCGTTCATCGCTGTATTGCACCGACATCTTCAAGATGGTCGAAGCGCCGATCTTCCACGTCAATGGCGACGACCCGGAGGCGGTGGCCTACGTGACGCGCATGGCGATGGAATTCCGTGCCGAATTCAAGAAGGATGTGGTGATCGACATCATCTGCTACCGCAAGCTCGGTCACAACGAGCAGGACGAGCCGATGGTGACCCAGCCGCTGATGTACAAGAAGATCACGGCGCACCCGGGTACGCGCAAGATCTACGCCGACCGGCTCGTTTCGCAGGCGGTGATCGGCGAGCAGGAGCCGGAGCAGATGATCGCCGACTACCGCGCCGCGCTGGACGAAGGGCGGCTGGCGCAGGACCCGGTGCTGACCAATCATCAGCGCCGCTTCGCGGTGGACTGGACGCCCTTCCTGAAGCAGCCCTACACCGACGAGTGCGACACGCGCGTGCCGAAGGACGAGCTGGCACGCCTCGGCAAGCGTCTGACGACCGTACCGGACGGTTTTGCGTTGCATTCGCGGGTGCAGAAGATCATCGACGATCGCGCTGCCATGGCGCAGGGCAGCCAGCCGGTCGACTGGGGCATGGGGGAGAACCTCGCCTACGCCACCCTGCTGGTAGAAGGTTATGGCGTGCGCGTATCCGGCGAAGACGTCGGCCGCGGCACCTTCTTCCACCGCCATGCCGTGCTGCACGACCAGAAGCGCGAGAAGTGGGACAGCGGCAACTACATGCCGCTGCAGCACCTGCAGGAAGACCAGGCGCCCTGCGTGGTGATCGACTCGGTGCTGTCGGAAGAAGCCGTGCTGGCTTTCGACTATGGCTACGCGACGACCGAACCGAACGAACTGGTCGTGTGGGAAGCGCAGTTCGGCGACTTCGCCAACGGTGCACAGGTCGTGTTCGACCAGTTCATCGCGTCGGGCGAAGCGAAGTGGGGCCGTCTGTGCGGTCTGGCGATGATGCTGCCGCACGGTTTCGAAGGTCAGGGCCCGGAGCATTCGTCGGCGCGCATCGAGCGTTACATGCAGCTGTCGGCTGAAAACAACTGGCAGGTGACGATTCCGAGCACACCGGCGCAGATCTTCCACCTGCTGCGTCGCCAGATGCTGCGCAAGGTGCGCAAGCCACTGGTCATCATCACGCCGAAGTCGCTGCTGCGTCACAAGGACGCCGTGTCGGCACTCGACGAACTGGCCAACGGCCGCTTCCAGCCGGTCATTCCGGAGGTCGATGCGCTGGACGACAAGAAGGTCGAGCGCATCATCATGTGCAGCGGCAAGATCTACTACGAACTTCTGGCGCACCGTCGTGCGAACGACATCAAGAACGTCGCCATCGTGCGTCTTGAACAGCCCTATCCCTTCCCGTCGGCAGAGGTGACCGCGCAGGTGGCGCGCTATCCGAAGGCGAAGGGCATCACCTGGGTGCAGGAAGAGCCGCGCAATCAGGGCATGTGGTACTGGCTCATTTCGCGTCAGCACCTGGGCAAGGCAGTGGGCGACATGAAGCTGGAACTGGTATCACGACCGGCGGCGGCTTCGCCGGCGGTCGGCTATGCCGCCAAGCACCAGGCACAGCAGAAGGCGGTCATCGAAGCAGCGTTCGCAGGAGTGGGGCGCTAGGACGCCCCCGACAGGGAGACAGGATCAAATGCTTATCGAAGTGAAGGTTCCGCAGCTGTCCGAATCGGTGGCCGAAGCCACACTGGTCAGTTGGCACAAACAGGTGGGCGAAGCGGTCGCCCGTGATGAAAACCTGATCGACATCGAAACCGACAAGGTGGTGCTGGAAACCCCCGCGCCGGACGCAGGCGTACTGGTTGCCATCATCAAGCAGAACGGCGCCCTGGTTACCAGCGGCGAGCTGATCGCCCAGATCGACACCGAAGGCAAGGCAGCTGCTGCGGTACCGGCGGCCGCTGCCGCACCGGCAGCACCTGCCGCGGCGCCCGCTGCCGCTGCGGTGGCGACGGCCAGCGCATCCTCGTCGGCACCGGCCAGTCCGGCCGCGCGCAAGATCATGGACGAACGCGGTCTGGCCGGCGGTGATGTGCAGGGCACCGGTCGCGGTGGCCGCATCACCAAGCCGGATGCCGTCGGTGCCGCAGTACCCGCACCGGCCGCGGCGCCCGCCGCGCCACGTGCCGCTGCCGCGCCGGCACCGGCCGTCGCCGCACTGCCGCAGCCGCCGGTGCCGGTCCGGCTCGAAGAGCTGCTGGCCGACCGGCCGCAGCAGCGCGTGCCGATGTCGCGCCTGCGCGCCCGCGTCGCCGAGCGCCTGCTGCAATCGCAGTCGCAGAACGCCATCCTGACCACGTTCAACGAAGTGAACATGCAGCCGGTCATGGACCTGCGCAAGAAGTACGCCGAGAAGTTCGAGAAGACGCATGGCGTCAAGCTTGGCTTCATGTCGTTCTTCGTAAAGGCTGCGCTGCAGGCGCTGCGCAAGTTCCCGCTGCTGAACGCGTCGATCGACGGCAATGACATCGTCTATCACGGCTTCTTCGACATCGGCATCGCCGTCGGCAGCCCGCGCGGTCTGGTCGTGCCCATTCTGCGCGACGCCGACCAGATGAGCTTTGCCGACATCGAAATGAAGATCGCCGAATTCGGCCAGAAGGCGAAGGACGGCAAGCTGTCGATGGAAGAGCTGACCGGCGGCACCTTCTCGATCTCGAACGGCGGCGTATTCGGCTCGATGCTGTCGACGCCCATCATCAACCCGCCGCAGTCGGCCATCCTGGGCGTGCATGCGACCAAGGACCGGCCGGTCGCCGAAAACGGCCAGGTGGTGATCCGCCCGATCAACTACCTCGCCATGTCCTACGACCACCGAATCATCGACGGTCGCGAGGCGGTGCTCGGTCTGGTGACGATGAAGGAAGCGCTGGAAGATCCGGCCCGCCTGCTGTTTGACGTCTGAACCAGCTTCAAGTCGAAAGATGCAGGATGCAAGAGGAGGCCGCTCCCTTGCATCCTGATACTTGAATCGGTTTTTTGTGGAGCAATGTAGATGTCCAAAGAATTTGATGTCGTCGTGATCGGTGCCGGCCCCGGCGGATATGTCGCAGCGATTCGCGCCGCCCAGCTTGGCCTGAATGCCGCCTGCATCGAGTACAACAGTTACGCCGACCCGAAGGGCGAGGTGCGTCTCGGCGGCACCTGCCTGAACGTGGGCTGCATTCCGTCAAAGGCGCTGTTGCAGTCGTCGGAGCTGTTCGAGCAGGCCAATCACAGCTTCGTGATGCACGGCATTTCGGTTGATTCGCCGCGCATGGACGTCGGCGTGATGATGAAGCGCAAGAACAACATCGTCGATCAGCTGACCAGCGGCATCCGCGGCCTGTTCAAGAAGAACAAGGTGACGCTGCTGAGCGGTCTGGGCAGTTTCGCCGGCCGCGAGGATGAAAAATGGAAGATCGCCGTGACGCGCAACGGTGAGACCGAACACGTGATGGCGAAGCACGTCATCGTGGCGACCGGCTCGCGTGCCCGCCATCTGCCGGATATTCCGGTCGACAATGAGGTGATCTGCGACAACGAGGGCGCGCTGGCGTTTGACGGTGCGCCGAAGCGTCTGGGCGTCATCGGCGCCGGCGTGATCGGGCTGGAACTGGGCAGTGTATGGAAGCGGCTCGGCGCCGAGGTGACCATCCTCGAAGCCGCACCGGACTTTCTTTCGGCGGCCGATGCGGCCATCACCAAGGAAGCCTGGAAAACCTTCACCGCGAAGCAGAAGCTCGGCATCAAGCTCGGCGTGAAGATCGGCAAGGTCGAACGCACGGCCGATGGCGTGCGCGTCGAGTACGAACTGAAGGACGAGCAGAAGGTGCTCGAATGCGACCGCCTGATCGTGTCGGTCGGCCGCATCCCGAATACCGATGGCCTGAACGCCGATGCGGTCGGCCTGAAGGTGAGCGACCGCGGTTTCATCGAAGTCGATGAACAGTGCCGGACCAATCTCGCCAACGTGTGGGCGGTCGGTGACGTCGTGCCCGGCCCGATGCTGGCGCACAAGGGCATGGAAGAAGGCGTCATGGTGGCCGAATGCATCGCCGGCCAGAAGGGTCACGTCAATCACGACACCGTGCCCTGGGTCATCTACACCCACCCGGAAATCGCCTGGGTCGGCAAGACCGAGGCGCAGCTCAAGGCGGCCGGCATCGAGTTCAAGGCGGGCCAGATTCCGTTCGCCGCGAATGGTCGCGCGCTGGGGCAGGGTGACACCACCGGCTTCGTGCGCATGTACGCCTGCGCCGAAACCGATCGCATCCTCGGCGTGCACGTGATCGGCAACAATGCCTCGGAGCTGATCGCCGAGGCGGTCGTGGCGATGGAATTCGGCGCCTGCTCGGAAGACATCGCACGCATCTGCCACGCACATCCGACCTTGTCCGAAGTCATGCACGAAGCTGCGCTGGCCTGCGACAAGCGACCGCTGCACTTCTGATACCGGGCGATGCCGCACGAAATCCTCCAGGTGCCCGAACGGGGCATGATGGACGCCTTCGAGTCGGCGCTGAAATCGCACGGTTACACGGCGGACGAATCGCAGCGCGCCGCTGCCCTGCGGCTGCAGCAGCTCTACGCAGAGCTGCTTGGCTTCAAGGCGGCGCGCCGCTCGCAGCTGCGCAAGCTGCTGTCACGCGTGCAGCCGCCGCGCGGGGTTTATTTCTGGGGGGGCGTCGGGCGCGGCAAAAGTTTCCTGATGGATTGCTTCTTCGACGCCGTGCCATACCGGCGCAAGCGGCGCGTGCATTTCCACGCCTTCATGCAGCAGGTGCATGCCTCGTTGAAGCAGCACAAGTCGGAAGCCGATCCGCTGGCGCAGGTGGCCGACGATCTGGCGCAGTCCGCCCGGCTGCTGTGTTTCGACGAATTCCACGTGTCCGATATCGCCGACGCGATGATTCTCGGCCGGCTGGTCGAGGCGTTGTTCGAACGTGGCGTGGTGCTGGTCGCCACCTCCAACTATCCGCCCGACGGGCTGTACCCGAACGGGCTGCAGCGGCAGAACTTCCTGCCCACCATCGAGCTGCTGAAGAAGAAGCTCGAGGTGTTCGAACTCGATGCCGGCATCGATTACCGGCTGCGATCGCTCGAACGCATGGACATCTACATGGTGCCCAACGGCGTCGACGCCGACCGGCGGCTGGAAGAGGATTTCCGCGAGCTGTGCGGCGAGCCATCGTCCGACGGCACGCTGGACATTCTCGGTCGTACGCTGAAGACGCATGCCTGCTCGATGGGCGCGGTGTGGTTCGACTTCCAGGAAATCTGCGGCGGCCCGCGCTCGCAGAACGACTACCTCGAACTGGCACGGCGCTTCCACTCCGTCGTCCTGTCCGACGTACCGAAGATGAGTCGCGAAAAGTCGAACGAGGCGCGGCGTTTCACCTGGCTGGTCGACGTGCTGTATGACTTCCGGGTCAAGCTCATCCTGTCGGCCGAAGTCGAAGCGCACCTGCTGTATACCGACGGCCCGAATGCCAACGAATTCACCCGCACGGTCAGTCGCCTGATCGAAATGCGCACGCGTGAATACCTCGCGTCGCCGCACCGGGTGGATTTTGCCGGCGGAGCGCCCGCGACGGTCAGTTGAGCGTTTTTTGGCAGGTGTCTGTCCCTGTGATCCCTGATCTCCGAACAGGGTCCGCTCCTACGAAGGGCAGCCATCGCGGTTTTCGCAGAGCCGTCCCACGGTCGGCCCTGCATGGCCGACCGGCTCCACGGGCGGCGAGCGGTGCTCGCCGAAACCCCCGCTCCGCCCCTGCAGGCGATTCCGGTCTCCGAACACGTGTTGGTGCGTGAATGACGATCGCATCGCGGACAGGGTCCGCTCCTACGAAAAACATCGCCGGGGCTTTGAACGTTTGATGGTTTTCGCAGGAGCCGTCCCACGGTCGGCCCTGCATGGCCGACCGGCTCCACGGGCGGCGAGCGGTGCTCGCCGAAACCCCCGCGCCGCCCTCGCAGGCGATCCGGTCTCCGATCACGTGGCGGCGCATGAACCACGCGCGCATCGCGGACGGGGTCCGCTCCGAAGGGCAAGCCGTCGCGGTTTTCGTAGGAGCCTGCCCCGCAGGCGATTCCGGTCTCCGAACACGTGATGGTGCATGAGCAACGCGCGCATCGCGGGCGGCGAGCGGTGCTCGCCGAAACCCCCGCGCCGCCCCTGCAGGCGATCCGGTCTCCGATCACGTGGCGGCGCATGAACAACGCGCGCATCGCGGACGGGGTCCGCTCCGAAGGGCAAGCCGTCGCGGTTTTCGTAGGAGCCTGCCCCGCAGGCGATTCCGGTCTCCGAACACGTAATGGCGCATGAGCAACGCGCGCATCGCGGACAGGGTCCGCTCCTACGAAAAACATCGCCGGGGCTTTGAACGTTTGATGGTTTTCGTAGGAGCCGTCCCACGGCTGGCCATGCAGGCGATTTCCATCTTCGAGCGTGGCGGTGCATGAACGACGCACGCATTG
>NZ_JAUYNV010000048.1 GCF_030698125.1 Methyloversatilis sp.
CAATGCGTGCGTCGTTCATGCACCGCCACGCTCGAAGATGGAAATCGCCTGCATGGCCAGCCGTGGGACGGCTCCTACGAAAACCATCAAACGTTCAAAGCCCCGGCGATGTTTTTCGTAGGAGCGGACCCTGTCCGCGATACGCGCGTTGCTCATGCGCCATCACGTTTTCAAAGACTGGAATCGCCTGCGGGGCAGGCTCCTACGAGAAACAGCGACAGTCTTGCCGTTCGTAGGAGCGGACCCCGTCCGCGATGCGTACGTTGAGCAAGCGATGTCGCGTGTCCGAAGACCGCATCGCCTGCGGGGCAGGCTCCTACGAGAAACAGCGACGGTGTTGCCGTTCGGAGCGGACCCTGTCCGCGATGCGAGCGTCGTTCATGCACCACACGTGTTCGGAGACCGGAATAGCCTGCGGGGGCGGAGCGGGGGTTTCGGCGAGCACTGCTCGCCGCCCGCAGAGCCGGCTGGCCATGCAGGGCTGGCAGTGGATCGCTGCTCCGCCAAAAACTTCGCAGCTCGCAGCGCGGCGACGCTCACACCATGCGTTCGGGCCTGACCCAGTCGTCGAACTGTTCGGCACTGACGTCGCCGAGCGCCAGTGCCGCGTCGCGCAGGCTCAGTCCGTTTGCGTGGGCGTGGTGTGCGACCGCGGCGGCGCGGTCGTAGCCGATGTGCGGGCTGAGCGCGGTCACCAGCATGAGGGAACGCGACAACAGGTCGGCGATGCGGGCGCGGTCCGGCTCGATGCCGCGGGCGCAATGCGCGTCGAAGCCGGCCATCGCATCGGCCAGCAGGCGCACGCTCTGCATGAAGTTGTGCGCGATCAGCGGCTTGAACACATTCAGTTCGAAATTGCCCGAGGCCGCGCCCATGCCCAGTGCGACGTCATTGCCCATGACCTGGCAGCACACCATGGTGAGCGCCTCGCACTGCGTGGGATTGACCTTGCCCGGCATGATGGAACTGCCCGGCTCGTTCTCCGGCAGCACCAGTTCGCCCAGCCCGCAGCGCGGCCCGGAGGCGAGCCAGCGCACATCATTGGCAATCTTCATCAGCGCGCCAGCCAGGGTTTTCAGCGCACCGTGCGCGGCCATCAGCGCTTCGTGCCCGGCCAGCGCCGCATACGGGTTGGCGGCACGGCGAAACGGCAGGCCGGTATCGTGCGCGAGCCGGGTGACGACACGCTGACCGAACTCCGGATGCGTGTTGAGCCCGGTGCCGACGGCGGTGGCGCCGACCGCCAGCGCAAGCAGGCCGTCCACGCAAGCCCGCACGCCCTGCTCCGCCAGCGCGAGCTGCGCCACCCAGCCCGACATTTCCTGCCCGAGCGTCAGTGGCGTGGCGTCCTGCAGATGGGTGCGACCGATCTTCACGATGTCGGCGAATGCCGATGACTTGCCGTCCAGCGTGGCGCGCAGCTCTGCCAGCGCCGGCAGGAGCGTGTGCGTCACGGCCAGCGCGGCAGCGACATGCATCGCAGTGGGAAAGATGTCGTTCGACGACTGGCCCAGATTGACGTGGTCGTTCGGGTGCACGCGGCGCGCCTCGCCCCGGCCGCCACCCATGCGCTCCGACGCCAGATTGGCCAGCACCTCGTTCATGTTCATGTGCGTCTGCGTGCCGGAGCCGGTCTGCCACACCGACAGCGGAAAGGCGTCGGCATGCGTGCCGGCCAGGATTTCGTCGGCCGCGCCGGCGATGGCCTGTGCGCGTTCGGCGTCGAGCAGGCCCAGTTCGCCATTGACCAGCGCCGCGCTGCGCTTCACCCGGGCCAATGCCTCGAGCAACGCGTCGGGCATGCGTTCGGTGGAAATGTGGAAGTGCGCCAGCGAACGCTGTGTCTGCGCGCCCCACAGCGCGTCGGCGGGTACCTCGATGTCGCCGAACGCGTCGCGTTCGGTCCGTGTGGCAGTGGTCATGGCAGGTCCTCCCGAGCGATGACGGATCGCAAACCGATCCGGCTGCCCGTTCAGCCTAGCCCTTCGTGGCGCGATGCGCCGGAAATGCGCCGGAACACGCGCGGCGAAAGCTTGTCATCTATGCTGGAAGTGCGTGGATGCGGCGGTGATCTGATGCACATGCGCGCCGCGTCCGACGCTGACAACGATGGATCAGAAGAGGAGAAGGACCATGCTTATCGTTCATCACCTGAACAACTCGCGCTCGCATCGTATCGTGTGGCTGTGCGAGGAACTGGGCATCGACTACGAACTGGTCAAGCACCTGCGCGACCCGGACAGCCAGCGCTCGCCGGATTCGCTGAAGAAGGTGCACCCGCTGGGCAAGGCGCCGGTGATCCAGCACAACGGGCAGAAGATCGTCGAATCCGAAGCGGTCATCGAATACATCTGCAATGTATGCGCCGACGGCCGGCTCAGCGTGAAGCCGACGTCGCCCGAGTACGGGCAGTACCAGCAGTGGCTGGCGTTTGCCGAAGGCACGCTGTTTCCGGGTCTGCTGGTCGATCTGGTCGATGCGTGGACCGGTCGCGGCAACCCTGACCTGATGGGTTTCTTCGACGTGGAAACCGCGACGAACCACCGGTTCGCCGACGACGCATTGACCGGACGGGATTACCTGCTCGAATCCGGATTTTCAGCGGCTGACATCAATCTCGGCTGGGCGCTCGAATTCAGCGAGTGCCGCGGCTGGCTGCGCGACTACCCGGCGCTGCAGGCCTATGTCGAACGTCTGCGCGCCCGCCCGGCCTACCGCAAGGCGATCTCGAACGGCGGTCCGCAGGACCTGTCGGTATTTTCAGCCGGCGCGCGCTGACCCGAAGCACGCCCGTCCGTGGCGTTACTTCGCCGCGGCGGGCGACTGAAGGAAGGCGTCGAAGGCGGCGCAGAAGGCCTCCGGCACTTCGAAATACGGCATGGCGCCGGTCTGGAACACGGTGACCGTCCAGTTGCCGCCGCCGGTCACCCTGTCCATCCCGGTGTAGTTGGTGAAGTCGCCACGCACGCCATGGCTGACCCATACCGGGTGCGGGATGGCTTCATACACGGTGTGGATGTCGGCGCTGAACAGGCCGCCGGAGAGGAAATACAACGGTGCAAAGCGTGCGCCGGGCTGGCGCGTGGTCAGCACGTCGTAAGCCCACATCGTTTCGTCGATGTTCTTGCCGCCCCAGGTGCGCTCCAGAAAGTAGCGGATCACGCCCGGTCGCGTCAGCTGTCGGAACAGCCAGCGCGTCCACAGCGGCGCACTCAGGAAAGCGTACAACCCGGGCATCGCCCGTGTGCTGCCCGGCTCGCCGCGCCGCGGCGTGCGGCCATTCAGCCCGGTCGGACTGACCAGCGCCACCGTGCGCCAGTCGTCCGGCCGCTCGGCCGCCGCGCGGGCCAGATATTCGCAGCCCAGCGACACGGCGAGCCCATCCACCTTCACCCCGCCGCTCAACGCACGGATGTGCCGCGCAGCCGCGTGCAGCGCGTCGGTCATCAGCCGGGGCGAATACACCTGGTCTTCGCGCGGGCTGAAGCCATAGCCCGGCAGATCGATGGCATAGACGGTGTGCGTGGCGGCGTAACGCTCGTAAAGCGGCCGCATCTCTGCCGCCGACGCGGCCGCATTGATGCTGTGCACGAGCAGCATCGGCGGGCCGTCACCGGCGCGGTAGCAGTTCAGTCCGTCGAAAGACAGTCGCTCACCCGGCAGGGCGGGCGGCAGGACAGGCTGGGCGTCCAATGGAATCCTTGTCGGGTCGGCAGGTGGCCGAACAGTAGCAGGATGACGCGGCTCCCGCTGACTGGATCAGATCAGCAAAAAGTCATGTCGCGCTCAGCTTCACGCGGGCGCGGCGCGGTTGCCTCGCAAGGAGATCAGCACGCGGCCGCCCCGGAAAATCGTCGCGCGCCGTACCCTTCAGTTGCTTGCCGGTTCGATGCCTGGTCAAGGCCGATCTCGGCCAAGCCGCTTGCCAGGAGGATAGAAGATGTTCTGCACTGCATCGCGCAGTTCTTCCAGGTCCTGGGGCTTGGAAATCAGTTCGCGCACCCCGGCTGCGGCGGCTTGTGTGCGCAATTCCTCGGTGACGTACCCTGAGATGAGGATCACCGGCAAATCCGGCAGGGCATCGCGAATCGCCTTCGCGATCTCAAGGCCCGATGTACCTGGCATGTTGTAATCGGTCACCACCAGGTCGGCGCAAACCTTGCCGGAAAGCACTGCGTCAAGCGCCTCCCGCTGTTCAATGTAGGCGCTGACGCGATAACCCCAGCGTTCGATCATCCGCTTGCTTGCGTACAGCTGCGCCTGATCGTCGTCGATGTAGAGGATCAGCCGGCCACGGCCTTCGGCAGCCTGCCCCGCTCTTTCGATCGGGTCTGGCGCGGCAGCCATGTCGTTCGTGCCCGGAAGATACACCTCGAACTTGCTGCCTTTGCCAGGCTCGCTGTGCACAACGATCGCTCCCGCGTGAGCCTGCACGATGCCATGCACCACGCACAGGCCCAATCCTGTGCCTTTGCCTGATGGCCTTGTCGTGAAAAACGGTTCGAAGATGCGACGTTGCGTCGCTGCGTCCATCCCGTGTCCAGTGTCGCTGACGACGATCCGGGTGTAACGGCCCGGCCGCTGGGCAGGATCGGGGCGCGCCGAGGTTTCGTCGAACGTCACGCCATCAACGCGAATTTCGATGGTCCCGGGCCGGCCTTCCATCGCTTGCGCAGCGTTGACACCCAGGTTCAGCAGCACCTGAGTCAATTGAGTCAAATCGCCAAGTACGAAGGGCGTGTCGGCGGCGCAGTAGCACTCGACCCGCATTCCTCCGAGCAACCCTGCACGCAGCAAGCGAACGCTCTCCGTGACGATCGAAGGAATCGAGACCACTTGATGCGACGTCACCTGTCGTCGGCTGAAAGTCAGAATTTGTTGCACCAGGTCTCTGGCACGGCGACTGGCCTTCTCGATTTCAGTCAGACTCAGTAACGCCTGAGAGTTGTATGAGGCGTCCTGCCGCGCCAATTCTGCATTGATCAATATGGTGCCCAGGATGTTGTTGAAGTCGTGGGCGACGCCGCCCGCCAAGGTCCCGATCGCCTCCAGTTTCTGCGATTCGCGCAATTGCGCCTCGAGACGCTGATGCTCCTGTTCAGCCTTCTTGCGCCCGGTGATGTCGCGGATCACGGCCAGCAGGCCGGAAAAAGTTTCATCTTCCGCGCGCAACTGGCTCACCGAGGACTCGACATCGATTGCTTCGCCGCTGCGCTTCACGTGGACGTTCTCGCCGCACCAGAAGCCGGTCTCCCGCAGCGCAGTCATCGCGGCTGCTTCGTCTTCCGGACGCAGCCAGCGATACTGATAAATTTCGGAAAGTCGGCGCCCAAGCGCGTTGGGTGCCGAGACACCATACTGTCGCTCGGCCGCGGCGTTGAGAAATGTCACGCGCTGGTCGTTGTCGATGGTGACGACTGCATCGCTGACTTGCGCGAGGATTTCGCCGCGAAAGCGGCTTGACTCGGCGTCCAGGCCTTCAAGGCGGAAGATTTTCGGGCCTGCAGCAGTTTCCACAACGAGCGCGTCCACCACCCCGCTTCGGATGGCCTGCAGCGTGTCCTCCGCCTCCTGAAGTCGGGCGAGCAGATCGGCGTTTTGCTCGGTGAGCGTCGCGGCGCTGGCAGATTTGGCGCGCACGGTCGGTCAGTGACCTTCGTCGGTAGTGACTCGATCGCCGGCCTTGCGCAAATCGAGCCCAAGCAGGATGTTTTCCGTGTGCGACATGTCGCCGATGAAGCGCCGCAGCGGCAACGGCAGTGTTTTGACCAAGGTTGGTGCGGCGATGATCTGCTCGCCTTCGGCAAGCTCTGGGTGCTGAGAGATATCCACGACTTCCAGGTCGTAGCGTCCTTGCAGATGCGCCTCGCAAATCCTGCGAATGTTCATGATCGCGCGCTCGGAGTTGCGGGTCGAGCCGGCGACGTAAAGCCGCATGACGTAGCGCGCGCTGTCAAGCTTCGCAGCAGCGGCTTCAAAGCCAATCAGCGTGCGCAGGGTCGAGGGTTGCTTTCTCATGAGCAGTCCGCGTTATATTGGCCGCACATCGAGGCCGACGAGCACACGCTCTTCGTCGGACAAATCGCCGATGATCTTCGTGATCGGCTTGGGCAGGCGGCGCACGAGCGTGGGTACGGCGAGGATCTGGTCGCCCGCTGCGAGCTTCGGGTTCTTGATGAGGTCGATGATCTCGATCCGGTACTGCCCGGCAAGGTGCATCTCGCAGATTCGCTGCAGATTGGCACAGGCGGCAATCGACTTTGCGGTCTGACCGGCGACATACAGCCGTAGCTCGAAGGCGACGGGTTTGCTCATCGCTTTCCTTGCTTCCGGCCGCTTCCGGTCTTGTCGGCGCCGCGCAGGTGTGCCATGACGTCGGTGCTTTGCTGCGCCGTCCTTTGATGCAGCATCTCGCGCGCGAGGCTGAAGGCAACCTCGGCGGATTCAACTTCCGCTTCGCAACGCAGTGCGGCGATCTGTGCTTCGATCGCCTTCTGCCTGCTCGCAAGCCGACTCAGCTTGCGTTGATGATCCTCTTCGCGCAGTGCGGCGGCGGCGCGCTCCAACTCTTCCTGAGCAACGCGTGCCGTCCCGGTCAGCACATGCTCGGCGCCAAGGTAGACATCCACCAGCTCAATACCCTTGTCACTGAGCACGAACTCGCGGACCTGATTCGAATGTGCCATGCCGCGCGACTTCAGCACGTAGATCGTGCGGTTGCGTTCGCCATTGAATTCGACGTTGCGCAGCAGCAGCCACGTGTCCATGAGCGAAGAGACCCCGAGCTGCGAGTTCTCCGTTGTCTCTCCACCCCCGGAAGTGAGGTTCGTGAATAGTGTGGTGATCTGCTGCTGCTTGAGGAAGTCAATGAGGCGCATCAGCGTTGGCTTCACCGCCGACGTGTCGCGGTCGAGCGAGAGATTGCCGATCGGGTCGACCACCACAATGCTCGGTTGAAAGCTCCTCACGGCGTCGTGCATCATCACCAGGTGCTGCTCGAGCCCCTGCAGCGTCGGGCGTGACGAGTGGATCTGAAGCAAGCCCTTTTTGACCCACGGTCCGAGGTCGATGCCGATGGAACCCATGTTGCGGATGATCTGGGCGCTTGATTCCTCGTAGGCGAACAGCAGCACCCGCTCGCCGCGGCGGCATGCGGCATCGGCGAACCTGGCGCCGATGCTGCTCTTGCCCGTGCCCGAAGAACCCGAGACCAGGACGCTGCTGCCGCGAAAGACGCCCTGGCCACCGAGCATCTCGTCCAGCCGGGCGATGCCCGTGGGGATGCGCTTCGCCGAGACCTCATGGTCGAGCCGCAACGAGGTGATCGGCAGCACTGAAAGGCCATGCTCGCCTATGGCGAAGGGATACTCGTTCGTGCCGTGCGCCGAGCCGCGATACTTCAACACGCGCAGCCGCCGGGTGGAAATCTGCTCGTGAATGCGCTGGTCGAGGATGATCACGCAATCCGCGACGTATTCCTCCAGCCCGTAGCGCGTCAGCGACTGGTCGCCACGCTCGCCGGTAATGACGGCCGTCAAACCGTGATCCTTCAGCCAGCGGAAAAGGCGTCGCAACTCCGCGCGGAGAATGGCATGGTTGGGCAGGCCGGAAAACAGGGCCTCGACGGTATCGAGGACCACGCGTTTCGCACCAATGGACTTGACGGCGTGACCCAGCCGGATGAACAGACCCTCCAGATCGTACTCGCCCGTCTCTTCGATCTCGCTGCGTTCGATATGAACGTGATCGAGGATGAGCTTCTTCTGCGCGGCGAGTCTCTCCAGATCAAAACCGAGCGAGCGGACATTGGCCGTCAGCTCGGCCACGTTCTCCTCGAACATCATGAACACACCGGGCTCACCATACTGCGTCGCGCCGCGCACGAGGAATTCCATGGCAAGCATGGTTTTTCCTGAGCCTGCGCTGCCACAGACGAGGGTTGGCCGTCCCGCAGGCAGTCCGCCGTCTGTGATTTCGTCAAGGCCAACGATGCCGGTGGGGCATTTGGGCAAATTCCCGCCCCTGGACAGCGTATTGGTCTTCAATGTCGTTGGTTCCGTGGTCAAACCGGTTTGATCCTCTGAGGTCTGCTGAGCGCTGTGACGACGTCCGTTCCATCTGCGTGCAGCGGTTCTGACCATCGGGCGGGGCATCAACCCACCAGACCGGAAGCCCGTTTGATGGCGCGGGAACTGAGGCGCAAACCGCACCCGGCGCCCGGAACCACACTTTGGCCGACACAATCCTCGATATTGTCGTTAGCGTGGCGTTGGTCGCTCTGTGCGTTATCGTACATAACGGTGGCCGGGAGCCCTTCGGGTAGGGTTCGGGTTCGCCCCTGCCGCTACACGCTTCAGCCCCGAGGGGCGGTACATGGCAACCAGGACCGGAGTGGCCACAGACCCGGTGCCTCTCCGCTAGCCAGTCGCCATGCACGGGGCACTGCATGGCTCCGAGGAATTGCTGCTCGAGCGACTGCTTTGTGGCGACCAGGTCGGGACAGTGAATGTCTCTTCAGGGTCGGCAGTGCCTTCTGGAGAAATCAGTCAGCGGACGCTCGACCGGCCTCGGTACCCCAGAAGTAGTGGGGTACGGCCCGCCAGAGACACCCCCAGAAACCCAGGGATGGCATGAAGCGTACGGGACGTCCGGACACAAAAAAGCCCCGGAACACGTGGTCAACCGGGGCTTTCAGGGAGTCTTGCGAGACGTCTTGGGACCAGGGCCGTCGCACTCGAAAGTCATAACGGTTTGATCCCGAGCATGGCCATACGAATGTCGTCGTCCCAGGCTGCACGTTTGCGCTATCGGCGCAGGCTGGCCTTGGCAGTGTCGGAGGTATCGGTGCGAATCAGGTTGAGCACCATTTTCTTGAGCAGCGAGAGGTTCTGCGGCGCATGATCTCGACGCACAGTGCAGGCATCCTCGCCGAACTGCACGTCCAGCATCCAGTGCAGCCGGTTCTCGATGCCCCAGTGCGCGCGGGCAGCGCTTGCCAGGTCGTCGGCGCTCAGATCGCGCGAACTCAGGTAGTAGCGGAACTCAGGTTCGGCGTACCGCTCGCCCTCGACCCGCTGTGTGAGGATGCGACCGATCGTGCGGCATCCGGGCCATTGCGCCGGATCGACGATACCTTTTGCCGACGCCACCCAGACGAACTGCCCCACGGTGCGGCCATGGCTGCGCTCGACGTCTTCATGCCGAGGCTGCGCAACGGCGCGGTCGATGAAGGCATCTTCGATCACGCGCAACAAGGTCGGCTGGTTGCCCTTGACCGCCAGCAGATAGTCGCCACCCTGCGCGACGATGCGCTCGGCGATTGCCTTCTGG
>NZ_JAUYNV010000050.1 GCF_030698125.1 Methyloversatilis sp.
TTGATTCGTATGAGCACTTCAATTTAGTTGTCATGCGCATTTCAATCGCCCCAAGTTCCCCTGAAACGACATCTACACGCCGTTACAACCATGCCGTGCCCACACCTATCGGCTGTTTGTGTTTTTAAAGAGCTTCGCTGCAATTTCGTGCAGCACAGAAATGAGACTGTAACACAATTTCGAATCTGCGACTACTTTTTCTCTCACCCTTACCGCTCGTAAATCGGTGGTTGCGGGGACAGGATTTGAACCTGTGACCTTCGGGTTATGAGCCCGACGAGCTGCCAGACTGCTCCACCCCGCGTTCGAGAGAAAAAGATTATGACTGGTCGAATGAAGAAGGTCAACCCCACCTGATAAATTTGGTGTGGATTGCGGAGCGGCGCGATCGGATACTCTCCGGCGACGAACGGAAGGTCTCTCCGGCGACGAACGGAAGGTCGTCGGGGAAAGCGTGCGGATGTGCAAGCAACCATATATATAGGCGAATGAAACGGACTTACATCAGGAAGCACAGGCATCAGATTGAGCTTGCGCTCATCGTAGCCACTGCGGCCATCACATTCGTCGCAAGTTCGCAGGCGGAGCTTTACGAGCGGTTCCATACGCTGCTTACGCGGTATGAAGTTGTCCAGGCAGACGAGTTGTTCATTGCGTTGCTTGGTCTTACGGTGGCGCTGACGCTTTTCTCAGCGATGCGGTGGCGCGATGCACGACATGAGCTGGCCTCGCGTGTCGCCGCCGAAAGACGACTGAAACGGCTTGCCACACGCAACCGCGAGTTGGCTCAGGCCTTGATTGGCCTTCAAGAGGCCGAACGACGGCGCTTTGCACATGAGCTTCATGACCACTTCGGGCAGTGCTGCAACGCGATTCGGATCGATGCGGTTTTCTTGCGCGATCACCTTGAGGATCCCTCAGCGGAGAAGCGCGCGGCTGACCGTATTGCGGAATCAGCAGACGACCTTTACCAGACGGTACGGGGATTGCTCTACGAACTGCGTCCGGCGAGTCTGGACAGCCTCGGGTTGCTCGGGGCCGTGCAGTCGCTGTGCGAATCATGGGAAGAGCGATCAACGATAAACTGCGCCCTGCTTCCACGGGGAAACCTCGATGATCTCGGTGAAGACGCCAACATTGCAATCTTCCGCATCATCCAGGAGTCTCTTTCCAACGTCATGAAACACGCCAATGCCAGCCACGTCCGAATCGTCCTCGGTCATCATGCCGATACCGATACGATCGAACTTGCCATCGAGGATGACGGTGGCGGATACGATGCAGTCAGAGTGCGCCCCGGTCTGGGCTGGCTGGGCATGGGCGAACGCGCGTCCATGCTCGGTGGTGCGCTGACGATAGACACGAGTTCGCTGGGCGGTGTCATGGTGAGTTGCAGCTTTCGACATCCGGCACACGCTGACGCCATCGAGCGCCATAAGGTCAAGGACCATGATTGAAGTACTGCTTGTCGACGACCACCCTATCGTTCGCTCAGGTTATGCACGATTGCTTGAAACGGGTCGCGACATTCACGTCGTCGCAGAAGCCGAGGACGCCGATTCGGGCTATCTCGCCTATACAGCACATTCACCCAAGGTGACGGTAACCGACCTGTCACTGCCCGGTTCAAGCGGCATCGATCTGATACGCCGCATCAGGGCTCGTGATGCGGGTGCCAAGGTATTGGTATTCAGCGTGCACGATGAAGCAGTGGTCGTCGAGAAAGCGCTGCAGAGCGGAGCCAGTGGTTTCATCAGCAAGCGCAGCGCGCCGGAAGTGCTGCTCGAAGCCGTTCGTCACGTAGCACGCGGTGAGCGCTATCTGAGTACCGACGTAAAAAGGGCTTTCGAACTTCGTTCGCCCGACGCCGAACGTTCCATCATCAATGACCTTTCACCGCGTGAGTTCGAGGTGTTCCGCCTCCTCGCGCAGGGGTTGTCGGCCGCTGAGTGCGCCACGATGCTCAACCTCAGCCAAAAGACGGTCGCCAACTACCAGGCTCTCATCAAGGAGAAACTCGGTGTCGGCACATCGGCGGCACTGGTGCATCTCGCACTTCGGTTAGGTGTTGTGCCTCCACTCGGACCAAAGCAGGACTGAACTTCGCTCGCAAACTATCGGGAAAAACTCCCGATACCGGGAGTTTTTCCCGATCTTTCCCGAAGAGCGTTCGCTATCTTCCGCTGCGGTCGCGCCCTGCGACTGCAGTCGCAGCGCCTCGCAGACTGGCGCGCGACGCAACTTGAGGAGATTTCAGTTGAACACACATCACGGCGCAGCACGACTGCGTCTGACGCCGCTTGCAATGGCCATTGCCGGACTGCTTGGTACTACGGTCACCATTGCAGCGGAAGTTCGGACCGTTGCCCCGACCGTTGAAGTCGTCGGCACGTCTCCGATCCCCGGTCTCGACCGGCCGAAGGACGAGATCCCGTCGAACGTGCAATCGATCCGCCGCGATCGACTTCGCGACACCGGAGCAGCAGGCTTGCCGGAGCTTCTTGGCAGCCAGTTGCAAGGCGTCAACGTCAATGAAATCCAGGGCAACCCCTACCAGGCCGACGTGAATTACCGCGGCTTCACCGCAAGCCCGTTGCTCGGCACTCCCCAAGGCCTGTCGGTGTACCAGGACGGGGTGCGCATCAACGAACCGTTCGGCGACGTTGTGAATTGGGACCTGATCCCGCGCAACGCGATCGCATCGATGGACCTGATCCCGGGCTCGAATCCGCTGTTCGGCCTGAACACGCTTGGCGGCGCGCTGGCTATCCGCACGAAGGACGGCTTCAGTCATGCCGGCACCGGGCTGGAAGCCTACACCGGCAGCTTCGGCCGCCATGCGGTCACCGCCGAGCACGGCGGCAACAACGGCGAACTGGGCTGGTATTTCACCGCCACGCGCTTCAAGGAAGACGGCTGGCGCGATTCCTCGCCGTCGGACGTCAATCAGTTCTTCGGCAAGATTTCGCATCGTTCCGCAAAACACGAGCTCGACCTGAACCTCACTCACGCCAACAGCGATCTCATCGGCAACGGCCTGACGCCTCTGTCGTTCTACGAACAGCGGCGGAAATCGATCTTCACGTCGCCCGACAACACCCGAAACCGGATGACCATGCTGTCGCTGAATGGCGGCTACTGGCTGGACGACGTGCACAAACTGTCAGGCACGGTCTATGTCCGCACGAACAACGTACGCACGCTCAACGGCGATGCCAATGACGAGTTCGCCGCCCCGGGCGACCCGGAAGGCGTACTCAACCGCACCCGCACGCGCCAACTGGGTTACGGATTCAGCGCCCAGTGGGCAAAGATTCTTGACGACCGTCAGCTGGCAGTCGGCACGACCTATGACCACAGTCGTACCCGCTTCCAGCAGACCGAGCAGGAAGGTGACTTCAATCCGGACCGTTCGGTGAATCCGACCGACACGGAAGAGGATCCCGACCCCAAGCTGCGGGGCCGCACGCAGACCTGGAGCCTTTTCGCCACCGGTACCTGGAAGCCGGTGCCGGAAGCCGCCGTGTCGATGTCGGCACGCTACAACCACACCAGCGTGAAGACGACCGACCAGCTGGATGCCACGTCCAGCCTCAACAGCGACTACACCTACAGCAAGATCAACCCGGCGCTCGGCGCCACCTATGCGCTGACTCCGGCAGTCACGATATACGCCAACGCGCAGCAGGGAAATCGGGCGCCCAGTCCGATCGAACTGGGCTGTTCCGACCCGAACGAGCCATGCAAGCTGCCCAACGCGATGCAGGCCGATCCGCGACTCGACCCGGTGGTCACCCGCGGCATCGAGTTCGGCATCCGTGGCGTCGCAGGTCCGATTCGCTGGAACGCGGCTGCTTTCGGTTCAGTAAGCCGGGACGACATCCTGTTCGTGTCCAGCAACACGGTCGGCCAGGGCTACTTCAAGAACTTCGGCAAGACGCAGCGCCACGGCGTCGAACTGGGCGTGGGGGGCGACTACGGCCAGATGGCCTGGCGCGCCGGCTACACTTGGGTGGATGCGACTTACCGCTCGGGTGAGTGGGTCGTATCCACGGAAAACTCGTCCGCAATGCCAACTGGCGACCCAAAGGAGGGGCAGATCCGGATCGAATCCGGCGACCGCATTCCGGGCATCGCCGAGCATAGTTTCAAGCTGGGGCTGGACTGGCGCCCGACGCAGTGGCTGACACTCGGTTCCGACATCGTGACGCACTCCGGTGTGTATGTACGCGGCAACGAAAACAACCAGCACGACGAAGGTGGGAAGACAGCCGGCTTCAGCGTGGTCAACCTGGTCGCAACCGCCCAGCTGGGTGCCGGATGGTCGGCATTTGCCCGCATGAACAACGTGTTCGACAAACACTACTTCACCGCCGGCCAGATCGGCGAAAACCCCTTCGTCGGCCCGAACAACAGTTTCGATCCGGACGACAACAACTGGCGCGATGAAACCTTCTATGCGCCGGGTGCCCCGCGTGCCGGCTGGATCGGCGTTCGGTACCGTTTCGGCGGGTAAGCGGCGGTGCCCCGCAGTGCCGGGGCCACTGCGGCCACAACGACAAAGGCACCTTGCGGTGCCTTTGTCGTTTCCGTGGGTTGGCTTACCTGGCGGCCGGCGCCTGTGCCGGCGCAGCGGCGGGCGGCGCTGGGGGTACCGCCGGAGGTGCAATAGGCGTCGGCGTCACGGTCACTCCCTGCGCCTTCATCCGTTCAATGTACTTTCCCGCCACCGCATCCTGCGAGGCGGCCAGCAATCCGGCCGCCTTCTTGTCGCCTTCAGCCGCCTTCGCTTTCTTCTCGGCCGCAGCAGCCTTCTGTTCTTCCGTCATTTCCGGAAGCTTGGCCAGCGCACCGGTGGCCAGCAGCGCACCGAGCATCAACACCAGTAGCCTGTTCATACAAGTAGTCCTCCGATCAGACGCGGGCCGTGACGGGCATCCCGCCAGCCGGCTGTGTCGCGGGTTGAGTTTTCATCGCCTCGTCGTACCACAGTTCGTGGTGTTCCCTGGCCCAGGTTTCGTCCACGTAGCCGGTCTTCATGCCGTCGAGCGCGCTTTCCATGCCGATGCTGCCTATATATATATGCGCAAGCGACAGCGTCATCACCAGCAGAGACCCGATCAGGTGCACGATGTTTGCCGTCTGCATCACCCAGCGCCCCTGTTCGAAGTTCGGGAAATTCAGCACCAGGCCACTGACCCCGACAATCGTCGACAAGCCGACCACTCCGAGCCAGAACCAGGTTTTCTCGCCGAAGTTGAAGCGATGAGATGGCACATGTTCACCGGTCAGCAAGCCACCTGCCTTGCGTATCCACAGTGCGTCGATCGACTGCCAGATGTTGTCCTTGATGAACAGCACGATGAAGACGACCACCGACAGGATGAAAAGCGGTCCGATGAAGTTGTGGACGTTCTTGCACACCACGGCCACAGTGGCGAACAGCGAGTAGCCGAACACCGGCAGCAGAACATGCTTGCCGAACAGCATCACCAGACCGCTGACGGCGAGTACGCAGAACGAAATCGCCATCGCCCAGTGTGATGCACGCTCCAGCGAATTGAAACGATGGATCAGACGGCCGGTCTTCGCGCCGGAGAGCATGATCGGCCCCTTCAACTTGAAGAACACCGCGAGCAGTATCACCATGGCGCAGAAGGCGATGCCGCCGTACAACATCACCGGCCCGTTGCGCAACGCGCGCCAGGTCTGGCCCCCCGACTGGATCAACACACCGGTCTCGACCCCCTTGACAGTCGTGTAGTGAGCGTCACCCGAGCGCACCTCGCGCCATACCGGTGCGTTGTTCAGCGGCTGGAACTGCTGGCTGGTCGCCTGCTCGGCCGCATCGGCCGCCAGCGCGGGCTGTAACGGCAGCGCCATCAGCGCACCGATGCAACACAGCAGACGGACGAGCCATGAGAAGTGTTGAGTCATCGCAGCCTCCTAACCGTTGATGCGGCGGTATTCGTTCTGGCTCTGGTTGCGCGCCTTGATGGTGGCTTCCCATTGCGCACGGTCACCCGCGAACGATTCGTTGTCCCACGGCTTGGTGTCGGGCTTGCCCTGGTACTGGCCCTGCTTGTAGACCACCACCCGTTCGTGTTCGCCGCAGCCGGCCAGCGACACCGCCACGGCGGCGACAAGAACCGATCCAGTCAGTCGTCTCATGATTTGCCTCCCGCATCAGGTTGCCGGGCCGGTGCGTCCGGCTTGCCGTAGGCGGTCGACCAGCCCCAGATGTCGGCGCCCTTGCCGCGCGTGGTGACGCGCTGGCGGTAGATGTCGGCCAGCACGTCGGCATCGCCACCGAGCAGCGCCTTGGTCGAACACACCTCGGCGCACAGCGGCAGCTTGCCTTCGGCGAGGCGGTTGCGGCCATACTTGCGGAATTCGTCTTCCGAAGCGTTCTTCTCCGGGCCGCCGGCGCAGAAGGTGCACTTGTCCATCTTGCCGCGCAAGCCGAAAGCACCCGCCTGCGGAAACTGCGGCGCGCCGAACGGACAGGCGTAGAAGCAGTAGCCGCATCCGATGCACAGATCCTTGTCGTGCAGCACGACGCCCTCGTCGGTGCGGTAGAAGCAATCGACCGGACACACCGCCATGCAGGGCGCGTCGGAACAGTGCATGCAGGCAACCGACATCGAGCGCTCGCCGGGCACACCGTCGTTGATGGTCACGACGCGCCGGCGATTCACGCCCCAGGGCACTTCGTGTTCGTTCTTGCACGCGGTGACGCAGCCATTGCACTCGATGCAGCGCTCTGCGTCACAGATGAATTTCATTCTTGCCATGTTGTCCTCCGTTCTCCGCGGCGGTCCCGACCAGGCGCCCGCCGCGTGGGTTGCATCGCGCGTTTCAGGCCTTGACGATCTGGCAGACCGTGGTCTTGGTTTCCTGCATCATCGTCACCGAGTCGTAACCGTAGGTGGTGGCAGTGTTAACCGCCTCGCCGCGCACCACCGGGGCCGCACCTTCCGGATAGCTGTCGATCAGGTCCTTGCCCATCCAGTGGCCGGCGAAGTGGAACGGCAGGAACACCGTATCGGCGCCGACCCGCTCGGTCACCATCGCCATCACCTTGATCTGGGCCCCGGTAGGCGACTTCACCCACACCATGTCCTTGTCGCGGATGCCCCGGTCATTGGCTGCACGCGGGTTGATCTCGACGAACATGTCCTGCTGCAGTTCGGCCAGCCACGGGTTGGAACGCGTCTCGTCGCCGCCGCCCTCGTACTCGACCAGCCGGCCGGAGGTCATGATCAGCGGGTAGTCCTTGCCGACGTTTGCGAACTGGTCCTGCACGCTCTTGTACAGCGTGGGCAGTCGCCAGAACGCCTTCTTGTCGTCGTGCGTCGGGTACTTGGCGATCAGGTCGGCACGCGGCGAGAACAGCGGTTCGCGGTGCAGCGGAACGGCATCGGGGAAATTCCACACCACGGCGCGTGCCTTGGCGTTGCCGAACGGATGGCAACCGTGTTCCTTCATCGCGACGCGGATGATGCCGCCCGACGAGTCAGTCTTCCAGTTCTTGCCTTCCGCCTTCTTCTTCTCGTCGTCGGTCAGTTCGTCCCACCAGCCAAGCTTCTTCAGCAGCACATGGTCGAATTCCGGGTAGCCGAACTGCAGGTCGGCACCCTTCGACGCCGAGCCGTCATTGGCCAGCAGACTCACGCCGTCCTTCTCGACGCCGAAGTTGGCGCGGAAGTTGCCGCCCCCGTCCATCACGTGTTTCGACGTGTCGTACAGATTGGGCGTACCGGGGTGCTTCATTTCCGGCGTGCCGTAGCACGGCCACGGCAGGCCGAAGTACTCGCCGTCGAGTACGTAGCCCGTTTCCTTGTCGATGCCGCCCTTGGCGCGCAGCGTCTTCGGATCGAACACCTGCATGTTGCGCATGTGGATCTTCAGGCGTTCCGGCGACTGGCCGGTGTAGCCGATGGTCCAGGTACCGCGGTTGATCTCGCGCAGGATGTCCTCGACGCTGGGCTCGTTGTTCGTCACCTTCACGTTCTTCGTGAACTCGTCGGCGAAACCGAATTTCTGCGCGAACAGATACATGATGGTGTGGTCGGGCTTCGATTCCCACAGCGGCTCGATCACCTTTTCGCGCCACTGGATGGAACGGTTCGACGCGGTGCAGGACCCGACGCACTCGAACTGCGTCGCCGCCGGCAGCAGATAGACGCCGTCCTTCCGGCCGCTGGCCGCCATCGCAGCAGTGGCCGATGGATACGGATCGATGACCACCAGCGTATCGAGCGCCTTCATGGCCTCCAGCATGTCCTTGCCGCGCGTCTGCGAATTCGGCGCATGACCCCAGAACACCACGGCACGCAGGTTCGGGTCCTGGTCGATGAATTCGTTCTTCTCGGTGACGCCGTCGATCCAGCGCGACACCGTGATGCCCGACTTCTCCATCATCGCCTGCGACGCGAAGCGGCCTTTCAGCCACTCGTAATCGACGCCCCACACGCCGGCCCAGTGCTTCCACGAACCGGTCGCAATGCCGTAGTAGCCGGGCAGCGAATCCGGGTTCGGGCCGACATCGGTTGCGCCCTGCACGTTGTCGTGACCGCGGAAGATGTTGGTGCCGCCGCCTGCGACACCGACATTGCCGAGCGCCAACTGCAGGTTGCACATCATCCGCACGATGGCATTGCCGGTGGTGTGCTGCGTCTGGCCCATGCACCACACCACGGTCGAGGGCTTGTTCTTCGCCATCGTTTCGGCGATCAGCTTCACCTGGTCGTCCGGCACGCCGCTGACTTCCTCGACCTTCTCCGGCGTCCACTTCATCGCCTCGTCGCGGATCTTGTCCATGCCGTACACGCGGTCTTCGATGTACTGCCTGTCTTCCCAGCCATTCTCGAAAATGTGCCGCATGATGCCGTAGATGATCGCGATGTCGGAGCCGGAGCGGATGCGCACGAAGTGGTCGGCCTTGGCCGCGGTGCGCGTGAAGCGCGGGTCGGCGACGATGATTTTTGCGCCGTTCTCCTTCGCGTGCAGGATGTGCAGCAGCGACACCGGGTGCGCCTCGGCGGCGTTCGATCCCATGAACAGGATGGCCTTCGAGTTCTGCATGTCGTTGTAGGAGTTGGTCATCGCGCCATACCCCCACGTATTCGCCACGCCGGCCACCGTGGTCGAGTGGCAGATGCGCGCCTGGTGGTCGCAATTGTTGGTGCCCCACATCGACACGAACTTGCGCATCATGTAGGCCTGCTCGTTGTTGTGCTTCGACGAGCCTATCCAGTACACGCTGTCCGGTCCGCTTTCTTCGCGCAGCTTGAGCAACCGGGCTGACAGTTCGGTCAGTGCGTCGTCCCACGACATGCGCACCCATTTGCCATCGACCAGCTTCATCGGGTAGCGCAGGCGGTGCTCGCCATGGCCGTGCTCGCGGATCGCCGCGCCCTTGGCACAGTGCGCGCCCATGTTGATCGGGCTGTCGAACACCGGCTCCTGCCCGACCCACACGCCATTCACGACCTCGGCGTCGATGGCACAGCCGACCGAACAGTGGGTACAGATCGTGCGCTTGATTTCAACCTTGCCACCGGCCGCCGGCGCATCGGCTGCCCGGGCGCGCTCGACCATCGAGAACGGCAGTGCCGACGCAAAGGCGCCGGCACCGGCCGTCATGCCGGAGCGCTTCAGAAAGGTGCGCCGGTCCATCGTGCGCGGCACGGCAGCCGACACGGCGCGCGCGAGGCGCGAGCCGCCGCGCGAGGCGGTGGCGGATTTGCGGGTCAGGGTCATGGTCGGTCTCCTCCGGTCAGACGCGTGCGGTACGGTAGTAATTTGCGATGTGCTCGGTCATGCGATAGCCGCCCTTCTCGTTCTTTGCCGTGAGGCCGGTCGCCGGCGCGGTGTCGCCGATCGAGCGCACCGCCACCACGGCGGCTGCGGCGCCCACGCCACCGATACCCGCGGTCAGCAGGAAATGCCTGCGTTTGAGGTTGGCCTTGAGGTTGTCCTTGTCAGTCATCGTGAAGTCCTCCAGTCGTGGTCACTGCGGGTTGTGCGGGGATGTGTTGTTCAGGCATCGCGTCAGGCCTCGATCTGCCGCGATGCAGTTTCGATGTCGAGAAAGCAGCGCAGGTACCGGCCGGCGCGCCGGTAGAAATTTGCTTCGGGCACGGCCTCGATCGCATCGATCAGTGCGCCGTACCAGGGCTCGATGTGGGTCGCGAAAAAGCGGTCCTGCGCGGCGGCGCGATCCGCTTCGCTGCGCGTCGTATCGGTCAGCAACAGGCGCATCACGTCGGCCAGTGCCGCGATGTGGTCTTCCGGATCGGATTCCCCTTCGGCCCGCTGCAGTCCGAGCGCAGCAAGGTCATCGCGCAATCTGGCCAGCGGCTTTTCGTTGACGAAGCCGGCAAGATGGAAGGACGCGAACGGCACGACCTGCGGGCGGCCGACGCCGCCGAACAGGGCGTCGAATTCATCCTGTGCCGCAGCAGCGTCCATCGCCGACGATGCGGCACACAGCGCGTTCCACGCGCGCGCCATCAACATGGCCTCCGCCGAGGGCGCATCGTCATCGACTGGCCAGTCGCCCGAGGCCGTCATCGTATCCAGCAGCGCAGCGTCGGGCGCCGCATGAAACAGTCGCGAAATGAGCGCGTAGTGATTGGCACGCGCCATGTCTTCGTCGCTGACCGGGTCGCGCACGAAAGCCACCGGGCGAAGTCGGGTTTCGGTGGTCATAGATCGAATACCGATGTTTCGCGGCCGGGGCTGTGCATCAAATCGATGACGCGGCAGTCGGCGCACATCTGCAGCCGGCGCAGCGCATCACCACCGGCAAACATCGAGTGCGCCGCCAGCTTGCCGGTCATCGCATCGATCATCTGCTTCGTGCCGAAGGGTGCGCTGCAGCGGATGCAGTGGAAAGGTTCGGCTTCGTTCAGCACGCGTTCGCGCCGTGCCGCGTCACCGGTCAGCAGACGCGCTTCGAGCGACAGCGCGTTTTCCGGGCAGGTATTCACGCACAGGCCGCACTGCACGCAGTTGCGTTCGAGAAAACGCAGCGCCGGCCGTTCGCCGCCATCCATCAGCGCCGACGCCGGACAGGCGCCGACACAGCTCATGCACAACGTGCAGGCCGTCCGGTCGATATTCACCGTACCAAAGGGGGCGCCAGCCGGCAGTGCGATGGCTTCTGCCTTTACAGGCGCGTGACGCACCAGGTGGTCGAGACAGAATTCGAGCGCGCCGCGTTTTTCGGCCGGCAGCGCAAAAGACGCCGGCGGACAGGACATGCCGGCCGCGGGAAGCGTGCCCAGCGCCTGCGCCAGCGTCGCCGCGTCATCTGCCGTGACGGCGACCACTGCCGCCGCGGGGTAGCCAAGTGCCGCAAGCACGCTGCGACCGATGGCGATCTGCGCCGCGGTTGCCGCGGCGTAGGCATCCGGCCGGTCGCCTTGGGACAGAATGACGCATTGTGCAGCGCCGTAGGACAGGGCCGCGAACATCAGTTCGAGACCGACCGAGGCAACGTCATGCACGGCCACCGGCAGCACGTCAGCCGGCAGGCCGCGATGGCGTCCGGTCAGCGCAATCAGGTCTTCGCCCTGCGTTTCGCTGTGGAACAGAATGCGCGGTGCGTGACCACCTGCAGCGCGCCAGGCCTTCAGCGCCGTCTTGACGCGCAGTGCAACATCGCTCGCGGACGGGTAGGCGTAGCGCATCGCACCCGTGGGACAAACTGTCGCACACGCACCGCAACCCATGCACAGATGCGGCTCGACGAACACACCATCGCCATCGGCGCGGATGGCCGAGGTCGAACAGACGTCGATGCACTGGTTGCAGCCCTGCTTGCTGTTGCGGCTGTGCGCGCAGATCGACGACTTGTAGGTGAAGAACTTCGGCTTCTCGAATTCGCCGACCAGGGCGGCGATCTGCTGCAGCGCCAGCGACTGCTCGAGCGGATCGCGCCCGGGTGACAGATAGCCTTGCGGCGGGTGCGGAATGCGGATCAGCGCCGGCTCGGACAGGTCGAGCACGAGATCGTAGGTTTCGCTGCGCAGCGCACCGATGGCGTCGAAATCGATGGCACCGATGTCGCGGCAGGCCGTCGCGCAGGCGCGGTGACCAGAGCAGCGCGCGGCATTCACCTGGTAGTCATAGCCGATGGCGCCTTCCGGACAGGCGTCGATGCAGGCATTGCAGCGCACGCAGGCGTCGAGGTCGATCGCGTTGGCGCGTTGCCAGCTCACTTCGAAGGCACCGAGCCAGCCGGCGACCGACACATTGCGGCCGCTGGCCACCGGGTAGTCGCGGCGCACCGGCAGCTCGGTGCGATCGTTATCGGTGATCAGCACGTTGATCGCGAGGCGCTCGCCATAGTGTTGCTGCGCGCGCTGCGCCCAGCCCAGCGCGGCGCCGGCCGGGCCGATGATCAGCAACTGGCCGGCGGATTCATAACTCACGGCCGGCACCGGTGCCGGTTCGGCCAGCCGCGCCATCGCAAGCTGTGCCGCGAGTGCAGGCTGCACGTCGGCGCCTCGCGCGCTGCGTCCGGCGATGTCCCGCAGGTTGATGAAGGTGACGCCGGACGCGCTGCCCGCGTCGTCAGCCAGCTCGCGCAGCAGAGCCGATTCCTGCGTACAGCCGACGATGGCTTCGGGCGCACTGCCGAGCAACTGCGCAAACGTATGCGCGTCGCGCCGGCACAGCTGCTGCCCGACCTCGAGCGGCGCATCCAGCGCGAGCGCGTCCGTCAGGCGTGTAATGTCGAATGGCACCGTGCCGTTGCAACTGCACAGGTGGACCGCCTTGTCGGCGTTGTTCATTGTCTGTCGCTCCTCCGGCAAAGCTTTTGCAGGCTTTGTGCCAAAGAGACGACGAAAGGAATGACCTATTCCGACCGAAAACGACTTTCCGCCGGGTCGAGCAAGGTCAGATCATCGGGCGAGCCGGACAGCGCGTCAGCATGCGAGGACGAAAGAGACTTGGGCTTGAGCTCGGCCTCGGCCTCGGGCTCGTCAGGCGTTTCGGGAAGCGCTTTCGACTCGGGCGGCAAGTCAGGCAACAGTTCCGGTTCCAGCAGTTCGACCGTCGGTTCGGTCGTCGATTCGGCATCGATCACCGGACCAAACCAGTCGGCCGGCAGCGTCGGCGACAGCGTTTCCCGCGCATGCGCAAGCTGGGCGACCATCGACGCCGGCAGCGGCTCGAAAACGCTGAAGTCTTCGATGTACACGTCCAGCCCGTCCATGGTGTTGAAGGGGCCGGCGTGGAACAGCTTTTTCAGCGCCGCGCGCTTCACACCCTCATCCACCTTGTCGCCCAGAAAGCCGCGGAAGTCGGAGTCGAAGTCGAGCGATTCGACTGGCGGCAACGGCACTTCGGGCTCGGTCTGCGGCGCTGTGGCGTCGGCCGCCGCAACGACGACGGGCGCGGCGTCAGCCGGCGCAGATTCTGCCGCGGCCTGCTTGAGCCGCGACCAGCGACCGAGAAAGCCGCGTACCGGATCATCGGCCATGGCCGCCGCCCCCGTAATGGGTGTTGCCGTCACCGGTGCGCGCAAAGCGTTTCTGCCTGCGCGGCTCGGGCGCCTTCTGGAAGCGGCGGGCAAAGGCTTCGATCCAGTCACGAATTTCGGGCGGCATCGGCAGTCCGTCCACCTTCTCGCCCGAATCCATCCAGCGTGCCGCCTCACCGTAGCTGGCGCTCAGCTGCATCGGTCGTACCGGTGGTTCGGCCTCTTCGTCCGGCCGCCACATGACGAAGATGCGCGGCTCGGCCGCGGTCACGTTGAGCAGGTAGTTGTCGGCTTCGTCGGTGTAGAGCGTGAAGTCGAGCGGCGGGAACAACCACTGCATCGCCGCTCCGGAATCGGCAAAAACCACAGGTGCTGCAGGGTTTTGCGGGCCTTCGGGCTGCAGCGCGCAAGCCTCCCACGCGTGGTCGGCCCACTTGTTGTGCAGCACCCTGCGCTCCATAATCACTGCCAGCCTGAGGGTGACCGGTTCGTGTTCCATCCGCTCTCCATGCACAATCTTTTTCCTGCCTTCCTGTCGAACGGGTTCGCGACCCCGAACTTCACGCCGCGCTGCCCATGAGCGAAAAGATCATACATCTGCTGGACACCCGCACCGCCGCGCGCACCGCGGCGGTCGTGCCCGACCTCGCCATACCGGCCACCGGCCGGCTGGACGACACGCGCGGCCGAGCGGTACGCGACCTGAGGATATCGGTCACCGACCGCTGCAATTTCCGCTGCGTCTACTGCATGCCGAAAAGCGTGTTCGACAAGGACTACCCGTATCTGGCCCGCGCCGAGCTGCTCAGTTTCGAAGAGATCGAACGCATCGCCACGTTGTTCGTTGCGCACGGCGTGAACAAGCTGCGCATCACCGGCGGCGAGCCGCTGCTGCGCAAGAACATCGAACAGCTGATCGAGCGCCTGGCGCGGCTGCCGGTCGAAATCACGCTCACCACCAACGGCACCCTGCTGCCGCAGAAGGCGCGCGCGCTGCGCGATGCCGGCCTCACGCGCGTGACCGTCAGCCTCGATGCGATGGACGACGACACCTTCCGTCGCATGAATGACGTCGACTTCCCGGTCAGCCAGGTGCTCGAAGGCATCGACGCGGCGCATGCCGCAGGGCTCACGCCGATCAAGGTGAACATGGTGGTCAAGCGCGGCACCAATGACCACGCCATCGTGCCGATGGCGCGCCATTTCAAGGGCAGCGGCCACATCGTGCGCTTCATCGAATTCATGGACGTGGGCTCCAGCAACGGCTGGAAGATGGATGAAGTGCTGCCGAGTGCCGAGGTCATCGCGCGCATCCACGCCGACATGCCACTCGAGCCGATCGGTGCCAATTACCCCGGAGAGGTCGCCCAGCGCTGGCGCCATGTCGATGGCGGCGGCGAGATCGGTGTCATTTCGTCGGTTACACAGGCCTTCTGTTCAAGCTGTACGCGGGTGCGACTGTCCACCGAAGGAAAGATCTACACCTGCCTGTTCGCCACCGAAGGCCACGACCTGCGCGCATTGCTGCGGGCAGGTCGCAGCGACGCAGACATCACGTCGGCCATCGGCGCGATCTGGCAGGCACGCGGCGACCGCTACTCCGAAGTCCGCACCGCCGACACGGCCGCCCGGCGCAAGATCGAAATGTCCTACATCGGTGGTTGACGTGGCCCGCCTCCCCAGACCCCTGCTCACCGACGCGGCCCGCCCGGCCACGATTGAAATACCCGCCATCAACGAGCGTGGCGAAACAGTGCCGACCGCGATTGCCGGCGAACATGCGCTGACGCTGTATCTGGACAAGCGCGAACTGGTGACGCTGATGACACTCGGCGGCGCGCCCGAGGCGCTGGTCATCGGCTGGCTGCGCAACCAGCGCATGCTGGCGTCGATCGACGACATCGTGTCGGTGCAGGTGGATTGGGAAGTCAATGCCGCCGCCATCACCACGCGCCATGGCGTGGCCGATCTCGACACCCGCATGGCCACGCGCACGGTGACCACCGGCTGCGGCCAGGGCACGGTATTCGGCGACCTGATGGAAGACATCGAACGCATCCGCCTGCCGGCCGATGCGCGCCTCACCGAAAGCGCGCTGTACGCGATGCTCGACGTCGTTCGCACGCACGAAACCATCTACAAGCAGGCCGGCGCGGTGCACGGCTGTGCGCTGTTCCGCGGCGCCGAACTGCTGTACTTCGTCGAGGATGTCGGGCGCCACAACGCGGTCGACGCGATCGCCGGCCACATGTGGCTGGATGGCGTCGACGGCGACGACAAGATTTTCTACACCACCGGCCGGCTCACGTCGGAAATGGTGATCAAGGCGGCGCAGATGGGCATCCCCTTCCTGGTGTCTCGCTCCGGCCTCACGCAGATGGGTTATGACATCGCGCGCCAGGTCGGCATCACGATGATCGGCCGCTCGCAGGGCAAACACTATCTTCTGCTGACCGGCATGGAGCGCTTCGTGCGCGACGGAGCGGCCACATGAGCGCAGGCATCACCGGACTGGTGCTGGCCGGCGGACTCGGCCGTCGCATGGGCGGCATCGACAAGGGGCTGCAGGAATTCCGCGGCGAACCCATGGTCGCTCAGGTCATCCGCCGCTTCGCGCCACAGGTCGATGCACTGATCGTCAACGCCAACCAGAACATCGAGCGCTACGCCGCCTTCGGCCACCCGGTCGTGCCCGATGTCATCACCGGTTATGCAGGCCCGCTGGCGGGCCTGCATGCCGGCCTGAACGCCTGCCGCACGCCGCTGCTGGTCACCAGCCCATGCGACTCGCCCTTCCTGCCGCTCGATCTGGTCGCCCGCCTGCATGAAGCACTGGAACGCGAGGGCGCCGACCTCGCGGTGGCGCGCACCGGCGAGCAGTCGCATCCGGTATTCAGCCTGGTGCGGCGCCATGTCCTGCCCGGCCTGACCGATTTTCTCGACGGCGGCGGGCGCAAGGTCGACCTCTGGTATTCGGCATTGAAGGTGGTCGAAGTCAGCTTCGACGACCAGCCCGATGCCTTCGCCAACATCAACACGCTGAACGAACTGGCCGCACTCGCCGTGCGCCCCGACACGCCATGACAGATCGCTTCACACCGGTCGCGGACGCCCGCGCCCACATCCTTGCCGCCTGCGCGCCGGTCGCCGGTACGCAACGTGTGCCGCTGCGCGACGCGCTCGGCCGCGTGCTGGCCGCCGACGTCATTTCACCGGTCAGCGTGCCGCCGCACGACAACTCGGCGATGGACGGCTACGCCGTACGCCACGCCGACCTGTTGGCCGACGGCGACACGCGGCTGGCCGTCGTGGGTCAGGCGTTCGCCGGACATGGCTGGGCGGGCGAAGTCGCCACCGGGCAGGCGGTGCGCATCATGACCGGTGCGGTCATGCCGGCCGGTGCCGACACCATCGTCATCCAGGAAACCGCGCGCCTAGACGGCGACACGGTCATCGTGCCGCCGGGCCAGAAAGCCGGTCAGCACCGCCGCCGCGCCGGCGAAGACCTGCGTGCAGGTGACCCCGCGCTGCGCGCCGGCCGCCTGCTGCGCCCGGCCGACATCGGTCTGGCCGCCTCGCTCGGCATTCCGGAACTGACCGTGCGCCGGCGCGTGCGCGTCGGCGTGCTGTCGACCGGTGACGAAGTGATGTCGATCGGCGACGCACCGCGCGAAGGCGGCATCTATGACAGCAACCGCTACACGCTGACCGGCATGCTGACGCGGCTGGGTTGCGAAGTGGTCGATCTGGGGGTGGCGCGCGACACGCGTGAGGCGCTGTCGGCCGCACTCGAATCGGCTGTCGGCGAAGTCGACGTGATCATCACCAGCGGCGGCGTGTCGGTCGGCGAGGCGGATTTCGTGCGCGAAATCCTCGCCAGCCTGGGTGAAGTCAAGTTCTGGAAGATCGCCATGAAGCCGGGCCGGCCGATGGCTTTCGGAAAGCTTGGCAGGGGCGAACGCAGCACATTGCTGTTCGGCCTGCCCGGCAATCCGGTCGCCACCATGGTCACCTTCCATTTCTTCGCGCGTGACGCGCTGCTGACGCTGATGGGCATGTCACCGGTCGCCGCGCCCATCCACTTCGCTGCGCTGAGCGACACGGCGATGAAGAAGCAGCCGGGTCGCACCGAATACCAGCGCGGCATCCTCGAACTGCGCGACGGCCGGTGGCATGTCGCGGTGACCGGCGCCCAGGGCTCGGGCATCCTGCGCTCGATGTGCGACGCCAACTGCATCATCGTGCTCGGTGACGACTGCGGCAACGTGGCGGTCGGCGACGCAGTGCATGTCATTCCGTTCGAAGGCCTGATCTGACGGTGCAGGCCGACGACGATCAGCCGGGCGAAGCCTCGCCCTACCTCACGGCACGCGAAGCGGCCGCCTATCTGCATCTGAACGAAAAGACGCTGTACGCAATGATCCAGGAGGGCGGCATTCCGGCCACCAAGGTGACCGGCAAGTGGCTGTTCCCGCGCGCGCTGCTGGACGACTGGCTGCTCGAATCGACGCACGGCGGCGTGCTGGCCGACCGCCTGCTGATCGCCGGCAGCGACGACCCCTGGCTGGCGCACAGCATCGCGCGGCTGGCGCAGCGTGCCGACGACGGCACGCTGATTGCCTACAGTCCGTGCGGCACGCGCAAGGGGCTTGCGCTGCTCGCCCAGCGACGCGCCAACGCCTGCCCGATCCACTGGGGCGATGCGCAGCACGCCACGCGCCGGCATGCGCTGCTGCTGCGCGAATACATCGGCAGTTCGGGCTGGGTCATGGTGCAGCTTGCGCTGCGCGAACAGGGCGTCATGCTGTCGCGCACGACCGCCCCGGTCGCCACGCTCGCCGACTTGCTGGCCCGCCAGCCGAAAATCATCCAGCGCGGCAGCGGCGCCGGATCGCAGCACTTCTTCGTGCAGGCGTGCACCGCGGCCGGCCTCGCGCTGCCGGCACTGACGCAATCCGCCGCCACCGAACGCGAAGCCGCCTTCATGGTGGCCAGCGGTGCCGGCGATTGCGCCCCCGGCACGCGCGCCGCCGCCGGCGAATTCGGCCTGCCCTTCCTGTCGCTCGGCCGCGAGGCGCTAGACCTCGTCATGCCGCGCACGCTGTACTTCCGCGCATTGCTGCAGCAATTGCTGGCCGAACTGTCCAGCGCCGACAGCACCGACCTCGCCGCCCGGCTGGGCGGCTACGACCTGGCGCCACTCGGAAAACTCCGCGCGGCAGCGACCGAGGCGGGGTGAAGCGCTGCTGTTGGGCATCGCTGCGCTCACCCCAACCAACGGGGGAAGCCACGTGATCAGCCCGTCCCCAACCCACGAGAGACGCCACGTGATCAGCCTGTAGGTTGGGGTGAGCGCAGCGATGCCCAACACCGCCCACCGCAACGGCGCCCTCGCAGCAAGCCGCGCGGCCGCTCGCGTCAGTTGGCGCGCGTTGCGCGTTCCTTGCAGTCTTCGTCCTTGCTGTCGTCATCGCAACCGGAGGCCGTCGGATCTTCACCCAGACCGACCAGTTCGACGGTCAGGATGGAGTTCTGATCCCGCTGTTCCCGCCCACCCGACGCCGTTGCAGCGGGGTCTGACGCCGCACGCTGTGACTCGTTATTGTTGGTACTGACGCCGCTGACGGGGGCTGCGGCTGGCGCACTGACAGCGGTACCGCTGGTGGCCCCGCCGACCGATATGTTGTCGGCGCCAATCACTCGTTGCGCACCCACTTCGAAATTGCCACTCACGCGAATGCCTGCGTCACCGGCATCGATCTGCCCGTTGGGTGCGTAGAGACGGACATCCCCCTCTCGCGTGTCCGGTCGTGTTTTCAACGTCCCGATGCCGGAGCCGGATACCGCCCCACTGACGTCAAGAACGAAACTGTCGCCCACTGCGCGCAACTGCGGCGGAGGCGTGGCAGCGGCCGTCTTCGAGCCACGGCCGGCATCCTGGTCGCCGAAGCTGCTCCACTGCTGTATCGAACCGCCGTCCAGCGTGAACACCCGCGACACGCCGACCTGGATATCGTCGCGCGCGATGACGTCGATGTTGCCCTTGCCCACCACGACGACACCGGAACGCGATGCATCGCCGCCACTGCCCGAAGGCAAGCCGATATTCACGCTGCCGAACGGCGCGAACAGCGCAATCGCCGACGCGTACTGCTTGGCTGACGCGGGAATCGACGGATCGGCCAGTTCGCGCAACGACCACACGTTCTGCACATCCTGCTCAGTCTTGATCTGGCTGCGGAACAAATCAATGCTGCCTCCGCCGCTGGCGCTTTGCGGGTAGTTGATACCGTTCACCTCCGTCTTCACCACCTCGCCGTCGACGGTCTGCGCTTCGTACGGGAACACCTTCTCCATCAGCTGGAAGCCAGCGGCATAACTCGTTGGGCCAAGACCCAGCGCAACGCCCGCTCGCCCGACATAGCGCAGCGAAGCAAACAGCACTTCGTTCAGCGCAACGCGCTGACTGTTCATGAAGGTTGTACGTTCATCCTGCGACAGAGTCGCGAACAGCGAACGTGCGCCTTCCATACTCATCGACGGGTCATCGCTGCGTGTCCTCATCGCGCCAAGCAGCGCTTCGTCCCAGGCGGCAAACCACTTCGCCAGGTCGGCCCGACCTCTTTCCCGGGCGCTGACCAATCCGGCGTTCTGTTCGTCAGCCAGTACGGCATCCAGAGAGGTGCCTTCGGCCGCGAGCAATGCCTGCAGACTCCGATCGAAACTGTCGTCGCCAACTGCCGTGCCGGGACGGGCGTACGCAAGGAGCGCCTCATAGTCGATCACCGAAGTGCCAGCAAGCACCTGGATGGCTGACGCCGATGCAGGCAGATACGGGTTGTCGTAGTTGCCGCGCGACACGATGCCGTAGGAGTTCGCCAGCACGACATCGCGGCCGGCAGCGATCAACAATTCGCCGCCCCCCCCGATGACGATGCCTTCGCCC
Source organism: Methyloversatilis sp. (assembly GCF_030698125.1). Lineage (GTDB taxonomy): Bacteria > Pseudomonadota > Gammaproteobacteria > Burkholderiales > Rhodocyclaceae > Methyloversatilis. The sequence continues at coordinate 20,445 of NZ_JAUYNV010000050.1, forward strand.
TCGTTGTCGATCAGAGGCCCGCCGGGCGAACTCGTGGTGGTGGAGAAAATGACATCGCGTCCGGCTGAAATGAGCGAACTCGAGTCGGCTGTCGGGTGATCCACCCTGAGCCCGAAATCGCGAATATCGCGCGCTGCGCTGATCGTTACCGGAATCGGCGACACGAGTGCGTTGAACACGCCCGACGGGCTGCTCGAATCGGGGCCATTCACATCGCCGGTCGCCGACACTACATGCACGCGACGATCACCACGGGCAGCCAGCAGATCGGGGTCGTGACGGCCGGCGCCCGAGAACTCGCCGACCTGATAGAGCGCATCGCGATCGCCCGTCGTGTTCACCGGCTTGCGGATTGATGGCAACGCGGACGGTGCAACATCGGACATCACCAGTGTCGCGTTGAAATCTACATCCTTCAGCGCCAGCACATCGAGTGCCCCGCGCGCCGACGGATGCATGACGCCACCCGCAACGCCGGCTCCGCCGGACACCGACACCAGCGAAAGCGATGCCGGGAGTTTTCCGCCTCCGCCGAGGAACGCATCTCCGCCAAGCGAGGTGATGCCAAGGGAGGACTGCGCACTGTACGTCGAGAAATACGCTTGCGTTCCGCTGCCTTCGAGGGTCGGGTTGCTGACTGCTGCCACGACGGCATCGCCCTTGGCTGCGATACGCACCATGCTGTCCATCATCGATACGCGCACGCCGGACGTGCCGCTGTCGGTAGCACCGACCCGACCGCCGGCATCTACATCGATATTGCCTGCGGAAGACATCAGCGTGACATCGAGCACATCACCCGCACTACGTATCGAAACGTCTCCCGCATCACTCATGCGCAAAGGCGAATCTGCTGCCTGCGTGCCCACTGCTCCGGTCAGTTGTGCGCCACCTGCTGCGGCAAGGACGACATTGCGGACATTCCCGCCGGTCTGCACGCGAAGATCACCACCACCGAGCGTGGCAACACCCTGGCCAAACTGAGCGTAATCAGCCCACCATCCCGGCGCCTGCCCCTGCAGGATGCTGCCATCCGCGGCCAGCGCGGCCTGGCGGCGTAGCCAGTTCGTCACATCGGCGGGAGCCGCCGTAACATTGTCGGCGGTGCGCAGATCACCACCGGCATTCACGATCACGTCACCTCCGAACTGCCCGTAGCGCACGCCCAGCACAGCATCCTGCGCACCGATGCTGTAGATGGCCGAGGTGGCGCTGCCCAGTATCACGTCGGCCGCCGCGCTGACTTCGAGTCGGCCCTCACCGGTACGCAACTGCCGGCCGGCGCCGACAATGACCGAGCCGGCATTGCCGACTGTCGCCATCGGATCGGCTGCCATTGCATCGGCACCCGCCACCACGCGCATGGACCAACTGCTGTTGTCAGCCCCGACACGCGTACGCGTGTTGTTGAAGCGGTCCACACCGTCGGAGATCGTCGCATTGATGCGCACGTCGCCGGTTGCGGCGAGGGTCAGCGAACCTGCGTGTTCGCCGTCGCGCCAGTAGGGCACATACACCTGGGCGTTGCCGGACGTCCCGCCACGTATTGCGTGTTCGCCGAAATTGAGCTCCTGGCTCACCACTAGATCACCATTCGCCCGTATCTCGGCGGCCGCGCGCACGCCGGCGCCTGCCATGTGGTCGAGCCCGACGGATGCAAGAATGCGGTCGCCGTGCTGTATCACGGTGCGGGTATCGGTCAGCACGGCAGAACCCGCCCAGATTGCATCTACCTTGGCCGATACGCTGTCCCCCACTGTCTGATACACCTGCTCGCGGCTGGCTGCGGCCACGGTCGTCGGCATCTGGAAGCGGTTATAGGCATAGGCCACAAAAGCAGCATCTCGCGCGACGTCGGCGCTGCCTGCTCCAGTTGCCGCGGCCGCTGTCTGTTCGACCGCCGTCGGGATGGCAATCAAATCATTGACCCGGCTGTCGGCCAGCATGAGGAAGGCCGGATGATCGGCCGCCAAACCGGTGGCGGCGCGTACGCTGCCGAGTATCCGGGTGGCTGTTGCGCCGGTGTTCCGCGCGACATCGGTCGGGTTGCTCGCACCAATTCCTGCGATGACGGCTTCACGTGCGGCAGCGATCTGCGCCGCGGAAACCATCGGGTTGCCCGGATCGGTATTGAACGCAGACAGGGCCGCTGCAACGACGCCTGCGGCCCCCTCTCCGTTCAGGACCGCCTGCGTGATCGCAGACTGTGCCAGGGCTCGTATCGTGATGTCCTGACTGTCGTCGCTGGTGACCTGAGTAGCCTGATAGGCCAGCGTTCCTGCCAGGTAGCTGGCAGCATCGAGGCGGGTCAGCGCTGCAAAGTCATCACCGTCGGCGGCACCGCTCAGGTGCAAACCGAAAATGACGCGCGCAGCTTCTTCAGCAGTCGTGCGCGCATTGGCATTGACCGAATTTCGCTGTGACACATTGGACAGCACCGCAGCATCGACGTAGATCACCGACGTCCCGGTCAGCGCTCCGATCATGCCGCTCGAAGGCGTACGCGCGCCGACTACCGGCACCGTAAAGCTCACCTTGCCATCGCCGCCCGTCGCGGTGATTTCATTGCCGTCGTAGACCTTGACGCTCTCCACCCACACCTTGCGCGCACCGTCGATCTGCGCCCCCTCGGCACGCAGCGCAAGATCAAGACCGTCGTCCGACCGCGGCGCGCGCAAGACCACTTCACCGCCCGCCGCCCCGGCAGTACTGCTGCCCACATCGATGCGACTGCCTGCCTCCAGAGACAGCATCGGCGACTGCGTACTCGTGTCGGCAGCCGATACGCCGAGTTCGACATGACCGCCATCACCGACGCTGCCACGCGCCAGTATCCGTGCGGAGTCCGTCAACGTCAGACGACCGCTGCCGTCACGTTCGCCGGCTTGCGCGAAAACACGTACGTCGCCCCCCTCGCTGCCGGACGCATCCAGCGTACCGGCGAGCGTGATGGCACCATCATCGGCAGCCAGCGCAATGCGCTCGGCACGTATGGTTTGCCCGTCATCGAGCCTGATGTCGCCGGAACGCACGCGCACGGCGCGCGACTGCGTGAAGCTCCCTGTAGCACCCGCAAGCGGGCTGAGCGACCCGTTCCCACCCAGCGTATCGACGTCGGCGACGAATGCCCCGCCGGCACCGCCGGTCTCGGCCGCACCATCGAGCGTGGCACCGAAGCCCACCGTACCCTTGATCGCCGAAAGCGCAAGCAGGCCGGCGTCAGCGCCGCCCTTTCCGGCGACGCTCACCCTGGCACCCGAGGCGAGGTCAATGTTCCCGTTGTCGGAACGCAGCGTGATCGCGCCAGCGCCTACACCGACAGTCTGACTACCCAGTTTGGTGCTGAAACCATCAGCGTTCAGGCGCGCGGTCGAAGCGACGGAGACGTCACCGCTCAACGCCCGAACCTCGATGTCGCCACCATTCATATCCACGCGACCCGAGATCGATACGTCCTCCCCCTGCAGAGACAGTTTCCCGGCAAGCCCGGAAGGCGCCCTCGCAGCACTGTCGCCTCCGCGCACAGTCAGAATACCGTCAGCGCGCACTGTCGTTTTCGCCGCCGTCGCCGTCGTCACACGCGCGGCGGAAATGTCGAGTGCACCGGACACGTCATGAGTACCGCGTGCGCTGCCCGTCAGCTCGTCGCCGGCATGCATGTTCACCTGGTCAAAGCCGGCATAGGCAAGCGAAGCTTCGAGCTCGCCACTTGCCGTGCTGCCGAGCTCGATATCGCCGCTGGCGACGATATCGAGCTGTGCGCCACGACCGGCCACGCCAGAAACATTCGACGTCGCCGCTGACGAATTCGTCAGCGCGACATTCTTCGCCTCGATGCGGGCAACGACCGGCGCACCACCTATGGCAGCACCATCGCGACCCGTGATGGACGCCGCGTCCAGTGAAAGAGTGTTCATGGCGGCCGAACCGATACGTACCGAATCGATCAGGCTGATTTCGCCATAGCTGCGCAGATTCAACACCGACAGGGCGGCCAGTGCATCCAGCGTGTCCTGCCGCAACACCAGGCCGGTCGCGTTGCCGACTGGGTCGCCCAGCACGAGCTGCCCTGCAGACAAGCTCAGGCTGCCCCCGGCCGCCGGGTTGAGCGACCGCACATCATTGTCAGGAAGTGACACCGAACGCGTCGCATCGAGCGTCAGGTGGCGTCCGGCCAACACTGCGCCCTGTCCGACGACGACATCGCCTCGTGCGCCCACCGGCGCCGTGCGCAGCAGAGCGGCCTCCCCTGCACTCGCAACACGCACGAACGCCCCGTCCGCTGCTGCGCCGCTGCCTTCGACGCGATACACAGCGTTGCCGCGCCCGGATTGGGGCGCCGCTTCGATGCGGCTGCCGGCAGCGACTTCAATGCGATCGGTCGCAGCGAACAGCAGTTCGGGCGCACGCAGTGCTTCACCGTCGCCCGTCGCCACCCTGACCTGATCGCTCAGATCCGCGAGCACCCAGCTGCCGTCCGCGGCGCGCGCCCGCGTGCCACCGAGCAATACGCTGTCTGCCCCAAGCGCATTCAGCGTGGCAACATCCACCGCCAGCTCCGAATCAGCGGCCGATGCGCCGCCTCCGACCACCGCCAGTTTCGTGCCCGACACGTCGATCTGCGCACCGGCGCCGCGGCGCCCCAGCGAATCGGTGCCGGCAGCCGTACCGAGGCTCCCGGCCAAAGTGAGGCTGGTTTGCGCAAGCAGTTGCAGGCGCCCGGCGTCGGCGAAGCGCGCGCCGCCGTCCGTATCGAAGAACTCACTGCCCTGGGTTTCAATGTATTCGGAACGTAACCGTGTCTGCGCGCCATTCCAGACCTCGACAGCAAGCGCCGGCGCTGCGGCCGCAAAGGTGTCGCCTGAAAGCGTACGACCGATACGTGCCGCCACCAATTGGGTCCCATCGACCTGCTGACGTGAAGCCGCAGCGTCAAATTCGCCGGCCGCGCTGCGCACGGTCAGCACAAAAGCGCCCTCCATCAGGCCGTAGCGGGCCGGCAAAAGTACATATTTTCCGGCCGGCAGTCCGCCTGCTGCGGTCAGTAGTTCTATCGTGGCGCCCTGCTCGATTCCGCTTTCGGCCCACAGCGTCGGGTCATACGGGACCGAACCCGCGCTCACCATCGGCACGACTGCATAACGCTGCAGGCCATCGACCGGTGCCAACACATCGGTTGACCCGCCTGGACCAGGAATCCACTCGGCCGCACTGACATCACCCCTGCCCGACAGGTCGACCAGCGAGCCGGCCGAGGTCACTACATTGTCAGCTTCCAGTCGAACGCGTTTATCCGGTGCCGACTCGATGTTGTTCACCACGCCCGGACTGAAAATCCATTCGCGGCCTGAGGTTGTCGTCGTGCCGAAGGGCACCACCACATCATCTCCGGCGACCGAAGTGATGCTGCCGGACAGCAAGGTGACCGTACTTCCGGAAAAGGCCTGACGCAACACGCTGCTGTCATTCACACCTGCGGTGTCGTCAATGCGCGCCGCCACCAGCAACAGGCTGCCCATCGGCGCCCTCAGATAGCCCGCCTGCTCGATATGCGGTGCCACGAGTTCGAGGTCGCCATAAGCCGACAACGCCACACCAGGCGTGCGACCGCTGGATTCGATGCGCAGCACACCATCCGGCCGGTTGCGCAGTTCAATGTCGAACGCGCTGCCCGAAGTCGGATAGACCTGTGCCGCACGCAGCGTCAGGTCGGCGTTCGTTGCCAGGCCGCCACGCAGTTCGATAGCCGCGTCAAGCTGACTGCTCACACGCTCCAGCGCACCGGTCGCCTGAATGTCGCCGGCGGCGGACAGCAGCACCTGATCGAACCCGTCGATGAAGCTGCGCCCGCGCAGCATGATCTGTTCCGCCTGTACCGACAGCTTGCCAAGTCCGGTCGCAGTGGGCGGCAACGGACGGTTGGACGCTGCCTGCGGCCCAAGCAGGACATACGCCGCGCTCAGGTTGACGTTCGCATCGGCCAGACCGCGCACGTTGAACGCATCGATCTGCAACTGACCGGGCAAGCTCAGGTCGACACTTTCCGAAAACTCGACCAGCCGATTGCTGCGCAGGGTGAGATCGGAAAAGCCACCCGCCGAGATCAGGTCGGCCGCAATGCGTGCAACACCGACATTGCCGGTCACCGGAACACGTCCGCCGGCAGCGATGGAAGCCGATCCCGCCGCATCATCGTCGCTGACAACGATGCGGGGCGCCGCATTGATCACCGTACTCAGCGCCGGATTTCCCAGTGTGGTCTGGCCCACGTACAAGGAGTCATCGGTGCTTTGCCAGTCATCGCCGACCGGCTTGGTGAGTGCGAACACCAGCGACCCACCGGCCACGCTCGAGTCACCGCCGCGTGCGCTCAGACCGGCATCCCACATGACGCCTTCACGTGCAGAAATGCTGATGTCGCCACCCGTGCTCGCAACGTTGCTGCGTACCGCCGCAGTACCAGAGCGCAGCACCAGATCGAGCGGCGCAACGGCACCGTCGGCCCGCACCTTCGCACCCGCTCGGGCAACGATGAAGCCTCGCCCGGCATCGATATCGACAACGCCGCCGCCAAGCAGCTTACCGACATACCGCCCGGCAGCCAGTTGCAAGGGGTTATAGAACACGGTGCCTGACACGTCGATCAGGGCTGAATCCGTCAGATGGATCTGATCCGAGGTGATCAGGGTCGTTTCGTCACTGCCCGCTGTCTGGGTGTTCAGCGCCACCGAACCACCACGCGCAGTCAGTGTGCCGGCCAGCGTGATATTCCCGTTGGATCGCAGCGCGATGTGCCCGCCCGCGTCGACCTCGATCGACGCCCCCTGCTCCACCGTCACACCGCCATTCGGCCTGAGCGCACTGCTCAGTTCGATCGAAGTCGGCGAGCGGAACCACAGGTCGAGCGGCTTCAGTGTGCCCGCGCCGGCCAGCAGGCTGCCGCTGGGGGTGGCACGCATCGCCTGATCAATCAGACGAGCCGAGGGCCGTGGCTGCAGATGCGCGCCGGTACGCACGTTGAGCGTCCCGCGCGCACTCAGATTGAATCGCTCAAACCCGCCGGAGCCGACCCAGTCGTCGCCCAAGGTCAGAACGCCGCTGGCGCTGGTGTTCGTGTCAATGCCATCGACGATTTCGATCGCCGAAGCGGTCAGGTTCAAGGTACCGCCCTGCCCCGCCACCCGTCCATCGGTGAGCGCGTAGCCGGACAACTGGCCGTCGATCACCAGTCTGGACTGTGGCGCAGTACCGGTCGCCGCACCGGAATTTCCGCTCGCCAGTGCGATTTCACCCGCATCTCCGGGATGAAACTTACCCGCGCCATCGATCCAGCCGCCTGCGGATACGTCCAGCGAACCCGAAACCTGCAGATCCGATGTCGAAACAAGCTCGATCCGTCCTCCGTCTGCGCGAACAATCGGCGGACTGTTCACGCCGGGACGCGAAACGCGATCGTTGGTCCATGCCCCCGACACATCGATGCTGGCGCCAGCGCCGACAACGATATCGCGGGTTGCGGCATTGCCGCTGGCACCATTCACGTCAACGGTGTGCGCGACGAATTCGCCACCGGGCAGCCGGACATCGCCGTAAAGGTCAATCTCGCGTGCAGTCAGGGTAATGCTGGAGCCGGCAGCGGCCGATATACGGACGTCATCGGGCAGCACGACGTGGCCGCTTGATGTCAGTGACAGATGATCGATACCGCCGGCGAACAGCCCGGCGGACAGCAACAGTTCGTCCGGCGCGCTCGACGCCATATCGAAGCTGCGTGCTGGCGCCGTGGTCACGAAGCGCACATCGCCCACGGGCGCCAGCAAGGTGGTGCCGTCCAGATCCCCGGTGACGCGCAGCGTTCCACCCTGGGAGCGCGAAGATTCGTCCACGTTCAACCGCCCCTTTTGCTCAAAGAAGCGGCGGTTTTCCGACTGGAACTGCTGGCGCTCGCGCTCGGTCAGCAGCGCGTTGTAGCGATCAACAACGGCCGAGCCGGCACTTGAAGCAAGGGTGAGCTCATGCAATGCGGCGCGTACCGCAGCGCTGTCTCGTTGTAGCTGGCCGTTGACGGTCGCGGCATTCACCCGACCGTCGAGCGCAACGTGTGCGCCGCTTACGGTAAGCGTGCCGGCATCGCTGCCCACCGTGCGTGCCGCCACCTGCCGGGTCGAATCGAGGACGTTACCGGTGTAGCGCACATCAGCCGATGCCGAATTCGCCTTCACGCTGGTGCCTCCCACCATTTCGAGGCGCGACTCGTTAATGCTGCCGGCCTGATAGACGACGCTGCCGCCCGAAATGTCGAGGGTCGCACCACCCGATACGAGCACATCGCCCTCTGCCTGCAGCGCAATGCTGCCGCCAACGGCTGACAACTCCGAAACGCTGCGCGAAATGCCTGCGCGGTAGCCGGACACGTCAGCAAGCGGCGCGCCGGTCGCCGGATCGATGCCGTTCATCACATCGACCCATATTTTCTTGCCCGACAACATACCGACTGCCTTGCCATCGACCAGCCGGCCATACGCCGGGTCCCGCTGCAGCGGCGAGTCCTTCAGTTCATTGCTGCGCAGTTCGATCTGAACAATGTTGCGGCCTGCATCAACGGCCACGCCTTCGATGCCCGATACGTCGATGGATACGCCATCGCCCAGCACGACGCGCCCGGCTTCACCGTCGCGCGCCAGCGCAGTCACGGCCACGTTCGCAGCCGGTGCCAGGATGTGCGCACCGTTTCCGCCACTGTCCTTGCCGTCGAGCGACACACGATGACCGTTCACCCTGATTTCAGACGGATTGAACGCCACGTCGTCGCGCAAGGTGAGCACATTGCCATTGGCATCGTAGGTGTCTTCCGGCAGCACCGAAGTCGTGCTCGCGCTACCCAGCCTGACATCACCCGTACGCGAAAAACCGGGCACCTGCACGTCGCCCGTCGCCGTAGTGACGGTGCGCGCGACCATGGTGTCGCGTGCATTCAGGTGGATGGAGCCGTTCAGCGTGACGCTGGTCGTGGTGCGCGCCGATCCGAGCTGGTTCACGTTGAGCCCGGCCAGCGTGATGTTGCCGCGTTCGGCCACCAGCTTGCCCGCGACCTCATTGCTCACGGTGCCGCCATTGTCGACTTCGATCAACAACCCACGCAGCCGGGAATCCAGCGAGTCCGCCAGATAGACCTTCTCGCCGGCTGCCAGCAGCACCTGCCCCTGGTTCGCCTGCAACGTGCCGGCGTTGGACACACGCGGTGCAGCGAGAACGATGCGGCCATTGTCGGCCGCGATGATGCGTGCTCCAGCCTGCACCATCACGTCGCCCGCCGAGGCATCGCCGCTCAGTGCCGCACCGGTGACGCCCAGCGCCGACAGCGAGCGGTTGATCAGTTCGTCATTCAGTCGGAGCGACGATGCGACAAGTCCGCCGACATCGACCACGGCATTCGGCCCGAACAGCACACCGGCCTGATTGAAGAGGAACACCTGACCGTTGGCCTGGATGCTGCCGTAAATGTCACTGCGTGGCCCGCCCGGCAGCACGACGTTGATCGCACGCGACGTGACATCGGGCTGCACGAAACGCACCGCATGTCCCTGGTCGACGCTGAAACTGTTCCACTGCATCACCACCGGCGCCGCCGTGGTCTGCGTGATCGTCATCGTCGAGCCATTCACCACGGGTGCCGCTGCCATGCCGGGAGAATTGGGCGCAATGAACGTGCCTGCCGCAACAGGCAAGGGGCCATTGGCAGAGACGCCGAGCGAGAACGCGGCCGCCATCGCGCCTGCCAGTACGCGCAGCGTGGCGCAACGGCCGCGCTTGCCGCGCGCACGCATGTGCTCGGCGACAGGCACCCAGCAGCCGGTCAGATCATTGAATTTCAGACGATATCGATTGCGGTTCATGGCTATGCTCCTGCTGCTGTGGCGCCGGTCAGACAAACGTCTTCACGATGCCCACCCAACATGACCGGCTGGTTGCGTTCGTGGCTTGCATGCGCAACCAGCCGCTAAACAATCGTTAACTGCGGGCGCCCGCGAACCGGGCCACCCTCCGCCGGCACTCAGAACACGTACTTGATGCGCAGCACCGCGCGATTGTCACCATCAAGGGTTCGTCCGGGGCCATCGGCGCCGTCATGCAGGGCATGCGCCCACATCAGCTCTCCGCTGAAGGCCTGTGCGATGTCGAAGCGCAGCCCGATGCCTGCACCGGCCATCAATGCGCGCCCGGTCTGCCCGGGCAGAGGTTCGCGAATGCGCACTGTCGCCCAGTCATAGAAAGCAAGCGCGATCAGTCCGATGCGCCCATCGGCAAACGCCACCCGAGGTGCGCGCAATTCGACGCTGGCGCGCGTACCCATGTCACCGATACGCTCGCTTTCGAGATAGCCACGCACCGAATCAATCCCCCCGGCGGCGAATTGCTCGGTGTTGACCAGCGGCGAGCCCGTGCGCTGAAGGTCGATCCGCGCAAAGGCGCTGAAGCCGGCCATCAGCTGCCTCGTGTGCTGCAGGTCCAGGCGAAGCACGGAGAAACTGGGCGTGGCGCCAGGGCGCCGGCACTCGAACTGATCGACGACCACACCGTTGCAGTTGATCGAGCGTGCGTTGAAAGCCTCCATGCCCAGCGTGAGCCCCGCCCCGAAACGCCACTCGCTACCCACGTCGACCAGCGAGCCATTCCAGTTGGCCGCCAGCGTCGCGTAACGAACCGGCTGACTCAGATTGAATACGCCACCGAACAGCCGCGTATCCTGTTTGTTGTCCTTGTAGTCTCCGCCGAGCACCACCGAATGGAAGAGGCCGCCACGCATCGGGAGGGGTTTCACCCATCGCAGGCCGACCGTGCTGCCCCGACCGAGTGACTGCGTGCCGAACACGGTCGGTACGTCACTGTCACTGTTGACGGCATACGCCGCCAACGTGGCGTCCTGCCCCACCGGCATCGAATAGTTCAGCGCCCAGACTTCCACATCGTCACGGTTGCGCGGCGACACGAACCAGCTGACACCGAGGGAATGGCGGCGCTGCCAAAGGTTGTCGTAGCGCAGCGATGCTTCGATGCGCCCGGTCTTGGTGTCGGCGCTCTGCTTGTTGTTCAGTTCAACGCTGCCGTGCAGCGGTGACTTGTCTTCGATCGCCAGTTCCATCTCGACGCTGCCGGGGTTGCGGCCCGAACGCAGCAGCGGGGTCACCTGCATGTCGGGATTACGCGCCAGACGCCCGAGATCCTCCTGCACCTCGTTGAAGTTGGGCACGGTTCCCTCACCCATCGACGGCGTGCCTTCCTTGATCCGTGACGGCAGTGTGTATTCGGCACCCGCCACGCGGGTGCGCTGTATGCGCCCTTCGACCACGCGCAGTCGTACCAGTCCCTCATCCACCTTCTGTTCCGGCACCTCGACACTGACCGTCAGAAAGCCGGCGTCGTGATAGGCCTTTTCAAGCGCCGCGCGCGCGCCATCGACATCGGCTACCGTGCGCCGCTCGCCGAGAAAGGGGTACACCGCCCGCTCAATCGGATCTTCGGACAACACCGTGTTGCCATCGATTTCGTACTCGAAAATATCGAAGTGCTGCGTGGCGCCTTGCGCCCACGCGCAGGGGCCACCCAATAACAGGGCGCCGCACACCGCTGCACAACCCAACCATCGTGAAACGCGATTCACTCGATCATCCGTTCCAGCTGCAGGGCGACCTCATCCCTGCCGGCCGCTACCATCCGAAAAAAAGCGAGCCCGTCACCGGGCTCGCCTGCTGAAGGCACCCGCCGAAGCGGGCACCCGGGTGCTGCATCCGATCAGAAGCGACGCATCGGCGAGCACGAATTGCCGCCGCGCGAGAACTTCGTGACGTAAGCCGGCTTGGTGGTGTAATCGCCGATCGTCGGCAGCGTGGCGTAGGCGTTCGGCACCGAAGTGAAGTTGCCGCCGTCGTTGCCGGTATAGGTCGTGCTGCCGGCACGCTTGATGAACTCGGCGATGAAGGACTTCTTCGTGGCATTCACCGGATCATTCATTGACGGCACCGGGTCGCCCACGTCGTTCGTCACGGCATCGTTGCGGTACTGCATCGACAGTTCGTAGGTGAAGTCCCACTTGCCGTCGAGCAGGTTCTGCTTCGACGGAGCGATACCCGTCGCACCGGCCGACGAGGTCTGGCTCGACGGTGTGAATACACCGGCGCCGTCCATGTTGCGGAAGGTCCAGCCGCCTTCGGTCGCATGGTTCTCACGGCCGTAGCTGTCCAGCGACAGCACGCCGATGGCGCGGAAGGGCGTCGGCGAGCGGTCGAAGCGGACGCGATACCAGAAATCGTTCGACCCCTTGGTCTTGAAATCGGCGTGGTTCTGGGCTGCGAACAGACACTTGCGCACATCGCCGGAACCGGAGTTCTCGATCACGACATAGGCCGGCTTGCCATTCTCGTCAAGCACGCTCGGGTCGATCTCAAACGGGTCGGTTTCGCTGCCGTCGCCATTGCCGGTGAAGGCTTCCGGCGACGAGTCGGCGATACCGGCCGGCGCAACAGCCGCGTTGGACGCCGATGTGCAGGGGAAGCTGCCGTAGAAGGCGTTGTAGCTGGTCTGTGTGCCGGAACCATTGACGCGGCGACACACGATGACACCGGCGTTGGTACCATCGACCTGGTCCCAGTTGCGGATCAGACCCTGCAGCATCGAGCCGTAGGTGGTGCGGCTCAACGAGGTCGTTGCCGGCACGGCATTGGTGGCCACCTGACCGAACATCAGCGCATTGACCGCGAAGTTCGCGAACACGCCACGTTCGGCGTCGGTCAGTTCGGGCTGGCCGTTTTCGGTGTTGAACGGCTCGCGGAACATGCGCGGCTCGACGTCGGACACGCCGAAGTCGGAAATTTCACCGTTGTTCAGGCTCGGATCTTCGTGGTTTTCGACGCCCGGATCGATACCCTTGAGGCCACAACGACGGGTACCCAGATCGCAGTCGTCCATATTCAGCGACTGGATGCGCTGGGCACGGGCCACCGGGTCTACACCCCACACCGACCCACCCTTCGAGCGCTTGAAGAACGCAACCGGCGTGCCTGCGGTAACGCCCGGAATGCCGGCCTTGGCCGTGCCGATGAAGGCGCGGAAGTCAGTGCCGCTGATTTCAACGCCTTGCGCATTGGTGGCGCGGTTGCGGTACTCAACCACGTTATCGAGCATCTGGTTCGTCAGGTCGGCCAGGAAGTTGTCCGGTGCCGTGGCACCGGTCAGGTAGATCTTGGTGTAGCCGGTCAGATCGACCGAGGCGGCGTGGGCGGACATGCCGGCGAAGGCAACGGCGCACCCGGCGACGAGAGCTTTGATTTTCATTCAGACATCCTTTCAGGTGAGGCGAGTGCAGACGCACCCGCCGGATTCAGACAGGTGCGCAATCAGGCGCGACGACGGCGGGCGACCGCACCGATCAAGCCAAGACCAGCAAGCAGCATGGCGTAGGTTTCGGGTTCCGGCACGGCCGAAATCTGCAGGCGATAGCCGTCGTCCGCCATATAGGTGCGGGCGACGATCTGCAGGCCTTCCTTGGTCACGAAGGACTTTGCGGTCGGTGCGATCGACGACGAGCCGTAGAACACGTTCAGGTCCATCGATTCGCCGAGCGCAGCTGCGGTCGAGCCGTTGAAGCCGGCAACACCGCCAAGATTCACACCAAGATTGCCGGCGTATGCAACACCGTCGGCAACGACGGTTTCTGCATACCCGTCGAACGCATCGTTCGTACCCGCGTGCGTACCCTTGCCATTGACCGCACCGATATAGGAATCAAACCGGGTACCGATATCATTGAAGGCTGCGAAATTGATCGCACCAGCAGTATCAACCGAGAAAGTAACGAGGAAGCGGTCCGTACCGGCGGAATCACCGGCCATCAGGTTCCACATGACGGAGCCGCTGGACTTCGACAGGAAGGACGCGAAAGAGGGCAGCGCGACGTCGAGGAAAATGCCGTCGAGCGGGGTGTTCTTGACGGTGGAAATCGTCGAGCCCGCCGTCAGCGTCGAAGTCGTGGCCGACACAAAGTTGTTCAGACGGTCGGTGGTCGCAACATCGGCGGTGTAGCCGACGCCGTTTACGCTGTCCCATGCCGAGAACACGAGTTCCGAATTACCGTCGATCGGAGCGCCTTGGCCGTTGGTGATGCGGGCTTCCGCAACACCAGCGACAGCGGTCATCGCAACAGCGACTGCCAGCAGTTTGGTTTTGAACATGTAAATCTCCTAGGAAAGTTCGTGGGTGGTATCCGGCTTGCGCCGGACAGCCCTGCTCCACGAGGAAGCGGAACGAGAATGGCGGGCTCGCGTTACACCCGACCGAAGTGGGCAGTGCCAATGAATGAGCCGTTCGGACTATCTGCTGTAAAGAATTCCGTCCGTTGACCTGGGCGCGACGTTAGCGAGTGGAGATGACGAAACCGTTTCAGTCGAGCGGCCGTTTCATAGTCCGAACGGCTCATTAAAAATGGTCCGGCATCCGGAAATCGTTTCTGCACAAGGGTTTTTAGAATGATCCGTAGAAGCCGAAAATCGCCTGAAACCGTCGGTTTATTACAAGTTGCGTGGCTGCACGGGCATTTGCGGGTAGTGCTTTCGGTGTAAAGCAGGCCGGCAGAATGCGGCGGTGCATCAGAAAAAATGTGTGACGTCGTGTCACCGCAGGCCGGCACTTCCTGCGGGGGCGGAGCGGGGGTTTCGGCGAGCACGGCTCGCCGCCCGTGGAGCCGGTCGGCCATGCGGGGCCGACCGTGGGACGGCTCCTACGAAAAACCGCGACGATGTTGCCTTCCGTAGGAGCGGACCCTGTCCGCGATACGGACTTCGATCGCGCGATGCCGCACTTCGAAGACGGGAATCGCCTGCGGGGGCGGAGCGGGGGTTTCGGCGAGCACCGCTCGCCGCCCGCATAGCCGGTCGGCCATGCAGGGCCGACCGTGGGACGGCTCCTACGAAAACCGCGACGATGTTGCCCTTCGTAGGAGCGGACCCTGTCCGCGATCCGTACGTTGATCATGCGCTGCCGCATTTCGGAGACGGGAATCGCCTGCGGGGGCGGAGCGGGGGTTTCGGCGAGCACCGCTCGCCGCCCGTGGAGCCGGTCGGCCATGCAGGGCCGACCGTGGAACGGCTCCTACAAAAACCGCGACGCTGCTGCCCTTCGGAGCGGACCCCGTCCGCGATACGGACTTCGATCACGCGATGGCGCATTTCGAAGACCGCATCGCCTGCAGGGCAGGCTCCTACGAAAACCGCGATGGTGTTGCCGTTCGGAGCGGACCCTGTCCGCGATACGGACTTCGATCACGCGGTGCCGCATTTCGGAGACCGGAATCGCCTGCGGGGGCGGCGCGGGGGTTTCGGCGAGCACGGCTCGCCGCCCGTGGAGCCGGTCGGCCATGCAGGGCTGACCGTGGGATGGCTCCTACGAAAACCGCGACGGTGTTGCCTTTTCGCAGGAGCGGACCCTGTCCGCGATACGCGCGTCGATCATGCAATGCCGCATTTCTGAGACTGCGGTGTTTCGCCGTAATCCTCTACTTTTCCGGCCGGGACAGACTGTCTTCAAGGCGGTCGCGGTAGCCTTCGACGAGGTTTTCCAGCTTGACGCGACCGATCTGGGTGAAAGGCTCGGCCTGCCCCGCACGTTCGCCGAGCGAGCGGTCGCGCCAGCGATCGAGCATGTCGATGCCGGTCTGGTACAGGGCGACGTTGTCTTTCGTGCACTGGGCCAGCTGGCCGGTCAGCGATTCACCCTGGGTGCGCGCGCCCTGCAGTTCGCGTTCGGTTTTCTGCAGGGTGTCGCGGGTCTGTGCCAGATCGCGTTCGCGGTCGGCCAGCTGCTTGCGGGTCGCTTCGAGCTGCTGCGCCTGTGCTGCGGCAGCGATGCGCGCTTCTTCCAGTTCGCGCGCGAGTTGATCGGCCTTGCGCTGCGCACCGCTGGCGCGGCGCTTCGCGCTGGCGGCTTCTTCTTCCAGCTTGGGCAATTCGACTTCGGCCGCCTGCTTCAGCCGGTCGGCTTCGGCAGCCGCCTGCTGGCGCGCCTGCTGTTCGGCCGACAGTGCCTGCTGCAGCTGCTGCGCCTGGGCGCGCAGACGACGCAACTGTTCCTGCTCGCGCGAGGCCTGCTGCGCATGGACCGTGCTGGCGCAGAGCAGCGCGACCAGAAGAAAGCTCAGGGTCTTCACGGTCAGAACCTCACGTTCATGTCGACCATCAGCGTGTCGACCTTGAAGCGCTGACCGGTGATCGAAGCGTTCTGAGTCAGGTAGGTCATCGAATCGATGTTCTGCGCCGAATACCAGCGCAGACCTAAAGCGGTATCCCGATAAAGGCCGTAGCTGCCTCCGATGACGAAGCCCTTCAGGTTCGTTCCACCGAGGCCGAAATCGGAATCGGTAAAGGCATCGAGTACTGCGTCCGAACCGATGTACTTGTACGATGCAAAGGCCTGCCAGTCGTTGGCCAGGCGTACCAGCGGCATACCGACCTGCAGACGGACGTGATAGGCCGTGTCATCCCCATCGGTAAGCGCAAGACCGGTCCGGCGCAGGATGTCCGCACGATCAAAGCCCGTGTTCTTGACGTACTCGGCCGTGAACATCACGTGAACCGGGTCGTAGTGAGCGAGATCGGCGGCGACCGTCAGCACCCAGGGTTCGAATTTCGAAGCGAGACCCCAGTTGGGCTCGCTGTCCGATGTGTCGTTCACCGGGTCGTTCGTCTTGAACACGGTGTTGCCCTTGGCGCGGAAGCCATTTTCATAGGCGTAACGGCCGTAATCAGCGTCGGGCAGCAAAGTGTTCGGATTGAAACTCTGCACCCGGCCTTCCAGGTTGCCATAGCGGAACTTGGCAAGCCCGAAACGTAATCGGGTCTGGCTGTTCAAGTCGTAGTCCGCGCCAAGCTGCACACCCGCCAACCACCGCTTGTCAGCCGACGGCGGCGAATCGGCGCGCAGCGGGAACCAGCCTGCGGTCGCGAACGGGCGCAGTGTCGAAGATGGCCTGACATCGCGCAGGGTCGCTGCAACGCCTTCGAAATTGAGATCCTCATCCCACACCAGATCGGTGTTGAACCACGGATTCGGGATGCGTCCGCCCGAAGCACTGAACCACTCAACCGGATCGAGTTTGATGTAGGCGCGATCAACCAGGAAGTTGTACTTGTTGAAGTTGTTGCCAAGCGTCTGATTGGTCGACACCCGGTCTTCGCGGTTACCCGTCGCGACGCGCAAACCTGCGCTGACCGAATCATTGATCTTCGCCAGCACGCCGAGGCGCGCGCGAACCCGCAACCTGTTCACGTCGTCTTCAAGATTGTTCACCGGAACGCCATTGGAATCCACCTCGGCGCCCCCGGGATTCCGCGTGACGAAGGGATAGTCCTGGACGGCGCCGGTCGCGCCGGGATGAAGGCCGGTCAAGCCCAGGGTAGTGGTGTTGTCATCCCCGAGACGATCATCCTGATAGCGCACCCGGATATCACCCTCGATCTTGATGCGTTCGGTCCACTCCGGAATCGCGTTCGGCGTCGCCCAGCCTTCGCTGCGCGCCTGGGCCAGCACTTCCTGCTTCAGCTGGTCGCGGATTTCCGCCTTCACCGATTCGGGTACGTACTGCACGCGCACCGTGGTGTCCTTTTTTGCCCTGGCCACTGCCTTGGCAGTTTTGGCTTCGGCGGCCTTGACCAGCGCATCGGCCTTTTCGCGTGTCAGCACGCCGGTGTCGACCAGTGCATCGATCAGGTTGAGCGTGGTCTGGCGCAGCGTATCCAGCGTTTCCGCTTCACTGGCGTGCGCCGGCAGCGCGAACAGCGCGGCCAGTGCAACAGGGAGGAGGGATTTCTTCATGACATCGGTCCGGGATCTGTCTGGAATGGGTGGGCGGAGCGCTCGCGCGTTCAGCCGGTCAGCCGGTTGGTGATGCGCAGGCGGATCGGCTGCGGCATGTCGGCCGGTGGCGCGTCGCGGAAGGCGCGCATGTCGGCCAGCGCGGCCGACAGCGCACTGTCGGCCTTGTCGTCACCGGTGCTGTCGTCGAGCACGGCGCGCTGGATGCTGCCGTCACGGCCGAGCCACACCTTCACGACGACGCGGTAATCGATCTGCTTCACGTTGCGGTTGCGCGCGAGCTCGTCCTGGATGTGGCGCTGCAGCGCATTGGTGTAGAAGGCGTACTGCATGCGGCTGGGCTTGGCCGGGCCGCCGCCTATCGTGCTGCCGATGTCGCCACCCTTGTATTCATTGGTGACGTCGCCCGACGCGAACGCGCTCGGGCCGTCGCCGGCCGCACCTTCCATCTTCAGCTGCTCGGCCTGCTGCGGCGGCGCCTCGACCGGCTTGGGCTGCTCGACCTTGACGTCCTTCTGCTCCTTCGGCTCCGGCCGCTTTTCTTCACGCGGCGGTGGCGGGGGCGGCGGGGGCGTATCCGGAATGATGGAAATCTTCGTCACCTGACGGGCGGGTGCCGACGGCTTCGAAAACTGCGTCTTCAACCAGTAGCCGCCGTAGCCAACCATCCCCATGCCGGCCAGCGCCAGCAGGATGTTGCGCACGCGACGGCCGGTGCTGACGCCGTCGACCGAATCTTCTGCAAGTGCGCCCATCAGGTACCGATCCTGGACGTGATGAGGCCGACGTTTTCGATGCCCATGCGATTGACCAGATCGATTACCTCGATCACGCCGGCATAGGGTGCGCGGGCTTCGCCGCGGATCATCACGCTGAATTTCGGGTCGCGCGCCCGCACGGCATTGAGCTGGCCTTCGAGCTGGCCGAGCGTCACGCCGACACCATTGACCATCAGCGCGCCACTTTCCATCACCTGCACGATCTTGATTTCGTGCTGTTCGGTGCTCGGCTTGTTCGACGGCTTGGGCAGCGTCATCGTCAGCCCCTGCACGCCGGCAGTCGTCATCAGGATGAACACGACCAGCAGCACATACGCCAGGTCGAGCATCGGCGTGACGTTGATCGCGTCGTACGGCTTGGCTTCGGTATTGACCTGCATTACGCGTTCCGCTCCATGCCTAGCCTGCCGCCTTCTTGGTCACCAGGCCGACTTCGGTGATGTCCAGCCGCTTGCAGATTTCCAGCACGGCCGACACCTTTTCGAAGTGCGCGGCCGCGTCGCCCTTGAGCACCACGGGCAGCGCCGGGTTGGCACTCTTGTGCTGGGCAAGGCGGGTTTCGAGCATTGCCAGATCGACCGGATAGGCGTCGAGAAAAACATCGCCGGCAGCCGTGATCGTGATGGCTCGCGTCTGCGGTTTCGCCAGGCTGACGACCGTTTCGGTCACCGGCGCCTCGACCTTGATGCCCTGCACCGACGCCGTGGTCATGATGATGAACACCACCAGCAGCACGTACGCCAGGTCGAGCATCGGCGTGACGTTGATTTCGTCGTACGGCTGGTTGTCGTCCTTGACGTCGGCGGACATGTCAGCGCCGCCCGGCCGCCCGAAGGCGCTGAGCAGCCCCCGTGGGGGGCAGCGAACGAAGTGAGCGTGGGGGTCGCATTTTTCGCCTCTCAGCGGCCGTGCACTTCGGCGACGCGGGTGATGAACTCGTCGACGAAGATCTGCATGTCGGCGCTGATGTTCTTGATGCGCGACGCGAGGTAGTTGTAGCCGAACAGCGCCGGAATCGCGACCGCCAGACCGGCGACGGTGGCCAGCAATGCGGCGGCAATACCGGGCGCGATGGCGGTGACGTTCACGTCGCCGGCTGCCGCGATGGCCGCGAACACGATCATCACGCCGACCACCGTGCCGAGCAGGCCGAGGAAGGGGCCGCCGGAAATCGCGATGGTCAGCAACACCATGCGCGCGTTGAGCTTGTGCGATTCGCGCACCAGATCGGCATCGATGGCGGCCTTGATCGCGTCCATCGACGCGCCGGTCAGGCCGGCGGCTTCACCCTGGGTGTCGAATCGCTTGCGGATTTCGCGCAGCCCGGCGCCATACAGGCGGAACAGTGACGAATCACCATATGTTTCACCCTTGTCGAGCAGCAGGAAGTCATTGGCAGCCGTGCGGAAGCGATTGATGAAGCCGCGGTTGGCCTTGTCGATGCGCATCACCTGCATCGCCTTGTCCACCATGACCCAGGCGCTGATCAGGAACATGACACCGAGGATGATGATGACCACCCAGGCATCGACGGTCAGGTTGTCGACCAGCACCGCGAAGTGGCTGTGCCCCCCTTCCGATTCGGCCACCTCCTCGCGCACCGCGACGAAGGTCGCGTCAGCGCCCTGCCCCAACGCGGCAAGCTTGATCCAGTCCGGGCTGCGCGCGGTGTTCGCCAGCTGCACTTCGTCCAGTTCGCCGGTGTAGCCGTCGCCAATGACGACGTCGGCCTGCTCTGCGGTCAGCGCAACGTCGGCGCTGCCGGCCGGCTGACCATTGATGTAGAGGGTGGCCTTGCCGCCGCCGACCGTTGCCGCGACGTGCTGCCACACGCCCGGCTGCAGCGTGCCGCCGGCCAGTCGCGTGGCGCCGATGTTCAATGCCAGCGCGCTGTCTTCGATCTTCACGGTCAGTGCGCCCTGGCCGTACAGCGTCGCCTGCTGCGGCAGCGCGGCCGGCTTGATCCAGGCCGACATCGTCCAGGCGCCGCCTGCGGTCGTCGCCAGCGGTGCGCCCGCCGCCACCGTGATCGGCGTACCGCCGAAGATGGCAGCGTCGCCCAACAGCGCCGCCTTCTGGATCTGCACCGTCCCCTGCGCCATCAGCGCGCTGGCGGATGCATCGGCCAGCGGGGCGGCTTCTGAGAAGTGCCACACGCCGACGGTCGAGGCGTCATAGGTCTCCTTGCTGTCCTGTGCGCCGCCGACGGCTGCATTGCCGAAGTAGGCGTACAGCGTGGCTGGCGTGTCGCCGGCCGCGATCAGCGGCACCTGCACCCACAGCACGGCCAGTTCGTTCAGCGCATCAAAGCGTTCGATGTGGTGTTTCAGCACCGTCTTGTCGTCGGCGGTGACGAAGCGGATGTCCGAGCCATCGTCCTTCGCGCCCAGGAAGTCGAAATTCCCGCTGTGCAGGCGGATCGCCACCGGAATCGAGTTCTGCGGCGCGCTGATCGGCACGCCCGCGGCGCTGGTATCGAGCGTGACGGTGCGGCGGGCGGTCCACGCTTCGTCCCACCAGGCGTTGGCAAAAGAGGGGATGAGCGCCGCGAAGGCGCCGAGAGCAATCAGGGTTTTCATGGCAGGCGGGGATGAGTTCAGCGCCGATTGTCGGGGCCGAACATGTCCATGCCGTGACATGAAATATGGGCATTGATAGTCCGTTCGGACTATCCGGAACATCGTTTCCTGCTGCGCCGCATCACGGCTGGTGTCGCGTGCTCCGCTCACCAGAAGTGAAATGCGGGCCGATGACGGTCCGCGGGACGATGCGCCATTGCGACGGTTGCGCTGCACACCGGATCGCCCCGTCGGCGATCCGGTGTTGCAGACCGCATCAGATCGCCGAACGGTCCGCCGGCGCCTGCGCGCTGCGCATCGGCACCGCGCGCTCCGACGTGAAGCTGCGCAGCACGCCCGGCGCATAGGTCGACTCGTGGTTGATCACGAGACCGTCGAACGACTTGCCCGCCGGTGCCTGACTCAGCGCACGCAGATAGGCCGGGTCATACGTCGACTCGTGGGCCAGCACGTCGCGGGTCGCGGCACGCCCGCCCAGCGCGCCCTTGTCCGACAGGTTGCTCAGATAGCCGGGCTCGTAGATGGATTCATGGGTGGTCGTGCTGCCGGCAAACGAGGCGGCGGACACGGTCAGACCGGCAAACATCAGGACAGCGATCATCTTGTTCATGGCAAAGCTCCTTTGAGGTTGGGTATGCAGTCGCCCGGTTTCGGGTTGAGCGGTGTGCTCTCGACGCTTTCCTCTCAGCAGCATGCGTGCCAGTTGCAACGGGAAGACTTTTCTTTTTTAAAAACAATATCTTGAAAGATTAAAACTTCTTAGCCAGGAATACATAACCCCGCTAAATCCCGCGGATCCGCGATATTTCGCGGCATGAGCTGGCGACCTCGATTTTGCAACCTTGACGCTCGGCGGCGTGATTCGCCGCCGCGGGCCTTGTGTCTGTGATGCGCACGCCGATCGTGCGATCTCACGTGTTGTGAAACCGGGATCGCCTGCGGGAACGGAGCGGGAGTTTCGGCGAGCACGGCTCCTACGAAAAACCGCGACGATGTTGCCCTTCGTAGGAGCGGACCCTGTCCGCGATCCGGGCGTTGATCACGCGATGCCGCATTTCGGAGACCGGAATCGCCTGCGGGGCAGGCTCCTACGAAAACCGCGACGCTGTTGCCCTTCGGAGCGGACCCTGTCCGCGATGCGTACGTTGATCACGCGATGCCGCACTTCGAAGACGGGAATCGCCTGCGGGGGCTGAGCGGCGGTTTCGGCGAGCACCGCTCGCCGCCCGCATAGCCGGTCGGCCATGCAGGGCCGACCGTGGGACGGCTCCTGCGAAAACCGCGACGGTGCTGCCTTGCGTAGGAGCGGACCCCGTCCGCGATCCGTACGTTGATCACGCGATGCCGCACTTCGAAGACGGGAATCGCCTGCGGGGCAGGCTCCTACGAAAACCGCGACGATGTTGCCCTTCGTAGGAGCGGACCCTGTCCGCGATGCGTACGTTGATCGGGCGATATCTTGCTGCTAGCAAGCGAAAATCGACTGCAGCTTCCAGCCGAATGCCTCGGCCAGCCGCCCGAACGCTTCACCCGGATCGCATTGCAGCGTGATCGGATCACCGCTGACCGGATGCCGCAGTTGCATATATATACAGGCGAGCATCAGCCGGCTCACGCCCCAGGCGGACGCAAAATAGCGGTTGTGCACGCCCTTGCCGTGGGTCGAATCGCCGATTACCGGGTGGGCGATGTGATTCATGTGGCGCCGGATCTGGTGCGTGCGGCCGGTCAGCGGCAGCGCTTCGACCAGCGCATAGCGGCTGCTCGGGTAGCGATCGACCATGACTGGCAGTTCGACTGTCGCCAGCCGTCGGTATCGGGTCAGCGCCGGCTGCACCTCGACGGGTTCGGCGCCCTCACGCGCCGCGCGCGGGTCGATTGCGTCGATCACGCGACGCAGCGGATGGTCGATGACGCCCGCCTCCGACGGATGGCCGCGCACCAGCACGAGGTAGCGCTTGTCCGGCGTGTGTTGCGCGAACTGGTCCGCCAGCGCATGCGCCGACACCGCGTCGAGCGCGAACACCAGCACCCCCGACGTGCCGCGGTCCAGCCGGTGCACCGGCCACACGCGTTGGCCGATCTGGTCGCGCAGCCGCTGCACTGCAAATTCGGTTTCGTGCCGATCGAGCGCGGTGCGGTGCACCAGAAGGCCGGACGGCTTGTTGATCGCGACCATGACGTCGTCGCGATAGATGATTTCAAGCGGAATGTCGGGCAGGGAGACAGTCACGGACAGGTCTGTTCGGGTCGTCGGAGAGGCGGCGCATCATCGCATGCGATTGCACTGCAGCATCGATTGGGGAGAGCGAACGCGCGAGCGGTGCTAGATTGAAGTTCTGACTTCTGAACGCATCATCTGCCAGGAGGACTGTCATGAACGACGTAGACGTCAATCAGTACATCGTCGATCTCACCAATCACTCGAACCGGCTGCGCCTCGAGTCGGCCGTGCCGGGCCGCCAGATGAAGGTGGTGCTGCGGCATGCGCGCGACCCGTCTCAGCCGACTGTCCACGGTGCCGGTCTGGTCAGCGCCGACAAGAGAGTGTTTTCGATCGATGTCGTCACGCCGGCCGGCGTACACAGGCTTTCACACAACTGGCCTGAACTGAGCGCCGAACTGGCGAACTTTTCGGAAGTTGATTGAGCCGCATCGGACTGGACCACACGCGGTTGCGCCGCACTTGGCCGGCCCGTCGCTGACGGCGCGGCCGCGGCTCAGGACTTCGAATTTGACGCGGACCGGAGCCCGACCGGCAGGCCAAGTGCGCGCCAACCGTCGAGACCCAGCTTTTCCAGCGTGTCGATGTTGCGCTCGTAGATGCTTTCCGCTTCCGGGAAAGCGTCAACCGCGCGCGTGACACTGGCTTCGCGCAGCAGGTGGATGGTCGGGAACGGTGCCCGGTTGGTGAAGTTGCCGATGTCGTCCGGCTCGGTGTCGGCGAACTGCCACAGCGGATGGAAGGCAGCGACCTGCAGCACGCCTTCGTGCCCATGCTCGGTCACCGCGTCGTCGACCAGATCGAGCACGTCGTTGAAATCGAGAAAATCCTCGAGCAACGATGCATGCATGATCAGGGTGGTGTCCACCTGCTGCGGATCGGCTGCGGCGAGAAACTCGATCTCGCGGTCAATATCCTCCAGATAGCCATCCAGGTGCGTCGCTTCGCTGACCACATAACGCACCTGTTCCTTCACATACACCGCCTTGGCGAACGGGCACAGGTTGAGGCCGATCACGGCCTTCTCCAGCCAGTCGCGCGTCGCGGCGATCACTTCGTCCGCTGACGGCTTCGTTGTCTCGTCCGTTGTTTCGTCCGTAGTTTTGTTCTTCGTCATGCGGTGAAACCTTCGATCAGGAATTGTTCGATCGGCGCGGTCTGCGCGGTGTCCATGAACATCGGCGCGTGTCCGACGCCGGCAATCTCGAGCGTGCGCGCCTTCGGTCCGCGCGCCGCCATCTGCGCCAGCGTGTCGCGCGTCAGCAGATCCGATTCGGCGCCGCGCACGCACAGCGTCGGGCAACGGATCGCCTCATACAGATTCCACAGTTCGATGTCGCCCAGGAACAGCATGCCCTGCATCGGCTTGGCGATATCCGGGTCATAGCCCATTTCGAAGGCGCCGCCGGCCGTCGGCCGCGTCGAATGCACCGTGAGATGGCGCCACTGCGCGTCGGTCAGCGGCCCGAACGGCGCGCTGACCGCACGGATGTACCGGTCGGCCTCGTCCAGGCTGGCGAACTTCGGCGCCTTGCCGACGTACTCCGCGATGCGCCGAAGACTCACCGAGGTGACCACCGGTCCGACGTCGTTCAGCACCATGCGGGTGATCGGCGACTGCGGCAGCGCAGCCAGCGCCATGCCGATCAGGCCGCCCATCGAGGTACCGAACCAATGCACCTCTTCGACGCCGAGGCGCGCGATCAGCGTCACCATGTCGCCGACGTACTGCGGCACGCCGTAATTCGCGGCGTCCGGCAGCCAGTCGCTGCGACCGCGTCCGACCACGTCAGGGCACACCACGCGGTAGTGCCGGGCGAGCTGCTGCGCGAGAAAGTCGAAGTCGCGCCCGACCCGGGTCAGTCCGTGCACGCACACCAGCACGCGCGGATTCGCCGGGTCGCCCCATTCCGCATAAGCCATGTGATGCAGCCCTTTCGGATTGGCGCACTGCACGCGGTGCAGACGCGGCGCTGCGTCGCGTGGTGCGGGCGGCGCGCTGCCTAACCACGCCGATATCCGGTCAAACAGTCCCATCACGGTCCTTCGGGTTGAACAGGAAACCGATTGTGCCAGTAGCGCGCGTTGATCTCGCGGCTGAGCTTGCGGTGGATGCCGTCTGCGGTGAAATCGAATGCCACGGCACCGTGGAGGTCGCTGCGCCACTGGGCAGTTCCCTGGTCGGCATAGCGTGCCTGCACCTTCGGATGCGGGTGATTGAAGCGGTTGCGGTAGCCGACGGCGTGCACAACATCGCTGGCGTCGACCGCCTCCACGAAGGCTTCCGTCGACGACGTGCGGCTGCCGTGATGCGGGCTCACCAGCAGATCGGCGGCCAGCGGCGCAGCCGCCTTGAGCAGCGCCGCTTCACCGTCGGCCAGCACATCGCCGGTGATCAGGGCTGAACCGTGGACGCTGTCGACGCGCAGCACGCACGACAACGCGTTGCTGCTGCGCGCGCCAAGTGCGACGGCACCGGGCGGCGGATGCAGCATCGAAAACTGTACGCCATCCACCGTCCAGCGCTGGCCGGCTGCGCAGTCCCGCGTGTCGGGCCGCACCAGACGCAGCCCGTCGTGCGCCGGCACCGACGACAGCACCTCGCCCACCGGCAGGCCGGCGAGCAACGATGCGGCGCCACCTGAATGATCGCTGTCGGCGTGGCTGACGATCAGGGTGTCGAGTTGCCGCACACCGATCGCCCGCAGATAGGGCAGCACGAGCCGCCCGCCGGCATCGGCTTCCACGCCGTAGCGCGGGCCGGTGTCGAACAGCAGGTCGTGCTGCGCGGTCTGCACATGCACGGCCAGTCCCTGACCGACGTCGAGCACGACCACCCGCATGTCGCTGGCGGCCGGCCGGGTGTCCGGCGTCATGAAGAGCGGCAACATCAGCGGCACGGCGAGCACACGTCCGGGCCAGCCGCGCGGCGCGAGCAGATTCGCGGCACCGAGCATGCCGCACGCGACCGCCCAACCTGACGGCGCTGCGGCATGCCACAGCACCCAGTCGGGCGCGACCAGCCCCTGCACCGCCCACATCAGCCCGGTGGTCAGCGCATGCGCCAGCCACAGCAGCGCGTCGAGCGGCAGCACGATGGCGATCAGCACCAGTGGCGTGATGACCACGCTGACCAGCGGAATCGCGAACAGGTTGATCAGCGGCGACACGAGCGACACCTGACCGAACAGCGCCATCATCGGCGGCGCCAGGCCGAGCGTGATCGCGGCCTGTGCGCCGAGCCAGCTGCGCACCGGATGCGGCGGTCCCAGATGGCCGGCGGCCGCGTAGAACAGCAGCGCCACCGCGCCGAACGACAGCCAGAAGCCGGGGTTCATCACCGCCATCGGGTGCAGCGGCAACACCACACACACGGCCAGTGCAAGCGCATTGAACGGTGACGAGAAACGCCCGGCCAGCAACGCCACCCCGGCGACCGCCAGCATGATCAGCGTGCGCTGCGCCGGAATGCCGAAACCAGCCAGCGCGCAGTAGGCGGTGGCGGCCATCAATCCGGCGACGAGGCCTGCGCGCTGCGCGGCACAGCGCAGTGCCAGCGCGGGCACCCGGCGCCAGAGCGCCGACAGCAACAGACCGGACAGTGCGGCGACCATCGTGACGTGCAATCCGGAGATCGACACCAGATGCGTCAGGCCGGCGCGCTCGAACAGGTCCCAGTGTGCCGGCGGGATCGCCCGCTGGTCGCCGATCGCCAGCGCGATCAGCACGCCGGCCCATCGCCACGGCGGCACTTCGGCCAGCGCGTCGTCGTGCATCACCGCCGTGAAACGCGATCGCACCGCGTCGCGCTGTGCATCGATCCATGCGGTGAGCCCGCCCGCCCGAACGGCGATCAGCCGCTGCGCCTGTCGTCCTTCGCCGCCGGCACGCACATGGCCGGTCGCGCCGATGCCGCGCTCGAACAGCCAGGCTTCGTAGTCGAAGCCGTGCGGATTCATGTTGCCGTGCGGCCGCTTCAGGCGTACGCGCAGCTGCCAGCGGCTGCCGGCCTGCAACTGCGGGGTCGCTTCCGCTGCCGGCGAATCCGCGTCGCGACTGTCGTACCAGGTCAGGGCGATTCTTTGCGGCACGCCGGACGGCGCCTGTTCGACCGCCAGATCGAAGCGCTGGCCGCGCTCCACCCGCTGCGGCAGCCCCGCGATCACGCCAATCAGGTCGATGTCCTGCCCTTCCAGCGCGTGCGACAGACGGTCGGCCAGCGCGACATGCCCTGTTGCGCTGGCCCACACGAAGGCGGCCAGTGCAACCGAGACGCAGAGGGCGCTGTCGGATGCAGCGCGCGTGAGTCGGGTCGAAGCGACCAGCGCCAGCAGCAGCGAAAGGGCCGACAGGCCGTAAAGCATGGCGGGCACGGGCAGCAAAGCCTGCTGCTGGGCGAGCCAGGTACCGGCAACAAGCGAAAGCGCGACGGGCAGGATCATGACGATCGATTATCCCGTCACGCGTCCCGGAAGTCATTCGAACCACACCATTGCCATGCCGTCACGACGGCAGCGGATAATCCGCTCCGATGAAAAAAATCTTCCGGAAATACATCCCCGACACGGAAACCCTGCGCTGCAATCGCTGGCTGGCACCCTTTGCCGACTGGCTCGGCCATCCCAGGCTGTGGCACCTGAACCGCCACAGCTGCGCGGGCGGCGTCGCGGTCGGGCTGTTCGCCGGACTGATTCCGGGGCCGCTGCAGATGCTGGGGGCCGCCGGGCTGGCGGTACTGCTGCGCGTGAACCTGCCGCTGTCGATGGCCGTCACCTTCTACAGCAACCCGCTGACCATCGTGCCGCTGTACGCCTTCGCGTGGGGCTACGGCCGGCTGGTGATGCCGCTGCTCGGCCTGACCATGCCACCCGGCGCCACCTTCCACGCGCCGCACATCCCGGACGGTGCCGGATTCGGCGGCTGGATCCGCGCCTTGTTCGACTGGGTGATGGCGCTGGGCGAGCCGCTGCTGATCGGCCTGCCGCTGCTGGCAGTGACGCTGGCCGCGATCGGTTACGTCACTGTGCTGGGCCTGTGGCGCTGGCACCTGATACGCAGCTGGCGCGCGCGGGCGCAGCGGCGCAAGGCGTAATCATGACGACGTGCGCGGCACCCCCGTGTTCCCCTACCCGCAAGAGGGACACTGGGCGCGGCGGGAACGAAGCGGGAGTGCCGGCGCCATCAGGCCCTGGAATCGGCCCCGTCAAGAAACGAAGTGGAGACTGGCATGACCCTGACCGTTGAAAAACTCGATGTCTACATGCAGTTCAAAGGTGACCTCGATGGTCGCACGCGCAGCGCGCCCACCGCATCGCGGCAGGCGCTCAGTGACGACGAGTGGTATCTGATCGACGACCTGCTGATGCAGCTTGGCAATGTGCACGCCGGCCACGCCTCGGCTGGCTTCATTGCCCGGCTGGAGGCGCGACTGCAGTCGGTCACCGCTGACGAAGCAACGCGCGACACCTTGCGCGCCCTCGCACGCCGAACCGCCTGAAACCGCAGGCGCCGCCACCTTGCACCTTGCCTCTTGTGCCTTGATTCTGCCTAAAACCGGCCGTCCACCAGCCGCACGATGCGGTCCGCCCGTGCGGCGAGCCGCTCGTCGTGCGTGACGATGACGAAGCTGGTGCCGCGCGTGCGGCTCAGCGTCAGCATCAGGTCGAACACGCCGTCGGCGGTCTTGCTGTCGAGATTGCCGGTCGGCTCGTCGGCCAGCACGCAGGCCGGCTGGGTGACCAGCGCGCGCGCGATCGCCACGCGCTGGCGTTCGCCGCCGGACATTTCGCCCGGCTGATGGTCCACCCGGTGCGCCAGCCCGACGTCGGCCAGCATGGCCGCGGCGGCTTCGCGCGCCTGCGGCCGTGACTGGCGGCGGATCATCAGCGGCATCGCGACATTGTCGAGCGCGGAGAACTCGGCCAGCAGATGATGGAACTGGTAGACGAAGCCCAGCGAGCGGTTGCGCAGCGCGCCGCGCGCCGCCTCGCCCAGCGTCGAATACTGCTGGCCGAGCAGCGACACGCTGCCCGCAGTCGGCGTGTCCAGCCCGCCCAGCAGGTGCAGCAAGGTGCTCTTGCCCGATCCGCTGGCGCCGACGATGGCCACGCGCTCGCCGCGCAGCACCGCCAGATCGACGCCGGACAGCACGGGCACCTCGACCTTGCCCTGATGGAACACCTTGGTCAGTCCCTCGCACTTCAGCACGGCTTCATTCATAGCGCAGTGCCTCCGCCGGCTGCACGCGCGACGCGCGCCAGCTCGGATAGAGCGTCGCGGCCAGTGTCAGCAGGCCGCCGATGACGGTCACCGTCAGCACGTCGGACCACAGGATTTCCGACGGCAGCTCGGGAATGAAATACACCTCGGCCGACCACAGCGACACACCGGCGATGGCTTCGATGGCCGGCACCACGACGTCGAGATTGGACGCCAGCGCCACACCGCCGGCCACGCCGAGCAGCAGGCCGCCGCCGCCGATGATGGCGCCCTGCACGATGAACACCGCCATCATGCTGGCCGGGCTGGCACCCAGCGTGCGCAGGATGGCGATGTCCGCCTGCTTGTCGGTCACCACCATGATGAGCATGGACACGATGTTGAACGCCGCCACGGCGACTATCAGCATCAGGATGATGAACATCATGTTCTTCTCGATCGCGATGGCGCGGAAGAAATTGGCGTGCTGGCGCGTCCAGTCGCCGACCAGCAGACCGTCGCCCGACATCTGCGCGTGCAGATCGCGCGCCACGCGCGGCGCGTCGAACAGGTCGCCCAGCTTGAGCCGCACGCCCGACACGCGGTCTTCCATCCGGTACAGCGTCTGCGCGTCCTGCATGTGGATCAGCGCCAGACTGGCGTCGTACTCGAAATGCCCGGCCTCGAACACGCCGACCACCGTGAATTGCTTCAGCCGTGGCAGCACCGCCGCCGGCGTCACCAGACCCTGCGGCGCGATCAGCGTCACCTTTTCGCCGACCTGCACGCGCAGCGCGCGCGCCAGTTCGATGCCCAGCACCACGCCGAAGCCGCCCGGCTGCAGATCGGCAAGATTGCCGGCGCGCATGTGCTGACTGAAATCGGCGACGCCATCTTCGGCCGCCGGCAGCACGCCGCGCACCATGGCGCCGCGCACCGTCTGGTCGAAGCTCAGCATGGCCTGCTCGCTGACATAGGGGGCTGCGGCCTTCACGTCGGTGTTCTGCAACGCGCGATCGGCCACCTGCTGCCAGTCGGTCAGTTCGTTGTCGTAGCCGGTGATCTGCACGTGTGACGCCACGCCGAGGATGCGGGTGCGCAACTCCTTCTGGAATCCGTTCATCACCGACAGCACCGTGATCAGCGCTGCAATGCCCAGCGCCAGACCGAGCGTGGAAATCAGGGAAATGAAGGAAATGAAGCCGTTGCGCCGTTTCGCCCGCACATAGCGCAGGCCGAGCAGGATTTCATAGTTCATGGGGCAAGGATGGTACCGGTATCGGCGAGAGCGCGTCGTCCGCATCCGCTGACACCGCGAGCGAAATGGTTGCCCGGATGCGACGCTGCGGAGGGGAGCCGAGGGAGAGCGCTGCGCGCGGCCGCCCCACAGTCAGCGTTCCGGGGACCGTCAGGCCCGTTCGCCGCCGGCATCCGACAGGGTGCGCGCGAACAGCCTGTGCAATGGGCCGCGCGCAGCATCGGCGCCGTCCATCTGCGCGCGCACGATGGCGCCTTCGATGGCCAGCAGCAGGTCGGCCGCCACGTCTCCGGGACAGGCCAGGCCGGCGTCTTCACACTGCTGTTCGATGCGTGCGGCCAGCGCGCGCTTGTGCATCACGGTCATGGCCGGGGCGTCGGATCCCGCTTCGGCGTGACCGTTGATGAAGGCGCAGCCGCGGAAGCCGGGGCTGCGGAACCAGTCATCGAGTGCATCGGGCAGCGCAGCGAGCCCGTCGCGCGGCGAACTCGACCCGCCGAGCCGACCTTCCAGCCAGGCCATCCAGCGCGCATGGCGCAGGTCGAGGTAGGCGTCGATCAACGCCTGCTTGGAAGGAAAGTGACGGTAGAAGGACATCTTGGCCACGCCCGACTCGGCGATGATGCGGTCGATGCCGGTGGCGCGCAGACCATGCCGGTAGAACAGCCGGTAGGCCGTTTCGAGCACGCGGGTGCGCGCGTCCTGCTCCGGCAGCGGGCCGGAGCCGGCGAGGTCGTCGAGGGTGAAAGTCATCTTCGCATGTTGACAGACAGACCTGTCTTGTTCAAGCATGTAGACAGATCTGTATCCCCGTCCTTTTTCCAACCCTGCCCGATGGAGCCCGCCATGACCGACGCCCCCCGCCCGCCGCTGCCGCCCTTCACCGCCGACACCGCCGCACAGAAGGTGCGCGCCGCCGAAGACGGCTGGAACAATCGCGACCCGCACAAGGTGTCGCTCGCCTATACGCCGGACAGCCGCTGGCGCAACCGCTCGGAATTCATCAACGGACGCGCCGGCATCGTCGATTTCCTGACCCGAAAGTGGGCGAAGGAACATGAGTACCGGCTGATCAAGGAACTGTGGTGCACCGGTGGCAACCGCATCGCGGTGCGTTTTGCCTACGAATGGCTCGACGCCGACGGCCAGTGGTTCCGTTCCTACGGCAACGAGAACTGGGAATTCGACGAGCGCGGCCTGATGGCGCGCCGCCACGCCAGCATCAACGACCTGCCGATCAGCGAATCCGATCGCCTGTTCCGCTGGCCGCAGGGCCGTCGGCCGGACGACCATCCGGGGCTGAGCGAACTCGGACTCTGATTCTTCACTGACTTTCCGTTGGTTCGGCAACCTGACGGTGGCGCGCCCGGGCCGCCGTCAGGGATACTGCACGCCTCTGTCACCACGCACCGTCACCCATGTCCAGCCTGCTTTTCCAGCCCTATGCGCTCGGCCCGCTGCAGCTCCCCAACCGCATCGTCATCGCACCGATGTGCCAGTACTCGGCGCAGGACGGCTGCGCCACTGACTGGCACCTGATGCATCTGGGACAGATGGCGCTGTCCGGCGCCGGCCTGCTGATCATCGAAGCGTCGGCGGTCGAGCCGGAGGGCCGCATTTCGGCCGAGGACCTCGGTCTTTGGTCGGACGCCAACGAAGCCGCGCTGGCGCGCGTGCTCGACACGGTGCGCGCACATTCGGCCATGCCGATCGCCATCCAGATCGGCCACGCCGGCCGCAAGGCATCGGTCGCACGACCGTGGGAAGGCGGCGCGCAGATACCTCCATCGGCCGGAGGCTGGCAGACCGTGGCGCCGTCAGCGCAGCCGCATGCGCCGGGCGAACATCCACCGGTCGCCCTTGATGCGGCGGCACTCCAGCGCATCCGCACTGCATTCGCCGACACGGCCCGTCGCGCGGCGCGACTCGGGCTGGACGCGATCGAAGTGCACGCCGCGCACGGCTATCTGCTGCACCAGTTCCTGACGCCGCTTGCCAATACACGCAGCGACGAGTACGGCGGCTCGCTGGACAACCGCATGCGCTTCCCGCTTGAAGTGTTCGATGCCGTGCGCGCCGCCTTTCCGGCCGGAAAGCCGGTCGGTGTGCGCATCTCCGCCAGCGACTGGGTGGACGGCGGCTGGGATGTCGATCAGAGCGTCGCCTTCACGCAGGCGCTGAAGGCGCGCGGCGCGGCCTGGATCCACGTGTCGAGCGGCGGCGCCTCGCCGCTGCAGCAGATTCCGGCGGTGCCCGGCTATCAGGTCGCTTTCGCCGAACGCATCAAGCGCGACGGCGGCCTGCCGACCATCGCAGTCGGCCTGATCACCGAGGCGGAACAGGCTGAAGCCATCCTCGCCAGCGGTCAGGCCGACCTGATCGCACTCGCCCGCGCCATGCTGTACGACCCCCGCTGGCCCTGGCACGCCGCCGCGAAACTGGGCGCGCAGGTCGACGCCGCACCCCAGTACCTGCGCTGCCAGCCAAGGGAATACAAGACACTGTTCCGCTGAAGGGTGCGATAGCGGGCTGCCGGAAAGCTGGAGTTTCGCTGCAGGTAGCGTGCCTGGGGAGCGGTCCTTGTGGGAGCGGCAGCCTCGCCGCGAGCGGCGGTTTCAGCTCAGTACCCGCGTTCCCGACGCAGCACGAACGCACTCGCCATCACGATCGTCAGCGCGAGCCAGGCGAACGCCTGCGGATTACGCCAGTCGGCGAGCCAGGCGACGGCGCTGCCGAGCACCGCGACGGCGGCGAACAGCGGCGCTTCCGGCAGAGGGGGCAAGGGCGCCAGCCGGGCCCAGGCGTTGGCCAGACCCCACTGCACGGCCGGCAGCAGGAACAGCAGGAAGGGGAAGTCACGATAGCGGCCGTCAACAGCCAGCAGCAGGCCGCTGAATGCGAGCCCGAACAGCAGCACCCGTGCCGCAAGGCGCACCGCCTCGCCGGGGCGACCGTGCAGTGTCCAGGGCAGCGCGGCCCACATCAGCCAGCCGACCGCTGCAATGCTCCCCATGGCGGCCCATTCGAGCGGACTGCGACAGGCCAGCGCGAGATAGTCGAACTGCAGCGGTGCGATGACGCCGGCCAGCACGCCGGACACGGCGAACGCGACCGTCGCGGCGGGTCGGCGCACGCGGCCGAGCGTCGACAGCACGAGCGCCAGCGCCAGACCGGCGGCGCCGCCTACCAGCGGTTGCGGCCCGTCCACCCGCGCAGCGAGCGGCCCCTGCCAGGCAAACTTGGCCTGGCCGTCCGAATCGAGCAGACCCCAGAACCCGCCCACCGTGCCCTCCAGCCGGCGCTTCCACGGCTGGTCGAAAGCTTCGATCAGGTTGTACTGCCAGCCGTGCGTGTGCGCGGCGATGACGAATTCGCGCAGGTAGCGTGCCTGCTCGAGCACCCCGGGTCGTGCGCCATCGCGCTGCTTGCCCACGCTGGGCCAGCCGGTTTCACCGATCAGCAGCGGCTTGTCGAAGGCGGCATCGACCGTCTTCATCACGTCCTCGACGTGGGCGATCGCGCGATCGATCGGCTGCGGCTCGTCTTCCCAGTAGGGCAGAACATGCACGGTGACGAAATCGACCGACTGCGCGAGGCTCTTGTTCATCAGCCAGAACTCCCACACGTCGGCGTAGGTGACCGGCACATTCGTCGCCGCCTGCGCGCGTTCGATATAGATGCGCATGGCGTCCGGCGTCTGTTCGCGTCGCAGCAGCACTTCGTTGCCGACGATCAGGCCGCGCACCACGTCCGGATGACGGTTGGCCAGTTCGATGGCCTGAGCCAGTTCGCGGTCGTTCTTCGCCGCATCACCGCCTATCCAGGCACCCAGCAGCACCTTCAGGCCGTGCTTGCCGGCCAGCTCCGGCACATGGTGCAGGCCTTGATCGACCGAATACAGCCGCACGCAGCCGGAGATTTCGGCCAGTCGCGCCAGATCGGCGTCTATCCGCTCGCGCGTGACCCGGAAGTCCGGTTGCAGCGGCGATTCACCCGGGCGGTAATAGGGCGCGTAGGACACGCACTGGAGCGGACCGAAGTCCGCCGGCACGTCGGCCAGCGGCTGCGCCACATTGCGCTGCCACAGCCAGACCGCCAGCAGCACGAGGGCAAGGAAGTGGACAAGCGCATAACGCACCCAGCGCGGCGCGGGACGGTTCATTTCTTCAGTGACCGGTCACGCGGCCTGGGCCTGCGCCGGCAGCGGCTCGGCTTTTTCCGGCAACTGCGCAATGAACTGGCAGCCCACGGCGGCGAGGTAGGGCAGCGACTGCAGACCCAGCATGGTCACCCACAGCACGACTTCGATGTTCTGTGTACCGCGCAGCATGATCATGGCCCAGGCGGCGGCGATCAAGGCCAGCAGCAGATACGTTTCCTCACGGATCGGCTGGAAGAACTGGGCCAGACCACTTTCGCCCCTGCCCTTGGCGGTGCGCAGGAACACACCGCGCTTGTGCGTCAGTCCGGCCATCACGCCGCGTGCGATCGAGTGCGACAGACCGAGGCTGACCAGCGACGCACCGGCAATGTCGGCCCACGGGCAATCCATCGCGCGCCGGTAGAGGATCGGGCCCATCGCCGCCTTGGCGACAAGCAGACCCAGTACCGGCGCCAGCATGATGGTGACCGGCAACGAAAACAGCTTGGGCCAGATCAGCATGGCCGCCGTCCAGGCGATGGCACCCATGGCGAACACCAGTTGCAGCGCGTCGCCGAACCACGAGAACCAGCCGGTGATGAAGTGATAGCGCTGGCCGCTGTCGAGCTTGCTGCGACCGAACAGCGAACGCCAGTGGCCCTTCAGGATCTGCATCGCGCCGAAAGCCCAGCGGAAGCGCTGCGACTTCAGGGCAGCAAAGCTGGCCGGCGTCAGGCCGCGGCCGAATACGCGGTCGATGTAGCGCAGTTCGTCGCCGTTTTCGAGCAGGCGCAGACCCAGCTCGGTGTCTTCGCAGATGCACCACTCCGACCAGTTGCCCGAGCTTTCCAGGCGCGAACGGCGCACCAGCGTCATCGTGCCGTGCTGGATCAGCGCATTGCGCTCGTGGCGATGGTGCATGCCGATGCGGAAGAAGCCTTCGAACTCCCAGTTGCACATGCGGCGGAACGGGTGACGTTCCCATTCGCGGTGCGCCTGCGGCGCCTGCACCACGGCGACCTTTTCATCATGGAAGTGCGGAATCAATGCACTGAGCCAGTC
Source organism: Methyloversatilis sp. (assembly GCF_030698125.1). GTDB lineage: Bacteria > Pseudomonadota > Gammaproteobacteria > Burkholderiales > Rhodocyclaceae > Methyloversatilis. The sequence continues at coordinate 56,548 of NZ_JAUYNV010000050.1, forward strand.
CGGCGTGACCACGTAATCGGCATCGACCACGCCGACCACGGTGGCCCGCGGGTCCGTCTGCTTCAAGCCGAAATTCAGCGCACCCGCCTTGAAGCCGGGCCACGGCGACAGATGGAAGAAGCGGAAGCGTGGCCCCAGTTCGGCCATGCGCGCCTCGACCGGCTTCCACAGCGCCTCGTCCTTGGTGTTGTTGTCGATCACCAGCACCTCGAAGTTCTGGTAGTCCATGGCCGCCAGACTGTCGATGGTGGCGATCACCATTTCCGGCGGCTCGTTGCAGCAGGCCAGATGCACCGACACGAACGGCTGGCGCTCGGGCGGCAGCGGCTCGGCCGCCTTGTAGGCGCGACGCCAGCGCGCCTTGAAGAACACCTCGGCGAATTCGAAGCCATTGGTCAACAGCACGCCCGCCGTCAGCATGACGCCGAACACCAGACCGATCAGCGCCGTGAGATCGCGCAGCGTGAAGTAATAGTCTGCCGGCAGCCGGGCCGAAATGACGATGGCGGTGACGCAGGCCTGCACCAGTACGCACATCCACAGCAGGCCGAACATGCTCATGCCCCGCTGTGCCAGACACAGCAGCAGCATCGGGACCAGCGCAAACACGGTGGCCACGACCGCGTCGTCGATCCAGCCACTGTTGCGGTCCACGCTGCCTTCGAGCGGGAACTTCAACTGTCGGTCGGCATTGAACATGCCCCAGTAGGCGCCGGCCCAGCCTTCGATTTCGATCTTCCACGGCTGGTCGTAGGCTTCGATCAGGAAGTAGTCCAGGTTCTTGCACAGCGAGCGGTACAGGAATTCGCGCACGAAGCGCGCCTGGTTCTCTTCCGAGGCCACGGCGGCCTGGATGGTCGGCCCCTTGCTCGGCCAGCCGATTTCACCGATCAGGATGGGCTTGCCCGGAAAGGCATCGAGCAGTTCCTGGTAGCGCGCCATCGCGTAATCGACCGCCTTGTCTGCTGGCAAGCCTTCGTGATACGGCAGCAGGTGCACGGCGAGGTAGTCGACGTGATTGGCCAGTTCGGGGTTTTTCAGCCACACATGCCAGGGCTCGGCGGTGGACACCGGCAGATCGGTCGCCTCGCGCACCTCGCTCAGGTACTCGATCATTTCCGGCATCGTCACATCGGCGCGCAGCAGTGCTTCGTTGCCGACCATCAGCCGGTCGATGTTGCTGTGCAAGCGGGCGTCGGCCAGCAGCGCACCAATTTCGCGCCGGTTGCGCAGCTTGTCGCTATCGATCCACGCGCCGGCCGTGACCTTCAGGTCGTTCCGGCCGGCCAGGTCCGACACTTCCGGGTTTTCGGTCGAGTTGTAGGTACGGATGCGGTGGGCGATGCCACCCAGTTGCACGAGGTCCTGCGCAATCTCTTCGTAAGAGGGGTAGATGCCGCGCAGCGGCGTCTGGTCACGGCGGTAGGGGCTGTACGAAAATCCGTCGATGTAATCGAGCGGTTCGACCACGCTGACCGGCCGGTTCATCACCGCCCACAGGCCGAAGTGGACCGCGGCAACGCCGCCCGCCACGAACAGCGCCATCAGTATCCGGGCGAGCGAAATATGTCTTTTCATGCGCGGTGTGCGACCGCGCCATGAAGCGTCGGACGCGGAATTTCCGGTAAGGTTGGGGTCTGCACAACTCGCCATTCTGCCGCGTTGTACATGTCTGCGAACGACCCGTTGTTGCAGCGCGGCGATGCTAACACAGCGAAAATCCGTTGCCCTGCGGCGACGGACTCCGCCTACACTCCCCCGCCCATGAACCGACACCTGTTTCACCGCAACGCGCCGCTCACCGGCCTGATCGTCGCCTTCGCCGCCGCCGTCGCGGCCAGCGCGGCGCTGCGTTACGGGTTGATGGAATCCGACGCGCTGCATGGCTTGTGCGCGGCAACGAGCGACGACTGGCGCTGCGCTGCAAGGCGCTACGCGCCGCAGCTGTTCATCGACCAGCGCATCGGCTGGCTGGCGCTGGCGTCCGGCGCACTGGCCGTGGCGACGCGCATCCCCGCGCTGACGGCACTGGCTGTGGTCAGCGGCGGCGCCGGCCTGATCCTGTACAGCGCCGATTACGCCGCCGCCGGACTGCTGCTCGGTCTGGTCGCGCTGACCTCGACCCGGTCACGGCGCAACAGCGCGCACTGAGTGCGCGGCGCAATTGTTAACAGCGCGTAAACCGGCTGTGTGGATTTGTCCCGAGTGCATGCGCGGCGGCGGCAAGCCGCTAAGCTTGCATGCATGAACATCGCCAATCCCAAGCCGCGCATTCTGGTCGTCGATGACGACCCCGACCTGCGCGAACTGCTGCGCGACTATCTCGGCAAGCAGGACATGGACGTGCGCACCGTGGCTGACGGCCCGGGCCTGCGCGCCGCACTCGCCCACGAAGCGTGCGACCTGCTGATTCTCGACGTGATGCTGCCCGGTGACGACGGCCTCGCGCTGTGCCGCGAAATCCGCGCGAAATCGCGCCTGCCCATCCTGATGCTGACCGCGCGCGGCGACGAACTCGACCGCATCATCGGCCTCGAAATGGGTGCCGACGACTACCTGCCGAAGCCATTCCATCCGCGCGAACTGCTGGCCCGGGTGCGCAGCATCCTGCGCCGAGCCCCCGAGCAGCCGGACGGTGACGGCAATGTGCGTACGCTCAGATTCGCCGGCTGGACGCTCGATCTGGGTGCGCGCCACCTGGTGGACGCCCAGGGCGTCGTGACACCGCTGTCGAGCGGCGAATTCCGCATGCTGAACGCGCTGGCCGAAAGCCCCAACCGCGTGCTGTCGCGCGACCAGCTGATGGATGTGCTGGCCGGTCGCAGCGCCGGTCCGTTCGATCGCACGGTCGATGTGATGATCAGCCGGCTGCGCCGCCGGCTCGGCGACGACGGCCGCGAACCGCGCATCATCCGCACACTGCGCAGCGAAGGCTATGTGCTGTCGGTGCCGGTGGAGAAACACGTTTGAGCGCGTTTTTCTCGCGCCTGATGCCGCGCACGCTGTTCGGCCAGATCCTGCTGACGCTGCTCGGCGGCTTGCTGGTGGCCAATGGCATCGGCCTGTGGCTGGTGGTGGACGACCGGGTGCGCCTGTCGCGTCAGGTGCGCAGCGAATATGCCGCGACCCGGGTGGCCGAATCGATCGCACTGATCAACGACACCGGCCCGGCCGGCCGGGCCCGTCTGGTGCGGCTGCTGGCAAGCCCGAGCACAACGCTGTCGCTCGACGAGCCCTGGCATGACGACGCGCGGCCGGTGGACGAGGAATTCGAGGCGTTTTCCAGCAAGGTCGGCGAACGCATTGCGGGACGGCATGTGCATCAGGTGATCACGCTGGAACGTCCAAAGGCGCCCGCCGGCGCGCCGGCCGGTGACGCGCTGCCGCTGCGACCGCCACCTCCGCCACCGCCAGCACTGGCCCGGCTGCTCGCCAGGCCGCATGCCGAAAACGTGTCGACGCAGGCGCGCCTGGACGACGGGACCGTGGTCACCTTCCGCTACTCGCCGCCCCCCGCAGTCGCCGAGCGACCGCTGCGCATCATCGGCAGCCTGCTGCTGGTGGCCGTCGTCGTCAGCCTGCTGTCGATCTGGGTGGTACGCCGGCTGACCCGGCCGCTCGACATGTTCGCGCGCGCCGCCGACGGGCTGGCGCGCGACCTCGAACAGGCCCCGCTGGGCGAATCCGGGCCGCGCGAAGTGGCCGGCGCCGCACGCGCCTTCAACAGCATGCAGCGCGCGCTGCGCACGCTGATCCACACCCGGGCGCAGGCGCTGGCCGGCGTGTCGCACGACCTGCGGCTGCCGATCACCCGCGTGCGGCTGCGCCTGGAACAATTGCCCGAAGGCCCGGTACGCGAGGCCATCGAGCGCGATCTGTCCGACATGGAAACGCTGATCGACGACACCCTGGCCTTCCTGCGCGCCGGCGACAGTTCAGAAGCTGCCGCACCGACCCGGCTCGACGCGCTGGTCGAAGGTGTGGCCGACGACATCGCCGCGCTGGGTGCCGACATCGAAGTGAGCGGCAGCGTGGCGCAGCCGGTCATCGTGCGGCCGTCGATCACCCGTCGCTGCCTGGCCAATCTGATGGACAACGCGCGCCGCTACGGCGGCGGCAAGATCCGCGTCACCGTGTCGGGCACCGCCACCGAAGCGCGGGTGGATATCGACGACGACGGCCCGGGCATTCCGGAAGCCGAGCGCGAGCGGGTATTCGAACCCTACGTGCGGCTGGAAGCGTCACGCGCCCGCCACACCGGTGGCAGCGGCCTGGGTCTCGCCATCGCCCGCGCCGTGGCCCGCGCGCAGGGCGGCGACATCACGCTGAGCCGCCGGCCCGAAGGCGGACTGCGCGCCAGCCTGGTGTTGCCGATCGCGCCCTGAGGCCAGCGGCAGCCGGGCCACGATTCAAGATTGCGAGGCGGCACCCGGGGGGTCACCAGGGTCGATCAGAAGCCCGCCCGGCAGGTAATTGCGGTCTCCGAGCACGCGCTGTCGCCTGATCAACGCACACATCGCGGACAGGGTCCGCTCCTGCGAAAAACGTCGCCAGCTGCGAAGCCCTCGCGGTCTTCGCAGGAGCCGTCCCACGGTCGGCCCTGCATGGCCGACCGGCTCCACGGGCGGCGAGCGGTGTTCGCCGAAACCCTCGCCGACGCGAGGCCCGGTGAAACGCGCTATGCGCTGCGCAGGTGCAGGGCGCGGGCGATCAGGATGGCGCTGACCGGCATCAGCACGGCGATGGCGACCACGGTCAGCAGCAGCGACGTGAGATCGCTGTAGTTGGCGGCGGTCACGACGGCACCGGTTGCCGGGTCCTTTACTTCGCGCGCCAGCGTGAAGATCTGGTTCAGGTACTTGGTGCCGAGCTGGCTGGCCGACAGCGCCAGATTGGTGAAGGACGCCATCACCGCGAAGAAAGTCGCCTTCAGATGGGCCGGTGCCGAATTGGCGATCCAGGCCAGCATCGGAATCATCGAAATCTGACCCAGCGGTGACTCGAGCGCGGTGTCGATCACCGCGATGAAGCGCGCGTCCACGACACCGCCGGTTACGCTTGCGGTCCATTCGTGCAGCCCCATGCTCATGCCCAGTGTGGGCATCGACAGCACGAAGCTGGCCGCGGTCAGGAAGCCCACGACGTACAGGATGGACCGCTCGGCCATGAAGCGGCGGAACAGGAACATGCCGATCAGCGTCAGCGAACTGGCGATCAGCGACAGCACCGAAAAGAAGGCCTGGTCGAAGCCCAGCACGTCGATCGACCACCAGGACACACCGGGCCCGGTGCCTGGCGTTGCGCGGAACATGAAAATGACCAGCGCGGTGCCGATCAGTGTGTTGCGTGCCCGGGTGTCCAGTTCGCGCGTGAGCTTCGCCATCAGGAAGGCGATGATGGCGAACGAACCGACGAAAATGATTTCCTGATTCCATTTCAGGTTCGACAGCCCCATTGTCAGCGTAAAGGTCACGAAGACCACGCTGCCGCCGATGATCCACCAGTTGGGTGTGGTGTTGCCGTCCGGGTCGCGCAGCAGCGCCGCCGCTTCGGCGCGTGAAAGGCCGCGCGCCATGTGCGCCCGCATGTGGCGCATCTTGAGCAGCGCCGCGAAGGCGACACCGGCCACCGACACCGCCGGAATGACCAGCGCCATCAGATAGATGTCGCGGTACAGCAGCACCTTTTCGGCTTCCGGCAGCGTTTCGCTGCCGGAAAACAGATAGAGGTTCACCAGTGCCACCAGCACGCTGCCGCCGATGATGGCGACCCGGCCGAGGGTCTGCATCGTGGTGTGCATCAGCTTGAGGCGTTCGGGCGTGACCGGCGTGCCGTCTTCCTCGACATGCGGCACCGCCTCGACCGTCATCGCGTCGGCCACCGCGTCCTGCAGCACGTAGCCGATCGGGCTCAACAGCGCGCTCAGCACGAACCAGGTATTGATCGGCAGGATGGCCGCCATCGCATCGCGTCCGGCGATCAGGCCGGCCATGATCAGCAGGCTGGCTGCGATGATGCTGGCGCCGAGGTAGATCAGCAGGCTCTTGTAGCGCCACACCAGATCGACCAGATGGCCCATCGGAATCTTCAGCGCCCATGGAATGCCGACCCAGAAACCCAGTGCGGCGAGAAACTCCGCCGACAGACCGAGGTAGTCCTTGACGAAGAAGGTGCCGACGATGCCGGTCAGGCCCTGGATGCCGGCTGCCATGTAGACCATCAGCGGCGGCAGGTAGGAGAGGCGCATGTCGCGCCCGAGCGACAGGATGTTCAGGTCCAGCCAGTGCAGCAGTCGGGATGTCATGGTCTGTATTGATTTTTTTGGCCGTGCCTGTGACCGGCAAGGATAGGGGGAATTCCGCGTCCGGCGTACTTTTGCGCGCACAAAACTCGGTATGCTCCGGCGTTGAGATCGATGCCCTACCGAACGGAGTCCGACGTGCGCTTGTTTGGCCGCCATGATGCACACGAAGCGCCGCATCCGCTGCGCCAGATCAAGCTGTTTTCGACCTTGAGCCGGCGCGAAATGCCGGTGGTGCAGGCACTGCGGCACGAGCGCAGCTACCTCGCGGGCGAGGTGGTGTTCGACGAAGGGGATGACGGCGAGGCGATCTATGCCATCGTGTCCGGCGAAGTCGAAATCCTGCGCCATGACGGCGGGCGCCAGCAGCGTCTGGCCGTGCTGGCCGCCGGTGAGGTGTTCGGCGAACTGGCGCTGCTCGATCAGGCGCCGCGCGCAGCGCAGGCCCGCGCCACGGCCGACTGTGTGCTGGTCGTGTTTTTTCGCGCCGACTTCATGAACCTGCTGGAAACCCACCCGAAGATCGCGTCGAAGATTGCGCTGTCGCTGGCGCGTCATCTCGGCAGCCGGCTGCGTCAGGCCAATGCGGGGCAGCGGCAGGACGGTCATCTGTGAGCGCGCAGGCATGAGGCGGCTGCGACCTTCCGGTGCCGGGCCGCTGGCCTGGTGCGGCATCCTGCTCGCCACCACCCTGGCGCTTTACCTGTTCCAGCAGGTGCTGTGGCTGGTGCTGCCCTTCCTGTTCGGGCTCATCGCCTACTACTTTCTGGCGTATCCGATGCAGCGGCTGATGTTCGCCGGCCTGTCGCAGGAATCGGCCGCCAACATCACGGTGGGCGTGTTCGCGCTGCTGCTGGTCGGCGCCTTCGCATTCATGCTGCCGCGCTTTGCCGCGCAGGCGGTCGGCGTGCAGGAAACCGGCATGCGCTATCTGCAGGGCGGCCTGTTGCTGCTCGACCAGACCCTGCGTGCGCTGGAACAACAGTCCCGTTTCATGCGCGATGCACATGTGGCCGACGCCGTGTCGTCCTACATTGCGGTGGCCGGCGAGGGCTTTGCGCAGAACCGGCTGCCGTCGCTGATGATGTCGGTCGCCGCCTGGCTGCCGTCCATGCTGCTCGCGCCTTTCCTCGCCTATTTCTTCCTGCGCGACGGCCGCCGCTTCCAGCGCTTTCTTGCGCGCGCCGTGCCCAACGCCTACTTCGAGCGCACGCTGCATCTGCTGTACGAGGTCGACCGCACGACGCGCGCCTACTTCCAGGGGCTGGTCAAGCTGACCGTGCTCGATGCGGTCTGTCTGGCGGCCGGGCTGTGGGTCATCGGGCTGTCGTCGCCGCTGACGCTGGGCATCATCACCGCGGTGCTGGCGTGGATTCCATTCGTCGGCTCGGTCATCGGCTGCGCGCTGGTGGTCATGGTCGCGGCAACCGATTTTCCCGGTTCGCCGTCGATTGCGTACGCGTCGATCGGCCTGTTCATCCTGGTGCGCCTGCTCGACGATTTCATCTTCATGCCGCTCACCATCGGTCGCAGCCTGCGCATGCATCCGCTGATCACCGTGCTGATGATTTTCGTCGGCGGTGCGGTGGCCGGCGTGGCGGGTCTGCTGCTGGTGCTGCCGGTGCTCGGCGTCATCATGGTGGTCGGCGAAACGCTGAGCATCGTGGCGTCAGACCCGCGCTTGCGCGCGCGCCACGCGCACGCCCGCCGCCTGCGCTGGCAGGCGGTCACGCGCGACCTCTGATCGCCCGGGCATCTTCCGCCTCCCGATGGCGCTTGCTAGTATGACGATCGGGTTGATGGAGGGGCGACATGAAAAGGTATGCAACCAGACCGATTGCCGCAGACGCCGCAGACGCCGCAGCCGCCCCGGACGGTCCGGCTGACGGTTCGCCGGTGGCGCAGCTCAAGCACCTGCTCGATGTGCCGGCCGAAGCCTGCTTCCTCGGCTTCGCGCTGACGCACCGCGGTACCGGCGACTATCTGTGCCTGTCACTTGACCGGTCGCACGCCGCGCTGTGCAGGTGGTCTGTCACCCCAGACAAGGCGGTCTTCTTCCGCAACTGGTCCGATACGCTGCAGGCTGCGGCAGCCCGCCCCGAGGCCGACATCGTGCTCATCTTCGATGTCGGCGACGCGCTGCTGGTGTTTCCGGCACGCTGAGTCCCGGCGTCAGTGAAAGTCCCGGCTGCGCGGTGCAAGAGCGCCGAGCAGCGGCGAGCGGTCGACCAGCCGGCGGGCGATCAGGTGGATCACCTCGCCTTCGCGCGACACCTGGCCGTAGATGCCGAGCAGCGTGGCGCCGAGCACTTCGCTGCGCTGCCGCTCCTGCAGGTCCTTGTGCACGATGATGTTGGCCAGCCCGGTTTCGTCCTCGACGGTGACGAACATGACGCCGCTGGCCGTACCGGGGCGCTGGCGGCAGGTGACGATGCCGGCGGCACGCGCCAGTGCGCGGTCTGGCAGGCGGCGCAATTCGGCCGCAGTGATGAAGCGCTGCGCGGCGAGCTGGCTGCGCAGCAGCGCCAGCGGATGGCGGCCGAGCGTGAAGCCCAGGCTGGCGTAGTCGGCCACGATGTCTTCGCCTTCACGCGGAGCGGCCAGCGCCAGCACCTGCTCGTTCACCGGTGCGTCGCGCAGCAGCGCGTCGGGCCGGCGTGCGGCAGCCTGCCAGTGCGCCTGATGGCGGTTGCCGGCCAGTGACTGCAGCGCGCCGCCGCTGGCCAGGCAGCCGAGCTGCCGGCGGTCCAGCCGGGCGCGGCGGGTCAGGTCATCGACATTCGACAACGGCGCCTGCGCGCGCGCCGCCACGATGCGCCGCACCGCGTCCTGTTCTACCCCCTTGACCATGCGCAGGCCCAGGCGCACGCCCGGTGCCACGCTGTGCGGTTCTGCTTCGAGCACGCAGTCCCAGCCGCTGACCGATACATCGGCCGGCCTGATGTCGACACCGTGCGCACACGCATCGGCGATCAGTTGCGCTGGCGCATAGAAACCCATCGGCTGGCTGTTCAGCAGGCCGCACAGGAAGGCGGCCGGGTGATGGCATTTGAGCCAGGAGGAGATGTACACCAGCAGCGCAAAGCTCGCGGCGTGCGATTCCGGAAAGCCATAGCCGGAAAAACCTTCGATCTGGCGGTAGATCTGCGCCGCAAATGCAGGTGTGTAACCGTTCTTCAGCAGGCCATCGGTCAGTTTCTGCTGGAATTTCTCCATCGTGCCGCGCTGCCGCCAGGCCGCCATCGAACGGCGCATCTGGTCGGCTTCGCCGGCGGTGAAACCGGCAGCAACCATGGCCAGCTGCATCACCTGCTCCTGGAAGATGGGCACGCCCAGCGTGCGTTCGAGCACCGGGCGCAGCGCGTCCGACGGATAGTCGATGCGTTCCGGTGGCAGGTGGCGGCGCGCCAGATAGGGATGCACCATGCCGCCCTGTATCGGCCCCGGCCGCACGATGGCGACCTGGATCACCAGATCGTAGTAACGGCGCGGTCGCAGTCGCGGCAGCATGTTCATCTGCGCGCGCGACTCGACCTGGAACACGCCGGTCGACTCGCCGCGGCACAGCATGTCGTAGGTCGCCGGGTCTTCGTGCGGAATGTCGGCCAGCGTGCGCGGGGCTTTTCCTGCCGCGGCCGGATCCCCGTCTTCGAACGCCGCCAGTGCGTCCAGCGACTTGCGGATGGCGGTCAGCATGCCCAGCGCCAGCACGTCCACCTTCATCAGGCCGAGCGCTTCGAGGTCGTCCTTGTCCCACTGGATGACGCAGCGCTCTGCCATGCGGGCGTTTTCGATGGGCACCAGCCTTGAGAGGCGGCCACGTGCGATGACGAAGCCGCCGACATGCTGCGACAGGTGGCGCGGCGCGCCGATCAGTTCGTTCGACAGTTCGAGCAGCAGCTGCACGCGTGGCGCTTCGGGCCGGAAGCCGGCTTCGAGCAGGCGGTCTTCGCGTACGCGGCCGCCGTCCCACCACATGTGGCCCTGCGTGAGCCGGTCGAGTGCATCGTCGGTGTAGCCGAGCGCGCGGCCGACGTCGCGCAGTGCCGAGCGCGGCCGGTAGGTGGTCAGGCTGGCAGCCAGGGCGGCGCGGTCGCGGCCGTACTTGCCATAGATGTACTGGATGACCTCTTCGCGCCGCTCGTGTTCGAAGTCGACGTCGATGTCCGGCGCCTCGTTGCGTTCGCGCGAAATGAAGCGGCCGAACAGCATGTTGGCGCGCCACGGGTCGACTTCGGTCACGCCGATGCAGTAGCACACGGCCGAATTCGCGGCCGAGCCGCGACCCTGGCACAGGATGCCCTGCGTGCGCGCCCAGGCCACGATGTCGTAGACGGTCAGGAAGTAGGGCTCGTATTCCAGCTCGGCGATCAGCGCGAGTTCGACCTCGATCTGTTGGCGCATCTCCTGCGCCTTGCGCGCGAAGGTGGCGTCGTCCAGCGTGACGATGCGGCGGATCTGCGCACAGCGCTCGACGTAGCCGCGCTCGGTCAGCTCGCGCAACCAGGAGGTGGTGGTATGGCCGGGCGGCGCGATTTCCTCCGGGTATTCGTAGCGCAGTTCGTCGAGCGAGAACCGGCAGCATGCAGCCACCTTGAGTGTTTCGGTCAGCAGTGCTGCGGGGTAGATACCGGCCAGCTTGTGCGGCAGGCGCAGGTGGCGCTCGCCGTTGGCGTACAGCGCGTAGCCGCAATCGGCCAGCGTGCGCCCGAGCCGTATCGCGGTCATCGTGTCCTGCAGGCGGCGGCGCTTGCGCACATGCATGTGCACGTCGCCGGCGGCGCACAGCGGCAGCCCGCCGGCGGCACCGATGGCCTGCAGCCGGTACAGCCGCGTGGCGTCGTCCGGACCGTGGTGCAGTTCGACGGCCAGCCAGGCACGTTCGGTGAAGCGCTGCTTGAGCCAGCCGGCGTGCGCCGACAGCGCGGCGTCCGTGTCGGGCAGCGCAGCGCCGGGCACCAGCAGCGCGATGCAGCCGGGCAGGCCGTCGTCGAGATCGGCGCAGCTCAGCTGGTAGCGGCCTTTCTCCGCCCGCATGCGACCGAGCGTGATCAGTTCCGACAGGTTGCCGTAACCGTCGCGATCGCAGGCCAGCAGGACCAGCTTCGGGCCGTCGGCCAGCTGCACTTCGCAGCCGATGATCAGTTTCATCCGCGGTTCGGACAGGTTGCGCCAGGCCAGGTGGGCGCGTGCGGCGCCGGCCAGCGAACATTCGTCGGTGATGGCCAGTGCGGCATAGCCCAGTTCCGCGGCGCGCGTCACCAGTTCGTCCGGTGCGGAGGCGCCGCGCAGGAAGGTGAAGTGGCTCAGGCAATGCAGTTCGGCGTATTCGACGAGTGGGGCTGGCATGGTGCATCGGCACGAATGAATGGGGTGATACGAATGTGCTGTTATTTTATACAGTAATACGGGGCGGTGAATCGCGTGTTGCGGCATCGGTCGGGTTGCGTCAGGCACCTTGATGGTGCATTTCCGGGCGCTACCAGTGCATGGCGATGCAAGGTGCAGCGCATGCCGCAACACGCGCCGGATACGTCTCCGCGGTGGCCGGTCGTGGCGACTTCCCCGCCTGCAGGCCGCGTGCGGCGAGGCTGTACCCGACTTCGTCTGCCACCCATCCGGTGCGGTCGGGCACGACCTTGCGGAATGCCCGACGTGAACTGGACCGCTACTTGCTGAACACCGGTCAACGGTCTGGATTGCCGGCGCGTCAACTGCTTGAAAGAGGAAGTGTGTCGCGCGCTGACCGGACCACCCGGAACGGGGAACTTAGGGGGCATCGCGACATCGACATCGACAGATGTTTCGACATCGCGCGGCACGGGTGTTCGACCGGATCAGAATGGTGATTGCAGTGTTTATCGAACTTTGCACAAGCGCTGCCGTAGACCAAGCTGAAAGCAGGGCGAACGATAGTGCGCCGCCGGTCGCGCATGCCGGGCAACAGGTGTTTTGCAGGTCAACGGATTGTGGAGATCAACATGGACATCGTCAGTCATTTCGCCGCACGCTACGAACGCACGCGTGAGGAAGAACTTTCGCTGGAAGAATATCTGGCGGAGTGCAAACGCGACCCGCTGAGCTACGCCAGCGCGGCCGAGCGCATGCTGAAGGCGATCGGCGAACCGCAGACGGTGGATACGCGCAACGATCCGCGGCTGTCGCGGCTGTTTGCCAACAAGGTGATCAAGATCTATCCGGCCTTCGCCGAGTTCTACGGCATGGAAGACGCGATCGAGCAGGTCGTGAGCTACTTCCGCCACGCCGCCCAGGGGCTGGAAGAGAAGAAGCAGATCCTCTATCTGCTGGGGCCGGTCGGCGGCGGCAAGTCGTCGATCGCCGAGCGGCTGAAGTCGCTGATGCAGGAAGTGCCGTTCTATGCGATCAAGGGTTCGCCGGTGAATGACTCGCCGCTCGGACTGTTCGATGCGACCGAAGACGCTGCCATCCTGGAGAAGGAATACGGCATCCCGCGCCGCTACCTCAACCGCATCCTGTCGCCCTGGGCAGTCAAGCGGCTGGAGGAGTTCGGCGGCGACATCCGCAAGTTCCGCGTGGTCAAGCGTTACCCGTCGGTGTTGAAGCAGGTCGGCATCGCCAAGACCGAGCCGGGCGACGAAAACAACCAGGACATTTCGAGCCTGGTCGGCAAGGTGGACATCCGGAAGCTGGAAACCTTCGCGCAGGATGATCCGGATGCCTACAGCTTTTCCGGCGGCCTGTGCCTGGCCAATCAGGGTCTGCTCGAATTCGTCGAAATGTTCAAGGCGCCCATCAAGGTGCTGCATCCGCTGCTGACCGCGACCCAGGAAGGCAACTTCAAGGGCACCGAAGGTTTCGGCGCCATCCCGTTCGACGGCGTGGTGCTTGCGCACTCGAACGAGAGCGAATGGAAGGCCTTTCGCAACAACAAGAACAATGAAGCTTTCCTCGACCGTATCTACATCGTCAAGGTGCCGTACTGCCTGCGCGTCAGCGAGGAGGTGAAGATCTACGAGAAGCTGCTGCGCGGTTCGTCGCTGGCCGAAGCCATCTGCGCCCCGGGCACGCTGAAGATGATGGCGCAGTTCGCCACGCTCACCCGCCTGAAGGAGCCGGAAAATTCCAGCCTGTATTCGAAGATGCAGGTGTACGACGGCGAAAACCTGAAGGACACTGATCCGCGCGCCAAGAGCTATCAGGAGTACCGCGACTACGCCGGGGTGGACGAAGGCATGAGCGGCGTGTCCACCCGCTTCGCGTTCAAGATCATTTCCAAGGTGTTCAACTTCGATTCGACCGAGGTCGCCGCCAACCCGGTGCACCTGATGTATGTGCTGGAACAGCAGATCGAGCGCGAGCAGTTTCCGCAGGATGTCGAGCAGAAGTACATTTCGTTCATCAAGGAACACCTGTCGCCGCGCTACGCCGAATTCATCGGCAAGGAAATCCAGACCGCCTACCTGGAAAGCTACAGCGAGTACGGTCAGAACATTTTCGACCGCTACGTCACCTACGCCGACTACTGGATCCAGGACAGCGAATACCGCGACACCGACACCGGCGAGGTGTTCGACCGCGCGTCGCTGAACGCCGAACTGGAAAAGATCGAAAAGCCGGCCGGCATCAGCAACCCGAAGGATTTCCGCAACGAAATCGTCAATTTCGTGTTGCGTGCGCGGGCCAACAACGGCGGCAAGAATCCGGTGTGGAGCAGTTACGAAAAGCTGCGCACGGTGATCGAGAAGAAGATGTTCTCCAACACCGAAGAGTTGCTGCCGGTGATCAGCTTCAATGCCAAGGCGAGCGCCGACGATGCGAAGAAGCACGAAGATTTCGTCACCCGCATGGTGGACAAGGGCTACACCGCGAAGCAGGTCAGACTGCTGTGCGAGTGGTACCTGCGTGTGCGCAAGAGCTCGTGAGGGCGCTGGCGCAAAAAGGGCAAGGACGTAGAAGTCGGATCGACTGACGGCTCGGAGAACACATCTTGCAGCAGATCATTGATCGACGGCTGGCCGGCAAGAACAAGTCCATCGGCAACCGCGAACGCTTCCTGCGCCGCCACAAGGAGCAGATCCGCGAGGCGGTGCGCCGGGCCGTGGAAGGGCGCGGCATCCGCGACATCGCGCAGGGCGAGGACATCCACATCCCGCGGCGCGACATCAGCGAGCCGGTGTTCGGTCACGGCCAGGGCGGCAAGCGCGAAATGGTGCACCCGGGCAACAAGGACTTCGTGCGCGGTGACCGGATCGAGCGGCCCAAGGGCGGGCAGGGCGGTGGCGGCGGCCAGGCGAGCGATTCCGGCGGGGGTGAGGACGACTTCGTGTTCCACCTGTCGAAGGAAGAGTTCATGCAGGTCTTCTTCGACGACCTCGCGCTGCCCAACCTGATCCGCACCACGCTGGCCGACACGCCGGAGTACAAGACGCACCGCGCCGGCTTTTCCAGCGACGGCACGCCGAACAACCTGCACGTCGTGCGCTCGATGCGCGGCGCCATCGGCCGGCGCATCGCGCTCGGCAGCGAATCGCGGCGCGAACTGCACCGGCTCGAAGACCTGCTGGCCGAATTGCGCGCCCAGCCGGTCAGCGCCGAACGGCTGCACGAAATCGAGCAGCTCGAAACCGACATTGCGGCGTTGCGCGCACGCATCGACCGCATTCCCTACCTCGATCCGATAGACCTGCGCTATCGCAGCCGGGTGCGCACGCCGGTGCCGACGGCCAAGGCGGTCATGTTCTGCGTGATGGACGTGTCCGGCTCGATGGACGAGGCGCGCAAGGATCTGGCCAAGCGCTTCTTCATCCTGCTCTATCTGTTCCTGACGCGGCACTACGAAAAGATCGACATCGTGTTCATCCGCCACCACACGCAGGCGCAGGAGGTGGACGAGCACGACTTCTTCCACGCCACCGAAACCGGCGGCACCGTGGTGTCGAGTGCGCTGGTGCTGATGGAAGAAATCATCCGCGCGCGCTACCCGCGCAACGAGTGGAATGTTTACGGGGCGCAGGCCAGCGACGGCGACAACTGGCACGACGACAGCCCGCGCTGCCGCCAGCTGCTCGAACACGGCATCCTGCCGCTGTGCCGTTACTTCGCCTACATCCAGGTGGTCGATCAGGAACAGAACCTGTGGCATGAGTACGCCTCGCTGGCGGAAGAATCCGACACCTTCGCGATGCGCAAGGCGAGCGAAGTCGACCAGATCTATCCGGTGTTCCGCGACCTGTTCAGGAAGGAAGGAGCGGCAAAATGAGCGACACCTTCAATCGCCGGCATGTCGGTCAGGCGGCCACGCCCGACGAATACGGCGGCCGCCGTCCGCGCCCGCCGCTGCGCGTGCCGCTGCCGCCGACCGACCGGCCGGCGCAGACGCTGCCCGCCCCGAGCGACTGGACCTTCGATCTGATCGATCAGTATCACACGGTGATCCGCGCAACGGCGCAGCGCTTCAGCCTCGACACCTACCCGAACCAGCTGGAAATCATCACCGCCGAACAGATGATGGACGCCTACGCGTCGGTCGGCATGCCGGTCAATTACCGGCACTGGAGCTACGGCAAGGAATTCATCAGCACCGAAAAGAACTACCGGCGCGGCCAGATGGGTCTGGCGTACGAAATCGTCATCAACAGCAATCCGTGCATCAGCTATCTGATGGAAGAGAACACGATGGCCATGCAGGCCCTCGTGATCGCGCACGCGGCTTACGGGCACAACAGCTTCTTCAAGGGCAACTACCTGTTCCGCATGTGGACCGACGCGGGTTCGATCGTCGATTACCTCGTGTACGCGAAAAACTATGTCGCGGCCTGCGAAGAGCGCCATGGCGTCGATGCGGTCGAACTGCTGCTCGACAGCTGCCATGCGCTGATGAATTACGGTGTCGATCGCTACCGCCGCCCGGGCAAGCTGAGTCTGACGCAAGAGCTGGAGCGCGCGAAGGACCGCGAGGCGTATGCGCAGCAGCAGGTGAATGAAATCTGGCGCACCTTGCCGCCGAAGTCGGGCAAGGACGCCGCGGAAAAGGAACAGGCGCGCTTTCCGGCCGATCCGCAGGAAAACCTGCTGTATTTCATCGAGAAGAACGCGCCGCTGCTCGAACCCTGGCAGCGCGAAATCGTGCGCATCGTGCGCAAGATCGCGCAGTACTTCTACCCGCAACGCCAGACCCAGGTGATGAACGAGGGTTGGGCGACGTTCTGGCACCACCACCTGCTGAACACGATGTACGACGACGGCTATCTCGAAGACGGCATCATGATCGAGTGGTTGAAGTCGCACACCAATGTGGTGTTCCAGCCGCCTGTGGATCACCCGGCCTACAGCGGCATGAACCCGTACGCGCTCGGGTTTGCGATGTACAGCGACATCAAGCGCATCTGCGAGACGCCGACCGACGAAGACCGTTACTGGTTTCCGGACATCGCCGGCCGTGACTGGCTGGAAACGCTCGATCACGCGATGCGCAATTTCAAGGACGAAAGCTTCATCGGCCAGTATCTGTCGCCGCGTGTCATGCGCAATTTCCGGCTGTTTTCCATCGTCGACGACGAGATCGATCCGACGCTGGAAGTGTCGGCCATCCACGACGAAGCCGGTTACCGCAGCCTGCGCGAGGCCATGTCGCGCCAATACGATCTGGGCTCGCGCGAGCCGAACATCCAGGTGTGGTCGGTCAATCTGCGCGGTGACCGCTCGCTGATGCTGCGCCACACGCAGCACAACGAGCGCCCGCTGCACGACAACGCCTACGAGGTGCTCAAGCACGTCGCCCGGCTGTGGGGCTTTCCGGTGCATCTGGAAAGCGTCGGCAGTCTTGGCAATGTGTCGCGCCGCTGGACCGTGGACCCGAGTACGGCCTGATCCGGTCCTGACTTGACCTGCTCGCGGCTGCGCGATTCCGGTCGGCGCCGTTTCAGTTCGATCCGGACTCGCCGGCGCCCGCCCGGATCAGTGCCACCAGTTCGGGCAGCCGGCGTGCCGCGGCGATGCGCGCGTCCTCCTCGATCGCCCGGTAGAGCGCGAGCACCTGTTCGCCGGTAGGTGTGAGCCGGGCACCGCCGCCCGCCGCGCCGCCGCGTTGCTTGATGACCAGCGGTTCGACGAAATCCTTGTTCATCGCATCGACCAGCGACCAGATCCGCTGGTAGCTCATGCCCAGCTGGCGACCGGTTTCGGCCAGCGAGCCGGTTGCGGCGATGCCCTGCAGCACGTCCGCCTTGCCCGGGCCGATCGCGACGGCGTGCTTGATCTGCACGCGAAACCGCGTGCTGTGTTCGGGTGTGTCGGGCGCAGCGTTCGTGTTCATCGTTGATCGCGGTCCATCGCTGTCGATGGACGAACTTCAGTCAGAGTGATGCATGGAAGACCCTGCACGGCATACGGTACTCGTTATACTCGGCGAACGATATCCATAAGAATGTATATCGAACCGTGCGGAGGCGCGTTGCCCGTGAAATCTGTTCGCCTGATCCACCGAATCCTGCTGTTGTGCGTCGTTGCCTGGTCTGTCGTGCCGCTTGCGCGCGCGGCCGGGTCGCCGACCGTGGCGGCCGCATCCGATCTGAAGTTTGCCATTGAGGAACTGGCGGCCCGCTTCGAGCGCGACACCGGCCACAAGCTGCGTCTGGTGTTCGGCTCGTCCGGCAATTTCTTCTCGCAGATCCGGCAGGGCGCACCGTTTCATCTGTTCATGTCGGCCGACGAAGACTTCGTGTTCAAGCTCGCCGAGCTGGGGCTGACGCAGGACCGCGGCCGGCTGTATGCCTACGGCCGGATCGGCCTGATGGTTCCGAGGGGCTCGCCGCTGAAGGCCGACGGCGAATTGAAGGATCTGGCGCTCGCGCTGCGCGACGGGCGATTGAAGAAGTTTGCCATCGCCAACCCGGAACACGCGCCGTACGGCGCGCGCGCAAAAGAAGCGCTGCAGCACGCCGGACTGTGGGCCGACATCGAACCGCGTCTGGTGCTGGGCGAGAATATTTCACAGGCGGCCCAGTTCGCCACCTCCGGCTCGGGTCAGGGCGGCATCATCGCGTTGTCGCTGGCCATGGCGCCCCAGGTGGGCGGCTTGGGCGAATTCGCGCTGATCCCCGAAAGCTGGCATCGCAGGCTGGCCCAGCGCATGGTGCTGCTGCGCGATGCGCCGCCGGCCGCGCGGGCCTTCTACGATTACGTCGCGACGCCGGCGGCACAGGACGTGATGCGTCGTTACGGTTTCGAAATGCCGAAGGAGTGACCCGGCGTGCGCCACTGCGGCTGACGCCGGTGTACTGATCCGGAAACGGGAGCTGACATGGACTGGCAGGCATTTTCGCTGTCGATCGAACTTGCTGTGGTGACGCTGCTGGTGCTGCTGCCCTTCGGCGTGCTGGCCGGGCGCTGGCTGGCGCGCACGCGCTTTTCCGGCAAGGCCTGGATCGAAGCATTCGTCGTGCTGCCGCTGGTGCTGCCGCCGACCGTGCTGGGCTACTACCTTCTGGTGTCGCTGGGTGCGGGCTCGCCGCTGGGCCGCTGGCTGCTCGACAGCTTCGATGTCAGGCTGACCTTCAATTTCGCCGGCCTGCTGATCGCCTCGCTGGTATTCAACATTCCATTCATCGTGCAGCCGGTGCAGCGCGCCTTCGAGGCGATACCCGAAAATCTCGCCGAAGCGGCGTCGGTCTGCGGGCTCACCGACTGGCAGACTTTCTGGCGTGTCGAACTGCCGCTGGCCTGGCCGGGCATCCTGTCGGCCATGGTGCTGACTTTTGTACACACGCTGGGCGAATTCGGCGTGGTGCTGATGATGGGCGGCAGCATTCCGGGCGAAACCCGGACAGTGGCCATCGCCATCTACGATCGCGTGCAGTCGTTCGACCTCGCCGGGGCCGATCGCATGGCACTGCTGCTGCTTGTGCTGTCGCTCGGCGCGGTCGCGGCATCGTTCTTCGCGTCGGCCAGACTGGTGGCCCGGCGATGAGCGACCGGCGCGACGGACCGCGCGCCTTGCGCGTCGAGATCGATCAGCACGAACCGATGCCGCTGCGCGGCCGCTTCGAGTGTTCAGCCGGCGAACTGCTGGCGCTGGTCGGCCCGTCGGGTGCCGGCAAGACATCGATGCTGCGCGTGCTGGCCGGGCTGATGCGCCCGCAGAGCGGACGCGTCGAGGTCGGCGGGCAGGTGTGGTGCGACAGCGAACAGGGCATCTTCCTGCCGCCACAGCGTCGGCATGTCGGGCTGGTGTTCCAGAACTACGCGCTGATGCCGCATCTGAGCGCGGCCGACAACGTCGCGCTGGCCATGCTGCACCTGCCGATGGCCGAGCGCGACGCGCAGGCCCGGCGCTGGCTCGACCATGTGCACCTGTCGAGCGAACAGCAACAGCGGCGGCCGGCTGCGCTGTCCGGTGGCCAGCAGCAGCGCGTGGCGGTGGCGCGTGCGCTGGCCCGCGAACCGAAGCTGCTGCTGCTCGACGAGCCCTTTTCGGCGGTCGACCAGATGAGTCGACAAGGGCTTTACCGCTTGCTTGCCCAGTTGCGCAGCGATCTCGACATCCCGATCCTGCTGGTGACCCATGACCTGAACGAGGCGCGCCTGCTGGCTGACCGGCTGGTGGTGATGGATGCCGGCGCGGTGCTGCAGGAAGGGCCGCCCGAACACATTCATCGGGCGCCGCGCAATGCGCGTGTGGCCGATCTGGTGGGCATGCACAACCGGTTTCAGGGCGTCTGGATGGGGCCGTCAGGTCGCGACGGCTGGGGCCTGCTGAAGTGGGTGACGGCGGCCGGTGGCGCGAGCGAGGCCGGGGACATGCTGCTCGAAGTGCGCGACAAGGGAAAGATCAAGCCCGGCCAGCCGGTGAACTGGGTCGTGCCGGGTGACGGCATCCTGCTGGGTGCGGAAGGCAGCGGTCAGGCGCTGGAAGCGCGGGTCAGCGACGCCCGTCATCTGGGCGAAATCACGCTCGCATCGCTGACGCTGGAGCGCAACCCGCAGATCAGTCTGCGCATCACGCTGGCCGGGCCGCAGCGCCAGCGCATCGGCAACGGCGATCGGCTGGACGTGCGCCTGGATCCCGCGCTGGTGCACGTGATGCCGCTGCATCCGCGTCCGCCACTTGAGGTGGAGCAATAGCCGATTGCAGCCGGCCTCGCCGGTCAGGGGGTCGGCTCGGGCTTGCGCGGCAGCAGCATGCGCGCGATCGCGCTCGCAGCCAGCCCCATCAGCAGGAAGCCGAGGGCACCGATCAGCCACACCGCCCAGACGATGGCGCTCAGCCAGCCGGTCAGGTCGGGAATCTGCTGCAGCGACGCCTGTATCGTCGGTCCCCAGTCGAGCAGGGTTTGTCGCGCCGACTCCAGCCAGAGCTCAGGCAGCCAGGGCGCCAGCCACACGGGTGGCTGCAGGCTCACCACCCAGCCCGGCCAGGTCGCCAGTGCGTCGGCATTCCAGCCCGGCCACGTGAGCACGGCGTCGGCCGTCCAGGTCAACAAGGTCCAGAAGCCGAGCAGAAGCGCGGTGATGATCCAGATGATTGCGTAAGTCATGGGGTCCTCTGTGCTTCTATGGGCAGTTTCGTCAGATGGTGTGGGTCAGTGGGAGCGGCGGCCTCGCCGCGATACGCACTCTGCAATGAGACCATCGCTGCGCCGATCGCGGCGAGGCCGCCGCTCCCACAAAACCGCCGCCGAGCTCAATCCTCCTGCACCAGCTTCTTCAGCGCATACAGCGCATCGAGGGCTTCGCGCGGGCTCAGGCTGTCCGGGTCGAGCGCGGCCAGCGCATCGACTGCGGCGTGCGTGGGTGGTTCCGGCGGCGGGGCGGCAGGCGCGAACAGGTCGGCCTGCGGACCGGCGCTGATGCGGCTGGCTTCGAGCTGCTGCAGCGCGCGCCGCGCGTCGCGGATCACCGTGCCGGGCACACCGGCGAGTGCCGCGACTTCGATGCCGTAGGACTGCGACGCCGGGCCCTCTTCGATGGCGTGCAGGAATACGATGCGCCTGCCGTGCTCGACCGCGTCCAGGTGCATGTTGGCGCACATCGGGTGGGTCTGCGCCAGCTGCGTCAGTTCGAAATAGTGGGTGGCGAACAGCGTCCAGCTGCGGTTGCGCGTCAGCAGGTGGCGGGCGATGGATTGAGCCAGCGCCACGCCGTCGAAGGTCGAGGTGCCGCGACCGATTTCGTCCATCAGCACCAGGCTGCGCTCGGTCGCGCCGTGCAGGATGCCGGCGGCTTCGGTCATTTCGACCATGAAGGTCGAGCGGCCGGAAGCCAGATCGTCGGACGCGCCGATGCGCGTGTGGATGGCGTCCAGCGGGCCGAGCCGCACCGACTGCGCCGGCACCGGGCAGCCGCAGTGCGCCATCAGCGCGATCAGTGCGACCTGTCGCATATAGGTCGACTTGCCGCCCATGTTCGGGCCGGTGATCAGCAGCATGCGCCGCGCGTCATGCATGGCGGTGTCGTTGGCGATGAAGCTGTCGACCTGCTGTTCGACCACCGGGTGGCGCCCGCGTACGATCGTGATTTCGGGTTCGTCGACGAACTGCGGCCGGCAATAGTCGTGGCGCTGCGCGGCGCGCGCGAAGGCGAGCAGGCCGTCGAGCTGCGCCAGCGCACGGGCGATGTCGCCGAGTGCCGGCAGATCCGGGGCGAGTGCGTCCAGCAGTTGTTCGTACAGGTGCTTTTCGCGCGAGGTGGCGCGTTCGGCGGCCGACAGTGCGCGGTCCTCGAAGGTTTTCAGCTCCGGCGTGATGTAGCGCTCGGCGTTCTTCAGCGTCTGCCGGCGGCGATAGTCGTCCGGAATGCGTTCGACGTGGGCGTTCGTCACCTCTATATAGAAGCCGTGCACGCGGTTGTATTCGACCTTCAGGTTGGCGATGCCGGTGCGGCTGCGCTCGCGCGCTTCCAGTGCCAGCAGGAATTCGCCGCAGTTGTCCTGCAGGCCGCGCAATTCGTCGAGTTCGGCGTCGAAGCCGGCGCGCATCACGCGGCCGTCGCGCAGCTGCGAAGCCGGTTCGTCCATGATGGCGCGGGCGAGCAGGGCGCAGGCGTCGAGCGGCTGCGCCAGTGTGGCGCGCGCGTCGTCGAGCAGGCCACCGTCCGGCGGCACGGCGGCGGCGATGCTGCCCAGCCGCGCCAGACTGTCGCGCAGGCTCGACAGATCGCGCGGCCGCGCGGTGCGCAGCGCGATGCGTGCGCCGATGCGCTCGATGTCGGCCAGCCCGCGCAGCGCGTCGTGCAGCGGGTCGGCGGTGGTGTCGGTACGCAGTGCATCGACCGCCTGGTGCCTCGTCTCGGCCTGCGCGCGTTCGCGCAGCGGGTGGTGCAGGCAGCGGCGCAGCCAGCGCGACCCCATCGACGTGGCGCAGGTGTCGAGCAGCGAAAGCAGCGTCGGCGACGCTTCGCCGCGCAGCGTTTCGGTCAGTTCGAGATTGCGCCGGGTGGCGGCGTCCATGCGCAGCCAGGCGGAGTCGTGTTCGACGGCGAGTGTCGTCACGTGTGCCAGCGCGCGCTGCTGTGTCGCCTGCGCGTAGCTGAACAGCGCACCACAGGCGGCCAGCGCGATCGGCACCTCGACCACGTCGAAGGCGGCCAGATCGCGACTGCCGAAGTGTTCGCACAGCAGGCGCGTGGCTTCGCCCGCGTCGAACTGCCAGGCGCTGCGCGACGTGACGGCCCAACTGCCCTCCGGCGCCGTGACGCTGTCGGCCACCAGCAGTTCAGCCGGGCGCAGCCGGTCGAGCAGCGAAGGCAGCACATTGGCGGCGACTTCGGTCAGTTTCAGTTCGCCGCTGGCCAGATTCAGCCAGGCGACACCGGCGCGGCTGCGCTCGACATGCAGCGCCATCAGCAGCGAATCGGCGCGCTCGTCGAGCAGACTGGCGTCGGTCAGCGTGCCCGGCGTGACGATGCGCGCAATCGCGCGCTCGACCGGTCCCTTGGACGTCGCCGGGTCGCCGATCTGTTCGACGATGACCACCGACTCGCCCAGCTTCACCAGCCGCGCCAGATACTGCTCTACCGCGTGGAAGGGCACGCCCGCCATCGGGATCGGCTGGCCGGCCGACTGGCCGCGGTGCGTCTGCGTGATGTCGAGCAGCCGCGCGGCGCGGATCGCGTCCTCGAAGAACAGCTCGTAGAAATCCCCCATCCGGTAGAACACCAGCAGATCGGGGTGTTGCCGCTTGAAGCCGAGATACTGCTGCATCATCGGTGTATGCGACGGATCGATGCTGGGCACGCCGTTCGATGAATTCATTTTTGACGTTCAGCCCGCTTTCGGAAAAAGCCGCACGCCCGGCAGTCCGTCGAAGTGCCGGTCACAGGTGATCAGGTCAGCCTTGTACTCGCGCGCAGTGGCGTACACGATGGCGTCGGCCGTGGCCAGCCGATGCGCGCGATGCAGGTCCGCTGCGAGCAGGGCGATGCGGGTGTCGAGTGCTGCGATGACGCATTTCTGCGTGTAGGCGATGACCTGGTCGGCCTTGTCATCGCCGACTTCGCGCACCAGCCACTTCGAAAGTTCGAGCTGCACGATCGTGGGCACGATGCAGTGCGGGCGCTCCGGCAGTTCCTTGCCGATGATTTCGCCGAGGTCGCTGCCGGTGAGCCACTCGATCCACGCCGAGGTATCGACCACGCACGCGGCGGCCGGCATCAATAGCGGTCCTCGCGGTCGCGCGTGTCATCGGTCGATGCGCCCCGGGCGATGCCGGCGAGCTGCGCGGCATCGGGTACCGGCATCATCAGCACGCCTTTGCCTTTCGGGATGAACACGAATTCCTGTCCGGCTTCCCAGTGCTGTGCTTCGCGCACGGCCTTGGGGATGGAAATCTGGAATTTGCTGGACAGCATGGCAGTACTTGGCATGGTCGTACCCGGAGCTGATCGATCGGAGTTTGGTAAGAATACTCGTTCGCGACCGGTGCCGCCACGGGTGGCCTGCGGTCAGCTGCGCAGCGCGTCCGTCAGGTGCGGTTCGATCGCAGCCAGCAGGGCCGGGAAGATGCGCGGCGTGGAGGCGACCAGATTGCCGCTGTCCAGATAGCCGGTTTCACCGGTCAGATTGCCGACCAGCCCGCCCGCTTCGGTCACCAGCAGGGCGCCGGCGGCGATGTCCCACGGCGACAGGCCGATTTCGAAGAAGCCGTCGAAGCGGCCGCAGGCGACATAGGCCAGGTCGAGCGCGGCGGCACCCGGGCGGCGCAGGCCGGAGGTCTTTTCCATCAGGTCCTTGAACATGCCCAGATAGGCGTCGACGTGGTCCCACACGCGGTAAGGAAAGCCGGTGCCGATCAGTGCCTCGCCCAGCTTGGCCCGGCGCGACACGCGGATGCGGCGGTCGTTCAGGAAGGCGCCGCGGCCGCGGCTGGCGGTGAACAGCTCGTTGCGCACCGGGTCGAACACGACGGCCGACTGCATCAGGCCGCGGTGTTCGAGCGCGATCGACACCGCGTACTGCGGCATGCCGTGGATGAAGTTGGTGGTACCGTCGAGCGGATCGATGATCCAGCGGTATTCGGATTCACCCGATGCGCCGCTCTCCTCCGCCAGGATGGCGTGGTCCGGGTAGGCTTCGCGCAGGATGCCGATGATGGCGTCCTCGGCGGCGCGGTCGACTTCGGTGACGAAGTCGTTCTGGCGCTTGCTGCTGACTTTCAGCAGGTCAACATCCTGGCTGGCGCGGGTGATGATCTGGCCTGCGCGGCGGGCGGCCTTGACGGCGGTGGTGAGCGTCGGATGCATGGGAGATGTCTGTGCGCGGACCGTGCGGTCCGCAAGTCGGCGGGAAAGCCAAGCATTTTAGGGGCTGTTGCGATTTAATTCGAGGCCCGCACCTGAATTGACCTCTGACCGCACCTTAGATGGACGCTCTTTCTTCCCCTTCCGATCGTCACGCCGCCCTGGACCGGGTGCGCGTGGTCATGTCGCACACCACCCATCCGGGCAATATCGGCGCCTGCGCACGGGCGATGAAGGTGATGGGGCTGTCACGCCTCTATCTCGTCAATCCAAGACACTTTCCGCACGACGAAGCGGTTGCGATGAGTTCGGGCGCGACCGATGTGCTGGACAGCGCAGTGGTGGTCGACACGATCGAAGCCGCGCTGGCCGGCACCGTCGCGCAGGCGGCGCTGACTGCGCGCCGGCGTGAAATGGCGCTGCCGGTGCGCGATGTCAGGTCGGCGGCGACCGAACTGGCGACCTTGCTGGCCGCCGGCGACGCCGAGGTGGCGCTGGTGTTTGGCACCGAAAGTTCGGGGCTCACCAATGAAGAAGTGGCGATGTGCTCGCTGCCGGTCACCATTTCGACCAGCGATACCTATCGCTCGCTGAACGTGGCGGCAGCCGCGCAGATCATGTGCCACGAATTGCGCGTGGCCGTCGCCGCCACGCCGACCTTCGTCAGTGAAGCGCCGGTGCTGGCCAGCCACGAAGGGCTGGAAAGCCTGTACGCGCTGCTCGAACAGCTGATGCTCGATGCGGGCTTTCTCGACCGGGTCAATCCGGGCCGCGCCCTGCCGCGCCTGCGCCGCCTGTTCGGCCGCACCCGGGTCGAAGCGGAAGAACTTCACCTGCTGATGGGCGCGCTGAAGGCGATCGGCGGCATTCCGAAGAAGCGCCCGGGGTCGAACGGATAAGGTCGGATGCAGTCTGCGTTGTTGCATCTACGCCAGTGCTTCCGCGTGCGGCCACGACGGTCGATGGACAGACCCTGACGCAGGTGCACAAAAACCGACTAAAATCGTCGGGTTTCAACTGACCGCGAACGCCACCGGCGTTTCATAGGGAAAAAGGATGTTCCAACACCTGCGCGAAGACATTGCCAGCGTGCTCGCACGCGACCCCGCCGCACGTTCGTCGTTCGAAGTCCTCACCTGCTACCCGGGCATCCACGCGCTGATCCTGCACCGCATGGCGCACGCCTGCTGGGGCGCAGGCCTGCACTGGCTGGGGCGCTTCATTTCGCACATCGCCCGCGTGCTGACCGGCATCGAAATTCACCCGGGTGCGTCGATCGGCCGGCGCGTGTTCATCGATCACGGCATGGGCGTGGTGGTGGGTGAAACCGCGGTCATCGGTGACGACTGCACGATCTATCAAGGCGTGACGCTGGGCGGCACCTCGCTGTATCGCGGTGCCAAGCGCCATCCCACGCTGGGTCGCGGCGTCGTGATCGGCGCCGGCGCCCAGGTGCTGGGCGGTTTTGAGGTCGGTGACGGCGCCAAGATCGGTTCCTGCGCAGTTGTCGTGAAGCCTGTTCCGGCCGGCGCCACGGCGGTCGGCAATCCGGCGCGCATCATCGAAGCCAGCGGGCCGGGCGCCGACGACGAGAAGAAGCGGCGCGCCGAACAGGCCGGCTTCACCGCCTATGGCGTCACCCGCGACATGGAAGACCCGATGGCCAAGGCGCTCACTGCGCTGGTCGATCACGCACTGGAAAACGACCGGCGCCTTGCCTGCCTGATGGAAAAGCTCGAACGGGCAGGCGTCAGTCTCGACGACGAGGCGCGCGAGGAAATGGCGGATCACTCGCACGTCGATCTGGACAAGATCAGGCCTAATTGTTGACTGAACTTGTCGGGAATTATAAAGTCGACTGAATTGATCGGGAATTGGATTGTGTGTTCAATCGTGAGCCCAATCGTGCCTTCCCCGAGTCACTCCATCGAGGAGATCGCTTCATGAGACTGACGACCAAAGGCCGCTTCGCCGTTACCGCGATGCTGGATCTGGCACTTCGCCAGGACAATGGCCCGGTGACGCTGGCCGGCGTGGCCGAGCGCCAGCGCATCAGCCTGTCCTATCTCGAACAGCTGTTCGGCAAGCTGCGCCGCCAGGAACTGGTGGCCAGCGTACGCGGGCCGGGCGGTGGCTACTGCCTGGCGCGCGATGCGCGCTCCATTTCCGTCGCCCAGATCATCACCGCCGTCGATGAACCGCTCGACGCCACGCAATGCGGCGGCAAGGAAAACTGTCTGGACGAACATCGCTGCATGACGCACGACCTGTGGTCGAGCCTGAGTCGGCGCATGTACGACTACCTCGACTCGGTGAATCTGCACGATCTGATGGTTCAGCAGCGCGACAAGACGACCCACCGCGTGGTCGTGCACGATCACGCAGTGCGCCCGGGTGTGTCCGAAATGGTGCGGGTGCAACTCTGATCATGTTCGCACCGGTCTATCTTGATCACAACGCCAGCACACCGCTCGCCGATGCAGTGCGCGAAGCGATGCTGCCCTGGCTGGGCGCGCGCTTCGGCAATGCGTCGAGCCGGCACGAATACGGCCGCGCTGCGCGCCGGGCGATCGACGAGGCACGGGCACAGGTGGCCGCCGCAGTGAATGCGCATCCGACCGAAGTGGTGTTTACCAGCGGCGGCTCGGAAGCGAACAATCTGTTCGTCAAGGGTGCCGCCGCGCGACTCAAGCCCGGTGTGATCGCGATTTCGGCGATCGAGCACCCGTGCGTGCGCGAGCCGGCACGCCAGCTGGTGCGCCGCGGGTGGACGCTGAAGGAATTGCCGGTCGACGCGCAGGGCAGGGTGCAGGTCGACGGCTTCGATGGCCAGGCGGCGCTGGTGTCGCTCATGCTCGCCAATAATGAAACAGGCGTGCTGCAGGACGTTTCGACGCTGGCAGCGCAGGTGCGCCGCGCCGGCGGCTGGCTGCATACCGACGCGGTGCAGGCGCTGGGCAAGATCGCCGTCGATTTCCGTGCGCTGGGCGTGTCGGCAATGACACTGTCGGCGCACAAGATCGGTGGCCCGCAGGGTGCGGGCGCGCTGATTCTGGACAAGCGGGTCGATGTCGAGCCGCTGATTGCCGGCGGCGGGCACGAGCATGGCCTGCGTTCCGGCACCGAAAACATCGCGGCGATCGTCGGTTTCGGCCGTGCCTGCGAGCTGGCCATGACGCAGCCGGCGGCGCGACGCGAACTGCTCGAAGCGCAGCGCGAACGCATCGAACGCTGTGTGCTGGCGCTCGGCGGCACGGTATTCGGCGCGCAGGTGCCGCGCCTGCCGAACACCTGTTACTTCGCACTCGATCACATCGACGGCGAAACGCTGGTCGGCAAGCTCGACCGCGCAGGTTTCGCAGTGGCCAGTGGTTCGGCCTGCTCGAGTGCGTCGCCCGAGCCGTCGCGCACGCTGACCGCGATGGGCGTGCCGCCCGAACAGGCGCGCGGTGCGGTCCGCGTGAGCACCGGCGCGATGACGAAAATGCAGGATGTCGATGATTTTTGCGGCGCGCTCGCGCAGGTGGCGGATCAACTCCGCGGTCTGCGGGCGATGGCTGAAGCGTAATGAAGAACCTGAAGGAGCAACCCGAATGCTGAAATTCCCGATCTATCTCGACTACTCGGCGACGACGCCGGTCGACCCGCGCGTCGCGGCGAAGATGATTCCTTACCTGACCGAGCACTTCGGCAATCCGGCGTCGCGCAGCCACGCCTATGGCTGGGAAACCGAAGCGGCCGTGGAAGAGGCGCGCGAGCAGGTTGCCCGTCTGGTGAATGCGGATCCGAAGGAAATCGTCTGGACCTCGGGTGCCACCGAATCGAACAACCTCGCCATCAAGGGTGCGGCGCATTTCTATTCCGGCAAGGGCAAGCACATCATCACGCTGCGCACCGAACACAAGGCGGTGCTGGATACCTTCCGCGAACTGGAGCGCGAAGGCTTCGAGGCGACCTATCTCGATCCGCTGCCCAATGGCCTGATCGACATGGATGCGTTCAAGGCCGCGCTGCGTCCGGACACCGTGCTGGTGTCCATCATGTTCGTGAACAACGAAATCGGCGTCATCCAGCCGATCGCCGAACTGGGCGAAATCTGCCGCGACAAGGGCATCATCTTCCACGTCGATGCCGCGCAGGCAACCGGCAAGGTGGTCATCGATCTCGACAAGCTGAAGGTCGACCTGATGTCGTTCTGCGCGCACAAGACCTACGGGCCGAAAGGCATCGGCGCGCTGTACGTGCGCCGCAAGCCGCGCATCCGCCTCGAGGCGCAGATGCACGGCGGCGGTCACGAGCGCGGCATGCGCTCGGGCACGCTGGCGACGCACCAGATCGTCGGCATGGGCGAAGCCTTCCGCATCGCGCGCGAAGAGATGGGCGCCGAGAACGAGCGCGTGCGCATGCTGCGCGACCGCCTGCTGAAGGGCCTGTCGGACATCGAGGCAACCTTCGTCAATGGCGACCTCGAAGCGCGCGTGCCGCACAACCTGAACATCAGCTTCGCCTATGTCGAAGGCGAATCATTGATCATGGCGATCAAGGATGTCGCGGTGTCGTCCGGTTCGGCCTGTACCTCGGCCAGCCTTGAACCGTCCTACGTGCTGCGCGCGCTGGGCCGCGAAGACGAGCTGGCGCACAGCTCGATCCGCTTTTCGATCGGCCGCTTCACGACCGAAGAGGAAATCGATTTCACGATTGACCTGCTGCACCGCAAGATCGGCAAGCTGCGCGAGTTGTCGCCGCTGTGGGAAATGGTGCAGGAAGGTGTTGATTTGAATAGCGTCCAGTGGGCCCACCACTGATTGCGCGTGCACGGCGACTGAAGGAGAACTGTTATGGCCTATAGCGAAAAACTGCTGGATCACTACGAAAACCCGCGCAATGTCGGCGCGTTCGGCAAGGACGACGACGATGTCGGCACCGGCATGGTCGGCGCACCCGCCTGCGGCGACGTGATGAAGCTGCAGATCAAGGTGGGTGCGGACGGCATCATTGAAGATGCGAAATTCAAGACCTACGGCTGCGGCTCGGCCATCGCATCGAGCTCGCTGGTGACCGAATGGGTCAAGGGCAAGACGCTCGACGAGGCGATGACCATCAAGAACACCGCAATCGCCGAAGAACTGGCCCTGCCGCCGGTCAAGATCCACTGCTCCATCCTCGCGGAAGACGCCATCAAGGCGGCGATCGACGACTACCGCAAGAAGCACGGCGATGCGGCCGCGCCGGCCGAAGCTGCGTAAGGAGAGCAATATGGTGAGCGATACGGGGAGAACGACATGGGCGTGACACTGACCGAAAAAGCAGCCACACACGTGAGCAACTACATCGCCAAGCGTGGCCGCGGCGTCGGCCTGCGCCTGGGCGTGCGCACCAGCGGCTGTTCCGGCATGGCGTACAAGCTCGAATTCGCCGACGACACGACGCCGGAAGACCTGATTTTCGAAAGCCACGGCGTGAAGGTGCTGATCGACCCGAAAAGCCTGGCCTATCTCGACGGCACCGAGCTCGACTTCGTGCGCGAAGGTCTGAACGAAGGCTTCAGGTTCAACAACCCGAACGTCAAGGACGAGTGTGGTTGCGGCGAAAGCTTCAACGTCTGAGCGGCAATCGCCACAGACAAGATCGAACGATGAATCCTGACCCTACCGCATCCGGCCTGCCGGACGCCGAACTGTTCAGTCGCGACCACTTCGAGTTGTTCGCGTTGCCGCGCCGCTTCGTCATCGACGATCGCTCGCTCGAATCGCGCTATCACGAGCTTCAATCGTCGGTGCACCCCGACCGCCATGCCAGCAGCCCGGAAGCCGAGCGGCGGCTGTCGATGCAGTGGTCGACACGCATCAACGAAGCCTACCGGCTGCTGCGCACGCCGCTGAGCCGCGCGCGCTACCTGCTGGAGCTTGATGGCATCGACGTGGCAGCGGAAAACAACACCGCGATGCCGGCCGATTTCCTGATGCAGCAGATGGAATGGCGTGAAGCACTCGACGAGGCGCGCGATGCGCGCGATGCCGGTGCGCTTGACGAACTGGCGCGCATGCTGCGGCACGCCCGGCGCGACGCGGAAGAGCTGCTGGTCCGGCAGCTGGATGCAGAACACGACACCGTTGGCGCAGCCGCGACGGTGCGCCGCATGATGTTCATCGCCCGACTGGCGGAAGACATTGCCGAAGCACACGAAACACTGGACAACTGATGGCCCTGCTGCAGATCGCCGAACCCGGCGAATCCACCGCGCCGCACCAGCACAGGCTGGCCGCGGGCATTGATCTCGGAACGACCAATTCACTGGTGGCCAGCGTGCGAAACGGCGTACCGCTGGTGCTGAACGACGAGCACGGCCGTGCGCTGCTGCCGTCGGTGGTGCGCTATCTCGCGGACGGCTCGACCGTCATCGGCCACGCGGCCCGCGCCGCGCAGGCGCTTGATCCGCGCAACACCATCGCTTCGGTCAAGCGCTTCATGGGACGCGGTGTGGCCGATGTGGCGCACGTCGAATCGATGCCCTATGTATTCGAGGACGCGCCCGGCATGGTGCGGCTGCGCACTGCACAGGGCGCAAAAAGCCCGGTCGAGGTGTCTGCCGACATCCTGCGCGCGCTGCGTGAGCGCGCTGAAGCCAGCCTCGGCGGGCCCTTGACCGGCGCCGTCATCACGGTACCGGCGTATTTCGACGATGCGCAGCGCCAGGCCACGAAGGATGCCGCGCGGCTGGCCGGTCTCGATGTGCTGCGCCTGCTGAACGAACCAACCGCCGCCGCGATCGCCTACGGGCTGGACAATGCGTCCGAAGGGATTTACGCGGTGTACGACCTGGGCGGCGGCACCTTCGATATTTCCATCCTGAAGCTGTCGCGCGGCGTGTTCGAAGTGCTGGCCACCAGCGGCGACGCCGCACTGGGCGGCGATGATTTCGACCATCGCGTCTATTGCTGGCTCATCGAGGCGTCGCGCATCGGCCCGCCCAGCCTGGAAGACATGCGCACGCTGTACATGGAAGCCCGGCGCGCGAAGGAGGCGCTCAGCGGTGCCGACGATGTGCATGTCGGGCTCAAGCTGTCGTCGGGCGACGAAATCGACGTGCATCTCACGCGTGAAGCGTTTGCTGCGATGACGAAGACGCTGGTCGACAAGACCCTGGTGCCGACGCGCAAGGCGCTGCGCGACGCCGGTTTGTCGGTCGAGGACGTCAAGGGCGTGGTCATGGTGGGCGGCGCCACGCGCATGCCGCAGGTGCAGCGCGCAGTCGGTGATTTCTTCGGCCAGGTGCCGCTGACCAATCTTGATCCGGACAAGGTGGTGGCCATCGGTGCCGCGATCCAGGCCAATGTGCTGGCCGGCAACCGCGCGGCCGGTGAAGACTGGCTGCTGCTCGACGTCATTCCGCTGTCGCTCGGTCTGGAAACGATGGGTGGCCTGGTCGAGAAGATCATTCCGCGCAATTCGACGATACCGACCGCGCGCGCGCAGGAATTCACCACCTATCGCGACGGCCAGACGGCGATGGCCATCCATGTGCTGCAGGGCGAACGCGAACGCGTCACCGACTGCCGCTCGCTGGCCCGCTTCGAATTGCGCGGCATTCCGCCGATGGTGGCGGGTGCGGCACGCATCCGCGTGTCGTTCCAGGTGGACGCCGACGGCCTGCTCGCCGTGTCTGCGCGCGAACTGGGCACCGGCATCGAAGCGCGCATCGAGGTCAAACCCAGTTATGGTCTGGGTGATGACGAAGTCGCCCGCATGCTGCGCGACGGCTTCGATCATGTGCAGGACGACATTGCGGCGCGCGCGCTGGCCGAACAGAAGGTGGACGCCACGCGCCTGATCGACGCCACGCAGACCGCGCTGGCTGCCGACGGCGATCTGCTCGACGGCGCCGAACGGGCTGCGGTCGACGCCGCCGTCCGCGCGCTGGCCGAGGTGGTCGAGGGCGACGATACGGCGGCCCTGCGCGCCGCTGTCGAAGTGCTCGGTCGCGCCACCGACGAGTTCGCCGCCCGTCGCATGAACCGCGGTATCCAGCGCGCGCTGGCCGGGCGCAGCATCGAATCACTCTGATTGACGGAACACCGCGCAATGACCCAGATCGTCGTATTGCCCCATGTCGAACTGTGCCCGGACGGCGCGGTGTTCGACGCCGAACCCGGCACCACCATCTGCGACGCACTGCTGGCCAACGGCATCGAAATCGAACACGCGTGCGAAAAATCGTGCGCCTGCACGACCTGTCACGTCGTGGTGCGCGAAGGCTTCCGCAGTCTCGACCCGGCCGAAGACCTGGAAGAAGATCTGCTCGACAAGGCCTGGGGGCTGGAGCCGAATTCGCGCTTGTCCTGTCAGGCCGGGGTGGCCGGCGAGGCGCTGGTGATCGACATCCCCCGCTATACGATCAATATGGTCAGTGAAGGAAAGAGGTAAGCACCATGAAATGGACCGATACGCTGGACATCGCGATTGCGCTGACCGAGGCACACCCCGACGTCGCCCCGGGCAATGTGCGTTTCACCGACCTGATGCAGTGGGTGCTCGATCTGCCCGACTTCGATGACGATCCGAAGCGCTGTGGCGAAAAGATACTCGAAGCCATCCAGCTCGCCTGGATCGACGAGGCGGACTGACACGACGCGGAGTGATCGTCGTAGGGGCCGTCCATCAGGTCGGCCAGGGTCGTATTTGCCTGCCGGTCGGCTTCAAGCTGCGGGACTTTTCCGGTAAACTAGGAATTTCCCGCTGCAGTGCAATAAATGACAAAGTACGTGTTCGTCACCGGCGGTGTGGTGTCCTCGCTAGGCAAGGGCATCGCAGCCGCGTCACTGGGCGCGATTCTCGAATCGCGTTCCATCCGTGTCACCCATCTGAAGCTTGACCCCTACATCAACGTCGATCCGGGCACGATGAGCCCGTTTCAGCACGGCGAGGTGTTCGTCACTGAAGACGGGGCCGAAACCGACCTCGATCTGGGCCACTACGAACGCTTCACGCACGCGCGCATGGGCAAGCGCAACAACTTCACTACCGGCCAGATCTACGAGGCGGTGATCAAGAAGGAACGCCGCGGCGAGTATCTGGGCAAGACCGTGCAGGTCATCCCGCACATCACCGACGAAATCAAGCTCTACATCAAGCGCGGCGCCGAAGGTGCGGACGTCGCCATCATCGAGGTCGGCGGCACGGTCGGCGACATCGAATCGCTGCCCTTCCTTGAAGCCATCCGCCAGATGGGCATCGAAGAAGGCCGTGGCAACACCTGCTTCATCCATCTGACGCTGGTGCCCTACATCGCGACGGCCGGCGAGCTGAAAACCAAGCCGACCCAGCATTCAGTCAAGGAATTGCGCGAGATCGGCATCCAGCCCGACGTGCTGCTGTGCCGCTCCGACCGCGTGGTGCCGGATGAAGAGCGCCGCAAGATCGCGCTGTTCACCAACGTGCTGCCCGAGGCGGTCATTTCGGTGGTCGACGCCGACAGCATCTACAAGATTCCGGCCATGCTGCACGACCAGATGCTGGATGAGATCGTCTGCCACAAGCTGAACATCCTGGCGCGCGCGGCCGACCTGAGCACCTGGAAGCGCATGATCGACGCGCTGGAAAACCCGGAACGCGACGTCGACATCGCCTTCGTCGGCAAGTACGTCGACCTGACCGAATCCTACAAGTCGCTGTCCGAGGCGCTGATCCACGCCGGCATCCAGACGCGCTCGCGCATCAACATCCACTACATCGATTCGGAAGCCGTCGAGCGTTCGACCGACGGCGGACGCGCACTGCTCGACCCGATGGACGCCATCCTGGTGCCCGGCGGCTTCGGCCGGCGCGGCGTCGAAGGCAAGATCGGCGCCATCCGCTACGCGCGCGAAAACGGCGTGCCCTATCTGGGCATCTGTCTGGGCATGCAGCTGGCGGTGGTCGAGTACGCCCGCAACGTGGCCGGCCTGGCTGGCGCGCACAGCACCGAATTCGAGCGCGACACGCCGCATCCGGTGATCGGCCTGATCACCGAATGGATGAGTGCCGAAGGCAAGCTGGAGCGGCGCGACGAGTCGTCGGACATCGGCGGCACGATGCGTCTGGGTGGCCAGACCTGTCATCTCGCGGCAGACAGCCTGGCGCGCGAAATCTACGGTGTTGAACAGATCATCGAGCGGCATCGCCACCGCTACGAAGTGAACAACCAGTATCTGGCACAGCTTGAAAAGGTCGGCCTGCGCGTGTCCGGCCGTTCGCTCGACACGGTCGATCCGCTGTGCGAAATGATCGAGCTGCCGGACCATCCGTGGTTCGTGGCCTGCCAATTCCACCCGGAATTCACGTCCACGCCGCGCGCCGGGCATCCGCTGTTTTCCGCCTTCGCCCGTGCCGCGCTCGCCCGTCAGGACGCGCGTGGCATGGTGAAGCGCTCATCGCGCAAGGTGACTTCATGAAACTGTGCGGATTCGATGTCGGCCTCGACAAGCCGTTCTTCCTGATTGCCGGCCCGTGCGTGATCGAATCGCGTGACATGGCTTTCGATACTGCCGGCCAGTTGAAGGAAATCACCGCGCGTCTGGGTATCCCCTTCATCTACAAGTCGTCGTTCGACAAGGCCAACCGCAGTTCGGGCACCAGCTTCCGCGGCCCGGGCATGCAGAAGGGGCTGGAAATCCTGGCCGACGTGAAGCGCGAGCTGGGGGTGCCGGTGCTGACCGACGTGCATACCGCCGAAGAGGCGCCGATCGTCGCGCAGTACGTCGACGTGCTGCAGACGCCGGCCTTCCTGTGCCGCCAGACCGACTTCATCCACGCCTGCGCCGCCACCGGCAAGCCGGTGAACATCAAGAAGGGCCAGTTCCTCGCGCCGGGCGACATGAAGCACGTCGTCGCCAAGGCGAAGGAAGCCAACGGCGGCGCCGACACCATCATGGTGTGCGAGCGCGGCGCGTCCTTCGGCTACAACAATCTGGTGTCCGACATGCGATCACTGGCCATCATGCGCGAAACCGCCTGCCCGGTCGTGTTTGACGCCACCCACTCGGTGCAGCTGCCGGGCGGGCAGGGTGCATCGTCCGGCGGTCAGCGCGAATTCGTGCCGGTGCTGGCGCGCGCCGCCGTGGCGGTGGGCATCGCCGGGCTGTTCATGGAAAGCCATCCCGATCCATCCAAGGCGATGTCCGATGGCCCGAATGCCTGGCCGTTGCCGATGATGGCCGCGCTGCTCGAGCAGCTGCGCGACCTCGACGCGGTCACGAAGCGCCACGGCTTTCTCGAATCCGCGCTCGCCTGAGTGCGCGCCGGTTATTCATAATCTGTCTTCTTACCCAGGAACCCAGCGACCATGAGTGCAATTGTCGATGTCGTCGCGCGCGAAATTCTAGATTCGCGCGGCAATCCCACCGTTGAAGCGGACGTGCTGCTGGAGTCCGGCATCATGGGCCGCGCCGCCGTGCCGTCCGGCGCGTCCACCGGTTCGCGCGAAGCGATCGAGCTGCGCGACGGCGACAAGGACCGCTATCTCGGCAAGGGCGTGCTGGCCGCGGTCGAAAACGTCAATACCGAAATTTCCGAAGCCATCATCGGTCTGGACGCCGAAGAACAGGCCTTCATCGACCGTACGCTGATCGAGCTCGACGGCACCGAAAACAAGGGCCGTCTGGGCGCCAATGCCATGCTGGCCGTGTCGATGGCGGTGGCCAAGGCGGCGGCTGAAGAGGCCGGACTGCCGCTGTACCGTTACTTCGGCGGCTCGGGCGGCATGGCGATGCCGGTGCCGATGATGAATGTGATCAACGGTGGCGCACACGCCAACAACAGCCTCGACTTCCAGGAATGCATGATCATGCCGGTCGGCGCATCGAGCTTCCGCGAGGCACTGCGCGCCGGCGCTGAAATCTTCCATGCGCTGAAGAAGCTGACCGACAAGAAGGGTTTTCCGACCACGGTCGGTGACGAAGGCGGTTTCGCGCCCAACGTCGGCAGCGCCGAAGAGGCGCTGAACATGATTCTCGACGCGGTCAGCGCGGCCGGCTACGAGCCGGGCACCGACATCGTGCTGGCGCTCGACTGCGCGGCGTCCGAGTTCTACAAGAACGGCAAATACCACCTCGAAGGCGCCGGCCTGACGATGGAGTCGGCCCAGCTGGTCGATTACCTCGCGACGCTGGCCGACAAGTACCCCATCGTCAGCATCGAAGACGGCATGGCGGAAAACGACTGGGACGGCTGGAAGCTGCTGACCGAACGTCTGGGCAGCCGCGTGCAGATCGTCGGCGACGACCTGTTCGTCACCAACACCAAGATCCTGAAGGAAGGCATTTCGCGCGGCATCGCCAATTCCATCCTGATCAAGATCAACCAGATCGGCACGCTGACCGAAACCTTCGCGGCGGTCGAAATGGCCAAGCGCGCCAGCTACACCGCGGTGATTTCGCACCGTTCGGGCGAAACCGAAGACAGCACGATCGCCGACATTGCGGTCGGGCTGAACGCGATGCAGATCAAGACCGGTTCGCTGAGCCGCTCGGACCGCATCGCCAAGTACAACCAGCTGCTGCGCATCGAGGAAGATCTCGGTGATACGGCGTGGTACCCGGGCGCTTCCGCGTTCTACAACCTGCGCAAGTAGTCATGACGCGCCATTGGCCTGCGTTGTTGCTGGTGGCGCTGATTGCGGGGCTGCAGTATCCGCTCTGGCTCGGCAAGGGCGGCTGGCTGCAGGCCTGGGAAGCGGGCCGCGCGCTGGACGCCCAGCGCGACCTCAACACCCGGCTGGAAGCGCGCAATGCCGCGCTGGACGCCGACGTGAAGGATCTGAAAACCGGCTTCGACGCGATCGAAGAGCGGGCGCGCACCGAACTCGGGCTGATCAAGCCGGGCGAGGTGTTCGTGCAGATTCCGAACGACAAGCCCTGACCGTCATCACCCTTCGCGCCTGAGCGTGCGCAGGCCGCTGATGCGCGGGGCAAACCAGCCGCTGTCCAGTCTGTCCGTCCGTACATACTTGCCGCGCGTGCTCGGTGCGTGGATGAAGCGCCCCTCGCCGGCGTAGATGCCCATGTGCGAATGCGGCGTGCCGTTCGTGTTGAAGAACACCAGATCGCCGGGCGCCAGTGCGCTGCGCTCGATCGGCCGCGCGATCTTCGCGATCTGGGCTGCGTTGTGCGGCAGGCGCACGCCGGCCACCTGTTCGTAGATCCAGCTCACCATGCCGCTGCAGTCCAGCCCGCTGTCCGGGTTGCGACCGCCGAACTGGTAGTGGTTGCCGATCAGGCCGAGCGCGTAGATCACCGCGTCCTGGGCATGTGTGTCGTCGGCGAGCTGTATCCGGCCCGCCGGCGTCGGTCTTGCAGCGGGTTGTTCGGCCGGCGTGCCTGCCGGCGGCCGCGCAGCCCGCTCCGGCAGGCTGCCGCACGCGGCCAGCGCCAGCGACAGCAAAAGGGCCGGCGCGAGGGCAGCGGGCCTGCGACTACCGGCGCTCAATCTCGATCTGTCCGCTGATCGACACCGCCACGCGCGATTCACCGGCTTCGACCGGCATGTCGGCCATCGCTTCGGCAATGCCCGCCTTGCTGCGCATCATCATCGGGCGCGGCGGCGGCATGCCACCGGTGTGATTCACGTTCATGTGCAGGATGCGCCACGACTTGCCGAGTGATTCGGCGACGATCTTCGCGCGGGCGTTGAAGGCGGCGATGCCGTCGGCGATGGCGTCGTTCTCGGCCTGCCTTGAGGCTTCTTCGCTCGGTTCCAGCGTCAGCTGGCCAACCGCCAGCTGGGTCTGCAACTTGCCCAGCAGTTCGGAAATGGCGGCCTGATCCTTCGATTCGAGCAGCAGCTCCGAACGCATGCGCCAGCTTTCGATGCTGCGGCCGTTCTTGCCATAGACCGGGTAGGTCGAGGTATTGCCGCTGCGCACCTTCACACTCGGGTAAGGCTTGGTCGTGGCGATGGCCGACTGCATGACCGCATTGACCTTCTTCGCCAGCGCGCTCGGCGTGGCGTCACCCATTTCGATGTAGGCCTGGGCGCGTGCGAGGTCATTCGGGGCGAGGCGGGAGGCTTCGGCATTCAGGTCAACCACGATGCCGGCGCGCTGGACGGCGGTGTGGTCGGCGGCCTGGGCGACGGAAAGCGTGGCGGCAAGCAGCAGCCAGAACGGATGTTTCATGGGGGGCTCCCGCAATGTGATCAGTGCGGGAGTATAACCAGCGCGCTGCAGGCGTCTGTCAGCGCTTGCGACGTACCGGCCGGTCGTCTTCGGTGTCGATGCGGATCGGCTCGCCCAGCTCTTCTTGCGTGTCGCGCTCATCGCCCAGCGCCGACAGCAGCGCGGCGCCGATCAGTGCGAGGTAGGCCAGCACGGCCAGTCCGGCCGCTTCGCTGTTGAAGGCGACCATGATGGCGGGCAGGGCGTGCGCGCCGGTGAAATAGAAGGTGGTGCGTTCGGCCATGTCGATCTCCTCGAGTGACGTTCTCAGGGAATATCGACGCCGGTTGGCAGAACTGAAGCGTGATTCAGGGTTGACTGCGCCTAGTCGCGCGGCACTTCCTTCAGCCCGGTCCGGTAGTGCCGCGCCTTGTCGACGTACTGCGCAGAGCCGGACATGAGCGCCGCCACTTCTTCGTCGCTCAGTTCGCGCACGATGCGACCGGGCGAGCCGACGACGAGCGAGCGGTCGGGAATGACGCGCCCTTCCGGAATCAGCGCATTGGCGCCGATCAGGCAGTTGCGGCCCACGACGGCGCGGTTCATGACCACCGCCTTGATGCCGATCAGCGACCCGTCACCGATGGTGCAACCGTGCAGCATGGCATGGTGACCGACCGTGACGTCGTCGCCGATGGTCAGCGGCACGCCTTCGTCGATATGCAGCACCGCACCGTCCTGCACGTTGCTGCGTTCGCCCACGACGATGCGGTCGTTGTCGGCCCGGATGACGGCGCCGAACCATACGCTGCTGTCGGCCTTCAGTTCGACCTCGCCGATCACGGTCGCGTTGGACGCGATCCACGCGGAAGGATGGATGTCGGGCTGCTGGTCGTCGATGCTGTAGATGCTCATGCTTGCTTTCGTTTTCCCGCGTGGGCGGTGAATCGGGCGGTGAATCAGTTCCCCGAACGATCAGATACGTCGTGCCTGTCCAGACCCGGTTTGCGCATTACACTCGTGCTGCAATGCAAACAGGGCGCGATTGTAAGCGCAAGCGCACAGGGTCTTGCAAGCAGGGGGTAGTTTTGCCACCGTGCCGGAGAGTGCAGATGAACGAAAGATTGGGCAGCTCGCTGGACGATTTCGAAGCCGGGCGCATCGACATGGACGCGCTGATCGCCATCTGGCGCCGCCTTGGCGTCGAAGACGCAAACCTGCCGGCGAAGTGGCGCGAAGTGCTCGACGGCCTGCTGATGCGGCTTGAATCCGCCCGGTTGTTTTCGCAGGACAGTTGCTCGTTCAGCCGCAGCGAACTGCTCGCAACGATGCGCGAATGGCTCGCGCGGGCGCAGACCCAGGTGCAGGCGCAGCAGTGAGGCGGGGGCGGGGTGTTGTTGTTGGGCATCGCTTCGCTCACCCCAACCTACGGGTTGATGCGGCGCGAATCGGTGGGCGGTTTGTGTGAGGTAACGGTGAGGCGAGGTGTGGGGTGCTGCTGTTGGGCATCGCTGCGCTCACCCCAACCTGCGGGTGGATGCGGCGCGAATCGGTGGGCGGTTTGTGTGGGGTAACGGTGAGGCGAGGGGCGGCGTGTTGTTGTTGGGCATCGCTGCGCTCACCCCAACCTGCGGGTTGATGTGGCGCGAATCGGTGGGCGGTTTTTGTGGGGGGTATCGGTGAGGCGAGGTGTGGCGTGCTGCTGTTGGGCATCGCTTCGCTCACCCCAACCTACGCCGGTGATCCGGCTGCGACACCGCGAGCTCCATCCCGGCCGAGAAGCCGTAGGTTGGGGTGAGCGCAGCGATGCCCAACACCCGCCGCTGATCCAACGCCGACATTTTTTATTCCCGCCCGAAAAAAGGGCGCCCGCAGGCGCCCCTTGATGACCGAACTGACGGTTCAGAGCTTGCTCTTCACCACCTCGACCACGCGATCGGCTTCCGCCACCCACCTGGCTAGCAGGGCGTCGGTTTCGGCGCGGCGCGAGGCGGCGAAATCGGCGTCCTTGATGCTGGGCACGTTGATGTCGACGTTCAGCGCCGCCGAACGCAGCGCCGCCTGGGCGGCCAGCGCGGCGACACCGGCGTCGGACACGACGTTCCGGTTGCCCTTTTCGGCCGCCACCAGACTGAGGGCGATCACCTCGGCGCAGGCGCGGGCGCAGGCCAGCGGTGCGTCGGTGGCCATCTTCAGGCCGTCCTGGATCGCGGCAGAGCGTGCAGCCTTCTGCTCGTCCGTGTCCTTGGGCAGACCGTAGGCGGCCATCAGGCCGTCAAAGGCTTCGACGTCGGCGCGGATGAAGTCGGTCAGCGTGGCACGCAGGCCTTCGGCTTGCGCCAGCAGGTCCTTCATGTCGCCTTCGACTTCGGCGTACGCCTTCTTGCCGATGGTCAGGTTGCACACCATGCTGACCAGCGCCGCACCCATGCCGCCCATGATGGCCGCGGCGCTGCCGCCGCCCGGCGTGGGCGCGCTGCTGGCCAGTTCGTCGAGAAAGGTGGTGACCGGTTTATCCTTGATCATGGTCATCGCTCAGCCCACCATCGTCTTGGCCATCGCGTAGATTTCCGGCGCATCCAGCGTGATGTCGTTGCTTTCAAACAGCTTGGCCACGCAGGCGCGCTGCAGCGCAATCTTCAGCGCACCGAAACCGATGGCACCGAACACGATCTTGCCGTGCTTGACCGCGCCCTTGTCCATCATGTCGATGCCTTCGATGCCGAGCGGCGGCGTGGCGTTGGCGTCGGCCATCATTTCCAGCGTCGGGTTGTCCTTCCAGTGACGCTCTTCGAGCAGCTGGATGCCGCCGGCACCGGTCGCGATGACGATGTTCGCGCCTTCGATCGCGCGACCGCGCGCGTCATTGTCCGCCGCCTCGGCAATGCCGACGTCGAGGTTGAACGTGGCCTTCAGCTGTTTCGCCGCGTCTTCCGCAGTGGCCAATTTGCGCGACACCAGCGTGACCGTTGCACCTTCGCTGGCCAGCATCACGGCGGCGCGCGTGCCGACCGGTCCGGTACCGCCGAGGATGACGACCTTCTTGCCCTTCAGCGGACCGCGGTGACCCAGCCAGGCGACGCAGGCGGCCGCGGTGGTGTTCGAACCGTTGCTGTCGAGCATCACCGACACGCGGAAGTTGCTGAAGAACTTCTTCTTTACTGCCTTGAACAGGGCTTCGCCTTCGGCCATGTTGCTGCCGCCGATGAAGATCGCGGTGTTCTTCTTGTCCTTCGGCGCGCGCGTGAAGATGGCGCCATCGACCATGGCACCGACGTTGTGCGGATGCACGCCGCCGTAGCCGATCACGTGGTCGGCGCCGCCGTCGTTGCATACGACGTTGTCGAAGACGGACGGATGTTCATCGGTATCGAATTGATAAAGCAGTTTTTTCATTGTCGTCTCTCGCTGTCTCGATGAACGCCGCACCGCCGGCCGGGGTGCGGCGAACGATTTTCAGGTCACGGTATTGACCGGGCTGCCCTTGACCCAGGCTTCCACATTGTCGATCAACTGGTCGGCCAGGAACTGCATGGCACCATCCGACGCCCATGCGACGTGCGGCGTCAGGATGAAGTTCGGCAGGCGCAGGTCGAGCAGCGGGTTGCCTTCCTTCGGCGGCTCCTTGGTCAGCACGTCGAAGCCGGCACCGCCGATGACGCCTTCCTTCAGCGCAGTCACCAGATCTTCTTCATGTACCAGACCGCCGCGCGCCGTGTTGATCAGGATGGCGCTGCGCTTCATCTTCCTGAACTGCGGCATGCTGAACATGTTGCGGCTGTCCGCGGTCAGCGGGCAGTGCAGCGAAATGATGTCGGACTCGGCCAGCACCTGTTCGACCGGCGTGAATTCCACACCCGGCGCCTTCGGACCTTCATGGTCGGCAAACAGCACCTTCATGCCGAAGCCGCGCGCGATCTTCGCCGTGCCCTGGCCGAGCGCGCCTTCGCCGAAAATGCCGATGGTGCTGTCGAACAGGTCATGGATCGGGTGATCGAAAAAGCAGAACTGATCCACTTCCTGCCAGCGGCCGCGCTCCACGTCCTGCCGGTAGGCCAGGATGCTGCGACGCAGCGCAAGGATCAGCGCGAACGCATGTTCCGGCACGGTGTGCACCGCGTAATTGCGGATGTTCGATACGGTGATGCCACGCTCGCGGCAGGCCGGTACATCGATCACGTCGTAGCCGGTGGCGGCGACGCCGATCATCTTCAGGTTCGGCAGCTGGGCCAGCACATCGCCGCGCAACGCAACCTTGTTGGTGATGGCCACGGTCGCATTCTTCAGGCGCTCGACCACCTGGGCGGGTGAGGTGGTCTCGTATTCTTCCCAGGTGTGCTCGAACGACGGCCGACGTACGGTGGCCTTGAGCGTCGAACGGTCCAGAAACACGACGTGTTGCGACATGCTATTTCCTCGCAGTGTTTGTAAATACAAAAAAAGGCCGGGCGAACCCGGCCGTTCAAAATGAGCAAACGGTCGGGAAGCCCTTACTTTACCTGCTGCGCATGGGTACGCCACCAGGTCGAAGCGGCCGCGACACCGGAACCCGGCGTCACGTTGATGCCGTTGTCGAGCATCGACATTTCAGCACCGGCAATCGCGCTCATCAGCGACAGGCAGTTCAGGTCGCCGACGTGGCCGATGCGGAACACCTTGCCGGCCACCTTCGACAGGCCTGCACCCAGCGACAGGTTGTAGCGGGCGTAGGCGTTGCTGATCACCTTGGCGGCGTCGAAACCTTCCGGCACCAGAATGGCGCTGACGGTGTTCGAGTACCACTCCGGTGCCTGGGCGCACAGCTTGAGCTTCCAGCCGTCGTGGACCGCGGCGCGCACGCCGTTCGCCAGATATTCGTGACGGGCGAAGATGTTCTCCAGGCCTTCCTCGAAAATCGTGTCCAGCGCTTCACGCATGCCGTACAGCATCGGAATCGACGGCGTATAGGGGAAGTAGCCGGTGGCGTTGTTCTTCAGCATGTCGCCGATGTCGAAGTAGCAGCGGCGCGAGGTCGCACCTTCCATCGCCTTGATCGCCTTCGAGCTCATGCCCAGGATGCCCATGCCGGCCGGCAGCATGAAGCCCTTCTGCGAACCCGACACGGCGCAGTCGACGCCCCACTCTTCCATGCGGAAGTCGATGCTGACCAGCGAACTGACCGTATCGACCATCAGTAGCGCCGGGTGGCCGGCGTTGTCCATGGCCTTGCGCACCTTGCCGATGTCGCTCGAGACGCCGGTGGCGGTTTCATTCTGGCAGGCCAGCACGGCCTTGATCTTGTGCTCCTTGTCGGCGCGCAGGACTTCCTCGTACTTGTCGTACGGCACACCCGTGCCCCAGTCGGTGTCGATGACCTGCACCTCGAAGCCCAGGCGTTGCGCCATGTCGGCCCACAGGTGGCTGAACTGGCCGAAGCGCGAGCACAGCACCTTGTCGCCCGGCGACAGGGTGTTGGTCAGCGCGGCTTCCCACATGCCGGTGCCCGATGCCGGGAACGTGACGATGGTGCCTTCGGTGGTCTTGAACACCTTCTTCAGGTCCGCCAGAACCGACAGCGTCAGTTCCGGGAACCTGGGCGAACGGTGGTCTTCCTGTGCCACCACCATGGCGCGCAGGATGCGGTCCGGCGTGTTGGTGGGGCCCGGCACGTACAGATGGTTACGGCCTGCGATACGCATATAACAATCTCCTGAAATGAATGCTTCGAATGTCTGTAATGGGAAGGGCGGAAATGGGGGATCCGTTCATGGCGTTCACTT
Source organism: Methyloversatilis sp. (assembly GCF_030698125.1). Taxonomy (GTDB): domain Bacteria; phylum Pseudomonadota; class Gammaproteobacteria; order Burkholderiales; family Rhodocyclaceae; genus Methyloversatilis. The sequence goes on from NZ_JAUYNV010000050.1 coordinate 101,450, forward strand.
GCGACCGTATACCGGGTGTGCGGTGCACAGCGTCGTGACTTCGCCGACGACGCGCGCGATCACGGCGTCGTCGGTCGGGGCTTCAAGCACGTCCACGATCAGGTTTGCAACTTGTCTGGCCTCGGCTTCCTTAAAGCCTCGGGTAGTCATCGCTGGGCTTCCGATGCGGATGCCGCTAGTCACGAACGGTTTTTGTGGGTCGTTCGGGATGGCGTTCTTGTTGACCGTGATATGCGCACGGCCGAGCGCGGCTTCAGCTTCCTTGCCGGTCACGTTCTTGGCGCGCAGGTCGACCAGGAACAGGTGCGACTGGGTGCGGCCGGACACGATGCGCACGCCGCGCTCGACCAGCGTTTCAGCCATCACCTGCGCGTTGTTCAGCACCTGCTGCTGATAGGTCTTGAATTCCGGTGTCGCGGCTTCCTTGAACGCCACGGCCTTGGCGGCGATCACGTGCATCAGCGGACCACCCTGGATGCCCGGGAAAATCATCGAGTTGATCGGCTTTTCGAACTCGGCCTTGCCCATGATCACGCCACCACGCGGGCCGCGCAGCGTCTTGTGCGTGGTCGAGGTGACAAAGTCGGCGATGCCGATCGGGCTCGGGTACAGGCCGGCAGCGACCAGGCCGGAGTAGTGGGCCATGTCGACCAGCAGCAAGGCACCGACCGAATCGGCGATCTCGCGGAAGCGCTGGAAATCAATGTGCAGCGAGTAGGCCGACGCGCCGGCGACGATCATCTTCGGCTTGTATTCATGCGCCAGCATTTCGACCTGCTTGTAGTCGATCGCTTCGGTTTCGGGATCCAGACCGTAGGCGACGCCCTTGTAGATCTTGCCGGAGAAGTTCACCGACGAACCGTGCGTCAGGTGACCGCCGTGGGCCAGCGACATGCCGAGCAGGGTGTCGCCCGGCTGCAACATCGACATGTACACAGCGGCATTGGCCTGCGAGCCCGAATGCGGCTGCACATTGGCGAACTCGGCGCCGAACAGCGCCTTCAGGCGGTCGATGGCCAACTGTTCCGCAACGTCGACGAACTCACAGCCACCGTAATAGCGCTTGCCCGGATAACCCTCGGCATACTTGTTCGTCAGTACCGAACCCTGCGCTTCCATGACCGCAGGGCTGGCGTAGTTTTCCGACGCGATCAGCTCGATGTGGTGTTCCTGACGTGCGTACTCCGACTCCATGGCGGCCCACAGTTCGGGATCGGAATGGGCGATGGTCTGTTTCGGGTCAAACATGGGATGCCTTTCGGGGAAGTGAGCGTCTGGCCCGGTTTCGGGCGTTGGCGCGTGAACTAAAACAAGACAAATCAACTATATCGTACGAAGGCAAGCCGTCGTATCGGACTTTCTTATCGCCGGGATAAGTATAAGTGAAGCTTAATTCAAACAGCCTCACCCATAATCAAATCCATAGGTTTGTGTTTCGGACCTCCGTGCTGCCCGATGTCGGGGCGCCCGGTGATGCGGCGACAAACCGTTCTTTGAATTCAATCTGACTGACGGAAGGTGGAGCATGGACATTCACGAATACCAAGCGAAAGAGTTGCTGGCCGGTTTCGGAGTTCCGGTGCCGCGCGGCAGCGTGGCCTACAGCCCGGATCAGGCTGTGTACACGGCGACGGAACTGGGCGGCTGGCACTGGGCGGTGAAGGCGCAGGTGCACTCCGGGGCGCGCGGCAAGGCAGGTGGCGTCAAGCTGTGCAAGACCTATCACGAGGTCGATGCGGCGGCGCGCGAACTGCTCGGCAAGCGTCTGGTGACGGTGCAGACCGGCCCTGAAGGCAAGCCGGTGCAGCGTGTTTACGTCGAAGTCGCCGAGCCGTTCGAACGCGAATTGTATCTGGGCATCGTGCTCGACCGGAAGGCCGAGCGGGTGCGCGTGATCGCCTCGTCCGAAGGCGGCATGGACATCGAGGAACTGGCCAGCACGGCGCCGGAAAAGATCATGCAGGTCGTGGTCGAGCCGGCGGTCGGCCTGCAGGCCTTCCAGGCCCGGCAGATCGCCTTCGGCCTGAAGCTCAACATCAAGCAGGTATCGCGTGCCGTCACCGCCATCATGGGTGCCTATCGCGCCTTCCGCGATCTCGACGCGACGATGGTCGAAATCAACCCGCTGGTGGTGACCAAGGACGACCGCGTGCTGGCACTCGATGCCAAGATGTCGTTCGACGACAACGCGATGTTCCGCCAGCGTGCCGTGGCCGACATGCGCGACCCGTCGCAGGAAGATCCGCGCGAAGTGCAGGCGGCCGAGCACAACCTGAACTACGTGGGTCTGGAGGGCGACATCGGCTGCATCATCAATGGTGCCGGTCTGGCCATGGCCACGATGGACACCATCAAGTACGCCGGCGGCGCACCGGCCAACTTCCTCGACGTCGGCGGCGGCGCCTCGCCCGAGCGCGTGGCCAATTCCTTCCGTCTCGTGCTGTCGGACAAGAACGTCAAGGCCATCCTGGTCAACATCTTCGCCGGTATCAACCGCTGCGACTGGGTCGCCCAGGGCGTCGTTCAGGCGTGCAACGACATCGATATCACGGTGCCGCTGATCGTGCGTCTGGCCGGAACGAACGAGGAAGAGGGGCAGCGCATCATCCGCGAAAGCGGGCTGCCCATCATCAGCGCCAGTTCGCTCACCGAGGCGGCGAAGAAGGCGGTCGAAGCCGCCCGTTCGCACGCAGCCAGCTGAGAAAAAAAAGGACCCCCACGCTCACTTCGTTCGCTGCCCCCCGAGGGGGCTGCGCTCGCCCTTGGGGCGGCCCGGCGGGCGGCGCGTAGCGGATAACCGATGCACAAGAGGATTTAGACATGAGCATTCTGATCAACGAAAAAACCAAGATCATCGTCCAGGGTTTCACCGGCGACAAAGGCAGTTTCCACGCCAAGGAAATGATCGAGTACGGCACCAATGTGGTCGGCGGCGTCACGCCGGGCAAGGGTGGTACGACGCATCTGGGCAAGCCGGTGTTCAACACGGTGGCCGAAGCGGTCGAGGCGACCGGTGCCGAAGCCAGCATCACCTTCGTGGCACCGGCGTTCTGCGCCGACGCCATCATGGAAGCGGCCGATGCCGGCCTTCAGCTGGTGTGTTCGATCACCGACGGCATCCCGGCGCAGGACATGATGCGCGTCAAGCGCTACCTGATGCGCTATCCGAAAGAGCGCCGCACCCTGTTGGTCGGCCCGAATTGCGCCGGCATCATCAGCCCGGGCAAGGCCATGCTGGGCATCATGCCGGGCCACATCTACAAGCAGGGCACGGTGGGCATCGTGTCGCGCTCGGGCACGCTGGGTTACGAAGCGGCCGCGCAGATGAAGGCGCTGGGCATCGGCGTGTCGACCTCGGTCGGCATCGGCGGCGACCCGATCAACGGCTCGTCCTTCCTCGATCACCTGATGAAGTTCCAGGAAGATCCGGAAACGACGGCGGTCGTGATGATCGGCGAAATCGGCGGCCCGCAGGAAGCGGAAGCGTCGGCCTGGGTCAAGGAAAACATGACCAAGCCGGTGGTCGGTTACGTCGCCGGCCTGACGGCACCGAAGGGCCGCCGCATGGGCCACGCTGGCGCCATCATTTCGGCAGCCGGTGATTCAGCCGCGGAAAAGTCGGAAATCATGCGCTCCTACGGTCTGTCGGTCGCCCCGAGTGCGGGCGAACTGGGCACCACCGTGGCTGCCATGATGGCCAAGCTCTGATCGAACGACGTCTGATCCCGGCGCCATCCGCTGCGCTGCACTGTCCGTCGGGCCGCTCCGGTCCGGCGGGCGGCGCCCAACCTCGACCAGCGAAAGTCCATCGTGGTGAGTGATCCTGTTTCCATCCCGGCGTCGCCCGACGCACCGGGACACGATTTTTCCGAGAAGGCCGTCGACCTGCTGTTCGCGCAGTTGCGCGAGGTGGTCCGGCGCCATCATCCCGAACTGCTGAACGTACTGTCCGGCGGCACCTCGGGCGCCGGGCTGTCGCCGCAGATGCTCGGTCGCGCCATCCAGGCGCAGGGCATCCTGTTCCAGCTGCTGTCGATCGCCGAACAGAATGGCGGCATGCGCAAGCGTCGTGAAGTGGAGCGGCTGCAGGGGCGGGAATGTCTGCCCGGCACCTTCGCCCACGTGTTTGCGGCTGCCCGCAAGGCGGGCCTGAGTGCCGACGCGGTCCGCGCCGCCTTTGCCGGCCTGAAGGTGCGGCCGGTGCTGACCGCCCACCCGACCGAAGCCAAGCGCGTGACCGTGCTGGAACGGCACCGCCGCATCTACCGCCTGCTGATCGAGCTCGAATCGCCGCGCTGGACGCCGCGCGAGCGCACCGGGCTCGAAAGCACGCTGCGCAATGAAATCGAGCTGTTGTGGCTGACTGGCGAGTTGCGGCTCGAAAAACCCAATGTGTCGCAGGAAATTGCCTGGGGCCTGCACTTCTTCAATGAAACCTTGTTCGACGTCGCCCCCGATGTGCTGGCACGCGCCGACGAGGCGATGGCCGAGCACTTCGGCGCCGACGAAGCCGGGCTGCCCGGTTTCCTGGAATTCGGTTCGTGGATCGGCGGTGATCGCGACGGCAACCCCTTCGTCACCAACGCCATCACGCGCGGTGCGCTGACCGAATGCCGGCTGGCGGCGCTGCGTCGTCACCGGCAGAGCGTGTTCGATCTGGTGCGCAGCCTGTCGGTAACCGAGGCGGCGCTTGCGCTGCCGGACGACTTCCGCGACGCGCTGACGCTGGCGCTGGAAGAGCGCAGCGACGGCAATGCGATCGCCGCGCGCAATCCGGGCGAGCCGTTCCGCCAGTTCCTGGTGTGCATGCTGGCCCGGCTCGACGACAGCATCGCCGACGCGTTGCGTGAGCCGAACGACACCGGCACGCGCCACGGTTATGAATCGGCCGAACGTCTGATCGCCGATCTGCGCACGCTGGAAACCGGCCTGGCAGACTGCGGTCTGGCCGAGCTGGCCGGCAGCGAAGTGCGTCCGGTGCGCCGCGAGGTCGAGGTGTTCCGCTTCAGCACCGTGCGGCTGGACCTGCGCGAAAACTCCACCCGCGTCACGCAGACGCTGGAAGCGCTGTGGCGCGCCAGCCGCGGCGAGCCGGCCGATGCAACGGTGCCGGAGCAGACCGGCCCTGAATGGCGCGACTGGCTGCTTGCCGAACTGGCACAGCCGCGCAGCGGACCGCGCGACGTCGACGAACTGCCGGCGGTGGCCAGCGAAACGCTGGGCCTGTTCCGGCTGATCGCCGAACTGCGGCCGCGCCTGGGTCGCGACGCCTTCGGCAGCTTCATATTGAGCATGACGCGCAACGTGTCGGACGTGCTCGGCGTCTATCTGCTGGCCAAGGAGGCCGGCTTGTACGCCGACCCGGGCGGTGTCGAACGCTGTGCGCTGCCCATCATGCCGCTGTTCGAAACCATCGAAGACCTGCGCCGCGCGCCGGCCATCATGCGCGAGCTGCTCGCCATGCCGCTGATCAAGCGCTCGGTGCGCGCGCTCGGCGGCGTGCAGGAAGTGATGATCGGCTACTCGGATTCGAACAAGGACGGCGGCTTCCTGTCGTCGAACTGGGAACTGTACAAGGCGCAGATGAAGATGACTTCGGTCGGCACGGAAGCCGGCGTGAAGATCGCCTTCTTCCACGGCCGCGGCGGTTCGGTCAGCCGCGGCGGCGTGCCGGCCGGGCGCGCCATTGCGGCGCAGCCGGCAGGCTCGATCCAGGGGATTTTCCGCCTGACCGAGCAGGGCGAAGTCATCTCGTCAAAGTATGCAAACAAGGGCACGGCGGCGTTCAACCTCGAACTGCTGGCGGCCAGCGTGTTCGACCATGCGCTGAAGTCCGGCCGCAGCGACGGCATCACGATGGTGGCCGAATTCGACGACGCGCTCGAAGCGCTATCGGGCGCCGCGCACGCCGCCTACGCGAACCTGATCGGTCATCCCGGTCTCGTGAGCTACTTCCAGGAAGCCAGCCCGCTCGACGAAATTTCGCTGCTCAACATCGGCTCGCGCCCGGCGCGTCGCTTCGGCGCGCGCTCGCTGTCCGAGCTGCGGGCGATCCCGTGGGTGTTCGCGTGGGCGCAGAACCGCCACCTGATCACCGGCTGGTTCGGCGTCGGCTCCAGTCTGGATAACTTCACCCGCGTGCGCGGGGCCACCGGCGAGGCGCTGCTGGCGCGCATGTTCAACGAGTCGCCGCTGTTCCGGCTGATCGTCGACGAGGTCGAAAAGACGCTCGCCGTGGTCGATCTCGAACTGGCGCGCGAATACAGCCTGCTGGTGGCCGACGCCGGCGTGCGCGAAGAAGTGTTCGGCATGATCGTGCGCGAGCACGAAATCACCTGCAGCCAGATCCTTCGGCTGTCCGGTTCGCGCACGCTGGCCGAGCGTTTCCCGGACTACCGCCAGAAGCTGGCGCACCGCCTGCCGGTGGTCAATCAGGTCAGCCGGCAGCAGATCGGCCTGCTGCGCGCCTACCGCCAGACCGACGACGCGGCGCGCAAGGAGGAATTCCGCAAGGCGCTGCTGCTGTCGATCAACTGCGTGGCCGCCGGTTTCGGCGCCACCGGCTGACCGGGGGCGCCCTGTTCATCGTTTCTGAACCATTCATTCAACATTCGCAACATCACCGGAGGAGACATCCATGAGCTTCACAATCATCGAACAAGCCACACCGCGCCTGCACCGTTCGGAACTTGCCGTCCCGGGTTCCAACCCGGGCATGTTCGAAAAGGCCGCCAAGTCGGCCGCCGACATCATCTTTCTCGACTGCGAAGACGCGGTCGCACCGGATGACAAGGAACAGGCACGCAAGAACATCATCCAGGGCCTGAACGAGGTCGACTGGGGCACCAAGACGATGATGGTGCGCATCAACGGTCTCGACACCCACTACATGTACCGCGACGTGGTCGACATCGTCGAAGCCTGCCCGCGCCTGGACATGATCCTGATCCCGAAGGCCGGTGTCGCGGCCGACGTGTACGCCGTCGACATGATGGTCACGCAGATCGAAGCGGCCAAGAAGCGCACCAAGCGCATCGGCTTCGAAGTGCTGATCGAGACCGCGCTCGGCATGGCGAATGTGGAAGCGATCGCCCAGTCGTCGAAGCGCCTCGAAGCGATGAGCTTCGGTGTGGCCGACTACGCCGCCTCGACGCGCGCCCGCACGACCGTGATCGGCGGCGTGAACAAGGACAGCGTCGTGCTGAGCGACAAGGACGAAGCCGGCAACCGCCAGGCCTTCTGGACCGACCCGTGGCACGCCGCGCAGACGCGCATGATGGTGGCCTGCCGCGCCTACGGTCTGCGCCCGATCGACGGCCCGTTTGGTGACTTCAACGATCCGGACGGCTATATTTCCGCGGCGAATCGCGCCGCAGTGCTGGGCTACGAAGGCAAGTGGGCCATTCACCCGTCGCAGATCGAACTGGCGAACACGGTGTACACCCCGTCGGCCGCCGAAGTGACCAAGGCCCGCCGCATCCTCGAAGCGATGGCGCAGGCGGCGAAGGAAGGTCGCGGTGCGGTGTCGCTTGACGGTCGCCTGATCGACATCGCCAGCATCCGCATGGCCGAAGCGCTGATCGCCAAGGCCGACAGCATCGCCGCGGCGACCTGATCGCTGCATATATACAGAGGGGGCGCACATCTGCACTCGCCGGTCGCGCCCGCATCCGATTCATGACCACATCTCGACTACACGGAAAAAACCGATATGGCATCCGATATTGAAATTGCACAGCAGGCCAAGATGTTGCGCATCAGCGAGGTCGTGTCCAGGCTGGGCATCCCGGAAGACGCGATCGAGCCGTACGGCCACTACAAGGCCAAGGTGTCGCTCGAATACCTGAACACGCTGAAGGACCGCCCGGACGGCAAGCTCATCCTGGTCACCGCGATCAGCCCGACGCCGGCCGGCGAAGGCAAAACTACGACCACGGTCGGTCTGGGCGACGCGCTGAACCGCATCGGCAAGAAAACCATGATCTGCCTGCGCGAGCCTTCGCTCGGGCCGGTGTTCGGCGTGAAGGGCGGGGCGGCCGGCGGTGGCTACGCCCAGATCGTGCCGATGGAAGACATCAACCTGCACTTCACCGGTGACTTCCACGCCATCGGTGCCGCGCACAACCTGCTGTCGGCGCTGATCGACAACCACATCAACCACGGCAACGAGCTGCGCATCGATCCGCGCCTCATCCAGTGGAAGCGTGTGGTCGACATGAACGACCGCGCACTGCGCAAGATCACCATCGGCCTGGGCGGCACCGCCAACGGCTTCGTGCGCGAAGACGGCTACGACATCGTCGTGGCCTCGGAAGTGATGGCCATCCTGTGTCTGGCCGGTTCGCTGTCCGACCTGAAGGAACGCCTCGGCCGCATCATCATCGGCTACACGCTGGGCGACAAGAAGCCGGTGTATGCGAGCGACCTGAAGGCGCAGGGCGCCATGGCCACATTGCTGAAGGACGCGATCAAGCCGAACATCGTGCAGACGCTGGAAAACAACCCGGCCATCATCCACGGCGGCCCGTTCGCCAACATCGCGCACGGCTGCAACTCGGTCACCGCGACCAAGGCCGGTCTGAAGATGGCCGACTACGTCGTGACCGAAGCCGGCTTCGGCGCGGACCTGGGTGCCGAGAAATTCATCGACATCAAGTGCCGCATGGCCGGGCTGAACCCCGCCGCCGTCGTGCTGGTCGCCACCATCCGCGCGCTCAAGTTCCACGGCGGCGTGAAGAAGGAAGAGCTGAACCAGGAAAACCTGGCCGCGCTCGAAAAGGGCATCTGCAACATCGAGCGCCACCTGAAGAACATCAAGGAGCACTACGGCCTGCCGTGCGTCGTGTCGGTCAATCACTTCACCTTCGACACCGACGCCGAAATCGCGCTGCTGAAGAACCGCATCGAAGCGCTCGGCGGCAAGTTCGTCATCGCCCGCCACTGGGCGAGCGGCGGTGCCGGCGCCGAAGAACTGGCCCGCATGGTCGCCGACATCTGCGACAACGCCCCCGGCCAGCACACCTTCGTGTACGACGCCAACGCGACGCTGCAGGACAAGATCACCACCATCGCCACCAAGATCTACGGCGCCGGTGCAGTGACCTTCGCCGATGCCGCGCGCAAGCAGCTCGAAAGCTGGAACGCCGACTACGGCCACTTCCCGGTGTGCATGGCCAAGACCCAGATGTCGTTCTCGGCCGACGCCAACGCCAAGGGTGCCCCGAGCGGCCACACCCTGAACGTGCGCGAAGTGCGCCTGGCCAACGGCGCCGGCTTCGTCGTCGCCGTGTGCGGCGACATGATGACCATGCCGGGCCTGCCGAAGGTGCCGAGTGCGGAGAAGATCGACATCGACGACAACGGCAAGGTGTCGGGGTTGTTCTGATCGTCATGGCGCTGCAATGAAGAAGGCCGCCTTCGGGCGGCATTCTTTGTTTACTACGCATCGCGCGCATCGCAGGTACGCTCAATCGTCGAGCCGATCCGTTGCCCGACGCATTCGGGGTATCCTTCAGCCGACGTTTGGTAGAGGAATTCAGCTTATGGATATTCAGAACTTGAGCGCCAGCGAACGCATCCTGCTTGCGCAGAAGCTGTGGGACAGCGTCCATGATTCGGCAAACGACATCCCGGTGACGCCCGCACAGCAGGCGGTGCTCGATCAGCGGCTGGCCGCACTGGCGCTGGACGCGCACCCCGGCGATGACTGGAAGGACGTAAAGCGGCGCATCACGAGCGCCTGACATGAGCTGCAAGGTGTTCGTCCGCCCCGAAGCGGAACGCGATCTTGCGAGCAGCTACGCCTTCTATCAGGAGTGTCGTCGTGGTCTGGGCGAAGACTTCCTGAGCAGCGTCGAAGAATCCTTCGAACGCATCTCGAAAAATCCATTTCTCTACCCCGACGTCCATCGGGGCATTCCTGCGCCGGTTTCCCTATGGCGTGTTCTATCTGGTGATCGACGGCAGGATTTCCGTGCTGGCTGTTCTGCACGCTGCCCGGGACCCGGACGAATGGCAGGCGCGGCGCTGATGCTCACGGCGCACTGATCGCCGGCTCTGGCCAGTTCGAGAACAGGGAGCAGACCAGGAATACCTATTTGGCGTTCGAGCGAGTATTCCTGGTCTGCCACCTGTTTTCCATTAGTCTGCATATGCGGGATCGCCCGTCGTGTCTCGCGCACTCGTTCAACTCACTGTTCAAGCACATGACATCCACCAACAAGAATCGGGACAATCGGGGACAGGGACAATCGGAGGGACAATCGGGGACAGACCACGAAAAAATATTCTGCCTTCAAGCGAGTATTCGTCTTCTGTCAGCGATTTTTCATTTCCCGGTCTTTCATAGCCTCGGCGTCGCCTGCTGAGCCACTGCGACGATGTCGTCTAGCACCCGGAGCACTTCCGCATCCAGTTGACCCAGCGGCAGCGCGTCGGCCAGACCGTGGTAGTCGCGCTTGTACAGTTGTTGTGGAGTGCCGAGCTGGTGAAAGTAGTTTTCCATCAGCGGGTCGAGAAATTCGTCGGTCACCTTGATGTCGGCGCCCCAGGGTGAGGGGCGGCGGGTGATTTCGAGCGCGTGCAGCAGTTCGTCCAGGCAGCGCTCAAGTACCTCAAGCCGCTTCGCGCGCTCGGCGGCGTCCACCAGATCGTTGTCGCGCAGGTCGAGTTGCACGAAGCCGCGCAGGCTGTCGGGCGTGACCAGATAGTTCTCGATTTCGCGTCGCGACCACTGGTATTCGGTCAGTGGCGTGCCGGCCTGCAGTTCGCGGTCCAGCCGGTCAAAAAGTGCATAACCGACCAGATCGGGCTTGGCTTCGCGCAGGCCGTAGAAGTGGTTGCGCGCGTCCTGCGGCTGGTTGCTGCCGAGGTAGGTGACCGGCACCGAATCGTTCAGCACCGCCTGCGCCGGATGATCCAGCCGCTGCGCCAGCCGCCGCAGGATGGCGAGATCGGTCGATCCTTCGACATAGAGCATCCAGCCCTTCTGCTCGGCAAGGTAGTAGTCCGCCATGCGTATGCTTTCCAGCGCCTTCTTCACCTGACCGCGCGCACGCGTGTCGATGCGGTGCGGCGCGCCGACGAAAGCCATCACCACGTCGCGTTCGGCCGCTTCCTGCAACACGACTTCGGAATGGCTGGCGGCGACGATCTGCGAACCATTGCCGGCGGCGATTTCGGTGATCAGGTTGTACACGTCGCGCTGGCGCAGGATTTCAAGGTGCGCGTCCGGCTCGTCGAGCAGGAGGACGGCCCCCGGATTGGCGAGCAGGAAGGACAGCAGCAGGATGACCTGCTGGCAGCCGCGCCCGGACGAGGACAGATCCAGCTCCACACCATTGCGCTCGCGGTAGGTGAGCACCAGTTCGCTGCGTTCCTTGATGTACTGCGGGTCGTTCAAGCGGATCTGGAACAGCGCGTCGATGCGCTCGACGAGCAGCGTCCAGCCGGCCTTGTCGTCCTGCGAATGGAGCTGCCAGCAAAGATTGCGCAATACCTGCGCGGTCTGGCCTTCGCCGATCAGTACGCCGATTTCGCCCTTTTCCTTGCGGTATTCGCGCTCGGCCAGCCCGGACATCGGCGGCAAGAACACCACCGCGTGCTTGCGCGCGGCAGCCGGCACCTTGCCTTCGGTGTCGCCTTCGACCAGGCGGCAGTAGAAGGACTCTTCATTGGCGTAATAGAAGTCGAGCACGCAGCGCCAGGGCAGGTCGTCCTCAACGCCGTCGGCTTCGAGCGTGATGTAAACCTTTTCGGTCTTCGGCTTGCCGCTGCTGCGGTCGCTGTCGTGGGTGTGCAGGTCGTTCCACAGCAGGCGCGCATTCGGCACCGGAATCGCATTCAGATCACGCCGGTTGATCGTCACGCCCTGGCGTTCGCTGGCACTGCTGCGGTCCCGCTTTTCCGCCCAGCGCCGCCAGCCGATGTCCCACAGCGCGAGCGCCTGAAGGGCAGTCGTCTTGCCTGAATTGTTCGGCCCGATGAAAACGGCGGCTGTACCCAGTTCGAGTTCGGCCGAAGTCAGGCGCTTGAAATTCCGGATGCAGAAGCGGGTGATCATGAGGCGGAAGAATACCGGCGAGCGGATGGCGGTTCATTATGCCCCGGCGCCATCGGACCGTCTTCCTGACGGTGCAGCGGCCGACGATGCACGGGTTGTCCGCCGACTGTCTCGCGGCCGGTTGCCCGTCGAAGTCGCTGCCTTGCTAGGCAGAAGTCGATGCCAGGGACGCCGGCTTCGTCGTCGCCGTTGGAAGAGATCGACATCGACGAGACGGCAAGATGTCCATCTGTCGCCTGACTCATTCAGCGTAATCCTTCATGCCGTTTCCAGCAGAGGAATCGGGCTTATGGATATTCAGAATCTGAGCGCCAGCGTCAACGATTTAGCAAACCATGTCGAGGTGACGCGAGAACAGAAGGTGGTACTCGATCAGCGGCTGGCCGCACTGGCGCTGGATGCGCACCCCGGTGATGACTGGAAGGACCTAAGACGGCGCATTACCGGCGCCTGACATGGCTTGCAAGATATTCGTCCGCCCGGAAGCGGAGCGTGATCTTGCGAGCAGCTACGCCTTCTATCAGGAGTTTCGTCGTGCTCTGGGCGATGACTTCCTGAACAGCGTCGAAGAATCCTTCGAACGCATCTCGAAGAATCCATTTCTGTATCCGGACATCCATCGCGGCATTCGCCGCGCTCTGTTGCGCCGGTTTCCTTACGGCGTTCTATCTGGTGATCGACGGCAGGATTTCCGTGCTGGCCGTTCTGCACGCCGAGCCGCACCCCTCTGACGGCGGGCAGTGGGTGTTGGGCATCGCCGTTGGCTCAGCCCAACCTACGGGGTCTTGCGGTATGCGGCGCACGCCGGAGGGAAGCGACCCCCGCCGCGCACCGAACGACGCCGGCAGGCCCGCGCATCAGTCGGCGATGCGGTAGCCAGCGTGGCAGGCGACGCAGTTCTGCAGGTTCGCGGCGAGCAGCTGGTTCACGGCGTCCTTGTCGCCCATCGTCGTGGCGATGTCGGCGATTTCGTCGAAGCCGGCGTGGGTGGTGCGGCCCAGCGGCAGGAAGGCGGGCGGTGCCTTCCTGCGGATGTCCTGCACCATGGAATTGGGGTTGGCGAAGTCGTCCTTGTGCGCCTTCAGGCCGACGCTGGAGGCGGCCTCGGCGACGGCTTTCATGTCGTTGGCCTGACTGGCGGCGAGAATGCGCTGGGTCGCCGCGAGGAATTCGCGCATTTCGGCCAGCAGGAAGGCGCGTTCGGCGGCGTTCAGCGGAATGGGGTGGCGCGCGTCGACGATGTCGGCGGGCGCGTGGCGGGCGTCGTGTGCGGCCGAGGGCAGGGCGACTGTCACGAACAGGGCGGCTGCGGCACAGCAGAAGGTGGTGAAGCCGAGGCGTCGGAGTGTTTTCATGATGGATGTGTCGATGGGGTGATGGAGTGATGGAGTGAAGGATCGCGGGCCGCCGGCACGGCCGCCCGCCCGCAGGATCAGAAACTGCCGCGCCAGCTCACCTGCAGCGAACGGCCCACGGCGCGCAGTTCCTGTCCGGACAGGCCGTCGGCGAGGTGTTCGTGATAGGTCTTGTCGGCGAGGTTGCGCACGGCCACGCGCAGGCTTTGCGTGCGGTCGAGCGCCACGGTGAAACCGGCGTCCGCAGTGACGAAGCCGGCGGTTTCGTCTTCCGCGCCGCGCGTGAAGACGCTGGCCACGCGGTCCTGGCGGTCGACCAGGCGCAGCGTGAAGTCGGCTCGCACGGCATCGAGCACCTTGCCGGTCCAGCCCAGCGACAGCTCGTCGGCCGGCATCTGGAACAGCGGTTCGTCGAGGTCATCGTTATCGCCGCGCAGCGCCGAATACGCCGCACTCAGCCAGTGACCGCGCGCGATCTGCCAGCGCAGCGATGCTTCGATGCCGCGTATCGTCGCCGAACCGAGATTCACGTTCTTCTTGCAGTTCGCCGCATTGGGGCCACCGCAGGCGGCGATCGCTTCGGCACCGCTCAGGATGCGGCCGGTCAGGTAATTGTCGATGCGGTTGTGATAGGCCGACAGGCTGTAGGCGAAATCGTCGCTGCTGCCCTTGATGCCCAGTTCGAACTGGTCGGCCTTTTCCGCTTCGACCTCCGGGCTGCCGGCGTAGAAGTAACCGTCGCCGCGCAGGCCGGATTCGTAGCGCTCTCGCATGCCCGGCGCGCGAAACGCGCGGGCATAGCTGGCGTAGGGCCGCAGCAGCGGCGTGATGCGGTAGATGGCGCCCAGGCTGCCCGAGAGTGCGCTGTCCGCGCCGGCCAGCCCGGTCGTGCGCGCGCCGTTGCTCATGCTGTCGGCGTCGGACGTGACCTTGTCATGGCGCAGGCCGGCCAGCACGTTCAGCGCACCGAAACGCATGTCGTCCTGCACATAGGCGCCGATGGCGCGTACGCGTGCATCATCGAAGGGTGCGTTCTCCGCGAAGGTCGCGAAGGCCGGCGCTGCCGCCATCTGCCGGTTCGGGTCGGCGCGCATTTCCCAGGCATTCACGCCGGCCGACAATAGATGTTGCGGATGGACCCGCCAGTCACCGCGGGCGTCGAAGCCGTCGGTTTCGAAGTCCACGCGGGTGGTGACGATGTCGCGCCCGAGCCAGTTGGCGTAGGCGAAGATCTGCCGCTGCATGTTCTGGCGGTAGAGGCGCACATCAAGGTTGAGCGGGCGGTCGCCGCCGGCCTGCAGGCTGTAGCCCAGTTCGAACAGGCTGCGTTCCTGCCCGGGTGAGCGCACCGTGGTGCTGCGGCTGGCGGGATTGCTCGGGTGCGGCCGGGTCGAACCCGGATACCACACGTCTTCGTCGCGATGCAGCTGGGCCGATACGCGCAATTGCTGTTCGCCGTCGATGCGGAACCGGTACTGGCCGATCAGCGCATCGGAATCGTAGCCGGTGCGCGCGGCCTTGCCGTCCGGCGTGTCGTAGTCGCCGATGCGGGCTGTCGACACGCCGATCATCAGCGCGTGATCGCCATGGCCGATATTCGTGACCGCCGTGCCGCGCAGCCCTTCGCTGGCGCTGTCGAAGCGGGCGCCGGCATCGATGCGCGCGCCATCGACAAACTTCGCCTGCGGCAACAGCACATTGATGGCGCCGCCCAGTGCCCCGGTTCCGTAGAGCACCGATGCGCCGCCGCGCACCACTTCGACCATTTCGGCCAGGCCGAGCGACATGAACGAGGCGATGGCGCCGGCCGGCTGCGCGGAATTGAAGCGCATGCCATCGACCAGCAGCACGATGCTGTCGCGACCAAGCCCGCGGATCACCGGGTTCTGTCCCTGTGCGCTGTCCGAGGCGACGGCGATGCCCGGTTCGCCGCGCAGCGCTTCGCCCACGTTGGCGCTGCCGCGCCGGTCGAGTTCGGTGCGATCGAGCGCCGTCGTGGCGATCGGCGTTTCGTCGTCGGCCATCGCGTAACCGGTGGCGGTCACGGTGACGGACGGAAGGATCTTGTCGGCGTCGGTGGCGTGCGCGGCGGGAAAGGCGCACAGCAGGGCGATCGCGATGGGCGGCGCGGCATCGCGCAGCGGCAGGTGCAGGGGCATGGCAGTCTCCGTAAAGGGCTGGCTGGCATGCGCTGGCTCGCCTGATCAATAGATCTACACAAAAGTAAGCTTATGAGAATGATTCGCGTTTGATGTTGATCAAGGTTTGCTGAATGGCGCGCCGAAGCAGCCTGCCGGCATTCTTTTCAGGTATTTTTCCGCGACCGCCGCAGCACGCACCTTGAGGAATTCCGATGCCCAACGCCCGACTTTCGATACACCATATCGGCGCCCGTGGCCCGACCCAGGCCTTTGCGGAAAATCCCGCGTTCGAGCGTTCGGTCATCAACGTGCTCTACGAAGCCGACCCTGACTGCATCGCCGAGCTCGAGCGGCTGAACAGCGGCCGTACGGCACAGGTGATCGTGCTCAATGAATGCGTGTCGGGCACCGGCGGTCGGCGAACCTTCTGCGATGCCCACCATGGCTATGGCAGTTCGATGCTCGAAGCCAACGCCGAGCTCGAGAATCTCTACATCCCCGCGCACTGGATCGACTACGACTACACCGTCTACGAAGCCGTTTCCGCCCGCAGCAGGCGCGAGGTCGCGACCCGCACGCTCGACCAGATCGCTGGCGACCACGGCGATGTGCCGCTGCCGGATTTCCTGTCGCTCGATACCCAGGGTTCGGAACTCGAAATCCTGCAGGGTTCGCCCGCTGCGCTCGACTCCGCGGTGTGCATCGTCACCGAGGTCGAGTTCCTGCCGCTCTATCAGGACCAGCCCCTGTTCGGCGAGATCTGCGGTTTTCTCGCCAGTCGTGGTTTCGTTTTCGCCAGGCTGTTCCAGCTGCTCAACGGGTCGCTGTATCGTGCGCCGCTGGGTCTGCGCGGCAACGGGGTGCCGGTCACGACAGACGCACTCTTTCTGAAAGACCCGCGCGCCATCGCGTCATCCGGCCGCAGCAGCGCCGACAAGGCGGCAAGCCTCGCCAAACTGGCTTTCTTCTCTATCGTGCAGGGATTTGTCGAGCACGGGCTCTGGGCGCTGAAGCAAGCCGAGCAGTACGGCTGGCGCGAACTGGGCCTTGTCGAGCCCTGGTACAGCTTCATGCGGCAGTTCTTCGAGGTGTCGGAGACGTTTCCGGCGCTGATGCCGGAAACCTATGCCGAGCGCCACGCCGTCACCGCGCTTGGCAAGGCCGGATTCTCGCGGCACGCGGCCGCTCACGCGGCCGAACTCGACCGCTGCCTGTCGGCGATGCTGACGCTGTTGCGGGCGCACCATCTGGACGAAGCGGCCCAGGCGCTGGTGCGGCAGATGGACATCGACTGCAAGCGGCTCGATGTGCCGTCGATCGCGGCGGCACGCTAGGCGGATGTCGGCAACAGTGACGGTGCGCCGCGGCGGCTTGAAGTCGATGCGCCCGCGGCGAATGCGTCGCGGCCGTCGTACCATTGCTCGCCCCCTTCACCCGCGAGCGTCATGATGACTTTTCAGATCGTGTATTCCTCCCAGGCCACCGGGCTGATGACGGCGGCGGAGCTGGAGCAGATACTGGTCGATGCGCGCGCCGGCAATGAGGCGCGCAACGTCACCGGTGCGCTGGTGTTCGTCGACGGCGTGTTCCTGCAGATACTCGAGGGCGAGGAGGGCGTCGTGCGGTCGCTGATGGCGAACATCGCCCGCGATACGCGGCACGATACGGTCACCGTCTTCCACGAGGCGGAGGTCGAGGCGCCGACCTTCGGTACCTGGCGCATGGCCTACGTCAGTGCGACGCCGCAGGACATGTCGGCCTGGGCCGGGCTGCCCGGTACCGCGACGGTCGACGCGCTGCTGAAGGACATCGGCCGTGACCCGCATCGCGTGCCGCAGATACTGGCCAGCATCCTGCGCCATATTGCGGGATAAGGCAGCGCGCTGACGCGGAGCGGCCTTCGACGCGTTGACTCCAGGCGTCGCTGAAGCGGCACTGGCGCCGTCGCGCCTCAAAGCCGCTGGTCTGTCAGCCGATCTTCATGAAGGCAGACATACCGTCGGCCGCTCACCCCGCCATATTCCGCATGTGGTCAGCCAGGTCAGCCAGCGCGCTGTAAAGCTGGGCGTTGGAGTCGTCCGGTGGCAGCACTTCTTCCATCGCCAGGCGCATGCACATGAGCCACTGGTCGCGTTCCGCCTCGCCGATCGTGAAGGGCAGATGGCGCGCGCGCAGGCGCGGGTGGCCGTAGGCTTCGATGTACAACTGCGGACCGCCAAGCCAGCCGGACAGGTACATGTAGAGCTTTTCGGCCGAGCCGGACAGGTCGGCCGGGTGCAGCTTGCGGATGCCGTAGGCCTCGGGCAGCGTGTCCATCAGCTCGTAGAAGCGATCGACCAGCGTGCGCACGGCCGGCGCACCTCCGATGTGGTCGTAGAAGGTGGTGCTGGCGGGTTGGGTCTGTGTCATGGGGTGGTGAGCGTGTTCAGTCGGCAACCGGTGGTGGCCTGATAGCATGATTTTATATCGCCCCGGCCCGCCAGACTTTGGGCATCGCGCGGTCGTTTTTCGCGCGGCGAGCCGAGCGGGCGGCATAGAATCGGGCCCGGCGCATTCCCATCCACCGGAAGGATTTCAATGAAAACGCTGCTTTTCTACGACAGTGTGGTCGTTCTGAACCGCGACACCCACCGCGACCTGCATCTGAAGCCGCAGGACAACCTGCGTTTCGCCGCGAGCACCAACTGCGTGCCGCTGGCACTGGTCGAATTCGGCGACGTGGCGCGCGAGTACCCGATCGTGTTCGCGCGGCTGCCGGGCGGTCTGGTGCCGGTGGCGCTGCTCGGTCTGCGCGACGCGGAAAATCTCTATCTGAACGAAGAAGGCAAGTGGGACGCACGCTACGTGCCCGCCTTCGTGCGCCGCTACCCCTTCGTCGCGGTGCAGGACAACACAGCACCCGACAAGCTGCTGGTGTGCATGGACGAACAGTTTCCGGGCTTCAACAAGGAAGAGGGCGAGCGGCTGTTCGACGAGAACGGCGCCGAAACCCCGTTCCTGAAGAACGCGCTGGCGTTCGTGCAGGGTTACCAGAACGAGGCGCAGCGCACGGCGGAATTCTGCCGCGAGGTCGAACAGCTCGGCCTGTTGAACGAAATGAGCGCGATGGCCGAACTGAAGGATGGCCGCAAGTTCCGCCTCGACGGGCTGTGGGTGATCGACGAAGCGAAGCTGCAATCACTGTCGGCGGCGGCGGCAGTCGACCTGTTCCGCCGCGGCTGGATGGGTCTGGTGTATGCGCAGCTGCTGTCGCTCGGCCATCTGCGCGTGCTGCTCGACCGTACGGCGCAGCGCAGTGGTGATGCGCCGGCGGTGTTGGCCGATGGTGCGACCGCCCCGGCGGCCGAATCAGGCAGCGTTCACTGACCCTGTCTGTCGCGGCTGGCCGCTGCCGGTGGGGCGAGTGGCAGCCGCAGGCGGGCGATCAGCCCGCCGCCCTCGCGCTGCAGCAGTTCGAACCGGCCGCCGTGCGCACGCAAGGTTCGCTCGACGATCGCCAGACCCAGCCCGGCGCCGCTCTGTCCGGTGCGCGAATTGTCCAGCCGCGTGAAGGGGCGCTTCAGGCGGTCGATCTGCTCGGGCGGGATGCCCGGGCCGCGGTCGCTGACGTCGATGCAGGCGTCCGGCCCGTCGATCACGCATGACAGTTCGACCGGCTTGTCTTCGCCGGCATGACGCAACGCGTTGTCGACCAGATTGTTCAGGCAACGGCGGATGGCAAGCGGCCGGAAGCGCAAGGCCGGCACCGGATCGAGCCGGGCGGCGCTGACCGCGAAGCCATGCCGCGTATAGGCCTGGGCGGCCTCCAGCACGAGGCTGGCGAGATCGCCTTCGACCGGTTCTTCGCCGGTGGTCATGCGGGCGAAGTCGAGAAACTGGCCGATGATCTTGTCCATGTCATCGATGTCGGCACTCATGTCGCGCACCGTGTCCGGGTCGAGCCCGGCCATTTCCATGTCGAGCCGCAGCCGGGTCAGCGGCGTACGCAGGTCGTGCGAAATGCCGGCCAGAATGAGCGCGCGTTCGTCTTCCATGCGCGCCAGATCGTCGGCCATCTGGTTGAATGCGTGCGCCACCTCGGCGAGTTCTTCGGCGCCCTGCTCGGGCAGCGGGGCGGGGCGCTCGCCGCGGCCGATCGCACGCGCCGCGCGCTTCATCGCCGACAGCGGCCGGGTCACCCGGCGCACGATCAGGAAGGCGCCGCCGAGCGCGAGCAGCAGCGCGGCGGTGCCCCAGCCGACCACTTCAAGCGCCAGCGGACGCTCGATACGGTTGCGCGGCAGCATGAGCCAGTAATCGTCGAGGCCTTCGCCGTCGGAAATGCTGAAGCTGACGAACAGCCCGGTCTGGATGCCGCGCGACACGACGATGCGGGTGCGCGGGTCGAGCCGCTTGCGCAGTTCGTCCTCGATGGCGGCCAGCGAGCGGTCACCGGGTATGGGGTCGAAACCCGGAATATCGCCGTCGAGATAGATGCGCAGGCCTTCGCGCATCGACAGGTCGGTCAGCAGTTCGACGCGTCGCTGCGGATCGGCGCTGACCAGCGAAGCACGGGTGAGGTTGATGACGCTGATGATGATCTGCGCCGCCTGCTGCGCACGCGGCGCGCGTTCCAGCCACGCGTAGATGCCCGACCACGCGAGTACCGAGGCGGTCAGCAGGCCGGCCAGCAGCAGGAAGGTGCGCGCCAGCAATGTGCGCGGCAGCAGCGGAAAGCGGCGCAGCGGCGCGCGCAGGGCCTGACTCGTCAGCCGGGCGAACCTGCCGCGGCGACGCGTGCGCCTTACCACGGGTGAGGAGCACGCGCGCAGCAGGTCGGTAGCTGACCAGCTGCCGCCCCGGCGTGATCAGGCATGCCGTGTACCGTCGGGTACGAACACGTAGCCGAAGCCCCACACGGTCTGCAGGTAGCGCGGCTTGGCGGGGTCGTCTTCGACCAGCTTGCGCAGGCGCGACATCTGCACATCGATCGAGCGATCGAACGCATCGTATTCGCGGCCGCGTGCCAGTTCCATCAGCTTGTCGCGCGACAGCGGCACGCGCGGCGATTCGAGCAGCACCTTGAGCAGCGAGAACTCTCCGGTCGTGAGCACCTGCTCCTGTTCGTCGCGGGTCAGCGTGCGCGCGGCGAGATTGACCTCGACCTGGCCGAAGTGCACCACGCGTTCGTCGAGCGCCGGCGCGCCGGGCGGTGGCTTCGGAGCCTGTCGGCGCAGCACGGCATTGATGCGGGCGACCAGCTCGCGCGGATTGAAGGGTTTGGGCAGATAGTCGTCGGCCCCCATTTCGAGACCGACGATGCGGTCGACCTCGTCGCCCTTGGCGGTCAGCATGACCACCGGAATCGTGTTGTCCTGGGCGCGCAGCCGGCGGCAGATGGCGAGGCCGTCTTCGCCGGGCAGCATCAGGTCGAGCACCATGAGGTCGTACAGTTCGCGCGCCAGCGCGCGATCCATCTGCGTGCTGTCGGCTACGGCCTTGACCGCGAACCCCTGTTCGCCGAGGTAGCGCTCGAGCAGGGCGCGCAGGCGGGCGTCGTCATCGACGATGAGGACCTTGCGTTTTTTTTCTTCCATGGCGCGATGCTACCCGAGCGGGTCTGCAGTATTCAATCCGCCGGTGAGCGCATGTAAGCGGCGCGGCAGGCGATAACGTGCGCTTACAAACCGTGGCGGTCTGCTCACATCCGGCTAACAGCGGATGTTCAGGCTTGGTCCATCAACCAGTCAAGGCGGGAAACGCCACAGGGAGGCAGTGATGAAAGGGTTCGGAATGATGGTCGGGGCATGTCTCTGCAGCGCATCGTTTGCCGTGTCGGCGGCCAGTGCGGTGTTGCCCCTGGTGCAGGCGGGCGGTGCGGCGAAAGTCGAAGTGCAGACACCCTTTGAACCCATTCCGGCCCGGTCATCGGATACCCTGAAGCGCGATGGAGCAGGTACAGCATCGCCGGATGTGGCGCAGGGCAAGGATCAGGCGGCACATCTGGCGCGGCAGTACGCACTTCACCGCGCCAGTCTCTACCTCTACAATCCGGGTCGCATCGGGCCGATGGCGCGAGCGCCGGGCGGTGCCGCAGTTGAACAGTAGCGACGGCAAGGAGTGAACAAGAATGATGGGTGCAGACCTGACCAGCGTACGACGGCGGCGTGCCGTGCTGTGCTCGTGTATGGGCGCGGCGGTCATTGTTTCGACGACGGTCGAGGCCGGGGAGGGCGAATCGGTCGGACGGCGTGATTTCGTCGGCGGCCAGTACATGGAACGCATCATGCCCGCCAGCGCCGAACTGCCGCCGATGCGCCGCTTCGACGGCGAAGATGCGACAGCGGCCCGCCGGGCCAATTACGGTGATCAGCGCGGCCCCGGGCTGACACCGGAAGAGCGCCGGCAGCTGCGGCGCGATATCCGCGACGCATCGCGCGAGCTCTACCGCGACACGCCGGACCCTTAGTCACATACCCCGCAGATCGGCCCGACGACCGATGGACAGACGTCATTTCCTGCAGTGCGCCGCGGCAGTGCCGCTGGCACGGGGGAGCATCGGGGCTGCCGAAGCGGCCCCCTGCGGCCGACTGCTGATCGTGATCGATCTGGTCGGCGGCAACGATGGCCTCAATACTGTCATTCCCCATTCCGATCCACGCTACACCGCACTCAGGCCGACCATCGCGATCGACCGAAAAAGCGGCTTGCCGCTTGATGACCGCAACGCGCTGCATCCGGCGCTGCAGTCCCTGATGCCGCTGTGGTCGGCTGGCGAACTGGCGGTCGTGCATGGTGTGGGCAGCGCCGAAGCCAGCCTGTCGCATCACCGCGCGGCCGAGCTCATGCAGGCCGCCTTGCCTGACTTTCCGTCGGCGGACGCTTCCGAAAATTCTCGAGAGTCTTCAACCGCCCCGTCCTCGCTCGCGCAGGCGCTTGAGCAGATCGCGTCCGGCGCGCCGCTGCAGTCGCTGCACCTTGCACTGCACGGCTTCGACACGCACGAGCGCCAGCCCGAGGTGCATGCCCGACTGCTGGCGCAACTCGCCGCGACGATGTCGGCGCTGCGCGCGTCGTTGCAGGCGTCGGGCCGCTGGCCCGACACGCTGCTGATGACACGCTCGGAATTCGGGCGTCGCGCGGCGGAAAACCTCAGTGCCGGAACCGATCACGGCAACGCGGGTGTTCAGTTCATCGCCGGTGGCCGACTTCCAGGTGGCGTGTTCGGCGCACAACCTGATTTCGATCTGCTCGACCGACACGGCAATCCGGTGCCGCAGGTCGAAATCGGCAGGCTGAATCGCGAGGTCGCCGCCTGGTGGGCAGGTACGCCGGCCCGGTTTTTCCCGGCTGCGGCATTTTCCTCTGCATGAGCGGGCCCGCTGCCGCGTCTTCGCGCTTTGCTGCCACCCTCGCACGGGGCCGATAACTGAGGTTTTCAGGTTCAGTCCGGACTGCTGACCCGTGCCGTCGGCTTGTGCCGGTCGAAGCCGTGCTTCTGCGCCACCCTGTTGTAATGGATGTGCGCATCGATGACGCTGCGCTCGCGTGGTGCCAGCGTGAAGGCGTCGATCAGGATGTTGCGTGCGTCCGTCGCGAGCGCGTCGTCCCAGGTCACATCCAGTCGCTTGATCAACGTTTCCAGTCGCGTCAGTTCGGCCTCGATGTGGTCGAGGTCGGGGCCTTCGGCGCGCTCGGCTTCGAGTTGCGCCGCTGCCGCCCTGGCACGATCGCGTGCCGACTGTGACTGACGTTTCAGCCGGTTCGGCAGCACGCCGGGCGCGTCGGGCAACGTGCTGATCAGCTGTTCGGCGGCGTCCTGCCGGTCGTTCTGCAGGCAGGCTTCGGCAAGTTCCGTCGTCGCCAGCGTGTCCGGCGTGCGCAGTTGTTCATGGGTCTTGAGCGCCTGGTCGATGGCTCGACGCGCGCCTTCCTCATCGCCGTTGCGACTCAACCTGCGCGCCTCGATGACGTCGGACAGCACGGCGGCACGCTCGCTGTCGCCCAGCAGGGTGCGCATTTCCTTCATGCGCTGGTTGATCTCCGCATCGGTGTTATCAAGCCCGACAAGGCTTTTGATCAGCGTCAGGTGGTCTTCGGTACAGCTCAGCGATGTGCCTTCGGTGCGGTCGACCACCCGCCGCATGACGGCCGCCGCTTGCCCGACATCGCCCAGTTCGAGACAGATTTCGCCCAGGCTGCGCAGTCGCCGAAGGTTGTCCGGCGCGATCGAATCGGCGCGTTCGTAAAAGGTGCGCGCCTCGGCGAGCTCACCGTTGCGTTCGTGCAGTTCGCCGAGGAAATCATAGACACCCATGAAATCCGGGAACTCCTCGCTGATCTGTGCCGCCAGCTCGGCGGCCTCGCGCGCCTCGCCGCGCTCACGCAGCACCATCGCATAGCCGATACGCGCCCAGGGTACGGAGTTGCGGGCGATGATGGCCTGATAAATTTCGCTTGCTTCATCCAGTCGGCCCAACGCGATCAGCGCTTCGGCGCGGATGCGCAGCGCGTCCAGTGCATAGCGCGGAGTACGTTCGACCACCCGGTCGCATTCGAGGATCACGCCCGGCAGATTGCGCTGGGCCATTTCGGCAAAGACCGTCTTCAGCGCGAGCTTCTTTTCGACGGCCCGCTCCAGCCGTTCGGCCAGCTGTCCGGAGGTGAAGGGTTTGAGCAGGTAGTCGTCCGGGGCAAATTCGGCTGCCGACACGACGCGCGCGCGCAGGCGTTCGCCGGTGACGATGATGAACACCGATGACAGCGGCAGGATGTTGTTCAGCCGGAGTTCTTCGAGGGTGCGCAGGCCGTCGTGTTTCTCGCCGAAGTTGTGGTCGCACAGCACGACGTCAGGTGTCGTGGCGGAGCACTGGCGCAGCAGGTCGCCAGCGGTTCCGGCCATGGCGACGTGCTTCACGCCGGCCTGCGACAGCTGCGTGCGCAGCCAGGTACGGACGACCTGATTCGCGTCGGCAATGACGACGCGCATCTTGTCCAGTCCTTCGGTCGGCAGAAACATGACGAAAAGCCCCTTCCGGGGTTAACGATAACGCCGCAATGAACGGCTCGGAAAGCGCTTTACTTGAAGCGGCCGGGCGGGCCGGATACGCCGGAACACCCTACAATCACGTGCTTAGACATCGAAATGCCGCACGGAATGAAGCTGCTCGCGATTGAAACATCGTCCGAAACCGCCTCGGTTGCCCTGTTGCTGGACGATGAGGTGCGCGTACGCGAAGGCGGTACGCCCGGCACGCATGCGCGCTTCGTGCTGCCATGGGTGACCGACCTGCTGGGTGAAAACGGTCTGTTGCTGCCGCAGCTGGACGGCATCGCGTTCAGTGCCGGGCCGGGCAGTTTTACCGGCTTGCGGCTGGCCGTGTCGGTGGCCCAGGGTTTGTCGGTCGGCAGCGGCGTCAGGCTGGTGGCCGTTCCGACACTCGAGGCACTGGCGCTGTCGGCGGGTGACGGATTCAAGTATGTCTGTGTCGACGCGCGCATGAGCGAGGTCTATAGCGCGTGCTACGAGGTGCGCGGTGATGTCGTGTCGGCGCGCTCGAACATCCGGGTGAGCCCGCCGGCCGGGCTGCAAAGGCCCGAAGGCGAACTGGCATCGTGGCAGGGCTGCGGCAGCGGGTTCGCGCTTGCCGGGGTCGCCGGACTGCCATGGGTCGCGGATCTGGGTGCGATCGACACCGGCCTGACCGCGCATGCGCGGCAGATCGGCCGTCTGGGTGGCCTGCGTCTGGCGGCGGGCGAAGGCATCGACGCCGCGCTGGCGTCGCCGATCTATGTGCGCGACAAGGTGGCGCAGACGACTGCAGAACGTCTGGCTGCGGGTGGCCGCGCCTGATGGAAATGTCTGCTCGATCCGTACCGCCCGTCGAACGGGCACGTGCTTTCGCGCCGATGCGTGAAAGTGATCTGGACGAGGTTGCCCGGCTGGAAAGCACGCTGTACGACTTCCCGTGGACACGGGTGAATTTCGCCGATTCGCTGATCGCCGGCTACTGCTGCCGCGTGCTGCACCAGGACGGCGCGCTGGTCGCCTATGCCGTGATGATGTGCGTGCTGGATGAAGCCCATCTGCTCAATCTGAGTGTCGCGGGCACCATGCAGCGGCGCGGGCTGGGCCGCCTGATGCTCGATCATCTGGCCCGCGAGGCAGCTCTTTACGGCGCCGAACGCATGTTTCTCGAAGTCCGTCCGTCCAATGTGGCGGCGCGCGCGATGTACGACGCCGCTGCCTTCCAGCCGATCGGCCGACGCCCGCGCTATTACCCGGCGCTCGACGGGCGTGAGGACGCCATCGTCATGAGTGCGGAACTGGGCGAGGGCTGGCGTGCGGGTGTTCGAGCGGGATCGGGTCAGACGATGAACGAAGGGTGGCATCGATGAACCGCCGTGCATCCGTGCTGAGGGAGATGGGTCTGGCACCGCTCTGGCGCCTGCGCGATGCGCCGGCCGCCGCGGAATACACACCACCGGCGCAGCAACACGCGGCCGCCGCTGGCGTGTCCGAGGCCGCGGACGTGGCCGCAGCACCGGTTCGCGAGCCGGTGGGTGTGCCCGCCGCAGCAGCACGACCGGCCGTAATGCCGACTGCCTCGCCGCTCGTTGCGCCGGCTCCGGCGCGCGTGGCAACGGACGGACTGGGCTGGGATGAACTTGAAGCCGCGATCGGCGCCTGCCGCGCCTGCCCGCTGCATGAGCGCCGCACGATGGCCGTGCCGGGCGTCGGCGACCGCGCAGCCGACTGGCTGTTCGTCGGCGAAGGGCCGGGTGCCGAAGAGGACCTGCGCGGCGAGCCCTTCGTCGGTCAGGCGGGCAAGCTGCTCGATGCGATGCTTGCCGCCATCGGTCTGGTGCGCGGGCGGAATGTGTACATCGCGAATGCGGTGAAATGCCGGCCACCGGGCAACCGTACGCCGCAAGCGGTCGAGATGACCACCTGCCAGCCCTATCTCGAGCGGCAGATCGAACTGATCCAGCCACGCATCATCGTGGCGCTGGGCCGGCCGGCCGCGCAGACCCTGCTCGGCGGCGAAGTGAAGATCAACGCGGCGCGTGGACGCCTGTTCGACCGCGCCGGCATTCCGGTGGTCGTCACCTATCACCCGGCCTACCTGCTGCGCAGCCCGCAGGACAAGGCCAAGGCGTGGGAAGACCTGTGTTTCGCGCGGGCCGCGCTGGCGCCGCGCTGAGCCAACAGGCCGGGCGCCGGTTCAGTGGTTGAAGCCGTCGTCGAGCAGCGACACATCGTCGCGCTTGCGCTGGTTGGCCTTGTGCCACTTGCCGACCATCAACATGGTGGCGGCGACGAACAGGCCGAACATGACCATCACGGTGAACACCGACAGGCCGGCGGCGAGCAGCGCGGCATACAGCCCGGTCATGATCAGGATCGACAGGTTTTCGTTGAAGTTCTGCACCGCAATCGAATGACCCGCGCCCATCAGCATGTGGCCGCGGTGCTGCAGCAACGCATTCATCGGCACGACGAAGAAACCGGCACAGGCGCCGATCAGGATCAGGATCGGCACCGCCACCCACAGCTGTGTCACGTAGATCATCAGCGGCACCAGCAGCCCCATCGCAATGCCCAGCGGAATGACCCGCACCGAGCCGCGCAACGTGATGCGGCGTGCCGCCATGATGGCCCCGATGGCAATGCCCACCGCCACCACGCCCTGCAGTTTCGACGCCTCTGACAGGCCCATGCCCAGTGCGCGGTCCGCCCAGTCGATCACGATGAATTGCAGCGTCGCGCCGGCGCCCCAGAACAGCGTCGTCACGGCGAGTGAAATCTGCCCCAGCTTGTCTCGCCACAAAGCCTTGAAACTGTTGCTGAAATCGGCGATCAACGCGGCCGGGCTGCTGTCCAGAGGTTTCAGCGGCACGCCGGTGTCCGGAATGAACAGGTTGAAGATGCCGGCCAGCACATAGAGCAGGCCGACCAGCATCAGGCTGATTTCAACGGTGGTGTCGAGCCCGGTGTCGATGAAGGGCAGGTCGATCGCCAGCAGGCGCGCGCTCAGCGACGGATCGATCAGCAGACCGCCCAGCAGTACGCCGACAATGATGGCGCCGACCGTCAGGCCTTCGATCCAGCCGTTGGCGACCACCAGCAGGCGGTGCGGCAGGTACTCGGTCAGGATGCCGTACTTGGCCGGCGAATAGGATGCGGCGCCCAGGCCGACCACGGCATAGGCGAGCAGCGGATGCACGTGCCAGAACATCAGTGCACAGCCCACCACCTTGATGCCATTGCTGATGAGCATCACGTGGCGCTTGGCCATCGAATCCGCAAGCGCACCGACGAAGGCGGCCAGCAGCACGTACGAAATGGTGAAGAACAGCTTGAGGAGGGGGATCTGCCAGTCGGGTGCCAGTGCGTCCTTCAGCACGAAGATGGCAACCACCAGCAATGCGTTGTCGGCGAGCGCAGAAAAAAACTGCGCGGCCATGATCATGTAAAAGCCGAGAGGCATCGGGCGTTGTGTGCCGGAACTGCACGCCGGCCCTGCGCAAAAAGTGCGCCTTTATACCACGAAGCCCGCACTGTCCAGATGACGTGACACGGCGCTGTTACACTGCTTTCCGCTGATGCAATGCAGAAACCGGGAGGGCCGTAACGGCCGTCCTGAAAAGCCGCTCGACCTTACATTTTGGTTGACCCGCGACCGTCAACTTGGTCTATAACCACGAGGGCGAGCGTCACTTATAAAGAGGGAAAAATGCCTGATAGAAGGCTGGAGGTGTTTCACGCAGCGGCGAGCCAGATGTCCTTTACCCGCGCCGCCGAACTGCTGCAGATGACGCAGCCCGCAGTCACCTTCCAGATCAAGCAGCTTGAGGAACATTTCGGCACCCGATTGTTCGAGCGCGCGCACGGCCGCGTTACGCTGACGCCGGAAGGTCTGAAGGTGAAGGATTACGCTGACCGTATCCTCGACCTGTTCGCGACGCTCGAAAACGAACTGCAGGCAATGGCAAGTGACCTGCGTGGTCACCTGCTGATCGGCGCCACGCCAACGGTGGCCGAATACCACTTGCCGCCGGTGCTGGCGGAGTTCCGCATTGCGCATCCGAACGTGGTGCCGCGGCTCACCGTGGACAACCCGAGGGTGATCGAGGACATGGTGGACGAACGCGTGCTCGACATCGGCATCGTCGAAGGCCTGGGTCGCGGTGGCGCGCAGGTGATGGTCGAATCGTGCGCCGAAGACGAACTGGTGGTCGTCTGCGCACCGGATTTCCCGCTGGCCAGTCTCGACGCGGTTACACCGGAGCACCTGTTGCAGCATCCCTGCGCCGGGCGCGATGCCGGCAGTGTTCGTGCTTTGCTCGAAGATTATCTGTCACGGGGCGGCGTCGATCCGGCCAAGCTTCCGCTGGCGTTCGAGCTTGACCGGCTGTCGTCGGTGAAGGGCGTGCTCGAGCGCGGGCTGGCTTACGCCATCCTGTCGCGCGCCGTCATCCGCCATGAAACCAGCCTCGGTCTGCTGGTTGCCATACCGTTGCGGCCCCGGCTGGTGCGTCACATGGCGCTGCTCTATCCGTCGGAGCGCTTCCGCACCTATATGGCCAAGCAGTTCGGCGAGTTTGCGTCGGTGCGTCTGGCCAAGCAGAGCGGGCGCTGAAACCCGGCCCGGCATCTGTTCGGTACAGTCGAAACGGATGCCGGCCGGTGCCGGATAGTAGAATTCGGGGCTTCGCGGATTTCCCGCCTTCCGTTGCCCTTCATGTCGCGCCCGTCCCACACTGCTCCCTTCCCGCTGTTCCGCCCGATCCATGCGCGCATCGACTTCGACGCCCTGCGCCACAACTATCTGCGCACCCGCGAGCTGGCGGGCGGGGCAAAAATGTGGGCGGTCATCAAGGCCAACGCCTACGGTCACGGCATCACGCGCATTGCACGCGGGCTGAGCACACTGGCCGACGGCTTCGCGCTGCTCGATCTGGAAGATGCAGTGCGGCTGCGCGAAGCCGGTATCCGGCAACCCATCCTGCTGCTGGAGGGCTTCTTCAGCCCGAACGACCTGCCCGAAATCGCGGCACGGCGCCTGTCGGTCGTGGTGCACACGATGGAACAGCTCGACTGGCTGGAAGCGGTTGCGCTGCCGGCCGATGCGCGCATTCCGTTGTTCCTGAAGGTGAATACCGGCATGAACCGGCTCGGCATCACGCCGGATTGCACACTCGCCGCGCTGGATCGGCTGCGCGCCTGGCCGCACGCCGGCCCCATCGGCCTGATGACCCACTTCGCCGATGCCGATGGCGAGCGCGGCGTCGAGGCGCAACTGGCGCGCTTTGCGCCGCTGGTGCGCAACTTCGACGGACCGGTGTCACTGGCCAATTCGGCGGCGCTGCTGCGCTTTCCGCAGACGCACGCGACCTGGGTGCGCCCGGGCATCCTGTTATATGGCGCCAGCCCGGCCACGGCCTATGCCAGCGCAGCGGACATCGGTCTCAAGCCGGTGATGCGCTTCGAGGCGCGCATCATTTCGGTGCAGCACCTGAAGCCCGGCGAGCGCGTCGGCTATGGCGGCACCTTCGCCGCCGAGCGCGCGATGCGCATCGGCACGATTGCCTGCGGCTACGCCGACGGTTACCCGCGCCATGCGCCCAGCGGCACGCCGGTGGCGGTGGACGGCGTGCGCAGCCGGCTGGTCGGCCGGGTGTCGATGGACATGATCGCGGTTGACCTGACCGATCTGCCGGCCACCGGGCTGGGCAGCGTGGTCGAATTGTGGGGCGAACACGTGACGCTGGACGAAGTGGCCGCCGCGGCCGGTACGGTCAATTACGAACTGGTATGCGCGCTCGCGCTGCGCGTGCCGGCGGTCGAGGTCGGTGTCGCCGACCTGTCCGAAGCCGGAAGCGAGCCCGGCAAGGCACCGCCGCTGGCTGCGGTGCGCTGAGCCGCGATGGCCAAGGCAAAGAGCGTCTATTCCTGCACCGAATGCGGTGCCACCAGCCCGAAGTGGGCGGGTCAGTGCCCGGGTTGTTCCGGCTGGAACACACTGGTCGAAACCGTTGCCGAGCAGGGCGCCGGTGCGCACCGCTTCGCCGCGCTGGCCGGAACCGCGCTGGTGCAGACGCTGGCCGACATCCGGCCGCGTGATGAACCGCGTCTGGCAACCGGGCTGGAGGAATTCGACCGCGTACTGGGCGGCGGCCTGGTGCCCGGCGGCGTGGTGCTGATCGGCGGTGACCCGGGCATCGGCAAGTCGACGCTGCTGCTGCAGGCACTGGCCCAGCTCGCGTCGCGGGTGAGCACGCTCTACATCACGGGTGAAGAGTCGGGCGAGCAGGTGGCATTGCGTGCGCAACGCCTCGCGCTCGATCCGTCCGGGCTGCAACTGCTGGCGGAAATCAATCTGGAAAAGATCGGCGCCGTGCTGAACGACACCCGGCCGCGCGTCGTGGTGGTCGATTCGATCCAGACCGTCTATTCCGAACAGCTCACCTCGGCGCCCGGTTCGGTGGCGCAGGTGCGCGAATGCGCAGCGCAGCTCACGCGGGCGGCCAAGCAGGCCGGGCACAGCCTCATCCTGGTCGGTCACGTGACCAAGGAAGGTACGCTGGCCGGGCCGCGTGTGCTCGAGCACATCGTCGACACGGTGCTGTATTTCGAAGGTGAAACCAGTTCCAGCTTCCGCCTGATCCGGGCGTTCAAGAACCGCTATGGCGCGGTGAACGAACTGGGTGTGTTCGCCATGACCGAGCGCGGACTGCGCGGCGTGTCCAATCCGTCGGCGATGTTCCTGTCTCATCACGGCCAGCCGGTGTCGGGTTCTTGCGTGATGGTGACGCAGGAAGGTACGCGGCCGCTGCTGGTCGAAATCCAGGCGCTGGTGGACAACGCACACGGCAATCCGCGCCGGCTGACGGTCGGGCTGGATGCGGCGCGGCTGGCCATGCTGCTGGCCGTGCTGCACCGGCACGCCGGCGTGGTGTGCGCCGATCAGGACGTGTTCGTCAATGCGGTGGGCGGCGTGAAGATCGGCGAGCCGGCGGGCGACCTCGCCGTGTTGCTGGCCATCGTGTCATCGCTGAAAAACCGTCCGCTGCCGCAGAAAATGGTTGCCTTCGGCGAAGTCGGCCTGGCGGGTGAGATCCGGCCGGCACCGCGCGGACAGGAACGCTTGCGCGAGGCCGCCAAACTGGGTTTCACGCATGCGCTGATCCCGAAAGCCAACGCCCCCAAACAGAAGATCGACGGCCTGACCATCATTCCGGTCGAGCGCATCGAAGAAGCTTTCACGAAATTGCGCGAACTGGAGTGACGCACCTGCGCATGTCGCGGCCCTGCGGCGAGAAGCGCCCCCGGAGCATCGGCTGGTCGCTGACCGGATTTGCGTATCGCGGACGGGGTCCGCTCCTACGAAGGGCAAGCACCGTCACGGTTTTCGTAGGAGCCGTCCCACGGTCGGCCCTGCATGGCCGACCGGCTCCACGGGCGGCGAGCCGTGCTCGCCGAAACCCCCGCTCCGCCCCCGCAGGCGATCCGGTCTCCCAACACGCGACATCGCTTGCTCAACGTGCGCATCGCGGACAGGGTCCGCTCCTACGAAGGGCAACACCGTCGCGGTTTTCGTAGGAGCCTGCCCCGCAGGCGATCCCGGTCTCCGGACACGCGACATCGCTTGATCAACGTGCGGATCGCGGACAGGGTCCGCTCCTACGAAAAACGTCGCCTGTTGCGACGCCGTCGCGGTTTTCGCAGGAGCCCTCCACGGCCGGCCCTGCATGGCCGGCCGGCTCTGCGGGCAGCGAGCAGTGCTCGCCGAAACCCCCGCTCCGCCCCTGCTGGCGATCCCGGTCTCCCAACACGCGACATCGCTTGCTCAACGTGCGCATCGCGGACAGGGTCCGCTCCTACGAACGGCAAGACTGTCGCTGTTTTTCGTAGGAGCCTGCCCTGCAGGCGATGCGGTCTTCGGACACGCGACATCGCTTGCTCAACGTGCGCATCGCGGACAGGGTCCGCTCCTTGAAGGGCAACACCGTCGCGGTTTTCGTAGGAGCCTGCCCCGCAGGCGATCCCGGTCTCCGGACACGCGACGGCGCTTGATCAACGTGCGGATCGCGGACAGGGTCCGCTCCTGCGAACGGCAAGCAGTGGCGCGGTTTTCGTAGGAGCCTCGTTTTAGTTCGTCTGCAGCGCCTGTGCCACCTTGGCGTGCAGGTAGAACAGCGCGCCGACGTCGCTGCTCAGCTCGAAGTCGTCGGCGTCGGGGTGTGCGTAGTCGTACTCGCCGGCGCGCAGCAGGGTGTCGCCGACAAACGCTTCGCCCTCGAGCACCAGATATTCGCCCTCGGCCGCGGCGAGCGCCTTCGGCACCTGAGCGCCGGGCGCGACGCGCAGCAGCATCGACGCTTCGTCGGCGCCGTCGAACAGCCGCTTGGCCTGCACGCCGGGTGACAGATCCGACCACAGCCCTTCGCCGGCCCGTATCGTGTGCGGGGCGCTGCCGCGGCTGGGCAGCCAGGCGGTGACCATGTCGCGGATCACCCGGCCGGTGTGGCCGAGCGACACGCCGCGCAGATAGATCAGCGCGCCACCGTTCGAGCGCACGCGCCCGTGCCGGCTGCCGGCCGGTGCTTCGTGATAGTCGCCGGCGCGGATATCGAGGTCATCCATCTGCAGGTCACCGCGCAGCACCAGACATTGTTCGTGCTCGTGATGACGATGCATCGGCAGCGCTGCGCCCGGGTCGAATTCGACCAGCACCGAGCGCGTGCTCGCGCCTTCGTTCAACAGCTTGGCGCGTACGCCATCGACCACGCGCGCCCAGCCATCTTCGCCCGCACGTATCCGGGTGTGGTGCGCCCGGGCCTGCACGCTGTCGTGGGCGCGCGCGAGCAGCCGGCTGCGCAAGGCGTCGCTGCGCGCCGGCTCGAGTGCGACCGGCTTGAGCGCCGCGGCCAGCAGTTGCTGCAGCGTGTCGCCAGCGTCGTCGTCGGGTGGAAGCGGCGGCGTGCTCATGCGTGGGTATCCAGTGCGGCCATGTCCGGCGGAAGTACCTTTCCCAGCGCAGTCAGTGCGCGCCGGATGTGCGATTTGACGGTGCCGAGCGGCAGGGAGGACTGAACGGCAATCTCTTCGTGCGTCAGTCCGCGGAAAAAAGCCAGTGACAGCAATTGTCGCGGAAGCGCGTCCAGCGTTTCCAGCGCGGCGTGCAGCGCGTGCTGCCGTTGCACCGCTTCGAGCAGATCCTGCGGGTCGCCTTCGCAGGCGGCTTCCACGGCCATCAGTGTTTCCGGCTCCGGGTGCAGTTCCGCGTCATCGGTGCGGCGCAGCGCGTCGAGTGCGCGGCTGCGCGTCATCGTCATCAGCCAGGCCATCGGGTTGCCGCGCGCCGCGTCAAAGCGCAAGGCCTGCCGCCAGGCCTGCCAGAACACTTCTTCGGCAACCTCCTCAGCGATCTGCGGGTTGCGCGTGATGCGCAGCGCGAGACCGTACACGCGGCGCACCGTGTGGTCGTAAAGTCGACCGAGTGCCGCCTCGTCGCCGTCGGCCATGCGCCCGATGAGCGCGCACAGCAGCACCTCGTCGTCGGACGAAGGAATACGCGCTGCAGTGTCGGATGACATCGGGTTCATGGGGACGAATGTCGACAGGACGACGATCGGGAATGTCTGCGCAAACAGTGCGCTGCGGCCCATGATTCTTCCCAGATTGCCCTGTTGAACACCTTACGCAGCGCGTCGCGATACGGATGCAGCGGCATGTGGCCTGCGCGTCAGTCGAGCATCAGGCGCATCGCTTTCATGTCCGAGCCTGCGAATCCGTGTTGCATGTAGAAGCGCTGCGCATCGAGGTTGTGACCATCGGTCAGCAACGTGATGCGGCGGCATCCGCGTTGCCGTGCACAGTCGATCGCCGCCTTGAGCAGCAAGCTGCCGCAACCACGACCGCGCTGCCCGGGGCGCACCACCATGTCTTCCAGCAGCGCAACGCGGCTGCCGAGCGCGGTGCTGGTCAGGTAGAGCAGGCTCACCATGCCGACCGGACGTTCTTCTTCGACGAGTACAAGGATGTCACCGCTGTCCGGTGCATCGAAAATGCCGCGCAGACCCCGCGCCTGCGTCGCCGTGTC
Organism: Methyloversatilis sp.; assembly: GCF_030698125.1. Classification (GTDB taxonomy): domain Bacteria; phylum Pseudomonadota; class Gammaproteobacteria; order Burkholderiales; family Rhodocyclaceae; genus Methyloversatilis. The sequence continues at coordinate 136,095 of NZ_JAUYNV010000050.1, forward strand.
GGCCACGAACTCTGCCTCCTGCCCGAACAGTTCAGCGAGCAGTGCGCACAGATCGGGAATGTCTTCGGGGGTGGCGTGACGCAGCGTCTGCATGGTCAATGCGTGCCTTCTTCGGCCGCCAGCTTGCGCCGCATGCGCCGCAACCCGAGCGCGGCCAGGCCTGCGATGACCGGAATCGAAATCGCGGTGATCGCTTCCGGGCTGAGCGGCAGCCAGGCATGCAGGCCTTTCGCGAGGTATTGCACCAGTTGCGAGGCGTAATACGTGATGGCGACGATGGACAGGCCTTCGACCGTCTCCTGCAGCCGCATCTGCAGTTTCGCGCGCCGGTTCATTTGTCCCAGCAATTCCTGGTTCTGACGCTCCAGTTCGATGTCGACCCGGGTGCGCAGCAATTGCGAGTTGCGCGCAATCCGTCCTGACAGCTCTTCCTGCCGTCGTGCAATGGCTTCGCAGGTGTTGATCGCAGGTGCCAGCCGGCGGTCCATGAATTCACCGATGGTCGGAAAGCTTTCGACCCGCTGTTCGCGCAATTCGCCGATCCGGCTGGTCACCAGCCGGTAGTAGGCCTGCGCTGCGCCGAAGCGGAAAGTGGAACGCGCCACCGAGCGTTCCACCTCGGCGGCCAGCCGGGTCAGGTGCGACAGCACATTGCGCTCGTCTTCCGGTGTCGTGGCCGTGCCCATGCTGTCCATCAGGTCTGCCAGTTCGCCTTCGGCGCGTCCGAGCAGGCGCCCGACCTCCTTGGCGACCGGAAAGGCGAGCAGGGCCATCACGCGATAGGTTTCGATCTCGAGCAGGCGCTGAACGGTGCGACCTGCCTGGCGCGGCGTCAGGCGCTCGTCGAGCACCAGGTAGCGGGACCAGCCGTCGGTCAGCACGAAATCGGTGAACACCCACGCCGCACCGTCGGCGACCTGGGCAGCAACGCCCTGGCGCCCGCTGGCGATCAGACCGTCCATGACGGATTTGGGCCCTAGCGCCATGGTGGATTGCAGCTCGATATGGGTGGCCACGATCACCGAGCCCGGCAGCGCTTCCAGCCAGCCGGCCGGCACGCGCGGCAGCGCGCCATGACGCGCGTCGGTTTCGTCTGCGCGCGGCGTGCAGAAGAAGGCGTAGCTGGAAAACTCGTTGTGGCGCTCCCATTTCAGCAGGAAGTCGCCGACATCGAGCTGCAGGTGACCGCCATCCGCCTCCGGCAACGGTCGCGCAAAGGCGTCCGCCAGGGCCCGCAATTGCTGCAGTTCGCTGTCTTCCGTCGTCCCGTCATGGATCAGCGCGAGATAGGACACACGCTTCGGATGGGTCAGTGATACCGGCGGCCGGGCGTGCACCTCGTTGTTCAGCTTGTAACGCAGTGGGTGCTGGGGCAGATGGCCGAGCGTTCGGGCGGGGCTGTCGTTATCGGGCATGGGGCGGGTGCGGGGGCGGCATGATCGGGTTGAACCGACCGGATTGTGCAGCACGCTGCGGGAAGGCGATACACGCTGGTGACGCACACCGGTGGAGGAAGCAGGAAAAACGCGCTTGATCATGCCGCCTGCAGGACAGGCCCGCTCGACGTGCCGCGCCCACCCGGCAGCTGGCGCGGATAGCAAGCGGATCCGGGAGTCGTGACGGATGTCACGGCAACCGGCCGCGGCGGCGCCGTTCGGGTGCCGGTTCCTGCCGTTCGTCATTGGCGGCTCGCGCCCGAAGGTTGTCATGACGTAAGTTGAGATCAGAATTCCTTTTCCGGTCCAGCCTGTCCATGACGCGTCTTCGCACTGCGCACGCCGGTTTCACGATGATCGAATTGATGATCGTGGTCACCCTGATGGCCATTCTGGCAGCGTTCGCATTTCCGTCTTTCCAGAGCTTCATCGCGTCGAGCCGCCTCACGGCCGAATCGAACGAGTTGCTGTCGGGCATGAATCTGGCGCGTTCCGAGGCGGTCCGTATCCAGCGGCGCGTGCTGCTGTGCCGGGCGGCTGCCGCCGACGGTGTGGTGAATTTCAGCGCAACCACCGGCTGCGTGACGACGGCAAACAGCGAGCCCTGGCAGGCCTGGGCGGTATTTGTCGATGAGAACACCAATGGCGCCATAGACGGCACCGAGCGCATCGTGCGAGTGCAGGCCATCACCGGCAATGCGCTGGAACTCATTTCGGATGATGACCTTGCCGCCGCCGGTAACCGTATCGCGTTTCGTCCCGACGGGATGGCTCGTGGCCAGAATTCGCTGGCGCTGCAGGCCGCGGAAGTCCGCGTGTGCGACCGTAGCGGTGCGCTCAGCGGCAGCAACATGCGGGTGGTGTCGCTGGTGTCGGGCAGTCGCATGTCGGTCGCGCGGCGGACCGATGCAAATTGCGGGGTGACCGTGGCGCCAGTTGAAGAGGGTGGTGGCGGCAGCACGCCGGTGGAGGGAAGCTGATGAAGCATCAATCGAGTCCGCTGCAGCGGGGGGTGTCGCTGATCGAAGTGCTGGTCGCATTGTTCGTACTGGCTTTCGGCATGCTCGGTATTGCCGGCATGCAGACCATGGCGATGAAGGCGAACCAGAGCGCCTTCGAGCGCAATGCGGCGGTGATCGCCGCCTATTCGATTGCCGAACGCATGCGCAGCAACCAGACGCTGGCGCGCAACGGCACCTACAACCGCGACTTACCAGCTTCCGGGTGCGAAATACCGACTGGTACCGAGCCGGCGACCATCGACATCAACCAGTGGCTGAGCGGGCTGGCGAACAATCTCGGCGCTGGTTCGTGCGGCGGGATTTCCTGCACAGGTACCCCCGTATCCTGCCGCATCACGGTGCGCTGGGACGACAGCCGGGTGACCAACGGCGCGAGTGATCACACATTCCAGGTGGACGTCCGCATATGAATATCTTCCATTCTTCCCAGCGCGGTACATCGCTGGTCGAGGTGCTGGTTACGCTGGTGCTCGGGCTGGTGGTATCGGCCGGTGCCATCGCCATGGTCATGAGCAACCGTGAGGCTTACCGTTCTACCGAAGCGCTGTCGCGCATCCAGGAATCGACCCGCATGGCGTTTGAGCTGATGTCGCGTGACCTGCGTGCAGTCGGCATCAATTCCTGCAACGGCGGTCGCTCTCGTGTGGTCAATCTGCTGAAAGATCCCGCTACGAAGTTTTGGTCTGACTGGTCTGACACCACTCGCGGGTTGCGTGGTTTTGACAACACGACGGCCTCGCTTGCTGCGGTGATCGGCACCGGCGAAGGTCAGCGCGTGTCGGGTACTGATCTAGTGGAGGCGATTCACGGCGGTACGGCCGCCTTTTCGGTCAGTGCTCACAATGATGGGGCATCGACGATCACGCTCGCCACTCCGCACACGCTGGCCAGCGGAGATCTGGTTGTGCTGTGCGACTTCGAGAACAGTGCGATTTTTCAGGTCAGTGCGGTTGATGCGTCGACCAATTCGATCGTTCACGATATTGGTGCGGGATCGCCGGGTAATTGCTCCAGCGGGCTGGCGTTCCGGACGCCGGTGGCCTGCGATGGCCTTGCGGGCGTGCGCAAGGTGTTTCCGCCGGGCTCGCAGCTCATGCGGCTGCAGGCGGCCGCCTGGTTCGTCGGCAACAACGGTCGCGGTAGCAACACGAACAGCCCGACTTCGCTGTATCGGGTCAGCGTCAGCAACAACGCCGGCAGTGCGGAGCAGGAGGCACAGGAAATCGTCGAAGGCGTGCGTGACATGCAGATCACCTATCGCCTGCCCGGCGGCGATTACCTGACGGCTACGAACATCACGGCGCTCAATCGTTGGAACGAAGTCGTTGCCATCCAGATCGAGCTCGTTATCGATGCACCGGATACCGGTACGGCGACCAATGCGGCGGGCGCCCGGCTTACACGGCGCATTTCCCACGTTGTGAATTTGAGGAACCGCGTGTCATGAGTGCACGACATCCTGATCTGCGCTCGCAGCGCGGCGCCACCCTGCTGGTCGCGCTGGTGATGCTGATCGTCATGACGCTGCTCGGGCTGGCGAGTATTCGCGGCACCAGCATGCAGGAGAAGATGGGTGCGAACATGTACGACCGCAGTCTGGCTTTCCAGGCGGTCGAATCGGCGCTGCGCGAAGCCGAGGCGAGCATCACTGTCACGACGACAGTCACCAACAGCAACGGTTTGTACTGCCTGCCCGGCGGAACGCCACCGCTGTGTGCCATTGCCGCCCCGACGCCGCCCAGCGGTGGGGAAGGTGGTGAGGGTGGTTCGGAGAGCACGCCGGTCGCACCTGCCTACACCGAACGCTGGAACGATTCCGCGACGCAGTGGAGCCAAGCGACTGCATGGTGGGGGCAAGTCGATTCCGATGCAAAAGTCCGCATGGTGGGTGACGCAAACACCCCGCCGCAATACATCATCGAATACATGGGTGATTTCGAGGATGGCACGGGCTGCGGTCGCCGCGGCAGCACGGCTTGCCGTGGGCCGCGCTATCGCATCACCGCGCGCATGCCGCCGGTCGAAGGGCGGCCGAATGTCGCCTTGCAGACCACTTACCGCCCATAGAATGAACCGGGAGTTCCGATCATGAATGCTGTTCGTTCTTTCGCCACTGCCGGCCTGCGTGCTGCATGCGCAAGCGTGGTCGGGGTCTGGCTGGCGTGTGCGCCCGCGCAGGCACAGGTGCCCATTTCCGACAATCCGCTGATCCTGAACGTGACGGCGGCGCCCAATGTGCTGATGATTCTCGACAATTCCGGTTCGATGCTGTGGGAGGCCTTGCCCGACAGTTTCGTCAGTCTGTGGGATTTCGAATATTCGATCCGTGCGGGTACCGCAAACAGCAGTGCCTACGTGCCCGATTATGATGACGCCAATATCCTGAACGTGGCGATGCGCACCAGCCAGCTCAACCGGGTCTATTACAACCCGGCGGTGACCTACCGTCGCTGGACCGGGCCGGAGGGCACGCAGCGTGATGCGTCCAGCCCAACGAATGCCAAATACACGCCTTCCGATACTTCTGGCATCGATCTCACGGCGCAGCAGTCAGGCCGCTTCCGCTGGGCCACCAATACAACGGCGACAACGTTTTCGTTCAGTACCGCCAACGTGCCGCGCAGCCCGTCGGCGCCTTGCACCCAGTTTGACGAGGACGCCAGCGCGGTGGATACGCGAAATTGCGTGAAAACCTTCTGGCCGATGACCTGGTTTGTCTACAAGGGCACCGGATCGGATCTGGAACGCATCAACTACTACCGCTACCAGATCCGCGGTGACGACGCCGACCGCGTCGATCTCGCCGATGGCTCGACGACGGCGGTGACGAGCTTCAACTGGGCCGGTGGTGTGACCCGCACCATCGCCGAGGAAAAGCAGAACTTTGCCAACTGGTTCACCTACAGCCGCAGTCGTCGTGATGCGGCGAAAAACGGGGTGAGTGCAGCGTTTTCGACGCTGGGAGAAAACTACCGTATCGGGTACAGACCGCTGAACGGCACCACGGGTCAGATGGACATTCCGCTGACCGGCGGCTTCGCCGGCACCAACCGCGAAACCTGGTTCACGAACATGTTTGCTTCAAGCGGCACGGGTACCACACCGCTGCGCGTGGCGCTTGCCCGCGCCGGTGAGTACTACCGGACGACCACCGGTGAAAACGATCCGTGGGGCCCGGCCGAACCGGACGGCCTGCTCAGTTGCCGCCAGAGCTTCACCATCCTGACCACGGACGGCTACTACAACGATTCAAACACCGGTCTGAACAACGTCAACGCTTCGATCGGCAACGCCGACGGAACGGAAGGGGCGCCATACGCGGACACCTACTCGCGAACGCTGGCCGACGTGGCGATGTACTACTACAAGAACGATCTGCGCAGCGACATCGCCAACCGCGTACCCACCACGGATGCCGACCCGGCGGACTGGCAGCACATGGTCACCTTCGGCGTGGCGCTGGGTCTGCAGGGCTCGCTGAATCCGGATACCGATCTGCCGCGGCTCGCATCGGGCGAGTTGTCGTGGCCGAGCACCTCTACCGACAGCGGCAAGCTGGACGATCTGTGGCATGCAACGGTGAACGGTCGCGGCAAGTTCGTCAGTGCCGCGACACCGGAAGAATTCGCGAATGGTCTGAAGGGCGCTCTGGATACCATCGTGCAGCGCACGGCGTCGTCGTCCAATCTCGGCGTGTCATCGACCGAACTGCGCGAAGGCAGCAAGGTATTCCAGGCGCGCTTCACCAGCGAGGTCTGGACCGGCGACCTGTGGGCCTACACGGTGACCTCCGGCGGCCTGGGCACGACGCCACAGTGGAAGGCCTCGGAACAGCTGCCTGCAGCGGCCAGCCGCAATATCTACACCCGCAACGCGTCCCTGGGTGTCAGCTTCCTGTGGGACAACCTCAGCGACACCCAGAAGGCACAACTGGGCGACGACAGCACCGTGCTCGATTACCTGCGCGGCGTACGTACCCAGGAAGTCGATCAGGGCGGGCCGTTCCGCAACCGCCTGTCGGTGCTCGGTGACATCGTGCATTCGTCGCCGGTGTTCGTTGCCGCACCGGACAACTTGTCCTATGAGCGTTTCACGTGGGAAGGTGCGTCGACCTACCAGGCATTCCGCCAGAGCCTGATCGCTGATTCCACGGTGGAACCGCCTGTCACTGCGCGTACGGCGATGGTATACGTCAGCGCGAACGACGGCATGCTGCATGCGTTCGACGCGACGAGCGGCATCGAACGCTTCGCCTACGTGCCGAGCGCCGCGCTGCCCGCGATGAAGACGCTGACTTCGCCCAATTACACGCATCGTTTCATCGTCGACGGTTTCCTGCGCGCCGGTGATGTCTATCAAAGTGGCGAGGGCGGTACCGGGCAGTGGCGCAGCGTGCTGGTCGGCACACAAGGTCGGGGCGGTCGTCAGGTCTTTGCGCTCGACATCACTGATCCGGCCACCTTCGACACCAGCCGCATCCTGTGGGAATTCACCGATCCGGATCTCGGCCAGTTCATCGGCAATCCGGTGCTGACCCGGCTCAACAATGACCGTTGGGCGGTGCTGATCGGCAACGGCTACAACAGCGACCAGAACCGCGGCTTCCTGTTCGTGATCGATGCAGTGACCGGTGCGCTGATCCGCAAGATCGATACCGGCGATTGCGTGTCGACCGACAGTCCCTGCCTCAGCAATGGTCTGGCCGACATCACGCAATGGGACAACGATGGCAACGGCACGACGGATTACGCCTACGCGGGGGATCTGCGCGGCAACGTGTGGCGCTTCGACCTGTCGTCGGCCACAGCGAGCGCGTGGAAAGTTGCCTTCGGTACGCCCGAGGCGCCGATGCCGCTCTATCGTGCACTGGATGCATTGGGCGAACCGCAAGCCATCACGTCGAACATCGAAGTGCTGCTGAATCCGGCTGACGGTGTGCGCTGGATCAGCTTCGGTACCGGCCGCTTCCTGGCCGGCACCGATCGCGCCGATACCTCCACTCAAACCTGGTATGGCCTGTACGACAACTATGCGGATGGCACGCTGACCTCGCCGGTGACCGGCCGCAGCAACTTCGCGCAGCGTGTCGTATTGTTTGAAACCGCGCTCTTCACGCCCGAGACGACGGACGTCAATCCCAATCGCGTGCGGGTCATTTCGGCGCCCGGGGACACGTCGGGTGGTGCGGCCATGACCGATGCCGACGGCAATTACGTCAAGCAGGGCTGGTACCTTGACCTGCTGCCGCCGACCGGCACCCAGCAGGGCGAGCGGATGTTCTATGGCGTGCAGGCCTTCAGTACCGCCTTGTTCGCCACCACCGCCATTCCGGCCGACGACCCCTGCAGCCCGGGGGGCAACGGCTGGCTGCTGACGCTCGATCCCTACACCGGCGGCCGGCTGCAGGATAATGTTTTCATCAACCGCGAACCGGTCACCGTCAGCGTCGAGGGACAGCCGTCGGTCAATTACAACGTCAGCGGTGTCGGACTGCTTTCCATCCCGTCGCGACCCATCCTGGTGCGCAACGACGCGCCGGTCGGCGATGGTTCGGTCAGCGGTGGCGGCAGCACCGGTGGCACCGGTGGGCAGCCGCTCGGATCGCCCTGCACGACACTCAGCGGTCAGGCCGGCGTGCTGATCGGTCTGGCCAACGGCGAAACGGTGTGCGAAAGCCTCAACCTGCCGGACATCTTCGGCCGGCTGTCGTGGCGCGAACTGATCAATGACTGATACCGGGACCTGCAACGTGCGCATGAACATCCACCCCAGCCTCCAGCGAGGCTTCACGCTGATCGAACTGATGATCGTCGTGGCGATCATCGGCATTCTGGCGGCCATCGTGTATCCGAACTACACGCAGTACGTCATCGACAGTCGGCGCGCGACGGCGGCGGCCTGCCTGTCGGAGCAGGCCCAGATGCTGGAGCGTCAATACACCACCGCGCTTACCTATGTCGGCGCGACCCTGCCGAACACTCAGCAGTGCCGGACCGATCTGACCGGCTTCTACACCTTCCCGGCCCCGACGCTTGCAGCCCGCACCTATACGATCACGGCCGTCCCGCAGTCCGGCCAGTCATCCAACGATTCCAAGTGCGGCTGCACGCTCAGCCTGAACCAGACCGGCGCGAAAGCCGCCACCGGCACGGGTGACACGTGCGCAACGCGGGCTGCGGGCTGCTGGCGCTGACCCGACACACAAGTTTGCGCCACCCCGCCCGGGGCGCACTCAAGCTTCAAGGCCTGTGGCCGTAACAGAGGGATCGCCTTCCCTTTGTCCGCCGATGTTTCGCCGTTCGCCCGCCTCGGGCTTCACGCTGATAGAACTGATGATCACCATTGCCATCCTGGCGGTGGTGACCACGTTCGCCGTGCCGTCCTTCCAGAGTCTGGTCGTGATGAACCGCCTGACTGCCGAAACCAATGAATTCATCGCCGGCATGAACAGCGCGCGTGCGGAAGCCATTCGTGGCAACGCGCGCAGCGTGCTGTGCCGGGCGGCGGTGACGGCGGGGCAGATCGATGCCGCAGGCGGCTGCGTCACCGATACCGACGGCAACTGGGCGGGCTGGATGGTGTTCATCGACGCCGACGGCAGTGGCGCCTACAACCCGAATGCCACCACCAACCCGGTCGAGGTCGTGGTGCGTACCCATGTGTTCGCGGGTGACCAGGTCAGGGTGCTGGCCAGCCCGGCGCTCGCGGGCAGCGGCAACCGCGTGGTCTACCGGCCCGATGGCCTGGCCCGTGCACCGGGGCAAACGATGCTGCAGTCAGGCACCCTGCGTCTGTGCACGATCATCGACGGCATGACCAGCAATGCGCGCGACGTCCGCCTGGGTGGCGGCAGTCGCATCGGAGTGGCGCGCAGCACATCGGCCAGCTGCGCGGCACCGGGAGATACCTGATGAAGGCGCAGGCGGGGGTTTCGCTGATCGAAGTGGCGGTTGCGCTGTTCGTGCTGTCGGTCGGCATGCTCGGCATGGCAGCGCTGCAGATGGCGTCGCTGCGTTCCAACCAGAGTTCCTACGAACGCAGCGCCGCCGTGCTCGGCGCCTACACGATGATCGACCGGCTGCGTGCCGACGTGGCTGCCGCGCGCGCAGGCAGCTACAACCTCGCGCTGGCCAACGGCGCCTGCACGCCGCCGGCCGCCGGCACGTTTGCCGAAACGCAACTGGCCAACTGGGTCGCCGATCTGCAGGTGAGCATGGGCAGTTCCGCCTGCGGCGGCGTGACCTGTACCGGCGGCGCAACCGGCAGCTGCATGATCACCGTGCGCTGGGACGACAGCCGCGCCCGCGGCGGCTCCGCCAACCAGATGTTCCGGATCGAGGCGCGTCTGTGATGCGAGCGCACGCACAGCAGGGCCGCACGCTGATCGAGTTGATGATTGCGCTCGCCATCGGGCTGTTCATCACGGGGACTGCGATCGGGCTCGTGTTGTCGAACCGGCAGACCTACAACGTGACCGAAGGGCTGTCGCGCATCCAGGAGGCCGCCCGTACCGGCTTCGAACTGCTGGCGCGCGACATCCGTGACGCCGGCCTGAACTCCTGCGGCGGCGCATTGCAGTTCGTCAACGTGCTGAACAATCCTGCTTCGCTGTGGTGGACACAGTGGAACGGCGGTCTGCGCGGTTACGGCGGCAGCGAAGCCTTTGCCGGTGCGCCGTTCGGCAGCGCCGCCGGTCAGCGCGTGGCCGGCACGTCGGCGCTGCAGGTCATGCGCACCGGCAGCCAGCCGCAGACCGTGTCGGCGCACGATGCCGCGACGCAGATGCTCACCTTCAGCCCGGCCAACCGGGCGCTCGCCACCGGCGATCTGGCCATCGTGTGCAACTTCAGCCAGGCCTCCCTGTTCCAGGTGACCGACGCCAATGGCACGCAGGTCGAACACAGTAATGCGGGCTCGCCGGGAAACTGCACGCGCGGGCTGGGTTTTGCCGACCCGCCCGACTGCAGCGCCAACGGTCAGACCTATCGCTTCGAGGCCAACGCAGTCGCGATGCGCCTGGAGTCACTCGCCTGGTACGTCGGCAACAACGGACGTACCACGACTACATCGCGCTCGCTGTACCGCGTGGCGCCGCAGAACAACGCCGGCACGCTGTCGCTGGTGGCCGAAGAGGTGATCGACGGTGTGGTTGACCTGCAGGCCGACTATCTGGTCGAGGGCGCCACCGCCTGGGTCGCCGCGACCGCGGTGACTGACTGGAACGCCGTGATCGGCGTGCGCCTGCGGCTGATCATCGACGAACCTGACCGCCCCTCGACCGCGGCTGACCGCGTGCGACGCACGATGACCCATGTGGTCACGCTCAGGAACCGGATGTCATGAACGGGATGCTGCCCGCCCGGCAACGCGGCGTGACGCTGGTCGTCGCGTTGATGCTGCTGCTCGCCGTGACCTTGCTGGGCCTGGCCAGCATGCGCGGCACCGGCATGCAGGAGCGCATGAGTGCGAATCTGTACGACCGGGCGATCGCCTTCCAGGCGGCTGAATCGTCGCTGCGCGAAGCGGAAACCCTGTTGGCGAGCGGCGCTGCAGGACCGTTCGACGGCACCGTCAATGGCTTGTACGCCAAGCCGACACCGGGCGCGAATTCATTCCTGAACCGCTGGGAGGATCCGGCCGCCGTGTGGGCGTCTGCGACGGTGTGGTGGGAAGCAGCCGATGCCGATACGCGTGCCAAGGCGGCCGGCGTTCCGCAGTACCTCATCGAAGACCTCGGCCTCTGGCCGTCCACGCCGGATTGCGATACGGTCACGACGATCGCATCCGACTGCCTCAAACCGCGCTTCCGCATCACGGCCCGCAGCGCGCCGGTCGCTGGCCGGCCCGCCGTGCTGCTGCAGACCACGTACAGACCATGATCACCATGCATCGTATGCTCGCCGGCCTGCTGGTCGCCGCAGCGCAGTTCGCCACACTCCTGGCAAGCACGCCGGCCCGCGCCGTGGTCGACATCGCCGACGCACCGCTGGTGGTCGGCAGCGCGGTTGCGCCCAACCTCATGTTCCTGCTCGACGACTCGGGCTCGATGCAGTGGGAGGTGATGCCGGACGAAAACCTCTACTTTTCCATCTACCTGTTTCCGTTTCCGGCCTCCGTCTATGGCGGTCTTTCGTACACAGCACAGATTCCGACTTTCGACGACAACAATATCCACAATTTCTTCGGCCGCTCGCCCGACAACAACGCAGTGTTCTACAACCCGCAGACGGACTATCGTCCGTGGCTGCGCCATACCGGCGTGTCATTCGGCAATGTCGATCCCGCCGCGGCGCCCTACAATCCGGCCCATGCGACTCGTGGCACGCTGAATCTGACGGCCGAGCAGACGCGGTCGGCCTTCTGGTTCCGCAATACCACCAATACCAATCAGAATTCCGCCTCCTATGCCTGCGGGCCGCCGTGCAACCAGACGTTCCGGCCGATCACCTTCTACATCTATCGCGGCAATGGCTCGCGCGTCTCGGCGGCCAACTACACCAAGTACCAGATACGCGGCACGCGGGCCTACCGGCGCGACCCGGTGACTGCCGGCGAGGTCGAAATCACGTCCTTCACCTGGCCCGATGGCACGACGCGCACGGTGGCGGAGGAGACGCAGAACTTCGCCAACTGGTTTTCCTACTACCGCAGCCGCATCCTGACCGCCCGTGCCGGCGCGTCGATCGCGTTCGGCCAGTTGGGCGAGAACTTCCGCGTGGGCTTTCGCACGATCAACGGTTCGGGCGAATTCCTGATCCCGACCAACGGTGGTTTCACCGGCAGCAATCGCGAAACGTGGTTCCAGCGGCTGCTCGAAACCAACATCGACCCGGCCGGCACACCGCTGCGTACCGCGCTGAACTGGGCCGGAAATTATTACGAAACCAGGACCGGCGACGATGACCCCTGGCGCCAGACCGGTTACGCCAACCCGCTGACCTGCCGGCAGTCGTTCACCATTCTGACCACCGATGGCTACTGGAGCGATGCCTTCGCACAGAATGCGATCGGCAACTCCGATGGTACCGAAGCGCGTCCCTATCGCGACACGCACAGCAATACGCTGGCCGATGTGGCGATGCACTACTACAAGCGCGATCTGCGTACCGGCATCGCCAACAACGTGCCGACGAGTGCCCGCGACAGTGCCAACTGGCAGCACATGGTGACCTTCGGCCTGTCACTGGGCGTCAGCGGCACGCTGGACCCGGCGACCGACCTGCCGGCGCTTACCGCCGGCACCAAGAGCTGGCCCGATCCGGCCAACAGCTCGCCGGCCAAGCTCGACGACCTGTGGCATGCCACGATCAACGGGCGCGGTGCGTTCGTGAATGCGGCCGATCCGCAGCAATTCACCGATGGCCTGTCGGCGGTGCTGACCGACATCAGCGAACGGGTGGCTTCGACCGGCAATGTCACCGCCACCAGCACCTCGCTGACCAGCAATACGCTGCTGTTCCAGTCGCGCTTCGTCGGTGGCAGCTGGACCGGCGATCTCGTTGCCACGCGCATCAATACCGATGGCACGCTCGCGACAACGCCGTCGTGGAAGGCGTCGGAACATATCCCTGCAGCGGCCAGCCGCAGCATATTCACCTGGTCGGGTACCGCGGGCATCACTTTCCAGTGGGCCAATCTGAGCGCGGCCCAGCGCACCGCAATCGGTACGTCCGCCACGCTGGACTACCTGCGCGGGGCCACCACCGCCGAGGCGCGCAATGGCGGCACCTTGCGCAACCGCACCAGCGTGCTGGGTGACATCGTCAATTCGCTGCCGGCCTATGTGGGTGCGGTCACCGACCTGCGGCTGGAACGCTTCAGCTGGACCGGCGCAGGCACCTATCAGGCGCATCGCACGGCGGTGGCCAGCCGGCGCGAAATGGTTTATGTCGCGGCCAATGACGGCATGCTGCATGCCTTCGATGCGCGCACCGGGGAAGAGCGTTTTGCCTACATACCGACCGGTGCCTTCAGCACGATGAAGTTGCTGGCCAATCCGGAGTACGTCCACAAGTTCATGAATGACGGCTCACCGGTCGTGGCCGAGGTCTATTTCTCCGGTGCCTGGCGTACCGTGCTCATCGGCACGCAGGGCCGCGGCGGCAAGACGGTCTATGCGCTGGACGTGACGAACCCCGACAGTTTCGGGGCGAACAAGGTGCTGTGGGAATACACCCACGCCGATCTCGGCCAGACCGTCGGCAACCCGGTCATTGCGCGCATGAATGACGGCAACTGGGCGGTGGTGATCGGCAATGGCTACAACAGCACCAACGCGCGTGCCGTGCTGCTGGTGCTCGACATCGCCAACGGCGCACTGGTGCAGCGCATCGACACCCTGCAGGGTTCAAGCACCTCGCCCAACGGCCTGGCGGCGGCCGAAGGCGTCGATGTCGACCGCGACGGCGATTTCGACTACTTCTACGCGGGCGACCTGCTGGGCAATCTGTGGAAGTTCGACGTGAGCAACAGTAATCCGGCGCAGTGGCGCAGCGGCTACGGTACCGATGCCGCGCCGCAGCCGCTGTTCACGGCGCGCAGTTCGACCAATGCTGTGCAGCCGATCACCGGCGGCGTCAGCATCGGCTTCAATCCGGCCGATCGAAAATTGTGGATCTACTTCGGCACCGGACGCTACCTGGCGACGTCGGACCCCGGCAGTATGGCCACGCAGACCTGGTACGGCGTAAACGACACCGGTAGCCGGATCGGCAGTCGCAGCAATCTGGCCCAGCGCGTCATCCTTCAGGAGGGCTCGACCGCGCAGGGCGACAATTACCGCGTGATTTCCAGGCCGGGTGACAGCACGGGCGGCACGAGCATGAGCGGCAAGCGCGGCTGGTACATGGATCTGCAGTCGCCGACGGCCGGTGCCGAAGGCGAGCGCATCATCAATCCGCCGGTACTGGGCGCCACAACCTTGTTTGTCAGCACGCTGATTCCGAGCAGCAACCCGTGCGAGCCCGGCGGCCGCGGTTGGGTGCTGGGGGTGAATCCCTTCACCGGCGGCCGGCAGGATTTCGATGTGTTCGATTTCACGCGCAATGGCGTCGTCGACGCCGGTGACCAGGTGACGCACACCGAAGGCAACACCAGCCGCCGCGTCGTCGGCAGTGGCTACAGCACGGACAGTCTGCCCGGCAGCCCGCTGCAGATCGGCAAGCAACAGATCGTCGGCGGCTCGGACGGCACCGCACGCTCGCGCGTGGTGTCCGACGGCTTGCGCGCCGGCCGGGTGTCCTGGAAAGAAATCATCGGAGACTGAACATGAAAACGCCCATCCATCACGCCATCGCCGCAGTGCTGTGTGCCGCCGCCACGCTGCCCCTGCATGCGGCCGAGCCGCTGCACCCGTTGTCGAATCCGTCGCTGTATGAACAGCAGGGCTACGTCAGCAGCATCGATACCGCCACCGGCGCCATGACGATCAATGGCAAGCGCTACAAGGGAAACGCCAACACCGTCATCTTCATCGTCGATAAACAGGGTCGGCTTGGCAAAGGCCGGACGCTTGCCGACATCCCGCCCAACACGCCGGTCAGTTTCGCCACCAGCGCCGACGGTACCGTCACCCAGGTACTGGTCGGCAACGGCATCATGCCGATGGGGCAGTAGTTCTCGTTTGCTTCAGTGACTGGCAAACATCAGACCCGCATGTTCGCGCATCGCGTGGAACTTGATCTTGGTCCATTTTTCCTGCGCCACCCGCAGTTCGGCATTCATCGTCGCCAGAAAGGCCGGCGCGTCGACCGCGTCGTAGGCAATGCGGTGCGCGTTGGCATCAATGAACCGCTTCAGCTCGCGTTCGTCGTCGCAGGTCACCCAGCGCGCCATGCTGTAGCGGGTGCCTTCAAGGCGCGCATCGACGCCGTATTCCGCCTTGAGCCGGTGGATCACCACTTCGAATTGCAGCTGGCCGACCGCGCCCAGCAACAGGCTGCCGCCGGCCAGCGGGCGGAATACCTGGATGGCACCTTCTTCACCCAGTTGCTCAAGACCTGAACGTAACTGCTTGGTTCTCAATGGATCTCGTATTTCCACGCCCTGGAATAATTCGGGTGCGAAGAAGGGCAGGCCGGTGAATTGCAGCGTTTCGCCTTCGGTCAGCGTGTCGCCCAGCTGCAAGGTGCCGTGGTTCGGAATGCCGATGATGTCGCCGGCGTAGGCTTCTTCCAGCAGCTCGCGCCGCTGCGACAGGAAGGTGACCACGTTGTTCGGCCGGATTTCCTTGCCGTTGCGGCTGACCTTGAGCTTCATGCCGCGCTGGAAGTGACCGGAGCACACGCGCACGAAGGCAATGCGGTCACGGTGCGACGGATCCATATTGGCCTGGATCTTGAAGACGACGCCGGTCAGCTTCGCTTCGTTCGGCTCGACCCGGCGCTGGATGGCCGGGCGGGCGCCGGGCGGCGGCGCCAGTTCGACCAGCGCGTCCAGCACCTCCTTGACGCCGAAGTTGTTGATCGCCGAACCGAAGAACACCGGTGTCTGCCGGCCGGCCAGAAATTCCGCCTCGTCGAACGGCGGTGCGGCATCGCGCACCAGGTCGATCTCGTGCTGCGCGGTGTCCAGCTGCATCGGATAGCGCTTCGCGATTTCCGGGTTGTCCAGGCCCTGCAATGTTTCTTCCTTGCCCGAAATACGGTCTTCACCCGCGCGGAACACGCGCATGCGGTCGGCGTGCATTTCATACACGCCGGCGAATTCCTTGCCCATGCCGAGCGGCCAGGTGAAGGGCGCGACGTCCATGCCCAGCGTGCGTTCCAGTTCGTCGATCAGGTCGAGCGGCGCGCGCACTTCGCGGTCCATCTTGTTGATGAAGGTGATGATGGGCGTATTGCGCGCGCGGCACACCTCAAGCAGACGCAGCGTCTGCGCTTCGACGCCGTTGGCGGCGTCGATCACCATCAGTGCGGCATCCACTGCGGTGAGCACGCGATAGGTGTCTTCCGAGAAGTCGCGGTGGCCCGGCGTGTCGAGCAGGTTGACGACGCAGTCGCGGTACTCCATCTGCATCACTGAACTGGCCACCGAAATGCCGCGCTGCTTCTCGATTTCCATCCAGTCCGACGTGGCATGACGCGCCGCCTTGCGCGCCTTCACACTGCCGGCGATCTGGATCGCGCCGGCGAACAGCAGCAGTTTCTCGGTCAGCGTGGTCTTGCCCGCGTCCGGGTGGGAAATGATGGCAAAGGTCCTTCTTCGCCCTACCTGCTCTGCGATCAGACCTTCTGACATCTCGACTCTTTCCCCGCTGGTACGCATTCCAGAATGTGCCCATAGCCTTGCACATCGCCTCTTCGTCGCCGCTGGCGGGCTTTTCGGCCACCAGCGGTATAGACTTTAGCATTAATCGTCTTTCAAGAGCATTTTATACGGCTTAAAATGCTCTTGAGGGCTTGCTCATTCGAGCTCGCCCCGATCAGCATGATATCCGATGGTTGAAGTGCCCTTCGTATCGATGACTTATGACCGCCCGGAACAAGCTGCTGGCCGCACCGCCTTATCCCGTCGAACAGACGCTCAAGCGTCTGGGCGCGAACCTGCGCACGGCGCGCCTGCGGCGGAACCTGACGATCGAAGACGTGGCCGAGAAGATCGGTACAGGCGTGCGTGCTGTTGCCGACGCGGAGCACGGCAAGGCATCGACGGGAATTGCCGTCTATGCGGCGATGCTGTGGGCGCTCGATCTTCTGGGCCATATGGACGATGTTGCAACGCCGGAAAAGGACGAGGAAGGCCAGGCTCTCGCCTTGTCCCGCGAACGGGCCAGAGCGCGGCCTGACCGAAGCCCGGATGGCGATTTCTAGGACAGGCGCCTAGGCGCGGCAAGCCCGGTCACGCGAACGTGGCAATCCGTTCCCGGCAGATCTCGAGCGTTCGGGTGACAGCAGCCTCACCGGACGGCCCGTAGCCGGGAAGCTTGGGCAACGCGATCACGGCAACGGCAGCCCGCATCCGGTCCAGAACGTCGTCGATAGCGGCGTTGGTGTCCGACGCACGAAGTCCTGCTATCGCAGCGACCGCGAGGAAGTCGGCACGCTTGAGTCGTTCGTCCTTGCCGTTGAGCTTCAGCGCCATACGGTCGTGTTCGAGGCGGGGAAAGACGCGGGTGGTCAGCATGTCGTAGACGGGCGCCAAGCGAACGCTGCGGAAGGCCGGATCGCCGGGTTCGGCGATCTTCAGAACGGCCATGTTCTTGAGGTGCATGTCGCCGTCCGCGATGAGCCAGGCGAACACGACGCGCTTCATCAGAATCAGGAGGTCCTCGTCGGGCAACGTGGACAGGCCCCTGAGGGCGCGTGCCACACGCTCGATGGTGCCGTCGTACTTGGCCTTTGGCGAGAGATCGAGCACCGAGCACAGGTCTTCCATCGCCAGCAGGCG
Source organism: Methyloversatilis sp. (assembly GCF_030698125.1). Classification (GTDB taxonomy): domain Bacteria; phylum Pseudomonadota; class Gammaproteobacteria; order Burkholderiales; family Rhodocyclaceae; genus Methyloversatilis. The sequence goes on from NZ_JAUYNV010000050.1 coordinate 153,940, forward strand.
CTTGTCGTTCGCACCCGTGCGAATGTCGAACCGCTCGACGAGAAGAGCGGGAGGCATCTCATCGGGCATCGCAATCAGTGCCGTCGCCGGAACAACGAACCCGACCTCCCTCGCCAAAGTCAGGCCGACCCATTCGACCAGCGGCAAGGCCTCGAAGCCACTGGTCCCGGCGGGCTTCAGGATGTGCGTGAACGGCGTACCTGTGCTTGGCGAAAGCCTGCCGTCCGGGTCGAGCGTCATCGGTGCCTTGATCTGCACGCCCGAGAGGCGCGGCATATCGGTGCGGTCGTAGATCGTGGCGAGATTGCGTTCGAAGTCCTGCTCCATCGTGCTGCGAACGGGCCCGGCATAGGTGCCTGTGAACACACCGGCCGCTGTATGGGCGGCGAGCGTCGTCGCGAGCATATCGAGCGGCAGCGTGGCAAGCTCATCCGCGTTCTCTGCCACCGTGATGTTGGACATGTAGCGCCTGCCCGAGCGAAGCATGGCCCGCTCGTCGCGGTCGTGCAAGACGCTCTCCAGCCAGCCTTCCGGCAGCAGAGAGACCATGAAGGGCGGCAACCTGCCTGGCATTGTCTGGCGGATGACTGGCGGTATGGGAGCGCCGCTGTCTGCCTGCGACCATCGCCATTCGAAACCATCGTGAACGAGGGTGCCAATCGGCAGGCCGTGCCACGCCACGGTCAAGGCGAACGCGGCCTCGTTGCGCGCGGGCGCAATGGAGGGGCCGCGCAGCAAGAATCTTTCGGCTCCCTCGCCCTCGCGGTACCAGTCGTTTTCTCGGGCCAGCGCCCACACGGCATCACTCGCGGCCTTCGAGCCGCCGTACTCCTCGACAAGGCGGGCGGCGATGGCCTCGCGTGTCGCTGCATCGATGGACGCGGCATGTTCGCTGCGCAGGCGAAAGGCTTCCAGAAACCTCTGACGGATCGAAGACACGTTGACGGCGAACTCGCCCAGGCTGTCGGCAACGGCGGCGGAAGCGAGAGAGGGCTTCGCGGGAGCCTTGTTCTGAACGATTTCCAGCGCCCGGATGCGGGTGCGCTGTACGCGCGGCCCGGTCAGGTAGAGGCGACCATCGCGGGTCGGCCCCAGCAGAACGGCGCTGACTGCCGAGAGGTAAGCATTGGGATAGAGGTAACGGCCGATGCGGACGGCGTGGGCGAGAACGGTTCGATCGATGTCGTCGGCGGCATCGACATAGATGCCACGCATCAATTGTACGAGCTTGCCCGTCCCGGCCAGATAGTGGCTGCGGGTCTTGTCGATGCTCTCGCCGACGAGATGAAGCGGCATTGTCGCTAACCTTCCCGTGTTTCAGATACGGGAAAGTTAGCGTCCGGAGAGCAGCCAAGCAAGAGAAATCCAACTTTTCCGGTTTTCAGATACGTAAAAGTTGTACTTATCGTTGTTCCCGCGTTGTACCAAAAAATGTTGACGCCAGGAGATCAGGTCGCTATATTTACGTATCGGAACAACCCCGGAACAACGGAGAATGCGATGAGCGACAACTTCTACTCTGCGAGCCTGAGCAGGACGCAAGGGCGCAACACTTGGGCCGTCATCTTCCGGCACCCGAAGCGGACGGACCCCACCACAGGCAAGGAAGGCCTGCGGGTCCGGCAAAGCCTCAAGACGGACAACGAACAGGAAGCGGCGACGCTGCGCGACCAGATGAACGCGCTGCTGGCGAGCCCGCAGCTCTGGGACCTCGGCGCGCGCGAGCATGCCCTCGGCCTGTTCGATCCGCGCATCGTCGATATCTTCTTCTACAAGCTCGAAGGCGGTGAGACCGACTTCCTCGGCCTGCGTGACGGCGTGATCGCGCTTCCGTCGTCGCAGTCAAGCGACTATCGGCGTGCCCTCTTTCTCGGCACCACAGGGGCCGGAAAGACAACGCTCCTGCGACAGCTCATGGGCACCGACCCGCTGAAAGAGCGGTTCCCCTCGACCTCGACGGCCAAGACCACAGTTCACGAAACCGAAGTGATTCTGCAAGAGGGGTCGTACTGCGCCGTCGTCACGTTCTTCCCGATGGAAGACGTGCGCGAGCATCTGAAGGAATGCGTATCCGCCGCCGTGCTCGCGGCATATCGGAGCGAGTCCGACTCCGACCAGATGCGCCGCCTGCTGACGCATGTTAATCAGCGCTTCCGCTTCAATTACGTCCTCGGCAACGGTCCGGTCAAGGACACGAGCGACTTCGATGATGACGGCAACGGCGACATCGACGCCGAAAGCGGCGACCTCCTGAAGCGCACGAACGACGTGCTGTCGTCGGCGCTGGCCTTGGTCAAGGAAATCGCAGCGCGCTACGGCGAATCGCTCCGCACGGAACTGAACGCAGCCGACGAGAAGGACCAACGCGTCATCGACGAGCTGTTCGAGGAAGAGCTCGACAACCGGACGCGCGACGACGAGGCCTTTCAGCAGGTCGTCGATGCCGTCATGGACGAGATCGAAGAACGGTTTGCGCTCCTGCCCGACGGCAAGCTTCAGAAGACGAAGGTGGGCTGGCCTCTGACGTGGACGTGGGAGACCGGGGATCGCGATGCCTTTATCGCGTCGATTTCCCGGTTCGCTTCGAACTACGCGCCGCTCTTTGGCACCCTGCTGACACCGCTGGTCAACGGCGTTCGGGTGTCCGGCCCGTTCTACCCGGCGTGGCCGAACGACAAGCCGAAGCTCGTGCTCCTCGACGGTGAAGGCCTCGGCCATACGCCGCGCTCGATGTCCACGATCTCGACGACGCTCTCGAAGCGCATCGACATGGTCGATGCCGTCATCCTGGTGGACAACGCGACGCAGCCCATGCTGGCGGCGCCCGTCGCCGCGATGAAGGAGCTCGTCTCTTCGGGGAATTCGGCCAAGCTGATCTTCGCGTTCACGCACTTCGACAAGGTCAGCGGCGACAACCTGCCGAACCCTTCGGCCCGCTCCCAGCACGTTCTGGCATCGGCAGAAAACGTGCTCTCCGCCATCGGCGAAGACCTCGGCCCGTTCGCCGAAAGGGCGCTGCGTGCGCGCCTGAAAACCTCGCGGGTCTTCCTCGCGGACCTCGATCAAAAGCTGGACGTTGAATCGAAGGACGGAAAGCGGACGGCCAGCCAGCTCGGCAAGCTGCTGGAAATGATCGACGGCATCGTCGAGCGTCCGAAGCCGATTGACTCGCGCCCGATCTACGACCGAATGAACCTTGTGCTTGCGGTCGAACGCGCGGCCGAAAGCTTCCACAACGGGTGGCGGCCCCGCCTCGGCCTCTCGGTCAAGCACGGCATGGAAAAAGAGCATTGGACGCGCATCAAGGCCCTCAGCCGCCGCTTTGCGATGGGGTCTGACGAGTACGACACCCTGCGTCCAGTCGCCGACCTGAAGCAGCAGCTTCAGCAGCGTCTCTATGTTCTGCTCCAGAACCCCGTGGCCTGGAACGGTCCCGAGCCGACAGACGACGACAAGCAACACATCTTCGATGCCATCGCCGAAGACCTGAGCCGCCGCCTGCTTGAACTCGCGTCGCGGCGGGTGAAATCCGAGCGCATGAGTGAATGGCGCAGCGCCTATGACGAATCGGGCCCGCGCTCGACGTTCCGGCGCGCCAAGCTGATCGCCGAGCGGGTCTATGACCTGGCGGCCCCGGTGCCGGACGTAACGCCGTCGCCGGACCGGAACGCGTTCCTGCAAGACGTGGCAACCGTGACGAGGGAATCGGTGGAGCTGGTCGGGGCGACACTGCGTTGAGCCGCGAGACGAGGCATAACGGGACAACGGAAATCAAGACGGGGAAGGCAATATCCATGGCAACACTTTCACCATCGGCAAGTCCCTTCGATCCCGTGCTCGAAATCGAGCACGGGACTCTCGATGGCAAGCCTTACGTAAACGCGTACTACTTAGCGATCAGCGAGGCGTCTTATGAAGCGAACGACTCAGGACCGGAGGCGACGCGCGACAAGGTGCTTCTGGCAACGGTTACCGAAGACGCGCTGCGCATGTTCCCGATCAATGTCCGGCGCGGCGCGCCTGACTATCTGAAGCCCCGTCACGACGATCTCAGGACCATCACGATTGAGAGTGATAACGGCGGCTGGCCGTTGCCCATCGAACCAGGCGAGTTTGAGGAACTGCTGCTGGGCCTACCGACAGGGTTTTCCAAACAGTTCCAGTACGGGCTCGGTTTGAAATGGGAATACCGCTTCTTTGTCAACGCCGTTGACGACATCGCCGGGGTAACCGAACTCGTGATCACGGCAGGTGCAGAAACAATGGTCGCGCTGCCAACATATCGCCTCGGGGTCAAACGCTTCGAGCAACTGCGCCGGGCAATCGACAGCATCGCGCGTCGATATCAGCGGGAGGCGCTCGAAGACAAGCTCCTTGTTGCGTACACCAACTTGCTTCACGCGGTCGTGCCGGCTGATTTTCCGCTGAGGATGAAAAGGATTCGACCCGGCGCAATCTACGAGCTGGTGAAGATCGGCGGCGAGCGTTCCAATCTGTCTCGCAGCGACCGTCAGGCTGCGATGTCGATCATCACGAAGGACAAAGAAGAAATTGCCATGACAGACGCCGACGCACTGCTGGCCCTGCGGTCAGATATCGAGAAGGTCACGCTGGGCGTCTTGATCCAGAAGTTCGAGGAGATGCTGACCAAGGATCTGACCGAGCCGAAGTGGCAGGAATTTCTAAAGGCGAACCCGTTCGTTCTCGGTCTTGCCTTTGCGTACCCGGTCTTTCTGGTTCAGGATCAGGCGTATGTCGGTGGAGCCACCATTCGCGGTGCGGGCGAGAGGATCGCCGACTTCCTGCTGGCCCAGCGCTACACGGGAAATCTGGCGCTTATTGAAATCAAGCGCCCGAAGACCCCGCTCCTGAAGGCCATCCCCTACAGGGCCGACCTGCACGCGCCAACGACGGAAGTGAGTGGTTCAATTTCGCAGGTACTTGATCAAAAATACCGCCTGCAAAACAGCTTCACGCAGAAGGCGTATGAGTCTGGCCTGAGCAACGTGCATCCCTATTCGATCCAGTGCATCGTCATCATCGGCACGAGCCCTACGGCCAAGGACGAGAGGAAGTCGCTAGGGCGTGTTCTCATTTGTCGAATTAACGGTATGCCAAATGGAAGCGCCATCGAAAAAGTCGTTCACGGTCAAAGGCATAGCAGGGGACTGTTCACAGCGGCCTGAATCTGGTCATATCCTGACTTTTGGGCTGATG
>NZ_JAUYNV010000012.1 GCF_030698125.1 Methyloversatilis sp.
AGAAACTTCTCCCGCCGCGTCGGCTTGCGACGCGCCGAGTACTCAAGATCGGCGAAGCTGGCTTGCTGTTTCATCTGGACGGTTGCGCGTATCGGGATGACCCGAGCATTCTACGGGGACGGGGTTAAATCAGTGTTTCCCAAGCACCCACTAATTGTTATTTGGCCGGTTCGAAATGCACAACGGTTACCGCGCCATTGACATTGTCAGCCATGAAGCGAATCTTATCCCCTGTCTTCATCTGGTCCAACCAGGCGGCATTGGAAACCTTGAAGACCATGGTCATCGCCGGCATGTTCAGGTTGGTCAGCGGGCCGTGCGACAGTGTCACCTTGCCGGCGGCCTTGTCCACTTTTTTGACCTGGCCGTCGACCATTTGCATTTCAGCGGACGCGGCGGCAGGTGCAGCCATGGCATGGCCGGCATGGTCGCCTGCAGCCTGGACCGAAACGGTGCCAAGGGAGGCAAAGGCAATCAGGGAGGCGGTGATGAGTGTTTTCATGGGTTTCTCCGATTAGGATCAATGTTTGGCAAAGATGCTGGTTTCACCGCCGGACTGAACCAGCAGCGTGTTGTAGGGAACGGGTTTCAAACTTTCCATGCCTGGCGAACCGGGGGGCATCGATGGCACCGCGATGCCGAGGGCTTTCGGTTTTTCCCTGAGCAGGCGCTGGATGTCGGCAACCGGCACGTGGCCTTCGACCACATAATCGGCCACCTTGGCGGTATGGCAGGAGCCGAGGCGGTCTGGCATCCCCAGTTGCTTCCGGGCTGCTGGGACGTCCATGACGTTGTGCGCGCGAACCTCAAAGCCCGCGTCTTTCAGGTGATCAATCCACTTGCCGCAGCAACCGCAGTTCGGACTCTTGTAGACATCGACCATTTCGCTTGCCGTTGCGGCGGAGGAAAGGCCGGCACCGAAGGCTGTGATCAAGGCGAGAACAAGGACGGGGTTACGCATGGCAAGACTCCTGTTTGAATCGAGTGGCGTCAGTATGGATAGCCAATGCCAACAATTGGCTGTCCCGCTGATTACATGTTTGCAATGTTTGACCGCTTAGTGCTTGTGCGCCCCATGGTCGTGACCGTCGGCTTTTTTTCTCTTGCCCGCCGGCTTTTCAGGCACCTCGGCAGGCTTTGCTTCGTGGTCGTCATGCCCATGGTCGTGGCCCGCGACTCCGCCATGCGAGTGCCCGTCGCTCGCCGCGACCATTTGCTCATAAGCGGGTGCCGATAACAAAGACATCTTTTGCAGAAAGGCTGCCAGATCCCAAATGGCTTCGTCTTCCATGCCGCCCTTCGACCAGGCTGGCATGCCGGAAGCCTTGATGCCGTGCTTGATGATCCAGAAATCGCGGGCGGCATCACGTGAAGGGGGTGATGTCGGCTTCTCCGACAGATTGGGTGGCGTGGGATAGAGCCCCTTGCGTATTTCCGAGTCGGGAGCCTCCGGCGACAAGTGGCAATTGACGCACATCGCCGCATAATTTCCCGCCCCGCGTCGAACCCGCTCGGGATCGGCAAGATCAGTCGGAACTTGGATGTCACCGGTGCGGCTGGCAATGGCCCTTTCGCGGGCAAACGTCAGCGCTTGGTAGGTGAAGGAACTATGGGGGGTATCGGCCCCGACATCGACGATGCCGGCCATGACGACGACCCCGGCGGTCGCGGCGCCCAGTCCAACGGCTGCCAAGGCGCCCAGAAGCATTTTGTTCATGATGGATTTCCTTTAATTTTGGTGTGATTTCAGTGTTGACCGTGGCTGACAGGTTTCCTGACCACGACTTCCTGCGATTGCGGCTTTTCGGTCGAACGCATGGCGCCCTTACCGGCATCGTGGCTGCGGGTTGCGGCAGCAACCGGCCCGGTCCATTCGTAAGCTTGTGTGCCCTTGGGTTGTTTGTACCATCCAGGATCGCGGTAGTCGCCCGGTTTCTGGTCGCGACGGACTTTGAGTACAGAAAACATGCCGCCCATTTCGACCGCCCCATACGGTCCCTGGCCGGTCATCATCGGCAGGGTGTTGTCGGGGATGGGCATTTCCATCTCGCCCATGTCGGCCATGCCGCGCTCGCCCATGACCATGTAGTCGGGGATAAGGTCAGTGATTTTCTTGACTACGTCCCGATGGTCGACGCCGATCATGGTCGGCACGTCGTGCCCCATGGCGTTCATGGTGTGATGACTTTTGTGGCAGTGAAAGGCCCAATCGCCTTCTTCGTCAGCAAGAAAATCAATCTGCCGCATCTGGCCGACCGCCACGTCGGTGGTCACCTCGGGCCAGCGCGAACCGATCGGCGTCGGACCGCCGTCGGTGCCGCTGACGACGAATTCATGTCCGTGCAGGTGCATGGGATGGTTGGTCATCGTCAGGTTCCCGATCCGTATGCGGACCTTGTCACCCTTGCGGACGTTGAGCGAATCGATCCCCGGAAAGGAACGGCTGTTCCAGGTCCAGAGGTTGAAATCAAGCATTGTGTTGACCTTGGGCGTGTAACTGCCCGGATCAATGTCGTACGCGTTCAACAGGAAGCAAAAATCACGGTCGACGGGCTCGATAAGTGGGTGGCGGTCTTTCGGATGGGTTACCCAGAACCCCATCATTCCCATCGCCATCTGAGTCATCTCGTCGGCGTGCGGGTGATACATGAAAGTACCGGGGCGACGCGCGACGAACTCGTAGACAAAGGTTTTTCCGACCGGAATCTGCTTCTGATTGAGACCGCCTACGCCATCCATGCCGCTGGGCAGGCGCTGGCCGTGCCAGTGAATGGTCGTGTGCTCCGGCAGACGGTTGGTCACAAAAATGCGCACCCGGTCGCCCTCGACCACCTCGATGGTCGGCCCGGGGCTTTGCCCGTTGTAGCCCCAGAGGTGGGCCTTCATGCCGGGCGCGATTTCGCGGACAACCGGTTCTGCAACCAAATGGAACTCCTTGACGCTGTTGTTCATACGCCAAGGCAGGGTCCAGCCATTTAAGGTGACGACTGGATTATAGGGGCGGCCGTTGGGCGGAGTCAGTGGCGAGGCCGTGTCCGGGTTGTCCATGGAGACCAGTTCGGGCAACGCGGCAAGCGCGACGGAACTAACGGATGCAGCAGCCACGGCTCCGCCGGCCATGCCAAGATTTTTGAAAAATTCGCGACGTGTGCTCATGGTGGATCTCCCCTTAATGGTCGGCGCGGCCGGTGGCCGCAATGGTGGCTCGGGCCGATGCGTTCAACGACGGCTTGCCGATCATCGCCATCTCCAGATCGCCGCGAGCAATCCAGAAATCGCGCAAGGTTTCGATATAGCTGTTAACGCTGCCGATCTGCGTTCGGGCATCCGCGAGCAGATCGAAAACACCAATCAACATGCCGTTGTAGCGGAGCATGTTCTCCTCAGAAATCCGCTTGTTAAGGGGAACCACCTCGTCGCGGAAATGACGGGCGATGTCGTAATTGGTTCGATAGGCGTGATAAGCCTCACGAACCTCCGAGCGGGCATTGATTGCCGACTCGCCGGCACGCTCCACCGCCTGCATGTAAATCGATTCAGCCTTGACCACCTTGGAACCCCCCCAATCGAAAACCGGCAATTCGAAGCTGATTTCGTAGCCTTTCTTGTAGCCGCTGTCGCGTGCGCCTTCAAGCACCCGGGCCGGGCCGACTTCGAGGACGTTGATGAAGCGGGTCGCCTTGGACAGGCCAAGATTCTTCGCCAGCGCCTCGGTTTCTAGGCGGATTGCCTGCAGATCGAGGCGCTGATCGAGCGCCGCTTGTTCGACACCCGGCAACTCGTCGACCGTCTTGGGCAAATCGGGGAGTCGTTCGGGCAAGCGAATGGCGTTGCGATCAGGCAGGCCAAGGATGCGAGCAAGGCGTTCGCGAGCCGCGATTGCCGACTGTTCCGATCTGGCCAGGTTCAAGGCGGCATCGGCATAGAAGGCCTGCTCGCGTGCCTGGCGTAGTTTGCTGAAGTTGCCCACCTGCGCCATGCGCCGTGCCAGTTCGGCGCCGGCCTCGGCTGCCTGCCTGATTTTGCGTAGATACCGCACGGACTCTTCGGCGGCCAGTGCCGTGTAATAAGCTTGGCGAGTCTCGGCGGCCAGGCGGGCCACATCGACCACTGCCAGTTGCTGCGCCTGGGCGAATTTGCGTTTCTCCACCTCCACCGCCAGCGGCATGGTGATCAGGGCGAAGATGTTGAAGGTCAGCGCCTGTTCAATCTTGAATTCCCGGATACCGTTCTCCGGCTTGCTGGCACGCAGCATCGAGAAATGGGGATTGGGCAAGCGCCCGGCCTGCACCAGTTCGGCCTCGCTGATGCCCAGATCGAAAAACGCCGCCTGCAAGCCGCGATTGTTGTAGAGCGCAAGCTGGATTGCGTCATCCGCCGTTAGCGGCTTGGCGAGCAGTTCGCCGACACGGGTTTGCAATGTCGTGCGCTCCGAATCGCTGCGCGCCCATTTGACGTCCTTGTCCAAACGCTCGCGGGTCGTTTGCTCGACACGGCCGAATCCGCCGGTGGCCGAAAACGTGGCGCAACCGGCCAAACCGAGAATGCCGACGGTGGCGACAAGAAGTTTTCCGCGCCGCATCGGCGTAAGCGTCCGACCGCCACCGTCTTCCCTTCCCTGATCCAGCGCGTAATCATCGCCCGCACTCGGGCACCTCAATGTTGTGTCCACAAAGGAGATCATGGACACAAATCCCCGAACGGGACGCGCGTACAAGCGCGGCCCTTACAAGCGTCATCCGGCCGCGTTCAAGCGCGCCGTGGTGGAAGCGTCTTTTGCACCCGGCGCATCGGTATCGCGTGTAGCGCGCGAGCACGACATCAACGCCAACCAGGTCTTTCTGTGGCGCAAGCTGTATCAGGACGGTCTGCTCGGGGACGATGAGCCGGCGCTCTTGCCGGTGCACATTGACGAGCCGGCCCGCTCACCTGCACCGGTCGAACCCATCCGCACGCCAGCACCCGGCGGCACGCTGACGGTCGAGTTCGGCGAAGTGACGCTGCACATCGAAGGCCGGCCTGATGCCGACACGCTGGCGCAGGTGCTCGCGCAGCTGGCGGCACGATGCTGATTCCGTCCGGCACCCGCATCTGGCTGGCGGCGGGGGCCACCGACATGCGCCGCGGCTTCGACGGGCTG
>NZ_JAUYNV010000022.1 GCF_030698125.1 Methyloversatilis sp.
CGATGCCCAACACCGCACCCCACCAATCGTCGCGCCGCCGCGTCGACCCCGCAGGTTGGGGTGAGCGCAGCGATGCCCAACACCGCCCCCCACCAATCATCGCGCCGCCGCGTCGACCCTGTAGGTTGGGGTGAGCGCAGCGATGCCCAACACCGCACCCCACCAATCATCGCGCCGCCGCGTCGACCCCGTAGGTTGGGCTGAGCGCAGCGATGCCCAACACCGCACCCCACCAATCGTCGCGCCGCCGCGTCGACCCCGCAGGTTGGGGTGAGCGCAGCGATGCCCAACACCGCCCCCCACCAATCGTCGCGCCGCCGCGTCGACCCCGTAGGTTGGGCTGAGCGCAGCGATGCCCAACGTCCGCCGCGCCCTGCCAATCTTCCTGCCATCGGCTCGACTCTTCAATCCAGAAAGCGCTGCAGCAATTCGTTCAAAAATCGCCTTCCGTGCAGCGTGGATGTCACGCGGCATCGACGACGACCATCGGTGAGGCACTGGGCTTTTCCGAGCCCACCAATTCCTCAAGTTCTTCATGCGTGTCATGGGCATGACACCGGATGCCTTCCGGAAAACCTGACGCCCGGCTGCCTGATGTCCGGCTGCGCCGCTACATCGGCAGACCACCATTGCCCTTGAAGGCATAATCGAACGCTGGAATCGACCAACGTGCGCGTCGGCGACGGGTGAGCGGAGGTTCGATTCGGTCATGGAGTGCATCGATATGAAAATACTTGTCGCGGTCGACGGTTCGCCATCGGCGCTGTGCGCGGCGCGTTACGGGCTGGAATTCGTGCGGGACGGTTTGCGTGTCGAGTTCGTGCTGGCGACCGTGCAGGAGCCGACTTACCTGTACGAAATGCTCGCGCCCGATGCCGAAGTGCTGGAACGCGTCAGCGGGGCGGTGGGTTCGCGTGCGCTGGCGCAAGCGGAAGCGCTGTTCGAAGCGGCCGGCGTGCCCTTCGAGCGGGAAATCGGTTCGGGTGAGCCGGCCGCCAAGCTGGTCGAGCTTGCACAGCGACATGAATGCACCGGCATTTTCATGGGGGCCCGCGGCATGGGGGCACTTCGCGGGTTGTTGTTGGGTTCCGTGTCGCAGGCGGTGCTCCAGCAAGCCGCCGTACCGGTCACCATCGTGAAGTGCGAATCCGGGGTGGAACCGTGACGGTGCGATATCGATGACATCCGATGAAAGCGCCCGGCCGGGCATGACGGCCGGTGATCTTCCGCTGTCGTGGCACGCAGTAGCAGTTGCAGAGGTCTTCGGTACGCTGAACAGCTCGGAGGCGGGCTTGTCATCGGACGAAGCGAAATCCAGGCTGAGCGCGAACGGCCCGAACCTGATCGAACGTGGACCGCGCCGCAACGCGCTGAAGATTCTGCTGCGCCAACTGCTCGACCCGCTGGTCTACGTATTGATTGCGGCGGGTCTGATTGCGGTGTTGATGGGCAAGGTCACCGATGGGCTGGTCGTGCTGGCCGTGGTGGTGATCAACACGCTGGTTGGTTTCGTGCAGGAGATGCGCGCGAGCAAGGCCATCGAGTCGCTGAGCCGGATGATGCCGCAGCAGGCAACTGTCGCTCGGGACGGCGACGCCACTGCGGTGCCCGCGCATGAAATCGTGACGGGTGACGTGCTGCTGCTGCAGCCGGGCGATCAGGTTTCGGCCGACGTGCGGCTGTTCGAGGTGAGCGGGCTGCAGGTGGAAGAAGCGATGCTCACCGGCGAGTCGGTTCCGGCCGGCAAGCACGAGGCGCCGGTCGAAGCCGATGCCGTGCTGGGTGATCGGCGCTCGATGGCATTCGGTGGCACGTTGGTCGTCGCCGGCACGGCGAAGGGTGTCGTGACGGGCACCGGCGCCGGCACCGAACTCGGCCGCATTTCGCAACTGCTGAGCGAAACGTCCGGGCTGGAGACGCCGCTGACGCGACGGCTGGGCCGACTTGCCCGCGCCATCACGATCGGCATCGTCATCGTCGCGGCGCTGATCTTCGTCATCGGCCTGCTGCGCGAGTATCCGATGCTCGACAGCGCGCTGGCGGCGATTACGCTGGCGGTCGCGTCGATCCCCGAAGGTCTGCCGGCGGTGATCACGATCGCTTCATCGATCGGGGTCCGTCGCATGGCGCGCCGTCAGGCCATCATCCGGCACCTGCCGGCGGTGGAGACGCTGGGCAGTACGACTGTCATCTGCACCGACAAGACCGGAACGCTCACGCGCAACGAAATGACTGTCGAAGCGCTGCGCACGCAGGCCGGCGCGCTGGAGCTCACCGGAACCGGCTATGCGCCGGAAGGCGAGTTGTGCGCCGACGGCGGGCTGACGCCCCGGGCGTCAGCCGCGGCGACCGAACTGCTGCGCACGGCAGTGCTGTGCAACGATGCCACGCTGGAAAACGATGAAGGCCGCTGGAAAATCGTCGGCGACCCCACCGAAGGCGCGCTCATCGTTGCCGCGCGCAAGGCGCAGCTCGACGAGGACACGCTGCGCGCGGCGCACCCGCGGCTGGACGAGATTCCATTCGACTCGGAGCGGCAGTACATGGTGACCTTGCATGCCACGCCGGAGGGCGGGCAGCTGGTCTGCGTGAAAGGGGCGCCGGAGGTGGTGGCCAGGTTGTGTTCGACGACCGACGGTCAGTCGCCGCAGCTCGACCTTGCGCAGGAGGCTGTGCATGCGCTCGCCGAACGGGGGATGCGCGTGCTGGGTGTTGCGAGCGGGCTGGCCGCGGACATGACCCGTCTCGAAGGCGCCGCATGGCGACACGAACTGCGCTTTCTTGGGCTGGTGGGCATGGTCGATCCACCGCGCGATGAGGCGATCGACGCCGTCCGCGCATGCCAGCGTGCCGGCGTCGTCGTGAAAATGGTGACTGGCGATCATCCTGCCACCGCGCGGGCGATCGGGACCTTGTTCGGTCTGTTCGACGACGAAGGGGGCGGCGCGCAGGTCGTTACCGGGCGCCAGATCGAGACGACGTCGGATGACGATCTGATCGCGCTGGCACGCGATGCGCATGTCTTTGCACGGGTGGCACCCGAACACAAGCTGCGTCTCGTCAAGGCACTGCAGGCGGATGGCCAGGTGGTGGCGATGACCGGTGACGGGGTCAATGACGCCCCGGCGCTGAAACGGGCTGAAATCGGAGTCGCCATGGGCGTCAGCGGCACGGCGGTGGCCCGGGAGGCGGCCGACATGGTGCTCGCCGACGACAACTTCGCGTCGATCAGTGCCGCGGTCGAAGAAGGCCGCCGCGTCTACGACAACCTGCTGAAGTCGCTGGCCTTCATCCTGCCGACCAGCCTCGGCCAGGCCATGATCATCCTCGTTGCCGTGCTGTTCTTCCCCATCGTCGACGGGCGTCTGTTGATGCCGATCGAGCCGGTGCAGATCCTTTGGGTAAACCTCGTCGTGGCGATTGCGCTTGCACTGCCGCTGGCGTTCGAGGCGCGGGAACCCGGCTTGATGGAGCGGCCGCCGCGCTCGCCGGACGAACCGCTGCTCGGGCCCTTGCTGATCTTCCGTACCTTTCTGGTCGGTTCGTTGATGACGGCCGGCGCGGTGGGGCTCTTCCTTTACGAATATCACGCCGACCTGAGTGCCGGCATTTCGCCCGAACTCGCCCGCAGCGAATCGCAGACTGTCGCCGTCACGACGATCATTCTCTTCCAGTGTGCGTATCTGCTGAACTGCCGGTCGCTGACCGAGGGCGCGCTGCGCATCGGCTTGTTCAGCAACCCCTATGTCTATCTCGGTATCGCCGCCACGCTCGTGCTGCAGCTGTGCTTCGTCTACGCGCCACCGCTGAACACCTTGTTCCACACCCATCCGCTCGATGTCTCGGACTGGATCTCCCCGACGCTGGTTGCGCTGGCCGGGCTACCGTTGCTCGCTCTGGAAAAGCGCTTCTGGCGCTGGCGCAAGGCCGGACGTGAGGCCGCGCAAGTGTCTGCCGGCCGGGCAGCACCGCCATGAAAACATGCCCGGCTGCGTGACGAGGACGGGCGCATGTTTTTCGGGCGACCCGCGAACGCACCCGTCAAACACGGCAACGCGCAGTGCTCTGACACGCTGCCGCTTGCTGCGCCGCGTGTGTTGTCCGGCTGGCGGTAAGCCCGATTCAGTGGGTCGTCTGCGTTGCGGCCGAAGGGTACGCAGCGAACTGCGCATGGCTGCCCGGCTTCGCATCGGCGAAGGACTCACGCGCCTGGCACCCGGCATGTGCGCCGGATTCCCGGCCGCCAGCGGCAACGCCCACTGCCTGATCAACGACACAGCCGCGGCGGTCGTCTATCTGGAAATCGTCGACCGAAGCAGCGGTGACAAAGCAAGCTACCCGGACGATGACCTGCGGGCCGACCTGATCGACGGCCGGTGGGCATTCAGCCGCAAGGACGGCAGCCGGTACTGAGGCGGCGATCAGCCCGAGCTGAGCTGTCTCGAGTACGGCGCGTGGCACGCGAACTTCCGCCATGCGGCCTGAGCCTTGGCCTGTGTTGGGCATCGCTGCGCTCACCCCAACCTACGAATGAAGCGAGGTGGCAAACCCGGCCCCGGCACGCAGGTTGGGGTGAGCGCAGCGATGCCCAACATCCCACCCCGAGAATCATCGCTTCGTCGCATCAAACACGTAGGTTGGGGTGAGCGCAGCGATGCCCAACGTTTCCCCCAACCATCGGCAAGTGATCCTCAAGGTCGTGAGCCCGGCGGTCGTTAGCCCTGACTTCACGCCGTGTTCCGGCGCAAGGAGTTCATCGATGGACGTATCCGCCATTGCCAGTACCGCCACCGCACTGTCGCAGGCGAGGGTGGCCGATGCCGCTGGCACGCTGGTGCTGAAGAAGGCGCTGGACATCCAGGCCGCCAGTGCGCTGCAACTGCTGCAGGCCCTCCCCACACCTGCGCCGGCCAGACCGTCCGGCACTCACCTGATCGACACTTACGCCTGAGCATTGCCTCCGCTGCGCCCGCTGGCGCCGGTCCGGCCGAGCCCTGCGCCGGGCAAGGGTCGCCCGGGCCGCGGACAGCTCGACCTTCGCTACGCTGCGCATCGATCGTCGCGAACGGGTGTGGGTGAGCGGCAAGCGGGTGAAGGCGAAGCGCTGCGATGACGCGCTGGCGTTCGGCGACGGCCCCGTCCTGTTCACCATCCAGGGCGATCGCCGCCTCACCGGCGAAGACACGTGGGCCGATTTCGACGCGGGCACGAAGGGTGTGATCGTCGCCGAGTGAACGTGCGACGTGTCGCGCGGTCATTTCGTGCGGTCATTTCCGGGGCTCACCCGGCTGTCGGAAAACTCTACTTGGACGGGTTAAGGAACCGTGACCCGGTCTGCCGACGCACGAACGACGTGCTTCGGTGCTCGGCGCTGTTGCATCAGGCCACTGATCGAATCCATCGCACCAGATCCGCGGCGCTCATCGCACCGGATCTGCGCGCGACCTCCTGACCGCCACGCAACAGCACCAGCGTGGGAATGCTGCGGATCTGGAACTGCGCGGCCGTGTTTCGCGCCACCTCGGTATCGACCTTGGCAAAGCGCACGCGCGGCAGTTGCGCGGCGGCCGCGGCGTACTGCGGTGCCATGACCTTGCACGGGCCGCACCAGTCGGCCCAGAAGTCCACCAGCACCGGCAATTCGGTCGTCTGCACGTAGCGGGCGAATGTCTGGTCGTTCAGCGCGAACGGTTCGGCCGCCAGCAGCGGCTGCTTGCAGCGCGCGCACACCGGTTGGTCGTCGACGCGCTCGTCGGCGACGCGGTTGGTCGTGCTGCAGTGCGGACACACGATGAGCATGGTTCGATTCCTTCAAGGGCAGCGGGCGCAGGCGCCGGAGGGCATATCCGTTCCGGCCCGGACGGGTTGGCCGGGGCGCCCCATGCTGCGATAGATGAGGCGGAATCGAGCGAAAACAACCGCTGCCTGCGCGCCGCAGGCGGCGTGTGCGTCAGAAGCGGACGATCACGTCCAGATTGACATTGCCCAGCGCCGCACCCTGGCGGACTTCGCCGGCCAGGCCCAGTTGCACGACGGTATCGGCGGAGACCCGGGCGGTGGCGGAGACACCGGCCTGCACGAAGGTCGCCCCGACACCGGGCGTACGCAAGGTCATCGCGATGCCCGCCAGCGTGGTGTTCAGGCGCGGCTGCAGCAGGTCCGACGAGTCGGCCCCGACGCCCAGGTGGGCGCGGTAGCTGAAGCGCTGTGCGGCCGGGTCGGCGGTGGCGAAGGTCGGCGCGGAGGCAAGCGTCACCCCCAGCATCGCGCGCAGGCCGTCGTCGCTGAAGCGGCGCACGCCCAGCGCGGCGGCGCTGTCGCCCTCGTTGAACGCGGACTGCCGAACGTGCTGCCAGGTCAGGCGGGCGTACGGTGTGATGCGACCGGTCGCGACGTCGTGCGCACGGCCGATACCCAGGCTGACCAGCGCATCGCGGCCGTGGATGTCGTGCACGTCGAGCGCCGTGGCGCCGCCGAGCGGATCGTTGCGCGAGTTGTCGGTCGAATTCAGGCCGAAGCTGGCCATGCCGTCGAGCATCCAGTCGCTGACCGGACGCTGTCCATACACGAAGAGCGTGCCCTGCTGAACCGTTCCGGACCCGGAGCGGGCGGACACCCGGGTGGTCGACAGCGCGAAGCCGGTGCCCAGCGTGCGGCCGTCGGCGGTGTGCGTGTCGGCCCCGAAAGCCAGCTGATACAGGTGGCTGGAAAAGCCGCCGGCGGTGTCGTCGCCGGATCGGTCGCCGCGCTGGTAGGCCATTTCGCCCCACGCCTTGCTGCGCACCCCGGTGGCGCTGCCCAGTTGCGCCATCACCGCCTGCTGCAGGCGCAGCGTGGTCTGTGGAACGACCGCCAGACTGGCGCCGTGTATTTCGCCGGCCAGCGCACGCGCGAACGACGGCAGCGCGGCGGCCCCCTGCGTCGCGGCCGCCTGCAGCACGGTGGTTTGCGCCGCACCCGCCGTGCCGGCCAGATTCAGTTCGACCAGCCGGTCGAGCGCGTCGGCCGCCGACCGGGCATTCGCGTTGCCGTCAGCCAGTGCGGTGCGGTAGGACAAGGGGATCACCAGCAGGTCGATGCTCCGGCTGCCGGCCATGTCGTAGAAGGCGGCGAACTGCGTGCCGGCGGCCAGCCCGGCCGGCTGGGTCAGCGTCGTGAAGCGGCCGTTGATGCCGCCGTCGGCGGTGATGATGCGGAAGCGCTCGCCGAGCGCGGGCACATGCGGCGCGCTGCCGAACCCGGGCTCGGCCGGCGCGAACAGGTTCAGCAGTTGCGGCGTCAGCGTGGCGCCCGGCTGGATGACGAACTGCCCGCCGGTGATTTCGAGGAAGCTGTAGAAACCGGTCGATCCGGCGGGCGTGGTGCCGGCCGCCTGCACGGTGCCTGCGATGTCCTGCTGATAGGTGCTGCCGGCAGTCTGGGTGACGGTCGCGTTCACGGCGATGAAACCGGGCGAGTTGCCGGGTTTGAAGGTGCCGGCGACGGTGACCGGGCCGTCTATCGTGCCGGTGCCCATCAGCACGGCGCCCGGCGCCACAAATACCGCACCGCTGCCCAGTGCCGAATCGCCGTCGATCGCGACCGTACCCGACGCGATGGTCGTGCCGCCGGCGTAGGTGTTCAGGCCGGACAGCGTGAGTCGGCCGCTGCCGTTGACTGTCAGACCGCCGGCACCGGACAGCACGCCCGACAGTGTGGCGCTGCCGCCGCTCGGCGTGGTGAGGGTGCCGCCGCTGCCGTTCACGGTGAACGCCCGGGCGGATGCGTCGTCCGGCGCAAGCGTCAATGTGCCGCCATCGAACACCGGATTGGTCGTGACCCCGACGCTGTCGAGCGCGAAGCTGCCGCCGCTCGTGATGTCGCTGGCCGCCGGTGCGAACACCAGATCCCACACGGTGCTGCTGCCGGAGGCGAGATTCAGCGTCCAGCTCAAGCCGCCGAAGCTGCCGCTGGTCGCTCCGCCGAGGTTGCCGGCGCCAAGCCCGGTCAGCACGCCGGAATAGGTGCCGATGGCGACGGTCGACGTGTCGTGGATGCCGAATATCGTGGCGCCGGCCACGCCCGCACCGGCCAGCACGCCATAGGTGCCGGGACCGTTGATGATGATGTTGTAGCGGGTCGGCAGGTCGCCGGCGTAGGTCAGCGCGCCGCCCGCGTTGCCCGCACCCTGCAGGTTGTTGAGCGTGCCGATGCTGCCGCCCGAGGCCGTGATGTCGGCGAACGGTCCGGTCACGGTGCCGGTGTTGGTGATCGTGCCGATGGTGCCGCCGTTGTTCACGATGGCGCGCCGGACGCCGGAGGCGATGGTGCCGGTATTGATCAGCGTGTCGAGCGTGCCGTTGTTCGTGATCGCCCACTGCGCGGCGGTATAGATGCTGCCGTTGTTGGTCAGCGTGGCGGATGTGCTGGTTGACAGCACCGACACCGGGTCGCCGTTGCGTCCGCTGCCGGAATTGTTCGAAACCGTCACGCCGGAATTGATCGTCACGTTCGCGCCGGTGTTCATGCGCAGAGGCGTGGTGCTGCCACCATCGCAGCTCGCACTGACCACGATGGTCGACGTGACCGTGACGCCGCCGTTGCAGGCGGCGACGGCGCGACCCGCTGGATATGCGGTGCACAGCACGAATGCGGCGGATGCGGTCCAGCGCGCCGTCCGGGTCTTGAAACTGTGGTGATGCACTCGACACCTGACTTTCGTGAAACCCGGCGAATCGCGTCGAGCTTTGCAGCGTTGGCGGAAGGTTGGGGCGTGGGCGGCATGGCCGGAATGCCGTGATGCGCGGCCGATCATGCGCGCATCCTCGATCGCTGTCTGTGGGATGAGACGCCTGAAAGACGCGCTGTTCCGGCTGAAGCGGGGGCCGCGTCCGCCGCGTGTCGTACGGTCGGTGCCGTTTCAGGCACGTCGTGCGGCAAAGGTGTGAGCTGCTGCAATGTTCCGGTGCGGCTGCGCGCACATGCTGTACAAGCAGACGGATGGCCGTGCCTGCATATATGTATATGTGGAATGCGGCGCGACCCCATGGCAAGCAGGTACACGGACCCGAACCGATGGCCAAACGCAGCTGGACCTCGATCTTCACCAAAAGCATGACGCGCAGTCTGGCGACCTTGCAGCGCTCGGCGCTGCCGGCCACGCGGCGTGCGCTCAAGGCGGTCACGCCGACGGTCGCGCGCGTCAAGCCGGTCGCACGTGGACGCACCGGGGTCAAGGCGCCGGGCAAGGGCGCCACGGCAGCCGGGCAGTGGCTGCCGGGCGTGGCGATCGGCCCGGCCGGTGCGCGTCGCTACCGGCTGTATCGTCCGGCCGGCATCCGATCCGGCGAACGGGTGCCGCTGCTGGTCATGCTGCACGGCTGCGGACAGGACGCAAAGGGGTTCGCTGCCAGTACGCGCATGAACCGCATCGCGGCGCGCGAGGGCTTTCTGGTGCTGTATCCGGAACAGGAACGGCTGGCCAATGCGCAGGGCTGCTGGAACTGGTTCGACACCCAATCCGGCCGCGCATGGGGAGAAGTGGCGCTGATCATGGCCGCCATCGATCAGGTGTGCACGCTCCATCCGGCCGATCGCGAACGGATCGCCGTGGCCGGTCTGTCGGCCGGCGCCAGCATGGCGGCGCTGCTGGTCACGCGGCACCCGGCACGATTCAGCGCGCTGGTGATGCATTCGGGCGTGCCGCCGGGCAGCGCGCACTCGACGCTGAGCGCACTCGGCGCCATGCGCGGGCGGCGTCCGGCAGGTGCACTGCCGGCTGCGCCGATGACACCGGCGGTCGAGCTGCCACCGCTGCTGGTGATCCACGGCGGACGCGACGTGGTGGTCGCGCCGGGCAATGGCGATTCCGCCGCGCAACTGTGGGCCGAAGCGGCGGGGGCTTCTGCGGTGGCGGCGCGTACCGTGCAGCGCGGCAAGCGGCACCCGATGACAGTGACCGATTACAGGCTGCGTGGCCGCACCGTGGTCACGCAGATCGGCATCGCCGGGCTCGCGCATGCGTGGAGCGGTGGCGCTGCAAGCGAACCCTATGGCGATGCGAAGGGCCCCGATGCGTCGCGCATGGTGTGGGCGTTTGTCGCCCGGCAGTTCAAGTCCTGAGGCGGGTCGCAGCGCAACCCGGTGCCGTGCGTACTTCCCGAACGCGCCCCGTCGGGCGGATGATCCGGTCAGGCGCTGCGGTCGCTGTCGAAATCGGCAGCCGTCGTTCGTCGACCCGGCATCGGCGTCACGCCTGTACGAGGAGAGCACCATGTCATCCGAAAACACCCGCCTTCGGCCGCCCGGCCCGACGCGTCACGTCACCCTGCTGGTCGCGACCCGCAAGGGCGCGTGGTTCTATCACGGCGACCCGGCGCGCGGCAGCTGGCGCACCGACGGGCCGCACTTCCTCGGCCACGTCATCAGCCACGTGGTGCTCGATCCGCGCGACGGCCGCACGCTGCTCGCTGCCGCGAAAACCGGTCACCTGGGGCCAACGATTTTCCGCTCGACCGATTTCGGTGCCAACTGGACCGAAGCGGCAAGGCCGCCGGCGTTCGCGCGCGCCGAGAGCGGCGCCGGCCGCAGCGTAGACCACACTTTCTGGCTCGCGCCCGGTCCGGCGCTCGAACCGGACGTGTGGTACGCCGGCACCTCGCCCCAGGGGCTGTTCAGATCGGACGACGGCGGCATCAGCTGGACGCCGTTCTCCTGCATCAACGACGATCCGGACTACCTGAAATGGATGGGCACGGTACAGGATGGCACGCCCGACGGCCCCAAGCTGCACTCCATCATCGTTGACCCGCGCGACCCGTCGCATCTGTACTTCGCGATGTCCGGCGGCGGCGTGCACGAATCGCTCGATGGCGGCCGCAGCTTCGCGCCGCTGATCGACGGCCTTGACGTGGTCGAAGGTTTCGACGGGTCGCAACCCAGCTTCCACGACCCGCACTGCGTGCGGCTGTGCCCGACCAACCCGGACCGTCTGTACCAGCAGAATCACTGTGGCATCTACCGGCTCGACCGGCCAGCCACGCGCTGGCAAAAGATCGGCGACACGATGCCGTCCGAGGTCGGCGAAATCGGCTTCCCGATGGTGGTGCATCCGCGCGACGCCGACACCGCCTGGGTGTTTCCGATGGACGGCACATCGGTGTGGCCGCGCACCAGTCCGGACGGACGGCCCGCCGTGTATGTCACGCGCGACGCCGGTGCGAGCTGGCAACGCCTCGATGCCGGCCTGCCGACGGCTCAGGCGTGGTGGACGGTGAAGCGCCAGGCCATGACGGCCGACAGCCAGGACACGATCGGCCTGTATTTCGGCACCACCAGCGGCGAACTGTGGGCCAGTCCCGACGAGGGCGCGCACTGGACCTGCATTGCGCAGCACCTGCCCGACATCTATGCGGTCGAGGTGGCGGAACGGCCCGCGCCGTGATCGCTGCACGGAAAACCGTCCGATGAAGGTGCTGATCCCGAGCGCCCTGCGCGCCTACACCGAAAGCGCTCATGCCGAGGCATCCGGCGCGACGCTGGCCGACGTGCTCGACGCGCTCGATCGCCAGTACCCGGGCATCCGCTTCCGCATGATCGACGAACAGGGCCGGATACGCCGTCACATCCGCATCTTCTTCGACGGCGAACAGGTGCGCGACCTCGCGCAGCCGCTGCGCGCCGACGGCGAACTGATCATCGTGCAGGCGCTCAGCGGCGGCTGAACACGACCCGGCTGTTGCGCATCGTCTCTCTGGAGCAATGCCGCGGTGTCGCCAGTCGGCCCGGATGCACGGCAGGTGCACCCACCGGCCGTGCGAACGGCGTGCCCTCGCCGATCGCTTCCATTAATATGCGGGACCGAAAATCCGGGGCGCTTGCCGTTGGCGAGCCAGCTGCTCCGCGCCACCACCCGGGCATACGCCGCTGAACGCAAGGCGGCGGCCCGTCAGACGCTTTTGCGCATCGCATGGCGCAAAGGGCACCGGGGCGCGCGAGGCCCCCTCACGAGACTGTCCGATGCCGTCTTCTGATCTTTACGATCGACTGTTTGTCCAGCTGCAGCATGTGTTGCCCAAGCAGGCGCTGACCCGTTTTGCCGAATTCGTCGCCAATTCCCGCGCGCGGTGGACGCGCGGCATCATTCCGTGGTTCATCCGCAAGTACGGCGTGGACATGAGCGAGGCGGCCGATCCGGACCCGACGCACTACGCCTGCTTCAACGACTTCTTCACCCGGGCGCTGCGCGACGGCGTGCGTCCGCTGGCCGACGCGCCCTTCGTGAGCCCGGTCGATGGCTCGGTGATCGACTGCGTGACGCTGCGTGACGCCACCATCCTGCAGGTGAAGGGGCACGCCTATTGCGCGCAGGCGCTGGTGGGTGGCGACGCGGCGCTGGCTGCGCCCTTCGAGGGCGGTGATGCGATTTCGATCTACCTCAGCCCGAAGGACTATCACCGTATCCACATGCCGTGCGACGGACGGCTGCGGCGCATGATCCATGTGCCGGGCACGCTGTATTCGGTCAATCCTGCGACGGTGGCCGGTGTGCCCGGGCTGTTCGCGCGCAACGAGCGCGTGGTGTGCCTGTTCGATTCGGCGTTCGGCCCCTTCGTGCTGACGCTGGTCGGCGCCATGGCGGTGGGCAGCATGCAGACCGTGTGGCACGGACTTATCAACCCGCCGCGCCCGGGCACGCTGCGTGACTGGCGCTACGACGACCAGGACATCCGGCTCGCGCGCGGCGAGGAAATGGGTCGCTTCCTGCTCGGCTCCACCGTGGTGATGCTGTTCCCGAAGAACGTGCTGCGCGCACGCGCCGACTGGACGCCCGGGCGCAGCGTGCGCATGGGCGAGCCGATGGCCGAAGCCATTGACGTGGCGCAGGCGCGCTGACGACAGGCGGGCAGGGCCGCCCGTCGTCAGGTGTCATCAGGGTGCCGCGGCGCTGATGCGGTAGATGCGGCTGTCGCTCAGCGACACCACGTACAGATTGCCGTCCGGGCCCTGTTCGATGGCGGCGGTGACGCCGAAGCCGCGACCGATCACCAGCGTTTCACTTTCGGTGCCATCGAATTTCTGTGACCGGAACAGATTGTCGGCGACCTTGTCGGCCAGTCTCGGGTCGGCGCTGAGGTCCAGTGCGTCCCGTGAGGCGGTCAATCTCAGGCGGTAGAGGTTGCCGCCGGTGCCGCCGACCTGTCCGAACGAACGCGCCGAACCGAACCACAGCGTTCCGCTGTTGGCCGGGCCCAACGCGTCGGTGCTGACGAAAGCCAGACCGGACGGGCCGATTTCGTAGCGCCAGCTCAGTTCAGGATCCTTGTAGAAGGCGCCGGGCAGCATCAGCAGGCGGGACGCCGCCGCAGCGGGCGTGTAGGCCGCCCGCGTCGGCGGGTAGCGCACCTGCTGCAGCGACTGGTTGAACCGGGTCGTCTCGATGGTGCGCCAGTCGCGGATGCGGCCGATCGGGCCGGCGAACTGTACCCATCCGCCATTCATGCCGGGCGGCACGCGATTCATTTCCGAATAGGCGTCGTCGGCGTTTTCGCTCAGCCACAGCGCGCCGGAGATCGGGTCGAACGCCATGCCGAAGCCGTTGCGGTGGCCATAGGAAAAGATCTTCTGGACGTTGGCACCGACGTCGCCGCCAACGGATGCGCCGGCGGCGAAGAACGGATTGTCGGTCGGTGCCGTGCCGTCGTCGTTCAGCCGCAGCACCACGCCGGATAGGTGAGCCGTGTCGATCGACGGTCCGCCAAAGGTGTCGTCGACGAAAGGCGCACGCGTGAACGGCCCGTTGGCGAGATTCTGCGTCCAGCCGCGACGGCCCTGGTCGCCCATGAACACATAGACCTTGCCGTCCGGGCCCGTGCGGATCACACCACCGTTGTGATTGCCGTTCTCGGACGAATTGGCGCCGCCGGTCTGCCCGGGCACCAGCACGTTGTCGGTCTGGCGGGCGCGCAGGCGGATCAGGTTGCGGTCGAACGTGAGCGTACTGCCGGTCCATACGAATCGATCGACGCGATTGCCGAGCAGCGGAACATCGCTGATGGCGGTGGAATCGACGCCGGACTGGCTTTGGGTCCAGAACAGATAGACGAAGGGTGTGGCCGGGAAATCGCGGTCGAGTGCGATGCCGAGCAGGCCGCGTTCGCTGGCCGAATTCACCGCCAGGTCGAGTACCGGCGCGGGCTGGAGCACGCCATTGAGTACCCGCTTGACCTGACCGCTCGCTTTCTCGAGTAGCAGATAGTTGTCGGCATCTTCCAGAAAGGCGATGCCGGTCGGCTGTGTGATGCCGCTGCCCAGCGCGGTCGTCACCTGCAGTGCCGGATCGAGCAGCGTGACCGGCGTGGTGTCGGCGTGCACCGGCAGGGCGAGCGAACAGGCCGCGCAGGCGGCTACGATCCGGCCCGCGCGCAGCCAGGGTTGGAACGGGGACTGATGGACGGCATCAAGAATGCGGGACATCGGGACCTCCTGAAGCAGGTGGACGTGCGGGTTCAGCGGCGGCGCATCGCGCCGTACAGCGCGGCGAGCGCAGCGCCCACCAGCAGCAGCGATCCGGGCTCCGGTACGGTAGTGGTGTCGAAACGGACGTTGTCGACGCCCAGGTTCAGCGGCCCCAGATTGTCGGTTTCCGCGAAGCGCAGCCGCAGCGTCTGGCCGGCATGACTCGCCATCAGCGCCGTCAGGTCTGTCGTGATGGTCGTGTAGCCATCCGGCGGCACGTCGCCGGGCAGAGTGATGAACAGGTTGGCAAGTACGTCGGACGGATCGAGGCTGAATGGATCGAGCAAGGCGCTGACCAGCAGGATGTCCACCCGGATCTGCTGGTTCTGCGTGTTTTCGCCGATGGGGTCGGTCAGATCGAACAGCAGGCTGTCCGGCGATTCGAATTCTCCCCCGCCATTCAGGATGAACAGGTCGAAATTGAGCAGGGCCACGCCGGGGCTGGCGACGAAATCCTGATACAGCAGGTGCGCGCCGGGACCGAAGGCGTCGCTCATCACAGCGTTGCTGCCTCCGGGCGGTGCCGGGACGGCGACCGGAAATGACGGATCGCTCAGCGGTGTCTGCGTGCCGGACTGCAGGAAGAAGGTGCCGTCGCCACCAGCCTGGTCGGCGATCGTCCAGCCGCTCAGCCCGGATTCGAAGCCGCCGTTGGTGAGGGTCGGGGCGGCCAGGGCGCTCGCATGAAACACCGCAAACAGCAGCCCGAGTGCGCCGCGCATGAAGGGAAGGGTGCTCATCCGGAGTGCCTCCAGTGAATGTCCCGACGCAACGGCCGGGCGCTCCGGAATCGACGCATGAATCGTTCCAGATATGGTTGCGTTGCAGCGAATTCCGAAGAATCAATGTTTTACATTTCATTCGTGTCCTCAGCGTCGGAGGCCCTGTGCGGTTGTGTAAAGCGGGTCGACATGCTTCATGGCCGAAGCGCCTGCGTGCACCCGACGAGGCGTGTGTGGCCGTGTCAAGCGACCCGGCGCATCGGCGTGGGCGGGCGCCATTCCTGCAGACGCGAACGACGAACGCAGCATTGGAAGACCCGCACGGAATGCAGCATTCTCGCGACCTCAAACATGATCCGGCGACGCTGGAGCGCATGCTGGCCGGCGGCGGCCAGGCGGCCATCAAGTTGATGCGCGAAGCTGCAACCGCCAGTCTGAAGTTCGGTGGCGAAAGGTGTTCCATCTGTTGGCTGACGATGTCGGGCCGTCTTCCGGCCTGCGACGTGCCGCCTCGGCAATCGGGTGATCTGATTGTTTGCATTGGCGATGGCGTATCCGTATCTGCCCGCCTCACACAGCGAAGCGTTCAACGGCGTGTCGATGCTGGCCGGCCTGATGCTGTCGCCCGGTGCTTCCAGCATCGTCGGTCAGGTGCGGTCGGGTTTCAGCCTGATGTACTCGCGCTCGCTGCGTCCGGGCGAACAGGTGAAGGCCTGCGACCCCGCCGCGTGACCGATGGCCATCTCGGCGCACGCCGGGGAGTGGGGCGCGCGCAGACGCCGCTGCCCTCTGCACTGCAGACCGCGCGCGGCGCAACCATCGACGCAGGAGACAGGTGCCCGCCTGGCGGGGGTAATCCGACTCGCTTCTGCGCGTCCTGTCCGCCAGCGCCGGCTACCCGGCGGTGCGCAGTGCAGGCGTGGTCTGAGTCAGGAAATCGATTTGTGCAAGACGCTGTATCTAGTCACCCGGGCGCGGCAGCACACTACAGGTACCGTTCTGCAACGCGGATCGATGGCAGCTTCGCAACACTTTCAAGGCAGCTGTAAATCGCTCGCATGACGTGCTGTGAAAAATTGCCGGTGCGCTGCGATCCTTGTCCGGCAAAGGTTTCCGGGTGCCTGCCCGGCGCGCTGTCAGCAATGCTGAACGAATACGCGTCTGAAGCGTGCGTCGAAATCCGGAAAGAAATCTGGACTTTTGTGTGGATTGTTGCTTTAAAACCTGATGGTTATGTAATACTTTCCCCCCATGAATCAGTCCCTTGTGACGAAATCTTCAAGCCTCTTGTCAGTCGCCACGCTGACCGGCGATTCGTGTCGCCTGTCAGCGTTGAAATCGTTTGCCTCTCCCGCGCGCCGCACCCGGAATGGTCGACCGCAATCGGCCATTTCATCCGCCCTCCAACCCTGTCGTCACCGTGTGCGTGTGGCTGTTCCGTACCGGGTCGACCCGTGCCGTTCCGCATGCGTCGCGCAGGTGTTGGCAGCGCGAATCATCACCGCCGCTCCGCGTGCCCGGGCGATGACCGCGGTCGATACACGCGAAGGAATTCACGGTGTGGGGCGATCCTGCCTTCATTAGTCCTTTTGTATGTCGTAAGCAGCGTCGGGCTGCATACGAAGACGAACAAGGCATCCGGACGGCATGTGTTGTCCGGGTGTTCTGCGGATCGGTGATCCGCTGGCAGGTGTGGAGCGATCCGCATCGGCCGGAAAGTGTTCCTGGCGATGCGCAGGGTGCGCACCGTCGTGAACGGACCTTCCGCCACCGGAGGGGCTGAGGTGCTGTCAATTCCCGTTATCCAGAGGAGACTAGTCATGGCTGAAGCTGACGCAAAGAAGGGGGCGAAGAAGGCGAGTGCCCCGAGTAAAGCTGCTGCGAAACCTGCAGCGAAGAAGGTCGCACCGGTGAAGGCTGCGGCCAAGCCGGCGGCAAAACCCGCAGCGAAGAAGGCTGCACCGGCAAAGGCTGCACCGGCGAAGGCTGCGGCCAAGCCGGCCGCGAAGCCCGCAGCGAAGAAGGCGGCACCGGCAAAGGCTGTCGCCAAGCCTGCAGCGAAGAAGGCTGCACCGGCGAAGGCAGCCGCCAAGCCGGCCGCGAAGAAGGCAGCACCGGCAAAGGCGGTCGCCAAGCCGGTAGCGAAGAAGGCTGCACCGGCGAAGGCTGCGGCCAAGCCGGCCGCGAAGCCCGCAGCGAAGAAGGCTGCACCGGCGAAGGCTGTGGCCAAGCCGGTAGCGAAGAAGGCTGCACCGGCGAAGGCTGCGGCAAAGCCGGCCGCGAAGCCTGCTGCGAAGAAAGCTGCACCAGCGAAGGCTGTCGCCAAGCCGGTGGCAAAGCCGGCAGCGAAGAAGGCTGCACCGGCGAAAGCTGCGGCCAAGCCTGCTGTGAAGAAAGCGGCACCGGCGAAAGCTGCGGTCAAGCCGGCAACAAAGCCTGCTGCGAAGAAGGTGGCTGCACCCGCTGCGACCAAGGTTGTTTCGAAGTCGTCCGACCCGGCACCGGCACCGGCTGCACCCGCTCCTGCCACGCCGTCGACGGCTGCCACACCCGGCATCAAGTCGTCGTTGAATCCGGCTGCTGCATGGCCATTCCCGACGGGCTCGCGTCCGTCCTGAGTGATTTCTGCTCGCGTGGAGGCCTTCGTGCCTCCACGGTTTTTTGCCCGTGTCCCGGTCGTTTTCGCCTGCACAACCGTCATGCGCCGGCGCCTGCCGTCACTTCGTTTAACGAAGCTTTACTTGACGAAACTCCGCTGAATCAGCACTATCGCGGCCGGGTTGCTTGGTCGCCCCTCCGGATGAGTGTCCATCACGACAACGTCATCCGCTGTTTCAACGTGGTCCGACAGCGCCTTGCGCTGATCAGACTGTCCAGATGTTCCGGCATATCCACATGCCGCGAATCATGCGATCGAAAAGCCCCTGTACGCGTGCCTCAATCGCGTCACGGCAACGATCCCTGACAAGGATCCCTCAGACATCCGTCGCAACCTCTCACGAGGTGGCATGCGGACGTTCGAAAGGAGTGCTGCATGAACAAGCTGTATCCGGTTTTCAAGGGCGTCTTCGCCATCGTCGTTCACTTCGCCCATGGCGGTTTGCTGGCAGTCGGCGTGATGGTCAGCGTATTCATCGGACTGCGCGTATCGGAAGCAGGGCTGACACCGCAGATCATGCCGTCGCTGCCCGAGTTTTCGCTGATCAATGCGATCGAGCCGGCGAGCGGAAATGCGCCGTCATCGCTCGACTTCATCATGACGCGTGACGACGCACCGGCGTCCGGGCAGAAGTTGTCCGCGCAGCAGAAGGCGCTGATCGATCAGGTGTCGCGCCGCCATCGCGTGGCCCGTGCCGCGGTCGAGCAATATATTCCCCATATCTATTCCGCCGCCACGCAGTACCGCATCGATCCGCTGCTGCTGGTGGCGCTGATCTCCGTCGAGTCTGCATTCAATCCCACAGCTGAGAGCGTGTGGGGTGCGCAGGGGCTGACCCAGGTCATTCCGCGCTTCCATCCGGAGAAGCTTGCGTTGCACGGCCCCGACGCAACGCTGCTCGAACCGCGCATCAGCATCCATGTCGGCGCACAGGTGCTGCGCGAGTACATCCGTTCCGCGGGGTCGGTCGAAGGTGGCCTGCAGCGCTATGTCGGATCGGTCGAGGATCCGGATCTGGTGTATTCGAACAAGGTACTGAACGAGTACCGCCGCCTGCAGGGTCTGTTCGCGCCGCCGATGCAGACGGCACAGGCCGCCATCTGAGGCGTGCACCTGCCCGGGCGCACGCCCGATGTTCGATAAGCGGCCGACAACGGTAAACCACAGCCCGCGCCGCGCGCCGAACAGCTAAAATCCGGGGTTTTCGCACTGCACCATGCTCACTCACCAGGTGAGTCGTGGCCGCCGTGTCGTATCACTCGATCGGAGGGTTAGCTGTTCATCATGGACGAACATATTCGCGCTGCCGCGCTGGACTACCACCGCAAGCCCGGTCCGGGCAAGATTTCCGTCGTACCGACCAAGGCGCTCACCAACCAGCAAGACCTTTCGCTTGCCTATTCGCCGGGCGTTGCCGCCGCGTGCGAGGAGATCGTCGCCAATCCGCTTGAAGTGAGTTCGCTCACGGCGCGCGGCAACCTGATCGGCGTCATCACCAACGGCACGGCGGTTCTGGGTCTCGGCCCGATCGGTCCGCTCGCCGCCAAGCCGGTGATGGAAGGCAAGGCGGTGCTGTTCAAGAAGTTTGCCAACATCGATGTGTTCGACATCGAGCTCGACGAGCGCGACCCGGACAAGCTGGTCGACATCATCGCCAGCATGGAACCGACCTTCGGCGGCATCAATCTCGAAGACATCAAGGCGCCGGAGTGCTTCTACATCGAGCGCAAGCTGCGCGAGCGGATGAAGATTCCGGTCTTCCACGACGACCAGCACGGCACGGCCATCGTCGTTGGCGCCGCGGTGCTCAACGGCCTGAAGGCGGTCGGCAAGGACATCCGCGAGGTCAAGCTGGTGACCTCCGGAGCCGGCGCGGCCGCACTGGCCTGCCTCGACCTGCTGGTGCTGCTCGGCATGCCGGTCGAGAACATCTGGGTGACCGACATCAAGGGCGTGGTGTACGAAGGTCGCAAGGAAGACATGGAGCCGCTGAAGGCGCGCTATGCCAAGGTGACCGACGCGCGCACGCTGGGCGACGTGATCGGCGACGCCGACGTGTTCCTGGGCCTGTCGGCCGGCGGCGTGCTGAAGGCCGACATGGTGATGCGCATGGGACCGCGCCCGCTGATTTTCGCACTGGCCAATCCGACGCCGGAAATCCTGCCGGAAGAAGTGAAGTCGGTACGCAGTGATGCGGTGATCGCGACCGGACGTTCGGACTACCCGAACCAGGTCAACAACGTGCTGTGCTTCCCCTTCATCTTCCGCGGTGCGCTCGATGTCGGCGCGACCACGATCACAGAAGAAATGAAGCTGGCCGCGGTGCTGGCCATCGCCGAACTGGCGCAGGTCGAGCAGAGCGAAATCGTGCGTGCCGCCTACGGCGAACAGCCGCTGTCGTTCGGGCCGGAATATCTGATTCCGAAGCCGTTCGACCCGCGCCTCATCGTGAAGATCGCGCCGGCCGTGGCGCAGGCCGCGATGGATTCCGGCGTGGCGACGCGCCCGATCGAAGACTTCGAAGCCTATCGCCAGCAGCTGAACAATCTGGTGTGGATCTCCGGCCTCGTCATGAAGCCGGTGTTTGCCGAAGCCAAGCGCAACCCGAAACGCATCATCTACGCCGAAGGCGAGGACGAACGCGTGCTGAGCGCGGTGCGCAACGTGGTCGACGAAGGCATGGCGCGACCGATCCTGATCGGCCGCCGCGATGTCGTACTGTCGCGCATCCAGAAACTGGGCCTGCGGCTGCGGCCGGAAGTCGATTTCGAACTGGTCACGCCGGACAACGACCCGCGCTACAAGGAGCTGTGGACGCTCTATCACAGCCTGACCGAACGCAAGGGCATCTCGGTCGATTACGCCAAGCTCGAAGCACGCCGCCGCACCACGCTGATCGGCGCGCTGCTGACCCGGCTGGGCTACGCCGACGGCCTGATCTGCGGCACCTTCGGCCACTTCACGCGCCATCTGCAGTTCGTGCGCAACGTGCTGGGTCTGAAGGACGGTCTGAGCAGCTTCTACACGATGAATCTGCTGAACCTGCCGGGCCGAACCGTCATGCTGTGCGACACCTATGTCAATTACGATCCATCCGCCGCGCAGGTGGTCGAGATGACCGTGCTGGCCGCCGAAGAAGCACGTCGCTTCGGCATCGAGCCGAAGATCGCGTTGCTGTCGCATTCCAACTTCGGTTCCGACAACACGCCGACCGCCGACAAGATGCGCCGCGCGCTGGAAATACTGCACGCCGACCACCCGCACCTTGAAGTCGAAGGCGAAATGCATGGCGACGCGGCACTCGACATCGACATCCGCACCCGCATCTTCCCCAACTCCAGATTGCGGGACGAAGCAAATCTGCTTATCTTCCCGACGCTGGACGCGGCGAACATTTCGTACAACCTGCTGAAAACCGCGGCGGGCGAGGGCATGACGATCGGCCCGATACTGCTCGGTGCCAAGCGTCCGGTGCACATCCTCACGCCGACCGCCACCGTGCGGCGCATCGTGAACATGACAGCATTGACCGTGGTCGAGGCGGGGCAGATTCGCTGAGGACCCGCGCAGTGCGCTGATACCCGCGTGCCGCGTCAAACCGGCATGCGTGGTCAAAAGGGGAGGCGTGGTGCAGCAAGCGAGGACGGCGCTGGTGTTGTCCGGAGGTGGCGCGCGCGCCGCCTATCAGGTTGGTGTACTGTCGGCGGTGCGCGACCTGCTGCCGGATACGCGCATCAATCCCTTTCCCATCCTGTGCGGCACGTCGGCCGGCGCCATCAATGCGGTGTCGCTGGGTGTCTACAGCGAGGACTTCGGCGACGCGGTCGATAACCTGCTGTACATCTGGCGCAACTTCCATGCCGGGCAGGTCTATCGCGCCGACAATCTCGGTCTGGCGCGCACCGGGATGCGCTGGCTGATGGCCCTGATGTTTGGCTGGGCGGTCGACCGCTACCCGAAGTCGCTGCTCGACAACACGCCGCTGCGGGAACTGCTGACCGAACGACTCGATTTCAGCCGCATCCAGCGGGCCATCGACCGGGGTGCCCTGTACGCGCTGTCGGTCACTGCTTCGGGCTACACCTCGGGCGACAGCGTGGCCTTTTTCGAAGGCGGCGAGGACATCGAGCCCTGGAAGCGCATGCAGCGCGCCGCCTCGCGCACGCCGCTCAAGGTCGAGCACCTGCTGGCATCCAGCGCCTTGCCGTTCATCTTTCCCGCCACCAAGATCAATCGCGAATACTTCGGTGACGGCTCGATGCGCCAGCTCGCACCGATCAGTCCGGCAGTGCATCTGGGCGCAGAACGCATTTTCATCATCGGCGTCAGCCGCATGAACGAGAAGGACCAGCGTCGGCGCGGCGACATCTACCCCTCGCTGGCCCAGGTGGCGGGCCATGCGCTGGCCAGCATTTTCCTGGATCAGCTGATGATCGATATCGAACAGCTGCAGCGCGTGAATGACATTCTCGGTCGCGTACCGGACCGTGTGATGGCCGAGATGGGCTTGCCGCTGCGACCGATCGAAACCCTGGTGATTGCCCCGTCGGAGCGGCTGGACGATATCGCGGCGCGTCACGTCGATGCGCTGCCGTTCGGCATCCGCACGCTGCTGGGCGGCATCGGTGGCACCAAGCGAGCCGGTGGCGGCCTGGCCAGCTATCTGTTGTTCGAAAAACCCTATACCCGGGCGCTGATCGACCTCGGCTATCGCGATACGATGGCGCGCGCAGCCGATGTGGTGAGCTTCCTCGGCCTCAAGCCGGCGCCGATCACGCCGTGAATACTTTCGTCACAATCGCGAAACTGCCATAAGAATGCTTTCCATGGCCTTATTTTCGTTTGAAAAATCGCCTTCGACGGGTAGACTCTTTACTCAATCGAATCGCCACCAGGGGTCCCGCGCATGCTTCTGAAATACCTGATGGTCAGCTGTACCGCAGTCGTGCTGGGTCTGGGCGTCGCGCCCCCCTCCGAAGCCGCCGGCAACACCTCCGCCGCACAGTCTTCCTCGAAGAAAAAGGTCGCCAAGGCCACCCAATCGAAACGCATCAAGCAGGCCAGCATCAAGAAAGCCTCCCGCAAGTCGGTCGCCGCTGCACCGCGCGCACCCCACGAGCCCGATTTCGACGCGCTCGGCCTGCCGAACGTCAAGTCCGCGTCCGTACTGGTGCAGGACCAGATATCAGGTGAAGTGCTGTTCGAACGCAATTCGGACGCCGTGGTGCCGATCGCCTCGATCACCAAGCTGATGACCGGGCTGATCGTCGTCGAAGCGGGCCTCGACATGAACGAGATGCTGACCGTCACCGATGACGACGTCGATTACGTCAAGCATAGCAGCTCGCGCCTGAAGGTCGGCGCCAGCCTGACGCGCGCCCAGATGCTGCATATCGCCCTGATGAGTTCGGAGAACCGCGCCGCGTCGGCGCTGGGCCGCCACTTCCCGGGCGGGCTGACCTCCTTTGTCGAGGCGATGAATGCCAAGGCGCTGCAACTGGGCATGACCGACACCCGCTACGTCGATTCGAGCGGCCTGTCGAGCCAGAACGTATCGACCGCGCGCGACCTGGCCAAATTGGTCATGGTGGCGCACCAGCAACCGCTGCTGCGCCAATACTCGACCGATCCGAAATCGGTGGTGTCGACCACCAACGGCCGCCCGATGCACTTCTCCAACACCAATCATTTTGTGGCGAACCCGGCCTGGGATATCGGCCTGCAAAAGACCGGCTTCATCAACGAGGCGGGGCGTTGCCTGGTGATGCAGGCGATGATCCAGGGGCGCGCCGTCATCATGGTGTTCCTCGATGCCAAAGGCAAGAACGGCCGCACCTCGGACGTGGGCCGCATGCGCAAATGGATCGAATCGATCCAGCCAGCGATGGCGACCACGTCGACGATGTAATGGTTTAAGGCTGGGTAAACCCCAAGGTCGCCGAAATTTGGTTGGCCGTCACCACCAGGTCTTCCAGCCATTCCTCCTGCAGCCGGTCGGCCGGCGCAGAAATCGACAGCCCCGCCACCAGCTTGCCCGAGTCGTCGCGGATGCCGGCGGCCATGCAGCGCACGCCCAGCTCGAGCTCCTCATTGTCGCGCGCATAGCCGCGCGCGCGCACCAGCGACAGCTCGCGTTCGAGCTTGGCCAGGTCGGTGATCGAATTCTTGGTGTGCCCGGCCAGCCCGGTGCGGGTGGCATAGGCGCGGATCGCCTTCGGCTCGTCGACCGACAGGAACAGCTTGCCGGTCGAGGTCAGGTGCAGCGGGCCGCGCCCGCCGATGGCGCGCACCACCTGCATGCCCGAGCGCTCGGAGAACGCGCGGTCGATATAGACGATCTCGTCGCCCTGGCGCACCGACAGGTTGATGGTCTGCTGGGTCTTTTTGTGCAGCGCACGCATAAAGTCCAG
>NZ_JAUYNV010000033.1 GCF_030698125.1 Methyloversatilis sp.
AGATCCTCATCCTCGATTTCGGCTCCCAGGTCACCCAGCTCATCGCACGCCGTGTACGCGAAGCGCACGTGTATTGCGAAATCCACCCGGCCGACGTCAGCGACGACTTCGTGCGCGGCTTCGGCGCGCAGGGCGTCATCCAGACCGGCAGCCACATGTCGGCCTGGGAGGAAGAAACCGACCGCGCGCCGCAGGCGGTGGTCGAACTGGGTGTGCCGGTGCTGGGCATCTGCTACGGCATGCAGACCATGGCGCAGCAGCTGGGCGGGCGCGTCGAGGCGGGCACGGTGCGCGAATTCGGCTACGCCGAAGTGCGCGCGCGCGGCCACACGAAGTTGCTCGACAGCATCGAGGATTTCCGCACCGAGCAGGGCCACGGCATGCTCAAGGTGTGGATGAGCCACGGCGACAAGGTGACCGAGCTGCCGCCCGGCTTCAAGCTGATGGCGTCGACCGACAGCTGCCCGATCGCCGGCATGGCCGACGAGGCGCGCCGCTTCTATGGCGTGCAGTTCCACCCCGAAGTGACGCACACCGCGCGCGGCGCCGACATCCTGCGCAAATTCGTCCTTGACGTCTGCGGCTGCGCCGCCGACTGGATCATGGGCGACTACATCGAAGAGGCGGTTGCACGCATCCGTGAACAGGTCGGCGACGAGGAGGTCATCCTCGGTCTGTCCGGCGGCGTCGATTCATCGGTCGCCGCCGCGCTGATCCACCGCGCCATTGGCGACCAGCTCACCTGCGTGTTCGTCGATCACGGCCTGCTGCGCCTGAACGAGGGGCAAATGGTGATGGACATGTTCGTCGGCCGGCTGCATGCGAGGGTGATCCACGTCGATGCGTCCGACCAGTTCCTCGGTCACCTGAAGGGCGTCAGCGATCCGGAAGCCAAGCGCAAGATCATCGGCCGCGAATTCGTCGAGGTGTTCAAGGCCGAGGCGGCGAAACTGAAAGCGGGCGGCGACGGCCACAAGGGCGCGTCCTTCCTCGCCCAGGGCACCATCTACCCGGACGTGATCGAGTCCGGCGGCGCCAAGAGCAAGAAGGCGACGGTGATCAAGTCGCACCACAACGTCGGCGGTCTGCCGGAAAAGCTCGGCCTCAAGCTGCTCGAGCCGCTGCGCGAACTGTTCAAGGACGAAGTGCGCGAACTGGGCGTCGCCCTCGGCCTGCCGCGCGACATGGTGTATCGCCACCCCTTCCCCGGCCCGGGCCTGGGCGTGCGCATCCTCGGCGAAATCCACCGCGAGTACGCCGACCTGCTGCGCCGCGCCGACGCCATCTTCATCGAAGAACTGCGCAACACCATCGACCCGGCCAGCGGCAAGAGCTGGTACGACCTCACCAGCCAGGCTTTCGCCGTGTTCCTGCCGGTGAAGTCGGTCGGCGTCATGGGCGACGGCCGCACCTACGAGTGGGTCGTGGCCTTGCGCGCCGTGCAGACGCAGGACTTCATGACCGCCCATTGGGCCGAACTGCCGCACAGCCTGCTCGGTCGCACCAGCAACCGCATCATCAACGAGGTGCGCGGCATCAATCGGGTGGTGTATGACATATCGGGTAAGCCGCCGGCGACGATCGAGTGGGAGTGACGGGTGCTTGATTTCCTATATTAATCAATAGCTTTTCGATATCCGTCAACGTTGATGCGTGCGACGTCAATGACTTATTCATAATCACTAAGTCGTTGAGCGCTATGCGCTGTCGTACACAAGCCCGGCTCTAAAACGAGAGTTCCGGTGATAGCAGCGAATTCTGTTGAAGGTAGTTTTGACGGCGAAATTCCCCCGGTAGATTGCCGACGATTTTTTACCGACATTGCCGTGAGTGGGACTCGTCTAGCGTAGGGTAGGGCGCGCAGACCTTCACGACTCGGTAGGTAGAAGGGCACAGCAAGCCAGCCCATCCCGCCACGCCCCGTTGCCGGATTGGCAAGCGGAGCGCGCAGCACGACAGCGCGACCCGGCCATGCCGGGTGACGCTTTGGGAAGTCCAAGCGCTCCGACATGGTCTCGTAGAGCGGCAGCGCTATATTCACTGCGCAGTAAATATTGTCGAAACGCCGAATCTTCACTAAGATCGGCTTATTTACTGCACAGTAAAAAACCGCTAGACCCATGATACTCGAGTCTTCTCTGACCGAACGGCAGCTGATCACGCAGTTTCTCGATGCCCTCCGAGAGCTGCCGGAGGTGCATGCAGACCTGGATCATTTGGAGCCTATCGGTTCGACCGCCGATCGCGGGTATGACGCGCAGATCGACCTGCAGGTAGCGGGCAAGTCCTTCATCCTGCTGGTGGAGGCCAAGAAGGCCGTGTATCCGCGAGACGTTCGGCAGGTGATCTGGCAGCTCCGAGAGGCCCGCTACGGCCGGCTCAGGGGGCACGGCAAGGAATCACTGTCACTACTGGTCGCCGAGTCCATCTCCCCCGGCGCCAAGGAACTGCTCAGAGATGAGCACGTCGGGTACTACGACAGCGGCGGCAGCATGTATTTGCCTGCGCCGGGGGCCTACTTCTACATCGACAAGCCTCCGCCCAAGACCCTCGCAAAGTCGGTTCGATCCCTGTTTTCCGGGCGACGCGCGCAAGTGCTTCATGCCGTGCTGGCCCAACATCAGGACTGGTTCGGCGTAAAGGAACTGGCCAAACGGGCAATGGTGTCACCTGCCACAGCCTCCCAGGTGCTGACGGAGCTTGAGCGTTTCGACTGGCTGGTGTCGCGCGGGCAAGGGCCGAGCAAGGAACGCCATCTTCGCGAGCCCGCAGCTCTGCTGGATGCTTGGGTGAAGCAACTCGCATCGATCCGCCCCCCGAACCTTCGTCGCTATTACGTGCCGGCCACTAAAGCAGACCAGTTGCTGGATCGGGTCGGCGAAGTCTTCGACGCCCATGAAGCCGGATACGCGATCAGTCACGAAGCCGCGGCACAGCGCTATTCCCCATTCCTCTCCGGCGTTTCCCAGGTGCGCGCCCGGCTGCTGAGCGGCTCCAACGCCGATGCGGCCATCGGTGAACTGGGCGCACGTGTGGTCGACGAAGGCGCCAACCTCGCCATCATCGAAGCTAAGTCGCCCGGCGACTTGCTCTTTCGCGAACGAGTCGGCGGCATGTGGCTGGCCAGCCCGGTACAGGTCTATCTCGATCTGCTGCGCGGTGAAGGCCGCTCCAAGGAAATGGCCGAGCATCTACGCAAGGAAAGGATCGGCTTCTGATGGCCAAACCCGCAACGCTCGACGGCTACAGCGACCAGTACACGCTCGATTGCGAACGCGTCCTCGTGACGTTGCTGCGCGGACTGGGGCCGTGGAAGGACTCGGTCTACCTGGTCGGTGGCCTCACCCCGAGGTACCTGGTCGCCGCTCGACCGCCCGCGGTCCCAGCGCATGCGGGCACCCTCGATGTCGACATCGTGATCGACCTGCAGATCCTCGCTGACACTGAGGCGTATCACACGCTGGAGGACAACCTCAAGAAGATGGGCTTCGAGCGTGCCGAAAATGACGCCGGTAAGAAGCTCTCCTGGCGTTGGCAAGCCCGCACCGAACACGGTGCACTTATGGTGTTGGAGTTGCTCGCAGATGCACCTGATATCGCCGGCGGCAAGGTGCAGCCGCTGCTGACCGAAGGCACGATCTCGGCGTTGAACATCCCGCATTCGTCGATTGTCTTTGACCTCCATCAGGTCACCGAGATCCATGCCGAACTGCTGGGCGGCAACGGCGTGGCAACCGAGAAGGTCAAGCACGCCAACCTGGTCAGTTTTACGTGCTTGAAGTCGTTTGCGTTCGATCAGCGCTTCGAGCGCAAGGATGCGCATGACCTGATCTATTGCATCGAGCACGCACCCGAAGGGTTGGACGCGGCGGCCGCAGCTTTTCGTCAGGAGGTTGCAGGCAAACACAGTGCCGTGGTCGAAGCCTCGCTGGCGACCCTGCGCAGCCGCTTCGCGGGCGACGAAAAGACCGAGGGCTATCGAAAGGACGGCCCAGTATCGGTAGCCAAGTTCGAGCTGGGTGAGGGCGATGAGCCGGAGCAGCGTGAGGCGAGGGCGTTGCGGCAGCGGCAGGCGAGCGATGTGATTGAGCAACTCCTTGCTCGAATCGGATAAACGATCAAGTAGAAGAACGCATAAGAGGGGTAGCTCATGACAGTCAGCATCCACAATTCCGATCAATACATGGCCAGTCTGCGGCAGATCATTGCCCAGGGGCGGAAACGGATTGGCTTGCTGGTCGGAGCGGGGCACCAGCCGACATCTTCCCGCCCGGCAGCGACAAGCCCTTGATTCCTGCAGTGGCGGGCCTCACCGATATGGTGGTGCAGGCGCTGACACCCGCCTACGGCAAGACCTTGGATGCCGTGCGGGCTGAGTTTGATACTCCGAATATCGAAACGATCCTGTCGCGGGTGCGTAGTTTGGCCAGCGTCATCGGAAAGACGAAGGTTCATGACCTAGATGGGGAGGGGTATAAGAAGCTGAGCGAGGCGGTCTGCGAACAGATCGGTGCCATCGTCAACAAGCCGCTCCATGAGGGGCCTTCTCCGTACACAGAGTTTGTGACTTGGATCAGCGGTATAGGTCGCGAACACCCGGTTGAAATTTTCACCACCAACTACGACCTGTTGTTTGAGCAAGCGTTGGAACGCACGCGTGTCCCATTCTTTGATGGTTTCCGCGGTGCAAGTGAGCCTTTCTTCGACCCGTCTTCGGTTGCCTGTTGCCGCACACCGAAATGCACGTGACAGCGTAGTCTTGGGTGTCGTCTGACCGGCGCACGTTTCTTTCACCCCACCGGGACCCCGCCACCATGCTGAAGGACAAGACCGCACTCGTCACCGGCTCCACCTCGGGCATCGGCCTGGGCATCGCTCACGGCCTCGCCGCGCAGGGCGCCAACGTGATCCTCCATGGTTTCGGCGATCCGGCCGCCACTGCGCGGCTGACGGCGGAATTCGCCGAGCGCTACGGCGTCCGGGTCCGCTACGACGGTGCGGACATGCGCCGGCCCGAAGCGATCGAGGCCATGATGGCCGGGGCGCTGGCGGAGTTCGGCTGCGTCGACCTGCTGATCAACAATGCGGGCATCCAGCATGTGGCGCCGGTGGACGAGTTTCCGGTCGAACAGTGGGATGCCATCCTCGCGATCAACCTGACGGCCGTCTTCCACACCACGCGACTCGCCCTGCCGGCCATGAAGGGCCGGGGCTTCGGCCGCATCGTCAATATCGCCTCCGCCCATGCGCTGGTGGCCAGCCCCTACAAGTCGGCCTATGTCGCTTCCAAGCACGGCGTGGCCGGGCTCACCAAGTCGGTGGCGCTCGAAGTGGCCGAAGCGGGCATCACGGTCAACGCAGTTGCCCCGGGCTACGTGCGGACGCCACTGATCGACGCGCATATCCCGGACACCGCCAGGGCACGCGGCATCACGGTCGAGGCCGTCGTCCGCGACGTGCTGCTGGCCGCACAGCCGACCAGGAAGTTCGTGACGGTCGAGCAGGTGGCTGCGCTGACGTGCTTCCTGTGCAGCGACGATGCCGCCTCGATCACTGGCGCTGTGTTGCCGGTGGATGGCGGCTGGACGGCGCACTGAGCGCTCGGCCCGGGCGCTGATCCGCGGAAACGGGCCCTGAGCGAATCAGACTTCAGCCACGACTGAAAGAATCGCTTCAGGCAGGGGCGGCGCCTGGCGTGGGATGTAAGGGGTCAGCGATGCCGGATCGGCCTCGATTGCGTCGCATGTCGATCGTGCTCCTCTTCGGTGTTCTTCAAGGGAGGGACCTACCGGGCGACGCTCCCTTCCCAGCGAAAGGAAGCGCGAAAATCTGATCATTAAATGCCCAGAATATTGGGCGTTATCGGATTATTTGCCTGGTTTGGTGATTTTATCGCTCATGCTCGACTTGTGCTCGGTGTCGTAAAAGCCCAATATATTGGGCGTTGAGTGCATGGAGTGCCTGGTTTAATGAGCAAATTTGTCATGCCCCAACAAGCCACCGAGCAGGTTGTCCAGCTGGGTCAGCGCATCCGGGTGGCGCGGATCCGGCGCGGCTGGTCGGTCGCCGATCTCGCCAGCAAGGCGGGAATCAACCGGAACACGCTCACGGCGCTGGAACTCGGCAAGCCCGGTACGGCGGTCGGCGTGTGCTTCACGGTACTGTGGGCACTCGGCCTGGACAAGTCTCTGGACGCTGTTGCGGATCCCGACAGCGATCTCCACGGCAAGGCGCTCGAAGCGTCGCGCCGCCCTACGCGGGCGGGCAAGGCCCGCAAGGCGATCGACGACTATGACTTCTGAGCGCGAAGCCTATGTCTACATTCAGCTACCCGGCACGTTGGAAACGGTGCCGGCAGCGCTGCTCAGGGTGCAGACGCTGCCCGACGGCATGCAAATAGGGCGGTTTCGCTACGGCGACCGCTACCTTCAGCGCCAAGAGGCGGTTGCACTCGATCCGTTCCAGCTGCCTCTTGCCAGGGAAGTCTTCGAGTTCACCCAGCTCAAGGGGATTCCCGGTGCGGTTCGGGACGCCGGCCCCGACGCCTGGGGACGGCGCGTGATCGAACACAAGCTCGAGCGCAGCGCGGCTGACCTCCACGAAATCGACTATCTGCTACAGGGTCCGCAAGACGGGGCAGGGTACTTGAGCTTCGGGCTGAAAGCCGAACCGCCCGCGCCCAGGCGCCAGTACAACCGCACGCACCAGTTGGCCGAGCTGATCGCCGCTACACAGGCGATCGAAGAGGGCCGCCCGGTGGCCGCCCATCTGCTCGAACAGCTCGATCCTGGCACCAGCATGGGTGGTGCGCGGCCGAAGGCCACGATCGAGGACGCGCAAAGTCTCTGGCTCGGCAAGTTTCCCGCCAGACATGACCGCTTCAATCTGCAGCGGGTCGAATTTGCGACGCTCGACCTGGCTCGGAGATGCGGCCTGAATGTCGCACAGGCGCGGCTCGAGCCCGTTGGCGAGA
Source organism: Methyloversatilis sp. (assembly GCF_030698125.1). GTDB lineage: Bacteria > Pseudomonadota > Gammaproteobacteria > Burkholderiales > Rhodocyclaceae > Methyloversatilis. The sequence goes on from NZ_JAUYNV010000033.1 coordinate 6,974, forward strand.
GCGACGTGCTGATGCTGCAGCGGTTCGATCGCGACTACACCGACAAGGGTTACCTGCGCTTCGGTCTCGTCAGTGGCCTGACCGTGCTCGACTGCGGTGATAGCCACCTGGACCGGGAACGTTGGTCCTACCCGTTGATGGCCGATAACTTGCGCCGCTGGTCCGACAAGCCGGAAGCCGACTGTGCCGAACTCTTCAGGCGTATGGTCTTCAATGCCGCCGTGACCAACAACGATGATCATCCGCGCAACCACGCTCTGCTACGCAGGCAGAAGGGATGGCGGCTGTCTCCGGCCTACGACCTCGTGCCCGCACCCGTGGTCAGCCTGGAGAGGCGCGACCTGGCCTTGACCGTCGGCGACTACGGTCGCACGGCCAGCCTCTACAACCTCCTGTCGCAGGCGGGGCGTTTCGGCTTGTCGGCGGAAGAGGCGCGCGGGCAAATCGATAGACTCGTCGATATCGTCCGGCATTGGCGCGACAGCTTCTTCGCCTGCGGCGTGTCAGCCAGGGACATCGACTACATCGCCCCGGCCATCCTGCCTGATTGCTTCTTCTTCGACAGGCGTCCCGATGCGTGAGGCGCATACCGACTTGCACCTGTGACCAGGCCAGCGCGCCATCCTGCAACCGATCCGAAAAACATATGCAATCGTGGGCGCCGCGGGAGGCGATCTCTGCGGTCATCCGGTCGGTGCTGCGGTATTGGAGGCGGACCAAGCGGGCGTCTTCACGCTGGCAGTGACGGTAAAGTAGGATGTCCAGATCCCATAAAGCTGCATTCATGCGGGTTTCCAGCCCTCGGAAGCCATCGAGTGGGAGTGAGGGGGCGCCGGAGCATTCCGGGCTCGTGCTGTGACCTACAGACCGATCGCGGCAGCGCGTCCATACTTGTTTACGCTGCCGTCGAGGTGCCAGCATGGATGTCGGTTGACCTCAAGCGGACCGATTCACCCACGTTGCATGGATCGAAGACTCCGGTGGTTAACTTTTCTCGAAGGCAGTTTGTCTCGTCGACACCGGCTCTCCTGGGCGGTGCGTCGCTGTTGTCGGCTTGCACGCGGGAGCCTGACCCCCAGGGCTACGAGGCGGTCGCGGCGCAAACTTGGCGCGTCGGCGCCGTGGCCGGCACCGAAGGCGCCGCGCTCAGCGAGGAACTCGTTCGCTGCGCGACGCTTGCACCATCGAGTCACAACACGCAATGCTGGAAGTTCGCCCTCGAAGAGGGGGCGATCACGATCCTTCCCGACCTGTCGCGTCGGTGCCCCGCCGTCGATCCAGACGACCACCATGTTTTTGTTTCGCTTGGCTGCGCTGCAGAGAACCTGATCCAGGCCGCATCCGCCCATGGATTCGAGGCCGTCGCCAGCTTCGACGTCATGCGCGACGCCGTCCGGTTGACGCTGGCACCCAAACCCGCCCAGGCCTCGCCCCTGTTCGATGCGATTCATGCGCGGCAGTGCACGCGTGGCGACTATGACGGCAAGCCGCTGTCCAGGGAGGAGTTGGTCCTGCTCGAACGTGCCGGCACTTCGAGCGGTGTGCAGATGCTGCTGTGGGCGGATCGCCCGTCCATGGAACGCGTGCTCGACTATGTCGTTCAGGCCAATACCGCCCAGATGGTGGACCCGGCGTTCGTCAAGGAACTCAAGTCCTGGATCCGGTTCAATGGCCCCGACGCGGTTCGTACCCGGGATGGCCTGTACAGCGCGTCGACAGGAAACCCGTCCATACCCGCGTGGCTGGGTGAGCTTGCCTTCGACTGGTTCTACACACCCAAGAGCGAAAATGACAAGTACGTGCGCCAGATCCGCAGTTCTGCCGGCATCGCCGTGTTCGTCGGCCAGGCCGACGACAAGGCGCACTGGGTGGAGGTGGGTCGTTGCTACGAGCGGTTCGCGCTGCAGGCAACGGCGCTTGGCATCCGCAACGCTTTCCTGAACCAGCCCGTTGAAGTTCGATCGATCCGGCCGCAGTTCGCCGCCGCGATCGGACTGAACGGCCAGCGTCCCGACCTGGTGGTGCGTTTCGGTCGCGGACCGGCGTTGCCATCGTCCCTGCGCCGGCCGGTCAAGGCCGTGCTGGTTTAAGCGTCACTCTCGCTGTCATTCTCGAACGTGCCGGGGATTCCCGGACGCCGGACTGTCGCCATGATGCTGGCGGGCCTCGGGTTGATCGGTTTCGCGGCGCGCCGCTGCAAGGCCGTCTGACCCGGAAGGCGGCCCGCCTCAGCGGAGGCGGTCGGCGTGCTGTCCGCTCGTACGTTGTGACCGTGTGCGCCACGCGCCCGTACCCCACAGCGTCATCAGTCCCGCCAGCAGCATCGCCCAGGTGCCCGGCTCCGGGATCGGCGCCGTGACGGCGGCGTTGGTCAGCAGGCCGGCATCGCCGGACAAGGCATACCCCTGCGGCAGCAGGATGCTCAGTGTGCCGGTATTGAAGCCATCGACCGCGCCCCATGACTGGCTGTAATCGAGGCCTCCGCTGACCGGAATCAGCGGCTCGGGCGACACCTGGGTGAACAGATTGGCGATCAGCTGGAAGTTCTGGCCCGGAAGGAGGCTCATCGTGAGCCGCAGCTCGCCTGCCACGTTGTCCATTTCCTGGCTGCCGATCGTGTAGCTCGCGCCGTCGAAATCCTCGACCACCTGCACGAAGCCGGGCTCGAAGTAGCGCTTGACGGCGCTGCCGGACGCGTTGAGCGCCTCGGCATCGAGCAGGTCGGTGCGGAAATCCATGGCCGCGGCGTATTCGACATTGGTGAATGCCACCGTGGACGAGGGCAGGGCGACGGTCAGCGAAGCGCCCAACAGGTGGAACACATTGCCGCTGTAGGTGTGAAAGGCGCCGTCGAAGTTGAACACGAAGGTCACATCGACTGCACCACCGTCCAACTCGCCGACCACGGCCGCCGTGGCCTGTACCTGGCCGAAGGCATTGCCGATCAGGGCGTCCGGTATGCCCGACACGCCGCGCGAATCGACTTCACTGAATACGCGGATGACACCGTCGCCGTCATTGGCCTGGGACTTCGACACGATGGTGACGCCGCCCGCAGACACGAATGGCGTGCCATCCAGATTGAGCGACTGCAGACCGGTGCCGAGCACCGTCTGGACCGTGCCGGGCGCCGTGTCAGGGCCGCGCTGCACCAGCGTTGCGGCGCCGGCCGAAAGCGGGAGGACTGCCAGCGCGATCAGCAGGCCGGTCGTGTGCAAGGATGGACGTAGGGATGCCACTGGAAAGCTCCTTTTATGTGATCGATGCGTGAGGCGAACCCTGGCTTGTGCGCTCCGGCCGGGTGTCTGCGGGTGATGGCCGCCCTGCAGCAAAATGTGCGCCATGGGCGAGGGCCCGCCTTGGTTTTCAATGCTTTGCACGCAAGGAAATTTGTAATGCGGTCAGGCAGGCCGTCAGTTGTAAAGCACTCCGACACCCTTGCCGCAATCGAACCTGCCCGCGCGGGGACTTCCACGCGAGCCCGGTCGGCAGCCGTTTTCAGTAAAAATCGAAAACTGCCTGCTGCCCGGCGGTTTTCGGGTTGCGTACCGGCGCAGTCGCGGTGCAAGCTAACCAACCAGTCAAATCACTACGTGTCACATGAGCGAAACAGGTGCACCCGACATGACGAGCATCCTGATCGTCGACGACATGCCGGAAAACCTTGAAGTGCTGGATGGCCTTCTGCGTGCGGCGGGGTATCGCGTGAAGGCGGCAAACAACGGACGCTCGGCGCTGCGGCTTGCGCAGGACGCGGATGCGCCGTCACTGATCCTGCTCGACGTCATGATGCCCGGCATGGATGGCTATGCCGTGCTCGATGCGCTGCGGGCCGACCCGGCAACGCGCGACATTCCGGTCATTTTCGTCACGGCACTTGCCGGCGCAGGCGACGAAGAGGCCGGGTTGGCGCGCGGGGCGGTCGACTACATCGCCAAGCCGCTCAAGCCGCTGGTCGTGCTGGCGCGTGTGCGCACCCAGCTCCAGGCGAAGCTGGCGCGCGACGTGCTGCGTGACCAGAACACCTGGCTGGAGCAGGAGGTGGCGCGACGCATGACGGAAAACGACCGCATCCAGGCGGTCAGCATCCGCGCGTTGGCCGAACTGGCCGAAACACGCGACCAGGAGACCGGTGCGCACATCCTGCGCACGCAGATCTACGTGCGCGTGCTGGCCGAACAGCTCGCCACGCATCCGCGCTTCGCCCCCACGCTGACGCCGGTCTACATCAATCTGCTGGTGCGTTCGGCGCCGCTGCACGACATCGGCAAGGTCGGCATTCCGGACCACATCCTGCACAAGCGCGGCAAGCTTGATCCGGACGAATGGACGGTGATGAAAACCCACGCCCTGCTCGGCGCACAGGCAATCGAGCGGGCCGAATCCGAAAGCACCTCGTCAGGTGGCGACGAACGGGTCGGCTTCCTGTCGCTGGCCAAGGAAATCGCGCACTGGCATCACGAACACTGGGACGGCAGCGGCTACCCGGACGCGCTGGCCGGCGAGGGGATCCCGGTGTCAGCCCGCCTGATGGCGCTGGCCGACGTGTTCGATGCCCTGAGCACCTGTCGCGTGTACAAGGCGTCCTTCCCGGCCGACCAGGTGAAGCGCGAAATCATCGCCGGTCGCGGCGTCCACTTCGACCCGGACGTGGTGGATGCCTTCATCATTCGTTACGACGACTTCATGGACATCGCGCACCGCCATGCCGACAGCCACTGAGCAGCAGGTGCGGCAGGATCTCGCGCTGGCGCGCCAGCGCGGCCGTCGCGGTGTGCTCAACGTCGTGCTCGGCTATCTGATCGTATCGGGGCTGTGGATACTGCTGTCCGACCAGGCGCTCGAAATGGTCACGCCGGAAGGCGCAGCGCGTACCCGTCTGAGCATCTTGAAGGGATGGTTATTCGTCACCGTCACGGCGGTGGCGCTTTATCTGTTGATGCGCCGCCAGGTCAGCCGGACGATGGACGTTCTCGAACGTGAAATGCGTCTGCAGGCCGAGCGCAGGCAGGCTACGGCGCTGCTCGATTCCTTCGTCAGCAGTTCGTCCGATCCGATGTTCGCCAAGGACACCGACGGATGCTATCTGCTGTTCAATCCGGAATCCTGTCGCCTGATGAATACGACCGAAGCCGCTGTGCTCGGTCGCGACGACCGCTCGGTGCATCCGCCGGCCGAAGCGCAACAGGTGATGGACAACGACCGCCGCGTGATGCAGCAGAACCAGGTCATCCGCTTCGAAGAAAGGCTGGTCACCGCCGATGGCGAACGTGTCTTCCTCAGTACCAAAGGTCCGATGCACGATCCATCGGGCCGCGTGATCGGGCTGTATGGCGTGGCACGCGACATCACCGATCGCTTCCGCGCCGAAGCCGCACTGCGCGAGAGCGAGGCGCGTTTCCGCTCGCTGTTCGAACATTCACCGGTGGCCTATCAGTCGCTCGATGAGCGGGGTCGCTTCATCGACGTGAACCCGATGCTGTGCGAACTGATCGGCTACGCCCGTGACGAGCTGATCGGCCGACTCTTCAGTGACGTGTGGATGCCGGAGGCACGGCACAGATTTCCGTCACGCTTTGCCGATTTTCTGCAGAAGGGGCAGATACAGCGCGAAGTCCGGCTGCAGCATCGCGATGGTCAGGAAGTCGTCGTGTGGACGATGGGTCGCATCCAGCGGGATGTGGCGGGGCGCTTCGTCTGCACGCACAGCATCCTGGCTGACATCACGGAACGCACGGCGGTTGCCAGCGCGCTCAAGGAACGTGAAGAGCTGCTGCGCGAAATGGGCGAAATGGCGCATATCGGCGCCTGGTCGCTGGACGTAGCCAGCGGGCGCGTCAGCTCGACCGACGAGGTCATGCGCATCCACGATATCGCCCCCGGCGACGACGCCACGCTGGCGAGCGGGCTTGAGCGTTTCGACGGGGATCATCGCCGCCGCCTCGAATCGGCCATCCGGGCGGCGATCGACACGGCGCAGCCCTACGATCTTGAGCTTGAAATGACCAGCGCCGCCGGTCGCCGCAAGTGGGTACGGGCAGTCGGTTCCCCGGTCAGCGACGGCAGCCGGGTGGTTCGCCTGCGCGGCACGCTGCAGGACGTGACCGACCGCAAGCAGGCCGAACAGTCGATCCACATGCTGTCGCAGGCGGTGGAGCAGAACCCCGCCGGTATCGTCATCACAGATTCGGCCGGACGGATCACCTATGTGAATGACGCCTACCTGAAACTGTCGGGGTTGGGGCGCGGCACGTTGATCGGGTGCGACCTGCGCACGTTGTACCTGCCGTCCTACCAGAACGACGCTCACCAGACCCGCGCCATGTGGGTGGCGCTCGACGAGGGGCGCGCCTGGCAGGGAGAATTCACGGTGCGCCGCGCCGACGGACGGGAAGCGCTCGAATACCTGGGCATGACGCCGATCCGTCAGCCGGACGGGCACATCAGTCACTACGTTGCGGTCACCCAGGACATTTCCGAACGCAAGCGCATGGAGGAAGAGCTGCAGCGCCACCGCAACCGGCTGGAAGAACTGGTGCTCAGCCGCACGTCGGAACTGGCGCTCGCGAAAGAGGTCGCCGAAGCGGCCAACCGCTCGAAGAGCCTGTTTTTCGCGAACATGAGCCACGAAATCCGCACGCCGATGAATGCCATCGTCGGCCTCGCCCATCTGCTGTCGCGCACCGCGCTCGATGCCGTGCAGCGCGAGCGGCTGACCAAGATCGAAGATGCGGCGAGCCATCTGCGCCACATCATCGACGACGTGCTCGACCTGTCGAAGATAGACGCCGACAAGCTCAAGCTCGAAGCGGTGGAATTCCGCATCGATTCGCTGCTCGACCAGATCAGGTCCATGTTGCTCGAACGCGCGCTCGAACGCGGTCTGTACCTGCACGTCAGCAGTGATGGCGTGCCGCCGCTGTTGGTCGGCGACGTCATCCGCCTGCGTCAGGCCCTGCTCAACTACCTCAGCAATGCAGTGAAATTCACCGAGCACGGCGGCATCACGTTGACTGCGCAGCCGGTGGACGAGGGCGCCGAACAGGTCGACGGCACGGTGATGATCCGGTTCGAGGTCAGCGACACCGGTGTCGGCGTTGCACCGGCCGAGCTCGGACGGCTGTTCCGCACTTTCGAGCAGGCCGACGCATCCACTACCCGCCGCTACGGCGGCACCGGCCTCGGTCTTGCGATCACGCGCCAGCTGGCCCGATTGATGGGCGGCGACGCCGGAGCGGCCAGCGAACCGGGCCAGGGCAGCACCTTCTGGTTCACCGCCCGGCTGGCGCTGCATGGCGGCCAGGCGGCAATGCCGGTCGCCGGCGAGGATCCGGACGACGCGGCGGCCCGCTTGCGTACCCGTTATGCCGACGCGCGCATCCTGCTGGTCGAAGACAACCCCATCAATCGCGAGGTGGCGCTCGCCCTGCTGGAGGAAGCCGGGCTCGCCGCGGATATCGCCGAAGATGGCGTTCAGGCTGTGGAGCTAGGGCGCGAGGTGCGCTACGACCTGGTGCTGATGGACATGCAGATGCCGCGCATGGACGGCGTCGAGGCGACCCGCCGCCTGCGCCGGTTGCCCGGGTGGAGCGCTGTGCCCATTCTCGCCATGACCGCCAATGCCTTCGATGAAGACCGGCGCACCTGTGCCGATGCCGGCATGGACGACTTCATTTCCAAGCCGGTCGAACCGGCTTATTTCTACAGCATGTTGCTGCGCTGGCTGGATACGCGCGGGGCGCGCAGTGCGCCAGCCGCAACGGTCGAATCGGTCGAATCGGTCGCTGACCCCGATCCGCAGGCACTGCAGCGCCTGCTCGAAAGTCTGCTGCCCTTGCTCGAAGCCGGCGACACCCATGCCCGCGTGCTGGTGCGGGAGTCGTCGTCGGTGATCGATGCACTGGGCGAGCCCGGACGGCGCCTGCAGCGCGAGCTGTCTGCGTTCGACTATGACGCAGCACTGCTGACCGCGAAGAAGTTGAGCGAGCGCAATTCGCACTGAGTGGCAAGTGTCGGGAAACACGGCACACTGTGACTTGTCCAACGTAAAATTTTGTAAGCAATCTTCCACTTCATCGCCAGCGAACAGCCCGATCCGAAATGCGCCATCGCGTAGTGTCTCGATCCATCATGTTGCTGGCTGTCTGCATGGCGCTCGCGGCATGCGGCAAACCGCCCGAGTTGCCGTTGCGGGTCGGCCTCAATCCATGGCTGGGCTACGATCCGCTCGTTCTGGCGCGTGAGCGCGGCCTGATCGATCCGGCAAACCTGCGCGTCGTCGAACTCGAATCGAGCAGCGAAAGTGCGCGGCAGCTGCGCAACGGGCTGCTTGAAGCGGCCGGCCTGACACTGGCTGAGGCGATCGAGCTGGCAAGTTCGGGCGTGGATATCAAGGTCGTGGCCATCCTCAGCCTGTCGAAAGGGGCCGACGCGGTGGTCGCGCAGCCCGGTTTTGCGGATGCTGCGGCACTGAAAGGCGCGCGCATCGGCATGGAAAACAGCGCGCTGGCCGATGTCATGCTGCAGCGCCTGCTCGAAGCAGGTGCGCTGCAGCGTGATGCGCTGTCGCTGTTACGGCTACCGGTGGTCGAGCACGAGGCGGCGCTGATGCGCGGTCGTGTCGACGCCGTCATCACCTTCGAGCCCGTCCTGTCCAGCCTCGTGTCGGCCGGCTATCGCGTGCTGCTCGACAGCGCCAGCACGCCCGGCGAGGTGGTCGACGTGCTGGTGGTCCGCAGCGAGTCGCTGAGCGCCCGGCCGGCCCAGGTGCGTGCCCTGCTGCGCGCCTTCGAGGACGGCCGGCTGGCGCTGCTGGCGCAGCCGGACGAGGCGGCGCGCACGCTGGCCGCCGGCACCGATCTGGACACCGTGTCCTACCTCCAGGCACTCGAAAATGTGCGCCTGCTGACGCTGGAAGACAGTACGGTGCTGTTACATGCAGTGCCTGACGCCAACATGCTGGCGCTCGGACAACTGGTGAGCGACCTGAAGGCCAGTCAGCGCATCATGGCCGAACCCGACTGGGCCAGGCTGTTCGACGGCAGTGTTGCAGCGGATGTTCTGGCCGCGGAGCGGATACCATGACCCTGCGTCCGGTGCTGCGACTGCCTGCCCGCACGCTGGTGCCGGCGCTGATCACCGTGGTGGCGCTGGTGATGGTCGGCTTCGACCACATGCTGCAGCGGGCCGACCACCGCCTGCGTGTGGAGCAGGAACAGAAGCAGCTGCTGGTCGAGCGGCTGGGCATCGAACAGTCGGCGTTCGATGACCTCATCCTGCAGAACCGGCCATTGCAGTTGCGGCGTGCGGTGGCCGAGCTGGCGTTGCGCCCCCATCTGACGCACGCTTATCTGACCGCGCCCGGCGGCCGCATCGTGGGCTCGCTGGCGCGTGCCGATCTGGGGCAGTCGCTGCCCGACGTCCTCGCCGCCGACACACGCGGCGGCGCGGCGCTGCTGGAGGCGCCGCGCGCGCCCGACAACTCGCTCAGTGTGCAGGTGGATGCCTCGCGCACCGCGCTGACCGGCCTGATGACCCTTGAAGGCGGCCACCAGTTGCTGGTGCGTTCGGACCTGACCCAGCCGTTCAGTCAGCGGCTTCATGCCAGTCGCGTCGAACTGTGGCGGCATGCCGTGCTGATCCTCTGCTGGTCCTTGCTGCTGTCGCTGTTCCTGCACCTGATCTGGTTCCGTCGCGCCGCTCAGCTGACCAACGCTGCACGGGCATTCGGACAGGGCCGGCTCGACACCCGCGTCGATCTCGGCGGACGCGACGAACTCGCAGAAATCGGCTCGGCATTCAACGACATGGCGGTTCGGCTGCAGGCGCAGCACGCTGCGTTGCTGGACAGCGAGCGGCAGTTCCGCGCCATGTTCGAGCAGGCGGGTGTGGGTGTGGCACGCATCGACAGCCGGCTCGGCCACTTCATGTCCGTCAACAAGAAATACAGTGAAATCATGGGCTACGACGACGCCGACATGCGCCGCCTGGATTTCATGCGCCTCACGCATCCGGAGGATCTGCCCGCCAACCTGGCACTGCTCGACTCGCTCAAGCGGGGCGATATCCGCGAGTACTCGATCGAAAAGCGGGTGTACCACAAGGATGGTCACGCCATCTGGGTCGCAGTGAGCGTGTCGCCGCTGTGGGCGCCCGGCGCCGTGCCGGACTACCACCTTGCGGTCATTCAGGACATCACGGCGCGGCGCGAGGCGGAGCAGGCACTCAAGCTCGAGCGCAACCGTCTGAGTGCAGCCGAGCACATCGCTGCGCTGGGCAGTTGGGAGTTTCACAGGGCCACCGGGAGTGGCTGGTGGTCGGAACAGATGTACGCGTTCTTTGGTCTCGATCCGGCCGACGGTGTTCCCGAGCCCGAGCCGTATCTGAAGCTGGTGCACCCGGAGGACCGCACCCGGGTGGCGGGCGTGATGGCCCTGTTTGTCCAGGGCGCGACGGAAGTGCCCGTTCATGTCTATCGCACCTCGCCGGATGCCGGACCGGTGCGTCACCTGAGGCCCAGTGTGCAGACAGTGACCGACGATGACGGAGGCGTGGTCAAGTACGTCGGAACGCTGCTCGACGTCACGTATCAGTTCGAAGCCGAACAAGCCTTGCGCGCGTCCGAGGAGCGGCTGCGCGCCACGCTCGAACAGGCGCCGAACGTGGCGGTGCAATGGTTCGACGCGCAAGGCCGTGTGCTGTACTGGAACGGCGGGTCCACCCGGTTGTACGGCTGGACCCCGGACGAGGCGATCGGGCGCAGTGTCGACAACCTGACGCACACGCGGGAAGAGGCCGACGCGTTCCGCGATTCGTTTGCGCAGATCGCGCGCAGCGGACAGTCCATCGGTCCGTCGGAGTATCTGGTCAGACATCGCGACGGCTCGCCGCGCTGGATCGAAGCGACGCTGTTCAGCATCCCCGGGCTCGACAAGGACCCGATCATGGTCTGCATGGATGTCGACATCACCGCGCGCCACAACGCCGAGCGCGCGGTCGAGCAGGAGCGTACCCATCTGCGGACGCTGTTTGCCACGCTGCCCGACCTGGTGTGGCTCAAATCTCCGGAAGGTGTCTACCTGTCGTGCAACAGGCAGTTCGAACGCCTGTGCGGCAGAGCTGAAGCCGAATTGCTGGGCCGGACCGATTACGAGCTGTTCAGCAAGGAAGAAGCCGATCTGTTCCGCAGCCATGACGAGCTTGCAATGCGTACCGGCCAGAACAGCGTCAACGAAGAATGGGTGACCATGCGGGAAACCGGTGAGCGGATGCGGCTGCAGACGATCAAGACGCCGATGCACGATGCCGACGGCAAGTTGGTCGGCGTGCTTGGCATCGCACGCGACATCACCGAATTCCGTGAAACGCAGGACAGCCTGCGCGAGCTCAATCGTGACCTCGAACAGCGCGTCGCCGACCGCACGCAGGCGCTGTCCGATGCGATGAAGGAGCTGGAATCGTTCTCGTACGCCGTGTCGCATGACCTGAAGGCGCCCTTGCGTGGCATCGACGGCTACAGCAAGATTCTGCTGGAGGATTACGGCGACCGCTTCGACGAACAGGGACAGCGCTTTCTCGCCAACATTCGCAATGGCACACGCCAGATGCATGCCCTGATCGAGGATCTGCTGGCTTATTCGCGCATGGAGCGGCGTTCGCTTGAAGCAAGCCGGGTCGACCTGGGCGAGGTCATGCGCAATGTGCTGCACCGTCGCAGCGAAGAAATCGCAGCGGCGTCGGTGCAGATTGTGGGCGAGGTACCGTCCATTACCGTACGAGCCGATCATCAGGGAGTCGAGATGGTGCTTCGCAACCTGCTGGACAATGCGCTGAAGTTCAGTCGCGATGCCACTCCGGCCGTCGTCACGCTGCACGGGGCCGTGCGGGATGGGCGCGCCCATCTGAGCGTGCGCGACAACGGCATCGGCTTCGACATGAAGTACCACGAACGGATATTCGAAATCTTCCAGCGCCTGCACCGCAACGAAGAATTTTCGGGCACCGGGGTGGGGCTTGCGCTGGTGCGCAAGGCCATGCAGCGCATGGATGGTCGTGTCTGGGCCGAAAGTGTGCCCGGCGAGGGAGCCACCTTCCACCTGGAGTTTCCGGCATGAACCTCGCCACCCGTCTGTCGTCCGGCGCCCCGCCCATCCTGCTGGTCGAAGACAACCCGGTCGATATCGATCTGACCTGCCGCGCCTTCGCCCGCGACCCGCTGGCCGGTCCGGTCAGCGTGGCGCGCGATGGCGAAACGGCGCTCGACTTCATGCACAGCTGGGACAAGGGCGAGCCGCCGCCTGCGCTGATCCTGCTCGACATCAACCTGCCGGGCGTCAATGGCTTCGAGGTACTGCGCCAGTTGAAGCGCCATCCGGTGCATCGCAGCATTCCGGTGGTCATGCTGAGTTCGTCGGCGGAACAGCGTGACCTGCTGGATGCCTATTCGCTCGGCGTCAATTCCTACATCGTCAAGCCGGTGGATTTCGATCGTTTCGTCGAGGCGACGGGCCAGATCGGACGTTACTGGTTCGAACTCAACCAGCCGCCGATCTGATGCGCATCCTCTACGCAGAAGATTCGGAATTTGACGCGGATCTGACGCAGCGTGCGCTGCGCGGCAGCGGGCTGGAGATCGAAATCGCTCCGACGCTCGAGAATGCGCGCCAGGCGCTCGCCGGTGGCGGTTTCGATCTGCTGCTGACCGACCTGAAGCTGCCCGATGGCAGCGGGCTCGAATTGCTGGCGCACGTCAGGGAACACGCCTTGCCGGTCGCGGTGGTGGTGCTGACCGGGTCGGGCGACGGCAGTTCGGCGATTGCCGCGCTGAAGGCGGGTGCCGACGACTACCTCATCAAGTCCGGGCCTTACCTCGAGCGGCTGCCACGTGTGCTCGACGCGGCCTTGCTGCGGCACCGTTCGATGTCGGCGCGGTGCGACCGTCCGATCCGCGTGCTGTGCGCCGAATCGAGCCTCGAAGACGTGGAACTGATGCGCGGTCATCTGCTCAGGCACGCGCCGCAGATACGGCTGGAAAGCACCGGTGGCACCGATGCGGTGATCAACCGGCTGCAAGCCGGCCCGGAAGCCGCAGCGACTTTCGACGTATTGCTGATCGACGCGCTACCCGATGAAACGACCGGGCTCGACCTCGTGAAGCTCATCCGCAGCGAGCGCCAGCTGTCCCTGCCCATCGTCATGCTGGCGGGTCAGGACAGCGAGCAGCTGGCATCCAGCGCCTTGCATCTGGGTGTCGACGACTATCTGGTCAAGCATCCCGGCTATCTGTTCGAACTGCCGGCCACGCTGGAGAAAGTCCATCGCAGGGCCGAGCTGGTGCTCGAAAGCGAACGTCTCAACGCCACCAACCAGCGCATGTCGCAACTGCTCGCGGCCAGTCCGACCATTGTTTACAGTCTGCGCCTGCAGGATGGCGAGTACCAGTCGTCGTGGGTCAGCGAAAACGTGACCCGCATGCTGGGTTATACGGTGGCCGAAGTACTGGCGCCGGGCTGGTGGCAGGCCGGCCTGCATGCGCAGGACCGCGATACCGCGCTGGCGCGATCCGAAGGCCTCTCGCGGGACGGGCATCTCAGCCTCGACTACCGCTTCAAGCGGCGTGACGGCAGCGAAATCTGGGTGCGCGACGAACTGCGCCGGGTCGGTCAGAGCGGTGATTCGGGCGCTGAATTCGTGGGCTCGTGGACCGATATCAGTGCCGACAAGCGCGCCGCACTGATCGGCGAGGCACGTGCCGAAGTGCTCGACCGCATCGTTGCGGCCGAACCGCTGTCCGTCATTCTCGAAGCGATCGCGCTGCGCATGCAGGCGATCGAACCGTCGACACGCGTATCGATCCAGCTGCTGCATGAAGTGAGCGGCCGGCTTGTGAATGGCGCCGCGCCTTCGCTGCCCGAGCGCTATCTGCAGGCGATCGAAGACGTGCTGCCGGGTCCCGACATGGGTTCGTGCGGTAGGTCGGCCTGGGCGGGCGAAACCGTGCTGGTCGAGAATGTGTTCGAGCACCCGAGCTGGGCGTCCCATGTCGAGCTGGCGCGCCTGGGCGGCTTCAGTGCCTGCTGGTCAGTACCCTACAAGGACAAGGACGGGCGCGTGCTCGGCACCTTTGCGCTCTATCACGACACCCCCTGCCTGCCGGACGCCGCGCAGCTTGAGCTGATCAACGACTTCAGCCGCATCACCGGCCTGGCCGTGCAGAAAGTGCGCGCGGCCGCCGCGCTCAGGCAGGCCGGAGCGGTGTTCGAAAGCACGCGTGACGGCATTTTCATCACCGATCTCAATGCGCAAATCGTCGCCGTGAATCGCGCGTTCACCCATATCAGCGGTTACAGCGAATTCGAAGCCATCGGCCAGACACCGCGCATGCTGCAGTCGGGGCGCCATGACGCGCAGTTCTACCATGTCATGTGGTCGGCCGTGCTGAGCAGGGGCACCTGGCAGGGCGAGGTGTGGAACCGGCGCAAGAATGGCGAGCTTTACCAGCAACTGCTCACCATCAGCACGGTGCGCAATGAAGCCGGCGCGCCCAGCCACTACGTTGCGGTCATGACCGACATCAGCCAGCTCAAGCGCTCCGAAGCGAAGCTCGATTACCTCGCCCACCACGATCCGCTGACCGATCTGCCGAACCGCCTGTTGATGCAGTCGCGCATCCAGCACGCCATCGAGCGCGCCGCTCGCAACCGCTGCCATCTCGCGCTGCTGTTCATCGATCTGGACCGCTTCAAGAACGTGAACGACAGTCTGGGGCATCCGGCCGGCGACGAACTGCTGGCCGCGATCGCGAAGCGGCTGCGCAGCCGGTTGCGCGAGGTCGATACGCTGGCCCGGCTCGGCGGCGACGAATTCGTGCTGCTGATCGAGGAAATGACGGTGCCGGAAGACGCCGCCATCGTCGCGCAGATGCTGATCGATCTCCTGACGGCGCCGTTCAGCCTGTCGCAGGGGAGCGAAATCTACATCGGCGCGAGCATCGGCATTTCGGTGTTTCCGGACGACGGCAGCAACGTGACCGAACTGATCCAGCATTCCGATGTGGCGATGTACCAGGCCAAGGAAGCCGGGCGCGGCGCGTTCCGCTTCTACACCGAAGCGATGAGTCGCGCCGCGCAGGACCGGCTGCATCTGGACACACGGCTGCGCCGTGCGCTGGAGCGCGGCGAATTCACACTGCATTTCCAGCCACAGGTCGACATGACCAGCGGCCGGCTGACCGGCGCCGAAGCGCTGGTGCGCTGGATCGATCCGGAAGAGGGCGTCATTTCACCGGCGCGTTTCATTCCGGTGGCGGAAGAAACCGGTCTGATCGTGCCGATCGGCGAGTGGGTATTGCGCACGGCCTGCGCCCAGGTGCGCGCGTGGCGCGACGCCGGCCACGTCCTGACGGTGGCGGTCAACCTGTCGGCGCGCCAGCTGCAGCAGGCCGATCTCGCCCAGCGCGTGGCCGCGTTGATGGCGGAGTTCGGCATCGGCCCGGACTGGCTCGAATTCGAACTGACCGAATCGATGCTGGCCGGCGAACAGGCCTCGACCGAAATGCGGCTGCGCGAACTCAAGGCGCTCGGCATAGCACTGTCGATCGATGATTTCGGCACCGGCTACTCG
Organism: Methyloversatilis sp.; assembly: GCF_030698125.1. Classification (GTDB taxonomy): domain Bacteria; phylum Pseudomonadota; class Gammaproteobacteria; order Burkholderiales; family Rhodocyclaceae; genus Methyloversatilis. The sequence continues at coordinate 22,595 of NZ_JAUYNV010000033.1, forward strand.
TCGCTGGCCTATCTGAAGCGTTTTCCGATCGACGTGCTGAAGATCGACCAGAGCTTCGTGCGCGACATCCCGCACGACCGCAATGACATGGAAATCGCCGCCACCATCATCGCCATGGCGCACACGCTGAAAATGCGCGTGGTGGCCGAAGGCGTCGAAACCCCCGACCAGCTCGCATTCCTGAAAGAGCGCGACTGCGATGCCTGGCAAGGTTATCTGTTCAGCAAGCCGCTGCCCGGCGAAGAATTCGCCATGCGCTTCCTGCAGGGCTGATCAGCGCTGTGGTGAAGGCACACCGGCTTTGCCGACGGCGCGTGACGCCCTCAGCCACCCCGACTCCGCATACGCGGAGTCATGCGATCACCGCCTGGATCGCGGACGGGGTCCGCTCTACGAAAAACGTCGCGGAGGGTCGATGATGCGCCGGTTTTCGTAGGAGCCTGCCCCGCAGGCGATCCGGTCTCAAAGCACGCGGCATCACGTGATCGACATGCCTATCGCGGACAGGGTCCGCTCCTACGAAGGGCAACACCGTCGCGGTTTTCGCGGGAGCCGTCCCACGGTCGGCCCTGCATGGCCGGCCGGCTCTGCGGGCGGCGAGCGGTGCTCGCCGAAACCCCCGCGCCGCCACCGCAGGCGATTCCGGTCTCCGAACAAGCGCCGGCGCGTGATCAACCGCCCCATCGCGGACAGGGTCCGCCCCGAAGAACAGTGCTGCTGGTCGCGGAGTCGACGGTTTTCGTAGGAGCCTGCCCTGCAGGCGATTCCGGTCGCTGAACACACGCTGCCGCTTGACCAACGCGCCTATCGCGGACAGGGTCCGCTCCTACGAAGGGCAACACCGTCGCGGTTTTCGCGGGAGCCGTCCCACGGTCGGCCCTGCATGGCCGACCGGCTCCCCGGGCGGCGCGGCGTGCTCGCCGAAACTCCCGCTCCGCCCCCGCAGGCGATTCCGGTCGCTGAACACACGATGCCGCTTGACCAACGCGCCTATCGCGGACAGGGTCCGCTCCTACGAAAGGCGGCACCGTCGCGGTTTCTCTGGGGGGCCGCTACGCTCGCGCGCTCACCCCGCGATGTTCTTGTCCCGGAAGCGGCACAGGTCGGTGATGTTGCACTGGCCGCACAGCGGCTTGCGTGCGGTGCAGGTGTAGCGGCCGTGCAGGATGAGCCAGTGGTGGGCGTGGTCCATGAATTCCTTCGGGACCACCTTGAGCAGCGCCTGTTCGACCGCGACGACGTCCTTGCCGGGCGCCAGGCCGATGCGGTTCGAAATGCGGAAGATGTGCGTATCGACCGCCATGGTCGGTTCGCCGAACACGATGTTCAGCACCACGTTGGCCGTCTTGCGGCCGACCCCGGGCAGCGCTTCGAGCGCGGCGCGGTCGTTCGGCACTTCGCCGCCATGCTTCTCCAGAAGCTGGTGCGACAGTGACACGACGTTCTTGGCCTTGGCGCGGAACAGGCCGATGGTCTTGATGATGTCCTCGACCCCGGCTACGCCCAGGCTGACCATGGCTTCCGGCGTCGGCGCCACGGGAAACAGCCGGCGCGTGGCGACATTCACGCCCTTGTCGGTCGCCTGCGCCGACAGCACCACGGCGACCAGCAGCTGGAATGGCGAGCCGTATTCGAGGTCGCTTTCCGGGTGCGGGTTGGCGGCGCGCCAGCGCTCGAACATCGTCTGGATGTCGGCGCGCGCGAGCTTGCTGACCCGTCCCCCCATCAGGCCGACGCCGTATCCACCGGTGCGTGCGGTGCCGCCGGACGAGCCGCTGCGGCGCGCGCCACCCAGGCGTTGCGCGCGGCGATCAGCAGCCCGAGCAGGATGAAGGCGCCGGGCGGCAGGATCGCGATCAGCAGGCCGGGGTAGTCGTCACCCAGCACCTTGAGCGCCTGCGCGCCCGGAATGATCATGTCGATGCCCGAAAAAAGCGTACCCGCGCCAATCAGTTCGCGTGCGCCGCCCAGCAGCGCCAGCACCCACAGCAGGCCGACGCCCATCGCAGCGCCATCCCACGCGGCGGCCAGCGGCGAATTCTTTGCCGCGAAGGCTTCCACCCGCGCCAGCACGATGCAGTTGGTGACGATCAGCGGAATGAAGATGCCCAGCACCAGATACAGCTCGTGCAGCCACGCGTTGAAGGCCAGGTCAAGGCAGGTGACCAGCGCCGCGATGATCAGGATGAATACGGGGATGCGGATTTCGTACGGAATCAGCGTGCGCAGCGCCGCCACGGCGCCGCTGGCCAGCGCCATCACCAGCACGGTCGCCAGCGCGAGGCTGACCGCATTGACCAGCGTGTTGCTGACGGCCAGCAGCGGACACAGGCCGAGCAGCTGCACCAGCGCGGTGTTGTTTTCCCACAGGCCCTTGCGACCGATGTCGCCGTAGGCCGTGCGTTCTTCAAGATTCATCGTGAGCCCGTCCTGTTATTCACCGCGGATTGTCGCGGAAAGAGCGAATGAAGGTTGATCTGCAATCGGGCAAGCCGTGGCCCTCACCCCCGGCCCCTCTCCCGCTGAGGCGGGAGAGGGGAGTGGCGGCCTGATCCCTCTCCCGCATCAGCGGGAGAGGGTGGCGCGCAGCGCCGGGTGAGGGCAAAGCGGGCGGCGATGCACGCATCACTTGAACACCTCACCCGCCGATGCGCCGGTCGGCAGGCCGAAAAGCGCCTCGCGCGCCGGGGCGATCGCCGCCACGGCGCGCCCGGCAGCACGGACCACGGCGCGTGGTGAAATCGTGGCACCCGTCATGTAGGCGAAGTCGCCGCCGTCCTTGCGCACCGTCCAGTTGTCCGCCTGCGCGGTGTCACGGCCGGCGAACTGGGCGATCCACTTCGGCGCGGCGCGGTCCTTGGCCGGGTCGATGTAGTCGCCCAGACCGGGGGTTTCCTTGTGCGCGACCACGCGCACGCCGCCCAGCGTGCCGTCGGCGCGCAGCGCGATCAGCAGGCGGATCGTGCCGCTGTAGCCGTCGGGCGCCTGCGCCTCGAACACCAGCGCCACCGGATCGGCGCCGCGTCGCGCGCGGTGCAGCGTGACCGGTCCGGCGATGCCCAGCGCCGGCAGCGTCGGCAGCTGCACGATGTCGGTCAGCAGCGCATTGTCGTAGTCGCCCTGCGGCAGCACCTGGGCGATCAGCTCCAGCCGGCGCGCTTCGACCGATGCGCGGATCGGCTCGCGCGTGGCCTCGAAGGTGAGCGCCATCAGCGCGGTGAAGATGAGTGTGAAGGTGCCGAGCAGCAGGGCCGATCGAGCGGCGGTGCCCGCCGCGCTGGCCGGCGGTGTCAGTTCGTGCGGCGCCAGCCCGTTCGGTACCGCCTCGGCGGGTGCCTGGTCGGCCGCCGGTGGCGTCGCCGGGGTATCGCGCTCCGCGTCGCTCATCGTGCGCCTCCGTCCGGCGGTTCGACCTTGTGGCCGAACACCGGCGGCTGGGTCTTGATGTCGATCAGCGGTACGCAGATGTTCAGCAGCAGCACCGCGAACGCGATGCCGTCCGGGTAGGCGCCGAAGGCGCGGATCAGCCACGCGATGAGCGCGATGCCCGCCGCGAAGATCAGTTTTCCGCGCGGCGTCGTGGCGCCCGACACCGGATCGGTGGCAATGAAGAAGGCACCCAGCATGGTGCCGCCGGCCAGCAGGTGGAAGGCCGGGCTGGCGTAGTGCGATGGGTCGATCAGCCAGGCCACGCCGGACACCAGCGCCATGGCGCCGAGGAAGGCGGCCGGAATGTGCCAGGTGATGATGCGCAGCGCGAGCAGCAGCAGGCCGCCCGCGCCCCAGGCCAGCGCGACCCATTCCCAGCCGGCGCCGGCCACGTGACCGAAAGCCGGTGACTGCATCACGGCGGAGACATCGGCGTTGCCGAGCAGCCCGGTGCGCAGTGCGTCCAGCGGCGTGGCGCCGGTCACCGCGTCGAGCGCGCGCTCGCCGCCGAGCACCCAGTTGAGCTGTGTGGCGGCGTCGCTGCCCTGCAGTCCGGGCCACTGCGACATCAGCGCCGGAAAGCTGATGATCAGCACGCAATAGGCCAGCATGGCCGGGTTGAACGGGTTCTGGCCGAGGCCGCCATACAGGTGCTTGCCGATGATGATCGCGAACGACGTGCCGATGACGATCATCCACCAGGGCAGCAGCGGCGGCAGGCAGACGGCGATCAGCCAGGCGGTGACCAGCGCGCTGCCGTCGCCGAGTGCGCGTGCCACCGGGCGGCGGCGCAGTGACAGCATGGCCGCCTCGCAGGCCAGCGCGGTGGCGCTGGCGATCGCGATCTGCAGCAGCAGACCGATGCCGAACAGCCACACCTGCATCGCGATGGCCGGCAGCATGGCGACGAGCACGGTCACCATGACGCGGCGTACGCTGGTGTTCTGGCGGAGATAGGGCGAGTTGTACATCGGAGTCCGTGGTGGTCGGCGGGGCAGCCGGGTCGCTAATGCCCGGGGCAGTAGCGGGTCAGTTCAGGGTTGTATGGGTTTGAGCTCAATTCCGGGCTCACTTGACGGGCGCGTCGCTCCCGCTCAGTTCCGATGCGCGCTTGCGGCGTTCCTCTGCCGCGTCGATCTGCGCCTGCTGGGCCGGCGTCAGCGCATCGGTGTTCTTCGCCGCGACCGCCTCCTTCTGCGCCCTGGCGCGCGCCATGGCCGCTTCGATCAGCGCTTTCTTCGGGTCTTCGCCCGCGCTCGGCGCAACGTCGGCCGCCGGCGCTGCGCCGTCGGCCGGCTTGACTGCCGGCTTGGCGGCATTGCGGGCCGCCAGCTTGGCCGCCTTTTCTTCCTTTTCGCGGTCGGCGCGCCAGTTGCGGAATTCGAAGCGCTCGCGCGCCGAATCGGCGGCGTCCTTGTCGCGCTCGCGTGCCCAGATTTCGCTCTTGGCGTAGCGGTAGTAATCGACCAGCGGGATATGCGACGGGCACACGTAGGCACAGCAGCCGCATTCGATGCAGTCGAACAGTTTGTATTCCTGTGCGCGGCCGAAATTGCGCGCGCGCGAATGCCAGTACAGCTCGAACGGTTGCAGGTCGGCCGGACAGGCGCGCGCGCACTCGCCGCAGCGTATGCAGGGCAGTTCAGGTTCCGGCGGCGCGAACAGCGTCGGCGACGAGGCGAGCAGGCAATTGGTGGCCTTGACCACCGGCGCGTCGATGTTCGGCAGCGGGATGCCCATCATCGGGCCGCCCATGATGAGCTTGTCGGTGTCGGGCTTGAGGCCGGCTGCGGCGAACAGGTGCGAAATCGGCGTGCCGATGGCGACGTCGAAATTGCGTGGGCGCTCGACGTTTCCGGTCACCGTGACGATGCGCCGGGTCAGTGGCTCGCCGTGCTCCAGCGCGCGCCACACGGCCAGCGCGGTGGCGACGTTGAAGCACTGCACGCCGAAGTCGGTCGAGCGGCTGCCGTGCGGTACCTCGATACCGGTCAGCACGCGGATCAGCTGCTTGGCGCCGCCAGCCGGGTAGCGCGTCGGCACCACGACGACTTCGAGCGAGGCGTGGCCCAGCGCCCGTGCGGCGGATTTCAGTGCAGCGGCGGCTTCGGGCTTGTTGTCCTCCAGCGCCACCAGCACCTGCTTAGCCGCCAGCATGCGCTGCATGATCAGCGCGCCGCGCAGGATGTTGCCCGGCTCGGCGCGCATCAGCATGTCGTCGCAGGTGATGAAGGGCTCGCACTCGGCGCCGTTGATCACCAGCGTGTCGGTGTGACCCGACTTGCCGGGGTTGAGCTTCAGGTGGCTCGGAAACACCGCGCCGCCCAGCCCCACCACGCCGGCATCGCGCAGGAAGTCGCGTATTTCGCCCGGCGCGGCGGCATGCCAGTCGAAAAGCTCGCGCTCGATCGCAGTGTCCAGCCCGTCCGGTTCGATCACGACGGCCGGCGACGACAGGCCCGACGCATGCGGCATCGGCCGCGGCTCGATGGCGACCACGCGGCCGGACGTGGGCGCATGCACCGCGCTCGACACATTGCCGTCGGGCGCGCCAATGCGCTGGCCGCCCAGTACCGTGCTACCCACGGTCACCAGCGGTCGCGGCGTGCCGCCGATGTGCTGGTGCAGCGGAATGACCAGCTGTGGCGGCAGCGCCAGCCGGGCGATCGGTTCGCGCGTCGACGCCGACTTGTTCGGATCGGGCTTGACGCCGCCGTTGAACGAAAAGAGCTTGTTCAGCATGTCAGGCCGCTTCCTTCGCCGGCAGCGTTGCCGGCTGCACCTTCAGTTCGAACACCGGGTAGCGCCATTTCCAGCTCTCGACCGTTTCGGTCACCGGCACCATGTCGATGCAGTCGGCCGGGCAGGGCGGCACGCACAGTTCGCAGCCGGTGCACAGGTCGCCGACGATGGTGTGCATCTGCTTGGCGGCGCCGACGATGGCGTCCACCGGGCAGGCCTGTATGCACAGGGTGCAACCGATGCAGGTCGCCTCGTCGATGAGCGCAACCGACTTCGGTTTTTCGACGCCGTGTTCGGCATTGAGCGGCTTGTATTCGCGCCCCAGCAGGTCAGCCAGCTTGCGCACGCCTTCGTCGCCGCCCGGCGGGCACTGGTTGATGTCGGCGTCGCCGCCGGCGATCGCCGTGGCGTAGGGCTTGCAGCCGGGGTAGCCGCACTGGCCGCACTGCGTCTGCGGCAGGATGGCGTCGATCTTGTCGACCAGCGGGTCGCCCTGCGTCTTGAACAGCACCGATGCGGCGCCCAGCGTGGCACCGAGCACCAGCGCCAGACCGGCCATGACGAGCAGCGCCGTGATCACGAATCCAGCCCTGCAAAACCCATGAAGGCGAGGCTCATCAGGCCGGCCGTGATCATGGCGATGGCGTTGCCGCGGAAGGGCGCGGGAATGTCGGCACCGTCGAGCCGCTCGCGGATGCTGGCGAACAGCACCAGCGCCAGCACGAAACCGGCGGCCGACGCGAAGCCGAACAGCAGCGATTCGAGCAGGTCGTGCGCCATCGATGCATTCAGCAGCGGCACGCCGAGCACGGCGCAGTTGGTCGTGATCAGCGGCAGGTAGATGCCCAGCACCTGATGCAGCAGCGGGCTGGTTTTCTGGATCACCAGTTCGGTCAGCTGCACGATGGCGGCGATCACCACGATGAAGCTCAGCGTCGACAGATAGCCGAGGTCGAAGGGCTTCAGCAGGAAGGTGTCGATCAGATAGCTGGTGCCGCACGCCAGCGTCAGCACGAACATCGTTGCCAGACCCATGCCCACCGCGGTTTCAAGCTTCTTCGACACGCCCATGAAGGGGCACAGGCCGAGGATGCGCACGAACACCACGTTGTTCACCAGCGCGGCACCCAGCAGCAGATAGAGATAACTCGTCATGACAGGGCGAAGGTTCGCCAGGGTTTACTGCACGTCGCGGCACACGGTGCGCCGCGAAACCGCTGAATTATCCGTTAGTGCAGCGCAGCACTCAAGCTGCCGGCCCCCTGCGTGGCCGGTTATGGCGGCAAAACCCGGTCCCGACCCGCTTCAGAGAAAGGTCATCAGCCCGACACTCAGCACGCCGTAGATCGCGATCACGGTCAGGAAGTAGTTTTCGTCTTCCGCCCGCGTGACCTTGCGACCCATCACGAAAGAGCGCGCATACACCTCGCCCTTCACGAAGGCATACACGGTGTAGATCGCGAGTGCGACGCCGATCAGCTTGAACATGCGCGCCGCCCGCCCTACTTGAGCAGGCCGCTCAGCATGCCGAGGGCGTTCTGCATCGTGTCGCCTTCCGGCACCTGACCGTTCGGCGTCAGCGTGTCGATCACCTGCGGCAGCAGCGCGCTCAGCCGGCCCGACACTTCCTGCGACGACAGCCCGAGTTGCTGCGCGATCTGGCCGATCTGACCGCTGCCGAGCACCGACTGAAGCTGTTCGGGCGTGATCGGCAGGTTCTGTCCGGTGCCGACCCAGGACGACACCAGATCGCCCAGACCCTTGTCCTGGAAGGCGGCGATCAGCCCCTGCAGGCCGCCGGTCTGCGGGTTGTTGATCAGGCTCATCAAGATTTGCAGCAGCCCCGAACCCTGCGCGCCACTCTGGCCGGACAGCGCGCCGGCCACCTGACCTGCGATCGAATCGAACAGACCCATGGTGTATCTCCAGAAACAATGTTGAGGATGCGGGTCGCAGTGTAACGCCCTGCGTCCGGACCGCCGACCCGGGGCGACCGCTCCGGCCGCCTCACCCCATCAGGGCACCGGCATCGGCCAGCAGCGTGCGCAGCAGCGAGCGGTGGCAGTGCGCCTCATCAGCGCAGTAACAACCGACCGAAAAGTCGGTCCGGTGCGACAGCGCCGCCAGCAGTGCGACTGTGTGCCGCGCTTGCGGCGCCGCCATTTCGGCGAGATATCGTTTCGAAAACGCAGGCCACTGCGCAGGCGATGGATCGGCCTTCCACTGCTTCAGCGTGTCGGCGGAAGGTGCCAGCGCCGGAAACCACAGGTCGTACCAGTCGCGCGCAGCGAGTTCGGCCTTCGGCACGCCGCGTGGCGGCCGCCGCACGGTGCCCAGTCGCAGTCCTTCGCCGGGCAGGCGCGGGCTGCCGAGTTTCACGATGAATACTGTCACGCAGCGGTCATCCGGCCTGTCCGAACTGCGGCCTGCGCCGTGCAACGAAGGCCTGGACGGCTTCGGCGAAGTCGTCACCGGCGGCGCTGCGGCCGAAAGCCGCGGCCTCGGCTGACAGCTGATCGGCCAGTGGCTGACCGGCAGCGCCGTTGCCGGCGTCGTTCAGCAGGCGCTTGATTTCGGCATACGCATGGCGCGGGCCGCGGGCCAGGCGGGTCACTTCGGCGCCCAGTGCCGCTTCGAAGTCAGTCACCGGCACGACACGCTCGACCAGACCAAGCGCTTTCGCCTCGTGCGCATCGAAGCGGCGCGCGCTCCACATCAGTTCGCGCGCCCGGCGCTCGCCCAGCGCGCGGCTCAGGAAGGCCGACTGGCCGCCGGCACCCGGCTGGGCCAGCGCGATGCCGGCAGTGCTGAACAGCGCGTCGTCGGCCGCAAGGGCGAAGTCGGACGCCAGCATCAGCGACAGGCCATAGCCCACGCAGTCGCCGCGCACCGCCGCGATGACCGGCTGGTGCGCCGCGCGCAGCGCAAGGATGACCGGATTGACCTGTTCGGCGATCAGCGCCACGAACGACGCCTGACGCGCTGCCGGATCGAGCGCGAGGCTCTGCGCAAATTCATGCACGTCGCCCCCTGCACTGAAACTGGCGCCGTCGCCGCGCAGCACAAGAATTTCGCAGGCCGGATCGGCCAGCACCGCGCCAACCGCCAGCCGCAACGCGCGCATCATCGCCGTGCTGTAGGCATTGCGTCGTGCCGGACGCGACATGGTCAGCGTGGCAACACCGCCGTCGAAGCGCATCAGGATGCGGCCGTCGCCGTCGGTATCTGTCTGTTCGGTCATGATTCGGCTCCAGGCACGGGTGTATGGCGACCGCTTGAGCCCCGCCGCAGACGCAGGCAGTTCGTATCTGCGGCCCTGCAACGCTGTGCAGGCGGCTCAGTGGGCTGGCGCGGTCGGGTCTCTGGTTGCGACGGAGGGTTGTTCAAGCGTGAATTCGAATACTGCGCCGACGCCTACGCTTGCGCGCGCCCGGATGTCACCGCCATGGTGACGAACGATGCGCTGCACGACGCTCAACCCGACGCCGGAACCGGCGAATTCGCTCGCCAGATGCAGCCGGCGGAAAGGTTCGAACAGGTGCCTGGCATAGGCCATGTCGAATCCGGCGCCGTTGTCGGTCACCCGGTACCACTGCCGGCCGTCCTCGACGAAGGCGTCGATGGCCACGCGCGGATGCTCCACCTTCGCCGAGTATTTGCAGGCGTTGCCCAGCAGGTTCTGCCACACCTGGGCCAGCATCGCTTCATCGCCGGTGGCGCAGGGCAGATCGCCGATGCGCAGCGTGGTGCGGCCGGTTTCGCCCATGTCTGTCAGCAGCGCCCAGGCACGGGCAGCACCGGCCGCCATGTCCATGCGCACCGGTTCGAGCGGCTGCTGGGCAGCGCTGGCGAGCCGGGTCAGTGCCTCGATGATGTCGTCCATGCGGCGCGCCACGTTGTCGATGCGTTCGGCATGCCGCAGCACCTTGTCGAGATTGCCCGCCTGCAGATCGTCGCGCAGCATGCTGGAAAAGCCGCGGATGATGCGCAGCGGCCCGCGCAGGTCGTGCGAGATCGATGCGGTCAGCGTCTGCAGCTCGCTCTGGGTACCAGCCAGCGCAGCCCGCGCCTGAGCCAGCGCTTCGGCCTGCCGGTGCATCGATGTCGCGACGGTGATAGATCGACATGGCCGGTGTGGCGTGCGCAGTGGCGAACGCCGCCCACTGCTCGCGGCTGCGCGTGCGCGACATGGCGATCAGGTCCAGCCTGCCGGCCCGGAAATCGGCTTCGATGGCTGACCAGTCGTCCAGCCGCGGGACGATGTCGAGACCGGTCAGGCGCGCCAGTTCGGCAATCAGTTCGATCTGGAAACCCTGCGGCTGGCCGCTCTCGTCAATGAACTCGAACGGCCGGAAGTCGCGGTCGCCGCCGTAGCGCAGCATCTCGGCGAATGTCGCGCCGCAGGCGCCGGCGCAGAGCATGACGACAAGCAGCGGACGGATTGCAGAATGGAAAAGGCGGGTGCTGCGCAGGCCTGACGCCGGCAGGCAAATCCTCATCGAGTGCTTCGGGTGGAGCCAGTGCGTCATCGCTTGAATCAAGTGGTCTGCAGCGGCTGCGGACTTGTTCCCTTTGTGTGGTCCGGACACCCTGCAGGGCGCAAGATTACAAGAGATTTACCCTGCGGCGTTGTGCTGCGCGCGTCCGTCATCGGGGTTTGAGGTGGCGACGGCGTTTCTATCACGTACAAACTGTGGGGTTGTTCTGCGGGCGCTGGCATGACGACAGACATCACGCATCCTGCGGACCAGGCCGATGGCCTGGCGCCGCGTACTGCTCAAGTGAGCCGGCGTTGTTGCCGATACTCACTCACGTCCCGATCGGTACATGAGGACATAGAGGAGACCACACCCAATGCAGGACACTCCCCGCGACATGGTGGTTCGCGAGCAATCCGCCTCACCCGCGGACGCGGTCCCCCTGCGCGCGCTGATTGTCGAAGACAATCCTGTTGACCTGTGCGTGCTTCTGGTCCGCCTGAGGGCCGGTGGCTACGACGTCACGTCGGTGTGCGTCGAAACCGAAAGGGCACTGGCCGACGCGCTGGCGAGCGCGCGTTGGGACATCGTCATCAGCGACTACCTGCTGCCGACCTTCAATGGCCTGGACGCGCTGGACATCGTCAAGCGATTTGACCCCGATCTGCCGCTGATCATCGTATCGGGCGGCATCGGCGAGGACATTGCGGTCGCGGCAATGCGGGCGGGCGCACAGGACTACCTGCTGAAGAAGAACCTGCAGCGCCTGCCGGCCATCATCGACCGCGAACTGAAGAAGGCGGCGGCGCGGCACAAACAGATGGCGGCGAATGCCGTGCTGCGCGAGAGCGAACTGCGCCTGCAGAGCATCCTCGCCACCCTCGAAGACATCATCTGGTCGATCGATCTCAGGACGCAGCGACTGGTCTATCTCAACCCGGCTGCGGTCAATATCTACGGCGTACCGGCGGAGGCATTCCTCGACGGCCGCGTCGACTGGCTCGACATGGTGCACCCGGACGACCGCGAGCGCATGCGCCATTCACTCAAGGATGTGTCGAAGGTCGGCAGTCTGGCGAGCGAGTACCGCATCGTGCGCCCCGATGGCGAGGTACGCTGGATACACGACCGCGCGCGCGTGGTGTGCAACGAATCGGGCGCGCGCGCGCGCGTCGACGGCATCGCCCGCGACGTGACCGAGCACAAGTTCAGCGAAGCCAAGCTTTTCCAGGCGGCGAACTTCGACGCCCTGACCGGCCTGCCCAACCGCGCCATGCTGAGTGATCGTCTCAATCGAGCGCTGATCCGCCAGGCCGACGGAAAGACCATGCTGGCCGTGCTGTTCGTCGACATCGACCGCTTCAAGGTCATCAACGACAGCATGGGCCACGACGCCGGCGACGAACTGCTGCGCCAGATCACCGAGCGCCTGTCGCACGCCCTGCGGGCGAGCGACACGCTGGCCCGCCAGGGCGGCGACGAATTCGTCATCGTGCTGCCCGACCTGCAGCGCGCGGCCGACGCCGAAACGGTGTGCCGCAACCTGATGCGCGCCATCGAGCCGCCGGTCGAACTGCTCGGCCATCCGATCTACTGCACCGCCAGCATGGGCGTGGCCCTGTTCCCGACCGACGGTGCGGACGCCGGCACGCTGCTCAAGCACGCCGACCTCGCGATGTACCGGGCGAAGAAGGAAGGGCGCAACACGCTGCGCTTCTACAACCCGGAAGAAGGCGGCGCGGCCAACAACCGGCTCGAGCTGGAACGCGAACTGCGTGCCGCGCTGGCCAACGATGAATTCGAGCTGCACTATCAGCCGAAGGTCGACCTGACGCGCGACGGGCGCATCGCCGGCTTCGAGGCGCTGGTGCGCTGGCGCCACCCGCACCGCGGCCTGCTGTCGCCGCTGGAATTCATACCGCTGGCCGAAGAGACCGGCCTGATCGTGCCGATCGGCACCTGGGTACTGCGCCAGGCCTGCGCCCAGGCGCGCATCTGGGTGAACGAATTCGGCCCGCACCTGCGCATGGCGGTGAATCTGTCGGCGCGCCAGTTCGCCGGCAGTGATCTGGTTGAAACCGTCACCAGCGCGCTGCGCGACAGCGGTCTCGACGCCGGCAATCTGGAAGTCGAAATCACCGAATCGCTGCTCATGCAGGACGCCGGGAAATCGGTACGCGTGCTGCGCCAGATCAAGGACATGGGTGTGTCGATCGCGGTGGACGACTTCGGTACCGGCTATTCCAGCCTTGCCTACCTGAAGCGCTTTCCGCTGGACGTGATCAAGATCGACAGTTCTTTCGTACGCGACATTTCCGACGACCCGGATGACGCCGCGATCTGCGCCTCCATTCTCGCCATGGCCCACGCGCTGCGCATGGAAGTCGTCGCCGAAGGCGTCGAAACGATGCCCCAGCTTGCCTTCCTGCAGGAACACCGCTGCCAGGTCATGCAGGGCTACCTGTTCAGCCGCCCGCTGCCGGCGGCCGACGCAACCGTGCTGCTCGCCAGCAAGCGCCGCCAGCCGCTCAGCAGCTCAGTCGCTACACAATAGCCATCGGCTGCCCGGGTGACCCCATCGCCCGATCCACCACGAACGCCACACCGGAACGTCAGGGCAGGTCGTCGTCGTCCAGCGGCGTCCACGAGGCCAAGAGGCGGTTTTGCTCCGCTTCAAGCTCCGCGATCTGTGCGACCGCGTGCGCCGGAGCAGGATCATTGTTGTGGTCCGGGGCGGTAGCGCCGGTCAGGCAGCACGGCAAACCAGCGGCTTCGGCTGCGTGGCTCGATAAGTGCTTTGTCCAAGCTGAGGGAGTGCCGCACATGGCGACGGCAGGTCCGGGCAATCCTGCCCGCACCACGTCGATCAACCGCTGATTCCATCGCGTCTTGCGCAACGCAAGGCCGGCCGCGCGCCTTTGCTTGAAGACCTGCTAACGACTCTGCCCGAGCGACATTTTCGCGCCAGGCTCTGTTGTCCTTCCACCGCTTTCGCCCCCGAAAGAACTCCCCCGCGATGGCACTTCAGCCAGCTGACGGGATCAACAGGACACGCCATGACTGCCACCACCGAATCCCCCGCGTTTCAGCGCCTTGAAGCTGAAGGTCGTCTGCAGAAGCCCGCACTCAAAGGGTCCACGCACCTGCCCGGCCGTTTCGGCTTCCGCGGTGAAATCACCCTGACGACCGAACCGCCCGTGGTGCTCAAGGAGACCATTGCCGTGGCGGACAACGGCGAAGCGACCCTTTCGTTTCTCGCAGGTTCGCTGCCGTCCTTCAAAGCGCTGCCCGCATTGATTGCGGCCCTGGGCCCCAATATCAAGGCGGGCGGCAAATACTTCATCTATGTGTCCGACCTCGATCGCGCATCGCGCTACCAGATCGAATTCGACGGCGTGTCGGTCTATGTGCTGCCGATCGATGACACCTCGGTGTACAACGAACTGATCGACTTCCTGTACCTCGACAAGACGAAGATGAAGAAGATGGATACGGCCGAAAAGGTCGATACCATCGCCGACGGAGCGCTCAAGTACGCCCAGGTCTACGAAGTCATCACCTACGAAGAAGGGCTGAAGCGGCTCTGAACAGGCCGCCGCCCTGTCGGGTTGGCGACGCACGCATTGTCGCCAATCACGACAATCCAGCGTGAAGACCAGGCGGGATCGACGCCGCGGGCAGAGCGCCGCACATACAGTGGCCGCTGATCAGGCTTTGCCCGGGAATGCCGATCTCTGCTGCAAGTGATTTGAATCGTATCCTCGTCAAACCCGATCGTGGTCCGCTTCTTGAGTTGTGCAGCCGGGGTTCTTCGCCGCTTTCGAGAAGTCGTATTCGGGGCGCGAGGTCAACAATGATCCGTGCCGCACCCGAATATACCAAAGAGATTTTTCGGTCGAGAAATCCGCGTTGCCTTGCAGGTCAGCACCGAGGCGTGCTGTACACTTCGGCCAACCTCCTTCCGATCACACTTCGTGTCAGACATTCCCACCACCTTTGCCGTCGACGGCCCGCTTGCCCGGGCGATCGAAGGCTTCACGCCGCGTGCGCAGCAGACGGAAATGGCCGAGCGGGTGGCGGCGGCGATCGAACAGCGCGGGGTGCTGGTGGTCGAGGCGGGCACCGGGACGGGCAAGACCTACGCTTATCTCGTGCCGGCGCTGCTGTCCGGCACCAAGGTGATCGTGTCGACCGGCACCAAGACGCTGCAGGACCAGTTGTTCCAGCGCGACCTGCCGACGGTGCGCGGCGCGCTCGGCGTGCCGGTGACCATCGCGCTGCTGAAGGGGCGCGCCAACTATCTGTGCCACTACCACCTCGAACGGTCCCTGCACGACGGCCGGCTCGGCTCGCGCGAAGAGGCCGGGCATCTGCAGTCCATCGCGCGCTGGGCCAAGGTGACGAGCAGCGGCGACAAGGCGCAATGCACCGAGGTGCCGGAAGAGTCGGGCGCCTGGCAGCTGGCCACGTCGACGCGCGACAACTGTCTGGGCCAGGATTGCCCGAACGCGAAGGAATGTTTCGTGACCGCGGCGCGGCGCGAGGCGATGGAGGCGGACGTGGTGGTGGTCAATCACCATCTGTTCTTCGCCGACCTGATGCTGCGTGACGAGGGCGTGGCCGAACTGCTGCCGGCCTGCAATGCGGTGGTGTTCGACGAAGCGCATCAGCTGGCGGAAACCGCCAGCCTGTTCTTCGGCGAGTCGGTATCGACTTCGCAGCTGCTGGAACTGGCGCGCGACACGCGTGCCGAGGCGGTCATCAACGCCAAGGATTTCAAGCAGTTGCCCGAAGCCGCCGAGCGCATGGCCAAGGCGGCGCGCGACCTGCGGCTGGTGTTCCGCGAAGAGAATGTGCGGCTGTCGGCGGTGCAGATCGACGAACGCGCCGCGTTCGCGCCGGCGCTGGCCACCGTGCTGGACGCCTTGCGCGAGCTGGCCGGCGTGCTCGAAACCCAGGCCGGGCGCAGCGAGGGGCTGGAAAAGTGCTGGCAGCGCTCGCTCGATCTGGTGGCGCGCATCGAACGCTGGCAGAAGCCTGACCAGCCCGACCGCGTGCGCTGGGCCGAGGTGTATACGCAGGCGCTGGCGCTGAACGCCACGCCGCTGTCGGTGGCCGACATTTTCCGGCGCCAGATGGAAGACAACCCGCGGGCGTGGATATTCACGTCGGCTACGCTGGCGGTCGGCGGCGACTTCGGCCATTACTGCGGCGAACTGGGCCTGGCCGGCGCCGAGACCGCGCAGTGGGGCAGCCCGTTCAACTACGGCGAACAGGCGCTGCTGTATGCGCCCGAAAACATGCCCGAGCCGTCCGCGCCCACCTACGCCGAAGCGGTGGCGCGCACTGCCTGGCCGCTGATCAAGGCCTGCCGCGGTGGCGTGTTCGTGCTGTGCACCTCGCTGCGCGCGATGAAGCGCATCCATGAACTGATCGAGGACAAGCTGTCGGCCTACGATCCTGACCGCCCGCTGCTGATGCAGGGCCAGGCCACGCGCAGCGAGCTGCTCGAGCGGCACCGCGCCGCCGGCAACGCGGTGCTGGTCGCCAGCCAGAGTTTCTGGGAAGGCGTGGATGTGCGTGGCGACGCGCTGCAGCTGGTCATCATCGACAAGCTGCCGTTCGCACCGCCGGACGACCCGGTATTGTCGGCGCGCATCGAACACATGAAGCGCGAAGGCCGCAACGCCTTCATGGATTACCAGCTGCCGCATGCCGTGATCAGCATGAAGCAGGGCGCCGGCCGGTTGATCCGCGACGAGCGCGACCACGGTGTGCTCGTCGTGTGCGACCCGCGCCTGATCGACAAGCACTACGGCAAGACCATCTGGCGCAGCCTGCCGCCGATGCGCCGCACGCGCAGCGAAGACGTGGCGGTGCAGTTTCTGGAAAGCCTGGGCGGCTGAGCGCTTCGCGATTTTCCTGAGTCGCGGTTGCGCGGATTTCCCGATCCGCGCCGCGCCCCGCGCGCTGGTCTGGACTTGGTCTAAACTCGTGGTTCCGAAGTCCGGGAGGTGTCGCCATGTTGCGCGAAGCACTTTTCAGGGCGCCGCCGCAGGACGTCGCCCGTTCGTCGAAATTCCGCGTGCTGTCAGGGCTGCTGGCGCAGGCCGGCATCGAAGCGGACGGACCGGAACCGTGGGACATGCGCATCCATTCGCCGGACCTGCCGGCGCGCCTGCTCGCGCAGGGCAGCCTCGGGTTGGGCGAAAGCTATATGGATGGTGAATGGGACGCCGACCGTCTCGACGAATTCTTCGCCCGGCTGCTGCGGGCACGTCTGGGCGAGCGCGTGCAGCCGGCGCGCATCGTCATGCACGCGCTCAGCGCTCACCTGTTCAACCGCCAGACGCGGCGGCGCGCCTGGCAGGTCGGCCAGCGTCACTACGATCTGGGCAACGATTTTTACGCGGCCATGCTCGATCCGCGCATGACCTATACCTGCGCCTACTGGAAGGACGCCGATAACCTCGCATCTGCGCAGGATGCCAAACTCGATCTGGTGTGCCGCAAGCTCAAGCTCGAACCCGGCATGCGTCTGCTCGACATCGGCTGCGGCTGGGGCAGCCTGATCGGCTACGCGGCCGAGCACTACGGTGTGGAATGTGTCGGCGTGACCGTGTCGCGCGAACAGATGGAGTGGGCGCGCGCACGCTACGCAGGGCTGCCGGTGGCGTTCCGGCTGCAGGACTATCGCGAGGTCGACGAGGCCTTCGACCGGGTGGCCAGCATCGGCATGTTCGAGCATGTCGGGCGCAAGAACTTCCGTACCTTCATGCAGGTGGCGCGGCGCTGTCTGCATCCGGACGGCCTGCTGCTGTTGCACACGATAGGCAAGAACACGCGGCGTGGCGCGACCGACCCCTGGATAGACCGCTACATCTTCCCCAACGGCGACCTGCCGGCGGTCGACCAGATCGGCCACTCGCTCGAGGATCTGTTCGTGGTCGAAGACCTGCACAACTTCGGCGCCGACTACGACCGCACGCTGATGGCCTGGCATGGCAATTTCGACGCTGCCTGGCCACAGTTTGCCGACCGGCTCGGCGAGCGCTTTCGCCGCATGTGGCGCTATTACCTGCTGTCGTGCGCCGGTGCGTTCCGCGCACGCGACATCCAGCTCTGGCAGTGGGTGTTGTCGCCGGCCGGCGTGCCCGGCGGCTATCGCCGCATCAGCTGAAGCTGCGCATCAACCGGCATTGAAGTACTGGCGGATCGCCTCGTCGGAGGTGTGGGTGTTCAGTTCGCTGACGTTGATCGACAGGCTGCCGGTGGCCCACAGGCAGTGCTTGCGGAACCACGCATAGAGCTCGTCCGAAGCCTTGTCGATCGCGCCCAGGCGGCCCGACTCGATCAGGTATTGCAGCGCGCGGTCGGCGCCGGGGGGGTGCTCGGTCACGGCGCGATGCTTTTCGAGCGGCTGGAACAGGCGGCCCACATCGAGTGCGGTGACCGATTGCGGGCGCTCGGCCAGACGGCGCTCCAGCCTGTCGATTGCGGCCGTCCACGACGGGCTGAGTTTGAAGCGCTTGCGCAGACTTGCGATCCAGTTTTGCAGAAGCGCAACATAGGTTTGTTCGGTGGCCTTGTCGCTCATCGTGTTGGCGTTATCCTTATGTCCGGTCGCCGGTGACGCGGGCTTTCAGCCGACGCCATCCAGTCCGCTTTTACGGTCGAGCTTCTATCTGGCTTGAGCAACGGGTGAGCAGGTTGGCACGGCGAATCGAATATCTGCTCGCGCGATGTGCTCCGCCGCGCTTCATCACGGTAGCGGCCCGGTTCATCGTGAATGATGGCGCCACGAAAGCCGTTTTTCGGTCTTCGGACAGGCATCCGGTACGTCCCAGGCGGGGTATCCGGATTTTGTGGTCTCAATCTACCGGTTACGCACCATGGTGTTCGAAGTCTACGGCCGGTTCGAGGTCGAGGTTTGCGAAGAGTCGGGGGCGTGGGTCGCCTACCGGCTGGGGCCCGGCATGCGTCATCGCGACTATGACGTGTCCTTCCCGCGCGGGCTCGCCGAAGACCGGTTGGCCGAGGTGCTGACCCACAGCTTCCAGGACCTCGCTTCGCCGGGGCTGAACGTGCGGCGCGTCCGCTGAAAGCTGTCGTCCTTCGCACCTGCCATGTTCGCCTCCCTCGCGCGCACCCCGGATTCGCTCGGTACATTCGGCCTGGTCTTCTGGGGCGGCGTGCTGCTGGCGCTGCTGATCGCCGTCGGCGTACTGATCGTGATCGAACAGCGCATGTTCCGGGCGCGCGGCAAGGGCGGCGGTGCGCTGTTCGTGCGCCTGTGTTCCTTGCCCATCCTCGCCCTGACCGTGGTCGCCGTACTGTTCGCCGCGCGCGCAGTGTCGGGCATGGAAGGCCTGGCGGTGTTCTATGCCGCACTGCTCACGCTGGCGCCACTGCTGTGGTTCGGTCTGCACGGGCTGGCCGGGTGGCTCGCCTCACCGCGGCTGGGTCGGGGTGAAAGTGCATGGCTGGCGGTCAGCGGTCTGCTGATGCTGTTGTCGCCGGTCGGCATCATCAGCGCGCTGCAGATGCCTTACTTCCATCTGGTTCGCCTGATCGACGGCGCACGCGTGGCAGCAACCGATCAGCGGCCGCTGCCGCATGACGTGCGGCCGGTGCTGCGTTTCCGGCTGGCCGCCGTCGGCGGCGGCACCGGCGACCTCCTTGTTCAGTCGCTGCGTGCGCCGGCGGGTGTGACGGTCGAGCGCGTCGAAGCGATGTCGGGCGGTCACTGGGCGGACACCGCGACACAGATGCATGCGTACATGTGCCGCAACGGCGCAGACCTGCATTTCGCATGGCGGCCCGGCACCGCGCTGCCACGGCTCAGGCTGTTCTGGCGTGACGCCTCCGGTACCGCACTGACCGAGTTCCAGCCCGCCGATCCGGTCGTGCTGCCGCCGGCGGCGGACTTCGTGCCGCGCTGGCGCGGCAATGGCGTCGATCTGCCGGCGCCATTGCCGCGCGACCTCGTGACCGTCAGCGATCAGAAGGACGCAGGCGGCTATTTCCGTGCGCTGCCGGTCAGCCTCGATCGCGCACATGACTGCTTGCTCAGCGGTGACCGCCTTGCTGTGGCGCCTTCAGGTGATGCAGCAAGCGCGCTGCGGATTTCGGTCGACCTCGCGGCGACCGACCGCGGATTGCGTGCGGAGTATGCAAAGCCCGATCCCCGTGACCGTAATGCGAGGGCGCTGTGAGCGCTGCAACATGATCTGCCCGCGGCGGTGGTGTACTCTTCATTGCATTCATCCTCTGTGCACCGATCACGATGAAAACCCTCTACGAAGCGGCCAGCCTCGTCGAAGCCTATCTGCTGAAGGACCTGCTGGCACAGGAAGGCGTGCCCGCCGTGATTCACGGTGAGTTCCTGCAGGGCGGCATGGGCGAATTGCCGGCTGCCGGCCTGGTCCGGCTGATGGTGGATGATCACCACTATGACGCGGGGCGTGCCGTCATCGAGCGCTGGGAAACCAGCACGATCAGCGGCATTGCCGACGCGCCGCGGCAGTCGACCCGGGACGACGCGTCGCCAGTTGGCGAGCAGTCCGAGCATCGGCAGCCACACCATCCCCCGCAGCGGCGGCGCGATGGCCGCAACCCCTACGGCATGTGGATCGCCGTGGCCGTGGTGGCGACGGCTTGCTGGCTGTATGCGCGCGCGGTCGAGGCGGTCGAGGTGGTCCACGTTGTCGACGTTGTCGATATCGACGGTCGCATCGACGGCCGTGCTACGAACGCCGGCGTGCACCACCCGGTGCCGCCGTCCGCGCCTGGAAACGGCGCCGCGCTGCGCTTGCGCTGAGTGTCCTTACCGGCTGTCATCGATCCGGCGGCGCCGGGCGCCGGGCGCCTGTTCAGCCGCGTTCTCTTCGCTGCACTGGTGTTTCTCGGCGCGCTGTGGCTGCTTGATCGCCTGTTTCCGCCGCCGCTGCCCGGCCGGGACGACGGTTTCATCGTGCTGGCGCGCGACGGCAGCCCGCTGCGTGCCTGGCCGGGTGCGGATGGCGCATGGCGCTATCCGGTCACGCTGGCCGACGTGTCGCCGCGCTATGTCGAGGCACTGCTGGGTTATGAAGACCGCTGGTTCCGCTGGCATCCGGGCGTCAATCCGGCTGCGCTGGCGCGTGCTGCGTGGCAGTGGGCGGGCAGCGGTCGCATCGTGTCCGGCGGCTCCACGCTCACCATGCAGGTCGCACGCATCCTCGAACCGGTGCCGCGCACGCCGCGCGGCAAGCTGCGCCAGATGGCGCGCGCGCTGCAACTCGAATGGCGGCTGTCGAAGGACGACATCCTCACGCTTTACCTGAATCACGCGCCGATGGGTGGCATTGTCGAAGGCGTCGAAATGGCCAGTCGCGCCTACCTGGGCAAGCCGTCGCGCGACCTGAGTCACGCCGAAGCGGCGCTGCTCGCCACGCTGCCGCGCGCGCCCAGTCGCCTGCGGCCGGACCGCGCGCCCCAGGCCGCTCAGGTCGCGCGCGACCGCGTGCTGACACGGCTGGCCACCTTCGGCATCTGGTCGCCAGAGGTGGTGGCCGACGCGCGTATCGAACCGGTCATCGCACAGCGTCTGCAGGGTGGCTGGCTGGCACCGCTGGCGGCCGAACGACTGCGCGGCCAGGTGCGCCGATCGGACCGGCGCGGCCTGACTCGCGTCGCCAGCACGCTGGACCGCGAACTGCAGAGCACGGTCGAGCACCTGCTGGCCGACCGCGCCTCGGTACTGCCGCCGAAAGTGTCGATCGCCGCGCTGGTGATGGATGTCGACACACTTGAGGTGCGCGCCTATGCCGGCTCGGCCGACTTCAGCGATGCAGCGCGCAGCGCCCATGTCGACATGGTGCGCGGCGTGCGCTCGCCCGGCTCCACACTCAAGCCCTTCCTGTATGCGATGGCGCTGGACGACGGCCTCATCCATTCCGAAAGCCTGCTGATCGACGCGCCGCAGACCTTCGGCGGCTATCAGCCGGGCAATTTCCAGGCCGATTTTTCGGGGCCGGTCAGCGCTGCCGAAGCGCTGCAGCGCTCGCTCAACGTGCCGGCCGTCGACCTGCTGGACCAGATCACGCCGCCGCGCTTCGCCGCCCGGCTCGCCACGGGCGGCCTCAAGCTGCGCATCGCTACGGGTGAGCAGCCCAACCTGAGCCTCATCCTGGGCGGCGCCGGTGTCACGCTCGAAGAACTGGTCGGCGCCTACCGCGCACTGGCTGCCGGCGGCCTGGCCGGCACGCCGCGCCTCACGCCGGACGCGCCACGCGTCGAAGCGCGTTTGATGAGCGAAGGTGCGGCGTGGATCGTGCGGGATATTCTGGAAGGTGGCGGCCACCCTGACCGTCCCTTCATCGAAGGCGGTGGCAGCGCGCCGCTGGCCTGGAAGACCGGCACCAGCTTCGGCTTTCGTGATGCCTGGGCGGTCGGTGTGGCCGGCCGCCATGCGCTCGGTGTATGGATAGGACGGCCCGACGGCACGCCCAATCCCGGCTTCTTCGGCGCCAACGCGGCAGCGCCGTTGCTGAAGGACATCGCTGCGGCGCTGCCGCGCACAGCGCCTGCACCGCGTGACCGGCCGGCGTCGGTGCAGCCGGTCGACATCTGCTGGCCACTCGGCACGGCGACGGCCGGGATGCCCGCGCCACTATGCCATCGCCGTCGCAGCGCCTGGTCGCTCGCCGGCGCCGTGCCACCGACCCGTCCGGACCGCATCGACGGCAGCAGCCTGCGGCAAACCATGTGGATCGCTCCGGCCAGCGGCTTGCGCACCGTTTCCGGCTGCGGCAATGGGCAAGCGCAGGATTTCGCACGTTGGCCCGTGTTGCTGCAACCCTGGCTTGCCGACTGGCTGCCGGCGGACCAGCGCCTGCCCGACTGGCAACCCGGTTGCGCACCGATTGATACCGCCCCGGCCGCGACGCTGCGCATCGTCGGCCTCACCGACGGCCTGCGCCTGCGCCCCGCGCCGCATCAGCGCCATGTGTCGCTGCAGCTCGCGGCGCGTGGCGCGCAGGGCACGGTGTACTGGCTGCTCGATGGCCGACGGGTGACGCCGGACGCCGGCGGCAAGGTGCTGCTCGACGACCCCGGCGAACACCGGCTGACCGCGCTGGACGGGGAGGGGCGCCACCACAGCATTAGGTTCGTGCTCGATCCGGCACCGGATGCCCGGGTCCTGCGATAAGCCCCGCGGCTCTGGCGGCGGGCGCTATTGGAGCAGCCTGTGGATGCTGCGTGTGGAACGGGCAGTGGAAGGGACTGTGGAAGCGCTGTGGGAAAGACTGTGCGGCTGCGGGAGCGGCGTCCCCGCCGCGATTGCGCCGCGAGAATCGCTGCTCGAAGCGCGTATCGCGGCGGGGGCGGAGCGGGGGTTTCGGCGAGCACTGCTCGCCGCCCGCAGAGCCGGCCGGCCATGCAGGGCCGGCAGTGGATCGCCGCTCCCACAGGGACAGCTCCAGGCCGATTGTCGTTGCGCTGCGCTCCGGCGGAATGAAGTCCCGACCTGTTCCGTTCGCGGGAATTCGTCCACGGGAAGCTGGCCCGCGCCGGAGCGATGTGGTTCGTTTCTGCGATCAGGGGTGAGGCCGCCTTGACACGTACGGCGGCGATGGTGACGATGCGTCGCGCGTGCCGATGACGCAGGATCCGGCCGCATCCTTGATTGCAGGCCGCGATCGTCCGGAATATTCAAGCTGCCTGAATTTTGCTCGGGCAGTTTTTTGCAGCAATTTCAGTCACCAACCCGGGAATGACCATGTCTCAAATCATCGTTGAACACAATCCGTCGGAAGACAAGCTCAAACAACTGGGCGTGTCGAGCTGGGAAATCTGGGAGAAGGAAGTGTCGAAGTTTCCGCTCGATTTCGGCATGACAGAAAGCGCCTATCTGCTGGAGGGCGAGATCCATGTCACGCCGCAAGGCGGCGACAAGGTCGTGATCAAGGCCGGCGACTTCGTGGTGTTCCCGAAGGGCATGAAGTCGATGTGGGAAGTGGTGAAGCCCTTGCGCAAGCACTACAAGCACAGCTGAACCACAGTGATGACCCGATAGCGGGTTAAAAAAACAAAAGCCCCGGCGATCCGGGGCTTTTGTTTTTGATTCAACGCCTGGTCGCCTCAGCGGGCGAGCGCATCGTGCACGCCGACCGGGTCGACATGCCGTTCTTCCGTGCGTCAGGGGGCGCGATACTCGACTCCATGGCGCTTGAAGATGTCCTTCAGTTCGCCCTTTTCCGCAATGCTGTTCATCGCGGCCTGCAGCGACTGGGCCAGTTTTTCGTTTCCTGACTTCACGGCGAGGCCGATGACCCACTGACGGCGATTGACCAGCGGCAGCGGCACGTCCGAAATGACGTAGCCGCTGGACCCTGCCAGACCGGCTTCCAGTTCGCTCTGCATGGCCATGACGGCACTGACTTCGCCGTTTTTCATCGCGGTCAGGGCCTCGCCGGCCGATTTGTAATGGCCGACGTTGTTGCGGTAGGCGCCGCCATCTGCGGACAGCAGCACCGTGGCGGGGTAGGTTTCCACTTCGACGCCGACGCGCTGGGTGCGGAAGGCATCGAGCGATTCGAGCTTGTCGATCTTCTCGACATTGCGGGCGATGGCGAACTTCTCGCGGTAATACGGTGCGAAGAACATGGCCTTGTCGTTACGTGCCGTGTAGGTCGCGTCGATGGGTACGTGCAGCATGACGTCGGCCGGGCCGTAGCCGAGTACGGTGCCGCGCCACACCATGTTGCGCAGGTCATCGTCCATGTTCTCGTCAGCGGAGAACCACAGGATTTCGAGCTTCACGCCGAGCCGTTCGGCCAGCAGTCTGGCGAGGTCAACGTCGATGCCGCTCGTGGCGACGTCGGAGAACGGGGCGAATTCCTTGTACAGCGCGACCTTGATCTGGCCGCTCTTGATGACTTCGTCGAGGTCGCGGCCCTGCGCCCATGCGCTGCCGGCGAAGGCGCCTAGCCACATGACGGCGCACAGCATGAGCGCGGTGAATCTGTTCTTCATTCCTGGTCTCCAGAGGTATTGTGTGTGCGGGGATGTATTCCTGCGAGGCCGCATTTTTGCACGGCAAACAGAAATCGGTTGCAATACCGGTACGCCACCCCGAGGCATCAACCTGCGTTGCCGGGTGCACTGACAGGCAGAACGGTCAGTGAGCCTGCTGACCAACCAGACAGGAAGGAAAAAAACCGGCGCCAACAGGC
Source organism: Methyloversatilis sp. (assembly GCF_030698125.1). Taxonomy (GTDB): domain Bacteria; phylum Pseudomonadota; class Gammaproteobacteria; order Burkholderiales; family Rhodocyclaceae; genus Methyloversatilis. The sequence continues at coordinate 47,463 of NZ_JAUYNV010000033.1, forward strand.
GCCGGTTACGGTCGCCCCAACAGCGGGGCGCAAGGAGGAGTCTTCAGATCTTCCGGATCAATCTTTCAGCAGCTTGAACACCCACATCGAGCCGCCCTGGTTCAGGTAAGCAACCTTCTTGGCCACGTCACCGCCCCACAGCGGGACTGCGCCGCCCCAGCCGGCCGTCACGGCGACGTACTGCTCACCGTCCTGGTCCCAGGTGATCGGGGGCGCCACGATGCCGGTGCCGACCTGGAAGGACCACACTTCCTTGCCGGTCTTGGCATCAGCCGCCTTCAGGTAGCCCTCGGGCGTGCCCCAGAACACGAGGCCACCGCGGGTGACCATCGCGCCACCCCACAGCGGGGCGTTGTTGCGCACTTCCCATACGATCTTGCCGGTCTTCGGATCCACGGCACGCAGCGCGCCGATGTAGTCGCCGCCGATGTCCTTGGCGTCCAGCGTCTTGATCGTGAAGCCGGCACCCAGGTAGGCCGCACCCTTCTTGTAGGTGATCGGTTCGTTCCAGATTTCCATGCCCCACTCGTTCGACGGCACGTAGAACAGGCCGGTGTCCGGGCTGTACGCCATCGGCATCTGGTTCTTGCCGCCGAGGAAGGAAGGCGTCGCGAATACGGCGTTGCCCTTCTTGCCATCGGCACTGGCAGTCGGGTCACCCGGACGGTTTGCCGGGTCATAGATCGGGCGACCGTTCTCGTCCAGGCCCTTGGCCCAGTTCAGCGCCTTGACGAACGGGAAGCCGCGCTCGAACTTGCCGGTGTTGGCGTCGAGCACATAGAAGAAGCCGTTGCGGTCGGCCTTGCCGCCCATGCGCTTGCCGTTCATGTCGAAGGTGACGAATTCATTCACACCGTCGTAGTCCCAGCCATCATTCGGCGTGCCCTGGAAGTGCCACTTGATTTCGCCGGTCTTGACGTCGATCGCGACGGTCGAGCACGAGTACAGGTTGTCGCCCGGGCGCAGGTGGCTGTTCCACGGCGCCGGGTTGCCGGTACCGAAGTAGGCGAGGCCGGTTCGTGCGTCATAGGTGCCGCCCAGCCAGGTGGCTGCACCGCCGACCTTCCACAGGTCGCCCGGCCAGGTTGCATTGGTGGTGCCGCTGATGCCGGCTTCGGTCTTGTTGCCGTCGGCGTCGTAGCGGTAGCCCATGTGACCTTCGATGGTCGGGCGCATCCACACCATCTTGCCGGTCTTCGGGTCACGCGCCTCGACGCGGCCGATGATGCCGAATTCGCCGCCCGACACGCCGGTCAGCAGCAGGCCGTTGGCGATGATGGGCGCTGCCGACGACGAGTAGCCAGCCTGGTAGTCGTCGATCTTTTCCTTCCACACGACCTTGCCGGTGGTCTGGTCGAGCGCGATGATCTGTGCGTCGAGCGTGGCGTAGATGATCAGGTTGTCGAAGGCGGCTGCGCCGCGGTTGATCACGTCACAGCAGGGCATGATGCCTTCGGGCAGGCGGTGTTCGTAGGTCCACAGGCGCTTGCCGGTCTTGGCATCGAGCGCAAACACGCGCGAGTACGAGGCGGTGACGAACATCTTGCCGTCGATGACCAGCGGCTGCGCTTCCTGACCGCGCTGTTTCTCGCCGCCGTACGAATACGACCAGGCGGGCACCAGACGCTTCACATTTTTCGGGGTGATCTGCTTGAGCGGGCTGAAACGCTGGCCTTCGGTTCCCATGCCCCACGAAAGAACGTTACCGGTGGTTTTGGCGTCGTTCACGATGTCGGCGTCCGTCACACCGGCGTACGCGATGGTGCTGTGCGCGCATGCGGTGAGGACGAGCGCTGCAAGAGCAGTTCTTTTCATGGATGGTCTCCTCGAATTTGGATCAGTCGTCTGACTGTCGGATTTTCGTCGCAACGAGCGACGCCCGGGTTTTGCAAAATGCATGCCATTTATCGGGTTCTCGCCAAAAAATCCGGCTCGGACTCACCTGGCGGGCGGCTGCTCAGGCACGCGTGGCAGGGCCCTGGAGAAGGGATATCTTCCCTGAGCCGCGCGGATAAAGGCCCTGCGGCGGGTAGGTATTCTGTCGGGGCGCAGATGCGGCGTGGGTAACGCAGCGGGGCGGGCGGTCGCGTTCGCGCCGGACAAACTGGGCGACCGGTTGCACGAGCGGCTGATCCGTCCGGATTTCAACCGATTCTTACAAATCGTTCGTACTATTATCGAACGTCCGCCAGAGGGTATGTCCCGGAGTGGGCAGGGTAACGCCCCGATTGATCGGGGATTCCTTCACCGCCGCCACCGACGCGTCAGCGCGCTCGTGCCGTGCGTGGCGCGAGCGCTATCCCGACGAAGTATTCGTCGGATTGTCGTCGGGTTCGCGTGTTCGTTCGTTTGCCGGGGCAAGGCTGCCCCGGTGGTCAGCGCTTGCCGTTGCCGCCCAGCAATGCGGCGACCTGTCGCTTGCCGCGCCGGGCGCTGCCTGCGGTGCCGTCGGCCGTCGCGGCCGGGCCATCGCCGGAGGGCAGTGATTCGTACGGCTTGCTGAAGTCGAAGCCGTCCGCTGCAACCTGGCTCGCCGATGAACGCGGACTGCGCGGCGCACGCACGGCGTCGCCGGGCGATGACCGGCCGCGACGGGCTGCGCTTTCGGGGCGTTCCGGCCGCTCACCGCTGCTGGCGGCGGCGCGTTCCCGCGGACGTTCGCCACCACGCGCTTCGCGCGGACTCGATTCGCGCGCTTCGCGTTGCCGGGCGCGGCCCGGGTCGAAGCCTTCCGGTGTTGCCGGCTCGATTTCCTTGCGGATCAGCTTTTCGATGTCGGCCACGCGACCGCGCTCTTCCGGCGCCATCAGCGAAATCGCTTCGCCGCTGCGCCCGGCGCGGCCGGTGCGGCCTATCCGGTGTACATAATCTTCCGCGTTGTGCGGCAGCTCGAAATTGATGACGAAGGGCAGGTCCTCAATGTCGAGCCCGCGCGCCGCGACGTCGGTCGCGACCAGCACGCGCACGGCACCGCTCTTGAACGCTTCCAGCGCCTCGGTGCGCTGCTGCTGGCTCTTGTCGCCGTGGATGGCGTCGGCCGCCACACCCTGACGGATCAGGTGCACCGCCAGCCGGCTGGCGCCGAACTTGGTATTGACGAACACCAGCGCCTGACGCGACACGTAGTCCGGCTGCGTCAGCAGGTGCGTCAGCAGCGCACGCTTGTCGTCGGTCGCGCAGGCGTGCACCTTGTGCGTGACGGTTTCGGCCGTGGCATTGCGGCGTGCGACCTCGATCAGCTGCGGGTCGCGCAGCATGGCCTGCGCCAGTTTCTTGATTTCTTCCGAGAAGGTGGCCGAAAACAGCAGGCTCTGCCGCTGTGCGGGCAGCAGCGCGAGGATGCGCTTGATGTCCGGGATGAAACCCATGTCCAGCATGCGGTCGGCTTCGTCCAGCACCAGCATCTGCACCTGGCCGAGCGCGATGCTCTTGCCTTCGACGTGATCGAGCAGACGACCCGGCGTGGCGACGACGATTTCGCGGCCTTCGCGCAACTCCTTCACCTGCGCCTTCATGTCCACGCCGCCGTAGATGCAGACCGAACGCAGCGGCAGGTGTTTGGAATAGGTGCGCACGCTCTCATGCACCTGCATCGCCAGTTCGCGCGTCGGGCAGACGATCAGCGCGCGCACCGGGTGACGGGCCGGCGATGGCGAACTGCTGGAATGCGGTGCGAGGCGCTGCAGCAGCGGCAGCGTGAAGCCGGCGGTCTTGCCGGTGCCGGTCTGGGCGCCGCCCATGACGTCGCGGCCGGCCAGAATGATGGGAATGGCCTGTGCCTGGATCGGCGTCGGCGTGGTGTAGCCGGTGTCTGCGACAGCGCGCAGCAATTCGGGGATGAGCCCGAGTTCTTCAAACGACATGTATGCGAAGCTCTTTGTGTAAGGACTTCCGCCTGGCATGCCGGTTCAGGCTGGGGAAATCGGTTCCGGAAAACCCGGCGCGAGTGCGCGCCAGCGTGAGCCTGGCGCGGTTATCGAGCCCGGGGCGCAGGCGCCTGGGCGGGGGAAGTGGAGGATCGGGCCGGGCAATCCGGCCGGATCGGAAACTCCGGGCCCCGCCATGACCGGCGAGGCGACTGCGCGTGCATTATCGCACAGTGCAGGATCGCGTCTCCGTGTGGCGCGGATTCGACGTTCAGGAACCCGGGCGCGAGCTTGTGTGGGCTTCCTGTGAGCGACCCCTGTGGTAGCCGCTCCCACAACAGGAGCTCCCACTCAGCAGGCCCCCCCCACAGCAGGCGCTCAGCTCAGCCGTGCCGGCGGCGGGCGGAAGCGGACTTGCCGGGCACACCCAGGTAGCCGGTGACTTCCTCGCGGTCGTGGTAGAGCTGGCGGAAACGCAGTTCGTGCTTCTTGTCGACCGACTCCAGCGCTTCGGCGATCAGGTCGGAACACAGCTGCAGTTCTTCATAGCGGCGCTTCATCGGCAGCTTCAGGTTGAAGATGGCGTGCTGGCAGAGGCCCTGCGCCACCCAGCGCGCCACCAGAGCCGCGACCCGGCGCGGCTGTTCGACCATGTCGCACACCAGCCAGTCGACCGGCTTGCGCGGCACGAAGCGGAAACCATCTTCCTTCTTGTGGCGCACCTGGCCGGTTTCGAGCAATTCGGGCTTCATCGGCCCGTTGTCGACCGCAGTCACTTCGAAATGGCGCGACACGAGGTGCCAGGTCCAGCCACCCGGTGCGGCGCCGAGGTCGACCGCACTCATGCCGGGCTTGATCAGCCTTTCCTGTTCGTCTTCGGTCAGCAGGCTGTGAAACGCTTCGGCCAGCTTGAGCGTGGAGCGCGACGGCGCCTCGCGCGGCATGCGCAGGCGCGGGATGCCGCCCGGCCACTCGCTGCGACGGCCGGGCCACGAAAGCGCCACCGTGGCGCGGTCGGCCGCGGTGAAGAAGATGTGCAGGCGCGGTGCATCGCGGTCGTCGCTGAAGGCGTTGGCCGCTTCGAGCGCCTGACTGACGAAGCCTTCCAGCTTGCGGCTGAGGCCGGACAACGCCTTCACGGTGTCGGTGTCCGGCGTTTCGATCAGGAAGTCGCTGAACCCCGGCGCCAGTTCAAGCGCGGCTTCGACCACCGGCGTGACGCGGTCGCGCGGCGTCATGCCTTCTACGGTACGGCCCGCCCACACCAGCTGGCGGGCAAACGTGAGGTCCTGCCAGCTCAGCTTGCGCATCAGTGCGCTCAACGCGCGTGCATCGGCAAATGCTTCGACATAGCCACTGCCGGCCTGGGCCTGCGGTTCGATCATCTGGCCGGCGTCGCCGCAGCGGTCCATGATCTCCTGCGCGCATTCGCGCTCGAAGCCGGCACGGCAATACAGCAGCAGGCCGAGGGGATTTGTTTTCAAGGTGTTTCCGATCTGGGTGAATCCGCGCCGGGCCGACCGGTCTGTGTTACATGTCGCGTCCTTGGGGACGCAATCCGGTTTGCCGCATGAATCTTACGAAAGTTACCGGAATGAAGCCTGTCGGCACGAAGGATATCGCGCGCCGCCGTCTCGGACGCTCGACGCTTGAGGTCCCGGCCATCGGGCTGGGCACGATGACCTTCGGTCAGCAGGTCGACGAGCGCACGGCCCACGCCATCATGGACGAGGCCTTCGAGGCCGGCATCGACTTTCTCGACGCGGCCGAAATGTACCCGGTCCCGGCGCGCGCGGAAACCTTCGGCGACACCGAACGCATCGTCGGCAGCTGGCTTGCGCATCGCCCGCGTGAATCGGTCATCGTGGCGACCAAGGTGGCCGGACCGGCGCGCGGCATCGAATGGATACGCGGCGGGCCGCTGGCGCTCGATGAAAGCAATATCCGTCAGGCCGTCGAAGGATCGCTCGCGCGGCTGCGCACCGACTACATCGACCTGTACCAGATCCACTGGCCGGCGCGCAATGTGCCGATGTTCGGCCAGTACGAATACGACCCGGGGGGCGAGCGCGAGGCGGAGTCGCTGCGCAGCCAGCTCGAGGCGCTCGGCCGGCTGATCGATGCGGGCAAGATCCGCCACATCGGGGTGTCGAACGAAACGCCATGGGGGCTGATGACCTGCCTGCGGCTGGCCGACGAAGGTCTGCCGCGCGTGGTGAGCATCCAGAACGCCTACCACCTGATGAACCGAACCTTCGATGTCGGCCTGTCCGAGGTGTGTACGCGCGAGCAGGTGTCGCTGCTGGCGTACTCGCCGCTGGGCTTCGGCCACCTGACCGGCAAATACGCCGAACGCGCCGACGCGGCCGGTCGCATCACCGAATTTCCGCAGTTCGGTCAGCGTTACTTCAAGGAGAACGTGGCGCCGGCTTCGCGCGCCTACGCCCAGCTGGCGCACGAACACGGACTTACGGCTACCCAGTTGGCGCTCGCGTTCTGCTATCGGCGCCATGCGGTGGCGAGTACCCTGATCGGTGTGACCACGCGCAGCCAGTTGCGGGAGAACATCGATGCGTGGGCCGTAACGCTGTCGAACGCGCTGAACGAAGCCATCGACGCGCTGCACCTGCGCTATACCAATCCGGCGCCGTGACGGGGCGCCCAGCCATGTTGTACAGAGGAGATTTCCGGATGTTCATCAAGCCGTTAGCCGCGTTGATCGCGGCCAGCGTCATGCTCGCGCCAATGTCGGCGACAGCCAACCCAGCAACCGCGAAGCCGGCGGCCAGCGCCAAGGCGGGCAAACCCGCCGCCAAGGCCAGTGCGAAAGCCGGCACCAAGGCCGCCGCGCCGAAAGAAGCCACCGAGATCGAACTGGCGCACGGCCTGGACGAGGCCACGGCAATTGCCCTGCAGGCGCTGGTGGATGACTTCAACGCCGGCGGCAAGGCCAGACAGAAGATCGTGCTCAGCACGCGCAACTGGGAAGAAACGGACGCTGCGGCGCCTGCACTCCCGGCCATGCTGGTGCTCGACGACGGCGCGCGCCAGCGCTTCCTCGATGGCAAGCCGCGCTACACCCCGCTGCATCAGGTGATGACGACCGCGAAGGAAAAATTCACCCACGCAGCGATTCCTGCGCCGATGCCGCCCTATCTGAATGGTGCGAAAGGCCGCCTGAACGCGCTGCCGATCGGGCTCACGACACCGGTCATGTTCTACAACCGCGACGCCTTCAGCCGTGTCGGACTTGACCCGAACGTGCCGCCGACGCACTGGTTCTCGCTGCAGGAAGCGCTCGGCACATTGCGCGATGGCGGCTACGCCTGCCCCTACACCAGCGCGCGTCCGACGCAGATCCACGTGGACAACATCAGCGCCTGGCACAACGAGCCGTTCGCGCGCAAGCAGGGCAAGACCGGCGAAGCGCTCGCCATCAACGGCCTGGTGCAGGTGAAGCATCTGGCCATGATGTCTTCCTGGTACAAGAGCCGCTACCTGCACATTTTCGGTCGCGCTGACGAGGCGGTGCCGATGTTTGCCGGCGGCCAGTGTCAGGTGCTGACGGCACGCTCCTCGGCCTGGCCGCAGATCAAGCGCGATGCCAGGTTCGATGTCGGCGTCGCAGCGCTGCCCTTTCACGAAGACATCCGCAACGCGCCGCGCCATACGCTGGCCGATGGTGCCAGCCTGTGGGTGAGCGCCGGTCGCGGCGCCGAGGAAACGCGCACCATCGCGCGCTTTGTCACCTTCCTGCTCGATCCGGACCGCCAGGCCCGGTGGTCGCTGGCCACCGGCTTCATCCCGCTTAACCGCGCCGGCATGGTGGCCATCAGCCCGGTCGATGCGCCGACCGCGGACAGCGTCGCCCGGGTGGCACTGCGCCAGCTGGCCGGTCGCGCCGGTGCGAAGGACGAGCAGACCAGCATCGCCGCCAGCAACCCGCGCGTGCGTGCGGTGCTCGACGAAGAACTGGAAGAATTGTGGGCCGACCGCAAGCCGGCCAAGGCTGTGCTCGACACGGCGGTGCTGAGGGCAGGTCCATGTGTGAAGTCGATCAACTCGTCCTGCTGATCCGCTCGGCGCGTGAAGACGCGTCGGTCGGAGAACCGCTGCGCCGGCTGCTCGCGCTCGACGACGCGGCGCGCGTCAAGGCGATCGAGAAGTGGGTGCGCGAAGGCGTCGCCGCCGGCACGTCGGTGGGAATGCTGAGCGCCATCGCGTGGCTGACCGACGACGACGTCGCGCGTCAGGCGCGCGAGTTGCTCGATCCCGCCTGAAGCCGACCCGATGACGTCCAGGCTGTCGCCCTGGCGCTATCCGCTATGGATCGCCCATCGCGGCGGTGGCTCGGCGGCGCCGGAGAATACGCTCGCCGCGATCCGCATCGGTGCGGCAGCCGGCTTCGGCATGGTCGAGTTCGACGTCATGCTGAGCCGCGATGGTGTGCCGCTGCTGATCCACGACGAAACCCTGGAACGCACGACCGACGGCGTGGGCGCGGTCAGCGCGCTCGACGCCGAGGCGCTGCTGCGCCTGGACGCCGGGCGCTGGCACGGCCCGGCTTTTGCCGGTGAGCGCATTCCGACGCTGGATCAGGCGCTCGATTGCCTGCTCGAGCTGGACATCACCGCCAACATCGAAATCAAGCCGGCCATCGGCTTTGAACGGCGCACCGGCGAAGTCGTCGCGCTCGCGGTCGCCGCGCGCTGGCCTGCCGGCCTGCGGCCGCCGCTGCTGTCCTCGTTCTCGATGGACGCCCTCGAGGCGGCGCGCGAGGCGGCGCCCGATCTGCCGCGCGGTCTGCTGTTCGACGACATTCCCGATGACTGGCCGGCCCGCTTGCGCCAACACGCCGCGGTGTCCATCCATTGCAACGAGGCGGCTCTCGACGATGACGTCTTGCGCCAGGTGTGCGACGCGGGTGTGCCACTGCTCTGCTACACGGTCAACGACATGGCGCGCGCGCGCGACCTGATCGCGGCCGGTGTGCGCGGGCTGTTCACCGACTGCATGGCGTTCGGCCGGCCGGGCTGAGCAGCACCGGCATGTGGACGATGTTGGGCATCGTTGCGCTCACCCCAACCTACGGAACGCGATTTGGCGGCGGCTTGCCGGAGTAGGTTGGGGTGAGCGCAGCGATGCCCAACGACAGCCCCAACCCCATGAACACCCGCCGCCCCATCTGCGGCGGCGGATTCGCGCTCGTGTTCGCTGTCGCGCGGGGCAGGCGGGCGAAGTGCCGGGGCGCTACAGGGGCGCCATCCGCGTCACCGCGTATTTGCCGAAGATGCGGTCCAGCGTGCCGTCGCGCGCCATGTCCGCGATGGCGTCCTGTAGCGCTTGCGCCAGTTCCACGTTATCTGCCTCGACCGCGAGGCCGAGCGCCCAGCCGGCCTGCGGCAGGCCGGGCAGCGGCGGTGGCGTGCTGATGACGAATTTAGCGCCGGTCGCGGCCTTGATCGGTTCGACCTGACTGCGCATGCCGAAGAACCCGGCGATACGGCCTTCTTCCAGCGCGCGCTGCGCCTCGTACGGCGAATGGAAATGATGGATCTGCTCGCGCAGGCGGCCCGCGTCCGACGACAGCAGCGCGAACGACATGATGGATTCCGTTTCGACCCCCAGTGACTGGTCGGTCACGTCGGTGATGGCGTCGAGCTTGGGCAGCAGTTCCGTGGTGCGGATCACTGCCATGGTTTCGCGGTGGTAGGGCGCGAATATCTTCACCTGCGGGTTGCGGAAGCTCATTCCCGGGTCGACCGGCACATGCACCATCACGTCGGACGGGCCCGGCCCGAGACCGAGGAAATTGCCTTTCCAGACGATGTTGCGCAAATCGTCGTCCATGTTTTCGCCCGCGTCGTATGCGCGTACGTCGACCGCGACGCCGAGCCTTTCGGCCAGCGCGCGCCCGAGCTCGACGTCGATGCCGGTGCCCTGATCGGAATAGGGCGGGAAGTCCTTGTAGACGCCGACGCGCAGCGTACCGCTGCTGCGGATCTGCGCCAGATCGCGCGCCTGGGCGCCGCTGTAGGCAATGGTGCACACGGCGGCGATCGCGGCCGTGACGAGGCAGGTGAACGAGACCGGACGCATGAAGTTTCTCCTTTGGATACGCCGGTGCAGCTTACGGACCGCAACCACGCAGGGCGCCGGCAATATGCCGATCTTCAGGCGGTCAATTTGCCTGCCGCCCGTCCGAGGCGTCCGTCCTATCATGGCGGCCCACGTTGACATCGTCCGGCAGCAATATCCTGGAACGCCTTCATGAAACGTGTCGATCTCAAGCGCAGCCTGCTGTTGCGCATAACCCTTTTCGCATTCGTGCTGCTGCTGAGCGCGATCGCCGCCACGCTGCACGAGGCGCGCAGCCGTATCCGCGCAGACCTGCAGCGCACCGGCGGCACCATCCAGCAACTGATCCAGAATGAAGCGACGAATGCCACCCCGGCCTTCGACCGCGATCTGCGCGGGCTTGACTTGTCCGCTCTCGCGGGCCTGGGCCGCCTCATTCATTTCTGCGTGCGGGTCGACGACCTGTATTCACGAACGGTTGTGCGGCGCTGTTTTGGCGACGCTTCCGGACCGCTGTTGCTGCCGGCCTCGCTGATGCAACGGCTGGTCGGCGACGATGCGGTGTTCATCGGCCACGTCGGCAAGTTCCCCGGCATCAAGGTGGGCGAACTGACGATCACGCCCAATTTCGCCAGCGAAGCGGCCTCCGTGTGGCGCGACGTGCGCAACCTGCTGTTCATCACCGGCGGCGTACTGCTGCTCAACGTGCTGGTCTATCTGCCGGTGCGCCGCGCGCTGCTGCCTACCGCCGACATCCTGAACCGGCTCGCGCGCATGGAAAGAGGCGACCTGACGGTGCGCCTGCCGTCCTTCGAACTGGTCGAACTGCAGCGCATCAGCGGGGTGTTCAACCATCTGGCCGACCGCCTGGAACAGACCGTCGCCGAACAGCGGCAACTGGCCCTGCGACTGCTCGACATCCGCGAGGAAGAACGCCGTCATCTGGCGCGCGAACTGCACGACGAACTGGGGCAGTGCCTGACGTCCATCCAGGCCGAGGCGGCCTACGTGCGCGAGTTGGCCGGCGACCGACTGCCGACGCTGCTGCCCAGCGCCGAGGCGATTTCGCGCATCACCGCCCACATGATGGAAGTGCTGCAACTGATCCTGCGCGAACTGCGCCCGGTCGGGCTGGAGGAATTCGGTCTCGCCGCCAGCCTCGAACAACTCGTCGCCAGCCGCAACCGCAGCAGCCACGGCCGCTGCCTGCATGCGCTGACGATAGTCGGCGAGGTCGACACGCTGGCCGACAACCTGAACGTGAGCCTGTACCGCATCGTCCAGGAAAGCCTGACCAACGCGGTCAGGCACGGCGACGCGCGTCACGTCGAGGTATCGCTGCGACGCGACGGCCCGGAACTGCTGTTGCGCATCGATGACGACGGCCTGTCCGACCCCGGCACGGGTTTCAGTGGCGGGCTGGGGATGCTCGGCATGAGCGAGCGCGTGCACGCGCTCGGCGGCACGCTGGTGCTGGCCCCGCTCGAGGGCCGCGGCCTGCGCGTCGAAGTCAGGCTGCGCGTACCGGGTGGGCAGGCGCCGGCCCGCCCGCCGTCGATGCCGCCGCATCCGGAATTCACGCCGGCCGCCAGCGGAGCGCCGGCATGATCCGCCTGTTGCTGGTCGATGACCACGCGGTGGTGCGCGAAGGCTACCGCCGCCTGCTCGAACAGCGCGGCGACCTGCGCATTGAGGCCGAAGCGGCGACCGCGACCGAGGCGCTGGTGGCCTTCCGCAACGTCGGGCCGGATGTCGTCGTGCTCGATCTTTCGCTGCCCGACATGGGTGGCGTCGAACTGATCCGCCGGCTGCTGCAGCGCGATGCGCGCGCCCGCATCCTGGTGTTCAGCATGCATCGCGATCCGCTGTTCGCGACCCAGGCATTGCGCGCCGGCGCCCTGGGTTACGTGACCAAGAGCTGCGCCCCCGAAGTGCTGATCAAGGCGGTGTACCAGGTCGCTGCCCGCCAGCGCGTGCTCAGCCCCGACATTGCGCCCGACATCGCGCTGGCGCTGCTGAGTGACATCGACAATCCGCTCGACGCGCTGTCGCTGCGTGAATTCGAGGTGCTGCGCCTGTTGCTCGATGGCCGTTCGGCCGAAGAGATCGGCCTGTCGCTGCACATCAGCCCGAAGACCGCGCAGAACACGCACTACCAGATCAAGGCCAAGCTCGGCGTGAAGAGCGACATCGACCTGATGCGCATGGCGATCAAGTGGAAATTGGTGCGCGACGACAACGCCGAAGCTTGAGCCGCCGTGCCGTTTCCGCTCAGGCCGATGCGGCGCGCAGCAAGGTCGAGCGCAGCGCCGCCTGCCACTGGCGGATCAGCGCGTCGGGCGCTGCATCGCGGCGCGGTTCGTACCGCTGCGCGGCTTCGTCTGCCGGGTGCATGGCGACGCCGGCGCCACGGGCGGCGAGCAGGGCCGCGCCGAGCGCGGTGGTTTCGGCGGTGGGTGCCACGCGCACCGTGCTGCCCAGCAGGTCGGCCTGCATCTGCATCAGCAGCGCGTTGGCGGTGCCGCCGCCGTCGACGCGCAGTTCGCGCAGGCGTACGCCGGCATCGGCTTCCATCGCCCGCATCACGTCCAGCGTCTGCAGCGCAATGGCTTCGAGCGCGGCGCGGGCGATGTGGGCGCGCGTGGTGCCGCGGGTCAGGCCGTAGATCGCGCCGCGCGCATCGGCCGACCAGTGCGGCGCACCCAGGCCGGTGAAGGCGGGCACGATGGTGACGCCGGCACTGTCCGGCACGCTGGCCGCCAGCGCCTCGATGTCGCCCGAGCGGGCGATCAGCCCCAGTCCGTCGCGCAGCCACTGCACCAGCGCACCGGTCACGAACACGCTGCCTTCGAGCGCGTATTCGATGCGCGCCGACGTCTGCGCCGCACAGGTGGTCAGCAGACCGTGGCGCGACACGATGGCCTGCTCACCGGTATGCATCAGCATGAAACAGCCGGTGCCGTAGGTGTTCTTGGCCAGCCCCGGCGCCGTGCAGCCCTGCCCGTAAAGTGCCGCCTGCTGGTCGCCGGCGATGCCGGTGATCGGCAGCGCGCGGCCGAACAGCGCGGCACCGGTTTCCGCCAGGGCACCGCTGGACGGCACCACGCGCGGCAGCAGCGAACGTGGAATCGAGAACAGTTCGAGCAGGCCGTCGTCCCACTGGCCGGTGTGGATGTCCAGCAACTGGGTGCGGCTGGCGTTGCTCAGGTCGGTCAGGTGCGCGCGCCCGCCGGTGAGCTGCCACACCAGCCAGCTGTCCATCGTGCCGCAGGCCAGTTCGCCGCGCCGCGCGCGTTCGCGGGCACCGGGCACGTGGTCGAGCAGCCAGGCGATCTTGCTGGCCGAGAAGTAGGGGTCGAGCACCAGGCCGGTCTTCGCGCGCACCGCGTCCTCGTGGCCATCGGCCTTGAGGCGGGCGCAGAAGTCGGCGGTGCGCCGGTCCTGCCAGACGATGGCCGGGGCCAGCGGCTCGCCGGTCGCGCGGTCCCACAGCACGACGGTTTCGCGCTGGTTCGTGATGCCGATCGCGGCGATGTCGGTCGGCGCAAGCGCGGCGCGCATCAGCGCCTCCTTCACGCAGTCGACGGTATCGGTCCAGATGCGCCGGGCGTCGTGTTCCACCCAGCCAGGCTGCGGGTAGTGCTGCGGCAGTTCGCGCTGCGCCATCGCAACGATGCCGCCGTCGGTGTCGAACACCAGTGCGCGCGAACTGGTCGTGCCCTGGTCGAGTGCGAGGATGTGGCGCATGTCTTCTCCTTGTCCGCCTGTCGTATCCACGGCAGCGCAGTCATCGGGCGCTACGGGCGGAATGCTAGAATCTGCGGCTGTTTCGCGCAGTTTAGCGCTCTCCTGATCCCCCATTGCCGACCATGACCAGCGCCGACATCCGCTCCGCCTTCCTGAATTTCTTCGCGTCCAAGGGCCACCAGATCGTGGCGTCCAGTTCGCTGGTGCCGCACGAAGACCCGACGTTGCTGTTCACCAACGCCGGCATGAACCAGTTCAAGGACGTGTTCCTCGGCTTCGACAAGCGCAGCTACAACCGCGCGACGACCTCGCAGAAATGCGTGCGCGCCGGCGGCAAGCACAACGACCTGGAAAATGTCGGCTATACCGCGCGCCACCACACCTTCTTTGAAATGCTGGGCAACTTCAGCTTCGGCGACTATTTCAAGCAGGACGCCATCGATTACGCGTGGGAACTGCTGACCGGGGTGTTCAAGCTGCCGGCGGACAAGTTGTGGGTCACGGTGTACGCCGAAGACGACGAAGCCTATGCGATCTGGCGCGACCGCATCGGCGTGCCGGTCGGGCGCATCGTGCGCATCGGCGACAACAAGGGCGCGCGCTATGCGTCCGACAACTTCTGGATGATGGGCGACACCGGCCCGTGCGGCCCGTGCACGGAAATCTTCTACGACCACGGCGAAGACATTCCGGGCGGCCCGCCGGGGTCTCCCGATGAAGACGGCGACCGCTACATCGAAATCTGGAACAACGTGTTCATGCAGTACAACCGTGACGAAGCCGGCGTGCTGCATCCGCTGCCCAAGCCCAGTGTCGACACCGGCATGGGTCTCGAGCGCATCGCCGCCGTGCTGCAGCATGTGCACAGCAATTACGAGATCGACCTGTTCGTCGCGCTGATCGCCGCCGCCGCGCGCGAAACGCACACCACCGATCTCGACAATCCGTCGTTGAAGGTGCTGGCCGACCACATCCGCGCCTGTTCATTCCTGATCGCCGACGGCGTCATCCCGGGTAACGAGGGGCGCGGCTACGTTTTGCGCCGGATCATCCGCCGCGCCATCCGCCACGGCTACAAGCTGGGCGCGCGCGCCGCGTTTTTCCACCGCATGGTGCCGGACCTGGTGGCGCAGATGGGCAGCGCCTATCCGGATCTGGCCGCGGCGCAGCAGAAGGTGATGGACGTGCTGCGGCAGGAGGAGGAGCGCTTCTTCGAAACCATTGCCAACGGCATGGACATCATCGAAGCGGCGCTGGGCGGGCTGGCCGCCAGGGGCGGGCGCGAACTGGATGGCGAAACCGCCTTCAAGCTGCACGACACCTACGGCTTCCCGCTGGACCTGACCGCCGACGTCTGCCGCGAGCGCAACGTGACGGTCGACGATGCCGGCTTCGAGCGCGCGATGGCGCATCAGCGCGAACAGGCGCGCGCCGCCGGCAAGTTCAGGATGGCCTCGGCGCTGGAATACGAGGGCACGGCGACCGTGTTCCGTGGATATGACACGCTTGCCGTCGACGACGCGCGGGTGGTGGCGCTGTACAAGGACGGAACGCCGGTCGCGTCATTGACCGAGGGCGAGCAGGGCGTTGTGGTGCTCGACCGGACACCTTTCTATGCCGAATCCGGTGGCCAGGTCGGTGATCGCGGTGTGCTGCTTTCTCCCTCTCCCGCATCAGCGGGAGAGGGCCGGGGTGAGGGCGTTTTTTCAGCGGATCAAACGCGACCGGCCCTCACCCCCGACCCCTCTCCCGCTGATGCGGGAGAGGGGGGTGTCTGTTTCACCGTCGAGGACACGCTGAAGATCCAGGCGGCGGTGTTCGGCCATCACGGCGTGGTCAGCACCGGCCGTCTGGCGGTCGGCGACACGGTCAGCGCGCGCGTCGATGTGCGCGCCCGCGCCGCGACCGCGCGCAACCACTCGGTCACCCACCTGATGCACAAGGCGTTGCGCGAGGTGCTGGGCGAACATGTGGCGCAGAAGGGTTCGCTGGTCGATGGCGACAAGACGCGCTTCGATTTCGTGCATCACGCGCCGATGACCGATGACGAAATCGCCCGCGTCGAGCGCCTCGTCAATACCGAAATCCTCGCCAACGCGGCGACGCAGGCGCGGGTCATGGGCATCGAGGACGCGCAGAAGACCGGTGCCATGATGCTGTTCGGCGAAAAGTACGGTGACGAGGTGCGCGTGCTCGACATCGGCTCCAGCCGCGAACTGTGCGGCGGCACCCATGTGGCGCGCACCGGCGACATCGGGCTGTTCAAGATCACGGTCGAAGCGGGGGTCGCGGCGGGCGTGCGCCGCGTCGAGGCCATCACCGGCGAAAACGCGGTCGGCTTCGTGCAGGGACAGGACCGGCTGGTCGCACAGGCGGCTGCGGCCTTCAAGGCGCCGCCCGCCGAACTGCCGGCCAAGATTGCGCAGACGCTGGATCACGTGCGTGCGCTGGAAAAGGAGCTGGCCCGGCTGAAGAGCAAGCTGGCATCGAGCCAGGGCGACGATCTGGCGGCGCAGGCCGTGACCATCGGCAGTGCGAAGGTGCTGGCAGCGGTGATGGAAGGTGCCGATGTGCCGGCGTTGCGCGAAACGCTGGACAAGCTGCGCGACAAGCTCGGTTCGGCTGCCATCGTGCTGGCCGCGGTCAACGACGGCAAGGTGAGTTTGATTGCCGGCGTGACGCCGGACCTGACGGCGAAGGTGAAGGCCGGCGAACTGGTCAATTTCGTTGCTGCCCAGGTCGGCGGCAAGGGCGGCGGCAAGGCCGACATGGCGCAAGCCGGCGGCACGCAGCCGGAAAATCTGCCGGCGGCGCTGGCCGGCGTCACCGCATGGGTGGAGAGCAGGCTGTGATGAAACGGATGATGTTCATGACGCTGGCGCTTGCCGCCGGCGCGCTGGTGCAGGCCGGCGAGGGCGCGATGATCGAAGCGACCACCGCGGCCGGCGAGAAGGTGCAGCTGATGCCGGACGGGCGCTGGAAGTTCGTCGATCAGGCGAAGCAGGCCGAGGCGAAGAAGATTGCCGACACCTACCCGGAAAACCATTTGCGCCCGGAAGGCGCACAGGGCGGCTGGTTCGGCACCCGCGTGCTCATGCCGGGCGACAGGGACTACAACCGCGGCACGCTGAATCCGAAGATGCGTTGACCCGGCCCGCCGGAGGCAGCGGGTCACAGCACCAGTTCTGCTCCCGTCGCGTGTTCCGCGCAATACTCGATATCGGGCAGGATGGCCGTGCGGTCGAGGCCGCACAGGTCGGTGATACTGCGGTTCAGGTGTTCGGCGATGTCTTCGGGCTTCACGTCATCATCAATTTCCATCGCGATCTGGGCGGCGACATTGGTCAGTCGCGCGAGACGCGTGGCGCTCTCGTTGTGCGGCTGGCAGTAGTACTGCATGGCCCGCGCGACGTCATCCGGAAAATTCCAGCGGGCGGCCAGTTCGGCACCCACTTCGCAGTGGTTGGTGTGGACCTTCAGCTGCTCGACGGCTGCGCGCTCGCTGACGCTGAGATGATGACAGTCGCGCGCGATTTCTTCGGCCAGCCGTGGAAAGGCGATGTGGATCATCAGCTGGCCCAGCCGGTGCATCAGGCCGGCGACGTAGGCGTTGTCGGCCTTTTCGCCAGCGTGGCGCGCCAGCATTGCGTTGGCGCTGGCGGTCATCAATGCGTGGCGCCAGAAGTCCTTCAGGTCAACACCCGGTACCTTGGGAAATGCGCTGCTCACCCCGGCCGAAATGACCAGCGTGCGCAATACCCGGGTGCCCACCAGCGTGACCGCATGTTCGATCGACCCGATCGTGCGCCGACTGCCGTAGAAGCCTGAATTGGCAATTCGCAGCACGCGTGCGCTGATCACCGGATCGAGCCGGATGTCGGCGATCAACGGCTGCAGGTCGGCATTTTCATGTTTGAGGGTGTCGATCATCTTCTGCACCACCCGTGGAATGACCGGTAGTTGCGCGGTGGCGCTGAAAATGCGTTCCATTGCGTTCATGCAGGCTTCCTTTGTGCGTTCTGGTCATTGGCCGAGCGTTGCCGCCCAGGCCATGGATTCGGAGCTTGCATTCGTGAAATCGGTCAGGCCGAGCGTCGGCAATCGGGTGAGCGTCAGCACGAATTCGTGCGGCGTGTTGTCCTCCCAGTTGCGCATCAGCGTGAGCAGCGCGCCAAGATTGCCCGACCCATCGTTCAGGGCATTGCGGATGGAAACATCGACCGCCAGGGTCTTCAGTATTTCGTCCATCCGCACGCCGAGCAGTGCTGGCAGCAGCGAAAGGATGCCGGTCAGGAACGCGCATTCGGGGTCGCAATCACGGCTGTCGCACCTTTCCGCGAGCAGCTCCATGGTGCGCGCGCGAGTGGCCACCATCGCGAGCAGCGGGCCGCCGGCCTGCTCGCCGCCTTGTGGGCAGAACAGCAACAATTGCAGCCAGCGCTGCAGCTGGGTGCGCCCGAGCAGCGTGATGGCCTCGCGCGCAGAAGATATCTGGTGCCCGCCGTTGCCGATCGAGTTCGATACCCGCATCAGATTCACCAGCAGCGCCGGTTCCTGCTTGATCAGCGGCTCCATTTCCATCGTTTCGGCGTCGCCGATGACGAGCCCAAGCAGTCGAAGCAGCGTCGTTTCACTCGATTTCAGCGCACGTGTGCTCAGCACGCTGGGACGGGCGAAAAAGTAACCCTGGAAGTAGGCAAAGCCCAATTCGTTGCAGCGCTGGGCCTGTTCGGCACTGTCGACCTTTTCTGCCAGAAGCTTCGCCTTGTAGGGTTTGAAGCTTTTGACGATGGCCGGCAGCGTGTCCGGGTCGATGCCCAGCAGGTCGATCTTCACGAAGGACGCAATCTCGATGAGGGGCCGGAAGTCGTCCTCCAGGCTGAGCACGTCGTCAAGCGCCAGGCGGAAGCCCTTGGCCACCAGGTCGCGCGCGCGCTCGATGACCAACGGCGTCGGCGGGATCGTTTCCAGCAGTTCGATGACGATCTTGTCTGGTGGCAGCAACTCGATTGTTTCGGACATCAGCATTTCCTCGCTGACATTGATGAAGCCGAAAGCGCTGCCGAGCGAGTTTTCCAGACCCAGCTCGTTGAATACCGTGGTGATCACGCGGGCGGTCGCACTGACGTCGCTGCTGAATTCCGCATGCTCCATCTGACCGGAACGGAACAGCAACTCGTAGGCGTAAAGCGCACCATTCCGGTCGAGTATGGGCTGGCGACCGACGAAGATGGGGGTTACGTTGTCATTCGACATGTACCGGTTTCGGCATGCCGTACTCAAGATTGAGGGTTTCCCGAGCTTATTTTTCCAACAGGTGCCCATCTCTGCCCACTGCGTCACGGATGGCCGGCCTTGCAGGTCGGCCATCCGCTCAGGGCGTGGCGGGTCAGAACGGCAGTTTCAGCTCCGGCCGGGCACGCAGCAGCACGCCGCGGAAATCGTCCTGGATGCGGGCCAGCGCGGCGTCGGTGTCGGCTTCGAAGCGCAGTACCACGACCGGCGTGGTGTTCGAGGCGCGCATCAGGCCGAAGCCGTCGGCGTACTCGACGCGCAGGCCGTCGATCTTGATGATTTCGCGCGCGCCGTCGAACACCGCCGACTGCTGCATCCCGGCGATCAGCGCGTGCGGTTCGCCCTCGTTCATCTTGAGGTTGAGTTCCGGCGTCGAAATCGCGGTCGGCAGGGCCTTCAGCACGACGTTGCCGTCGGGCGAGGCGGAGAGGATTTCCAGCAGGCGCGCCGCCGCGTACAGGCCGTCGTCGAAGCCGAACCAGCGCTCCTTGAAGAACATGTGGCCACTCATTTCGCCAGCCAGCGCTGCGCCGCTTTCCTTGAGCTTGGCCTTGATCAGCGCGTGACCGGTGTTCCACATGACGGGCTCGCCGCCGTGTTCGCGCACCCAGGGTGCGAGCAGGCGCGTGCATTTCACGTCGTAGACGATCTGTGCGCCGGGCTGGCGCGACAGTACGTCGGCGGCGAACAGCATGAGCTGGCGATCGGGGTAAATGATTTCGCCGTCGCGCGTGACCACGCCCAGGCGGTCGCCGTCGCCGTCGAAGGCGAGACCGATTTCGGCATCACCGGCGGCCAGCACGCGGATCAGGTCTTCCAGGTTTTCCGGCTTGGACGGATCCGGATGATGGTTCGGGAAGTGGCCATCCACTTCGCAGAACAGCGGCGTCACCTGGC
Source organism: Methyloversatilis sp. (assembly GCF_030698125.1). Lineage (GTDB taxonomy): Bacteria > Pseudomonadota > Gammaproteobacteria > Burkholderiales > Rhodocyclaceae > Methyloversatilis. Next base: position 67,346 of record NZ_JAUYNV010000033.1, read on the forward strand.
AGCCCATGGCTTCGAACAGCTTGGGGCCGATGTCGCCGGCCACGCCATTGCCGCAGTCGATGACGATTTTCATCGGCCGCTTGAGCTTCACGTCGGACGTCACGCGGGCGATGTAGGCATCGCGCACGTCGGCATGGCGGGTGGTGCCCACGCCATGCACCAGATCGTTCTCGATGATGCGCCGGCGCAGGTCCTGGATCATGTCGCCGTACAGCGTCTGGCCGCCGAGCACCATTTTCAGGCCGTTGTAGTCGGGCGGGTTGTGGCTGCCGGTCACGCTGACCGCGCTGTCGGTGCCGAGATCGAAGGCGGCGAAGTACGAAAGCGGCGTCGGCACGCAGCCGATGTCCAGCACGTCGACACCGGCGGCATTGATGCCGGCGGCCAGTGCGCCCGCCAGTTCGGGTCCCGACAGCCGGCCGTCACGGCCGACCGCGATGGTGCGCTGGCCGCGTTTGACGGCTTCGGAGCCGAGCGCGTGGCCGATGGCGCGAACCGCCTCCGCGGTCAGCGTCTTGTCGACGATGCCGCGGATGTCGTAGGCCTTGAAAATTTCGGGTGCGGGGAAGGACATCTGTTTTCCTTTCTCTGGATTCGGGGGCGGCACGGTGCATCGGGTGCCATGCGGCAGCGCGGCAATTATCCGTCGCTTGCCATGACAGTGACGCGTATCAGTGCGCACTTCAGTGCGCAAACCCTCATCCGCCGGTGATCAGGCGCGCGATGAAGGCGCGCGAGGTGGCCGGGCGCAGCGCCTCGCGCTCGCCGTCCATCATGCCGAGGCCGAACACATAGGCGTACAGCAGCAGGCTGCGGCTGGCGGCATCGTCGGCGCCATGGCCGGCAGCGACGAACAGTGCGGCGGCGCATTCGAGTCGCACCGCATCGACGGCGTCGATCACGGTCTGAGCCGCCGCGTCGTGGCGCGCCCAGTCGCGGATCGCCAGTTCCACGCGCATGCCGCGCTGGTTGCGCGCCAGACTGTAGGTGTCGATCACGTGGTGAAGTTGCGCGATCTCGTGGCCGGGCGCACATTGCGTGCGCTGCGTGATGTCGTCGATGCGGCCGGCCCGCCAGTGCTCCAGCAGGGCGTCGAGCAGCGCGCGGCGGTCCTTGAAGTGCCAGTAGAAGCTGCCCTTGGTCAGCCCGAGCTGGCGCGCCAGGCTTTCCACCTTGACGCCGTCGACGCCGCTGTCGGCCAGCGTCTGGGTGGCCGCGCGCAGCCAGGTATCGCGGTCTGTCTGGAGCCGGGGCGTGAGGGGTTCGGGTTCTGGCATGAGGTTATTCCGCTTCCGGGTATTGACCATGGATTCAGGCATACGGTAGCGTACGGACCTGGACATACGCATCCGTATGGACGCGACAGCACCTATCGGCGCAGGAGGCGCGAACGATGAAAGCACTGGTTCCGGTCAAGCGGGTGATCGATTACAACGTGAAGATCCGCGTGGCGGCCGATGGCAGCGGCGTGGAAACCGCCAATGTGAAGATGTCGATGAATCCGTTCGACGAAATCGCGGTGGAAGAAGCGGTGCGGCTGCGTGAAGCCGGCACGGTGAGCGAAGTGGTTGTCGTGTCGTGCGGGACTGCGGCATGCCAGGACACCTTGCGTGCCGCGATGGCGATCGGCGCCGACCGCGCCATCCTGGTCAGCACCGAGGTCGAACTGCAGCCGCTTGCGGTGGCCAAGTTGCTCGCCGCGGTGGCGAAACGCGAAGCGCCGCAGTTGATCGTCTGCGGCAAGCAGGCGATCGACGACGACGCCAACCAGACCGGTCAGATGCTCGCGGCGCTGCTCGGCTGGGGTCAGGCGACCTTCGCGTCGAAGGTGCAGCTGGCCGACGGTCGCGCCGTGGTGACGCGCGAAATCGATGGCGGCCTCGAAACCGTCAGCGTCGCGCTGCCGGCGCTGATCAGCACCGATCTGCGCCTGAACGAGCCGCGCTACGCCAGTCTGCCCAACATCATGAAGGCGAAGAAGAAGCCGCTCGACACGCTGACGCCCGACGAACTGGGCGTGGACGTGACGCCGCGCCTGACGACGCTGCGCGTCGTCGAACCGCCGAAGCGGCAGGCCGGCGTGAAGGTGGCCGACGTCGCCGAACTCGTTGCGAAGCGTCGCACCGAAGCCAGAGTGCTGCGCTGAGGAACCCCTGACATGAACATTCTGGTCATTGCCGAACATGACAACGCCGCGCTGCGCCCGGCGACGTTGAACACGATCACCGCCGCCTTGAAGATCGGTGGTGACATCACCGTGCTGGTCGCCGGCCACGGCTGCGCCGCGGCAGCGAGCGCCGCAGCAGCCGTCGCCGGCGTCACGAAGGTGCTGACTGCCGACTCGCCCCAGTTCGAACATGCGCTGGCGGAAGACGTGGCCGCGCTGGTACTGGCGCTGGCGGCCGACTACAGTCATCTGCTCGCACCGGCCAGCAGCTTCGGCAAGAACTTCATGCCGCGCGTCGCCGCACTGCTCGATGTGGCGCAGGTGTCGGACATCGTGGCGGTCGAATCGGCCGACACCTTCGTGCGCCCGATCTACGCCGGCAATGCGCTGGCCACGGTGCAGAGCCGCGACGCGATGAAGGTCATTACGGTGCGCGCGACCGCGTTCGACCCGGCGCCGGCTGCCGGCGGCGGTGCCGCGATCGAAGCCATCCAGCCACCGGCGGCGACCGGGCTGGCCACTTTCGTGTCGCAGGAACTGTCGCAGTCGGCGCGCCCCGAACTCGGCTCGGCACGCGTCGTCGTGTCCGGCGGACGCGGGCTCGGCAGCGGCGAGGCCTACCACAGCGTGCTCGAACCGCTGGCCGACAAGCTCGGTGCCGCACTCGGCGCCAGCCGTGCCGCGGTTGATTCGGGCTATGCGCCGAACGACTATCAGGTCGGTCAGACCGGCAAGATCGTCGCCCCCGATCTCTATATTGCCGTCGGTCTTTCGGGGGCCATCCAGCACCTGGCCGGCATGAAGGAATCGAAGGTCATCGTCGCCATCAACAAGGACGCCGATGCGCCGATCTTCCAGGTCGCCGACTACGGCCTGGTGGGCGACCTGTTCGAACTGGTGCCGAAGCTGGTTGCGGAGCTGGGGTAGCCGGCGCTGGGGGCAGGTGGGAAGTCGCAGGTAAGTCTTTCGCCGCCGCGTTCGGCGGCGCAGCATCAACGGGCCGCCAGAGCCCCGGAGGAGTGAGCCATGAGTGAATACGTTGCCCCGCTGCGCGACATGCGTTTCGCGCTGGAACTGGCCGGGCTGGCCGAAGTGGTGGCGCTGCCCGGGCTGGAGGATTCGAGCCCCGACGTGGTCGATGCCGTGCTCGACGAGGCCGCGCGCTTCACCTCCGAAGTGCTGTCGCCGCTGAACTGGATCGGCGACCGCGCCGGCGCCACGCTGGGCGCCGATGGCCGCGTGACGCTGCCGGAGGGCTTCAAGGATGCCTACCGGCAGTACGCGGAGAACGGGTGGAACGGCATGGGCTGCGACCCGGCACACGGCGGAGCGGGCATGCCGCATGTAGTGGTCGCGATGATCCAGGAAATGGTGATGGGCGCGAACATGGCATTTTCGCTGTGCCCGCTGCTCACCGCCGGCGCCATCGAAGCGCTGTCGCTGTGTGGTTCGGATGAACAGAAGCACCTGTATCTGGACAGGATGGTGAGCGGCGAATGGACCGGCACCATGAACCTGACCGAGCCGCAGGCCGGCTCCGACCTCGCCGCCGTGCGCACCCGCGCCGAGCCTCAGGCAGACGGCAGTTACCGGGTATTCGGCCAGAAGATCTACATCACCTTCGGCGAACACGAACTGGCTGACAACATCGTGCATCTGGTGCTGGCGCGCACGCCGGGCGCACCCGAGGGCATGAAGGGTATTTCGCTGTTCATCGTGCCCAAATTCGTTCCGGACGCCGACGGCAAGCCGTGCGCGCGCAACGACGTGCGCTGCGTGTCGCTGGAACACAAGCTGGGCATCCACGCCAGCCCGACCTGTGTCATGGCCTACGGCGACGACGGCGGCGCGATCGGCTGGCTGTGCGGCGAGGAGAATCGCGGCATCGAGTACATGTTCATCATGATGAATGCCGCGCGCTATGCGGTCGGCCTGCAGGGCATTGCGGTTGCCGAGCGCGCGTTGCAGGCCGCGATGGACTATGCGCGCGAGCGGGTGCAGGGCACCGAAGCCGGCATGAAGTCGGGCGAGCGGGTCGCCATCATCCGCCACCCGGATGTGCGCCGCATGCTCATGCTGATGAAGTCGCAGGTCGAGGCGATGCGCGCGCTGGCCGCCGTGACGGCGGCCTCGCTGGACCGTGCCGAACATGATCCCGACTCCGAGACGCGCGTTCGCGCGCAGGCTTTCGTCGAACTGATGATTCCGCTGGTCAAGGGCTGGAGCACCGAAACGTCCATCGATATCGCCTCGCTGGGCGTGCAGGTGCACGGCGGCATGGGCTACGTCGAGGAAACCGGTGCGGCGCAGTACCTGCGCGACGCGCGCATCACCACGATCTACGAAGGTACGACCGCCATTCAGGCGAACGACCTGGTCGGCCGCAAGATCGCGCGAGACGGCGGTGCGGCCGCCCGCACGGTGATCGCCGATATGCGCGCGCAGTGCGACGCGCTGGACGCGACCGGTGACGCGGCGCTGGCCGTGATCGCCGCCGCCCTGCGCGACGCAGCGCAGGCGCTGGAGCGCGGCGTGGGTTTCGTCATCGAACATTTCCGCAGCGATGTACGCGCCGTGCTGGCCGGAGCGGTGCCGCTGCTCGGCCTGTTCGGCCGCGCCGCCGGCGGCTGGCAGATGGCGCGCGCCGCGTTGTTGTCGCACCGTCATCTGGCCGGCGGCAGCAACGACGCAGCCTTCCATCGCGCCAAGATCGCCAGCGCCCGCTTCTACGCCGACCATGTGCTGAGCCAGTGTGCCGGCCTGGCGCATGTCGTGTGTCAGGGGGCGGCCGGTACGCTGGACGAGTCGCTGGTCTGAATGACGGCTACATCGACGTCGCCCCGGTCCGCTCCTGCGGTTCCGGCGGTGCCGTGCGTCCGGCGCCCTGGCCGCGCAGTCGGCGGCCAGCATCCGGGCGCGCGATTGCGGTGTTTCGAGGCTGGCGCGGCCGATGGCGCCGTGACATGCTTTTTTCGCAGGAGCGGACCCTGTCCGCGATCAGATCTTCGCGCCTGCCATGTCGCTTGATTACGAACGCATCGCGGACAGGGTCCGCTCCTACGGTTCCGGCGATGCCGTGTCGTCCGGCGCCTTCTGTCGTGCCTTTTCTGCCCTGGCGGCGCGGTCGGCGGCCAGCATCTGTGTGCGCGATTCCGGGGTTTCGAGGCTGACGCGGCCGATGGCGCCATCGCGATAGTCCTGCAGCAGGGTGAACGACGCCTTTTCGTAATCCGGCGCGCCGCCCTTGATGCGGTAGCCGCGCCGGGCGGCGATGTGCTGGATGACCGACACACCGTCCATGTCCGGCGTGCAACCGTAGCGCGCGGTCATCAGTGCCGGGTATTTCGCCTGCAGCAGGTTGCCGAGAAAGGTGGCGACCTCTTCGTCGATGATCGCGTTGCGGCCGATGGCGTGGCTGGCCGCCAGCATCAGGCCGTCGCTTTCGTGCTCGATCTTCGGCCACATCAGGCCGGGTGTGTCGTACAGCGTGAGCCGCGGCGTCAGGTGGATGCGCTGGATGCTCTTGGTGATTGCCGGCTCGTCGCCGGTCGCGGCGACATGCTTCTTCACCAGCGCATTCATCAGCGTCGACTTGCCGACGTTCGGGATGCCCATGATGATGAGGCGCAGCGGTTTGAGGTTGTCGTCGCGGTGCGGCGCGAGCGACTGCGCAAGCTGTTCGATGCGCTTCGCGTCGCCGGGCTTGCGCGCCGAAATCGACACCGCCTTCGTGTTCGGCTGGGCGTTGAAATGCTTCAGCCAGGCTGCCGTCGCCTCCGGGTCGGCGAGGTCGGCCTTGTTCAGCAACTTCAGGCAGGGCCGGTTGCGATGCGTGCGGATGGCGTGGATCAGCGGATTGCTGCTCGCGTCGGGCAGGCGGGCGTCGAGCACCTCGACCACCACGTCGACCGACTTCATCGCGTCGGTCGCGTGCTTGCGCGCGGCGGTCATGTGACCGGGGAACCACTGGATGGACATGTGAGACGGACAACGGAATAAGGCCGCCATTCTACCGGTCGACCGGCTGCGGGCGTGGCGCTGCACAATCGTTCATCGTACGGCCGTGCGAACTGCGAGAATCCTGAAACACAAACCGGCAACGCGACCCGAGGAGAAATCGATGCTCGTCCGACTGATCCAGGCCAGCCGCGTCCAGCCCGATGTCGGTCGAAGCGCTGTTTCAGGCGCTCATCGGCGTGGCGTGCTGGACGTCAACGCGCTGAAGCTGGCGCTCCGCACAGCGCAAGCGAAGCACCGAGCAACGCAGCTCCGGAGTCGGCATCGGCCTGCAGCAGCGCCACGCCAAGATCGGCGCGTTTCCAGGCCGGGTCAAGCGCGATGTCGCGCACCAGATTGAACTGCCCCTGTGCGTCAGGCGTGAACGGGCCGATCAGGGTGCGCACGACGAAGTCGTGCTGCAATGTGCGACCCGCATTCTCGCCGCCTGAAATCTTCGATCCCAGCATGCGTTCATACACGGCGACATAGCCCACCGTGCCGCCGGGCAGCGTGGTGCGCGCGTCGACCTTGAGCAGGTTGCCGCGCACATCGAGCGACAGCATCACGTCAGCGGCCGGTGGCGGCGCCTTGCGCGCCAGCGTCGTGCGCACCGCGTCAGCCGAGCGCCAGCCGCGAAAATCCTCGCCCGACAGCCTGACCTGCGGTGTGTAGACCACGCTGCCACCCTCGGCGCGCGCCAGCCGGCGTTGTCGTGCCGAATGGGCGCCCGACGAGTACGGGTCACGCCAGCCCAGGTAGTCCCAATAGTCGACATGGAAGGCCAGCGGCACGACCTGCTGCGCGTCGGCCGCCTGTTTCAGCGAACGCAGCCAGTCGTCGGCCGGCGGGCAACTGCTGCAGCCCTGCGAGGTGTAGAGCTCGACCACCGGCACCCAGCTGCGGCTGGCCTGGCAGGCCGGCGCGCTCTGCGCGAGGACGACTGGAGCGAACGCAGCAGCCAGCAGGCCTGGCAGGACAGAACGCAGCGACATGGAAGGCCTCCGGCATGGGGACATGCGCAGATGACCGGTGTCGCTGCGCCGACCTTACGTGTCTTTCCAGGACGCCGCTGCATTGACCGGCCGCTGCGTCCTCACATCCGGCGACGACGCAGCAGCGCAAGCACGCCCATGCCGCCCAGCATCGACAGCCACGTCGACGGCTCCGGTACCGGTGCGGCAGCGAGGTTGGCAGCCGCCATCTGCGCACCGATGTAACGGCCGACTTCGCCGGCGCCCTCCGGATCTGCTTCATCGAACGGCTGCGCTTCGTGATCTTCGGGATTGTAGGCGCCCAGATATTCATAGAACTCGTAGCGCCGGATGATCGATTTCTTGCCACCCAGGTCGCCCGCGAGCGGCTTTTCCAGCAGCAGTTCGTCGCCCTCGCCGTTGTCCTTGCCCTCCGGCTTCGCCTGGAACAGCACCCACTCGATTTCCGTTTCCGACTGTTCGCGCGGCACGACTTCGTTGTCGCTCAGCAACTCGTCGAGTTCGACTTCGCGCTCGATCTCCGTCGTGTACACCTTGACCCACTGCGCCTCGCCATACTGCTCGTGCTGCTCCGCAGGTTCCGGCGCAATCACTGCCTGCACCACCGGTGCGGCAGCCGGCTGACCGGGGTCTGCCGGCACCGGATCGATGACCTGCCAGACCGGGGCCGCGATCAGCACATTGCCGCCGACCGGCGTGATCTGCCCGGTCGCCGCATCTCCCTTGAGCCAGCGATACGAGGTGCTGGTTGCGTTCTTTTTAAGGCCGAGGCCGAAGTGCTCACAGCCGCTGCCCGCGTAGCCGGCACCGCCGCCGGACCAGCAACTGTGACCGTCGGTCGGCGAAAAGCTGGTGGGGACAGGCGTCGCGGTCATGAAAGCGCCATTGGCAATATCGTAGGCACTGAGGTAGCGCACGAAGATGCCGCCGGCGAAGCTGTCGACACGTGGACTGCCGTAGCGATTGTAGGTACCGCCGAAGGTGTAGGTCACGTCCGAATCGGCTACCCCATGCAGTTCGATCTCGAAGCCATGCGTTTCCGAGCCGGTGTCGTTGTAGACGTCGAAGTTGCTCAGGCTGCCGTAGACGTTCGGGCTGGCAATGGCCGCGCCAGTACTGCCCGCCAGCAGTGCCACCGCGATCCAGCGTGTGCTGCGGGATGACCTCTTGCTCATGTTTTTATCCTTGTGTTTGACTGGATGGCGTCGGCAGCGCGCGCGGCACGACGCACGGCGCGAGTTTGCTGACGTAGATCAATCGTCGTACGCAGACAAAAACCCTGCATTAAGCAGGGGTTAACGAGCGGCGGTGGCGACGCTGGGCGCTTGCGGGTGTGCTCTGACGCCTCAGGCGTACTCGACCGAACCGTCCGAGCGCGGGTCGGCAGCACCTTCGATCCGGCCGTCGGCGTGGCGAACGATGAGGCCGGCGTGACCGGCGCTTTCGTCGAACTCGAGCAGCGACTCGACCACATGACCCCGCTTGCGCAACGCGTCGAACACCTCGGGCGCAAAGCGCGACTCCAGTTTCAGGGTGTCGCTGTCCGAGCCCCAGGTCCGGCCGAGCAGCCAGCGCGGTGCCGCGACTGCGGCGGTCACGCTGTCACCGAACAACAGGTGGCGCAGCAGCACGGCGGCCTGGAACTGCGGCTGTCCGTCGCCACCCATCGAACCGTAGACAACCGTGCGTCCGTCGGCCAGTTGCGCCATCGGCGGGTTCAGCGTGTGGAAGGGCTTGCGGCAGGGCTCCAGCGCATTGAGCGCGCCGATCGCCAGCGAAAAGCTGATGCCGCGGTTCTGCCACAGCACGCCGGTGTCACCCGCGATCACACCGCTGCCGAACTCGTGGTAGATGCTCTGGATGAAGCTCACTGCGCGGCCTTCCGCGTCAACCACGCCCATCCACACCGTATCGCCCGGCGCACCGCTGACCCAGCCACCGGCGCGCTGCAGGTCGATGCCATCGGCCAGCATGTCGAGACACTCGTCGGACAGCAGCGACTGCGCGTCCGTGCGCATACGGGCCGGATCGGTCAGGTGACGGTCGCGGATCACGAAGGCCTGGCGCGTCGCCTCGACCACGCGATGGACGAATTCGGCAGACTGCCCGTGCAGACCGTCGAGTCCGAGGCGGTCGAGCTGGCCGAGTATCAGCAGCGACAGCAGGCCCTGGGTGGGCGGCGGCGTGTTGTAGACGTGGCCCAGGCTGTGCTCGAGCTTCAACGGCGTGCGCCACTGCGCGCGATGCGTGAGGAAGTCGGACAGGCGCAACGGGCTGCCGGCGGCGCCCAGCGCGGAGGCCATGCGGCGCGCCAGGTCGCCGCGGTAGAAATCTTCGAGTCCGGCGCGCGCCAGCTGGGCGAGCGTGTCGGCCAGACGTGGCTGACACAGCACATCGCCGGCCTGCAGCACCCTTTTGTCCGGCATGAAATGCGCGGCGAAGCCGGGCTGGTGGCGCAGTTCTTCCTGTTTCATGTGCAGCCCGTGTGCCAAGCTGCGCGAAACCGGCATGCCGGTCCGCGCATGGTGTTCGGCATCGCGCAGCAGGCGCGACAGCGGCAGGCGCCCACCTGCCTGGGCCGCCGCTTCGAGTGCCAGCTGCCAGCCCGACACGGTGCCGGCCATCGTCAGTGCGGCAAGCGGACCGCGGGTCGGCAGGCGGTTGCGCACGTCGTGGTCGGCGTACCAGGTACGACTGGCGATTACCGCCGCGGCGCCGCATGCGTCGATCGCGCGCGGCGGCTGGCCCGGTTCGGCGATCAGCCAGAAACCGTCTCCGCCGAGCGCGTTCATGTGCGGATAGACGACGGCGATGGTCGCGGCGGCGGCGATCATGGCTTCGATCGCATTGCCGCCTTCGCGCAGCACGTCGCGCGCCGATTCGCTGGCCAGGTGATGGGGGGCGACCGCGATGCCGCGGGCAGTGGGTTTCATCGGGGCATCTCCATGGGCGGCCGCGCGGGCGGTTTCGAATGCCCCCGTATGGTGCATCAAGCGGCATCGCTTGCGCGGCTTTCCGGCATATTCGAGGCCAACCCGCCGCTGCAACGCGGTTACCGTCGCTTTGCAGGCGTCGCGGCTGGCGGCATGCATCTTGCGTTCTGCAGGCACCGTCGGTGCCGTGCTGCGCCTTACCCTGCTTACGGATTCAAACGATGCGTCAGAAGTCTTCGCTGCGGTTATCGCTGTCTGCCTTGCGCGCCCGAGTGCGGCTTGCCTGGCTCGAATTCAGGTACCCGGCGCTGCGCCGGCGCAACCAGGCCTATTTCAAGGTGTGGCTCGGCCGTCTCGTGCTGTGGGGCGGCGCCGTCGTGGTGGGCATGCTCGCCGTCGGCTTTGCGCAGTTGTCGGACCTGGCCATCCACCACTTCCGGGACATGGCAAGCGAGAACCCGTGGTGGCCCTTCCTGCTGACGCCGCTTGGCGGTGCACTGTGCGTGTGGGCGACGCGGCGCTGGTTTCCCGGTGCCGAAGGCAGCGGCATTCCGCAGACCATTGCCGAAATGTCGCGCCCGGAAGATCGAAGCTGGAAGCCGCTGCTGTCGCTGCGCATCATCGTCGGCAAGATTGTCATCGGCGCGGCGGCCGTTGGCAGCGGATTTTCGCTGGGCCGGGAAGGTCCGACCGTGCAGGTCGGGGCGTCGATGCTCAATGCGCTGCACCGGCTGCTGCCGGGCGGCCTGCACATTCCGCGTACCCACATGCTGGTCGCCGGCGGTGCGGCCGGCATCGCTGCGGCATTCAACACGCCGCTGGCCGGCATCGTGTTCGCCATCGAAACGCTGTCGCGCAATGTCGAGTCGCGCATGAGCGGTCTCATCATCACCGCCATCGTGCTGGCCGGCATCGTGTCGCAGGCCTTTCTCGGCAAGGCGAGCTACTTCGGCCAGATCGCCATCGCCGGTACCGACCGTGAAATGGCGCTTGCCGTGGCGATCACCGCGCTGGTGTGCGGCGTCGCGGGCGGCCTGTTCTCGCGCATGCTCATCATCAGTTCGACGTCGTGGAAGGGACGGATGGCGGATTATCGACGCGACCATCCGATCCGCTTTGCCGCCGGCTGCGGCCTGCTGGTCGCCGCACTGGGCTACGTCACCGGCGGCACCAGCTTCGGCAGCGGCTACGGCGAAACCCGTGCGCTGCTCGAAGGCGACACGTCACTGGAGTGGTACTACGGCCCGGCCAAATTCCTCGCCACGCTGATCGCCTACCTGTCCGGCCTGCCGGGCGGCATCTTTGCGCCCAGCCTTGCGATCGGTGCCGGCATCGGCCACGACCTTGCGCCGCTGATCGGCCAGCAGGACGCGCCCGGCATGCTGCTGGTGCTGTGCATGGCCGGCTTTCTCGCCGCGGTGACCCAGTCGCCGATCACCTCCTTCATCATCGTGATGGAAATGGTCGACGGCTATTCGGTGGTGATCGGCCTGATGGCGGTATCGCTGCTGTCATCGGGGGTATCTCGCATCTTCAGCCAGCCGCTGTATGAAACGGTGGCACGGCACATGGTGGCGCGCAACGGCGGACCGATCGTGGCGCAGCGGGAGGAAAAGCCGTAGATGACCCGTCCGGGTCAGTGCGCGGCGTTATTGAACTCGCGAGCACCGAAAGCCCGCCACCCTGCCGGCACGACGGAACACAGCGCAAAACGATGTCCGTTGGTCACGATGATCAGGTGCTCACGCCGGGCTGCGGAGATGACGTCAGCCACGCGATCATCGGCTGAGATGCTGCGCAGGCCGATGGCGGCTAACGGTTTGACGTCCGGGGTTGTGTCAGCGGCGGTCGTGCGGCCGTCTGCCTTGCGCCCGGGTTTTTCGATGCTGTGTGCTGCGCGTTGCGCAGGGTGGTGACGTCTTGCCTCGCGCATGTTCGACCCCGTTGAAGTCAGGCCCCCGGGCGCATGCCCGGTGAATCCGGACCTGCCGTATCAGGGCAGGCCTGATTCAATTAGCGGTCGCCATGCGTAAAGCCTGAGCGCCGATCTGCATCAATCGGCGCTGCGTGACGCTTGTTCACATGCCCTGCACCAGAGGCTGCAGCGCCGCAGACGATAGGCCATCACGCGACACACCCTGAACACCAGGCATCACACGCCACCCCTGGTCGATGCGCCGGTTTCAACCATTTTTTGCGCACCGGCCACGAAGGCCCGGGCCTTGTCGTCTTCCGGCTTCGTCAGGTCGATGTCCGATGGCGGAATCACCACGCCGCGTTGTGCCGCGGGGCGTGCGTCGATGACATCGAGCCAGCGCTTCAGGTGCGGCAGTTCGTCGATGTTCAGGCCCGACCAGGGATAGGTGCGCACCCACGCCCAGTTCGCGATGTCGGCGATCGAATAGTCGCCGGCGAGGAATTCGTGGTCTTTCAGGTGACCGTCCAGCACGCGGAACAGCCGCATCGATTCGCCCTGATAGCGGTCGATGACCGGTGGCAGCTTCTCCGGGAAGTAGCGGAAGAACACATTGGCCTGACCCATCATCGGGCCGACGCCGCCCATCTGGAACATCAGCCACTGCAGCACGCGCGAACGGCCCTTCATGTCCAACGGCATCAAGCGGCCGGTTTTTTCCGCCAGATAGATCAGGATGGCGCCGGATTCGAATACCGCGAAGTCGTCTTCCGCGCGATCGATGATGGCCGGAATGCGACCGTTCGGATTGATCGCGAGGAACCAAGGTTCCTTCTGGTCGCGCGCCGACAGCGACAGCGCATGCACCGTGTAGGGCAGCGCAAGCTCCTCCAGCGCGATGGAAACTTTGTGGCCGTTGGGTGTGGCGGCGGTGTAGAGATCGATCATGATGTTCCCTTCGTTGGAATGGCTGACCTGCGGGTGGTCTCTGCGCCGCAGTGTAGCCTCCACCTTGCGTCGGAGCGAATTGACGGACGCGCCTGCGCACCGGACAAAAAAAACGCCCCCGGCCAGGCGGCCGGAGGCGTTTTTCGCAACGAAGCCGTGAAGCTTAGTTTGCGGCGAACGGGTGCGTGGCCGAACCCTTCTTGGCAACCACTTCAGCAGCGGTCGGGGTGCCGGCGACTGCGCGAGCGATCGATTCCTTGACTGCGCGGTAGTTGTAATCCTGGATCTTTGCGTCGTCTTCGGCCATCCAGTGGATGAACACGCCAACGCAGATGAACAGGTTGTCGGCTTCGTCAGCCGGGATCGTGCCGTCAGCAACGCTGTCGGCGACGGCCATTGCAACGCCGCGCTGTGCCGGGCCAAACATCTGGACAGCCTGCTTGGCGCCCTTGATGGTGACCTTGTTGAACATGACCGTTGCCGGCTTGCACAGCAGGTTCGGTGCAACGACGGCCAGCAGGGACGTGAAACCGTCCTTGTTGTTGACCAGGGCGTTGGCGAAAGCGGATTCAGCAGCGCTGCCACGCGGGCCCATGATCAGGTCGATGTGAGCGACTTCATTGCCGTCACCGACCAGGGATTCACCAACACACAGACCATTAATCTTCGCCATATTGAATCTCCTCATTACTAGGCAAGTTATAGGGGTTTACCCCCTGTGGTAGCCCGCGTTCCGGGTTACGAAACACAGGATAAAAACTTCGTTGTGGTGCGTTTGTGGTGCATTCCTGCTTTTAGTTTCGTCGCGGCCGCTTCAGGCGCCGGAAGCGGCCTGAACATTGGCCAGAAAGGCCGTCACAACGGTCAGGTCTGCGCTCGTTCCGGGATTGATGCCTGCCGTTTTCAGACGTTCATCCCATTCCATCAGCGTGTTTTGCATCATAACCGGATCATCCGCCCGTTCAAACCTGTCCAGCAGGCGTATCGCCGTGTTGCGCACCGATAGCGCCGTTTCCGGACCATGTTTGCGCATGATGTGGGTGTCGGGAATCAATGCGAGACAGAACATGAACACTGTGGCCGCCGCCCATGCTTCACTGCACCATCGCTCACGCGCCGCCAGATGCACCGGCAGCAGGTGGCGGCGCACCAGTTCGTATCGGTTTGAGTACAGCGACGCGATGCTGTCGCGGTGTGCAGCAAGCTGCATTGCCTGCAGCAGCGTGATCCGCGCATCGCCCGCCACGTCGTGATCGTCGCGTCGGCCCAGTCCGGCCGGCTGCGCAAGACGGATTGCCTCATAGGCGTGTGACGCGTCGGTGACAGTGAGGCCGGTCAATGTGCGCTGCAGCGATGCGCACAGGCTCTCGTCCGGCTGGCGGTGCAGCGCAGCATGGGCGATCGGTGCGCAGCCCAGCACGATGCCCAGATTGGTGTTGCATCCGACCGCCTGCCAGGTTGCGCGCATCGCGCCTTCGATGCGTTCGCCGACAGTCGCGTCCGCGCGACAGATCGGTCCGGCGGCTGCTTCGGCGCTGGCGATGAAATCGGCCACCTGCATGCGATGACCGGCGCCATGACGGCCGACATTGCCCGGCTTGAGCGCCTCGACGTCCAGCCGGCACGCGTGCACGAAGGCACTTTCCAGTTCCGCCTGAAGCGCAATCCGTACGGTGTCAGGCGGCGGCGTCATCAGCATGCGATCTCGCCCGCTGCCGGGCAGCGGCGAAGCAGGTCGTCTGCCAGCGCCTGCGCGATGTTCAGGCTGGTGACGCCCTGCAGCCCCTTCCAGGCCGGGATGCTGTTCACTTCAAGCACGGTGAGACGGCCGTGGTCGTCGCGCAGGATGTCGACGCCGGCATAGTCCATGCCGGTGGCGCGGGCCGCGTCGACGGCCAGCCGGGTCAGCGCTTCGTCTGGCGGAATGGCTTCGCAGCGTCCGCCCTGCGACACATTGTTCAGCCAGCTGCGGCCCTTGCGCAGCATGCCCGCGACCGGCTTGCCGTCGATCACCATGACGCGCCAGTCGCTCCACTCGCCCAGTGCGTCGCGCGAGCGGGCGCTGTAGCGCTGCATGTACCAGACGTGGCCGACGCTTTCCGCGTCGGGCAGCGCATCGCCGGCCGTCAGGCGCACGATGCCTTCACCCTGCGAGCCGAACAGCGGCTTGACCAGCACGTCGTGGCCGGCGGCGAATTCGCGCATCAGCACCGCGCGCGCCTCGCTTTCGCTCTCGGCCACCCAGGTCGGCGGCGTCGGAATGCCGGCGTGGTGCAGCAGCACGCTGGTCATCGCCTTGTCGACGCTCTTTTCGATGGCGCGGGCGTGGTTGTAGACCGGAATGCCCAGTTCGCCCAGGTAGTGCAGGAAGTCCATGCGCAGCACCACCTGCTGCAGCGTGCCACCGGCCACCCCGCGCACGAAAACGGCCTGCGGCAGCTTCTGTTCGAAGCCGGGCATCAGCACGCCCGACACGCCGCGCTGCAGGTCGATGTGGCACTCGCCCAGACTGACATAGCGCGCCAGCAGGCCGCGCGCCCGGAAAGCCTCGACCAGGCGCTTGCCGTGCCAGCCCGGCTCGTCGGTCACGATGGCGATGTCGGCCTGCTGCGCACCCATGACGCTTACTGGCCCTCGCCGAACGAACGGGCGAGCAGTTCGGTGTTGATCTGGCCGGCACGGAAGCTTTTGCCGGTGCGCAGATTGCTGACGATGACGCGCGCCGGGGCGAACAGCATCGGGTCGATCTTGTAGAAATCGTACTTCACTTCCTTGAACACCTCGGCGAACGGACGGCCGTAGTCGCGCGACGAGGAAGAAGGCAGTTTCTGCGCCAGATCGGCCGCCGAATCGTCGTCGCTGTCTACATAGAGCTGTGCCACGCCGCCGAACAGGATGGCGTCGTTGGTGCGACCCATGGCGTTCAGGAAATCGGGCGCCGGCGGTGCGACCGGTGCGCTGGCGGAACCGTCGACCACCTGGGACAGCGGGAAGCCCAGCGCATGTACCTTGTGCAGTGCCACTTCGAGTACGCGGCCGACCACCTGCACCGTGCCGGCCAGGCTGCGCGTCGGCGTCAGGATCAGCGTGACGGCATCGTCCGCGACACCGCAGTCGCGGCGGATCTTGGCCAGCACTTCGGCCGGTGGCTGGCGATCGACTTCCAGCACCAGCACGGCGTGCTTCGCATCGTCCTTGTAGCCCAGTTCTGCAAACAGCGGCTCCTTGACCGCCAGCGCGCGACCGGGGCCGGAACCGAGCGCATGGAAGGCGTCCTTGCCTTCACCGTGCGACAGGCTCCAGCCGGCGTACTGGCTGGCCAGGCAGGCGACGACCGGATGCGTCGAATGCACGTTGATGGTCAGCGGCCAGTGTGCATCGCGGGTGTTGAATGTTGCGGTGCCCAGACCACCCATGCAGATTTCGGTGATGCGGCGACCGGCTTCGATGCCGCCGTGGCAGTGGATGCCGGCATCGATGACGCGGCCGCCGCCGGGCAGGGCATCAACCTTGACGCGCAGCGCATCGGCGTCGCGCACCAGGCCTTCGACCAGATCCATCACGTATCGGCCCACGCTGGGCTGGGCACCGGTCAGGACCGGTCCGTGTTCTGCAGTGCTCATGCGCTTCTCCTCGGAATGACAAGATCGTTGTTATGGTCTGTTGCAACTGCTCCGGCGGACGGTGCGATCCGGTGCAGCACTTCTTCATGGCGTTGCTGCAACTGCGTGCGAACGCTGTTTTCATCATGGCCCGCGGCGTGTGCCATGCAGACCGGTGTTGCCCTCGCGACAAGGCTGCCGGCAACCGGCAGGTCGGTGCAGCCGTCCGGCCACCGGATGCCGTCACCGACGATCAGGTCGTGCGGTGCATAGACCACGCGCAGGCCGCGCCGCGTGTCCGACGGTGACAGCACCACATCGATCAGTTGCCCGGCACAGGCGGCCACATGAGCTGCGAACAGGCCGCCTTCAACCCGGTTCTCGTACAGCGCGAGTGTTGCGGTCGGCCGCGGGTTGATTTCCAGCAGCACGTGACGGCCGCCCCGCAGCACCAGATCGGCACCGTTCAGTCCGCGCAGTCCGAACGCCTGCACGATGGCGTTGACATCGCGCTCCAGCGCGGCCAGCTGCGCGTCGTCGAGCGGCAGGTCACTCACCGCTTCGTACCAGGCGTACGGCCCGGCAATCGCCCCGGGAAACTGCCGGCTGACGCCGACGATGCGGCCGCGATCGCCATTGGCGAGAAACAGCACCGACGCCGGCACGCCCGCCACGTATTCCTGTGCATGCCAGCCGGGCGGAATCGCCTCGCCGGCCCACGCTGGTCGTACATGTGCGCCGCCGCAGGCACCGGTCTGTTTCATCAGCCAGCCCTCGGGCGCCCGACCTTCACTGCGCATCGCCGCAAAGCGCACGCCCGCCTGCTGCAGGCCGGCAGCCAGCGTGTCCGGCGCCTTGCAGCGCTGTACGGTCGCCGCAGCGTTGCCGATGCGCGGGGCGGATGGGTGGAGTGCGGTGTCCAGCGCGGCAAGCAGGTCGGGCCGGCGCTCGAAGCCCGATCCGGCAACGACACCGTCCCAGCGCCCGGCCAAACCGGCGATCAGCGACGGCAGGTCGTCACCGAAGGCGCCATCGCGAAAACCGGCCCTGACGGTACGTCGGGCAAGCGCCACCGTGTCGGTGTCGGCAAACGGATCCATCACGTCGCAGGTCCAGCCCGCCGTGACGCAAGACTGCGCCAGCGCGCGCGCGCTGCCCGACACGATGAGCCAGTGCGGCACCGGCGTGGCTTTCAGCGTGCGTTCAGGCCACCAGTTCGCGGGCGGTGGCAAAGGCGTCGCGGAAATCGAGATAGACCGGCTTGTCGGTATTGATCATGCGCTGGAACAATCCGCGCTGGCACAGGTACTTCACGTTGCCGATGGCCAGCGCGCCGATGCCGACCGCCTTGCCCGAACCCGCCTCCAGCGGCTTGCCGTCGTCCATCACGCCCAGGCCTTCGACGCCGGCCGGCGGCACGGCGTTCACGTCGGCGGCCACCAGCAGGGAGGTTGCGGACATCAGCTGCGCCTTGCTCAGCACCTGGATGCCGGCCTTGGCCGTGCACAGGATGATGTTGGCCTGCGGCATCAGGTTTTCCTTCTGTTCGTTCGAACCGGCCTCGACCGGCAGCACCGACGAGCCGTAGCGGGTATTCACCACTTCGGACGCGACGCGGGCGCGCATGGCGCTCGAGTGGCTGCCCACCAGCACCTTGGCGCCCGCGCTCGATGCGAGTACGGCTGCGGCGGTACCCACCGGGCCGGTGCCGCCCAGCACGAGCACGGTCTTGCCTTCGAGTTCGGTGTTGTGCGCCTTGCGCAACTGGCGTTCGACACAGGCGACCAGCGCGGCCGCGGTGGTGAACGCGCCGCTCGGATCGGCGAATACCGACACCTCGAACGGCGGCACCATCGCATTGCGGCAGGCGTCCAGCATGTCGGCCGCCAGACCGATGTCGCGGCCACCGATGAACAGGCCGGTGCGCTTCACGCCATTCGGGCCGCGCGAAAAGATCGCGTCCTGCGTCAAACCGTAGATCTGGTCGAGGCCGACGCCGGAATAGGGCATCAGAACCTGGTAGCCCGCATCACACGCCATGTTCACGTCGAACGGGCTGATGTTGTTGGTCGGGCTGAACATGTGAAGGATGTAGGGGTTTTCCATGGTCTGTCTCACTCTTTCCGCCCGAAGGCTGCGTACTCTGGTTACGTCGTTGTCAGGTGCGTGCATGCGTGGGCCACAGGTGTGCCCGGTACTTATTCACGGCTGGTTGCGGCAGCAGTTGAAGTCTGTCGCGATGTCCACTGCGCGCCTTCGTTGCGCGCAGCACAAATCATCAGTTCGAGCCCGGCTGCATCCGCGTAGCGTTCGCGCACCGCCGCGACCATGGCCTGTGCATCGGCCTCGGATGCGGCCAGCGCGAAGCCGGTCGGTCCCCACGAACTCTGGCCGATGCAGGCCGCGCCCAGTTCCTGCAGCGTGAGCGCAACCTCGCCGACCCGCTTGCTGGTGTAGCGGCCACCCTGTGCCGGCGAAAAATAGTCGCCGACGCAGTGCTGCAATTCATTGATCGCGGCGCCGAACAGGTCGATGTCTTCCTCGGCCAGCGCCGGCAGTGCGCGCATCAGCACCAACCGGCTGAGCCGGTCGGCCACCCCAGGCGCGTAGGGCGGCAGCACGCGGAAAGCTTCCTTCTCGGCGCTGCCGTGCAGGCCGCTGCACGCGTGATCGAAAATCAGCACCATGCGCCAGGTGGCGGGAAAGCGCATCTGCGCAATGATGGGCGGCGGCGCATCCACGGCGCCGCGACCGCCATCGACGATGAAGCCGCCGTCATCAAAACTGCCGATGCCGATGCCGGACCGGGCGCCCCGATCGAGCAGGCTGGCCACTTCGCGTGAATCCAGATTGAGTCCGTATAGCCGGGCCAGTGCCATGCCGACCGCGAGGGCAAGCTGGGTGCCGGAGCCCAGGCCCGAATGCGACGGAATGGCATCGGTCAGCGTGATGCGTGCCGGCGGCAGGTCGAAGCGCGTGCTCAGGTCAAGGGCGTAGCGATGGGCGCGTTCGGCGTCGTGGCCGGTCACCTGAAGCGTGTCGGCCGGCTCGATCTCGACCACGGTGTTCAGCCCGTTCAGCGTCAGGCCGACGCTGCCGAAGCGCCGCCCCATGCTGCCGTCGAGATCGATGAAGCCCAGGTGCAGACGCGCGGGGGCCCGGACGGTCAGGGCGGCGGCGGTTGCGTGTCTTGGGTTCATCGCGTCAATCATGGTCCGAAGAGCGTTGATTATCCCAAATTCGCCCGCAACACAGGGAAGGCTTGGGTCATGTGGTGCAGCGGCGGAGTCCGGTGCCGCCGGGCGACGTCGTTTTCGGATCGTGCTGTATCGCATGTGAAACAGACTGATCTCACGCGTTCGTCGTGGCTTCGATGCTGCACTGCGGCATCGGAAGGTCGGTCCGCAACGGCTTTTTGCATGTTGTATCGTGGCGAATGCTGCCTGTGACCCAACTGATGAAACGGATGATTCATGACCGATGAAGCGACTTCGACTGTCGTCACCGAGGTGGCCTGCCCGCTGTGCGGCCACGCCTGCGACGACCTGAGCGTCGATACCGCCGGCGCTGCGCTGGCGGTGGTGGCCCATGGCTGCGATCGGGCGGTCAGCGGATTTGCCCGCCTGGGCGCCGGTTCGACTGCCGCGACGCCGCGCATCGCCGGCGCTCCGGCCACGCTGGACGAAGCCTGTGCCGAAGCAGCCCGCCTGCTCGCCGCGTCGGCCCAGCCGGTGTTCGGCGGCATGGCGCTCGATGTGAGTGGCGCACGCGGTGCGATGGATCTGGTCGATCGGGCCGGCGGTGTCATCGACCACATGAACAATGAATTCGGCTGGCGCGCCAGTCGCGCGGTCCAGGACGGCGGCGGCATCAACACCACGCTGGCCGAAGTGAAGAATCGCGCCGACCTGATCCTGCTGGTCGGCACCGATGCGGTCAGCGCGCAGCCGCGCTTCTTCGAGCGCTGCGTGTGGGTGAAGGAAACGATGTTCGACCTGCAGCCGGCCAGCCGGCGCATCGTCTATCTCGGCGGCGGACTCGATACGCAGCCGGGCCACTCGCCGGACGGGCGTGCGCCCGACGTGTTCGACTTCGAGCCCGGCCGCATGCCCGAAGCGCTGTCGGTGCTCAACGCGCTGGCGGCGCAGCAGCCGGTAGCCGGCGACGCACCGCTGGGTATTGCGCTGGCGCGCTGGCAGGCACTGGCCGATGCGCTGCTTGGCGCGAAGTACAGCGTGGTCGTGTGGACCGGACCGGCATTCGAGGTGTCGCAGCTCGACCTGAATGTCGGCGCCATCGTGTCGCTGGTGCGTCGGCTCAATGTGACCACCCGCTGCAACAGCCTGCCGCTGGCCGGCAATGACGGCGACCTGTCGATGGGCGCTGTGCATACCTGGCAGACCGGCTATCCGATGCGCACCAGTTATGCCAGCGGCGCGCCGAAGTTCGACCCGCTGCACAACGGCATCGACCGCCTGCTGGCGACCGGTGAAGCGGATGCACTGGTGTGGATGTCCAGCCTGAACGACCTGCAGGCGCCGCCGGTCACCGACGTGCCGACCATCGTCATCGCTCCGCCGTCGCTGAAGCTGGCCGCCGAGCCGCAGGTGTACATTCCGGTCGCCACGCCGGGCATGCATCACACCGGTCATTTCGTGCGTACCGACAAGGTCGTGACGTTGCCGCTGCAGGCCTTGCGCAGGAGCGCGCTGCCGGCCGCCGGCGAAGTGGCGGTCGTCATCGCCACCCGTATGAAGGAGATGCAGTCGTGAGCGTCATCAAGCTGACCGGCGGCCGGGTGATCGATCCGGCAAATGGCGTCGACGATCAGGTGCGCGACCTCTACATCCGCGATGGCCGGCTGATCGCCGCGCCGGACGCGAATGACAGGATCAGCGCCGAGTACAACATTTCCGGCCGCATCGTCATGTCGGGCGCGATCGACATGCACAGTCACATCGGTGGCGGCAAGGTGAACATCGCGCGCGAAATGCTGCCGGAAGACCATCGCGGCGATCCGGTCGAGCGTACCGAACTGACGCGTTCCAGCTGCGGCCACGCCGCGCCGGGCACCCTGGCGGCCGGTTACCGTTATGCCGAAATGGGCTACACCGCGGCGTTCGAGCCGGCGTTGCTGCCGGTCAATGCGCGCCAGGCCCACATGGAAATGGGCGATACGCCGATGCTGGACACTGGCGGCTACGCCATGCTCGGCAGCGATGATTTCCTGCTGCGCATGCTGGCGGCGAAGGAAGACCAGCAGGCGATCAACGATTACGTGGCGTGGACGCTGCACGCGACGCAGACGGTCGGCATCAAGGTGGTGAACCCGGGTGCGATTTCCGCCTTCAAGTTCAACCAGCGCAAGCTCGACCTCGACGAACAGAACGCCTTCTACGGCATCACGCCGCGCGAGATCGTCAAGGTGCTGTCGCGTGCCGTACATGACCTGGGGGTGGCCAAGCCGTTGCACGTGCATGCCAGCAATCTGGGCGTGCCGGGCAATGTGGACACCACGCTGGGCACGATGGACGCGGCCGAAGGCCTGCCGGTCCACCTGACGCACATCCAGTTCCACAGCTACGGCACCGAGGGCGAGCGCAAGTTTTCGAGTGCTGCGGCCCGCATTGCCGAGGCGATCAACCAGAAGAAGAACGTGTCGGCCGACGTCGGCCAGATCCTGTTCGGCCAGACGGTGACCGCGTCCGGCGACAACATGGTGCAGTACCGCAACGCCGGTCACGGCTCGCCGAAGAAGTCGGTCATCATGGATATCGAGTGCGACGCCGGCTGCGGTGTGGTGCCGTTCAAGTACAAGGACCAGAACTTCGTCAATGCGCTGCAGTGGGCCATCGGTCTGGAAATCTTCCTGATGGTCGATGACCCGTGGCGCATCTTCCTGACCACCGACCACCCGAACGGCGCGCCGTTCACGACCTATCCGCACCTGATCAAGCTGCTGATGGACCGCAGCTTCCGCAATGCCATGCTCGACACGATCAACCCGGATGCGCGCGCGATGAGCAATCTGGCGGGTCTCGACCGCGAATACTCGCTGTACGAAATCGCGATCATGACGCGCGCCGGTCCGGCCAAGCTGATCGGCCTGGCCGATCGCGGTCATCTGGCGCCGGGCGCGGCGGCCGACATCGTGGTCTACAAGGAAGATGCCGACCGCGAGCGCATGTTCGAAAAGCCGGAACTGGTGTTCAAGGACGGCGAACTGGTGGTGCGCGACGGCCGCATCGTCAAGGTGGTGCGCGGCGGCACGCACGCCGTGAAGCCCGAATTCGACATCGGCATCGAAAAGAAGATCAAACCCTATTTCGAACGTTTCCATTCGGTGCGCATGAACAATTTCAAGATCAGTGACGACGAACTGTGCGAGTGCGGCGGCGGCTCGAAGCTGATCGCCCATGCCTGCCGGAAGCGGGGTTGAACCGATGATCATCAATGGCGTAGCAATCGACGACACCTTTGCCGAAGCATTCGGCATGCGGGGCATCCGCCTCATCATCACGGCCTACAACGAAACCTGGGCCCTGCATTCGGCCAATGCGCTGACCGGATTCGCGACCTCGGTCATCGCCTGCGGTGCCGAGGCGGGCATCGAACGCATGATGTCGCCGGACGAAACGCCGGACGGCCGTCCGGGCGTGTCCGTGCTGGTGTTTGCGGTGTCGAGCAAGGAACTGATCAAGCAGATCGAGCGGCGGGTCGGCCAGTGCGTGCTGACCAGCCCGACCAGCGCCATCTTTGCCGGACTGGACGAAGGCGACCCGGTGCCCATGGGCAAGACACTGCGCTACTTCGGCGACGGCTTCCAGACTTCGAAGCAGATCGCCGGCAAGCGCTACTGGCGCATTCCGGTGATGGATGGCGAATTCCTCGTGCAGGACACGGCGCGCATGGTGAAGGCGGTCGGCGGCGGCAACTTCCTGGTGCTCGCAGATACCCAGGTGCAGGCGCTCGAAGCGTGCGAGGCGGCCATCGTCGACATGCGCAAGCTGCGCGAAATCGTCATGCCCTTCCCGGGTGGTGTCGTGCGTTCCGGCTCCAAGGTGGGCTCCAAGTACAAGGCGCTGTCGGCTTCGACCAATGACGCCTTCTGCCCGACGCTGCGCGGCGCGACAAAGTCCGAACTCGACGAGCGCATCGGCGCGGTGCTCGAAATCGTCATCGACGGCCTGACCGACGCGTCGGTGAAAAAGGCGATGGAGGTCGGCATGCGCGCGGTGTGCCGGATCGGTGCCGCCGGCGGCATCCGCCGCCTGTCGGCCGGCAATTACGGCGGCAAGCTCGGTCAGTTCCAGTACCACCTGCGGGAGATCCTGAAATGAGCGCCCTGACATTCACGCTGCGCAGCGCACCGGCCCAGCGCGTCGATGCCGGCATGCTGACGCCCACCGCACTGGCGGGGCAGGCGGTGTCCGACATCGCGGCCATCATGCTGAAGCTCGGCAAGCGGGCGCTGCGCGCGGACGAGCTGTTCGACATCGCCGGCGACGACACGACCGACATCGTGTTCCGTGGTGACTGCAGCAAGCTCGAACGCATCGGCGCCGGCATGAAGTCCGGCCGCGTCACCGTCGACGGCGACGCCGGACCTTACGTCGGTCAGGGGCTGCTGGGCGGCACGATCACGGTCGCCGGTTCGGCCGGCGCGTTCTGCGCGACCGGCATGAAGGGCGGTCGCATCGACATCGTGGGCAATGTCGGCGAATCGGCTGGCGGCGCCATTCCGGGTGAAATGAAAGGCATGGCTGGCGGCCTGTTGCTGGTCGGCGGCAACGCCGGCGACCGTCTGGGCGACCGCATGCGGCGCGGCCAGATACTGGTCGGCGGCAATGCCGGCGACTACTGCGGCACCCGCATGATCGCCGGCACGATCGCCGTGGCCGGCACGCTGGGCGCCTATCCGGCATACGGCATGAAGCGCGGCACGCTCATCCTCAACGCGCTGCCGGCGCAGATGCTGCCCACCATCGTCGATTGCGGTGCGCACCGGCTCGGTTTCCTCAGCCTGCTGTACGCGAGCTGGAAAGGTCTGCCCGGACCGTTCGGCGCGCTCGACGCCAGCGCCTGCACGGTGCGCCGCTACATGGGCGACATGGCGGTCGGCGGACGCGGCGAACTGCTCGTGCGCGGCTGATGACGGCGGGCTGGTGGCCTGACTCGGCCTTCGGTCGGGTCAGGCGCAACGCAGCCGGGCGGCTGGTCGTGACGGATGCGCTGCTGCGCGACTGGCTGGCAAGGCCCGAACTGGCGCTCGTGGCGGACAGCTGCGACGCCGAGCGTGCGCTGGTTTCCAGCCTGCTCGGTGAGCCGGCGCGCATCGTTGATCATTCCGAAATCGCCTCGATTGCCGACGCAGACGCGCGCGACAACTGGTTCGCCTTCATCGCCTTCCGCGACCGCGTGCTCGCCCGGCCGGATATCGAGTCCGCCTGGCTGGAGTTGTTTCTCGACGGCCTGAGCGGCATCGCGCCACTGTTCGTGCCGCAGCTCACGCAGCTCATCCTGCACGGCCTGCTCGAAGACTGCACCGGCAATGACGGCGCGCTGATGTGGCGCGCAGCCGAACTGTTCTTCCGCAGCCAGCGCGCCACGCCGCACGCCGGGCGCATCCTGATGGCGGACGCC
Organism: Methyloversatilis sp.; assembly: GCF_030698125.1. Classification (GTDB taxonomy): domain Bacteria; phylum Pseudomonadota; class Gammaproteobacteria; order Burkholderiales; family Rhodocyclaceae; genus Methyloversatilis. Next base: position 92,545 of record NZ_JAUYNV010000033.1, read on the forward strand.
GAAGTGCTCGGCGACTACGCCGAAACCGGCGGCTTCGGCAATATCGGGCGGCTGATCCGCCAGGCCGGGGCGATTCCGCGCGCGGCCGAACTCGACGTGCTCGACGCCGGCAACGCCGCTGAACTGTATGCGCGCGCCGGGCGCCGCGCCGTGCTGCCGCTGAATTTCGGCCAGCCGGCGCTGGACGCGCTGTGTCGCGTGATGGAGCGCTGGATCGCCCACTTCTACGGCGCTGCCGTCCGCATCACGCCGCAGCAGGACATCCGCGACGACCAGTGGGCCTGGCACATCGGACTTGACCACGAGGCGATGGACCTTCTGAACACGCTGTATGAAGGCGGCGAACTGGCGCCGGACCGCCTGTCGCGCATCGTCGCACTGTTCCGGCTCGATTTTCTCGATGTGCGCGACATGCGCGCCGAACTGCGCCGTGACGGTGCGGCGCGTCCGGTCTGGCTGGCACTGGCCATGGATGAAAACGGTCTGGTACAGATGAAGCCGCAGAATCTGCTGCTCAACCTGCCGCTGACCGGCACACACTGAAGTCCATCGGGCGTGCGCTGGCGCCCTGTTTGTTCCCTCATCCCCCCGGGTTTTCAGTTTTTTTTTGATCGCCCTCAAGCTTGCCTGCAGTTTCTGAGCGCGCAAATGAAATCGTCGCGTTGCGCGTTTAGGATTGTGTCGAAACCCGAAGGAGCCTTGAAATGCGGCATCAGACGGACAATCCGGTAGGGCCGGAAAGCTGGCACGCGCTCACCGGCGCAGCGACGCTGGATTCGGTCGGCAGCGCGCGCGATGCCGGACTGACAGCCGACGAGGCGGCGCGCCGACTCGCGGCCGATGGCCCCAACAGCCTGCCCGTGCCGGCGCGGCGCAGTGTTGTGCAACGCCTGCTTTCGCAGTTCGAAAACGTGCTCATTCGCGTCCTGATCGTCGCTGCCGTGGTGACGGCGCTGCTCGGGCACCTGCTGGACAGCGCGGTCATCGCCGGCGTGGTGCTCATCAATGCACTGATCGGCTTTCTGCAGGAGGGCAAGGCCGAAGCGGCGCTCGACGCCATCCGGAAAATGCTTTCGCCGCGTGCGCAGGTGCTGCGCGGTGGGCGCCGGATCGATCTGCCTGCAACGGAACTGGTCCGGGGCGACATCGTGTTTCTCGCGTCCGGCGATCGTGTTCCTGCCGATCTGAGGCTGCTCGACGTGCGCAACCTGCGCATCGACGAGTCCGCGCTGACCGGCGAGTCGGTGGCGGTCGACAAGCACACGGAGGTCTGTGCGGGGGACGCGGCACTCGGTGATCGCCGGTCGATGGCTTTTTCCGGCACGCTGGTGACCTACGGCCAGGGAACAGGCGTTGCGGTCGCGACCGGCGCAAGCACACAGATCGGCCACATCAGCACCCTCCTTGCTGGGGTGCAGGCGCTGGCGACACCGTTGACACGCAGGATGGCGGCCTTCAGCGCCTGGCTGACCTGGACCATTCTCGGGGTGGCCACACTGGCGTTCGCCTTCGGCATCCTGGTCCATGATTTTTCGATGGCCGACATGTTCCTCGCCGCGGTCGGTATCGCCGTCGCGGCAATCCCGGAGGGGTTGCCCGCCATCATGACCGTGACGCTGGCCATCGGCGTTCAGCGCATGGCGAAGCGTCACGCGATCATCCGGCGCCTGCCGGCGGTCGAGGCGCTGGGTTCGGTCACGGTCATCTGTTCGGACAAGACGGGCACGCTGACGCGAAACGAAATGACCGTGCAGCGTGTCGTCACGGCGCGCGACACCTTCCAGGTAAGCGGTGCGGGTTATGCGCCACAGGGCGGGTTTTCGCGCGACGATGGCGAATGCGAACTTGCCGACTGCCCCGAACTGATCGAGATCGGCCGTACCGCGCTGCTGTGCAATGACGCCGCGCTGAACCCGGATGGCGAGGGCAGATGGGTGCTGGCGGGCGATCCGACCGAAGGTGCGCTGATCGCGCTGGCACTCAAGGCCGGCCTCGATGCAGGACGCGAAGCAGATATGTTGCCGCGCATCGACACCATTCCGTTCGAATCCGAACACCGCTTCATGGCCACGCTGCATCACGATCACCAGGGCCACGCTTTCATTCTGCTGAAAGGGGCGCCCGAGCGCGTGTTCGAACTTTGCCGCACACAACGCGAGGGCGGAGATGAGAAGCCGCTTCAGTTGCGCGACTGGCATGCCGGCAGCGATATCGTGGCGAGCGAGGGCATGCGTCTGCTCGCGCTGGCCATCAAGCCGATGGACACTTCGTTGAGCGCGCTGACATTTGCCGACGTCGAAGCCGGCGGCTTCACATTGCTTGCGCTGCTCGGCCTCGCCGACCCGCCGCGCGAGGAGGCGGTTGCCGCGGTGGCGCGCTGCCGCGGTGCCGGCATCGACGTGCGCATGATCACTGGCGATCATGCGGTCACGGCCCGCGCGATTGGCGAACAACCAGGGCTGGGCGACACGGTCCGCGTACTCGCCGGCCCGCAGATCGAACGCATGGATGACGCGCAATTGCGCATCGCCGTGGCCGACACCGAAATATTTGCGCGCGCCAGTCCGGAGCACAAGCTGCGTATCGTGCAGGCGCTGCAGGCCAATGGCGAGGTGGTGGCGATGACCGGCGACGGCGTCAATGACGCACCTGCCCTGAAACGTGCCGATGTCGGCGTGGCCATGGGTGACAAAGGCACCGAAGCCGCCAAGGAGGCGGCCGGAATGGTACTGGCCGACGACAATTTCGCGTCGATTGCTGCAGCGGTGGAAGAGGGCCGCACGGTATTCGACAATATCCGCAAGGCGGTCATATTCATCCTGCCGACCGGCGGCGGGCAGGCCGGCATTCTGGTCACGGCCATCCTGCTCGGCCTGACGCTGCCGATCACGCCGGCGCAGATCCTGTGGGTGAACATGGTGACTGCCGTCACCCTGTCGCTCGCACTGGCGTTCGAAACACCGGAACCGGACATCATGCGCCGCCCGCCGAGAAGCCCGGACGAACCGCTGCTGACCGGGTTCCTGCTGTGGCGCATCGCGTTCGTGTCGCTGCTGCTGGTGACCGGCGGTCTGACCCTGTTCCTGCGCACGCTCGATGAAGGTGGTTCAATGGAACTGGCGCGCACGGTCGCCGTAAACACACACGCTGGTTTTCGGTGAAATGGTCTATCTGTTCAATGTGCGCCACCTCACCGCAAGTTCGCTGACCTTCAAAGGTGTCACGGGCAACCGCTATGTGCTGCTCGCCATTCTTTTGCTGCTGGTGCTGCAGGGGCTGTTCAACTATCTGCCGGCAGCACAGATGCTGTTCGGCACCGCGCCTCCGCAGATGAGCGACTGGTGGCCGGTTCTGGTGTTCGGTGCGCTGCTGATGGTCATCCTCGAACTCGAGAAACTGGCGGTTCGCTCATGGGCACGCCGCGGACAGCAGGGAGGCTGACCTCATGGAACCGCTCTTTCACCTTCTTGGCGGTCTCGGCCTGTTCCTGCTCGGCATGGGGTTCATGACGGACGGACTCAAACTGGCTGCCGGCCCCGCGCTGGAGCGCATTCTGTCCGACTGGACGCGCACACGGCTGCGCGCACTGCTGTCCGGCGTGCTGGTGACCGGGCTGGTGCAATCGTCGAGTGCGGTGACGGTCGCCACCATCGGCTTCGTCAATGCGGGCCTGCTGACACTCGGTCAGTCCATGTGGGTCATTTTCGGCAGCAATGTGGGCACCACGATGACCGGCTGGCTGGTTGCGCTGGTCGGCTTCAAGATGCCGATCGAGCTGTTCGCGTTGCCGCTCATCGGTGTCGGCATGCTGCTGCGTCTCACCGGCGAAGGGTCGCGCCGCGGGGCGATCGGCATGACGATCGCCGGCTTCGGTGCGTTGTTCCTCGGTATCGATGTGTTGCGGGAGGCATTCGGAGGTCTCGGGTCCGCTGTCAGTTTCGACGCCTGGGCAGCCGGAGGAGCCGGCGGTGTGCTGTCCGCCGTACTCGTCGGGATCGTATTGACCACGCTCATGCAGTCATCGAGTGCCGCGATGGCCGTCGTGCTGACGGCCGTGGCGGGTGGCGTGGTGCCCTTGTCGGTGGCCGCCGCCGGCGTGATCGGCGTCAACCTCGGTACCACCATCACGGCGATCATCGCCGCACTGGGCGCGACACCGAATGCCCGTCGCACGGCTGCGGCACATGTGGCGTTCAATCTGATCACCGCGGTCGTTGCCCTGCTGTGTCTTCCGGTATTGCTTGCGCTGGTCGCGTGGATGACGGATGTGCTGGAACTCGAGCCGACGGCGACCACCGTTCTCGCGACGTTCCACACCACGTTCAATGTGCTCGGCGTGCTGCTGATGTGGCCCCTGTCCCTGCGGCTGGAGCGTGCCCTGTCGGCGCGTTTCGTTACACCCGACGAAGACGCCGGACGTCCGCAGCACCTCGACGCGAACGTACTTTCGGTACCGACGCTGGCGCTGGATGCACTGGCGCTGGAGGCGCGCCGGGTCGGCGCGATGGCCAGAGGGATGGTGCTGTCGGCGATCGATGGCGCAACGCCCGCATCGCTCGCGCACCAGCGCGAGGCGTTCGACCGACTTACGCGGGCGGTCGCCGGATTCGTCGTCAGCATCCACCGCAGCACGATGAGTGCAGCCAGCGGCGAGCGCCTGCCGCGCGTCCTGCGCGAGTTGCGGTACTACGAAACGGTGGCCCGCATGGCATCCGTGATGGCGGAGCCGGTTCCTTCGGGACCGCTTCCGGACGACGTGGTCCGCTGCGAGACGCACTTTCGTGCACAGGTACGCGACTGGCTCGCGTTGGTGCTGCCCGCGGGGGATGCGGCCAGTCTGCCAGCCGCCGCAGTGCTGCCCGATGCGCTGGTTGCCGGCTATGCCGCCCTGAAGGACGCGATTCTGCGTGCCGCCGCTGCCGACGCGCTGGACATCGTGCGCATGGATGCCCTGCTGGAGCGCGCACGCGCCATGCGGCTTGCAGCGGAACAGGCCGGAAAGGCGCTGCAGCTCCTGCACCGGATCGAAATGAATGACGAAGCGATGAGTCCGGATGAAAGCCGGATGCATCTGATTGCCGAATGAGGCAGCATGCATCCGGCGTCGTGGCGCGTCGAAGACGGTTGTTTACGTCGGCGATCCCGTCTGCCGGATGCGGGATCGACAGTGAGGCAAGGATGCGGGAGATATATGTTTCATGGTGACTGAAGGGATGCAACCCAGCGTGTTCGCCGAAATGGCACTGCTGCTCGGGCTGACCACGGCCGCTGGTGCGCTGGCCGTGCGTCTGCGCCAGCCGGTGCTGATCGCCTACATCGTGGTCGGCATACTGGCCGGGCCGGCGGCTTTCGGATTTGTCCAGGCGCATGACCAGATCGATCTGCTGGCGCAGATAGGCGTGGCGGTGCTGCTGTTCGTGGTCGGACTCAAGCTCGATCTGGCTCATGTCAGGCGCATCGGTCCCGTTGCGCTGGCAACCGGTCTGGGTCAGCTGTGCTTCACGATATTCTTCGGTTTCATCCTGGTGCTGCTGCTCGGCAGGGGCGCGATGGAAGCGCTTTATGTCGCGGTTGCACTGACCTTCTCCAGCACCATCATCATCGTCAAGCTGCTGTCCGACAAACGGGAGCTCGATTCGCTGCACGGACGCATCGCGGTCGGCTTCCTGATCGTGCAGGACATCGCGGTCGTGCTGGCCATGATGGCCATGAGTGCGCTGCGCGGCGCCGGCGATGCGGGCGCCGCGGAAGTCGTGCTGTCGCTGCTCGCGCGGGTGTCGGGTGCCGCGCTGATGATCTTCGTGCTGATGCGCTACATCCTGCCGCCGCTGGTGCGCACCATGGCGCGCTCGCAGGAGCTGCTGCTGCTGTTTGCGATCGCCTGGGGAACCGGCCTTGCCGCACTGGGCGAGTGGGCCGGCTTCTCGAAAGAGGCCGGCGCCTTCGTGGCGGGTTTTTCGCTGGCGTCGACCCCTTACCGTGAAGCCATGAGCGCCCGCCTGACCGGCGTGCGTGACTTCCTTCTGCTGTTCTTCTTCATCGATCTCGGCGCCCGGCTCGATCTGTCGACGCTGGGCGATGAAGTCGTGCCGGCGATGGTGCTCAGCGCCTTCGTACTGATCGGCAACCCGCTGATCGTGATGGCCATCATGGGGTACATGGGCTATCGCAAGCGCACCGGCTTTCTGGCCGGTCTGACCGTTGCGCAGATCAGCGAGTTTTCCATCGTGTTCGTCGCCATGGGCATCACGCTGGGTCACGTCGGCCGCGAGGCGCTGGGGCTGACGACGCTGGTCGGGCTGGTCACCATCGCACTGTCTACCTACATGATCATTCACGCACAGCCGCTGTTCGAGAGGCTGTCACCCTGGCTGTCGATATTCGAGCGCAAGCATCCGTATCGCGAGGTGACGGTCGAAAGCGGGGTCGAGCGCTCCGGTACGACCGACGTGATGGTGTTCGGGCTCGGCCGCTACGGCAAACGCCTTGCGCTGCAACTTGCCGACGCCGGCTTGACCGTGCGCGGCATCGACTTCGATCCGGAGGTGGTGCTTGAGTTGCGCGGGCGCGGAGTACAGGTGGATTTCGGCGATGCGCAGGACCCGCATTTCCTCGACAGCCTGCCGCTCGACACAATCCAGTGGGCGATCAGTACGCTGCCTGATTTCGAATCCAACCGCGAGTGGCTGGCGGCGCTGAGGGCGCGCCACTTTGCCGGCGAGGTGGCGATCGTGGCCCGTGACGATGTGCAGGGTGAGCAGCTCAAGCGCGCGGGTGCCCCGATCGTGCTGTATCCGTTCCGCAATGCGGTGGATTATGTTGCGGAACACCTGTCCGATTTGATACGCAAGAAGGGAGGAGCGACATGAAGCCAATCCGTAACATTCTCGCGGCAACTGATCTTTCGGCGCCGGCCCGCGAGGCGCTTGCCCGTGCATTCCAGCTCGCTGCGGAGACGGGTGCCCGGCTGACGCTGATGCATGCAGTCAGCAGCGGGGTGATGGCGATGCTGCATGAATTGCTCGGCACCGGCGCACCGACGGTCGAGCAGCGCATCGTCGATGATGCCTGCAACACGCTGCGTGACCTCGCCGACGAACTGGGGCGGGCGCATGGGGTATCCGCCGCAGTGCGGGTGTCGACCGGCGCCGTCGTGCAGGAAATCGTCGGCCAGCTCGATGAACTCGCTGCCGATCTGCTGGTGGTCGGGGCGCGCGGTGAGGATTTCATGCGTCACCTGATGCTGGGTTCGACCGCAGAGCGCATGCTCGGGGTGATGACGAAGCCGGTGCTGGTGGTACGCCAGCCACCTCATGCACCGTACCGGCGCGTGCTCGTGCCGGTTGATTTCTCGATGGCGTCCGGACCGTCGCTGCAGGCTGTACGCGTGCTCGCGCCGCGCGCCGAAATCATTCTGCTGCACGCCTTCGAACTGCCGTTCGAAGGCAAGCTGCGTTATGCAGGCATCGACGACGCGGCAATACATGCGCTGCGGATCGCCGAGCGCAGCTCGGCTTTCCAGCACATGGAAGCGCTGCAGGCAAGCGCCGGCATTGCCGACCAGTCGCGCATCATCGTTCGCCACGGAGATGCGTGTTCACTCATTCGCGAAGTACAGCAGCAGGAACACTGTGATCTGATTGCGCTCGGCAAGCAGGGTCGCAACCGTATCAAGGAAATGCTGCTGGGCAGCGTGACCCGCCATGTCCTTTCGGAATCCGACTGCGATGTGCTGGTCGTCGGCGATTCGAGCGCGGGGTGACGTTGACCCGATGCGGGTAGATATCGCGGCCCGTCGTCCCGGGCCTGCTGCGGCAAGCATGTCGTCGTCGCTACGGTGAGCCGGATTCAGGCTGCGCAGCGTGAGCGGCGCAGCACCCATCAGCACGGATGGTTGCCGCAGGGCAGGGCGAACGAAAACACGGCACCCTGGCCGGGTGTCGATGTCGCCGTTACCCGACCGCCGTGTCGCTCGACGATGCGGCGTACGATGGACAGGCCGATGCCGCAGCCCGGATGGTCCTTCCGGCCATGCAGCCGGGTGAACGGCTCGAACAGCCGGTGCGCCTGCTCGGGCGGAAAGCCTTCTCCGTTGTCTTCGGTTTCGAACACCCATTCATCGCCCTCCCGCACACAGCGCACATGGACCGAAGGCGCGGCGCGACTGCTGCTGAACTTCACCGCATTGCCGAGCAGGTTGAGCCACACCTGCCTCAGTAGCGCGCCATCGCCGTCCACCACGGGCAATGCTGCGACATGAAAGCATTCGGGGCGGGCCGGCCCTGCATCGCACAGCTGGGTCACGCATTCCTGCACCAGCGCCATCATGTTCACCGGCTGGAAGTCCACGGGCTGGATGCGCGCAAACGACAGATTCAGCAGTTCGTCTATCAGGTCCGACATCGTGTTGGCGCCGTCGCAGATCTGTCTGAGCAGGCGCTGGCCGTGCTCGTCGAGTAGCGCCGCATGGTCTTCGCGCAGGATGTTGGCGTAGCCATTGATGGCGCGCAGCGGCGCGCGCAGATCGTGCGAGACCGAATAACTGAAGCTTTCCAGTTCGCGGTTGCGCGCTTCGAGGTCGGCGGTCCGCTCCGCGACGCGCGTTTCGAGCTGCTGATTGAGTGCCAGCAAGGCGCGTTCGTCCTCGGTCAGCTGCTTCACCAGACGGCCGATCGATTGCGACAGCTGCGCAATTTCGTCGCGTCCGTCGAGTCGTGGCAGTACCACGTCACGCTCACCTTCGGCGAGCCGGTCGGCCGCCAGCGCAATGTTGCGCATCGGCCTCGCCAGCCGGTCCGCCACGGCCCAGCCCAGCGTCATGCAGAGCAGGCCGGCAACCAGCCCGATCAGCCACAGGGTGTAACGCATCGAGGTCGCGTAGGCATTCGCGACGTCGAGCGGCTGGCGAACGACCACCATCCAGCCCGGGTTGCTGACATCGCCGATGCCCTCGCTGCGTGCATGGGCGGTCACATAGTCCTTGTCGTCATCCCATCGAATGACGCGGTAGCCCGGTTGATCGGTCGCGTCATTCAGCACCTGCGGCATCAGGAGTGATACCAGATTCGCGGGTGCCAGCAATGCGCGCCGGTCGGCACCCACCACGAATACCTCGGCCTCCCGCAGCTGTTGCAGCGGTTTGAGCAGTGTGCGCTCGATCTCGCGCGCCCAGTGCCAGCTCAGATATGCGCCCAGTACACCGCTGAACCTTCCGTCAGGATCGAACAGCGGCGCGGTGACGTCGACAAAGCGCCAGGTGCTGCCATCTTCGTTCACGGGCAACAGCGGGGCCAGCAGCGCGGCGTCGCGCACATTGCCGACGAAAGGCTGCCCCCCGAGCGACTGCCGGAACCACGGCCGTTCCGACACGTCGGCGCCTTCCAGCAGGCCGCCGGTCGCTGCGCGAACGATGCCATTCGGGTCGGCCACACCTATCCAGGTGTAGTGACGGTTGCGCGCCTGCATGCTTTCCAGCTCAGCACGCTGCTGCATGGCCGGAGCCTGATCGCCGATCAGGCCCTCCCGGGTCGCGAGCGTGCGGATTTCGTTGCTGCGCTCGAAGAGGTCGCGGTCCATCGTGACGGCCATGCGGTCGGCCAGTTCGGTAAGCGCCCGACCTGCTTCGCGTTCGAGCGCATTCGACGCCAGCCAGCCGGCAAGCAGGCCCAGCAGGATGGATACGACCAATGCAAGTCCGCCGAAGGCGATCCCCATGCGTGCCCGCAACGAGCGGCGCGGATCAATCACCTGAAAACCTCGGTCGATCGGCGCCGCGGGCAGGGTTGGCGGGGGGTACGGCAAGGCGAGAGGACGGGGCAGGATGGTTCCCTGCAAGGACGCGCGACGCAGCCTGGCGCCCAGCAGGCCGCGTACGCGGCGTCGAAGCGGCTTCACCCGAAGGTTCAGGCGCCGGGAAACGAAGACCGTATCGACGGCGAGGACTTTCAATACAGGGCAGGCGATCAACTGAGATTTTCAGGACAAGTGATGGCATCGGTCGTCAGTCCGAAAGAAGCGGGGTGCGGAACCGATGACTGCATCGCAGCCTGATGCACTGCAATCGTAAAGGCCCCCGCGAAAACCGCATTCCCGGACTATAGGACATCCACATGAACACGCGAATGTCGTATGTCAAACAAGGTTTCGGGTGATCAGAACCAGGCGTTGAGCGTGACGCTGCCGAAACGGCGCCAGTAGCCACTGCCGCCGCCCGGCGAGCCCGCTTCGCTGTCGGACATGCCGGCGGCCGCACGCAGCTGCCAGCCGGGCCCGAGGTCGTAGGCGACCCAGCCTTCGAGCAGATAGTTGCGACCGGATGCGCCGTTGCCGTCGCCATCGGTTTCGTCGTAGCGGCCGAACGCGGCCTTGGCGTAGTAGCTCCACGGGCGGACGTCGTCGTAGATCGACATGAAGGCCCGGTATTCGAGATAGCGGTCCGGGTTGTAGTAGCCGCGATTGGCGCGGCTGACGTCCCATGGCCGGCTGTTTTCGAACCGGTTGCCTTCGAAGCCCAGCCGGATCTGCGGACGCGTCCACAGCGCGTAGTCGCCGCGCCACGCAATGCGGGTGCGCTGGTTGTTGTCGTCGAATTCGAGCCGCGCGAAGCTCCCGGCGAAGCTCCAGCGCGGTGTCGGCGTGTAGGTCGCACCGACTGAAATATCGCGGAAACTCACTTCGTTGCGCAGTGCGCTGATGGTGTCGATGATGCCGCTTCCGGTTTCTGCGTCAATGCGCCACAGATCCGCGGGAACGTAGCGCAGGCGCGCTCGCCATACGGTGCTCTGCCAGCCGTCGTAATCCCGTCGGCCGAGCGTGAAACCGGGCCACAGTGTGCCGCGCCCGCCGCGCACCTCACCCAGGCGCAGGCCGTAGGTCGCGCTGATTTCGCTGCCGCTGACCGTGCGACGCGGCGAGCGCGTGCCGGTTTCGTAGCCGCTGATCTGCGGCAGGCGCACGCCGAGCTCGAACAGTTCGGTCGGCGAACGTCGCCAGCCGGCCAGCGCGAACGGCGTGACGATGCGCAACCGGTCGGCGTCGTCCGACCAGTCGATGCCGGCCGAAGCGTAGTGCTGCGTATCGCGCCGGATGCGGAAATCGCGCAGCCACAGCGCACCCTCGTCGGTGACATCGGTCAGCAGCGGCATGGCTTCGTCGGCGTAGCCGGCCCAGTACAGGGCGCGCGCTTTCGCCACGTTCAGGCCGGGATCTGCAGACGTATCCATCCGGTCGAATTCGCCGACCGCTGCGCGATGCCGACCGGAGAAGTTTTCGGACTGCGCCAGACCGAGCCGCGCATCGGCATCGTCCGGATCGGCCTGCAGCAGGGCGGCATAGATTTCCCGCGCACCCGCCGGGTCGTCCGACCAAAGCAGCGCGCGCGCAAGACCGCGCTGTGCACCGCGGTCGTCCGGCTGGTCGGCGAGCAGCTTGCGCCACGCTTCGGCAGCGCAGGGGTGGCGGTCCAGCGCGGCGCAGGCCTGCGCAAGACCGCGCCAGGTTTCGGGCAGACCTATCCCTTCGGCATGCGCTTCCGAGAACAGCGTACGGGCCCCTGCGGCATCGCCAGACCACAAGGTCTGCCAGGCCAGCGGCAGCAACCAGTCGGTGCGCCGCTCCGGCGCCAGTTGAAGCGCTTGCCGCCAGGCGAGCGCCGACTCTGCGTTGCGGTCGGCATAACCCAGCACGCGCGCTATCTCCGCCGTGCGCGTCGCATCCGCACGGTCGACCTGTGCCAGTTGTGCATAGATGTCCAGCGCACCGGCGTAGTCCTGCGCTGCGGTGCGCGAACGTGCCAGACCGAGCAGGGATTCGATCAGGCCGCGCCTACTGTCGTTGACCGATGTCGCATCGGACCAGCCATTCATCCGCTGCTGGAACAGCGCCGCGGCGCGTTCGAATCGACCCGCCCAGAGCGACTGCCAGGCGAGTGAAGGGAGGATGTCTGCCTGCCGGGGCGGCGCACTGTGCAGGGCGCGCTCGTACAGGTCGGCGGCTGCTGCGTTGCGGTCGGCAAACCCTTCGACCCGCGCCGCTTCGATCAGCAGGTCGGTGTCGTCCGGAAACTGGCTCACCAGCCCGCGGTAGAGGTCGATCGCGGGCGCATAGTCGCGTGCCTCGACCAGTCGTCGCGCTTCCTCGCGCTGCGGGTGGACCGCGAACGCAGGCTGCGCTGCGGCCAGCGAAAGCGTCAGGGTCACGGCGAGTGCAAGGGCAGGCAGTGCGCGCGTCATAAAACAGGTTGCTGCGGGCGATTCGTATAACAAAAGTATCAGGCCTCGCGCCCGGTGCGCGGCGTGTTCCACGTGATGGACTGTCGCGCAGGCGCAACAAACAGGTGGTGCAGCGACATGCAGGTGGTGATCGCAAGGAAGGCCCAGTAAACAAGCGGATAGAAAACGGCGTAGGGAAAGTAGCGCCAGATTCCACGGTCATACCGGTGGTCGATCAGCGTACCCAGAGCGAGCTGTATCAGACACAGCGTGGCGATTGCCATGCCCCACAGATTGGGTAGCGGCGATGCGCCGACCGGTGGGAAACCGATCGCCCAGGAAGCGATCCACAACGCGGTCATCGCGACGAACACGATGGCCCAGCTGATCGACAGCACCGATTCGATGAACATCGGCCACATGCGGCGGTAACGCCAGTGCAGGATGACGTCGCGATGGCGGCGCAGCACCTGCATCAGGCCGCGCGCCCAGCGCAGCCGCTGCCGGAACAGTGCCCGGAAGTGCGTCGGCACCGTCATCCACACGATGGCGTGCGGCTCGTAGCGGATGTCGTGAAAGTGGCGCTGCAGCTTCCAGGTGAGTTCGATGTCTTCGGTCGGCATGTCGGGCGAAAAGCCGCCGACCGACTGCACGGCGCTCTTGCGGAAGGCGGCCACCACGCCCGACACGGTGACGATGCGGCCCCAGATGCGCTGCGAACGTCGCAGCAGGCTGACGATGGACGTGAATTCGATCGCCTGAAGCCGGCTCAGGAAGTTGTCGACGTTGCGCACCCGCGGGTTGCCGGTGACCGCCGCGACGCGGGCACTCAGGAAGTGCGGTACCAGATGCCACAGGATGTCGGGCTCGGGTTCCGCATCGGCGTCCATGATGAGCACGATGTCGCCGCGCAGCATCGGCAGCGCGTCGTTCAGCGCCATCGCCTTGCCTTCGTTGATGCGCTTGTCGATCAGGCGCACCCGGCCGGTCTGCACGAACGGCAGCACCTGGCGTACCGTGCCGTCGCGGGAACCGTCATTGACCACCACGATTTCGTAGTCCGGGTAGTCGACCGCGCACACCGCGACCAGGGAGCGCGCGATCACAGCGTCTTCGTTGTGCGCCGGAATCAGTATGCTGACCGGCGGAGCGAAGCTGCGGTCGGGCGGTGTTGCGTCCGGTTCGTCACGTTCCCAGCGAAACACGAAGAACAGCGACGTGGTGATCCACACCAGGCTGGAAATGATGGGGTAGGCAGCAAAGAAGAACAGCGCCACCGAGTAGGTTCCGGTGTACTGAAAGCTGATCAGCAGGCCTTCAAGTGGGTGCATGACGGCGGGTCAGCCCTTGGCGAACAGTCGCGACACTCCTGGATCGACGCTGCGCGGCGCGAGGCAGCGATACAGCTTTCGGGAATCGACGACGCCGATCACGGTGATGCGTGCGGTGCGCAGCATGTCCCAGTCGGCCACCACCGGGCGCCCGGCCCAGTCCTGCAGGTATTCGGCCTTCGTGTCGGGCAACCGGCGCCGGGGGCCCTTGAGCTTGAAAATCGCGAGGTTGTGCAGCACCCAGTACAGCGTCACCGCAGGGCTGATGACCAATGTGGCAACGATCATCCAGGCCAGTACGCCATAGTCGGGCAGGTCGCGACCGACCAGCAGCCAGGCCCAGCCGAACAGCAGCCACCCTGCGCCGAGGACAACGACATGCACAAGCCGCTGACCCGCGCTGCGCAGGGGCTCACGGCGCATCAGGCACGTCGCCGGGCGGCAACGGCGATCAGGCCCAGCCCACCCAGCAGCATCCACCAGGTGGCGGGTTCCGGTACCGGCAGCGGCTGCGTCAGGCTGAGCAGGTTTTCGGTCGGCACGAGCGACCAGTCGGCGGCTCCCTCACGCAACCAGCGCAGATCGACCACGCCGGCTTCGAGCCGGTTGTAGGCGCCAAGCTGGAAGCGGTACAGGCCGACGTCGAGCAGGATGTCCTGGTCGAAGCCCAGGCGGTCACGCGGATTCACGCCGTCCTTGACCAGCGACAGCGTCGCGCCGTCTGCGCCGTACAGGTTGAAGAAAAAGCCGTCGTCGTAAAGAACGCCGAAGTTGTAGAGGCTTTTTTCGGTGATGCGGATGTAGCCGTCGAAGCGCGACAGCCAGTTGGTCTGTGGCTCGCTCAGCGGCAGCGGCAATGTGCTGCCCCACTGAGACGAATACATGTCGTTGTAGAGCGCGTTGCCGAAATTCACCTGGCTCGCGATACCGGTCCAGCGCTCGATCACAGCGGATTGTCCGACCGGCTGGTCGATCAGCGCATGCCAGTCGGCGATGCCCCATATGCCGGTGCCCCATGCAAAGGTGGAAACCGGCTGCCCGCTGCCGAAAGTCTGCGTGGCTTCATCCCACAGCACGGTGCTGCCCTGCCAGTTGTCATCGATCTTGACGAACAGCGCATCGGAGCCGCCACCCGTGCCATAACTTCCGGGCAGTGCAGGGGCCAGGTCGACGGCGAAGGCGGCGAGCGGTGCCGCCAAGGCCGTCGCCAGCAATGACGAGAGTGATTTTTTCATGAATGTGGTGTCCGGATTGAGCGAAGTCCTGCAGCATCGGACGCGTGCGTTACTGCGCCATGACTGCGTTTCGGACCGATTATGTAATACAACTTAGGTTATGTGTCTGCCGGAAGGCAGGACACCCGTCACAGCGGTCGTCGTGCAGGCCTGCGGGAATGCCAACTATTGTTACAACGAGCCTGCCGGACCGCATTCGGGCGCTGTGGTCGGGCGCGGCAGCGCATGCTCGCACCAGGTTGGCACTCGCACGCCGCACCCTCCGGGTCCGTTCTGCACCGCGTCGACGCTGCCGTTATACTTCGCCGCGATTTGTGTACGGCCGACATCCTCCTGCGCCAGGCCGGCAGATGTGTCCGCGCCAACACACCGTTCAATACCCAGTGACCGTCACGCCATGACCGCCGAAAAGCCCCTGATCCGTCCGTTGCGGCCCTCTTTTTCTTCCGGGCCGTGCGTGAAGCGCCCCGGCTGGACGCCGGCGGCGCTGGGCGATGCGTTCATCGGCCGTTCGCACCGTGCACCGCAGGGTCTGGCCAGGCTGAAAGAGGTCATCGACCTCAGCCGTGCCGTACTCGGCGTGCCTGACGACTACCGGATCGCCATCGTGCCCGGCTCGGATACCGGCGCGGTCGAAATGGCGCTGTGGTCGCTGCTCGGCGAACGCGACGTCGACTGTCTGGCGTGGGAAACCTTCGGCCAGAGCTGGGTGACGGACGTCGACAGCGTGTTGAAACTGGCGGGCGCCCGAACGTTTGTCGCACCGTTCGGCAGCCTGCCCGACCTGAACGCCGTCAGCTGGGAGCACGACGTGGTGTTCACGTGGAACGGCACGACCAGCGGCGTGCGCGTGCCGCACGGCGACTGGATTGCCGACGACCGCAGCGGCCTGTCGATCTGCGACGCCACGTCGGCCGCCTTTGCGATGGAGCTGCCGTGGCCGAAGCTCGACGTGACCACGTGGTCATGGCAGAAGGTGCTCGGCGGCGAGGCTGCGCACGGCATGATCGTGCTCAGCCCGCGCGCGGTCGAGCGGCTCGAGCGCCATGTGCCTGCGTGGCCGGTGCCGAAGCTGTTCCGCATGACCAACAAGGCGGGCCTGATCGAAGACCTTTTTGCCGGCAGCACGATCAACACGCCGTCGATGCTGTGTGTCGAGGATCAGATCGATGCGCTGCGCTGGGCGGCGTCCGTCGGCGGTCTGCCCGGTCTGATCGCGCGCAGCCTGGCCAGCTTCGACGTGCTGGCGCGCTGGATCGATCGCAGTCACTGGGCGGCCTTCCTGGCCGAACACCCGGCGACCCGCTCGAACACCTCGGTCTGTCTGAAGATTGTTGATCCGTGGTTCACCGAGCAGCCGCCGGCCACGCAGTGGGCGCGGGTACGCCGCATGTGCGCGCTGCTCGAACAGGAAGAGGCCGCCTTCGACGTTGCGGCCTACCGCGATGCGCCACCCGGCTTCCGCATCTGGTGCGGCGCCACGGTTGACGTCGCCGATGTCGTCGCCCTGACGCCCTGGCTGGATTGGGCCTATGAAACCGTGAAGCAGGAATCCTCCGAATGAACCGCGCCATCCTGTTCGACTGTGACAGCACGCTGTCGACGATTGAAGGCATCGACGTGCTGGCCGAACAGGCCGGTGTGGTCGATCAGGTCGTGCCGCTGACCACCGCGGCGATGGACGGCCGGCTGAAACTCGAAGACGCCTACGCGGCGCGACTGGACCTGATACGCCCGGACGCCGCCGCCATCGAGGCGCTCGGCCAGCACTACATCGATACGCGGGTGGCGGGCGCGTGCAAGGCGGTCGCCGCACTGCGCGCACTGGGCTGGCAGGTGCATGTGGTCAGTGGTGGCATCCGGCAGGCGGTGCTGGCGCTGGCGCGCCATCTCGGCGTGCCGGACGAGCGCGTGCATGCGGTCGACCTGCAGTTCGACGAAGCCGGTGCTTACGCCGGCTTCGACCGCAGTTCTCCTCTGGCGCGCAGTGGCGGCAAGGCCGAGGTGTGCCGGGCGGTGCTGGGCGAGGTGGACAGCGTCGTCATGGTGGGCGACGGCATCACCGATCTGGAAGCCGGCGACGCCGGTGCAACGGTGATCGGCTTCGGCGGTGTCGTGCGGCGCGACATCGTCGCGCGCCGCGCGCATCACTTCATCGATCGTGCCGACCTGCGGGAAGTCGTGAAGCTGGTCGCCACACCGGAAGAATTCGACCGCGTCGACCTGCTGCTGCGCTGAGCGTCAGCGCGCCGCGCCGGTGCGGCGCAGCGGCCCGAAGCACTGCTTCACCTCCGGTGCCACGCACACGATGTGCTGGTCACCCTCCGGGTTGAACTTCACGTACACGGTGTAAAGCCGGTTCGTGTCGTCTTCTTTCGAGCCCGCGCAATCCGTGCCGCCGTGGTCCTTCAGGATGGTCGCCTCCAGCTTGTAGAAGCCGGTGTCCGATCCCTTCGGATCGAATACATACGCCATTTCGCTGCGCTCTTCGCCGCTGTGCACCGAACCGCTGCCATCGATGCGGTACTCGTAGGTTTCGCTGCACTGCGCCGGATCGGTCCAGCTCCAGGCACCAGCGAGCTGCGGCACGGGCGAGGCTGCGCGCTCGGCATCGGCCGGGACGGCCAGGGCGGTCTGTGCGGCAAGCAGGCCGAAGGACAGCAGGCAGGCGAGCTTCAGGGAAGTTGAGGGCATGATGGACTCCGTTGCGGGACGTGTGGGTGATCGGCTGGACGACGCATTCTGGCAATCGCTGCATTTTCCGACACGGGCGCCGTGCACGAGTTCGTGCGGAGCGGAACGATTTCGCGCGGCGATGTCGAAATGCCGGGATATCTTCCCAGACATGGCGCTTTACCCGAAACCGGCGCCTACCGAGCCCCGAAGGATGCACACATGGTTGACAGCGCAATCATTGCCCACCTGTTCAGCGTGGCGGCAGCCCTGTCGGGTTACCCGGCGATAGCCGAACCGGATCGACCGCTGCTGCGGCTCATGACGCCCGCGGCGCTGGTCGAGGAAGTGTGCCCGGACGCGCCGTCGGAGTGCGAGGAACTGGTCGCCTTGTACGACCGTGAGCGCCACCAGGTGCTGATACGCTCGGATCTTGACCTGCAGGACGCAGCCGACAATTCCTTCCTGGTGCACGAGTTCGTCCATGTGCTCGAAGCGCGTCAGAAGGGGGCGGCGTATCAGCAGGACTGCATGGCCACGCTGCGTTCCGAGCGCGAAGCCTACCGCGCGCAGAACATCTATCTCGACCGCGAGGGGCGCCTGGAACGGCATGGCGGCATGCTCGCCCACCGCGTGTGTGCGGCCGACCAGCCGGGCGGCAGCGGCACCATGAAACTCGAAATGGCGCCCGCCGGCCCGCGCGATGAACAGGCGCTCGAAGCTTTCATGCAGGACCTGAACCGGCGCGACGCGTCACCGGCGCTGCGCCGGTGACGGTCGACCGGCGGCGTCACAGCAGTACGCGCTCGATGCCGCCGTTGTTGGCCTGGTCGATGTAGCGCTCCGCCCAGTCGGCGCCGAGCAGGTGGCGCGCCATTTCGACCACGATGTAGTCGGCCTGCGTGGCGCTGTCGTTGTCGTACCGTGACAGGCCCTGCAGGCAGGACGGGCAGGACGTCAGGATCTTCACGTCCCCCTTGAAACCGTCCGCGCGTTGCACGTCGGCGCCCTTGCGCATCTCTTCTTCCTTGCGGAAGCGCACCTGGGTGGAAATGTCCGGCCGGCTGACTGCCAGCGTGCCGCTTTCGCCGCAGCAGCGATCGTTCAGCGTCACCTTCGAACCGTCCGCCGTGCCGATCAGCTGATTGACCACCTTGAGCGGCGCGTGCGTTTTCATCGGCGTGTGGCAGGGGTCGTGATACATGTAGCGCACGCCTTCGACGCCTTCGAGCTTCAGGCCCTTTTCCATCAGGTACTCGTGGATGTCGAGCAACCGGCAGCCGGGGAAGATCTTGTCGAATTCGTACTTCTGCAACTGGTCCATGCAGGTGCCGCAGGACACGATGACCGTCTTGATGTCGAGATAATTCAGCGTGTTGGCCACACGGTGGAACAGCACGCGATTCGACGTGCTGATCTGCTGGCCCTTCTCGGCTTCGCCGCCGGCGGTCTGCGGATAGCCGCAGCACAGATAGCCCGGCGGCAGCACGGTCTGCGCGCCGACGTGGTACAGCATCGCCTGCGTGGCCAGCCCGACCTGCGAAAACAGCCGTTCCGAACCGCAGCCGGGGAAGTAGAACACCGCTTCCTGCTCTTCCGACGCGCGCTTCGGATTGCGGATGACCGGCACGATGGCCGCGTCCTCGATGTCGAGCAGCGCGCGCGAGGTGCGTTTCGGCAGCTTGCCCGGCATCGGCTTGTTGATGAAGTGGATCACCTGCGCCTTGATCGGCGGCCGACCGAGTGTCGGCGGCGGGTTCTTCGTCTGCCGGTCGATCAGGCCGAGCGCCTTGCCCACCGTGTGGCCGAGCCGCTGCGCCTTGTAGCCGATACCCATCATCGCCACGCGCAGTGCCTTGATGGTGGCCGGATCGGTCGCGTTCAGGAAGGCCATCGACGCTGCCGTGCCCGGGTTGAACTTGCGCTTGCCCTGCTTGCGCAGCGCGTTGCGCATGGCGATCGACACGTCGCCGAAGTCGATGTCGACCGGACAGGGGTTGGCGCACTTGTGGCACACCGTGCAGTGGTCGGCGACGTCGCTGAATTCGTCGAAGTGGCGCAGCGACACGCCGCGCCGCGTCTGTTCTTCGTACAGGAAGGCCTCGATCAGCAGCGAGGTGGCGAGGATCTTGTTGCGCGGCGAGTACAGCAGGTTGGCGCGCGGCACATGGGTCGAACACACCGGCTTGCACTTGCCGCAGCGCAGGCAGTCCTTGATCGACGTGGCGATCTGGCCGACGTCGCTCATTTCCATGATCAGCGATTCGGTGCCGAGCAGCGAGAACGACGGCGTATAGGCGCGCGACAGGTCACCACCCGGCAGCAGCTTGCCGGCGTTGAAATGGCCATCCGGATCGACGCGCCGCTTGTAGTCGATGAAAGGTGCCAGTTCGTCGTCGGTCAGGAATTCCAGCTTGGTGATGCCGATGCCGTGCTCGCCCGAAATGACGCCACCGAGCGAACGCGCCAGCGCCATGATGCGGGCGACCGCCGCATTGGCTTCCTGCAGCATGTCGTAGTTGTCGGAATTCACCGGGATGTTGGTGTGCACATTGCCGTCGCCGGCGTGCATGTGCAGCGCGACGAACACCCGGCTGCGCAGAACGGCCTTCTGTTCGGCCTCGATGCGTTCGAGGATGGGCCGGTACATCGCACCGTCGAAAATCTCTTCCAGCAGCGGCTTCAATTCGCGCTTCCACGACACGCGCACCGAATAGTCCTGCAGCCGGTGGAACAGCGTCGGCGACGCCGCCCGGTTGAGCAGCGGACCGACTTCGACACCGAGCGAGCGAATGATTGCCTCGGCACGTTCCAGCGGCATGTCTAGGTTGTCGCGCAGCCACTGCCAGCGTCCGCGCACTGCGGCCACCTGCTGCAGCGCCTGCGTGCGGCGGTCGCCGAGCAGCTGGTCGGCGTCGATGTTGGCGTCACCCGCGTGCAGCGGCAGCTCGCCGCGCAGCAGCGTCACCAGTGCATCGCAGAAGCGCAGCTTGCTGGCGATCGACAGTTCGATGTTGATGCGTTCGATGCCGTCGCAATAGTCACCCATGCGCGGCAGCGGAATCACCACGTCTTCGTTGATCTTGAACGCGTTGGTGTGGCGCGCGATGGCGGCGGTGCGGGCGCGGTCGAGCCAGAAGGTCTTGCGCGATTCGGCCGACACCGCGATGAAGCCTTCGGCGCCGCGCTGGTTGCACAGGCGCACGACTTCCGACGCGGCCGCCATCACCGTCGTTTCGTCGTCGCCGACGATGTCGCCGATCAGCACCATCTTCGGCCGGCCGTGGCGGCGCGCCTTGGTGGCGTAACCGACGGCACGCACATAGCGCTCGTCGAGGTGCTCGAGGCCCGCGAGCAGCACGCGCGCATTGCCGGCCTTGGGCAGGGCGTCGAGGTAATCCTTGATTTCGACGATCGCCGGCACTGCCTCGCGCACCTGGCCGAAAAATTCGAGACAGACGGTGCGGGTGACCGGCGGCAGCTTGTGCAGGATCCAGCGCGCGCTGGTGATCAGGCCGTCGCACCCTTCCTTCTGCACACCGGGCAGGCCGGACAGGAATTTGTCGGTGACGTCCTTGCCGAGGCCTTCCTTGCGGAAACGCGCGCCAGGCACTTCGAGCGTTTCGGCATCGCCGCGCGGCGTCCTGCCATCGGCCTCGAAGTGCTGGATGGAAAAGCGCACCAGCGCCGCGTCGTGGATCTTGCCGAGATTGTGGTCGAGCCGGGTCACTTCGAGCGGAAAGCCGTCGGCATCGACCATGCGCCAGCTCGCGAGGTTGTCGAGCGCGGTGCCCCACAGCACGGCCTTCTTGCCGCCGGCATTGGTCGCGATGTTGCCGCCGATGCACGAGGCGTCGGCCGACGTCGGATCACAGGCGAACACCAGTCCGGCGTGTTCCGCCGCGTCCATCACGCGTCGCGTCACCACGCCGGCGCCGGTGCGGATGGTGGCGTAGGGCGTTGCCAGACCGGGCAGCACGGTCGATTCGACCGGTCCGATATCGATCAGCTTTTCGGTATTGATGACCGCCGACGTCGCGGTCAGCGGCACCGCGCTGCCGGTGTATCCGGTACCGCCGCCGCGCGGGATGATGGTCAGCCCGAGTTCGATGCAGCCGCGTACCAGCGGCGCAATTTCATCTTCGGTATCCGGATACAGCACGACCATCGGGTATTCGACCCGCCAGTCGGTGGCATCGGTCACGTGCGACACGCGCGCCAGGCCGTCAAAGGCGATGTTCGCCTCTCGCGTGTGGCGCCCGAGCACCTTGACGATGCGCCGGCGCAGCGCGCGCACGGTGGCGAAATGCGCCGCGAACGCGTCAACCGCGGCGCGCGCGGCCAGCAGCAGCTCGCCCACCTTGCGGTCGCGTTCCAGCGTCGCCGCATCACCACTGCGCTGGCGGCGCTGCTCGATCTCGCCCAGTCGATGGTGCATTGCACCGACCAGCGCAGCCTGCCGCTTCGGATTGTCGAGCAGGTCGTCTTCGAGGTAGGGATTGCGCTGCACCACCCAGATGTCGCCCAGCACTTCGTACAACATGCGCGCGGAGCGGCCGGTCAGACGTTCGCCGCGCAGGCTGGCGAGCGTGTCCCACAGCGGCGCACCGAGCAGCCGGATCACGATTTCGCGATCGGACAGCGAGGTGTAGTTGTACGGTATTTCGCGCAGTCGGGTAGGTTCGCGCGAAGCTTGCAAATCGATGAGCGCGGTAGCGGATTCCATCAACAAGCCGTGTAGAGATTCGGGGACGCATTATACGTCCGCTGGTTGTGCACTGCGCCAGACTGGAAACGATATGCGCCGATAACCGTCCACCGGCAGTCCGCATTGCTGCCCGGACCGGACTTTCGCCGGTCCGCCGCTTCACTTCGACTTCAGGATGTCTCTTGGATACCCTCACACACGCCCTGTCCGGCGCACTGCTCGGACGCCTGCTCGCCCGACCTTCCGATCCCGCAAGGCCGGGGCCGGAACCGTGGCAGATGGTGGTCGCCGGCGCAGCGGCCGCGACCTTCCCTGACCTCGATTTCGTGCTTGGCTACGTGTCGGAGCTGACCTATCTGCGCGGCCACCGCGGTGTGACGCATTCCTTTGTGCTGCTGCCGCTGTGGGGGCTGCTGATTGCCTGGCTGCTGGCGCGGCTGCCGAAAATGCGCGCGCAAGGCGTCGACTGGCGTTCCTTTTACGTCGTGGTGTGCGCCGGCATCGGCATCCACATCCTCGGCGACCTGATCACGCAGTTCGGCACGATGATCCTGGCGCCTTTTTCCGATCGTCGCTTTGGCTGGGGCACCACGTTCATCATCGACCTGCCACTGACCGGGCTGCTCGTTTCAGGGCTGGTGGCGAGCGCGCTGTGGCGGCGCAGCCGCGCACCGGCCGCATTCGGGCTGGCGGCGGTGTGCGCATGGGTCGGCGTCGGCGCAGTCGGAAAGTCGGAAGCCATCGATGCCGCGCGGCGCCATGCGGCGGAGCAGGGCATCGCCGCGGTCGCGATCGACGCGATTCCCCGGCCGGCTTCGCCCTTCAACTGGACCGCGGTGATCGACGACGGCGAGCGCTTCCATACTGCGCATATCAATACGCGGCGAGAGGAGATTCTTCAGGCCGGGCCGGACGACAACCTCATTCGTCGCCTTTCGTCGCATTACCGGCCGGTGGCGATGGCGCAGTGGCAGGTGCGCGAACGTTTCGGAAATGGCGGACAGGGCGAACTGCGGGAACAGGTGCGCGCCGTCTGGTCGGCGCCGGACTTCGCAGTCTTCCGCTGGTTCGCAATGTTTCCGGTGCTCGACAGCGTCGGCAGTGCGGCGGGTGGCGCCTGCATCAGCTTTCGCGACCTGCGCTTCGAAACCCCCGGGCGCGACAACCTGCCGTTCCGCTATGGATTGTGCGAGAGCGGCGCTGGATGGGCGCTGGTCGAACGCACGATGGCGGGCTGGCGCAGGTTGAGCGGACGCTGAACGAAAAAAGCCGGGCCGGCAGTCCGCAGACCACCGGCCCGGCTTCACTGTTCCCGGCCGCTCAGTACCGCACGGCCACCGTCAGCTGAATGGCGCGTTCGGTGCCCGGCACGGCGAAGCCGCCGTTTTCATACAGCGCCTCGTAATAACGCTTGTCGAACAGGTTGAGCACGTTCAGACGAACATCGTAGCGCGGCTGTTCGTAGGCCAGCATCAGGTCGGCTCGTACGAAGCTCGGTGCCTGCGCGATGGCGACCGGGTTGGTGCCGCCGGTACCGTAGGCGAGGCGATTGCCTTTGGCCTCAAGGCCGCCGCCGACGCGCCAGGCCGGCGTAATGCGGTAGGTCGTCCACAGATTGCCGGTATAGCGCGGTGTGTTGCGCGGGCGCAGGCCGACGATGTTCGGATTGTTTGCTGCGAACACTTCGTCGATTTCCGCCCGCATCAATGCAATGCCGCCAAACACGTCCCACTGCGGCGTGATGCGGCCGGCCGCCTCGATTTCGAAGCCATCGGTGTGGCGCTCCTTCGACAGCACGGCGGCGTTCGCCTGCTCGAGATCCGTATTGCGCTCGTTGAATTTGGTGGCGCGGTACAACGCGGTACGCAGCGACAGCGCGCCGTCGAACAGTTCCCACTTGGTGCCCAGTTCCACCGTGCGGCTGCGCTCGGCGTCGTAGCGGATACCGTTGTTCAGCTGGTACAGGTCGGCGGTCGGATTGAACGAGTCGCTCCACGCGAAGTAGTAAGTCTGTACGTCGCTGGGCTGGAACAGCAGGCCGCTGCGATAGCTCCATTCGCTGTACTTCAGGTTGAATGCGGTCGTCGCCAGCGTGGTTGAATTCAGCGTGTGGTAGTCGGCGTCCATGTGGTCATGGCGAAGCCCCAGCAACAGCTTCCAGTTCGGCATGAATTCGATCTGGTCCTGCGCATAGACGCCGATCGAATCGCCTTCATAACCCGCCGGGTTGAACCGGACGCGGTTGCCATAGGCCGCCGGTACCGCCACATCCGGATCGGGGTTGCCGACGGTGGTGGTGGGTGCGGTGACATTGACCGAAGTGTAGGACCAGCGATCCGCCTTTTCACGCAGCAGTTCGAGTCCGAACAGCGCCTCGTGCTTCATGCCCGCCAGCGCGAATTTCGTTGTCAGGTCGCTCTGCAGCGTGTAGGTGCTTTCTTCACCGCCGCGCGCCTGACGGCCGCGTGTGATCACGGTCGCGTCGTTCACCGTCGCAGTGGTCGCGCCGCCCGGCAGACGCGGTGCCACGCCCCACAGATCGCGCTTGTAGTCCGCGTAGCGGGCAACGGTGCGCAGTTCGGTGTCGGACGAGAAGCGGTGCGTCCAGATGCCGGTGGTGATGTTGGTGTCGTTCTGCTCGTAATCGGACGACGTGCCGTAAAAGCGGCTGGCCGAAACGTCGAGTGGCGATCGGGTGACCTGCGAGCGGGTGATGGTGCCCGGTCGGCTGACGAAAGGCACACCGTAGTCCGGCACGTTCTTCGTCGTGTAGTAGAGGTGACCGATCGAGAATTCATCGGCGGTGCCGATACCCCAGCGCAGCGTTGGCGCGATGCCTTCGCGGTCCGATTCGACGCCATTGCGCGAGCTTTCGGCGTCGGTCTTCATCGCGCTGATGCGAAATGCCATGTTTTCACCCAGCACCTTGTTCACATCTGCGGTGACGCGTCCGTACTCATGGCTGCCGACGGTGGCCGATACTTCGGTGCGATCGACCAGGCCCGGCTGCTTGCTGACCCGGTTGATGACGCCGCCGGCCTGACCGCGGCCGAACAGCATGGCGGCCGAGCCGCGCAGCACATCGATCTGCTCGACGTGGAACACCTCGCGGTTGTACTGGGCGACGTCGCGGATGCCGTCCAGATACAGGTCGCCGAACGAATAGAAGCCGCGCAGCATGATGTTGTCGCCGATGCGGCCGCCTTCGCCCGAATTGAACGTGAGGCCGGCGACGTGGCGCAACGCGTTCTTCATCGTGTCGGAATTGCTGTCCAGCATGAGCTGTTCGGTCACGGTGGTGATCGCCTGCGGAATGTCCCTGGACAGCTGATTCGTCCTGGCCGAGCGGACGATGCCCGACTGGTATCCGTTGTTCGGCGAATTCGGGCGTTCGCGTGTGTCGCTCACCTGAACTTCAGGCAGTACGGGGGTCGTGCCGGCGGGGGCCGTCTGTTGTGCCTGGGCGACATTGCCGGTCGACAGCGCCATCAGCATGGCGGCCGCCAGCGACAGCGGCTGCTGCGGGGGAGTGCGGGTCATCTGAGTCAGTCCTGGAGTGAAGTTGTCGGGACTGGCTTGCAGAGGGGCTGGCTGGTCCGCGGTCTGTCCGGTGAAAACACCGGCAGCGACGCGAGGTGGACTATAATCGAGAATGATTCTCGTTAAAATTAGCGTTGTAATCATTTGATGCGTGAACGCAATACGGGCCGACCTGCGCCGGATAGGCAGCCGCCCCGTTACCCGGGTCGCGCCAGAACGGCGCGCTTCGCCGCACACGCTGCAACCTGCGCCTATCGACTGCTACCGGATCACGTACACCCTGGATGACCATGCCTGATACGGAAATGCGGCTGAGCGATGCGGAAACCGGCGCGCCCATGGTGGTGATCGGTCTGGACGAACGTGCCGGACTGCCGGATCTGCAGATGCGCCTGCGCGAGCTGGGCTTCATGGAGGGGGAACCGGTGTGCGTGCTGCGTCGCGGGCAGCCCGGCGGCGAGCCGCTGGCGGTGCGCATCGGCGCATCGACCTTTGCACTGCGCCGCATCGAAGCCGCCTGCGTGCGTGTCGCGTCCAGGCAGGTCAAGTGATGACCGCAATCCCCATCGACAGCCGTCGTTTGACGCCGCCCACGCTGGCGTTGGTGGGCAATCCGAATTGCGGCAAGACGGCGCTGTTCAATCTGCTGACCGGCAGTCACCAGAAGGTGGCCAATTACGCCGGTGTCACGGTCGAGCGCAAGGAAGGCTGGCTGCGCACGCCGGCCGGCAAACGCCTGGCTGTGCTCGATCTGCCCGGTACCTACAGCCTGGCGCCGAATTCACCGGACGAACAGGTGACCTGCGACGTGCTCGCCGGCCGGCTGCCGGGTGAGCGTCGCCCCGATCTGGTGCTGGCGGTGGTCGATGCGACCCAGCTGGCGCGCCAGCTGCGACTGGTGCTGGGCCTGCGGCGGCTCGGCCTGCCGCTGGTCGTGGTGCTCAACATGACCGACCTCGCACGGGCACGCGGTGTCGATGTCGATGTCGAGGCGCTGTCGCGCGCACTTGGCGTCCCGGTCGTATCGACCGTCGCGGTGCGCGGTGGCGGCGCCGATGCGCTGTTCCGGTTGCTCGATGCGGCGCTGCCTCCGGTAGCACTCGCAGCCTCTGCCGGCAGCGTGGTCGATGACTACCGGCAGGTGAAGGACATCCTGACGACGCTGGGCCTCGATCGCGTGCCGGCACACGCCTTCACCGATCGCGCCGACCGTGTGCTGCTGCATCCACTGGCCGGTCCGATGCTGCTGTTCGCGCTGCTGTTCCTGATCTTTCAGGCCGTGTTTGCGTGGGCCGAAGCGCCGATGGGCTGGATCGAATCGGCCACGGCGCTGCTCGGCGATTTCGTCGGAAGTGTGCTCCCGGACGGTCTGCTGCGCAGCCTGCTCACCGACGGGCTGATCGCCGGACTGGGCGGCGTGCTGGTGTTCCTGCCGCAGATCGTCATCCTGTTCTTCTTCATCCTGCTGCTCGAAGAGTCCGGCTACCTGCCGCGCGCCGCCTTCCTGCTCGATCGGCTGATGGGCGGCGTCGGGTTGTCCGGGCGAGCCTTCATTCCGCTGCTGTCGAGCTTTGCCTGCGCGATTCCCGGCATCATGGCCACGCGCACCATCCAGAATCCGCGCGACCGCTGGGTGACCATCATGATCGCGCCGCTGATGACCTGTTCCGCCCGGCTGCCGGTGTATGCGCTGCTGATCGGCGCCTTCATTCCGGCGCGCCGCGTGGCCGGCGGACTCGAACTGCAGGGGCTGGTGCTGTTCGCGCTCTATCTCGCGGGCATCGTGTCGGCCGTGCTGGTGGCCTGGCTGCTCAAGCGGCTTGGCTCGAAAGACCGGCAGCACACGCTGCTGATGGAACTGCCGGACTACCACTGGCCGTCGCTGCGCAACCTGGCAATCGGCCTGTGGCAGCGCGTGCTCATATTCCTGCAGCGGGTCGGCGGCATCATTCTCGCGCTCACCGTGCTGCTGTGGTTCATGGCCAGCTTTCCGGGTGCGCCGGCTGACTTCGCAGGCGCGCCGATCGAATACAGCTTCGCGGGCCGGCTCGGTCATTTCCTGCTGCCGCTGTTCGAACCGATCGGCTTCAACTGGCAGATCGCGGTGGCGCTGGTGCCGGGCATGGCGGCGCGTGAGGTCGCGGTGAGCGCGCTCGGCACCGTGTATGCGCTGTCGGCCACGGCCGACGATACCGCGCAGGCCCTGGTGCCGTTGATCGTCGCCGGCTGGAGTCTGCCGACCGCGCTGTCGTTGCTCGCCTGGTATGTGTTCGCGCCGCAGTGTCTGTCGACGCTTGCCACGGTACGGCGCGAAACCGGTGGCTGGAGCGCGCCGCTGCTGATGGCGGGCTATCTGTTCGCGCTGGCGTATGCGGCCTCGTTCGTCACCTACCGCATTGCACTGGCCTGCTGCACATGATCTTTTCCGTGACCGATCTGCTGGCGCTGGTGATCGTCGGTCTGGCCGCATGGAAGGTGATGCGCGTCGCCCGGGCGCGGCTGAGTCCGCCTGGCGAGTCGATGAGCGATCCGGGAAGCAAGCCGGATGCAGACGCGGGCAGCGATGGAGGCGATGACGGCTGCCATGGCTGCCGTCAGTGCCCGGGGCGCGAGTCACGCCGCTGAGCGCGCGCCGCGCGTCAGGCGGCTGGCTCGGCCATCAGCAGCGGGCGCGAAGTGTGTGGGTCGATCCAGACGCGGCAATCCAGTCCGAAGGCGTCCGCCAGCGCGGCCGACTGAAGCACTTCGAACGGCGCACCGTCGGCCCGGATGCGGCCGTCGGCCAGCAATACCAGACGGTCGGCATAACGGGCGGCAAGATTGAGGTCGTGCACGATGGCGAGCACGCCGGTCATGCGGCTGTGTGCGCGATCGCGCGCGCAGGCCAGCACGCGGTGCTGCCAGGCGATGTCGAGGGCCGCGACCGGTTCATCGAGCAGCAGGAAGTGGGCGCCGGGTGTGCCGCGCCAGATCTGTGCCAGCGCGCGCGCCAGATGCACGCGCGCCTGCTCGCCGCCGGACAATGTGCTGCACAGCCGGTCGGCCATGGCCTCGCAGCCGGTGAGTGCCATCGCGGCACGCGCGATGGCGCGGTCGTCGGCACCCGGCCGGCCGCCGTGATGCGGGAAGCGGCCGAGGGCGACCACCTGCCGTGCGGTGTAGTCGAGATCGCTGCGCTGGTGCTGGGCGTGCACCGCGCGCAGCGTGGCCAGTTCGGCTGCGGGAATGTGGCGCAGCGGGCGCCCGTTGCACGACACGGCATCGCAGGCGGCGTCGATGTCGCCGGATAGCGCACGCAGCAGCGTGGTCTTGCCGGCGCCATTCGGGCCGATCAGGGCCAGCATTTCGCCGGGTCGCACGTCGATCGACACGTCGTCGATCAGCCTGCGCTGACCGGCCATGACGCAGAGGTGGCGGGCGCTCAGCATGTCAGTGTTCCTGCGCGGCGCGCCGGCGCAGCAGCAGCATGAAAAAGGGCGCACCGAACAGTGCGGTCAGCACGCCGATCGGCAGTTCGGCCGGGCTGACCCAGGTGCGTGCCGCACTGTCGGCCAGCACGACCAGCAAGGCGCCGGCCAGCGCACTGGCCGGCAGCAGCAGGTGGTGCGATGGCCCGGCGAGGCGGCGTGCCAGATGGGGTGCAATCAGGCCGATGAATCCGATGGTGCCGGTCAGTGCCGTGGTGGCGCCGACCGATAGCGCGATCAGCACCACGCAGGCGCGGTTCAGCGTGCCGACCGCCACGCCCAGGTGCGCCGCCTGTGCTTCGCCCAATGCCAGCGCATCGAGCGGCCCGGCCTTGCGCAGCAGCAGCGCGAGTGCCACGCCGACCGCCGCGGCGGCGGCGATGACACCCGGCCAGGTGGCGCCGGCCAGACTGCCCAGCGTCCAGAATGTGAATTGTCGTACCTGCGCGTCGCTGCCCATGAACAGCAGCAAGCCGATGCCCGACATGGCGAGCGCGTTGATGGCGATGCCCGACAGCAGCATCAGCGTGACCGAACTGCGGCCATTGCGGCGCGACGCGGCATAGACCAGCGCCGTGGTGAGCGCGGCACCGGCGAATGCGGTCAGCGGCAACAGCGCACTGGCGGCCCAGCCACCCGTGCTCATGGCGCGCTCGCCAAGGATGACCACGGCGGCTGCGGCCAGTGCGGCGCCGCTGCTGACGCCGACCAGACCGGGGTCGGCGAGCGGGTTGCGCATCAGGCCCTGCATGGCGGCACCGGCGATGCCCATGCCGGCGCCGGCGATCACCCCGAGCAGCACGCGCGGCAGACGCAGCGTCCAGATCACCAGATCGGCATCCGACCCGACCTGCTGCCCGAGCAGCGCGCTGACGACGGTCGCCGCCGGCAGGTCCACCGCACCACTGGCCAGCGCATGCACGACGGCGCCGATCAGCGCGGCCGCCAGCAGCCAGAGCGTCAGGCTGGCCGGCGGGCCGATGCGCGGCAACTCGACACTGCGCAGGTTCATGGCGTGCGCATCCGCTGCGCCAGATCGAGCACCGCGGCCGGCAGACGCGGCCCGAAACCGAGCAGGCGCAGCGCGTCCAGCGTCACCAGCCGGCCGGCACGCGCGGCGGGCAGCGCGGCCAGACCGGGTCGGCCGAGAAAGGCGGCGCGGCCGCCGGCGGTGGCGATCGCCTCGTCGGTCGTGACGATGATGTCGGGTGCCGCCGCCAGCGCTGCTTCCAGCGTCAGCGGGCGGTAGCCGTTGAAGCGGCCGGCCATGACGTTGACGGCACCCGCATAGTCGATCATGGCTGCGGCGGCCGTGCCGTCGCCGGCGACCATCGGACTGGCACCGCCATGATCGAGAATGAACAGCGCACGCGGACGTCCCGGCAAGGCAGCGACCTGTTGCCGCGCCGCCGCCCAGTCGGCATCGAAGCGCTCGGCCAGCGTGCGCCCGGCGTCGTCCAGCGCGAGCGACGCGGCGATGGCGCGGATGGTGCCGCCGACCTGATCGGCACGGTGGCCGGCGTCCAGCTGCAGCACGCGCACGCCGGCACCCTGCAACTGGGTCAGCGCAACCGGCGGGCCGGCGTCGGCGGTGGCGATCAGCAGCGTGGGCCGCATCGACAACACGCCTTCGGCCGCCAGCGCACGCTGGTAGCCGACCCGCGGCAGTGACTGCGCCGCCTCCGGCCAGGTGCTCGTGGTATCGGTCGCGACCACGCGGGCGCCCGCGCCGAGCGCATAGACGATTTCGGTGACCGCACCGCCGACCGTGACCAGACGCTGTGCGCTGTCGGCCAGCGCCGGGCCGCACAGCGCGGCCAGAACGCTCAGCAGGGCAAGACGCTTCATGCGGCGACGCGGTCGGTCGACGGGCAGACCTGACGCACCAGCGCACGCCAGTCTTCGCGTTCCGGCTTGCCCGGTTTGCGCTCGCCGAAGAACAGTGCAATCGTTTCGCCGCCGGCGTCGAGCAATTCGACCGAGGTGACGATGCCATCGGAGGTCGGCTTGCGCACCAGCCAGGTTTCCGCCACCAGATCGTGCCGCAGGTGCAGGTTGAATCCGGGGTCGAGCACATTCAGCCAGTTGCCCATGACTTCGATGCGATGCACCGGCCCGGTGTGGATCTGGATCATGCCGGGGTTGCCGACGAAGCACATGATGGACACCGACTGCGCTGCCGCCTGTTCCAGCAGCGGGCGCGACAGGACGTTGTCCAGCCGTTCGGCATGGCCGTCAGGCGCCAGCTGCATGGCCTGTCGGCGCGACACCTTGTGACGGCGCAGCAGCGGGAAGAAGTCGTGCGTGTCCTTCATGGCCAGCCAGTCGCGACGGAAGGCGTCGGCGTCGATCGTGGCCAGTGGCGTTTCCGCGTCCGGCTCCGTGCTGCGCAGTTCGACCTGTTCACCTGCCTGCTGGTCGTCGGCGGTGCAGGTCGCCACCAGTGCGTGCCAGGCGTCGAGCTTCGTGCCGGCGCGCGAGAACACCTTGTGCACGGCGTCGCCGTGGCGGTCGTAGAACTGGAAGCTGAGCGAGGTGCCGCGTGGCGTTTCGTCGGTCACGGCATAACCATGCGTCCATTGACCGTAAAAGATGCGCAGGTCGATCACGCTGCCC
This sequence comes from Methyloversatilis sp., assembly GCF_030698125.1. GTDB lineage: Bacteria > Pseudomonadota > Gammaproteobacteria > Burkholderiales > Rhodocyclaceae > Methyloversatilis. The sequence continues at coordinate 124,324 of NZ_JAUYNV010000033.1, forward strand.
AGCGCCAGCCCGACTTGGGCGTTGCCGGACATCTGTTCGAAGCTGCCGGTCTTTTCATGCACCGCGGCTTCGTTGCGGGTCAGCACCATGACTTCGCCCAGTTCCGGCATGCGCTGGAACAACGCATCGAACGGGCCGTGCAGACGTATGGCATCGCGGCCGACGCCGCAGGCAATGGCTTCTCCTTCGCTGATGCCCAGTGCCGCCGCGGCGTCGCGGTTGCGCAGGCGCCGTTCGGCTTTCAGGGCGTGGAAGGTGTGGTACAGGCTTTCGGGATCGGCAATGCGGGTCATGGAAGTCTCCGGCTCGGGGTGGGCGGGGCGGCGCGTCAGGCGCGGCGGCGGGCGATGGCGCCAAGCAGGCCGAGGCCGGCCAGCAGCGACAGCCAGGTGGCGGGTTCGGGCACCGGTGCCGCGAGCACGGCCAGCTGGTCGAGGCTCAGGTGGGCGGCCGGGCTGGCGAAGGCGAACTGCAGGGCGAGCGGGTCGGTGACCGTCCAGCGCCACCAGGCTTCTTCCTCGCTGCCACCGAAGCCGCCCAGCGTGGCGCTGAACGACACGACCTTGCTGGCGGCGACGCCATTGAGCGTTGCGATGTCGTTGGCCGCCGTGCCCTGGGTGGCGATGCGCAGCCACACGTCGTAGGTGCCGGCGGCCGGGGCGGCGAGATCGACGATGAAGTTCGCAGCGCCGCCGCTGCTGTACAGATTGCCGCTGCCGGTCAGGAAGGATCCGGCGGCCGGATTGGTCTGGCTCAGCGAGCCGCTGCCGGCGATGTCGGGGGTGGCGTCAAGGCTGGTGCTGTCGAATACATTCCATTCGGCATAGATGTCAGCGCTGGCCCAGGGCGTGGCGGAGGTGGCACCGTTGCCGTCGAAACCGGCGAGCGGGGTATCCCAGACCGCACCGGCGGCGAAAACGGAAGAAGAAGACAGCACGCACAGCGCGCCGGTCGAGCACAGACGACGGAAAGACATGATGGGCCTCGTTCAGAGCCATGCATCCCTTCCCCGCGAAGGCGACTGCTCAGGTGTTGTTTCTGATGATGTGAGTCCGCGGCCCCGCGCCGCCGGACGGTGCTGCACGAACGGTTCGGTTCAGCCGGCGGCGAAATCGATCACGTAGCGGTACTGCTTGCCGCAATCGATGATCACTTCCTTCTGCCCGCGCTTGAGCAGGCGCACTTCCACACTGAGCGACCCGAAGCCGTCATGCCGTATCAGCTCGTCGAGCAGGCCGGCAAGTCGGGATTTCAGGGCGTCTGAAGATGAAGCGTCCAGACCTGACGTGGCGTCGTGCATGGTGACCGGAATGTCCGGCGCGGCTGGGCCGCGCTGTGTTGAACCGGTTCAAATAATAATGATTCTCAGTTCGGTGTCAAGCTAAACGAGCTGGAAAGAGGCGGGAGCTTGCTCCGCTGGTGCGCAGTGCGCAGGTTCAGCTGGCCTGCGGACGCAACACGAAGCGGTCGGTCAGGGCGGGCGTGCCATGTGGCGTGACCGAGGGGTTGAGCACATCGAGGAGATACGCGCCTTCGCCCAGCCGCGCAAAACTTGATGCGTCGATCCAGTATTCGCAGCCGGCGATTTCGCCCAGCTTCACGTCGGACTCGCCGAGCGCGATCGAGCCGATGGGCCGGCACAGCGGCTGCACGCTTTCAGCCATCGCATCGTGGCGGAACATCAGCGGGCCGTAGCGCGCAGACAGCCGGATGATGAGCATGACGGCGTCAACGCTGGCGGTCAGCGAGACAGATCGAATATGACCGGTACGGTGGAGCGAGCATTCGGGATCGGATGAATGTGGCATGTGCGGATGTCGTGGCACAACGTGTGGATCATGTGAAATGGTTCGTGTGCGTTGCATTTGCAGGCCGGCGCACACAGCGGTTGAATCAGCAAATCCCGCGCCATATCAGGCGATGCGCTGCAGGATACGGGTGGTAAAGGAAAACTGCGCAATCCTCCGGATGGCCTTTTGCGTGGTTGTCCAGTAACGGTGCACCGGACTGTCCATGGCTGAAACGTCACCCCGATGAAATATCGGTGAGCGCGCGGATTCTGTCAGGCTCGCACGATAGCCGGAATATGAAAAACAGTTCCGGTTTGTGCGATGACGAGGCATCGGCATCATCAGAAGCGCAGCGTCAGCGACAGCTTCGCGCTGCGGCCCGGCGCCTGCACGCCGACTGCGCCGGCGAAGCCGTCCTGCAGGCAGTACACCTCGTCGGTCAGGTTGTCGATGTTGAGCCGCAGCAAGGCGTCCGGCGTGACGCGCCAGCTGGCGAACAGATCGAACACCCGCGCACCGAACTGGGTGCCGATGCGCCCGACGCCGTCGATGAACAGCGTGCCCGGGCGCGAGCACACCGTGGGTTGGTTGCCGGCACTGGCGCGCCGTTCGCCGATGTCGCGCATGCGCAGACCGGCTTCGACGCGTCCGTCGAAGCCGCGCACGCCGGCACTGGCGCTCAGCGTGTCGCCCGGTACGCCGTAGATCGCGTAATCCGTACCGGCGACCGGGTTCGTGATGCGGCCGTCGATCTGCGACCAGGCGAGCGTGGCGAAGCTGCGCAGGCCGTCGTAGGACACTTCCAGTTCGGTGCCGGTGCGCCGCTCCCGACCCGGCTGGGCGACCCGGCCGCCCACGTTCGAGATCGATTGCAGCAGATGACGGGTATGGATGTCGTACCAGGTCGCGCGCGCCTGCCAGCGCCCGTCGGCGGCGCTCGCCGGCTGCGGTGACCAGGCGATCGTCAGTTCGTGGTTGGACGATTCCTGCGGCTTGTAGAGACCGCCGCAGATGCCGTTGGCAGGCGCCAGGTCGAGCGCCGCGTTGTACGGCAGGCCGATGCCCGACGGGTCGTACAGCGGATTGGCGTTGAGCTGGCCCTGACCAAGTCCGTCGGGTTCGGTTCGCGCGCAGCGGCTGGCAAAACTGCCGCGCGCGAAGTACTCATCGACCAGCGGTGGCCGGAAGGCTTCGCTGTAGCGCGCCGTCAGCGACACATCGCTGGCAGGGACGCGCCAGGTCAGCGCAAGTGCCGGCGACACCTTGACGAAGCGCAGATCGGGCGACTGGCCGGCGGCAATCATGTTGGTGCGCGTCTGGCCTTCGGCGCTCACGTGGTAGCGGTCGATGCGCGCGCCCGGTGTCAGCGTGAATGCGCCGTAGGTCATCGCGTTCTCGACGATCAGCGCGTCGGACACCTTGTCGCCGGGCGGCTGCGCCTCGTTGAAACCGCCCGGGTAGTTGTTTGCATTGGCGAATGCGTTCGACGTCACGCGCACGATGTCGCGGCTGTTGCGGATGCCCTGGTAGCCCACGGTCAGCACGCCGCGCAGCGCGCCCAGCGTGTAGCGCAGATCGTTGAACAGCTCACCGGTCCAGATGGCATAGCGCCAGTCGTCGTTGCAGCGGTCGATCCGGAACATGGCGGAGGGTGAGGGCGACACGCAGATGCGGCTCTGGCCAAGGCGGTGCAGGTCGGCCAGTTCGGTCGTTTCGTAGGCCAGCGTGCCGCGCAGTGCGATCCACGAATCGGGCGGCAGATAGCGCAGCGACAGATTGGTCGTGGTGTCGTCGATGTTGCGCTGGACGATGCCGAAGGCACCGCTGCTGCCCGCCGTCGCGTCGTACGGCGCGCGCTCCGGGCCGCCGGTGTAGCGCGTCTGGCTCAGTTCGATCACCAGGTCGTCGGTGGCGTAGAAGCTCGCCTTGACGAAGCGGCTTTCCGACGCGGTGGCGGTCAGTTCGAGGGGCTCGCCGTCGGGCAGCCGGAAGTCATCGGAATCGCGCCGGGCGACCGACACGATGAGGTCGAGGTGGGCATTCGGCCGGCCATAGATGGTCACCATGCGCAGCCGTTCGTGGCTGTTCCAGTTGTAGCCGTACTTCACTTCGCTGCCGAAGGTCTGGCCCGGCTTCAGGAAATCGGACGCCGATCTGGTGGTGGCCGACACCGTGCCGCCGAGGGCGCCCGACCCGGAAGTGACCGACGGGCCGCGCTCGACCTGCAGCGCTTTCAGCAGTTCCGGCTCAATGAACACGCCGCTGCCGAAGCGGTACTTTTCGAAGCCCTTGACCGCGCCGTCGACCTTGAACAGCACGTCCTCGTTGTCGGAGAAACCGCGCAGATTGAATTTCATGCCGCTGGCGCGCGGTCCGCCATCGACCGCCACGCCGGGGATGTCCTTCAGGATGTCGAAAATGGTGCTGGCCTGGCGCCGCTCGATTGCGGCGGCATTGATGACCGTGACCGGGCGGTCCGGCGGCAAGTCGATCTCGACCGGGCGCTGCAGCTCGCGTTCGTCGGTCACCTCGACTTCGGGCAGCACGGTCGCGTCGGTGTCGATCGCTTCGCCGGGGTCCTGCGCGCCGGGCAGTGGCTCTGGTGGTGTACGCGCTTGAGCGTCCTGCATCGGCGCGACGCGGTCAGGCGTGTGCGTGCCTTGTGCCACGGCCGCCGAGGCGGCGAGACAGGCGAATGCGCACAGTCCGGCTGCAGGCCAGCAGGCGGAGCGGCGGAGAGGACGCCTTGCGGCGGTGGAGGGCTGGGGTGTCACGGGAAGTCTGCAACGGATGCGGTGCGCAGCGCGCACCGCAGGGTGGACCGCCGGACCTGATTGTCCGGCGGTGGGCGGCAATCAGCCCTTGTTGATGCGGCGACGTGCGCTCAGCGTGATCAGCCCGAGGCCGCCCAGCATCAGGGCCCAGGTTTCCGGTTCCGGCACCGGTGCCGCGACCAGCTGGTCCAGCTGGAAGGCCTGGGTCTGCGAGTGGGTGTCGGTGCCGAAGGTGATGCGGAAGCTGTCGACCGGCACGGTGACGCCCAGCGCCGCGAGATTCCACGTGAAGGTGGCGTGGTTCGGGTTGTTCGGGTCGGACGCCACGACCTGACCGGTGAAGAAGTCGGTGTAGCTGAGGTTTTCCGTCTCGACCAGCGACGTGGTCAGGAACTGCGTGCCGTTGTTGTAGCTCAGGCGCGGCTCGTAACCGGTTTCGAACAGCCCGTCGACGCCATTGGCGCCGCGGCTGATGTTGATGTAGCTCTGGAACACGATGCTGGTCAGGCCGTCGGCGGCGTCGGCAACCGCCATTTCGAAGCTCGAGCCGGCACCGCTGAATTGGTACAGGCCGGCCGATGCGGGGTAGGCACCGCCCGACATCTTGCGGAAGATCGTGTCGCCGGCGCTGCCGTCGACATTGGCGACCAGGCCGGCAGTCAGTTGTGCGGCCGTGATGCGGCCCGCCGTCAGGTTGTTGAAACCGTCGCTGGCGACCGAATCGGCCGGCGCGGTGAACGATTCATGCGCGGTGGCGGCAACTGCCTGACCGGCGAAGGCAAAGGACAGCAAGGCGGCGGTGGTGAGAGCTGCACTGGGCAGGCGTGACGTGATCATGATTGACCTCTCGAAGCGGGTTGAAGACGTGGAGCCGGCGCGGTTGCGCGGCCATTGACAGGAGACGCGCCCGGTGGAGGAAAGGCAGTGAAGCGAACCGGCGATGCAGATCGATGATGCGAACAGCGACATGTCAGCGTCTCCTGAAGATGCGTGACTGGCTGGATCGCGTGAGCGGATCTGGCTGGCAGCCCCGGCCGCGGCGCGGGCGGGGGAAAGTGGAAAAACAACAGAGAAGAAAAAGCGGCAGGCAGATCGGCGCAGGGTGTCCGATCGACCGTGTACCGGCGCGCGATCAGACGCGCAGGGCGTAGAACTCGACCACTTTCTGTGCTTCGAACGCAAAGGGTGTGGCATCGCCCGGTGGCAGATGGGCGAGGCGCAGGCTCAGCGTCGCGGCATCGAAGGCGATCCAATCAGCCCGTTCGAGCGGCGGTGTCTGCAGCGCATCGACCACGCTCTGGACGGTGCGACCCTTGTCGGTCAGGGTGATGGTGTCGCCGACGCGCAGCCGGATCGACGGAATGTTCACCCGTCGTCCGTTGAGCAGCACATGCTTGTGGCGCACCAGCTGGCGGGCCGCCGGAATCGTTGGTGCCAGACCGCCGCGGAACACGATGTTGTCGATCCGGCGCTCCAGCAGTTCGACCAGTTTTTCGCCGGTCGGCAGCTTCGAACGCTCGGCTTCGCGGAACACGCTGCGCAGCTGGGTTTCGTTGAGACCGTAGTTGTAGCGCAGCTTCTGCTTTTCCATCAGCTGGGCGCCGAATTCCGACTTGCGGCGGTTCGGGCGCGCGCCATGCTGGCCGGGCGGCGAGGTGCGGTTCTCGATGTTCTTTCGGGTCAGACCGGGCAGGTCGGTGCCCAGTGCGCGCAGCACGCGCAGGCGGGGGCCGGTGTAGCGGGACATCTTCGGGGTTCTCCGGATCAGTGGGCGGCGCGCAGGCCTGCATCGCCGACGGCATGCAGGCTCCAGCGGCCGATGAGCGCGTCGCACACCTCACGCATCAGCGGATCGGCGCGCTCGTCTTCGGCCACGACTTCGAGATGGCGGATCACCATCTGCGCAACTTCCGGGCACGGGCGTTCCGCAAACCGGGTCATGACGAACAGCGTGGCAGCCGCCAGCATGTTCGGACTGGCGTCGCCAGTGGCACTGTGTTCGGTCGTCATACCTGCATCCTCCAGCGGTTGGACGTGCGGTGCACGGGGTGGCTGGCGGGTGGCTGCCGGGGCAGCAGGCTGGCGCATGTCCTGTTCAATAATGAATAGGAATGATTCGCATTCAAACACGTGGGATGTGGCGTGTCAAGCGTCGCTGTGCGCGCAGCCGGTGAAGGAATGTGTCGGCAGCCGGCCGGTCGCGACGAAAAAAAACCGCCGGTCAGGGCGGTTTTTCCGGGAGCCGAAGCGCCTTACTTCGCGCTGGAAGGATCCGTCACGAAGCCGATGCGGGTCAGCCCGAGTCGTGCTGCCTCGCTCATGACGTGGGCCACCGAGCGATAGGGTACGTTCTGGTCGGCACGCAGCTGGATTTCCGCGGTCTTGTCGCGCGCGGCCGCTTCCTGCAGTTTCACCTTCAGCGTTTCCTTGTCGATCTTCTCGCCCGACCAGAACAGCTGCTCGTCGGCACCGATCGCGATCTGGATGTTCTCCGGCGGCAGTTCGTTCGCGGAGGTCGATTCCTTGGGCAGGTCGACTTTCACCGCGTGGGTCAGCAGCGGTGCGGTCACCATGAAGATGATCAGCAGCACCAGCATCACGTCGATCAGCGGAATCATGTTGATTTCCGCCATCGGTCCGTCGTCGTCCTGTTCGAAGCTTGCGAAGGCCATCTGTCTGCTCCCCTCAGTGCGCCGGACGCGCGGCGTCGCGGCCGTGCTCGACCAGTGACAGCACGCGGTCGCCGGTGGCTTTCGGGTCATTCGTGCCGACGTCCTTGATGCCGGTGGACAGCATGACGAACACGTCGTGAGCGAAGCTGTTCAGTTCGGCCATCACGTTGCGCGTCGAACGGGCGAAAAAGTTGAATGCCAGCGCCGCCGGGATGGCGGTGGCGAGACCGATGGCGGTCATGATCAGCGCCTCGCCGACCGGCCCGGCCACTTTGTCCAGCGTGCCCTGACCGGACATGCCGATCGCCAGCAGCGCGTGGTAGATGCCCCATACGGTACCGAGCAGGCCGATGAACGGCGCGCTCGATGCGACCGATGCAAGGAAGGTCTGGCCGTACTCCATGCGGCTGCGGTCGCGTTCGATCGAACGCTTCAGCGCACGGGTCAGGAATTCGTCGGCGCTGCCGGTGGCGATCAGGCCGCGCGCGCCCGCCTTGCCATTGCGCAGTGTCTCGACGGCGCTGAACCCCTCATGCACCAGATGCGAAAACGGGTCGGTGACGCCGTTGGAGCGCATGTCACGCGCCACGTCTTCCAGCGACGAGGCGTTCCAGAAGCGATCCATGAACTGGCCGCTGGCGCTGCGCTGGCGCAGCGCGACGATGCCCTTGAGCACGATCAGGAACCAGGTACCGACGGACGCGAGCGCCATCAGCACGACGATGGTGATTGCGACAGCATCCGCGTTCGACAGGAAGTGCGCAAAACCCAGTGATTCATTCATCAAGACTCTCCATGTGAAGCCAGATTCAAAGCCATAGTGCAAAAAAGGATCGCCGCGCAGTGTACGCCAGCGGGTGCGCCGGTCAAATCATCGCGGCAGGCTGAAGCTGAGCGGGACCATGACCGATTCGGCGACCGCTTCGGTGCCGCGCCGTGCCGGCACGAACTTCCATTTCTTCACCGCGTCCAGTGCGGCCTCGTCGAGTCGGGGGAAGCCGCTCGACTTTTCGATATCGACCTTCGATGGCAGGCCGTTTGCCTCGACCATCACGCGCAGCATCACCCGGCCTTCTTCTCCGGCACGGCGTGACAGCATCGGGTAGGCCGGTTTCGGGTTCGACAGGTAGGCGGCGTCGAAGCGCGGCGCCTCCAATGGTGGCGCAGCGGCCACTGGTGCTGCCGTGACCGCGGCGGGCGCCGGCGCGGCAGCGGGCACGGCGTCGATCGCAACCGGCTCGGGCGGCGCAGGTTCCTGTACCGGGACGCTGTCGGCGCTGGGCGCATCGGCCGCCGCGGTCGGCTTCGGCAGCGCGACTTCCTTGCGTCGGGGCACCGGCCTGGTGACCGGCTTCGGCGGTTCGGGCTCGACCTTCGGTTGCTCGCGAACCGGTTCGATCTCGGCCATCGGCAGCGGTTCCGGCGCAATCAGCGTCGCCAGCATGAGGGGGGCGGGCGCGCTGGGCAGCGGCAGTCGGGCATGCGTCAGCCAGAACAGCGCGAGGGCATGCAGCAGCAGTACGGTGCCGAACGAAAAGATGCGCGCCGGCGCGCCTGCATCGGGCAGACCGGACCGCCGGCCCGACCGGGTGTCCGGCGTTGCAGCAAGGCGGAAGGCGGGTGGCAGATGCGGTGGCAGGGTTCCTGCACCACCCGCCAGCGCTGCGCTGCTCATGGCGCCCATACGGTTGACGACCGGCGGGCAGGGGGCATCAAGGGGCGGGCGGGCAACGTCACGACAGGCATTGTGGGAACGAACATCCGTGCTACTTCAACGTCGGTTGAGGGCCATGGTCGTGACGGGAAAGGAAGGGAGCGGCAGGCATTGATGGCCTGTCCCGCTCCTCCGACCGGCAGCTCAGCTGCCGATTTCTCCCATCGCGGCCTGCGTGTAATTCTGCAATCCCATCTTGTCGATCAGATCAATCTGGGTTTCCAGCCAGTCGATATGTTCTTCGGTATCCGCCAGGATCGAACGGAACAGGTCGCGTGAGACGTAGTCGCCGGCTGTTTCGCAACAGGCCACCGCTTCCTTCAGCGTCGTATGCGACAGGTGCTCGATCTTCAGGTCACAGCCCAGCATTTCCGGCACGTTCTCGCCGATCAGCAGCTTGTGCAGATCCTGCAGGTTGGGCAGGCCTTCGAGCAGCAGAATGCGTTCGATCAACGCATCCGCATGCTTCATTTCCTCGATCGATTCGTGGTGTTCATGGTCGCCAAGCTGCTTCAGGCCCCAGCTCTTGTACATTTTCGCGTGCAGGAAATACTGGTTGATCGCAGTCAGTTCATTCACCAGCTGCTTGTTCAGATACTGCAGAACCTTCTTGTCGCCCTTCATGTGCCGTCTCCTGTTCAGGCGGTGTCACTGGCGTGACGCCTGATCGCATTCTAGGCCACACGAACAAATGTGTTGCACAGCATCAATTTCAGGCGGCGCAGCCGGATGCCAGCGGCGCGTGCGCCACAAGTGCCCGCAGATCTGCCCGGGCAGCGTCAATCACTTCCTTTGCGGCGCGCACGCACTTGCCGCAATCCCGGCAGCAGCCAAGCTGTCCTGCCACGTCCCGCACGCTGCGGCAACCGGTGCTGACCGCGGCCTTGATGTCCCGGTCGGTGACCGGTTCGCACAGACAGATGTACATGGCGACCCTATTTGGTAAGTATCAACTTGCCATTGCGCGTGAGGCGCAATGAGTAAAGTTCGCCACCGTGACTGATGGCAACCTGTTTGCGGCCACCCAGCAGCTGTGCCGAATCGAGCGTCGGCGACGGTTCGGGTGACGCGGCGGGAGCGTTGGCGGGTGTCTGCGGCAGCGGAAGTGCAGGCGTAGTCATGTGCCAACAAACGAATAGTAATGAGAATGGTTCGTATTAATACAGAACGCTGTCCCGGTGTCAAGCGTTCGCTGCGCGGGCCGTCGACACCCCCGGCCAAAGGGTTTGCGCTGCCTGCTCACCACTGTGGGCAGCGATCGCGTCAGCGTGATGTCACAGCGTCAGCGTCGCACCCTACAATCGACCGATGAACACACCTCCCCGCGACGTACAGGACACGCATGCATCGTCCTGCCCGACCCGCCAGCCGGAATTCCTGCTATCGCAACGTCAGGCGGAAAGGGCGGTCGGTCATGTGCTGTGGCTGAGTGCGATCGCCATGCTGACGGAAATCGTCGCCGGCCATCTGACCGGGTCGATGGCGCTGCTGGCCGACGGCTGGCATATGGCGACGCATGTGGCCGCCATGGGCATCAGCGCATTCGCGTACCTATATATGCGCAAGCATGCCGGGCAGGCGCACTACAGTTTCGGCCCGGGCAAGGTGTCCTATCTGGCGGCCTACTCGTCGAGTCTGCTGCTCGCGGGTGTTGCGCTGGTCATGCTGTACGAGGCGGCGTCGCGGCTGCAGGCGCCGCATGACATCCATTACGACGAAGCGCTCGCGGTCGCCGTGCTCGGGCTGATCGTCAATCTGCTCAGCGCGTGGCTGTTGCACGGTCACGATCATGATCACGACGGAGACGCCCACGCGCATGAAACCGCGAACGGGCACGCCGACCAGAACCTGCGCGCTGCCTATATTCACGTGGTGGCCGACGCGATCACGTCGGTCGCCGCCATCGTGGCGCTGATCGCCGGCAAGTGGGCCGGCATGGCGTGGCTTGACCCGGTCATGGCGGCGCTCGGCGGCGTGCTCATCCTGCGCTGGGCCTGGCGACTGGCCGGCGACAGTGCCGGCGTGCTGCTGGATCGTCAGATCGACAGTCATCTGCTGCACGACATCCACGCCTGCCTCGCACGACACGGCGCGCATGCGCTTGACCTGCACCTGTGGCTGCTTGCCCCCGGGCGCCATGCGCTGCTGCTGACGCTGGAAGGGAGACCGGAGCTGGATGTCGACCGCCTGCGGCATGAACTGGGCGCCATGGCGACGCTGGCCCATGTGACACTGGATGTCGTGTCGCGGGAGGTATCTTCTGTTGCGCCGCAACAATCGCTATAATCGCGGGCTTTTCAAAAGGAGCGAGACATGGGTCTGGAACGAGTTCCGTCGGGCAAGGATCTGCCCAATGATTTCAACGTGGTCATCGAAATCCCGATGCATTCGGACCCGGTCAAGTACGAAGTGGACAAGGAGTCGGGCGCCGTCTTCGTCGATCGCTTCATGTCGACCGCGATGCACTACCCGTGCAATTACGGCTACATCCCGCACACCATCGCCGGTGACGGTGACCCGGTCGACGTGCTCGTGCTGGCACAGTTCGCGTTGCCGCCGGGCGTGGTGGTTCGCTGCCGTCCGATCGGCATGCTGAAGATGGTCGACGAAGCCGGCGAGGATGCCAAGCTGCTGGCCGTGCCGGTGGACAAGCTCACGCCGATGTACCGCTCGGTGCAGAGCCCGCGCGACCTGCCGCAGATCCTGCTGGACCAGATTTCGCACTTCTTCGAGCACTACAAGGATCTCGAACCCGGCAAGTTCGTCAAGGTTCAGGGCTGGGGCGACATCGAAGATGCCAAGCGCGAAATCATGTCGGGTGTCGACGCCTACCAGAAAGCGGCAGACAAGCCGGCGTTCTAGTATCGGCCGACATTGAATTGCAGTCGGCTTGCGATTTGATGCCGGCTCACCCTGGTCGCCCGACGCACGCTCACACCGCCTGTCGGTAGGGCGTGCGCTCTTCCAGTTCGTCGATGTGCAGCGCCACGCCGGCGCGCTCCCGTTCCAGGTAGCGCGCCACGGCGTCGGCAAAATCCGCGTCGCGCAGCCAGTGCGCCGACCAGGTCGTTTCCGGCACGAAGCCGCGTGCCATCTTGTGCTCGCCCTGGGCGCCGCCTTCGAACACCTCGAGCTTGCGTTCGATCGCGTATTCGATGCCCTGGTGGTAGCAGGCTTCGAAGTGCAGGCAGGCAACGTGTTCGAGTTCGCCCCAGTAACGACCGTACAGCCGCCTGCCGTCGCGCAGGTTCAATGCGCAGGCGATGTCGCGCCCGGCCACCGATGCCACCACCAGCATCAGCGCGTGCGGCACACGTTCGCGCAGCAGTTCGAAAAAGCGGAAGTTCAGATACGGGCGCTGGCCGCGCACGCGATAGGTATTGCTGTAGCACTTGAAGAACAGCGCGAGCTCGGCGTCGCGGATGTCCGGTCCGTCGATGCGCCGCAGCGTCACGCCGGCGTCGGCCACGCGCCGCCGCTCCTGACGGATCTTCTTCCGCTTGTCGCGCGCCAGCGATGAAAGGAAGGTTTCGTAGCTGTCGTACCCCGCGTTGGTCCAGTGGAACTGCACCGACTGGCGCAACAGCAGCGACGTGTGCCCGAGTGCGGCCAGTGATTCGGCATCCGGGAACAGCAGATGGGCGGACGACACGCCGCTGTCGCGCGCATGGTCCAGCCAGGCGTCGAGCAGAGCGGTGCGCGCCGCCGTGTCGCGCGCCAGCAGCCGCGGGCCGGGCACCGGCGTGAATGGAATGGCACTCAGCAGCTTGGGGTAGTAGGGGCGCCCGGTTCGTTCAAGCGCCTCGGCCCATGACCAGTCGAACACGTACTCGCCATAGCTGTGCAGCTTGCGGTAACCGGGCAGCGCGGCGATCAGTTGCCCGCCCTCGTGCACGGACAGGTGGTCCGGCTGCCAGCCGGATGCTTCGGTGACGCAGCCCGAACTTTCGAAGGCGTCCAGCAGCGCGTGCGACAGCGTGGCGTGGCCGCCGGTCAGTGCGTCCCACTGCGCCGCGTCGAGTTCGGCAATCGCGCTGTGTCGCTCGATGTGCAGTACCGGTCCGCTCACTCAGTCGTACTTGATGTACTTGAAGCGCGGGTCGTCCGGCGTGCCGGCCAGCGCCGATCCTTCCGTCAGCGCGGGCTGCCACATGACGACCTCTTCGATCTTCTTCGCCAGCTGGAAGTCGCGCTCGGTCACGCCCTTTGCTTCGTGGTTCATCAGCTTGACGATCACGAAGGCGTAGGACACCGCGAGATCCGGGTGGTGAAAGGCCGCTTCTGCCAGATGACCGACCGTATTCACGACCATCAGCGTGCCCTTCCAGCCGCTGGTCTTGTACTTGCGGCGTATCCAGCCGTCCTCGTAGTACCACTTCGGCAGTTCGCCCTTCAGGCGGGCGTCGATTTCTTCCGGCGTGAAGGCCTCGCTCGGGCCGGCGGTTCTCCACTGTGTCATGTCGGTACTCCTCGGGGTGATGGGTCCAGCCATGAAAAACGCGCTGCCCCGCCCGGCCAGGGCCGGATGAGGCAGCGCGCATCTGCGTCGCATGCCGGAGGCGGACTCCGGCGGGCGGTCAGGCCGCGAAGTTCTTCGCCGCGAAGTCCCAGTTTGCGAGGCTGGCGAGGAAGGTATCGACGAAGTCCGGACGGCGGTTGCGGTAATCGATGTAGTAGGCGTGTTCCCACACGTCGAGCGTCAGCAGCGGCTTGGCGTCGGAATTGAGCGGCGTGCCGGCGCCGCTGGTGTTCACGATGTCCAGCGAGCCATCCGGCTTTCTGACCAGCCAGGTCCAGCCGGAGCCGAAGTTGCCGACCGCCGACGCCTTGAATGCCTTCTTGAATTCGTCGAAGCTGCCCCACTTGGCATCGATTGCCGACGCCAGCGCGCCGGTCGGTGCGCCGCCGCCTGCAGGCTTCATGCTGCTCCAGAAGAAGCTGTGGTTCCACACCTGCGCGGAATTGTTGAACACGCCGCCGGCCGGCGCCTTCTTGACGATGGCTTCCAGATCGAGGTTTTCGAACTCGGTACCCTTGATCAGGTTGTTCAGGTTGGTGGCGTAGGCCTGATGGTGCTTGCCGTAGTGGAATTCGAGGGTTTCGCGCGAAATGTGCGGGGCCAGAGCGTCGAGCGCATAAGGCAGCGGGGGCAGCGTGTGTTCCATGGTATCTCCCAGTCGTGTCGGTTCAAAGTCAGGTATGCGAGTTTAGGGTTGCCCAAGTCCCAGCACAAGGCAAAGCTTGCAGGCAGAAGGGCTCCCTCAGGTGCCGGGTCTCAGGTGCCTGGTGTTTCATCGGCGGCAGCCAGTGCGTCGACACGATTGACCGTCACGCCGGCCGCGCCACGTCCGAACTGCAGTTCAAGGCCTTGTCCGGCTGCAAGCGCAGCCGCGTCGCGCACGATGCGACCTTCGCTGTCGCGCACGATGGAAAAGCCGCGCGCCAGCACGGCCGCCGGATCAAGCTGCGCCAGTTGGGCTGCATTGAGACCGCTGCGGTGGCGCGCGGTTTCGAGCAGCCAGCGCGCCGAGGTGCGCAGCCGCTCGGTCAGCCGCAGCAGTGCGATCCGACGGCGCGCGAGATCGGGGCGTCTGTCGTGCAGGCGCTGGGTCAGGGCATCGGCGTGACGGCGCTGCTGCGCCAGGCTGACATCGTGGGCGCGGCGCATGCGCGCGTGCAGCGCATGCAGTCGCTCGCCTGCCCGCGTCAGCTGTCGCGCCGGCGCATGCAGTCGCGACGACAGGTCGTCGAGCCGCTGGCCGCGTCGCTCGACACGGGCGCGCATGGCCCGGGCCAGCCGCTGCGCCAGTCCGATCAGCCGGGCAGCGGCCTCGACGTGGCCGGCGCTGACCAGCTCGGCAGCGGCGGTCGGCGTGGCGGCACGGACGTCCGCCACGAAGTCGGCGATCGAAAAATCCGTTTCGTGCCCGACCCCGGTCACCACCGGCACCGGGCAGGCGGCGATGGCGCGCGCCACACCCTCGTCGTTGAACGCGGCCAGGTCTTCCGCCGATCCGCCGCCGCGCACCAGCAGCAGGGCGTCGCAGCCAAGGCGCCCGGCCCGCGTGATGGCGGCGGCAATCTGCGCTGGCGCATCCGCGCCCTGCACGAGACAGGGCAGCACGGTCACCTCGATGTGGCGGGCGCGCCGCGCCAGCGTGATCAGCACGTCGCGCAGTGCGGCACCCGACGCTGAGGTGACCACGGCCAGCCGGGCGGGCAGCGCTGGCAGCGGCCGCTTGCGCGCGGCGTCGAACAGGCCTTCCTGCTCCAGTTTTGCCTTCAGGCGCAGAAAGGCGTCGTGCAGCGCACCGGGGCCGGCCGGGCGCATCGCATCGACGGTCAGCTGGAAGTCGCCGCGCGCCTCGTACAGCGACACCTGTGCGCGTACCTCGACGCGCAGTCCGGCGCGCACTTCGAACGGCAGCAACTGGCTGCGGTTGCGGAACATGACGCAGCGCACCTGGGCCAGCTCGTCCTTCAGCGAAAAGTAAAGATGGCCGGATGCAGCCCGTGTCACACCCGACAGTTCGCCGCTGACCCACAGCACCGGAAAGCTGCGCTCCAGCGTCAGCCGGGCGCGTCGCACCAGTTCGGAGACCGGCATGCCAGGTCCGCTGCCCGGCATCGGTGATTCAGGAACCATCGTTCACCACGCTGTCATCGAAGCTTAATTTTTGATCGCCGCAAGAAAAACGCCTGTACTGGCCGCGATTTCTCGCCGTCATCCGGCCGCTACCCACACGGTTATCCACAAGTTCTGTGGATAACCCCGTCCGGCAGCATGCTGCGGTGCGCAACGACATCGGGTCAGGGTTGCCCCGGCTGGTGGCGCAGGCTACAGTTCGCCGCTTGCTGACGAGGGGAGCGCACGTGTTTGACATCATCCGGGCGGCCGGCTGGCCCATCTGGCCGCTGATCGCGGCGTCCATCATTGCCTTGGCGCTGATATTCGAACGTCTGGCAAGCCTGCGACGCAGCAAGGTGGTGCCTCCGGCGCTGCTCGATTCCGTGCTGGCCGACCTGAAGGGCGGTCTGCCGAACGCCGACATGATACGCCGCGTCGCGGCCCACTCGCCGCTCGGCCGCGTGCTGGCGGCCGGCCTGCGCAATGTGCGCAACCCGCGCGAAATCATGAAGGAAGCGATCGAGGAAGAAGGGCGTTCGGTGGTGCATCATCTCGAGCGCTATCTGACCACGCTGGGCACGATCGCCGCAGCCGCACCGCTGATGGGGCTGTTCGGAACGGTCGTCGGCATGATCGAAATCTTCGGTTCGCAGACGTCGACCGGCAGCAATCCGCAACAGCTCGCCAGCGGCATTTCGATCGCGCTGTACAACACCGGCTTCGGCCTGCTGGTGGCGATTCCCGCATTGATCTTCCACCGCTACTTTCGCGGTCTGGTCGACGATTTCGTGATCGAAATGGAGCAGCTCGCGATCAAGCTGGTCGAAGTCGTACATGGCGAGCGTTCGGCAAAGTAGGGCGCCCAGATGAATTTCCGACGCGGACGTGGGCGCGAAGAGCTGGAAATCAACCTGATTCCGCTGATCGACGTGCTGCTGGTCATCCTCATCTTCCTGATGGTGACCACGACATATTCGAAAACGGCGGGCCTCGAAATCACGCTGCCCAGCGCGCAGGCGCCGGAGGCCGAGCCGGTAGCGCGCGAAATCAATGTGATGATCACTGCTCGCGGCGACATTCTGGTCGATCGTCAGCCGGTGCCTGCCGGTGACATCGAGCGGCTGCGCAGCGCCCTGGCGGGCGCGGCGTCGGGCAAGGAAGATCCGGTGGTGATCATTTCGTCCGACCGCGACGCACGGCTGCAGTCGTCGATCGATGTCATGCAGGCCGCGCAGAAAGCCGGCATCGCCGGCATTTCCTTCGCCACCCAGTCCGACGCGCCGGCCGGTCGATGAGCGCAGCGCGGGCGCTGCCCGAAGCGTGGCAACGGCGCGGGTGGCTGGCCTGGCTGCTGTGGCCGCTGTCCCTTCTGTACCGGCTGGTCACCACGCTGCGCCGGGCCGGCTTTCGCGCCGGCGTGTTTCGCGCCGACCGGCTGCCGGTGCCCGTGGTGGTCATCGGCAACATCATTGCCGGCGGTGCCGGCAAAACCCCGTTCACCCTCTATCTGGCGCGTGCGCTGACGGCGCGCGGTCACCGGCCGCTCATCGTGTCGCGCGGCTACGGCGGGGCGGTGCACGGTGTGCACGAGGTGGCGGCCGACGATGACCCGGCGCGTTGCGGCGATGAAGCCCTGTTGCTGGCACGGCGCAGCGGCGTGCCGGTGTGGGTCGGGCGTCGCCGTGCGGTGGTCGCCCGCGCGGCACTTGCCCGTCATCCGCAGTGCGACGTCGTGCTGTGCGACGACGGTCTGCAGCACTACGCGCTGGCGCGCGACATCGAAATCGCGGTGTTTGACCGGCGCGGTGTCATGAACGGATTTCATCTGCCGGCCGGCCCGCTGCGCGAACCGCCATCGCGTCTGGCACAGGTGTTTGCGCAGGTGCTCAATGGCACTGCCGACACGCCGCTGACCGGCCCACCACGTTTTTCGATGCATCTGAAGGGTGAGCGCTTCCATCGGCTCGACCATCCCGGGGACAGCGCAGGTGTCGCCGACCTGCAAGGTCTGCGTCTGCACGCCGTGGCCGGCATCGGCGAGCCGGCGCGCTTCTTCGACCACCTGCGCACGCTCGGACTGGCGTTCGTGGCGCATCCGTTTCCCGATCATCACGCGTATTCGGCCCGGGACCTGAGGTTTCAGGACTGCGATGCCTTGCTGCTGACCGAGAAGGACGCGGTAAAATGTCACGGATTGTCGGACACCCCTGTGTGGGTATTGCCGGTCGAGGCACACCTCGATCCTGATCTGGCGGGCCGGGTATCCGACCGCCTTGCGGAGCTGAAGCATGGACCCCCGACTACTTGAAATTCTCGTCTGCCCGGTCACCAAGGGACCGCTGGTGCTCGACCGGGCGCGCAACGAGCTGCAGTGCAAGGCAAGCCGCCTGGCCTACCCGATCCGCGACGGCATTCCGGTCATGCTGGAAGACGAAGCGCGCGAAATGACCGAGGACGAAGTGGCCGCGCTGCGCGACCCGGCGCCGGGTCGCGGTACGGCGTCCATCTGAGGCTCTAGACATGTTCAAGGTGGTGATTCCCGCCCGCTTCGCCTCGACCCGCCTGCCCGGCAAGCCCCTGCTGGACATCGGTGGCCTGCCGATGGTCGTGCGTGTCGCGCAGCAGGCGGCGCGCAGCGGCGCCGACGCGCTGGTGGTGGCGACCGATCATGAAGGCATCGCCGCCGCGGTCACCGCGCACGGTTTCCAGGCGGTGATGACACGCAGCGACCACTCGACCGGCACCGACCGCATCGCCGAGGTCGCGGAGCAACTGGGTTGGTCACCCGCTACCGTGGTGGTCAATGTGCAGGGCGACGAACCGCTGATCGATCCGGACCTCATCCGTGCCGTTGCACTGGCGCTCGATCAGGATCCGGAATCGTCGATCGCGACCGCCAGCAGCGCCATCACGGAGGCGGCTGATTTCTTCAGTCCCGGCGTGGTGAAGGTGGTGTGCGATGCGCAGGGCCGCGCGATGTACTTTTCGCGCGCACCGATTCCGTGGGCACGCGACGATTTTGCCGTCTCGCGCGACGTGCTGCCGCCCGGTCTGGATGCGCAGCGCCACATCGGCATCTACGCTTACCGGGTGCGCTTCCTGCAGAAGAACGCGCGTCTCGCACCGGCGGCAGCCGAGCAGTGCGAGGCGCTGGAACAGCTGCGCGCCCTGTGGCATGGCCACCGCATCCGCGTCGTCGGCAATATTCCCATGCCGCACGCCGGCGTCGATACCGAAGAAGATCTCGTGCGCATGCGTGCGCTGTTCGCCAACGACGTTGCGTGACGCACTGCGGTTTGACCGCGCCGCACATTGGCGGTAAGTTCGCGCCCGCTGACACCGGACGGTAAAGAAGCCGGTGCGGCCTGCAGAAGAATAATCCGGACATCACATCAACCCCGACAACAACACCACATCAGGAGCGGACATGCGCCTCATTCTTCTGGGCCCGCCGGGCGCCGGCAAAGGTACTCAGGCCACCTTCATCAAGGAACGCTTCAGCATTCCGCAGATTTCGACGGGTGACATGCTGCGTGCCGCCGTGAAGGCCGGCACGCCACTCGGCATCGAAGCCAAGAAGGTGATGGATGCCGGCGGCCTGGTGTCGGACGACCTGATCATCGGGCTGGTCAAGGACCGCCTGCTCGCCGACGACTGCAAGGCCGGCTACATGTTCGACGGCTTCCCGCGCACCATTCCGCAAGCCGACGCGATGAAGCAGGCGAAGGTGGCGATCGACTTCGTGCTGGAAATCCAGGTGCCCGATTCGGACATCATCACCCGCATGAGCGGCCGCCGCGCCCATCTGGCGTCCGGCCGCACCTATCATGTGGTGTTCAACCCGCCGAAGGTCGAAGGCATCGATGACGTGACCGGCGAGCCGCTGGTACAGCGCGATGACGACCGCGAAGAAGTGGTGAAGAAGCGTCTCGAGGTGTATCACTCGCAGACCCGTCCGCTGGTCGATTACTACTCCGGCTGGGCACAGCGCGGCGAGCCGGGCGCACCGCAGTACCGCGCCATCTCGGGCGTCGGTCCGGTGGACGAGGTGATGAAGCGCGCACTCGAGGCGCTGCGCTGACATTGATGCCCGCAAACCTGTTCTACGCGCAGTCCGGTGGCGTCACCGCGGTCATCAACGCCACCGCCTGCGGTGTCATCCAGGCGGCACGCGAGCAGGGCGGTCGCATCGGCAAGGTGTTCGCCGGGCGCAACGGCATCCTCGGTGCGCTGCATGAAGACCTGATCGACACGTCGTTCGAAAGCGACTCGGCCATCGCCGCCCTGCGGCACACGCCGGGTGGCGCCTTCGGCTCCTGCCGCTACAAGCTGAAGGGGCTGGACGAAAGCCGTGCCCATTACGAGCGGCTGATCGACGTGTTCCGCGCGCATGACATCCGCTACTTCCTGTACAACGGCGGCAACGACTCGATGGACACCGCATGGAAGGTGTCGCAGATCGCCGAGCGCCTGAATTACCCGCTGGTGTGTGTCGGTGTGCCGAAGACGGTCGACAACGATCTGGTCGGTACCGACAACTGTCCGGGTTTCGGCTCGGTGGCGAAATACGTCGCCGTGTCGATGATGGAAGCCGGTCTCGATGTCGCGTCGATGGCGCGCACCTCGACGAAGATATTCGTCATGGAAGTGATGGGCCGGCATGCCGGCTGGATCACCGCAGCAGCCGGACTGGCTGCGCGCAATGCGGGCGACGCGCCGCACCTCCTGCTGTTCCCCGAAATCCCCTTCGACCAGGCCGCCTTCATGGCACGTGTCGATGCCTGCGTGCGCGAACACCAGTTCTGCGCCATCGCGGTGTCGGAAGGCCTGCGTGGGCCCGACGGCAAGCTGCTGGCCGAATCGGGCACGCGTGACGCCTTCGGTCATGCCCAGTTGGGTGGTGTCGGCCAGCAGGTGGCCGAATTGATCAAGGCGCAGCTCGGTCACAAGTATCACTGGGCGCTGCCCGACTACCTGCAGCGCAGTGCCCGCCACGTGGCCTCTGCGACCGATGCCGCGCAGGCCCATGCGCTGGGTCGCCGCGCCGTCGAACTGGCGCTCGAAGGACGCAATGCCGTGATGCCGGCCATCGTGCGGACCGCCGACAGTCCCTACCAATGGGAGATCGGCGTCGTGCAGCTCGCGGATGTGGCGAACCACGAAAAGATGATGCCCAGGGATTTCATTTCCGAAGACGGCTTCGGCATCACCGACGCCTGCCGGAAATACCTGCAGCCGCTGATCGCGGGCGAGGACTATCCGCCCTATGTCGATGGACTGCCGGCCTACGTGAGCCTGAAGAACGAAAGTGTGGCGGCCGTGCTGCCCGCATTCGGAGGCTGACACAGACCACGTGCAACCGCTTGTTGCAGTCCGCTCTCCCGCGGGCTGCCGATTTACCAGGGCAGCAGCCGGGGAGGCGGCGCCCGGCGATCCACAAGATCGCTGCAGCTTTCGGATGTCCTGCTTCGGCGGGCCGTCCATCTGGCGCAGTAAAACAAGGGGGGAGGGGTGATGTTGTCGTCCGGTCTGATATTTGCACTCGTGTGTTCGGTGGTCGCCATCGCGTATGGCGCCCTATCCAGCAAGTGGATTCTTGCTCAACCCAGCGGCAATGAGCGCATGCGCGAAATTGCCGATGCAGTGCAGGTGGGCGCACAGGCCTATCTGAACCGGCAGTACCGGACGATCGCCATCGTCGGCGTCATTCTCACCGTTGTCCTGTGGCTCACGCTCGGCACCTCGACCGCCGCCGGTTTCGTCATCGGCGCCGTGCTCTCGGGGGCGGCCGGCTACATCGGCATGAATGTGTCGGTGCGCGCCAATGTGCGTACGGCAGAAGCCGCGCGCAAGGGCATTTCCGAAGCGTTCGACGTCGCCTTCCGCGGCGGCGCCATCACCGGCATGCTGGTGGTCGGCATGGGCCTGCTGGGGGTGGCAGGCTACTACGCGATCCTGAAGGGCTCTGCCGCGCATGACGCGACGATCGATCAGATCATCCATCCGCTGATCGGGCTGGGCTTCGGTTCGTCGCTCATTTCGATCTTTGCGCGCCTGGGCGGCGGCATCTTCACCAAGGGTGCCGACGTCGGTGCCGATCTGGTGGGCAAGGTCGAAGCCGGCATTCCGGAAGACGACCCGCGCAACCCGGCGGTGATCGCCGACAACGTGGGCGACAACGTGGGTGACTGTGCAGGCATGGCGGCCGACCTGTTCGAAACCTATGCGGTGACCATCGTGGCCACCATGCTGCTCGGCTCGCTGCTGCTCAAATCCAATGCCGAGGCGGCAGTGATCTACCCGCTGGCGCTGGGCGGCTTTTCGATCATTGCATCCATCATCGGCTGCCTCTTCGTCAAGGCGAAGCCGGGCCAGAAAATCATGGGCGCGCTGTACCGCGGCCTGATCGTGGCCGGGGTGCTGGCGACCATCGCCTTCTATCCGCTGACCGCCGCGCTGATTCCCGACGACGCGCTGAACGCCGTCATGGGCATCGACGGTGGCGCGCAGATGCGGCTCTACCTTGCGGCACTGGTGGGCCTGGCGCTGACCGGCCTGATGGTGGTGATCACCGAGTACTACACCAGCACCGAGTTCAAGCCGGTGCGCCATATCGCCGAAGCATCGACCACGGGGCACGGCACCAACATCATCGCCGGCCTCGGCGTGTCGATGAAGTCGTGCGCCTGGCCGGTGCTGTCGGTGTGCGCGGCCATCTGGGCCGCCTACATGCTGGGCGGCCTGTACGGCATCGCGATCGCCGCGACGTCCATGCTCAGCATGTCCGGCATCATCGTTGCGCTCGACGCCTATGGTCCGATCACCGACAACGCCGGCGGCATCGCCGAAATGTCGGATCTGCCCGCTTCGGTGCGTGCAGTCACCGATCCGCTGGATGCCGTGGGCAACACGACGAAGGCGGTCACCAAGGGTTATGCAATCGGTTCGGCGGGTCTCGCGGCACTGGTGCTGTTCGCCGACTACACGCACGCGCTCGAAGCGGTCGGTCACAGCGTCACCTTCGATCTGGCCAACCCGGCGGTCATCATCGGCCTGTTCATCGGCGGCCTGATTCCGTACCTGTTCGGCGCCATGGCGATGGAGGCGGTGGGTCGTTCGGCCGGGGCGGTGGTGGTCGAAGTGCGCCGCCAGTTCAAGGAAATCCCCGGCATCATGGAAGGCACGGCCAAGCCGGACTATTCGAAGGCGGTCGACATGCTGACCGCGGCGGCGATCAAGGAAATGATGATCCCGTCGCTGCTGCCGGTGCTGGTGCCGGTGGTCGTCGCCTTCGGCATGGCCTTCCTGATGGGGCCGGAAGCCGGCGTGCAGGCGCTCGGCGGTCTGCTGATGGGCACCATCGTGACCGGCCTGTTCGTCGCGATTTCCATGACCACCGGCGGCGGTGCGTGGGACAACGCGAAGAAGTACATCGAGGACGGTCACTTCGGCGGCAAGGGTTCCGAAGCGCACAAGGCCGCGGTGACCGGTGACACCGTGGGTGATCCGTACAAGGACACCGCCGGCCCGGCGGTCAATCCGCTGATCAAGATCATCAACATCGTGGCGCTGCTGATCGTGCCGCTGCTGCCGTCCGCGACCGGTTCCGCGGTCAGTGCCGCCAACCCGACTGTATCGGTGGCTCAGGTGCAGCAGGTCGAACAGGCACGCTGAGCATTCAATGAACTGAAAAGGCCGTGCCGGAGTTCCGGCACGGCCTTTTTTTGGTTCGTCGCGCCTTCGCCTGGTCGGAGATTGTCTGCCCTGGATGCTTCTGGCGGCGTGCCGCCGAATTCATCGGCGCCGACTTCCGCTACGGGAAGGTGTTCCTGCCCTGCTCACGGTTGGTGCGCGGTCGTCGATTCGATCGCCTGCGGGGCAGGCTCCTGCGAAAGGCAAAACCGCACTGTTGTTCGTAGGAGCCTGCCCCGCAGGCGATGGCACACCCAACTTCGCCCGGATCGCGTCCAGCGTGTCCTTCGCCGCGTTCGGGATCGGCGTCCCCCGGACCGAACACGCAGGCCACGCCGTGGCCGAACAGCTCTTCAGCGCTTGCGGGGAACCGCGGGTGAACCGCGTCAACGACCTGCACCAGCCTCCGAATCGCCAACCACTGTTTCTCCCCGGCTAACGTGATGATTTTCGGATGCGTTCAGCGCATCGGCGGCAGACGGCTGGCGCGTACCGCCGCTTCGATCGCCGCGTGGTTGCGCGGCTCGGCTTCAACCCATTCCTGGGTGACCGCCTGCAGGCGGTCCCATTCCTGATCGTTCTCGTGCTGGATGGCGCGCAGGAAGAAGGGCTTGTCCGCTTCGGCTGCGGCCCAGAAGGGCGGCGTCGTGGCAACGACCGGCAGATCCACCTCGTGTGCATTGTCCAGTCCGGCCTGCATCCATTCGGTCGGCACCGCGAAATGGCGCTGCATGCCCGGGATGAAGAAGGTCAGCACGCCAACCAGCCGGCCTTCGGCGTCGAACAGCGCACCACCGGATGCCCCCTGCTGGAACTGGGCGTCGGTTTCGATCACCGCCGCGTTATCCATCTCGTGCAGTGCGGTCACCCGCCCGACGCTCATCGACAGCGCCTTGCCGCCGGAAAATCCCATGGCATGCACTTCGTCGCCGACCTTCAGCGTGCGCGACGACGACACTTCGACCGGGCGCGCGATCGGCTGGGCGATGCTCAGCAGACACAGGTCGTGCCGTGTGTCGACCGACCGCGCCTGCGCCGGCACGCCGGTGCTGCCGCGCGCGACGATGACGTTCTGCGCGTGGCCAACGACATGGCAGTTGGTGATCACGTGATTCGCGTCGAGCTGCACACCGGTGCCGCTGTTGATGCGGCCGTCAGGTGCCGCGGCAAGGATTTTCACCATGTGCATCGAAAGCTGTATGTAGCGCTCGGCGCTCGCCTGGGCGCCGGTGGCAAACAACAGCATCAACAGCAATCCCGGGATGCGCATGATGATCTCCTTGCGGACCGTCGGGCAGTGGATGAAGCCCGGCGGTGATGAATCGACTAACGGAACATGTGGTGGAACCTTGTGGTTTTTTCTGCGTGGTGCAGTGCACAACCCTAAGCGTAAATCGTGCCACACCCTGCTGTCTGTACGGGAGAACACTCACTTCCGGACCCTGTTCACACGGTCTTTGTGGCGGAAATGACGTCAAAGGGCGCAACGCAGCCGGTTTTGTGCGGTGCCGCATGATTGACGCGTCGGGTAACGAATGACGAGGGTGATGCGGGAGCGTTGAAGTGTGCGACACCCAACCCGCCGACGTTGCAGATTGCCACTCCGTACGGGTGCGCGACTGGTGCAGCGGGCGCTGCACCGTGAAGCAGTGTGCCCCGTTGTGGTGCGAGTGCCGCGTCGAACTGACGTCAGGCTTCGATCAGCCCGTTGCGCAGCGCGATCAGCGTCAGCTCGGCCTGATTGGTCGCACCGAGCTTCTGCTTCACGTTGTACAGGTGGGTGCCGATGGTCGAGGTCGAAAGATGCAGGGTTTCCGCGATCTGGTTCACCGACTGGCCGCGCGCGAGGTGGATGAATACTTCGAATTCTCGTTCCGACAGCGCCTCGACCGGGTTCTGTGCGCCGGTCACGTCCTGCATCGCCAGCTTCTGCGCAATTTCGGCGTCCAGATACATGCGTCCGGACGCCACCGTGCGCACCGCATCGATCAACGCTTCCGGCGCGCCGCGCTTCGACAGGTAGCCGGTGGCGCCCGCCTTGAGCACGCGCTTGGGATGCGCCGTGTCTTCGTGTGCCGACAGCGCGAGGATGCGTACGCCCTTGTCGCGCGCAGTCAGGCGGCGCACCGCTTCGATACCGCCCATGCCGGGCATCGACAGGTCCATCACCACCACGTCGGGCTTCAGTTCGGCATAGCGCACATAAGCGGTCTCGCCGCTGTCTGCTTCACCGACCACCTCGATGTCCTCGCACGCGGCCAGCAGCAGCTTGAAGCCCATGCGCACCACTGCATGGTCATCGACCAGCATCACCTTGATCGGGCCCATCGTTGTTGTCTCCCCTGTCTTATTCGAGTGGCAGCCGGGCCACGACCTGCGTGCCGCCGCCGTCACGCGCCGTCACGTCCAGCTCGCCGCCGAGCGCCTGTGCGCGTTCGCGCATGCCGCGCACGCCGTGATGACCGCGCTTGTGCGCCCAGCCTTCGGCCAGTCCGCTCCCGTCATCCTCGACTGTCAGATGCAGGAACTGTTCAGTACCCCGCAGCGAAATCATGATTTTCCCTGCACTGGCGTGTTTCAGCGCATTCGTCACGGCTTCCTGCACGATGCGGTAGGCCGCCAGCTTGAAGGAATCGCCCGGCGCTTCCGGCAGATCCGACATCCGCAGTTCGAACTGCATGTGCGGGTGGTGGCGGCGCCACTCGGCCACCAGATCGTCCAGCGCGTCTTCCAGCCCGAGATTGTCCAGCGCCAGCGGACGCAGGCGCGGAATGATGCTGTGCATGACGTCGTACAGATGGTCAGCCGTGTCGACGATGAGTTGCGCCGCCTCGGCACTGCGCGGGTCGCTCTGTACATCACGCCGCGCGATCGACAGGCCCATGCTCTTGATGGCCGTGACCGCCTGGCCCATTTCGTCGTGCAGCTCGCGCGCGATGTCGCGTCTTTCCTCCTCGATGCGGCTCTGGATGAATTGCGTCAGTTCGCGGTTTTCTTCCAGATGGCTGCGCGCCTCGAGCGCTTCCTGTCGCGCAGTCATGTTGTCCTCGATCGACTGCGCCATGCGGTTGAACGCCTGTGCCATCGAGCCCGCTTCGCGTCCGGGCAGCTCTTCCAGGCGCGTGTGGTAATCGCCGGCGCGCATCTGTTCCAGCCCGCGCACGATCCGGTTGAACGGCCGCGTCGCGCGGCCGACCAGCCAGAATACGAGTGCATTGCCCAATATCAGCGCGATCGTGCCCGCGATCAGCAGGCGCACGGCTTCATCCCAGCCGTCGAGAATCGCGCGCGAGGCGTCGGCTTCGACCACCAGTTTTGCGCCATCGGCCAGCGTGATTTCCTGCCGTGGATTGCGCGGCAGGATGGCCTCCGAATACCAGTCCGGCGCGTCCCTTCCGGCCTTGTAGGGCGTCGGCGGCGACGCATACAGTTGGACGCCGTCGCCATCGACCAGACGGATTTCGGTCGCCCGCACCCGCCCGAGGCGGTGCAGGAAGTCGACCAGGGCGGGCGACCCGGTATTGGCATAGACCAGCGTGACACGCGACAGCAGTTGCGTGGCCACCCTGTTCGCTGCCTCGATCTCTTCGCTGACCGCACGGCGCGTGCCCATCAGCTCCAGCGTCAGCATGGTGCTGGTGAAGGTCAGGATGACCAGTGCAATCAGCAGATTCAGTTTCAGTCGCAGGCTCACGCGGGGGCTCCGGGCCAGGCCGCGAAGTCGCCATCGCGCGCGTGCGCATCGATCGCCGACACCAGCAGCGCGACGCTCGCCGGATGGAAGGGGTCGTGCCCCGCACCCTGCGCCCAGGCCAGTTTGCTGCCATGCGCGGTGCGATGTGCGCGCCAGGCGTTCTGCGGCCGGCACACCAGATCGTGGCTGCCATGCACGATGGCCACAGGCAGCCCGTGCAGATGCGCGATGGCATCGAGCACCTTCGCCTCGCCGAGAAAGCAGCGGTGGGCGAGGTAGTGCGCCTGCACGCGGTAGCGGTTGCGCAGCCCCGGCCATTCGTCGTCGGTGGGCACAGCAGGCGGTACCGTGTGCGGCCGGCTGCCGAGCGCGTGTTCCCAGTTGCGCCAGGCCAGCACGGCGTGATCGACGCGCGCCGCATCGCCCGACGACAGCGCGCGGTCGAGCCACACGACGATGCGGTCGCGCCAGCGCGCCGGCACGGCCTGCATCAGCGCGCCGTGCGCCTGCGGGGCGAGGGCCGCCGCGCCGTGGAAAAACCAGTCGAGATCAGCGCGCCCGGCGAGGAACACACCACGCAGGATGAGCCCGCTGCAGGCTGCGCGGTGGCGAGCCGCCCAGACGACTGCGAGCGTCGAACCCCAGGAGCCGCCGAACACCAGCCAGCGTTCGATGCCCAGATGGGCGCGCAGCGCCTCGATGTCGGCCACCAGCGCATCGGTGTGGTTGTGGGCGATGTCGCCGCCCGGTGTGCTGCGGCCGCAGCCGCGCTGGTCGAACAGCACGACGCGATCGCGCGCCGGATCGAAGAAGCGGCGCTGGCGCGGCGAACAGCCCGAACCGGGGCCGCCGTGTACATACAGCGCGGGCAGGCCGTCCGGATTGCCGCATTGTTCGTAGTAGATGCGATGGCCGTGTCCGACGTCGAGCCAGCCGGTGTCGTACGGTTCAGTCGGAGGATGCAGCATGGGCGGCGCGTGGTCGGGCGAATCGATCGGGCGTCGATGTTAGCCCATGCATGCCTGCACGACACCGTGCCATGTGACAATCGCACCATGGACGACCGCAACCATCGGGTGGAACAGTACGGGCAGGTGTTCACCCGTGACGATGTCGTGGCGCAGATGCTCGCGCTGCGTCGCAATGCCGGGCGGGTGCTCGAACCTTCGGCGGGCGACGGCGCGTTCTCGTCGCGCCTGCCCGGTTGCACCGCAATCGAGCTCGATCCGTCGGTTGCGCCGGCCGGCGCGCAGGTCATGGATTTCTTCGACTATCCGCTGACCGAGCGCTTCGACACCATCATCGGCAATCCGCCCTATGTGCGGCACCAGGACATCCTGCCCGCGACGCGCACCCGGCTGGCCAGCGCGCTGTTCGACCTGCGCAGCAATCTCTACCTGTTCTTCATCGAAAAGTGCGTGCGCCACCTGAATCCGGGCGGCGAACTGATCTTCATCGTGCCGCGCGAATTCATCAAACTGACCGCCGCCCGTCGGCTGAATGCCTGGCTGTTCGAGCAGGGCAGCATCACCGACTTCATCGAAACCGGCGATGCACGCGTGTTCGGCGCCTATGTGCCGAACTGCGCGGTGTTCCGCTTCGAGAAAGGACGCGCGGACCGCCGCATGCACGACGGCCGGCGCTTTCATTGCGAGCAGGGACAACTGATGTTCCTGCGCGGCGACTACGGCGTGCCGCTGTCGGCACTGTTCGACGTGCGCGTGGGCGCCGTATCCGGTGCCGACGACGTGTTCGTGCATCCGGAAGGCAATATGGAATTCGTCTGTTCCAGCACCGTCGACACCGGCCGTACTCGGCGCGCCTTCTTCGATGTGCGCAACGACTGGCTGGAACAGCACAAGGCCCGATTGCTGGCGCGCCGCGTACGGCTGTTCGATGAACACAACTGGTGGTGCTGGGGCCGGCTGCATCACCGCTCGGACGCTGCGCGCATCTACGTGAATGGCAAGACGCGCAAGCCGCGTCCGTTCTTCCTGCATGATTGCCCGCATTACGACGGCGCCGTGCTCGCGCTCTTCGCACGCTCGCCGGCGCTCGACATCGCGCGCGCCGCGAGCCTGCTCAACGATGCGGTCGACTGGGAAGAACTGGGCTTCGTGTGCGACGGGCGCTTCCTGTTCACGCAGCGCAGCCTTCAGACCTGCGTGCTGCCGGACGACTTCCGCGCATTGCTCTCATGAAAATCGTGAGCCTTCTTTCGTGACCGGCCCGAGGTGACGCGCAAGCGATCGGCGCAGTATCCGTTTCATGCACAGCACGTCGCTGTGAGACGAAGCGAAAACACCGAGGAGACACATATGAACTGGCAAACCCCGAAGGCGACCGATCTGCGTTTTGGCTTTGAAATCACGATGTACATCGCCAACCGCTGATCCCGGTATTGCGACAAGGAAAAATGCGGGCATTGCCCGCTTTTTTCTTTGGTGCGTCGCGAATGCCGCATCACGAAGTGCGCCGACGCATGTCCCGCA
Source organism: Methyloversatilis sp. (assembly GCF_030698125.1). GTDB lineage: Bacteria > Pseudomonadota > Gammaproteobacteria > Burkholderiales > Rhodocyclaceae > Methyloversatilis. Next base: position 153,780 of record NZ_JAUYNV010000033.1, read on the forward strand.
CCCTTCGTCACCGCTTGTGCGCCTCGCGCCACTGGCGCGGTGACAGCCCGGTCTGTGCCTTGAAGGCACGCGACAACGCGGCTTCTCCTCCATAACCGACTTCATCGGCGATCAGCGCCAGCGTACGCCCCCGGCGCAATGCCTGCTCGGCAAGGCCGATGCGCCAGTGCTGAAGGTACGCACCCGGCGTGCAGCCCACCGTGTCGCGGAAGGCATTGGCGAACACGCTGCGCGACATGCCGGCGCGCGCGGCGAGGGTGTCCAGCGTCCAGCCCTGCGCCGGATTTTCGTGCATCGCCACCAGCGCGAGGCGCAAGCGAGGGTGTGACAGTCCGGTCAGCATGCCTGCGCCGGTCTTACCGCTTTCCATCAGGTGCCTGAGCACCTGCACCAGCATTACCTCGAACAATCGATCCAGCACGGTCTGACGGCCGCAGTGCTGGTGTGATGCCTCGTCGAACAGCAGATCGAGCACCGGTCCCGCACCGAGGATGTCGTCCAGCGCCAGACAGGTGAAATCCGGCAGCGCCGAAGCGATCGGATTGGTCACGCCGCCGGAAAAGTGCATCCGCGCGCACGCAAAGTCGGCGCCGCGCTGCGGGTCGGTGACGAAACGGTAGGCAACCGGTCGCGGAAACAGCAGCAGGCTGGGCCGGGTCACGCGCTCGATGCCGCCCGGATGATGCACGTCGGCTTCGCCTGCGCGGATCAGGTGCATGCGGCCGCTGTCACCGGCGTCCAGTTCGGTGATGCCGCACAGCGCGCCGGTGTTGAACACGCGGGCGCTGACCGAAAAGTGCGCGAGCAAGGTATCGAGTCTGTCCAGCATGGTGCGTTTTGATACGACGAGACAAGTTTTCAGGACTATACGTTGCATTCGGTATCGAATGCTGGCGCAAAGTTCGTCCTGCCAACCGGCATTGCCTCACCCGCTCAACGCACAGGAGTTAACCATGTCCATCGAAAAAGTCCTCTACACCGCCCAGGCCACCGCCACCGGAGGCCGTGAAGGCCGCGCCAAGTCGTCCGACGGCGTGCTCGACCTGCAGTTGTCGACCCCGCACGAACTGGGTGGCGCCGGCGGTGCCGGCACCAATCCCGAACAACTGTTCGCCGCCGGTTATTCGGCCTGCTTCCTCGGCGCGCTGAAGTTCGTCGCCGCGCAAGACAAGGTCGAACTGCCGGCCGACACGCAGATCACCGGCCGCGTCGGCATCGGCGCCATCCCGACCGGCTTCGGCATCGAGGTCGAGCTGACCATCGCCGTGCCCGGTGTGCCGCGCGAACAGGTCGAAGCGCTGGTCGCGAAGGCGCACATCGTGTGCCCGTACTCGAACGCCACCCACGGCAACATCGACGTGACCCTGGTCATCGCCGACTGACACCTCACGGACAGGCACCGTCGCCCGCGCGGCACGCGAATCGAGTGTCAGCGGACCCCCATCGGTTGCCATGGAACCGCCCGTGTGAAGAAGGCGGTGCTGGTCAGTTCGGCGCCGCCGATGATGCTGAAGACCGCCGACAACCCGGGCGGCCTGCCGATCGAGGTGTTCGACGGCATCCGCAAGGGCTCGCAGGCAAACCGCTCGCAGCTCTATCTCGACATCGCATCGGGCCCGTTCTACGGCTACAACCGTCCGGGTGCGCAGCCGTCGCAGGGGCTGATCCAGTCCTTCTGGGCGCAGGGCATGCAGGCCGGCCACAAGAACACCTACGACTCGATCGCCGCGTTCTCGGCCACCGATTTCCGCGCCGACCTGAAGAAGTTCGACGTGCCGACGCTGGTGATCCACGGCGACGACGACCAGATCGTGCCGATCGACCTGTCGGGCAAGGCATCCGCGGCGCTGATCCGCAACGCGGAACTGATCGTCTATCCGGGTGCGCCGCACGGCATCACCGACACGCACAAGGATCGGCTCAACCAGGACCTGCTGGATTTCGTGCGCAAGTAAGGCTGCGGGAAACCCGGTCCCGCGACGCGGGCCGGGTTTTGTTGTTCAGTGGCGGGTGAACCGCAGTCGTGACGGATGGATCAGGCAAGCGTTGAGGTAAAGAGCGCCTTCGACGCGCGACCCGTCCCCACGTCCACGGGCAGTGCCTCTCCGCGTCATTTTTCGCCCATCGCCGGGGCCTACCGGCCGAACAGCGCGGCGCTTGCTTCCATCTGGGCGTGCTCGAAGGCCGGCGCGAAATCGTCCAGCTCGCTTTCCTGCAGTCCGACCTCCGGGCTCAGCGCGACTTGCCTCCATCGAGAGACCGCCACGGAGACCGCTTTCAGCACCGACAGTGCCTGTTCCGCGCTCAGTGCGAAGTACGACGATCGGGCCAGCAGCATCTGCACGTCGGTGATCGGCCCGTCCTGCTCCGACAACCAGGTTTTGGATTCCCGCTCCTTGTCCGGAAACGGGTTGATGTCGAAAGCAGGCGCGAGACGCCATTGACCGTGGGCCACGTGCAGGAAGCCGTGGTTCTGCAGGTGGTCGTCCACGTTGGTGATGAGCAGATTGAACGCCATGCGGCGCCAGAGCTGCTGCAAGTCCTGCGTGGGCGCGTGGCCGTGGGTGCGGATGGCGTCGGCGATCTCGGTGTAACTGCGATCCTCCTCGCGCGAGGCCTGCAGCAGGGATGCCGCCGACTGGTAGGGGATGCGGCCGTCGGCGCCATCGCGATCGAAGCGGCCGATCACGGCCACAGGCACTTCGTTTCCCTCGTCGCCCAGCAGAACGATGCGCGCCGGCGCGGCCTCGATGCCTGCGCGCGCTGCGAGCTTCAGCGCCAGCACCTCGCCGCGGGTGACGCTGCGCGTATCGCCCACACTGGGAAATTTGCCGATGGCGAGCCGGCCGTCCTCGTCCACCAGGGTGCACTTGGGCCGCATGCCACCGAGCGAGGTGCCCTTGCCCTGCAGGTAGCGCAAGTCCTCGGCCGTCTCCTGTCCGCGCTCGACGGCGCGGCTGGCCTGGTAGATGCGCTGCAGCTCGATCAAGGGCGGGGTACTGCGCCGTCCCTCGGGCGTCGTTCGGTGCCAGTCTCCATCCGCATCGCGCAGGCGCAGCGCGCCGACGCGGCTGAAGTCATCCACCGCCAGCAGGTAATCCAGTTCGGTGAGGGCCGGCAGTTGCGGATCGGTCTTGCGGCGCCTGGCGTGGGCGCGGGCGATGACGCGCCGCCCCCAGGCGTCGGGCGCGGTATCGGCGATGGCGCCATGAAAGACAGAATCGTGCGGCGAGCGCGCCTTGTGCGGCTGGTAGCCCGGCAGCAGTTGCAGGTCGGCCGATACATTGAAGCGCGCTGGGGTATCCAGCCAATGTGGGTCATAAGCAAAGGTGCAGTGCTCGCGCCGACCCTGCCGCACATGGACGAGCGAGCCAACAGGCAGACCGGCTTTGCCGATGCATATCTGAATCTGCCGGCGGGTTGGCGTGGACACCGTCATCAGAGCGCCCCCGACGTACCGGCCTTGCTGCGCACGCGCTTGGGCAGGTTTTCGTCCATCAAGGTCAGGCCGATGTCGTCCTTTGCCGTGTCCAGCAGGTTTTCCAGCGACTGTATTTCGCCGAAGACGTGAAGCGCGCGGGCGAAGAAGTGAATGGGCACCCGCAGGTCCCCTTTCTCCATGCGCCGCACGGTGGACAGTGACGCACCCATGCGCTCGGCGAGCGAGGCCTGCGAAATGTGCCGCCGACGGCGGGCAAGGGAGACGTCGCTGCCAAGCTTGCGGATCGCCCGCTCGACCGGCAGAGGCACTGGTGCTTGCATATTAAGTGTCCCGATAGGGCTGCTTATATTTTATTAATGTTTCTATCGGAATGATTATAGTCGACTGGCGCAGTGCGAGAACTGCGCTTCTTGTGGGCGTCTTGACGACACAGGAAGATGGGTTCGGTTCGGCAAGGACGCTCCGTCGGGGCCGCCAGCGACGCCTGCGTACATGGCTTCAGGCTGGCATGGAGAGGACTCGGCTGTCGCGAACGAGGCCAGGGCTCGGGCTACGTCGCCCGGTTTCGTCGCGATAAAGCGGACGCGTGCCCTGACGGACTGATGGGGGCCAGGAAATAAAACCAAGTCCGACTCCATTTATTAAATGTTGGCGCCAGCTTGGGCTTAACTTGACGGAATTAAGTCTTACACCATTAATACGTTGTGGTCCCGTCGCTCACACTATCTGTGATACCGGTAGTGATAGCGCCGGCCTCATTCGATTGATCTTGGTCGCGCAATCCGATTAGAAAATTCAAAGGCAAAGGAAGACGATAGTGGCGGCAAGCGACAATGATCAACGGCCACCAACTATATTTCACGGCTGAAAGTTCCACAAAATTCTTGGTTTCGTCGCACTCGCCAAACACCTGCGCTAGAAAATCGTGTGCTGAAATGTTAAGAGCAAGATTGGAGAGCACGGCTCCGTGAGAATCGCAGTCCTTGTAAAAATGATTCTCTGAGTGCTCATCTGGATACCATAACTGGAATGTGCAGTGCGGCATCAGCTTCTGCGCCTGGGCGACCTTGCTGTAGAGCGGTTCATCTTGCAGGAGCGCTGCCCAAAGCGCGATGACCGGGTAGAGAATGCTCCCACTCGTGGCGTTCTTGCGGTAATCATCATCCCGCGATTTCGGATGCTCAAGAAGTTCTGTGTACGAGGACAAGATATTCGGATATCTCGAATGCGCTTCGTACGAAAACTTGGCCCTAGCGAGCATTTCGTCAAGCCAACTTAGGATGAAATTGCGGTTGCTGCTGTCGATAATAAGAGCCAAAAGAGCAATGGAAATGTCAATTGCCTGCTCATCCTTCAATGGTAGTAACAGTACGGGGTTGTTATTTACAAGAGCCTTGATCGCTTGCAGATAAGTTAGTGTCTCGTCGCGCATCTGTTCCCTTGCGGCGGAGTCATCCTCAGAGCACTGTTGTATGCCCCAGTACGCCCAAAGCGCGTCAACGCCAAGTCGGCCAAGGAGATCAAAGAGCTTGAGATTTACATCCACGCTGCACGATCCCCAGACAGCAGATGACACGGCGTGAAGCTTGTCCGCATAAGGAAGAACATTGACGCGCAGGAATTCGCTACAAATCTGGTGATATGCCTTGAAAATTGACAAAAGAGCAGCCTGCATCGCCCTCGCCGTCTTGTTGTCTTTGCCTGCATGAAGTTTGGCGATGCTCCACGCATGTAGAAGCGTAAGCTCGCCTACGCGATATGCAGCTTCGATGTTTTCTGCCTCGCGGGCCCAACTATATAGAATCCACAGGCAAATGCTCATCTGCCTAATGGCAGTGACACGTTGCGCGTCATTCAATTCGTCAACTGTAGAAAGCAACTGAACAAGCCGAGCAAAATGACGATAAGACACATTCGGCTCATCGAGCATCGCGAGGGCTTTTCGAAGATGAGAGCGCGCACGATCGGGAAGTAAGTCCTCCCGTAAAAAGCTGGATTGAATATACGCAGCGAGTTTGTCGCCGTTCCACTCCTCAAATGTGAGATTGTCCGTTGTGTTTTGCCCAATGAATCCTGTGACAAGCGGGCGAACAGGCTCCTGCACATCTCCACCGAGCGCAATGCAGACAACAATATCTTTACCACGATGTTCGGCGGGCAGTCTGTTTGGGATATAAGAATCGATAATTTCGTTCAACGACGGACGGAGAGACTGCTCGGAGTCGCCGTCCCAACCCCTTCGCGTAAGATCGCCCGGCTTGATCGAGAAAAGGTAAACCTTCTCCGCACCTCCATCCAGGCTTCCGACTCAGGGCTTCCGCACTCGAAACGCATAGCGCCTGAACCATGCCGAATGGGTTGTTCCGCATGTTATCCCGTTTACCGTCAATGACCTGATGCAGCCCCTTGTGGACCTTCGCGAAACGGCGTCTACTCTCGTCTTTTGGA
>NZ_JAUYNV010000036.1 GCF_030698125.1 Methyloversatilis sp.
CGATCCGGCCGCTTGGCTGCGCGACACCCTGGAGAAACTTCCGACTTGCCGCAACAGCGACATCGATTCTCTGCTCCCAATCGCGCGCCTGTCATAACACGCTCACCTCGCGACTGCCAGGTGGAACGGCTGGACGCTTACTTCAGAACCACGCGCAGCAACTCGGCATTGAGGGCATCCGCGCTTGAGCAGTTGTTGCCAATCACATCGTGCATCTCGTCGAGCAATTGAATCAGTGTCGCCTCGGTGACGCTGTACAGAAGCAAGACGAGATTGGCCTTGAGCGTGTGAGTGAGCTCCGTAGACAGCGGAAGAACGACAACGCCTTCTCTGGCTGTGAGAACGGCGCGCCGTTCAACTGCCACTTTTACGAAATCCAGGTAGGTCTTAACCTCAGCGCTTCGCTCGTTCAGTAGGGCTTCGGTCAGCGGAACGCGGTTCATCAGAAGAGACCCTGTTGCGTGAGAGCCTCTTCTTCCTCTGATGGATCTGGCGGCGAGTCGGCATTCGCACTTGCCTCTACCTCGGCGGTGCCCGGGGACTCTTCGAACGCCGTGCCCAGTAGATTGTCCCGCACGTAATGGATGCGATTGATGAGCTTAGGCCGAGAGTTGCTGGCGTCTGAGCGGGTGTGCTTTATGAACTCACTGCTGTCCAGCCATTGGCCGACGTCGCCTGGCACAAGGTCTGGATCTTCACGCAGCGCGAGAGAGACACCAACGGCAATAGCCTCGAAGCGTATGCGCGGAACGGTGTTATAGCCACTGCGCTTGAAGCCGTTTGAAAAGTGCAGAGATACGAAGTTCAGCATGCGGACAAACTCATCCAGCATGGCTTGCTTGTCTGCATCAAGAAAATTCTCGTTCTTACTCTTGAGGTAGCCGGTCAGGAAATCCTCAACACTTTTCTGGAAGCTCTGATAGCTGTTGAGGTAGGCGAAATACCGCAGAACGATCTCTTCGTATTCCTTGCGCTTGGCGTTGCGATCGCTGAGTGGGACGAGTGCTTTGAACTGTTCATTCGCAGCGCATTCTGTGATGAACTTCATGAATGGCCCATCGTCCACGCCTCGCCGAACTTCCATGCCCGTGAGCTTTGTCCCGCCGGAGTTCAGGCGGTCGAACATTTCGCGGCGGGCGTCCTCGTCGGCCTTCTCCGTGAGCTCAATGACGCGAACGGTGGTGCGCTTGAACCGCATTTGCCGTGGCTTGCTGAGGTCAGAGAACCGCATGCCGACGGCCTGCGTTAGTTTCTTGAGACCAACCAGCTTGAGCTTGTTCGAAAGAAAGTTGTCCAGGGTTCTGATACGTTGCGATCCATCGATGATTTCCAGGGCACCTTCCCGGTCCCCTTGACCAACATCAGCCGCAAAGATGAAGGGCACGGGCAGCTTGATGAGGATCGACTCAATAAAGCGAGACTGCTGTTTAGGCGTCCACACCATCTCCCGCTGGTAGTCCGGAATGAATATCTCCGATTCATCTGTTTCGCGACCGTTTGTAAATTTTTCAACCAGCACGCCGATGGGCCACTCTTTGATCTCGTAATCCGTGATCTTCTGCAACTCTTCGATTTGCTCATCAACGAGGGTTGCACGCTCACTGTCGGCCAGCTGCAGTTGTACGTCATCCGCCATGGTTTCCTCTTTGAATGCGCGAGAGATATGTCGAATCTTAGCCGCTCAAGGTAAATAAGGGATGCAGCAACATTTCCGAAACCCGTTTTTCCGGGGTATTAAAGAAGAATTGATCCGTAAGCCCTGCGACGTGACCCTCGCCGAATCATGGCCTGTTGTTTCTATAAGCCGACCGTGGCCGGATTGTCGATGCGCCGGGGAGGGGTAACAGAGATGCAGCAACATTTCCAAGGCACGATTCCCCCGTTTTTTTCGGCAACACATGATCCGCGACCCATCCTCCGACTTGACCGCTGCCGAACCAAGACATCTGTTCCACCATATGCCAACCGGACTCAAGGATCGACCATGACCGAACGCCACGCCTCACTGTTCCGCAACGGCCTCGATCAGGCGGTTCGCATCCCGCGCCAGTTCGAACTTGAAGGTGCCGAGGTACTGATCCGCAAGGAAGGCGACAGCCTCATCCTCACGCCCATCCGCAAGAGCCGCCTGCTGGACCTTCTGGCTTCCTGGGCGCCGCTTGGTGGAGGGCTGCCCGAGGTGGAAGACCTTCCGCCGCAGGAGCGGGCGGACCTCTGATGGTGCAACGGTTCTGGATGCTCGCACTAGCGTACTGTCCGAACTGATCTGCGACCCGCGTGGCACGGTTATGCAGCGTTTGCCCGGCTGAAGTTGGAGGACTGGCTCGCGTCATCGCCCGCGACTTGAGCACCGATGATCCCGCACCGCGCCGGTCCTGTCGCGGATCTAGCAGCGCCGGATTGTCGATGCGCAGGGGTGGCCAGGTCCGTTGAATGATGGGAAGCGTGCTCGGCGGCCACACCCGCCCGCGATCGCCGTCCCGTACCGTTCATGACACGACCCCGCACCCGCCACTGCCGATCAGATCCTCGCCATCCCCACCGCCCGTCCCAATCCCGCAATCCCCCGTTCGATCTGCGCCTCGGTCAGATGCGTGTAGCCCAGCAGCAGGCAGCGGTCGGCATTGTCCAGGTGCTCGAAGAACCACGCCGGGCTGTCGGCCAGTGGCTGCACGCCGACGCCGAGGGCGAGCGCGGCCTGCTGCACGGCGGCGGCCGTCGGTGCTTCGGGCGGCAGCGTGAGCAGCACGTGCGAGCCGGCGTCGGCGCCGCTGATGCGCGCGCTGGGCAGGTGGCTGCGCACGGCGCTGACCAGGGCGTCGCGGCGCGCTTCGTTTGCGTGCAGCAGGCGGCGCAGATGGGTGTCGAAGCTGCCGTCGCGCACGAACTGGGCAAGGGCGGCCTGTTCCAGCCAGGCGAGGCCATTGTCCATCAGCGACTTGATGGTGACCGCGGTGCGCATGAGGTCGCGCGGCACGACCATGTAGCCGATGCGCAGGCCGGGGCCGATCGAGCGCGAGAAGGAATTCAGGTAGATGACGCAGCCGTTGCGGTCGAGTGACTGCAGCGACGGCAGCGGCGCGCCGTCGTAGCGGTAGTCGCCGTCGTAGTCCACTTCGAGGATGTACGCGCCGGCCTTGGCCGCCCACTCGAGCAGCGCGAGGCGGCGGTGCAGCGGCATCGTGACGCCGGTCGGAAACTGGTGCGACGGCGTGACATACACCAGTTTCACGCGGCTTTCCGGCAGCCGGCTGACGTCGATGCCGTGCTGGTCGACCGGCACCGGAATGATGTGCGCGCCATAGCTTTCGAACAGGAAGGCCGCACCGCGATAGCTGGGCGCCTCCATCACCACCGGCGTGTGCGTGCCGACGAAAAGATGCGCCACCAGATCGATGCCCTGCTGGAAGCCGGCCACCAGCAGCACCTGTTCGACCGACGCCACCATGCCGCGCGTCGGGCCGAGCCGGCTGGTGATGAGCTGCCGCAGTTCGGGCAGGCCGGCCGGGTCGATGTATTCGCTCATGCGCTCGGCCGCGCCGCCCAGGCATTCGACGATGAGCTTGCGCCAGATCTTTTCCGGGAAGTTGCGCGCGTCCGAGCGGCCGAACACGAAATCGGCGATCAGGCGCGGCGAGCTGGGCCGGTGCAGCCCGGTCAGGCCGCGTCCGCCGTAGGGCAGCGGCAGGTTCATCGCGCGGTGCAGGCTGCCGCTGCGATGTTCCGGACGCGCCGGCGCATGGCCGATCAGCGTGTCGGGCAGGGTTTTGCAGACGAAGGTGCCGACCGCACGCTCGGTGTACAGATAGCCCTCGCTGATCAGCTCGTCGTAGGCCGCGGTGACGGTGTTCCGCGACACATGCAGCTGGCGGCCGAGGTCGCGCGTCGCCGGCACCGGCGCACCGGGTGCCAGCCGGCGGTCGAGGATGAGCGCGCGCAGTTGCGCCACGATCTGCGACTGCAGTGTGGTGGCCGACGACGCATCGATGGAAAGGGGCAGTTGCAACGGCGCTCCGTCCGGACAGTGGTGAATGAAAGCCTGACCTTCAACCCGGCTTCGGCCGCACTGCCTGAACGTGGTTCCCGCCATGCTACCGACTCGCTTCACTTGCCGGCGAACTTGGTGCCCTGGCTAACAGACCGGACGCCGACAGACGCGCACGCTGTGCCCGAAGATCGATCGCGTCATTGCCGGGCTGAACGCCGGGCGCCCTGGCGCGTCAACCCTGTACGCCTTGCACCGGCGCTTCGGCGGCTGAACCTTCCGCCTGCCGATCTGCGCCGCAACGGCACCCTGCTCCACCATCCGACACAGGAGATCCTCATGGACGCACCGGTACACAGCACTGCGCAACTGTTCGCCCAGCTCGGTCTGCCTTCAGATCCGGCATCGATCTACCACTTCATCGACCAGCACCGGCCGCTGCCCGATACCGTGAAACTGTCCGACGCGCCGTTCTGGACGCCCTCGCAGGCGGCCTTCCTGCGTGAAGGCCTGCAGGCCGATGCCGACTGGGCGCCGATCATCGATGCGCTCAACGCCGCCCTGCATGAAACGACGGATCAGCCCGCGCTCAACGCGCCTTGCGGAATGTGAGATTGACGCGGCAGTCGCCGGTCAGCGGATGCACGCCGCGGGCCAGCGGCAGCACGCCGTGAAAGCGCAGCCGCGCCGGCCCGCCCCACACCACCACATCGCCGTGTACGAGGCGCAGTTTCAGCGTCGGATCGGTGCGCTTGATGCCGCCGAACAGGAAGGTCGCGGGCAGTCCCAGCGACACCGACACGATGGGTGCGCCGAAGTCGCGCTCATTCCTGTCCTGATGCAGCGTGAGCCGTGCGCCGGGGGCGTAGCGGTTGATCAGGCAGGCGTCCGGTTCGAAACCGGTGAAGCCGGCCTGCGCGGCCGCATCTCGCGCCAGCGCACGGAACAGCACGGGCATCGCCGGCCACGGCAGATCGCTGTGCGGGTCGCGCGCGGCATAGCGGTAGCCCTGCGCGTCGGACGTCCAGCCCAGTTCGCCGCAACTGGTCGTGGCGACCGACATCGTGTAGCCGCCGGGCGTCACCATGTGGCGCATGGGTGCCGCAGCGGCGATGGCGTCGACCGCGGCCAGCAGGGCGGCGGCGTCCGCCAGCGCGAAGCCGCGCAGCAGGGTGGCACCGGGTGCGAAGGTGACCGGGCCGGCCGCGCGCTCCAGCGCATCGAACAGACCGCTCATGGTCCCTCGCGATCGATCAGCGCGCGCTTGCGCTCGATGCCCCAGCGATAGCCCGACAGCGCGCCGTCGCTGCGCACCACGCGGTGACACGGGATGGCCACCGCCAGCGTGTTGGCCGCACAGGCGCCGGCGACCGCGCGCACCGCTTTCGGGACGCCGAGCCGCGCCGCCAGTTCGCGGTAGCTCAGCGTGTGCCCGGCCGGAATGTCGCGCAGCGCCTGCCACACGCGCTGCTGGAAGGCGGTGCCGCGCAGGTCCAGCGGCAGCGCCAGCCCGATGCGCGGCGCGTCGACGAAGCCGACCACCTGCGCCACGCGCTGTTCGAACGCGGCATCGCCGCCGATCAGGCGCGCATGCGGAAAGCGGTCCTGCAGCGCGCGCGCCAGCGCGTCGGGATCGTCGCCAAGCGAAATCGCGACCACGCCGAGCGGGCTCTCGGCGACCAGGATGGCGCCGAGCGAACACTGGCCGAGTGCGAAGCGGATGTCGGTGTCGGCGCCGCCCGCGCGATAGCGGCCCGGCGTCATGCCGAGCAGGGCGCCGGACGCCTCGTAGAGGCGGCTGCTGGAGCTGTAGCCGGCGTCGTGCAGCGCGTCGGTCACTGGCGCACCCTGCGTCAGATGGTCGCGCAGGCGCTCGGCCCGGCGCGCGGCAGCCCAGGCGCGTGGCGTCAGACCGGTCACCGACTTGAACAGGCGGTGCAGATGAAAGGCGCTGACGCCGGCGTGCGTTGCCAGCGCGTCGAGCGCCGGGGGTGAGTCGGAGCGCTCGATCAGCCGGCACAGGTCGGCGACGAGGGCGGCCTGCCGTTCGGTGCGCGGCGGCTGGTCCGGCCGGCAGCGTTTGCAGGCGCGGAAACCGGCGCGTTCGGCGTCGGCCGCGCTCGCGTGGAAGGCGACGTTTTCGGGTCGCGCGGTGCGCGCGGCGCACGACGGCCGGCAGTACACGCCGGTCGTTTTCACCGAATAGAAGAAGTCGCCGTCCGCCGCGGCATCGCGCGCGACGACCGCCGCCCAGCGCGGGTCGGCCCGCGTGGCAGCTGCACGCGCGGCGACATCCGGTGCTTCATGGCGGGTCGATGCGTTCATCCGGAATCCTTCGCGCCTGCGTGTCGATGGCCGCACTGTAGTCGCCGTTCGACCCGCGCGCACTCCGGCCCTTGCTTTCGAATTCGACCTTGCCGGTGCCGCACGGCGCATCGATACTGCTCCGCCATGACGCACACCCGAGAAGCGCTGGACGCCGCCGAACGCCATCTCGCTGCACTCGACGACGACTGGGCGCGACTGATCGCGACCGTCGGCCCGTGCGGACTGGCGCCCGGGCCGGTGCGCGAGCCCTGGCAGGCGCTGGTGCGCGCCGTCGCCTACCAGCAACTGCACGGCCGCGCCGCGGATGCCATCATGGGGCGACTGCTGGCACGTCACGGCGGCGACTTCCCGACGCCACAGCAACTGTTCGACACGGATGTCGATGCCTTGCGTGCCTGCGGCTTTTCGGCCCGCAAGGCCGACACGCTGCGCGGCATCGCCGAGGCGGCGCTGAGCGGACGGGTACCCGGCCGCGACGAAGCGCTGGCGCTGGCCGACGATGCGCTGATCGAGCGTCTGACCGCGCTGCGCGGCATCGGCCGCTGGACGGTCGACATGCTGCTGATGTTCACCCTCGAACGCGGCGACATCCTGCCGGCCGACGATTTCGGCGTGCGCGACGGCTACCGGCGGCTCAAGTCGCTCGATGCGCTGCCTACCGCGCGGCAGATCGCAGCACTCGGTGCGGCGTGGGCGCCGCATCGCTCGGCGGCGAGCTGGTACTTGTGGCGGGTGCCGAAGTGACGGCACCGGGCTACCAGTACTTTTCGAACAGCATGCTGCCGGCGTTGCCGCGCCGGCACGGCAGGAAGCCGCGCGCGTTCAGCAGGGCGCGCATGTCGGTCGTGAAATCCGGATTGCCGCACACCATGACGCGGTCGGTCGCCGGATCGAGCGTCGCCCCTGCGTGCTGCGCCAGCGTGCCGTCGGCGATCAGCGCCGGAATGCGCCCGCTCAGCACTGTTGCGCCGGCATCGCGGGTGACGATGGGCAGGTGGCTCAGCCGCGCGTCGGTCGCCGCCAGCGCTTCCAGTTCATCGCGGTAGGCCAGTTCGGCCGCCTGCCGCACGCTGTGCACCACGATCAGGCGCCGGTAGCGGTCCAGCGCGCCCGAGGTGCGCAGCAGCGATACATAGGGTCCGAGCCCGGTGCCGGTCGCCAGCATCCACAGCGTGTCGCCGGGCGCCAGTTGCGGTTCGAGGAAGAAGCCGAAGATGGCCGACGCGAGCTGGACCGACTGGCCCACCTCGATGCGCGACAACGGTTCGCTGAACGCGCCACCGGGAATCAGCACGATGAGGAATTCGAGCTCCGGGTCGTCGGTGGCCGACACGATGGAATAGGGCCGCCACACGTTCTGACCGTCAGGGCCGGTCAGACCGAGCTTGGCGTAGTGGCCGGGCGCAAAACGAAAGTCTTCCGGGCGGTCGATGCGCAGCGACCACAGCATCGGCGCCCAGCGCTGCAGCGCAGTCACGCGCTGCAGCGATGCGCGCGGGGCGGTGGGATCGGCAGTCGTCATGGATGGAGCCTCCGGCGTGTTGAGTTGCGGGCCTGTACAGCGATAGGGCTGCCGACACCGGACTTCGTTCATCCACCGCCGCCGCGGCTGACGGTTCGCGCGGAAAGCACACTCCGCTATCATCGCTGCGCCGCTGCCTGAGCCGATGCTGCTACCGGACAGGCACCCGAGACCGGCGCCACAACAACAGGAGGAGACAGCATGACGGAGCACGCCTATTACAACCAGGCCGTTCACGGCCCGTACGAAACCCACAGCATCGGCGACCATGTGCTGGAAGACGGCGGCACGATACGCGGCTGCACGCTGGCTTACGCGACCTTCGGCACGCTGAACGCGGCCAGGGACAACGCCATCCTGGTACCGACCTGGTACTCGGGCACGACCAAGATCATGGAGCAGGTGTACATCGGCGCCGGTCGCGCGCTCGATCCGGCGAAGTATTTCATCATCGCCATCAACCAGATCGGCAACGGCCTGTCGACTTCGCCGCACAACACGCCCTTCCCGGGTGGCGGCCCCAACTTCCCGCGCGTGCGCATCGGCGACGACGTGCGCGCGCAGCACACGCTGATCACCGAAAAGTTCGGCATCGAAAGACTGGCGCTGGTGGTCGGCGGTTCGATGGGCGCGCAGCAGACCTACGAATGGGCCGTGCGCTATCCGGACATGGTGCGTCGCGCGGCACCGATCGCCGGCACCGCGAAGAACACGCCGCACGACTACCTGTTCGCCGAAACGCTGATCGAAGCCATCACCTCCGACCCGGCGTTCAAGGGTGGCTGGTACGGCTCCCCGCTCGAAGTGCATCAGGGCCTGCGCCGCCACGCCAAGATGTGGGCGGTCATGGGCTGGAGCACCGAGTTCTTCCAGCAGGACCGCATCAAGGCGCTGGGTTTTTCGTCGGTCGATGACTTCATCACCAACTTCATGAATGGCTATTTCGGTGTGATGGAGCCGAACGACCTGCTGTGCATGGCGTGGAAGTGGCAGCAGGCCGACGTGAGCCGCCACACCGGCGGTGACCTGAAGGCGGCACTCGGCCGCATCAAGGCGAAAACCTTCGTCATGCCGATCTCGACCGACATGTTCTTCCCGCCGGCCGACTGCGCCGCCGAGCAGAAGCTGATCCCGAACAGCGAACTGCGCGTGCTCAACACGATAGACGGCCACCTCGGCCTGTTCGGCACCGACGCCGGCTATACCGAACAGGTGGACAAGCACCTGCGCGAACTGCTGGCTTCGGCCGCCTGAGCGCAGTCCGTCGTCACACCCCGGGCGGCTGCTTCGTGGCCGTCCGGGGTGCATCCGTCCGTCGTCGTGTGGAGGCAAGCGCATGAATCCGGTACCCGGCCAGATGATGCAGATGCCGCTGCTCATCTCGAACCTGATCCGTCACGCGGCGCGCCATCACGGCGACACCGAAATCGTGTCGCGCCGGGTCGAGGGCGACATCCACCGCACGACGTATCGCGAAGCCGAACTGCGCAGCCGCAAGTTCGCACAGGCGCTGGCGCGACTTGGCACGCAGCCGGGTGAGCGCATCGGCACGCTGGCCTGGAACGGCTATCGCCACTTCGAAATCTATTACGGCGTGTCCGGCTCGCAGCGGGTGTGCCACACCATCAATCCGCGCCTGTTTCCGGACCAGATCGCGTGGATCGCCAACGATGCGGCCGACCAGGTGCTGTGCTTCGATCTGACCTTCCTGCCGCTGGTCGAACAGATCGCACCCGCGCTGAAGCAGGTTCGTCATTTCGTGCTGATGACCGACCGCGCGCACATGCCGGCGGACAGCAGCCTGCCCGACCTGCTGTGCTACGAGGCATTGATCGACGCCGAGGACGGCGACTACCGCTGGCCGGAATTCGACGAGAACACCGCGTCCAGCCTGTGCTACACCTCGGGCACCACGGGACATCCGAAAGGCGCGCTGTACAGCCACCGCTCGTCGGTGCTGCATGCCTATGGCGCCGCGCTGCCCGACGCGATGGGCTGTTCGGCGGCCGACGTCATCCTGCCGGTGGTGCCGATGTTCCACGTGAACGCGTGGGGTCTGCCGTACAGCGGGCCGATGGTCGGCGCCAAGCTGGTGTTCCCCGGCCCCTTCCTCGACGGCAAGTCGCTGCACGAGCTGTTCGAGCAGGAACAGGTCACGTTCAGCGCCGGTGTGCCGACCGTGTGGCTGGGCGTCATCAACCACCTGAAGTGCGCCGGGCTGAAGATGTCCAGCCTCAAGCGCACCGTCATCGGCGGTGCCGCGTGTCCGCCAGCCATGCGGCAGACGCTCGAAGAGGACTACGGCGTCCAGGTCATCCACGCCTGGGGCATGACCGAACTGTCGCCGCTGGGTACGCTGTCGCGGCTGAAGGCCCAGCATGCGACGCTGCCGCCGGATGCGCAGCGGGCGCTGCTGAACAAGCAGGGGCGCGCCATCTGCGGCATCGATCTGGCCATCGTCGGCGACGACGGCCGTGCACTGCCGTGGGACGGCCGCAGCAGCGGCGACCTGCTGGTGCGCGGCGGCTGGGTCATCGAGCGCTATTTCGGCGAAGCCGGCTCGGCGCTGCGCGAACTCGACGGCCAGTGGTGGTTCGCCACCGGCGACGTCGCCACCATCGATGCGGACGGCTACATGCAGATCACCGACCGCAGCAAGGACGTGATCAAGTCGGGCGGCGAATGGATCAGTTCGATCGAGCTCGAGAACATCGCCATGGCGCATCCCGCCGTGCTCGAAGCGGCGGTCATCGCGTGCCGCCACCCGAAGTGGGACGAACGTCCGCTGCTGGTGGTCGTGAAGAAGCCCGGCGCCGACCTCGACCGCGCCACCATGCTCGCGTTCTACGAAGGCAAGATCGCCCGCTGGCAGATCCCGGATGACGTCGTGTTCGTCGATGAAATCCCGCACACCGCCACCGGCAAGATGCTCAAGCTCAAGCTGAGACAGCAGTTCGAAGGGCACGCGCTGCCGTGAGGTGACGCGCCGTAGTGCGGGAGCGGCTTCCTCGCCGCCCGTGGGACGGCTCCTGTGTTGCCTTTCGGAGCGGACCCTGTCCGCGATGCGCGCGTCGATCACGCGATGCCGCATCTCGGAGACCGCATCGCCTGCCGGGGGCGGAGCGGGGGTTTCGGCGAGCACGGCTCGCCGCCCGTGGAGCCGGTCGGCCATGCAGGGCCGACCGTGGGACGGCTCCTACGAAAACCGCGACGCTGTTGCCTTTCGTAGGAGCGGACCCTGTCCGCGATGCGCGCGTTGATCACGTGATGCCGCATTTCGAAGACCGGATCGCCTGCGGGGCAGGCTCCTACGAAAAACCGCGACGGTGTTGCCCTTCGTAGGAGCGGACCCCGTCCGCGATGCGCGCGTTGATCACGCGATGCCGCATTTCGAAGACCGGATCGCCTGCGGAGGCGGAGCGCGGGTTTCGGCGAGCACGGCTCGCCGCCCGTGGAGCTGGTCTGACCGTCCCCTCGGCCATCAGGTGATCGATGCCCTGCTGGCAGGTCGATTTCGCGA
>NZ_JAUYNV010000043.1 GCF_030698125.1 Methyloversatilis sp.
GTATCGCGGACAGGGCCCGCTCCTACGAACGGCAGTACTGTCGCGGTTCTCGTAGGAGCCTGCCCTGCAGGCGATCCGGTCTTCGGACACGCGACATCGCTTGCTCAACGTGCGTATCGCGGGCAGGGTCCGCTCCTACGAACGGCAGTACTGTCGCGGTTCTCGTAGGAGCCTGCCCTGCAGGCGATCCGGTCTTCGGACACGCGACATCGCTTGCTCAACGTGCGTATCGCGGACAGGGTCCGCTCCTACGAACGGCAGTACTGTCGCGGTTCTCGTAGGAGCCTGCCCTGCAGGCGATCCGGTCTTCGGACACGCGACATCGCTTGCTCAACGTGCGTATCGCGGGCAGGGCCCGCTCCTACGAAAAGCGAACATTGCGCCATTTTCTCGCAGGAATCTGGCCACGGCAGGCCTTGATGGCCGACCGGCTCTGCGGGTGGCGGGCGGTGCTCGCCGAAACCCCGTTTCGTTCCTGCAGGTAACATCCAGCTTCGCACAAGGAACACTCATGACTGCACGCACGCGCTTCTGTCTGGTCCGGCACGGTGAAACGACGTGGAACGTCGATCGCCGCATCCAGGGCCAGGTCGATATTCCGCTCAACGACACCGGCTTCGCGCAGGCGCAGGCCACGGCGCAGGCGCTGCTGGGCGAGCGGATCGACACGATCTATGGCTCGGACCTCGGCCGCGCCTGGGTGACGGCCGGGCGCATCGCGGTGCCGCGCGGACTGGCGGTGATGCCGGAGCCGGCGCTGCGCGAGCGCCACTATGGCGGCTTCCAGCGGCTGACCTATGCCGAGGCGCGCAGCCAGCACCCGGAGGCCTTCGCGCGCTTCGAGGCACGCGAGCCGGACGCCGGCTTTCCGGGGCGTGGCGGCGAGTCGCTGTCTGCCTTCGATGCGCGGGTGTGGGCTTTCGTCGAATCGCTGCGCAGGCGCCACACCGGCCAGACGGTGCTGCTGGTGACGCACGGCGGCGTGCTCGACATCGTGGCGCGGCGGGTGCGCGGGCTGGGGCTCGTCTGCACGCGCGATTTCGACATCGCGAACTGCGCGCTGAACTGGGTGAGCCACGACGACAGCGGATGGCGCGTCGAACGCTGGGGTGACGTGTCGCACCTGGATGGCGCACTGGATGAATTGCCGGCGTGATGTCGCACTGTGCATATATATATGCAATGTCGGTTCTGCCTGTGCCCTGACCTGAAGACCTGAACGATGAAGAACAAGCCCACCCAGGCGCGCCAACCGTCGCCGGCCGAACTGCAACCGGTGTTCGCGGCGTACAACGGCGGACGGCTGTCCGATGCGGCCAGCGCCGCGCAGCAGTTGCTCAGGCGTTACCCGGCGGCCATCGTGCTGCACAGCGTGCGCGGTTCGGCGCTGGCCGGGCTGGGCCGGCTCGACGATGCCGAACAGGCGTTTCGCGAGGCCGTCACGGCCGATCCGCGCTCGGCCGAACTGCTGAGCAATCTTGGTCTGGTGCAGCAGCAGCGCGGCCACAACGAACAGGCGCTGGCAACCTATCGCCGCGCCTTCGCGCTGAAGCCGGACTTTCCGGAGCTGCTGTACAACATGGGCGTGGTGCAGGATGCGCTCGGTCAGCCCGATGACGCGGCCGTCAGCTACCGTCGCGCGCTGAAGCTGCAGCCGCGTTTTGCAGTCGCCTGGTTCAATCTCGGTACGGTGTGCGAACGTCTGCAGCGCACCGACGACGCGCTGGCCGCCTACCGCGAAGCCGTCGCGGTCGAGCCCGGTTTCGTCGAGGCGCACGCCAATCTGGGTGCGGCGCTGCAGAAGCAGGGCCGGCATGACGAGGCGGTCGCCGCCTATCGCAAGGCACTCGCGATACAGCCGACGGCAACGGCCTGGTTCAGCCTGGGCACGGCGCAACGCGATCAGGGTCTGCTCGGCGACGCGGCAGCCAGCTACCGACAGGCACTGGCGCTGGCGCCCGGGTACGCCGATGCGCACAGCAACCTCGGTGAAATCCTGCGCGACCAGGGTGATGCGGCCGCCACGATCGCCGCCTTCCGCGCCGCGCTGGCGATCGACCCGGCGCATGGCGAAGCCAATTACAACCTCGGCCTGCTGCATTACGACATGGGCGAACTGGCCGAGGCAATGCCGTACTTCGAGCGTGCGCAGATCCGCGACTGGCAGGAGCGGGTGCTGTACTGCCTGTACAAGACGCGCCGCTTCGACGTTTTCCGCGAGCGGCTGGCGGTCATGATCGGTGCCTCTCAGCCTGAAGCTGGCGAGCGCGGCGTTCGCCATGACTCGCCGATGCTGGCGAC
Source organism: Methyloversatilis sp. (assembly GCF_030698125.1). Taxonomy (GTDB): domain Bacteria; phylum Pseudomonadota; class Gammaproteobacteria; order Burkholderiales; family Rhodocyclaceae; genus Methyloversatilis. The sequence goes on from NZ_JAUYNV010000043.1 coordinate 2,302, forward strand.
CTTGTCGGCGCACCACGCCGCCAACTTCGGTGTCGCCGACGACTACGGCTTCTGCCCGGCGCCGCTCGACTTCGTGTTCCACCGCCACATCGACGCGCTGTCCGATGCGTCCGACGCCTTGCTGGCCGACCTACTGCGCGACGTGACGCATGCCGAGATCGAGGCGCGCAAGCAGGGCCGGCTGCATCATGGCATCCAGTCGGCGGGCAATCTGTTCCGGCGCAGCGAGCCGTCTTTTGCACGACTGGCCGCGCTGATCGGCGAGCAGGTCGCGCACTACCGCGCGCGGCTGGCCGGCGAGACCTGCGTGTTTGCGCAGGTTTTCCCGCCCGACACGGTGTTCAGCAGCGCCTGGTACGTGAAGATGAGCAAGGGCGGACATCTGACGTCGCACATCCACGAAACCGGCTGGTTGAGCGGCGTGGTGTATCTCGCGATTCCGCGCGACCGGCCGGCCGGCAGTCTGGCCGGCGGCATCGAATTCAGCACCGACGGCGACGACTACCCGCGCGAGCACGACGACTTTCCGCGCAAGACCCTGCTGCCGGTCGCCGGCGACATCGTGCTGTTCCCGTCCTCGCTGTTTCACCGCACGATTCCATTCGAATCGAACGAAGAACGCATCTGCATCGCCTTCGATGTGAAGCCGGGAAGGGCGGCACAGACCGCCGGGTAGTCGCCGTCCGACATACAGGCGGCGGGACGCTGCCTACACTGTCTCCTGATTGTTGAATGCCGCCGGCGCCCGCCGACCGGCGTCCGACTGGACGGGAGAACAGCGTGACCACAACGCGCATACGCCATACCCGGCCGGCTGATATTCCCGCGTTGATCGCCCTGCAAGCGCGCGTGTACCCGGACATTCCACCGTGGAGCCGCCGCAAGCTGGGCGAACAGCTCGACGTCTTTCCGCAGGGCCAGATCGTGGCCGAGATCGACGGCGCGATCGTCGGCTGCGCCAGCGCGCTGGTCGTGCTGTGGGACGACTGGTGCGATTCGCACAGCTGGCAGGACATCACCGGTGCCGGAACCTTCGAGCACCACAACCCGGACGGCCGCACGCTTTACGGTGCGGAAGTGTTCGTCGATCCCGATCTGCGCGGATCCGGCGTCGGCCACCTGCTGTACGAAGGGCGACGCGCGCTGTGCCGGGCGATGAACCTGAAGCGCATCATCGCCTGCGGTCGCCTGCCCGGCTACCATCGCCACGCAGCGGACATGACGGCAGATCTGTATGCCCGCAAGGTGGTGTGGGGCGACCTGCGCGACCCGGTGCTCAGCTTCCAGCTGAAGGAAGGCTTCAGCTATCTCAGCGTGGTGCCGGACTATCTGCCCGAAGACACCGAATCCCTGGGCTACGCCTCGGTCATCGTCTGGCTCAACCCGGACCACGATCCGGCCCGCCCCACCCATTTCCCGGAGCACATCCTGCCATGATCGTCCGCATCGCCGCCGTACAGTATCTGCTGCGCCCCATTCACGACTGGTCCGGTTTCGAGAACCAGGTGCGTTTCATCATGAAGGCCGCTGGCGACTACAAACCACAGTTCGTGCTGCTGCCCGAAATCTTCACGACGCAGCTGCTGTCCTTCATGGACACCGGCGACCTGAATGCCGCCGTGCGCAACATGCACGACTACACCAAGCGCTACCGCGACCTGATGCTGGAACTGGCCGCGCAGTGGAATGTGCATCTGATCGGCGGCAGCCACCCGACGGTGCGCGAAGACGGCCGGCTGACCAATACGGCGTACTACTTCACGCCGGGCGGCCAGGTGTTCGAGCAGGACAAGATTCACCGCACGCGCTGGGAACGCGAGAAGTGGGACACCGACGCCGGCGACCAGCTGCGCCTGTTCGACACGCCATTCGGCAAGATCGCCATCCTGATCTGTTACGACATCGAGTTTCCGGAGCTGTCGCGCATGGTGTGCGAGGCGGGGGCCGACATCCTGTTCGTGCCGTCATGCACCGACGACCGGCAGGGCTTCCTGCGCGTGCGCTACTGCTGCCACGCGCGGGCGATCGAGAATCAGGTGTTCGTCGTGCAGACCAGCACGGTGGGCAATCTGCCGGTCGAGGGGCTCGGCATGCACTATGGTCAGGCCGGCATCATCACGCCGTCGGACTTCCCGTTCGCACGCGACGGCATCGCCGCCGAAGGTACGCCGAACATCGAACAGATCATCGTTGCCGAAGTCGATCTGAATGACCTGCAGGGCAACCGCCTGAACGGCACGACCATCCCGCTGTACGACAAGCGCAAGGACGTGTACGAACACCCGGTCGAAGTCATCAAGGTGAGCTGATCGCCCGGGCGGTCGCGCCATGAAAAAGGCCACCTGCGTGCCGGCAGGTGGCCTTTTTTTACGGGGTGGCTCGAAGCATGCCGCCCGATCAGGCTTCCTCGTTGCCGTAGCCGTTGCGTACTTCGGTGCCGCCGGACTGCGCGCGCACATAGTCGGCCACTGCCGCTTCGAAGGTCGCATTGCCGGTCTTCATGCAGGAAATGTAGTACTCCCAGAATTCCGGGCTGCTGGTCACCGCGGCCAGCGCGGCCGACTTCATCGCGAACACTTCATCTTCCGCCTTGGTGCGGATCTTGGTCGGCGCGAACAGCACGTAGGCTTCGGCGTGGGTGTAGATGTCCTTCGCCAGACCGAGCCAGATTTCGGCATCGGTCAGCGTGACGCGATAGTTCGGCGTGTTGATCTGCGGGCCCTGCGGCCCCTTGCCGTCCAGCTCGGTGTGGATGGCGTCGTTCTTCGGAATCTGCCGCTTGATCATCTTGCTGACGTACGGCATCACCTCGTCGCGCCGGCCCGGCACGACCAGCAGCCACGGAAACACCGCCGCAGTCACCTTGCGCGCGTAGTCGCCGAGGTTGAGCACGACCCGGTTCGCCACGTCGGGGTCGCGCACGTTGCGGCCGAGCGCGTCGAACACCTGCACCGAGGTGCCGACTTCCTCGATCGCGGCGACCGAAGAGTAATAGGCGCGGGCATAGTGGTTGTGCTTGAGCAGCAGTTCCGCCTCGTACAGCAGCTCGCGGGCGTTGTCGATCGAGGCGTCGCGGTAGCGTCGCAGCAGCTTGGATGTGAGCGCGATGCTCGGCTTGTTTGTTTTCGGCACTGAAGTGACTCCATAGCTCAAAATCAACCGTTGCGACGATGGCGCGGCGCGCGCTGTCGTCCATGGCCGCACACTGCCGAGGCCATCCGCACGCGCTGCTTCAAGGGCAGATTCGCGCACGCATTGATCGCATCGTCTTTGCGTTGTCGCTTCGTGTCAACTGCGTGACAAGCCCGTCATGTAACCGTTGGCAACGTCAGCGCGGCGCGCAGCCCGGGGGCTGCGTCACCCAGTTCGATGCGCCCGGCGTGCAGGCGCGCCACCGACTGCACCAGGCTGAGCCCGAGCCCGAGGCCCGGTGTGTTGCGCGCACCTTCAAGCCGGTACAGCCGCTCGAACACGCGCTCACGCTCGCGGTCCGGAATGCCCGGCCCCTGATCGGCCACCTCCAGTCGCCAGCCGTCCGGCGCCGGCTGCAGGCTGACCGACACCGTGCCGCCGGTCGGGCTGAATTTGATCGCGTTGTCGATCAGATTGATGACCGCCTGGAACAGCAGGTCGCGGTGGCCGCTCATCGACGCCTGTGCCGGCACGTCAGCCGACAGCGAAATGTCGCGTTCGTCCGCCATCGGCTCCATGAAGTCGATCGCGTCGCGCGTCAGTGCCGCGAGGTCGAGCGCGCGGAACTCGCTGCGCAGCAGGCCGGATTCGACATTGGCGATGCGCAGCAGCGACTGGAAGGTGGACAGCACCTGATCGATGTCGGCCAGATTGCGCTCCAGCAACGCCGGCAATTCGTCGCCAGTCGGCGGCGTGGCCAGCGCGGCTTCGATGCGCGCGCGGTGGCGGGTCAGCGGCGAGCGCAGGTCATGCGCAATGTTGTCGGTGGCGCCGCGCACCGAGGCGATCAGCCGGTCGATGCGGTCGAGCATGCCGTTGAGCGTCTGCGACAGGCGGTCGAACTCGTCGGCCGTGCCGCGCACCGGAATGCGGTGGCGCAGGTCGCCGTCCATGATCTGCTGTGCCGCGAGGCGCATCATTTCGACCGGTCGCAGCGCGGCGCGGGTGATCAGGAAACCGCCGATGAGCGACGCAATCAGCATGACGCCGAAACTGGCCAGCGCGGCGCGCCGGATGTCGCTGCGTACCTGCTCCACCTCGTATTCGTCGAAGCCGACCAGCAGCCGGCTGCCGTCCGGCAGGCGCGCCCAGCGCGCGACGACTTCGGTAAGTCCGGCGTGGCGCAGGCTCGGCAGCCGGATCAATACGCCGTCGCGCGTTGCCGCGGCCGGCCAGACATCGAGGTTGCCGATCAGCATGACGCCGTCGACATCTTCCAGCCGGTACAGCCGGTCGTGATTCGGCGAGCGCATGTCCAGCCGCTGGCGGATCAGGCCGCTGACGCCGCGCACGCCGTCAACCCGGTACTCGGCGCTGAGGATGTCCAGCTCGGCGTCTACGCTCTCTTCGACGTGACCCAGCATGTACTGCCCGGCGAGCCAGCTCACCAGCAGCAGCATCAGGCCGAAGCCGGTCGCCAGCAGAACGCTGTTGGCCAGCGCCAGTCGCGCAGTGGTGCTCAGGCCGCGCGTGGCGCGCGGGGCGACCGGGTGCGTCGGCTCAGTCATCGGCATCCATGCCGTGACGCGCGGCCGCGCGCCCCGCGGGTGCAAAGTCGCGACGCCGGCCTTCGATCAGCGGGCGCGCCCGCGCGCGCAGGTCGAGCCCCAGGCGCTCATGCAGTGCTGCCGCGCGCTGGAACAGCTGCTTTTCCGACAGGCGGAATGCGTCGCCGCGCGCGGCAAACACGATTTCATTCACGCCGTCTTCGGTGGCGACGACGCTGACCGAATTGGCGAAGCTGGCGCGCACGCGGCCGATGTAGGCGCCGTGCAGCGCGTCGTCGGCATGCATGTTGATCGCCAGCAGGCCGTTCGGGGTCAATGCGGCATGGCAGTCGTCGTAGAAGCGCTGCGTGCACAGCGCGCCGGCCTGTCCGCCGATGTCGAAGCCATCCACCAGCAGCAGGTCGAAGGTGTCGTCATGCTGCGCGATCCAGTCGGCGCCATCGGCGCAGTCGATGCGCAGCCGTCCGTCGTCCGGCGGAATATGGAAGCGGCTGCGCAGCGCGATCACCTCAGCCGAAATTTCGGCCACCTCGACGCGCGCATCCGGCAGGTGGTGGTGGCAGTACTTGACCAGCGAGCCGCCGCCCAGGCCGATCATGCCGATGCGCGAGGGCGCCGGCACGAACAGCAGCGCAGCCATCATCAGGCGCGAATAGTCGAGCACCAGATCGACCGGTCGCGCCGGGTCCATGCTGCTCTGTACGGCGGCGCGGTCGAAGTGCAGCGTGAGCATCCCCTCGTCGTCCTGCACGAAAGGCGCGCCTGCGGCGCTGCCCGCCCAGGGCGAACGGCGGTCGTTCATGCCGGCACCCGCATGCAGTAGCCGGCACCACGCAGCGTGTGTATCAGCGGCAGCCAGCCTGCGCGGTCGACCTTGGCGCGCAGGCGGGAAATATGCACGTCGATGACATTTGTCTGCGGATCGAAGTGGTAGTCCCACACGCCCTCGAGCAGCATGGTACGGGTGACCACCTGTCCGGCGTGGCGCATCAGGAATTCGAGCACCCGGTACTCCTGCGGCTTGAGTGCGATTTCCTCACCGGCGCGTCGCACGATGTGCGTCATGCGGTCGAGTTCGAGATCGGCCACCCGCAGCACGCTTTCGATCGCCGGCATCAGGCCGCGGCGCGTGATCACATCCAGCCGCGCCTGCAGTTCCGACATCGCGAATGGTTTCACCAGATAGTCGTCACCGCCGGCGCGCAGGCCACGGATGCGTTCGTCGACATGGCCGAGTGCACTGAGGATGAGCACCGGCACGCGCGAACCGGTGGCGCGCAGCGCAGCCAGCATCGCCAGACCGTCCATCTGCGGCATCAGTCGGTCGAGCACGATGGCGTCGAATGCTTCGCCGGTCGCCAGAAACAGCCCGTCGCGGCCATTGGCGGCGTGGTCGACGACATGCCCGGCCTCGCGCAGGCCGCGGCAGATGAAGCCGGCGATTTCGGGGTCGTCCTCGACCACGAGGAGGTGCATGTCGGACCTTTTCGGAAGGTGCGGCGCACGGCCCGGGTCGGGGTGCGCGAGCCGTGATTCTGCCTGCATCGAACCACCTTGCCGCAACATGAACGGATGTTCATGTTGTGTCCACCTGCCGGCAATCCGTGGCTGTGCAAGCTGAGGCATGTCTTCATCCGTCCGCCGTGCGCCCATGCGTCCCGCCCTGCTGTGCTGCCTGCTGTCCGTGCTGTGGCTGACGCCACCGCTGTCTGCGCAACCTGTGCCCCTCGCCGCGGCTTCGCACGCCGAAGAGCATGAACAGACCGTCGAGCGTGACGCCGCACTCACGCTGTCGGGCGCCTTGTCGGCCGCGCTTGGCCGGGCGCCCGGCACCCAGCTGCCGCAGGCCAGGCTGTCCGAATCGCGGGTGCTGACCGAACGGGCCGGCAGCGTGCTGTCGGCACCGCCGGCGCTGCACATGCGCTACCAGACCGATCGTCTGCCCGGCCGCGCCGCTGGCGTGCGCGAACTGGAAGCCGGGCTGGACCTGCCCTTGTGGCGATCCGGCCAGCGCGACGCGCTGCGCCGCGAGGCGGACGCGGGTCGCCTGCTGTCCGACGAGGAACTGCGCATCCACCGCTGGCGCGTGGCCGGCGATGTACGTGAAACCCTGTGGCGCGTGCTGCAGTCGGAGACCGAGGTGAAGCTGGCCGATGCCGATGTCGAGTTGTATCGCGCGCTGGAAGACGATGTATCGAAACGCGTTCGCGCCGGCGACGCGGCGCCGGTCGAAATACTGTCGGCCGAAGCGGCCCGGCGCGAACGGGACGCCGCCCGTTACGAGGCGCAGGTCGAACTGGCGCACAGCGTGTTCGGCTGGGCCACGCTGACCGGCTTGCCGGCGCTGCCGGCGACGGCACGCGAGCCGGTTGCGCGCGCGCCAAAGGCGGACGCGGCGACGGGCTATCCGCCGGTGATGACGGCGCAGGCTGCTCTCGAACGGGCGCGCAGTGCGCTGGCCAGCGTGCAGGCCCAGGGCAGCGGTGCGCCGCGCATCCTGGTCGGCATGCGGTCCGAAAAGTCGCCCGACAGCCCGGTGACCGACAGCGTGGGCGCCACCCTGTCGATTCCTTTCGGCGGTGAGGTGCATCGCGCAGCCACCCTGTCGCCGCTGCAGCTCGATCTGGCCCGCGCCGAGGACGATCTGGCGCTGGCCCTGCGCATGGCCACGTTGGTGCTGCATGAAGCCGAACATGAACTGCACGCCCGCGAACAGGCGCTGCAACTCGCCGCCGGGCAGAAGGCGGTCGCCGAACGCGAAGTCGAACTGGCCCGCCGCGCCTACCGGCTCGGTGAAAGTTCGCTCGCCGAGCGCCTGCTGGTCGAGGCGCGCGCCGCCAACGCACGCCGCGCGGCCGCGCTGGCCGACATTGCCTACGAGCGCGCCGTGGCGCGCTACAACAACAGTCTGGGAATCCTGCCGTGAAACATGTGTTCGTAGTGTCCTGTCTGCTCGCGCTGACGTCCTCCCTCCATGCGGCCGACATCATGCTCGGTGCGACACAGATCGAACGACTGGGCATCCGCGATGCGGCACCGGTGCCGGCGGCGCAGGCCAGCGCGGCGCCGTGGTCGGCGCGCGTCGTGGCGTCGGCTGACGCCGAATGGGTGGTGACCGCTCCCGCCGTGGGCGTCGTGGTGCGCGTGCCCGTGGTCGAAGGCCAGCAGGTTGCGGCGAATGCCGTGCTGGTGGAACTGCGCAGCGCCGGTCTGCCCGAACAGGGCGCTGCGCTGGCCCAGGCGCGTTCCGCGTCGGCGCTGGCGCGCAGCAATCTTGAGCGCGACCGGGCGCTGCATGCCGAAGGCCTGATCGCCGAGCGCCGGGTGCGCGAATCCGAAAATGCGGCCGCGCAGGCCGATGCCGCCCACGGCGCCGCGCAGTCGCGACTGCGCCTGCTGGGCGTGTCGGCCGCCGACGCGTCGAGCGGTCGCGTGCAGGTGCGTGCCGAAGCAGCGGCAACCGTGCTCGAACGCATGGTGCTGCCCGGTCAGCGCGTCGACGAGGCCGATGCGCTGCTGCGGCTGGCCGATGCACGCAAGCTGATGCTCGAACTGAACCTGACGGTGGCGCAGGCACAGGACGTGCGCGAAGGTGACGTCCTGCTGGTGGAGCCGTCGGGCGAGCAGGCGCGCGTGACGCAGATCGGCTGGGGCGCTGCCGACACGACGCAGACGGTGCGCGTCCGCGCCGCACTGCCGCCTGCGCCGTCTTCGCTGCGGCCGGGCCTGTGGGTCAAGGCGCGGCGCTCGCAGCCGGCGATCGACGCGTGGACCGTGCCGGCTGCGGCGGTCACCCATCACGACGGCCGGACCTGGGTGTTTTCGCGCACCGCGCAGGGCTTCCGCGCAGTCGAGGTGCAGGCGCTGTCGCAGGACGCGGGGCTTGCCACGGTCAGCGGCGCGCTGGACGCAAAGGCTGCGGTCGCGGTCAGCGGAGTGGCCGCGCTGAAGGCGGTGTGGCTGGGCAAGGGAGCGGAATGATGCTCGACGCCCTGACGCGCGGCGCGCTCGCGCGACCGCTGCTGACGATACTGGCCGCGCTGCTGCTGATGGCCGCCGGCGCCTGGTCGATGACGAAGTTGCCGATCGATGCCTTTCCCGACGTGTCGGCACCGCAGGTCAAGATCATCGTCAAGCTGGCCGGCATGACGCCGGAAGAGATGGAAGCGCGGGTGACCACGCCGGTCGAGATCGAAATGCTCGGCCTGCCGAAACAGACCATGCTGCGCTCGACCAGCAAGTACGGCCTGACCGACATCACGATCGATTTCGAGGACGGCACCGACATCTACTGGGCGCGCAATCAGGTCAGCGAGCGGCTGACCGGCATCATGGGTGATCTGCCGCCCGGACTGACCGGCGGGCTGGCGCCGATCACAACGCCGCTGGGCGAAATGTTCATGTTCACGGTCGAAGGCGACCTGTCGCTGGCCGAACGGCGCGGCCTGCTTGACTGGGTGATCCGCCCGGCGCTGCGCACGGTGCGCGGCGTGGCCGACGTGAATGTGCTGGGCGGGCTGGCCACGGCCTACGAGGTAGTGCCCGACGCGGCGCGCATGGCAGCCACCGGCATCACGCTGGACGAGCTGCGTGCCACACTGGAACGCTTCAACCGCAACGACGGCGCCGGCCGCATCAACGAGGGCGAGGAAACCCTGCTGGTGCGGGTGCAGGGGCGGCTCGAGTCGCTCGACGACGTCGGCCGGCTGGTGGTGCATGCGACGCCTCAGGCTCAGGTGCGCATCGCCGACGTGGCCGAGGTGCGGCTCGGCGCGCTGACCCGCATGGGTGGGGTGACGCACAACGGCGAGGGCGAAACGGTGCAGGGGCTGGTGCTCGGCCTGCGTGGCGCCGATGCGCAGGAAGTGGTGCGCGGCGTGCGGGCGCGGCTCGACGAGATCGCGCCCAGCCTGCCCGAGGAGGTCAAGGTCGTCCCTTTCTATGATCGCGGCGAACTGGTTTCGAGTGCGGTCGGCACGGTGACCCGGGCGCTGATCGAGGCGGTGGTGCTGGTGCTCATCCTGCTGTTCCTGTTCCTCGGCAATGTGCGCGCGGCGCTGGCGGTGGCGGTGGTGCTGCCGCTGTCGGCGCTGTGGACCTTCCTGCTGATGCACTTCGCCGGTCTGTCGGCCAATCTGATGAGTCTGGGCGGGCTGGCGATCGCCATCGGCCTGCTGGTCGATGCGGCGGTGGTGGTGGTCGAGAACGTGGTGGCCCACCTGCACGAACCCGGTGCGGCGGACCGGCCGCGTCATGACGTGGTGCTCGAGGCGGTGCGCGAGGTGGCGGTGCCGACCACTGCCGGCATCGTCATCATCGCGCTGGTGTTCGTGCCGCTGCTGAGCCTGCAGGGACTGGAGGGCAAGCTGTTCGCGCCGGTGGCGCTGACCATCGTGTTCGCGCTGGCCGGCTCGCTGCTGCTGTCGCTGACCGTGATTCCGCTGCTGGCTCGCATCATGCTGAATGCCCGCTCGCACGCCGATCCCTGGCTGCCGCGCACGCTGTCGAAGCTTTACGCGCCGCTGCTGCAGCGTGCGCTGGCCGCACCACGCATCGTGGGCGGCATTGCCGGCCTGCTGTTCGTCGCGGCGGTCGTGGTCTACATGGGCCTGGGCAAGACCTTCATGCCGACCATGGATGAAGGCAGCCTGATCGTGCAGCTGGAAAAGCTGCCGTCGATCAGCCTCGATGCCTCGCTCGACATCGATACCCGCTTCCAGAAGGCGCTGAAGGACATCGTGCCCGAGGCGACGCAGATCGTGGCACGCGCCGGGTCGGACGAAATTGGTCTCGACCCGATGGGCCTGAACCAGACCGACACCTTCATCAGCCTTGCCCCGGGCGCCGACAAGCCGGCCATCATCCACCGCATCCGCGATCTGCTGGCCGAATTCCCCGGCGTGGCCTATGCCTTCACCCAGCCGATCGAAATGCGCGTGTCGGAAATGATTCTGGGCGTGCGTGGCGATCTGGCGATCCGCCTGTTCGGGCCGGACATCGACACGCTGAACCACAAGGCGGGCGAAATCGCCGACGTGCTGCGTGCGATTCCGGGCGCCGAGGACGTGTTCTTCGTGCGCAACGAGGGTGTGCAGTATCTGCGCGTGCTGCCGGACACCGACGCGCTGGCGCGCGCAGGTCTCGACGTCGATGCGCTGGCGGCCAGCCTGCGCATGCAGATCGAGGGCGAACGGGTCGGCTTGATCCAGAAACTGGACCGGCGCTATCCGCTGGTCATCCGTTCCACCGGCAGCGCAGGTGCGTCGGAAGAGCTGACCCAGATGCCGGTGGCACTGCCGGGCGGCGGCCGCATCGCACTGGGCCAGCTGGCGCGCTTCGAACGCGTGGGCGGACCGGTGCAGATCAACCGTCAGTTGGGCAGTCGCAACATGGTCGTGATCGCGAATGTGGGTGGTCGCGACCTGGTCGGCTTCGTCGAGGATGCGCGCGCCCAGGTGCTGCAGAAGGTCGAACTGCCCACCGGCTACCGACTTACCTGGGGCGGCGAGTTCGAAAACCAGCAGCGCGCCGCGCAGCGGCTCGCCCTGGTGGTGCCGCTGGCGCTGGTGCTGATTTTCCTGATCCTCTACAGCACCTTCGATTCGCTGCGCCAGGCGGCACTGGTGATGGCCAACGTGCCGTTCGCGATGATCGGCGGCGTGTTCGCGCTGGGCATCTCGGGTGAGTATCTGTCGGTGCCGGCGTCGGTCGGCTTCATCGCGCTGCTCGGCATCGCGGTGCTCAATGGCGTAGTCCTCGTGAGCTACTTCAATCAGCTGCGGGCGGCTGGCCAGAGCATGCTCGACGCGGTGGTCAATGGCGCCCAGCGCAGGTTGCGCCCGGTGCTGCTGACCGCGTCGATGGCCGCACTCGGTCTGGTGCCGCTGCTGTTCGCCACCGGCCCGGGGTCGGAGATCCAGCGGCCGCTCGCCATCGTGGTCATCGGCGGGCTCATTTCTTGTACGGCGTTAACACTTCTGCTGCTACCTATCCTGTACAAACGGTTCGGTGAGCGTCCTGCCACGGTATCCGCCCCTTCATGACATCGATACGACCTGCGCCGCGCCGGCGCGCACTGCCGTTCCTGCTCGTTGCGTCCCTGCTGACCGTCACCATCTGGACCTTGCTGCGTCTGCTGCTCTGGGGCATCGCCGGCCCGGCCGACATCGGTGCGGCCACGCCGCACGTGTTCGTGCGTGGACTGTGGTTCGACCTGGCCGTGCTCGCCTGGCTGGTGGCGCCGCTGCTCGTGCTGTCGGCACTGCTGCCGGCCCGTCTGCGGGCGAGCCGGTTCATGGCCGGGCTGCGCTGGGGGGCGCTGTGGCTGATGGCTGCGTTGCTGCTGTTCGGGGCAGTGTCCGAAGTGGTGTTCTGGGAGGAGTTTTCGACCCGCTTCAACTTCATCGCTGTGGATTACCTGATCTACACGCAGGAAGTGATCGGCAACATCATGCAGTCCTATCCGGTCGGACTGATCGTCGGCGGCATCGCGCTTGTCGCGGCACTCATCGTGTTCGGGGTGAGCCGTCTGGTCGGGTTCGTCAGCGCGCCGCGCCGGCCCGCCGTACGGCTGGCGATGCTGGCCGGCGCACTGGCGCTGCCGGCGGCGTCCTGGCACTTCGCGGCGCTGGAGCAGATGGAAGGCAGCGGCAATGCCTATGCCGACGAGCTGGCCGGCAACGGGTTGTATGCATTTGCGGCCGCGATGCGCCGCAACGAGCTCGATTACGAGCGCTGGTATGCCACCTTGCCGCAGGAGGAAGCGGACGAGGTGCTGCTCGACCTGCATGTCGAACGACTGCCGCTGTCGTCGCCGGACAGGCCGAGTGCGATGGACGATCCGCCGCACGACAAGGTGCCGTTCAGCCGCCGGCCGCGCAATGTCGTGCTGGTAACGATCGAAAGCCTGTCGGCGGAGTTCGTCGGCGCCTATGGTTCAACCGAGGGCTTGACGCCGGAACTGGACCGCCTTGCGGCCGATGGGCTGCGCTTCAAGGAGGTCTATGCCACGGGCACGCGCACCGTACGCGGGCTCGAAGCGCTGTCGCTGGGTACGCCGCCGGTACCCGGGCAGGCCATCGTCCGGCGCACCCACAACAACAATCTGTCCACGCTGGGCGAGTTGCTGGAGCCGCAGGGTGTCGTGCCGATGTTCATCTATGGCGGCTATGGCTACTTCGACAACATGAACAGCTATTTCCGCGGCAACGACTACCTGATCGTCGACCGGACCGACTTTCCGAAGGAGAGCATCGTTTTCGAGAACGTGTGGGGTGTGGCCGACGAGGTGCTGTACGCCAACGCCCTGAAGGCGCTGAATGACAAGGCCGCCGCAGGGAAGCCGTTCTTTGCGCAGATCATGACGACGTCGAACCATCGCCCCTACACCTATCCGGATGGTCGCATTGACATTCCGTCACCGGGCGGGCGGCGCGGCGGCGTCAAGTACACAGACTGGGCAATCGGCGAATTCATCCGCGAGGCGAAGAAGCAGCCCTGGTTTGCCGACACGCTGTTCGTGTTCGTCGCCGATCACTGTGCGTCAGTGGCCGGCCGCACGCGCCTGCCAGTCGCCAAGTACCGCATACCATTGATTTTTTACGCGCCGGCCCTGTTGCAGCCGGGCGAGTATGCGGAGAGGGTGAGCCAGATCGACCTCGCGCCAACGCTGATCGAAGTCATGGGGAAGAACGGCGACGACCATTTCTTCGGCCGCTCGTTCTTCGAAGCGGATGCGCCACTCGACCGCGCCTTCATTTCCAACTACCAGGATCTGGGCTATCTGCGCGGCAACCTGCTGACCGTGCTGTCGCCGCGCCGTGTGGTGCGGGCCTACACCGTCGATCCGGTCACGTTCGAATCGACGCCGGTCGAGGTGGATCCGCAACGAGCGCGTGAGGCAATCGCCTACTACCAGACGGCTGCATCTGCGTTCAAGCAGGGGCGACTGCACTCCAGCGAGGTCCGGTGAGCCGGTGGCTCAGGGCGCGCGACGCCGATCTGCTGGTGGTCGCGTTCGTGTGCGCCGTGCTGGCTGTGTGGAGCAACCGCTGGAGCGGCGCGGACCTGTGGTTTTCGGCGCGCTTCTTCGATGCCGCCGCGGGCGGTTTTGCGCTGCGCCGCGACTGGTTGTGGTCTGTGCTGCTGCACGACGGCGTCAAGTGGCTGTCGGTGGCAGCATGGCTGGCGCTGCTCGCGGCCGGGTTCGCGCTGCGGCTGCGGGCGCGCGAACCCGGGCGTTTCGCGCGCGTGGCGTTCGTGCTCGGTGCTTCGCTGGCCGCGGTGGTCGCAGTCAACCTGCTGCGCATGCAGTCGGCGCACAGCTGTCCATGGTATCTGGCCGATTTCGGGGGGCAGGCGCAGTTTTTCCGCCTGTTTGACGAGGTGCCGACGCATTCCGGTCCGGGCAAGTGCCTGCCCAGCGGTCACGCGGCGAGCGCCTTCATGTGGCTGGCCGTGCTGCCGGTGTTGCGCGGCGCAGCGCGGCGGCGCGCACTGTTCGCCGTGCTGACGCTGGGCGCGCTGGCGGGCGTGGTGCAGATCGTACGCGGCGCGCATTTCCCGTCGCACATCCTGCTGGCCGCCGCCGCGTGCGCCATCGTGGTGCTGGGCGCGGCGATCGTCGCGCGCCCGCCGGCCAGCTAACGAAAGAAGAGGCAGTTGCGCTCACGCAGCGCCGGATCCATGCACGGGTCGTTGGGCATCGCTGCGCTCACCCCAACCTACGGACGCCTCACTCCATTGTAGTTGTAGGTTGGGGTGAGCCGAAGGCGATGCCCAACACCCGTCCCCCGCAGCCGCGCCGTTCGTTGAGGTACCCGATATCGCGAGGCCGCGACCGACCCGTCCCGTAGGTTGGGGTGAGCGCAGCGACGCCCAACATCAACCGAAGCGAGCCGCCCGATATCACGCAAGCCGCGACCGACGCATCCCCGCGTAGGTTGGGGTGAGCGCAGCGATGCCCAACACCAGCGACCGAACCCAATCAAAGCGACCGGGCGCAGTTCGGCCGCTTCGCCGATCTCAGCTCTCGAGCAGACTGCGCAGCATCCAGGCGTTTTTCTCATGCACCTGCATGCGCTGGGTGAGCAGGTCGGCAGTCGGCTCGTCGTGCGCTTCTTCAACCGCGGGGAAAATGCTGCGCGCGGTGCGGGTCACGGCTTCCTGGCCGGCGACCAGCTGGCGGATCATGTCGGTGGCCGACGGTACCCCTTCCGGTTCCTTGATCGACGTGAGCTTTGCATAAGCCGAATAGGTGCCCGGTGCCGGGTAGCCCAGCGCGCGGATGCGTTCCGCCACCAGGTCGACCGCCAGTGCCAGTTCGGTGTACTGCGCCTCGAACATCAGGTGCAGTGTGTTGAACATCGGGCCGGTGACGTTCCAGTGGAAGTTGTGCGTGGTGAGGTACAGCGTGTAGGAATCCGCCAGCAGGCGCGACAGGCCGTCCGCGATGGCGCGGCGGTTTTCTTCGGAAATGCCGATGTTGATGCTGCTCATGATGCTTTCCTTTCTCGGTTCTCGTGTTCTTCCGTCTGGGAGTCGGGATCCCGCCCGGTGGTTCCGCCCGCGTCGACCGAGTCTGACAGGTGCAACGGTGCCTGTGCGGCGATGAGCTCGGCAATACGTTCGAATGATTCCTGCCGTGCATTCGAACTGCGGGCAACCAGCGCGATGGTACGGCGTGGCCTGGGTTCGGAAAAGCGGCGCGACACCAGCTTCATGTGCGACAGGATGCCGGAGTGCAAACTCATTTCCGGCAGCAGTGCCATGCCCAGACCACCTTCGACCATTTGCGCCAGCGTGAACAGGCTGGTGGCTTCCATTCCGCGGGTCCGAGGTTCGCGCAGACCGCATCCACCCAGGGTGTGACCGCGCAGGCAATGCCCCTCCTCCAGCAGCAGCAGTTCATCCGGATCGATCTTTGAGATCTCGCGCGGCATGTCCGCTTCACGATCGGCCGGCGCGATCAGGCGCAGTTCCTCATCAAACAGCGGCTTTACCTGCAGATTGCCCGTGTCGTAGGGCAGCGCGATCAGCGCGAAATCCAGCTGGCCGGCCGTCAGGCGGGTCAGCAGATGACTGGTCAGGTCTTCGCGCAGCGCGAGCCGCAGCGACGGATAGCGCTGGCGCAGCGCCGGCAGCACCGTCGGCAGCACGAAGGGCGCGACGGTCGGGATGACGCCGAGCCGCAGCAGGCCGCTCATCGGCTCCGCGGCGCTGCGCGCCCATTCGCTCAGGTCTTCGGCTTCGGACAGCAGGCTGCGCGCGCGATCGACGATTTCGATGCCGATGGGCGTCATCACGACCGAGTGGCGCTCGCGCTCGACCAGGTGCGCGCCCAGCGTGGCTTCAAGCTCCTTGATGCCGGCTGACAGCGTGGACTGGGTGACGAAGCAGGATTCGGCGGCCTGCGTGAAGCTGAGCTTTTCGGACACTGCAATCAGATAGCGCAACTGGCGAAGTGAGGGCAGGGCAGACATATGGGGCGGAGCCTATGCTGGGGGGGGGAGGTCGCCGGCGAAATCACCGACCTTTATCGAAACATTCGATCAATACGACAAATTTAATCCATTGGACGATTGATGGGTATGCGCCCACACTGCACTTCGTCGATGCGCTGAACCGGTACCAACCACCCGGCGCATCTCCGGACTTGACGATTCATCTCTCTGAAAGGAATACATATGAGCCAGCACAACCAGGAAGGCAAGCGCGTCCCGAACGTTACGTTCCGTGTGCGTCAGAACAACGAATGGACCAACGTCACGACCGACGATCTGTTCAAGGGCAAGACCGTGGTGGTGTTTTCGCTGCCCGGCGCCTTCACCCCGACCTGCTCGTCGACCCACTTGCCGCGCTACAACGAACTTGCGCCGGCCTTTGTGGAGAACGGCGTCGACAGCATCGTGTGCATGTCGGTCAACGACACCTTCGTGATGAACGAGTGGGCCAAGGACCAGGAAGCGGACAACGTGACGCTGGTTCCCGACGGCAACGGCGAATTCACCGAAGGCATGGGCATGCTGGTCGACAAGTCGGACATCGGTTTCGGCAAGCGCAGCTGGCGTTATTCGATGCTGGTGAAGGATGGCGTCGTGCAGAAGGTGTTCTCCGAGCCGCAGGAGCCGGGTGATCCGTTCAAGGTGTCGGACGCCGACACGATGCTCAACTTCATCAATCCGAGCGCGAAGAAGCCGGATCAGGTCGCCATCCTGACGCGTGAAGGTTGCGCCTTCTGCGCCAAGGCCAAGGCACTGCTGACCGAACGCGGCTATCACTACGCGGAAATCAACCTGCCGCACACCGAGCGCTCCCGCGCACTGGGCGCCATCGCCGGGGCCAGGACGGTGCCGCAGGTGTTCATCAACGGCCAGCATATCGGCGGTTGGGAAGAGCTGGAAAAGTGGTCGGCCAAGTAAGGTCGCCGACCTGATCTGACCGGATGACGGGGCAACCCGTCGTCCGATCAGGCCTGCACATCGAACGGTGTGCAGGCCTGATCAAGCGCTACAGGGAGAACGACATGAATGAAATGAATGTGGATGTGGCCGTCATCGGCGCCGGCACTGCCGGCCTTGCAGCCTATCGTGCGGCCATCGCCGCCGGCCGTCGTGCCGTGATCATCGAAGGCGGCCCGTACGGCACGACCTGCGCGCGCGTCGGCTGCATGCCGAGCAAGCTGCTGATCGCCGCGGCCGAAGCCGCCCATGCGACCGAAAAGTGGGACACTTTCGGCATCCGTCTCGAAGGATCGGTGCGCGTCGATGGTGCGGCCGTGATGGAGCGCATACGTCGCGAACGCGACCGCTTCGTGGGCTTCGTGCTCAAGGGCGTCGACAACATTCCGGCCGACCACAAGCTGCGCGGCCATGCGAAATTCCTGGACGACCACAGCCTTCAGGTCGATGACCACACGGTCGTCACCTTCGGCCGCGCGGTGATCGCGACCGGCTCGTCGCCGTCGATAGCGCCGGTGCTCAAGGGCGCTGGTGACCGCCTGATCGTGAACGACGACGTGTTCGACTGGGACGACCTGCCGCAGTCAGTCGCGGTATTCGGCCCGGGCGTCATCGGTCTGGAAATCGGGCAGGCACTGCACAGGCTCGGCGTACGAACCGAAGTGTTCGGCCGCGGCCACTTCGTCGGCCCGTTCTCGGATCCGGCGCTCAAGGAATACGCCACGCGCACCTTCGGCGAAGAGTTTCCGCTGTTCACCGACGCACGCGTCAGCTCGATCGAACGCGTCGGAGACGGCGTGCGCCTCATGCAGGACTTCGACGATGGCTCGTCGGCCGTCAAGGAATTCGACTGGGTGATCGCCGCGACCGGCCGTGCGCCAAACGTGAAGCATCTCGGACTCGAAAACACCTCGGTGACGCTTGGCGCCAATGGCGTGCCGGAGTTCGACCGCACGACGATGCAGTGCGGCAGCACCGGCATATTCATCGCTGGCGATGCGAACAACGATGTGCCGCTGCTGCACGAAGCTGCGGACGAAGGGCGGATCGCCGGCGAGAACGCGGCGCGCTTTCCGCAGGTGCAGCCCGGTCTGCGGCGCGAGCCGATCGGTGTGGTGTTTTCCGATCCGCAGCTGGCGACGGTCGGCCGCCGTTTCGTGGATCTGGCGCCCGACAGCTTCGTCACCGGCGAGGTGTCGTTCGAGGACCAGGGCCGTGCGCGCGTCATGCTGCGCAACAAGGGCTTGCTGCATATCTATGCCGAAAAGGGCTCCGGGCGCCTGCTCGGCTGCGAAATGATCGGCCCGGACGTGGAACATCTTGCCCATCTGCTGGCCTGGGCGATGCAGTCGGGCATGACGGTGCAGCGCGCGCTCGAAATGCCCTTCTACCACCCGGTGGTGGAGGAGGGCCTGCGCACCGCGCTGCGCGACGCAGCGGCGAAGCTCGCCGAGGCGTGATGCACCCGTCCGCCCGGTCGACACGCCGGGCGGACGGTTAGAATGGGCGACTTGATGCGCCGGTAGTTGCTCATGCCCTGTGCCGGCGCGCAGCCGGTATCCGCCCTTGTCCGCACCAGAACCCTCGCTCGTATCCCGCAGCCTTTCAGCCGTCTGGCACCCCTGCACGCAGATGCAGTGGCACGCCGACCAGTCGCTGCCGCTCCTTGCCATTGCGCGCGCGCAGGGCGCCTGGCTGTACGCGCCCGATGGTGGCCGCTACCTCGACGGCATCAGTTCCTGGTGGACCAATCTGTTCGGGCACAGCCATCCGGCGATCGTGCAGGCGGTGCGCGATCAGCTTGATACGCTCGATCACGTCATGCTGGCCGGCTTCACGCACGAGCCGGTCGTGGCGTTGTCGGAACGTCTGTCGGCGCTGACCGGCGGTCGTCTCGGCCACGCCTTCTACGCGTCGGACGGCGCGTCGGCGACCGAAATCGCACTGAAGATGTCTTTGCACTACTGGCGAAATGTGGGGCAGGCCGACAAGAACGAGTTCATCTGTTTCGCCGGCAGCTATCACGGCGAAACAGTCGGTGCGCTGGCGGTGACGGATGTTGCGCTGTTCCGTGACGCCTACGCGCCCATGGTGCGCGGCGCGCATGTGCTGCCCAGCCCGGCGGCGGGCGATGCGGCGGCGCTGTCGGCGCTGGACGCCTTTCTTGCGCTTCACCACGGTTGTATCGCCGCGCTGATCGTCGAGCCGCGCGTGCAGTGTGCCGGCGGCATGGCGATGCACGAGGCCGCCTGGCTGCGCGACGCGCGCCGGCTGTGCGATCGCTACGCCGTGCATCTGATCGCCGACGAGATCGCAGTCGGCTGCGGCCGCACCGGCACCTTCTTCGCCTGCGAACAGTCGCTCGACGCCGACGGCGGCGGTTGGCCGGACTTCATCTGCCTGTCCAAGGGCATCACGGGCGGCACGCTGCCGCTGTCGCTGGTGCTGTCGGCGCCAGCGGTGTTCGACGCCTTCCTTGACGACACGATGGCGCGCGGCTTCCTGCATTCACATTCCTACACCGGCAATCCACTGGCCTGCCGCGCCGCGCTGGCCACGCTCGAGCTGTTCGACCAGCTCGACACCCTGCAGCGCAACCGCGTCTGGGCACAGGACTTCACCGATGCGCTGGCGCCGCTTGCGACACACCCCGCAGCGCGAAATTTCCGCCAGGCCGGCATGATCTGGGCGCTCGACATCGACGCCGGACACGACGACTTCAGCCGCCGCTTCTACCGCGAGGCGCTCGAGCGCGGGCTGCTGCTCAGACCGCTGGGCAACACCCTGTACTTCATGCCGCCCTACATTCTCGACGAAGCGCAGACCTCGCAGCTGGCCAACAGCGCGCGGGCAGCGCTGGACGCCGCACTCGCATGAGCGCCTTCGACTTCCGCACACGTCTGGCCGCGCTGGCGCGCGACGATCTGACGCGCACGCGTGTCGTGCTCGACGCACCCTGCGGCCCGGAAGCCGTCGTCGACGGGCAGCGCCTGATTGCCTTCGCCGGCAACGACTATCTCGGTCTGGCGAATCATCCCGAGGTGGTGGAGGCGCTGCGCGAAGGCGCGTCCCGCTGGGGCGCCGGCGCCGGTGCATCGCATCTGGTGAGCGGTCACCAGCGGCCGCACGAAGCGCTGGAGCAGGCGCTTGCCGCCTTCACCGGGCTGGCGCGCGCGCTGTTCTTTTCCACCGGCTACATGGCCAATCTGGCATTGCTGCCGGCGCTGGCCGGTCGCGGCGATACGCTGATCGCCGACCGCCTGAACCACGCGTCGCTGGTTGATGCTGCGCTGCTGTCGCGCGCAACCGTGCGGCGCTATCCGCACGGCGATCTTGCAGCCGTGGCGCGCATGCTGGACGCGGCGCAGGGACGCAAGGTCGTGGTGACCGACGGCGTATTCAGCATGGATGGCGATATCGCACCGCTGGCTGAACTGCTGGCGCTGTGCGAACGGCACGACGCGCTGCTGGTGGTGGACGACGCGCACGGTTTCGGCGTGCTGGGCGAGCAGGGCCGCGGCGTGCTGTCGCACTGCGGTCTGGCATCGCCGCGCCTCGTCTACATCGGTACGCTCGGCAAGGCGGCCGGTGTGGCCGGGGCCTTTGTCGCCGGGCACGCCGATCTGATCGAGTGGCTGATGCAGACCGGACGCAGCTATCGCTACACGACGGCGGCACCGCCGGCGCTGGCCTGCGCGTTGTTGGCCAGCCTCGGCCTGATCGGGGAAGCCGATGACCGGCGGGCGACGCTGGCGGCACACCGCGAACGGCTGCAGCGGGGGCTGACCGGTGCGCGCTGGACCTTGATGCCCTCGCACACCGCCATCCAGCCGCTGCACGTGGGCACGAATGCAGCCGTGCTGGCGCTTGCCGGGCAGTTGCGGGCGCGTGGTCTGTGGGTGCCGGCCATTCGCCCGCCCACAGTGCCGAGCGGCACGGCACGCCTGCGCATTTCGTTGAGCGCCGCGCACACAACCGGGCACCTCGATGCGCTGTGTCATGCGCTGATCGAGGCCGGGCATGACTGAACCGCTGTCCACACGGGTCTTCGGCGACCGCGGGCCGCGCGTCGCGCTGCTGCACGGCTGGGGCTGGGACGGCCGCCTGATCGCGCCGCTTGCCGAGGCGCTCGGCCGCCGTGTGCGTGTTATCCAGCCTGATCTGCCTGGTTACGGGCTGAATGCTGACCGTGACTGCATGGACTTCGAAGACTGTGTTGACCAGTTGATGGCGACCGTGCCCGATGCCGACGTCGTCGTCGGCTGGTCGCTCGGTGGCCTGCTCGCCTTGCGCTGGGCGTCTCTTGTACCGCTGCGCAAGCTGGCGCTGATCGGCGCGACGCCGTGTTTCATGCAGGCATCCGACTGGCCGCACGGCATGAGCGCCGAACGCTTCGACGCCTTTGCCGATGCGGTCGACGATGCGCCGATGAAGGCCCGTACGCGTTTCGCCGCGCTGTCTGCAATGGGTGATACCGATGCGCGCCAGGTGCGCGCCGCGATGGCCGGTCTGGTCGAACAACCGCCGCTGCCGAGCCGACAGGTGCTCGACCAGGGTTTGCACTGGCTGCACGACGTCGATCTGAGAGCGGCCGTGCACGATGTGTCTGCGCGTGTGCTGTGCCTGCATGGCGTGGAGGACAGGGTGGTCGATGTCGCGGCATGCAACTGGATGTCGTCCGCCGCGGGGGCGCACTGCGTGAAAGTGCCGGGGGCCGCACATCTGCCCTGGCTGCAGGGCGGCGTGAAGGACCTGTGCGAGTGGGTGGGCGCTGATGACTGAGCTCGCCGCCGTCCGGCGCAGTTTTTCGCGCGCGGCCGACCGCTACGCGGCGTCGGCGGGCCTGCAGCGACAGGTCAGTGACCGCTTGCTCGACATGTTGCCGGCGATTGCTGCCCGGCGCGTGCTGGATGTCGGCTGCGGCACCGGGTTCGCGTCCGCCGGGCTGCGTGGCCGCTATCCGCATGCGTTGCTGCTGTCGGCCGACTTTGCGCCAGCCATGCTCAGTGCACATGCGCCGATGGCTGACAACGCCCGTGTGTGTGCCGACGCGCATGCGTTGCCGCTGTGCGAAGGCAGCGTCGATCTGATCTTTTCCAGCCTGATGCTGCAGTGGTGCGACCTGTCGCGATCGTTGCCGGAGTGTCGCCGGGTACTCCGGCCGGGCGCTCCGATGTGTTTTGCAACCGTGCTCGACGGGACGCTGCGAGAAATCGATCTGGCTTTTGCCGCGGTCGACCGGCATCGCCATACGCTGCCCTTTCTTGATGAGGCGGCCCTGGCAGCGGCGCTGGTCACAGCCGGACTGGTCGTCGATCACGTCGAGCGATCGCGCCAGGTCGAGTATTTCAATGACGCCCGCAGCCTGCTCCAGTCCAACCGCGACATCGGCGCCTCGCGCGTGCCGCTGCAAGCTCGCCGTACGACGATGGGCCGCGCTGCATGGCAGTCAGTCTGTGCTGCATTCGACGCTCAGCGGACGCCGCGGGGCATTCCGCTGACCTATGAACTGGCCTGGGTAGTCGCACACCGCCCCGGCCACGGAGACCCCGGATGACGGAGACCCGCGCGCATTTCGTGACCGGAACCGACACCGGCATCGGCAAAACCCTGGTGGCCTGCGCGCTCGTGCATGCGCTGCGCGCACGCGGGCTGAACGCGGTCGGCATGAAGCCGGTGGCATCCGGCGCCTGGCGCGACACGAACGGGGTGATACGCAACGAGGACGCCGATGCGCTGGCGGCCGTCAGCGGCGTGCACTTTCCGCAGGCGTTGATCAGCCCCTACCTGTTCGAAGCAGCGCTGGCACCGCATGTGGCGGCGCGGCTCGAAGGACGGACGATAACGTCGACGGTCATCCTTGATGCATTCCGCTCGCTGTCGATGCGCGCGCAGCATGTCGTGGTCGAAGGCGTCGGCGGCTTCCAGGTGCCGTTGAACGACGATTTCACCACAGCTGATCTGGCCGAGGCGATCGCCGCGCCGGTCATCATGGTGGTGGGGCTGAAGCTGGGCTGCATCAACCATGCGTTGCTGACCGCCGAATCGATTCGCGCGCGGGGTCTGAGTCTGGCTGGCTGGGTGGCCAATTCCACGCCTGTCGGCATGCTGGAGCAGGACGCAACGATTGCAGCGCTGTCGCGCCGGCTTGATGCACCGTTGTTGGGCACACTGCCACGTTTCGCTTCGGCCGACCCGCAGATGGCCGCCGCGGCGCTCGATTTCGGCGCGCTGCAGGATGGTGCCAGCTGAAATTTTCGCAGGAGTGTTTGACAGAGCATCAAACGCTCACCATAATCGCGGGTTTCGCTGGTCGCCGGAGGGGTTCCCGAGCGGTCAAAGGGATCAGACTGTAAATCTGACGGCTCTGCCTTCGAAGGTTCGAATCCTTCCCCCTCCACCATAACCTTTTGTTTTTGAAGGTTATATTGAGGTGACCTCGAAAAACGTGCAAGTGAAGGTTCCGATCATGATGGCCGGGTTACGTTGGGTCAGTATGTTTGGAATGGTCGGGCGGGAGTAGTTCAATGGTAGAACCCTAGCCTTCCAAGCTAATGACGCGGGTTCGATTCCCGTCTCCCGCTCCACGGATTCAAGTGTGCATATATATAAGGTGTTTGTCGGGGCAGCGCCTTCGATGAATGTCTGCAGGACGGTTTTTCGTGCCCATGTAGCTCAGTGGCAGAGCACTCCCTTGGTAAGGGAGAGGTCGGCAGTTCAATCCTGCCCATGGGCACCACGGTATTTGGCGTGCGGCATGCCGCGTAGAGGCGCGGTTGCCTGTCGAGGTTTGACGCAGATCTCTAATCAGTTATCAGGGTGATCAAAAATGGCAAAGGGAAAGTTTGAACGTACCAAGCCGCACGTGAACGTGGGGACGATTGGGCACGTTGATCATGGCAAGACGACGCTGACGGCGGCGATCACGACGATTCTGTCGTCGAAGTTCGGAGGCGAAGCGAAGGCGTAC
>NZ_JAUYNV010000002.1 GCF_030698125.1 Methyloversatilis sp.
GATGGCGGAGACAAGTGACACCGGCGTGCCGATCAGAAGTTACGCGTGGGCGGACGAGAACCTGATCTCACAGGTCGAGTACGCCCCGAACGCCACGAGCACGGGCTACGACATCGCCCGGATCCTGTACTTTGAGCTCGATCAGCTGGGCACGCCAAGGCAGGCGCGGGAGCGAGTCGGCACCATCGTGTGGCGCTGGGAGTCGGACGGCTACGGCACCTCAGCCGCCAACGAAGACCCGGACGGCAACGGCCAGCCCACGACGGTCAATCTGAGATTCCCGGGGCAGTACTACGATGAAGAGTCGGGGCTGCATTACAACTGGCATCGGTACTATGTGCCGAGGCTGGGGAGGTATTTGTCGAGTGATCCGATTGGGCTGGCGGGGGGCATCAACACGTACAGCTATGTCGAAGGGAATCCGTTGCGTTTCATCGACCCGTTGGGGTTGATGGGGAACAACCCGAGGGCGACGACACCCGGCTATAGCAACCTGCCATCCGGGCCTGTTGCCAACGTGTCCTTAGGTGCGGGGGGCGCAGGCGCGTTCGGGATGGTATTTAGCAGCGCCGACTCTGGCGTAGCTTTCGATACAAAGGGCCACGTATGCTTCTACAGCAACGTATGTGGGGGCGCTGGCGTCAATTTCCCGCTAAGTGGAACCCTCGCACCAATCGTTGTTGGTGTCGGCGGCGGGGAGTTGTGCAGCGGTTCATACGACACCAAGGGCGTTTATTGGTACGGCGGCGCGGGACTAGGTGGTGAGGGGAATGTGCAAGCATCATCGGACGGTAGCCTCTCGTTCTCACGTGGCGGTATCGGTATGACGGCATCACCCGCAGGGGAATCGGTGGGGGCAGGAATTGCGCAGTGCAGGCTTACCCTTATTTGTAACGACTAATCAGGGGGGGCGCGTTGTGGTTTCAGCAAAGAAGGTATTCATTACCGGCATGGCGTTATTGGGCGTATCCATCCTGGCTGCACTAATGGTCTTTGCCGGTCTGCCTGAGTTTCGCTTCCTGGTCTTCGCCTCAGTCATTTCTGGAGCTGTTGTCGGGGCAGTCGGTTTGTTTGCCTTGGCAACTGGCAAGATGCGAAATGATCTACGCGACTAACCAAATGGTATATGCGGTGGCGTAGCATCGTTTCCATGCGAATTCATCTCCGCCAACGGTGCAGCCGACGCCCCCGGCACCCTGACCAACAAGTGACCGGGTGCCGCGTGAAGACCCTGAACGCAGTCCTAGGCCGCCGGCTCATCGCGCTCGCCTTTGGCGCCGCGTGCACGGTTACGTACGCCGACACCTACCAGTACGACGAACGCGGTGACCTCGAAACGCTCACCACCCCACGCGGGGTGCGCACCTATCAGTACGATGAAGTGCAGCGACTCAAGATCGAGCAGGGCTACACTGGCAACCGAGAGCACGCCTATGACCGCAACGGCAACCGCGCCACCGACGGGGCCACC
The DNA here is from genome assembly GCF_030698125.1 of Methyloversatilis sp. Lineage (GTDB taxonomy): Bacteria > Pseudomonadota > Gammaproteobacteria > Burkholderiales > Rhodocyclaceae > Methyloversatilis. The sequence goes on from NZ_JAUYNV010000002.1 coordinate 1,472, forward strand.
GTACCGGGCAGCCCGACCACCGCTACCTATGCCGAAGACAGCAACCGCATCGCGACAATCAACGGCACAGCGGTCAGCATCGACGCGGCGGGCCAGATCACGAACGACGGCGTGAACACTTACACGTGGGATGACGCCGGGCGGCTCAAGACGGTGAGCCGCGGCGGACAACTCCGAGCGACGTACCACTACGACCACAAGCACCGGCGCACGAGAAAGGTGACGACCGCACCACCACCACAGGGCGTACAGACGATCCGCTACCACTACGACGACCGCGACCGGCTGATGGCGGAAACAACAAGGTACCGGTGCGCCACTGCGCAGCGATATCTGGGCTGACGACACCCTGCTCGCCATCGCCGAACACATTCCGCTGGGCGGCGGCACCTACGAAATCCGGGCGCTCTACCTCGAACTCGATCACTTGGGCACGCCCCGGCAGGCGTGGCGGGACGTCGGCACCATCGTGTGGCGCTGGGAGTCCGACGGCTACGGCACCGCACCGGCCAACGAAGACCCGGATGGCGACGGCCAGCCCACGACGGTCAATCTGAGATTCCCGGGGCAGTACTACGATGAGGAGTCGGGGCTGCACTACAACTGGCATCGGTACTATGTGCCGAGGCTGGGGAGGTATTTGTCGAGTGACCCGATTGGGCTGGCGGGGGGGGGAAATACATATGCGTATGTGGGAGGGAATCCCACCCGCTACATCGACCCGACAGGAGAGGTCGGTCTTGTTGGTGCGGGGTACGGCGCGATTGCTGGTGGTGTCGGTGGATACATCTCAGGTGGGTGGCAAGGAGCCCTGTACGGCGTAGGGGCGGGCGCTCTTGTGGGCTTCTTCAATCCGTGGTCATCTCACTGGGCCGGCGCGGCTGCTGGCGCCGCTGCGGCGAGCCTCGCGGGTCAAGGAGCGGTCAACCTTGTTGGCGGAAGGAACTTGAGTGATCTTTGCAACTACGACTTCACTGCTGTTGCAGGGGCTGCCGCGGGCGGAACTCTAGGTGGACCTCTGAATCATGCGATTAGCCGCTATGGTCCTCAGATTCGGCTGTCTGAAATCGGCAGAGCTATCGGTAGTCAATCGGTGAGTCGCTTACCAGCACAGACACTTGGGGCTGCTGCCGAAGGTATAGCGGTTGGGGGCGGTGAGCTTGCAGGCGCAGGTCTTTGTAGTTGCAGTCGATAGGATCGGCCCAATGATCTGGATTCTGTTGCTGGCTTACTTCGCTTCTTGGGCTGTTGCCCTGATGGCGGTACTAGAAGTCTATGCCTCGCTTCTTCGCCATGTGGCTCGCCTGCCTCGTCCTCTTCCGCTGCTTCTTGGATTGTTGCTGTACGCGGTTCTTGCGTCTGCGTTTGCTCTGGCTCTGTTCGCGCTCGAGTTTGTTTTGGGAACACAGGAGGAATCCGACGAGTTCGTCAGATCGGTGGGGCTGGTGGGTTATCTGATGTGCCTGCTGCTTGGGGCTCTGTTCTTCAGGCGTCGGCATTTTGATGCCTTGAAGAAACTCGGGTACTTCCAGCCTAGGTCTCGCCAGTGACGTGAATGAACCGCCCCGGATTTTGCGGAGGCCCGCTCGCTTAAGTCAGACCACCACACCTGTTACGTCTGCAGTGAATACCAATATGGTTACTATACAAAAATGTACCTGTATAGTAACTTCCGCCGATGCGCTACGTCGAACTGTCACTCGCCGCCCAGACCGCTTACGCTGAACTGTTCTCCCAGACTCAGACACTGGAGATGGGAAACGCCCTGGCGGGGCTGTCCGGCGCGTTTCACCGGCGCACGATCAAGGGCCGCGTCTATTGGTATTTCGGTTATCGCGATATCGACAAGCAGGGCCGGATGATTTATGTCGGCCCGGACTCCGAGCGGGTCCGCTCGCTGGTTGAATCGCACGAACGTGCCCGGGCGGCCGGGCTGTTGACGAGGCCGGCTCTGGTTGCGCTGGCGGCGGGCGCGACACCCGCAGCGCCGAAGCACTTCCGGGTGGTGCGTCGCCTGGCCGAGTACGGGTTTTTCAGGGCGGGCGGCGTGCTCATCGGCACACATGCCTTCATCGCCCTGGGAAACATGCTGGGCGTGCGCTGGGCGGATGGCGCAGCCACGCTCGACGTGGATTTCGCCCATGCGGGCCCCAACGTGTCGATCGCCTTGCCGGCCAATATCCAGATCGATGTGCATGGCGCGCTCGAATCACTGGAAATGGGCTTCCTGCCGATCACCCAGCTCAATGGCAAGGTCGGGGCGCAATATCGAAACCCGGACGATCTTGAACTCCGTCTTGATTTTCTGACGAGCATGACGCGCACCGGTGAGCCTGTGCTGGTGCCGAACCTGAATGTGGCGCTCGAACCGCTGAAATTCATGGAGTTTTCGCTCGAAGCGCCGGTGCAATGCTGCTTGTTTGCGCGTGCCGGCGCGTGCGTGGTCAACGTGCCGGCCCCTGAACGATTCGCCGTGCACAAGTTGATCGTGCACGGCGAGCGCCCGGTCGCTGAGCAGACCAAGGCGAAGAAGGATGTGCTGCAGGCCGCCGGCTTGATCGAGTACTTCCAGAGCCAAGGCATGGCTGATGTCTTCAATGCAGCGTGGCGTGACGCCCTTGGTCGCGGCCAAGGCTGGGCTGCACGCGCGCAGCAGGGCCAGAAAGCCCTGTTGCGCATGGCGCCGGAACTGGATCAGCCTGAACTGTGGCGCTGATTCAGCAACGCTGAGCGGGGCAGAGATTGTCTCCGCTTCATTCGTCAACGTCCTCGTCCGCCGGTTCAACCATAGCCTCCGCCTTCTCGATCGCCGCCTCCAGTGCGGCGTCGGGATGGCCGGCGGGCAAGCGGGGCGCGCTCGAACTGCGCCGGTAGTCGGCGTCGGTCGTCACCGAATCGCCGGCCGCGCGCTGCGCCGACCCCAGATTGGCCGTGACCAGCTGCGGCACGGCCAGCACCAGCGCGACCATGACGATCTGGATGCCGACGAAGGGCACCGCACCCCAGTAGATGTCACGTGTCGGCAGGGTTTTCGGGGCGACCGAGCGCAGGTAGAACAGCGCGAAGCCGAACGGCGGGTGCATGAATGAGGTCTGCATGTTCACCGCCAGCAGCACGCCGAACCACACCAGATCGATGCCCAGCTTGTCGGCCACCGGGGCGAGCAGCGGCACGACGATGAAGGCCAGTTCGAAGAAATCGAGGAAGAAGGCGAGCACGAACACCAGTGCCATGACGACGATCAGGAAGCCGGTTTCGCCGCCGGGCAGGCCGAGCAGCAGGTGTTCGACCCACAGGTGGCCGTCGATGCCGTAGAAGGTGAGTGAAAAGACGCGCGAACCGATCAGGATGAACAGCACGAAGGTGGTGAGGCGCACCGTGCGGTCGAGCGCCTGCTGCAGCAGGTCGCGGTTCAGGCGCCGGCGTGCGGCGGCCATCAGCAGCGCGCCGGTGGCGCCCATCGCGCCGCCTTCGGTCGGTGTCGCGAGGCCCAGGTAGATGGTGCCGAGCACGAGGAAAATGAGCGCCAGCGGCGGCATCAGCACGAAGGCGACCCGGCGCGCGAGGTCGGGCAGCAGGTTCAGACGCAGCAGGCGGTCGGCCACGGCGATCAGCCAGGCGACGCTGCCGCCTGCGGTGACCGCGAACAGCGCGCGCGCGTCGGCGGTGTGCGCCTGCAGCGCCGGTAACTGGCTGGCGGCGATGCCGGCCAGCACCGCCACGGCGAACAACGCCCACACGCCGCGTCGTTCGGCCGCGTCGTGGTCATCGGCTTCGGGCAGCGCGGGCGCCTTGTGCGGACGCAGCCAGGCGACGGCCAGCACGTAGATCAGGTACAGGCCGGTCAGCACCAGTCCGGGCAGCAGCGCGCCGCGGTACATGTCGCCGACCGGGCGGCCGAGCTGGTCGGCCAGCACGATGAGGACGAGCGATGGCGGAATGATCTGCGCCAGCGTGCCCGAGGCGCAGATGACGCCGCTGGCCAGCCGCGCGTCGTACCCCGCGCGCAGCATGATGGGCAGAGATATGAGGCCCATCGAAATGACCGACGCGGCGACCACGCCGGTCGTTGCGGCGAGCAGCGCGCCGACCAGCACCACCGCCACCGCGAGCCCGCCGCGCAGCGTGCCGAACAGCCGGCCGACCGTGTCGAGCAGGTCTTCGGCCATGCCGGAGCGTTCCAGCACCAGGCCCATGAAGGTGAAGAAGGGGATGGCGAGCAGGGTGTCGTTGCTCATGACGCCCCACACGCGGTCGGGCATGGCCTGCACCAGCGAGGCCGACAGCAGCCCGAGTTCGATGCCGATCAACCCGAATACGATGCCGCAGGCGGCCAGCGCGAACGCCACCGGTACGCCGGACAGCAGGAACAGCACCATCGCCGCGAACATGACCGGCGCGAGGTTGGCGGCCAGCCAGGCGGTCATTCGGAAGGCTCCGACAATGCGGCGATACGGCGGATCAGCAGCGCGACGGCCTGGGCGGCGAGCAGCGCGAAGCCCACCGGCACCAGCAGGCGCGCCGGCCACAGCGGCAGGCCGCCGGCGCTGGCCGACACTTCGTGGCTGGTCCAGGAGGCGACGAACCAGGGCCAGGACAGCCACAGCATCAGCAGTGCCACCGGAAGCACCATGGTCAGCAGGCCGGCGATATCGGCCCACAGCCTGCCGCGCGGGCCGAGCCGGGATGTGATGAGGTCGATGCGCACATGTTCGTCGAGCTTGAGCACGCGGCCGGCGCCGAGCAGGAATACCGCCGACACCAGATACCACTGCGCTTCGAGCAGCGCGTTGGACCCGGAGTCGAACTTGCGCGCCAGCGCGTTGCCCACGGCGAGGAGCACTGCCGCCAGCACTGCCCAGGGCAGCACCCGGCCGCAAGCTTCGTTCAGGCGGTCGATCAGGTCGGCAAGCAGCAGCAGCGGGCGCATCGGGAGGCGGGTGAGCGGCGGATGAGCGATGGTAACCGGCAGAGACGGCCGCGCCGCTGCCGGCCCGATGCAGACGTGACATTGCATCATCGACGTGCCGATCGCGGGCAGGGCCCGCTCCTACGAACGGCAGTACTGTCGTTCGTAGGAGCCTGCCCTGCAGGCGATCCGGTCTTCGGACACGCGACATCGCTTGCTCAACGTGCGCATCGCGGACAGGGTCCGCTCCTACGACGGGCAACACCGTCACGGTTTTCGTCGGCACCAATCGTCAGACGAAAAAAAAGCGCACTTTGCAGTGCGCTTTTCTTATCGGAGACCGCCTTGCGGCGGCTTCACGCCATCTGAAAAATCAGAGCGGCTTGATTTCCGAGGCTTGCAGACCCTTCGGGCCGCGGGTCACTTCGAAGGAAACCTTCTGGTTTTCCTGGAGCGACTTGAAGCCGTTGCCTTGAATGGCGGAGAAGTGCGCGAACAGGTCTTCACCACCGTCGTCCGGCGAAATAAAACCAAAACCCTTGGCGTCGTTGAACCACTTAACAGTACCAGTTGCCATTTTCAATTCCTTTGAATACAGATTTAAACAGGCCACCACGATGTGCAATGACCATAGTGCAGGGAAACCTCAAGGGGAATATGGCAAGCGGAGTACTGACTTGAAAATCGAGAACCGACGCACAACACGTTCATGCTTGAAATCACCTACAGGTGTGCTTATACGGGATTTAACGAGGCGACGCAAATGCTATTTCAACGGTTATTGCAGTAACGATCGCTGCCGCGGGGCGATATCCATCACGGCATGATGTTGAATGCGCGCTGCGGCCACATGAATACCGATCGAGAGCCCATCGCTTGACCATGCCAATGAACTTGAATTCGTCCTTAAACACCCGCCAGTAAAGCATTTTCCTCAACGCATATCGCGGACCCACCCATCGCCGAAGCGACTCGCACTGCGCTCGCGTCAATGTGGCACGTTTCGCAAACACCCTGTAGTCCAAGTCCGACACGCTACCCCCGCAGCACCTCGAAATTTTCCGGCGGATTTGAGCGCTCGCGCACCCGCGTGATCGAAATCCGGCGCGATACGGGGCACTGCGTAAGGGCTATCCACGCCGGCGTTCGATCAGCTTCATTCAGGCGTTGCCGGAAGCGGCGCGGACGACGCGCATCGACGGCTCAGGCGGCCTGCCCTGCGCACCATCCGGACGACCAGGCCCACTGGAAGTTGTAGCCACCGAGCCAGCCGGTCACATCCACCACCTCGCCGATGAAAAACAGCCCGGGTACTAAACGGGCAGCCATGGTTTTCTGGTCGAGCCCGCGCGTATCCACACCACCCAGTGTTACTTCCGCCTTGTTGTAGCCCAATGTGCCGGCGGGCTGTATCGGCCAGCCCTTCAGGCGGCGCGCGATGTCGCCCAGCGCCGCACGCGGCAGCTCTACCAGCGCGGCGTTCCAGCTGCCGGCGCCTTCGACATCCACCCACTGCTGCGCGAAACGCTTCGGCAGATGATCGGCCAGCAAGGCTGCCAGCGTCTGTCGGCCGGCGCGGGCGCCGTGCAGCCAGGCTTCGGCGTCATGCACTTCGGGCAGCAGATCGATGACCACCGGCTCGCGCGCGCCTGCCTGCTGCCAGTAACTCGACGCCTGCAGAATCGCCGGGCCCGACAGGCCGCGATGCGTGAGCAAGGTCTGTTCGCGGAACGCCGGACCGTGGCACGACGCCACCGAATCGAAGGATGCGCCCGACAGCTCGCCGAAGCGCGCCAGCCACGCCGGGTCGAGCGCCAGCGGCACCAGCGCAGGCTTCGGCGGCACCACCGCCAGCCCGAACTGTTCGGCCAGCCGGTAACCGAAGGGCGTGGCACCGATCTTCGGCACCGTCAGCCCGCCAGTCGCCACCACGAGCGAGCTGCACTCGCGCGGACCGCCGTCGGTGTCGACGCGAAACCCCTCGTCGGTGCGCGCCACCGCAGTCACTGCCGACGGCATTTGCCAGCGCACGCCGGCAGCGTCGCACTCAACCTTGAGCATGTGGATGATCTGCATCGACGAGTCGTCGCAGAACAACTGGCCCAGCGTTTTTTCGTGGTACGCGATGCCGTGGCGCTCCACCAGTGCGATGAAATGCTGCGGCGTGTAGCGCGACAGCGCCGAGCGGCAGAAATGCGGGTTCTGCGACAGGAAGCTCGCAGGCGTGAGATCGCGGTTGGTGAAATTGCAGCGCCCGCCGCCCGAAATGCGGATCTTCTCGGCCAGCTTCGCCGCATGGTCGATCAGCAACACCGAGCGTCCGCGCGCGCCGGCCGTGGCGGCGCACATCATGCCCGCCGCGCCGGCACCGATCACGATCACGTCAAACTTCATGGGAATCAATCAGGCCTGGATCATCAGGCTGGCGAGTGTAGCGCGGGCGCGCTCGCCGACCCGCTCGCCGACCCGCTCGCCAACCGATTCGTGCAGGGCTCGCCGGTGCCGCCTACCGCGCCGGATACACGCGGATTTCGTCGCCCAGATCGAACATCAACACCAGCCGCGAAGTGGGGTACGAGGCTTCCGCGTCCTGGGCGTCGGACCAGTTGGAGAAGGTGACGGCGGTCTCGGGAGAATCCAGCCAGTGATTATCGGCCCGCAAGTGCTGCTTCGAGGAGCGGCAGAAGTATCTGAGGGAGATACGGCATTCAAGCCCGAAGCCCATGAAAATGGCATCAGGCGGAAGGTCGAGCAGCCGCTTCAGCATATCGACCGAAGACGTCCATGACGGTTGTGGCGGTCGCTCTGCAGTGACTTCCGCACCACATTTCCCGCCGCCGAGTCGCTGCCTCATTGCTGAACCCTCCGTCATGAAAGCGCAATATTAGCAGCCGAGGGGTACCCGGAATAGCCTAATGACATAAGAGCACCTGACGTGCGAGACCGATGGGAAAAGCCGGGCTCGCAGGGACGGCCGCGGCAGGCTCCTGAAAAACCGCGACGGTGTTGCCCTTCGTAGGAGCGGACCCTGTCCGCGATATGCGCGTTGATCATGCCTGGCCGCGTATTCGAGCTGCGGATCGCCTGCGGGGGCAGGCTCCTACGAAAACCGCGACGGTGTCCGCGATCCGTGCGTCGATCACGCGACGCGGCATTTCGAAGGCCGGGATCGCCTGCAGGGGCGGCGCGGGGGTTTCGGCGAGCACGGCTCGCCTCCCGCAGAGCCGGTCGGCCATGCAGGGCCGGCCTTGGGACGGCTCCTACGAAAACCGCGACGGTGTTGCCCTTCGAATGCGTGGGCCCTGCCCGCAATCGCAGTACGTCAGAGGTCGGCGAACACCTCGCACTCGGCAAGCGGCTTGCCGGCGATGTCCTTGGGGGACAGCAGGGGAGCGCCTTGCAGCGACCACTCGACGCCAACTGTGGGGTCGTTCCAGGCGAGGCTGCGCTCGTGTTCGGGCGCGTAGTAGTCGGTGGTCTTGTACAGGAAGTCTGCCGACTCGCTCAGCACGTAGAAGCCATGAGCGAAGCCGGCTGGCACCCAGAACTGGCGGTGGTTTTCGCCGCTGAGTTCGACGCCGTACCACTTGCCGAAGGTGGGCGAGCTGCGGCGCAGGTCGACGGCCACATCGAACACCGCGCCCTGCGCCACCCGCACCAGCTTGCCCTGCGGCTGGTTGACCTGGTAATGCAGGCCGCGCAGCACGCCTTTGCCGCTGCGAGAGTGGTTGTCCTGAACGAACGACACATCGAGCCCGGTGGCCTCGCGGAACGCACGCGCATTGAAACTTTCCATGAAGAAGCCACGCGCGTCGCCGAACACCTTGGGCTCGAGCACCAGCAGGCCCGCGATACCCGTTTCGACCACCTTCATCAGAACACCCTCTCTTCGATGATGCGCAGCAGGTACTGGCCGTAGCCGCTCTTGGCAAGCGGCGCGGCGATGCGCCGCAGCTGTTCGTCGTCGATCCAGCCCTGCCGCCAGGCAATCTCTTCCGGGCAGGAAATCTTCAGGCCCTGACGCTTTTCCAGCGTCTGGATGAATTGCGCCGCATCGATCAGCGAGTCATGCGTGCCGGTGTCGAGCCAGGCGTGGCCGCGGCCCATCACCTGCACGTCGAGCGCACCGCGTTCGAGATACACGCGGTTCAGATCGGTGATTTCCAGCTCGCCGCGCGGCGACGGCTTCAGCGCCTTCGCGATCTCCACAACCTGCTGGTCGTAGAAGTACAGCCCGGTGACCGCATACCGGCTGCGCGGGTTGGCGGGCTTTTCTTCCAGACTGATGGCGCGCCCGTTGGCATCGAACTCGACCACGCCGTAGCGCTCCGGGTCGGTCACCCGATAGGCGAACACCGTGGCACCCGTGGTGCGCGCACTGGCCGCCTTCAGGTCGTCGGCAAACTCGTGTCCATAGAAAAGGTTGTCGCCCAGCACCAGGGCCGACGGCGCATCGCCGACGAAGTCTTCGCCGATGATGAAGGCCTGTGCCAGACCGTCCGGACTGGGCTGCACCGCGTACTCGATGTTCATGCCCCAGTTCGAACCGTTGCCCAGCAGCTGCTCGAAGCGCGGCGTGTCCTGCGGCGTCGAAATGATCAGCACGTCGCGAATGCCGGCCAGCATCAGCGTGCTGAGCGGGTAGTAGATCATCGGCTTGTCGTACACCGGCATCAGCTGCTTCGATACCGCGATGGTGACCGGATGCAGCCGGGTGCCGGAGCCGCCGGCAAGCACGATGCCTTTGCGTGTCATTCGATGTCCTTGCGTGTCATGGTGTGTTCCCGAATTCGGTTCGGAGGTTGCTCAGAGAATTTCGGCCAGCATGCGATCGACACCCTGCTGCCAGTGCGGCAGAACTAACCCGAACGTGTCGTGCAGCTTGCGCGTGTCGAGGCGCGAATTGAGCGGTCGCGCGGCCGGTGTCGGGTAGTCGGACGTGGGGATCGGCAGCACCGCATCGGCGGCCACCTTGATGTCGTGCCCCGCCGCCCGCGCGCTCTCGATCACGTGCATCGCGTAGCCGTGCCACGACGTTTCGCCCGCGGCGACGCAGTGGTACAGGCCGGCGAGCTGCGGGTTGTGGCGCAGGGCGCGCGCGGTGTGCGCGGTGATGTCGGCCAGCAGTTCGGCGCCGGTCGGCGCACCGATCTGGTCACTGATTACCGTCAGCCGGTCGCGGTCTTTCGCGAGCTTCAGCATGGTCTTCGCGAAGTTGCCGCCGCGCGCGGCATACACCCAACTGGTGCGCAGAATGAGATGGCTCGCACCCGACGCCGCAATGAGTTGCTCGGCTTCGAGCTTGGTGCGGCCATACACGCTGAGCGGGTTGGTCTGCGCGGTTTCGTCGCGCGGCGCATCGCCGGTGCCATCGAACACGTAATCGGTCGAGTAATGGATCAGGTGCGCGCCCAGTGCGGCTGCTTCGGCGGCGATGCGCCCGGGCGTCGTGGCGTTGAGCATGCGCGCCAGTTCCGGCTCGCTTTCGGCCTTGTCCACCGCGGTATGCGCGGCGGCATTCACGATCAGGTCGGGCGCCACCTTGCGCACGGTGGCGGCGATGGCGTCCGGCTGGCTGAAGTCGCCCGACAGCTCGCCTGTGCTGTCGAAATCGAGCGCGATCACGTGGCCCAGCGGCGCCAGCGCACGCTGCAATTCCCAGCCGACCTGTCCGCCCTTGCCGAACAGCAGAATCTTCATGTGCCCTGCCCCGCACCGTACTGCTGCGTGACCCAGTCGCGGTAACCGCCACTCAGTACGTTTTGCACCCAGGGCTGGTTGTCGAGATACCAGCGCACTGTCTTGCGGATGCCGGTATCGAAGGTTTCCGCCGGCCGCCAGCCCAGTTCGCGCTCGATCTTGCGCGCGTCGATGGCGTAGCGGCGGTCATGGCCCGGGCGGTCCTTCACGTACGTGATCAGGCGCTCGTACGGGCCGGCCGCGTCCGGCTGCAACTCGTCGAGCAGCGCGCACACGGTGGTCACGATGTCGATGTTCGGCTTCTCGTTCCAGCCGCCGATGTTGTAGGTCTCGCCCAGCCGGCCGCGCGCCAGCACTTCGCGGATCGCCGAGCAGTGGTCCTTCACGTACAGCCAGTCGCGCACCTGCTGCCCGTCGCCGTACACCGGCAGCGGCTTGCCGGCCAGCGCATTGACGATGATCAGCGGGATGAGCTTTTCCGGAAAGTGGAACGGGCCGTAATTGTTCGAGCAGTTGGTGGTCACCACCGGCAGGCCGTAGGTGTGGTGCCACGCGCGCACCAGATGGTCGCTCGCCGCCTTGCTCGCCGAATACGGGCTGTTCGGTTCGTAGGCATGGGTTTCGGTGAAGGGCGCGTCGGTCGGCCCGAGCGAGCCATACACCTCGTCGGTGCTGACATGGTGAAAGCGGAACGCCGCCTTTTCCTCACCCTCCAGCCCGCCCCAGTAGCCGCGCGCCGCTTCGAGCAGCGTGAAGGTGCCGGTGACATTCGTCTGCATGAACGCACCCGGGCCGTGGATCGAGCGGTCGACATGCGACTCGGCAGCGAAATGCACGAGGGCACGAGGGCGGTGCGCCGACAGCAGCCGGTCGATCAGGTCACGGTCGCAGATGTCGCCCTGCACGAAGATGTGGCGCGGGTCGCCGTCGAGCGACGCCAGGTTCTGCCGGTTGCCGGCATAGGTCAGCGCATCGAGATTGACGACCGGCTCGTCCGATCCGCCCAGCCAGTCGAGCACGAAGTTGCTGCCGATGAAGCCGGCACCGCCGGTGACAAGTAAGGTCATGGTCGTTTCCACACAATATTGCAGTGCAGGATATCGCACCGAATTGAGCGTTCGATGACAACCCGAATGGATTAGGTGACAAACACCTCAGGTCGCGCATTTTTGTGTACCTGCAAGGCCAGCCGGTTCAGCAAGTCGCGAGGTTTTTGTGGGAGTGGCGATGTGCAAGGTCCGTGTTCGCGATCAATGTCCATCCGCGTCCCAGGCCCGAAATCACGTGACGTCAGGTAGGAGCGATCCATTGATCGCGAACCGGCGCGTCGATCACGCACCTGCCGGTGTGCAAGGTCCGTGTTCGCGATCAATGGATCGCTCCTACAGAACCGGCGCATTGCTTGCCACCCTCAGCACCGGCCCGGCCTTGCAGGGCCAGCCGTGGGCTGCTCCCACAAAAACCAGCGACTGCCAGCCTCCGACAAAGCGGGAAGTTTGTGCGGACCAGATGAATCGTTGCAGAGCGGGCGCTGTCTATCTATATTGATCATGTTGATATCAACATTCGAGGCTCCATCATGCCGCTTCAAATCGCGAACCCGAGTGTAATCAGGAAGGTCGAGCAGCTTGCGAAGGCGACCGGCCTGTCCAAGACCGCAGTGGTCGAGCGTGCACTTGACGGGCTCATCCGCGAGACGGTCGCCACATCCGACCCAGCCGGACGCATCGCTGCATTGCTGGCGCAACTCGACCGCATACCCGACCGTCCGGATGCCTACGATCCGCTCGACTGGGACGCTCACGGACTGCCCAGGTGATCGTCGTCGACACATCGGCCATCGTTGCCATCGCCTTTGCCGAACCGGAGCGCGCCGAATTCGTCCAGATCATCGGGCAGTCGGCCAAAGCACTCGTCAGCACGGCTGCAGTCCTTGAAGCACGCATGGTCGTGCATGGACGGCGCGGTCAGCGCGCCGTCATTCTCGTTGATGATTTGCTGCGGCAACCGGTATTTGAACTCGTCGCGCCCGGCATTGCCGAGGCCGATGCGGCGTACGCCGCCTTCGTCACATACGGCAAGGGCAGCGGCCACCCCGCCGGACTGAACTTCGGCGACGTTTTCAGCTACGCACTCGCAAAAACCCGTGGCCTGCCGCTCCTTTTCAAGGGCAACGACTTCTCGCAGACCGACATCGCCCGCGCGGCAAGCGGATCTTGAATCACAGCCATCGGGCACAGCACAGATCGCAGAACCGGCGCCTCGATCACGCACCTGCCGATGTGCAAGGTCCGTGTTCGCGAGCAATGGATCGCTCCTACAACAGCGCGATCCATCCGCGCGCCAGACCCGAAATCACGTGACGTCAGGTCCGTGTTCGCGATCAATGGATCGCTCCTACAACAGCGCGACCCATCCGCGCGCCGGGCCCGAAATCACGTGACGTCAGGTAGGAGCGATCCATTGATCGCGAATCGGCGCGTCGATAGGTCACGACGGTTGGATCGCACAACGACGCGCCCCCCTGTCAGACCCACACCGCATCCCAATGCGGATAATCCGCCACGCGTTGCACCAGCCCCGCCCGCAAAGGGTTGGCGATGAGGTAGCGGGCAACTTGTGCAATGTCTTCGTCGGCGCGCAGCGCGTGATCATGAAACCCGCGCTGCCAGACCCGGTACCCGATCTCGCGCGCACTGAACAGCTTCATCTGCTGGACCACTCGCGAAATCGACAGCCCGTCGCCCAACTCGACCATCCAGTGAAGGTGATCCGGCATCAAGACAAATGCCAGCGTCCGACCGTCGCCGCGGCGTTCGGCGAACATCAAGCTCCGAATCACGGATCGGGCGGCGTACATCGATTCGAAGGTTCGCTCGCGACCATGCGTCGCCGTCGTGACGTGATAGACCTGTCCCGAGATCGAAACGCGGCCGGTTCGAAGCCGCGACGCGTGGAATACCTTTGGCATATCCGGATGCTAGAGCCCACGCCCTGCCCCGTCAATCCGTGATGCCGCAAACAGCACGTCGTGCCAGATCCCGCCATACCCGTGGAATCACGTGACGCCACGTAGGAGCGATCCATTGATCGCGAATCGGCGCGTCGATCGCGCACCTGCCGATTTGCAAGGTCCGTGTTCGCGATCAATGGATCGCTCCCACAACAGCACGATCCATCCGCGCGCCTGGCCCGAAATCACGTGACATCAGGCAGGAGCGATCCATTGATCGCGAATCGGCGCGTCGATCAGGCACCTGCCGATGTTCAAGGTCCGTGTTCGCGATCAATGGATCGCTCCCACAACAGCACGATCCATCCGCGCGCCAGACCCGAAAATCGCGTGACGCCACGTAGGAGCGATCCATTGATCGCGAATCGGCGCGTCGATCGCGCACCTGCTGATGTGCAAGGTCCGTGTTCGCGATCAATGGATCGCTCCCACAACAGCGCGACCCACCCGCGTGCAGGCCCGAAAATCACGTGACGTCAGGTAGGAGCGATCCATTGATCGCGAACCGGCGCGTCGATCACGCACCTGCCGATATTCAAGGTCCGTGTTCGCGATCAATGGATCGCTCCCACAACAGCGCGACCCACCCGCGTGCCAGGCCCGAAATCACGTGACGTCAGGCAGGAGCGATCCATCCGCGCGCCAGGCCCGAAATCACGTGACGTCAGGTAGGAGCGATCCATTGATCGCGAATCGGCGCGTCGATCGCGCACCTGCCGATATTCAAGGTCCGTGTTCGCGATCAATGGATCGCTCCCACAACAGCGCGATCCTTCCGCGTGCCAGGCCCGAAAATCACGCAGCTCAAACATCGCCAGCTGCGCCGCCTTCGCCGACCAGGATCCCTCGCTCGCGCAGGTGCTGCATGATGATGTCCACGGTCGCCTGAATGTCCTGCTGGCTCGTATCCACACGGATTTCGGCATGCTCGGGCGCTTCGTAGGGCGAATCGATGCCGGTGAAATTCTTGATCTCGCCGCGTCTCGCCTTTTTGTACAGCCCCTTCGGATCGCGCTCTTCGGCCACGGCGATCGGTGTATCGACGAACACTTCGATGAATTCGCCGTCCTCCATCAGACCCCGCGCCATGCGGCGCTCGGACCGGAACGGTGAAATGAAGGCGGTCAGCACGAGCAGACCGGCGTCCACCATCAGCTTCGATACTTCGGCCACACGGCGGATGTTTTCCACGCGATCGGCTTCGGTAAAACCGAGGTCCTTGTTCAGGCCGTGTCTCACGTTGTCGCCGTCCAGCAGATAGGTGTGGCGGCCCAGCGCATGCAGGCGCTTTTCGACCTGGTTCGCCAGCGTCGATTTGCCGGCCCCCGACAGACCGGTGAACCACAGCACGCAGGGGCGTTGGCCTTTCATCGCACCGCGCGACGTCTTGTCCACATCCACGTGCTGCATGTGGATGTTGTGCGAGCGGCGCAGCGCAAAGCTCAGCATGCCGGCACCGATGGTGGCGTTGCTGATGCGGTCGATCAGGATGAAACCGCCTGTTTCGCGCACCCGCTCGTACGGGTCGAACGCGATCGGCCGGTCGACGCTGAGCTTGCACACCGCGATCTCGTTCAGCGCGAGCTGCTTCGCGGCGAGATGTTCCAGGGTATTGACGTTCACCTTGTGCTTGATGTCGGTGACCGTGACGGTGACCGTGCGCGCACCGATCTTCATCAGGTAGGCGCGACCGGGCATCAGCGGTTCGTCCTGCATCCAGACGAGGGTCGCCTCGAACTGATCGGCCACTTCTGCCGGCGATTCGAGCGACGAAATCACATCGCCGCGCGAAATATCGACTTCGTCTTCCAGCACCAGCGTGATCGACTGACCCGCGATGGCGCGCGGCAGATCGCCGTCGGCCGTGACGATGCGCTTGACCGTGCTGGTGCGCCCCGACGGCTGCACCCGGATGGCCGTACCCGGCGTGATGCTGCCGCCGGCAATCGTGCCGGCGAAGCCGCGGAAATCGAGGTTCGGCCGGTTGACCCACTGCACAGGCAGCCGGAACGGGCTTTTCAGGCGCCGCTTCTGATCCACCTCGACCGTTTCGAGATACGCCATCAGCGTCGAGCCGTGATACCAGGGCATGGCATCGCTGGTGGTCGTGATGTTGTCGCCCTTGAGCGCCGACATCGGAATCGCGACGATGTCTTCCAGCCCGAGCTGGCGCGCGAATTCGCGATAGTCATCGACGATGCGGCGGAACGTGGCTTCCGAATAGCCGACCAGGTCCATCTTGTTGATCGCGACCACCACGCGCTTGATACCGATCAGCGACACCAGGAAGCTGTGGCGGCGCGTCTGCGTCTGCACGCCGTGACGGGCGTCGACCAGGATGATCGCCAGGTCGGCCGTCGACGCACCGGTCACCATGTTCCGCGTGTATTGCTCGTGGCCCGGCGTGTCG
>NZ_JAUYNV010000044.1 GCF_030698125.1 Methyloversatilis sp.
GTGATGGCTGCGACGATGCCCACCTCCTGCTCGCCCTCGCCTTCGAAGCGGATCGTGATGCCCAGCTCGGCGGCGGCGAATTCGACGAACTGGCGCACGCTGTACTGCACGCCGGTGGCGATGACGAAGTCTTCCGCCACGTCCTGCTGCAGCATCAGCCACTGCATTTCGATGTAGTCGCGTGCATGGCCCCAGTCGCGCAAGGCACTCATGTTGCCGAGGTACAGGCAGTCCTGCAGCCCGAGCGCGATGCGCGCGATGGCGCGCGTGATCTTGCGCGTGACGAAGGTTTCGCCGCGCACCGGCGACTCGTGGTTGAACAGGATGCCGTTGCAGGCGTAGATGCCGTAGGCCTCGCGGTAATTGATGGTGATCCAGTAGGCGTAGAGCTTGGCGCAGGCGTACGGGCTGCGCGGATAGAAGGGCGTGGTTTCCTTCTGCGGGATTTCCTGCACCAGGCCGTAGAGCTCGGAGGTCGAAGCCTGATAGAAGCGCGTCTTCTTTTCCAGCCCGAGGATGCGGATCGCTTCGAGGATGCGCAGCGCGCCGATGCCGTCGGCGTTGGCGGTGTATTCCGGCTCTTCGAAGCTCACCGCCACGTGCGACTGGGCGGCCAGATTGTAGATTTCGTCCGGCTGCACGGCCTGGATGATGCGTACCAGCGAGGTCGAATCGGTCAGGTCACCGTAGTGCAGGATGAACTTGCGGTTATCGACGTGCGGGTCTTCGTACAGGTGGTCGATGCGGTCGGTGTTGAAGAGCGAGGAGCGGCGCTTGATGCCGTGCACCTCGTAGCCCTTCTTGAGAAGGAATTCGGCCAGGTAGGCGCCGTCCTGGCCGGTGACGCCGGTGATGAGTGCGGTTTTGGTCATTGAATCGATTAACGGCGTACTTGAATTTAGTAATCTGTGATGGGGAACCGAAACAGCTGTTCGGCTACTTTCCGCGAACTAGTATGGCCTTGGTGGAACGCTGCTTGAAGCGCAACACCTCACGAAATGTGACAGTCCCGAAAGTAGCCGGATGTATGTTGCAGTGCAACCTTGTGCAGAGTACTACGTCACGGTTGCGGTCAAGTGACGGTGCAGTGTCGGCGGATGCTGACAAGCGGTGCGATGGTCGTGGCACCGATCGCGACGGGGCCGTCGTTCCCACAGTCCCTGCGCTTGAGGGCTTGCCGAGCTAACTGGGAGCGTCGCTCTCACAAAAACTGCACTGCTCGCGGCGTGCTGAGCGAACTGGCTGGGCTGACCTCACTGTCGACCTGGATCGCCGGTGACGTACAGTTCGTATAAATCGTACAAAATGTATTAATCTTTCCTCGTCACATGGAGGGCTTGTCATGAAAACCATTGCAGCAAGCGAAGCCAAACAGGGCTTCGCTGCATTGATTGATGCCGCCGCTCGCGAGCCCATTGCGATTCAGCGGCAGAAGCGCGACGTGGCGGTGGTGATGTCGATGCAAGAGTACGAGCGGCTCACGCGGCTCAACAAGAGCGAGTTCCAGCGCTTTTGCGACCGGGTGGGCGCTCGGGCGGTAGAAGCCGGCATCGACGAAGCCATACTCGCCGGCCTGCTCGCCGACGATGCCTGAGCGCCGCTGGGTTCTCGACACAAACGCGCTGATCAGTCGGCTGCTTCTGCCAACCGGCGCCGCAGCCCGCGCAGTCGACCATGCGCTGGCCCGGGGAGTGGTGCTGGTCTCCGAAGAAACCATGAGCGAGTTGGCCGAGGTAATCAGCCGACCGAAGTTCGACCGCTATGTGTCGGTCGCCGACCGTGTCCAGTTTGTCCGACTTCTCGGCGGGGTCGCGCGGATGGTGAACATCACCCACCGCGTCACCGCGTGCCGCGACCCGAAAGACGACAAATTCCTGCATGTTGCCCTCAACGGGGAAGCGGAAGCCATCGTGACCGGTGATCGGGATTTGCTGGTGTTGCATCCATTTCACGGCATTTCGATTTTGTCGCCTGCTGACTTCGTTGTCATGGTCTAGTAGCCGCGCGCGGCTTCCATTGGAGCGGCGCATTGTGGGAGCGGCTGCCCCGCCGCGATAGGCACTTCGCGCTGCGATGGTCACAGCACTATCGCGGCTTGGATGGCGTTTCCCGGGAGCGCCGCCTGCGCCCTACTTTGTATATACTTCGAGTATCCACATCTTGCGGGAGAACTGTCGTGGCCTACGCGCGTGTCTTTACATCGGGCAACAGTCAGGCGGTGCGCCTGCCGAAGGAATTCCGGTTCAACGTGGATCAGGTTGAAATCTTCCGGCGAGGCGATGAAGTGGTTTTGCGTGCCCGCCCGGCGAGCGCGGCATCGATCTTCGATGTGCTCACGGAGTTGCCCGACGACTTCATGAAAGAGGGGCGCGAAGACCCCCTGCCCCAGCGTCGGGAAGAGCTTTGATGGCGGCGTGCTATCTGCTTGATACGACTATCTGCATCTACATAGCCAAACACAATCCGCCTGCGGTGCGCGCGCGCTTCGAGCAACACGGTGCGAGCGAATTGGCGATGTCCGTGATCACTTTGGGTGAGCTGCGCCACGGTGCCGAGAAAAGTCAGGCGCGAGACAAGTCGCTGGCAACGATCGCCAGGCTCGAAGCCAGCATACGCGTGGCACCCGTGAACGAAGCCATCGGTCGGCACTACGGCCAGATACGTGCGCAACTGGAGGTGTCGGGCCTGCCCTTCGGCAACAACGACCTCTGGATCGCCGCCCACGCACGCGCCGAAGGTTGGGTGCTGGTGACCAACAAGGAGCGTGAGTTCAGCCGAGTCGAGGGACTGCAGATCGAGAACTGGGTCGTCGCATGAGCCCTCGGCCCGCTTGCGACCGGCTCTTCGCTCATCGACCATGACAGCGATCGTGGCTTCTGTAGGCGTGATCCCTGTGGGAGCGGACCCTGTCCGCGATGCGCGCGTTGAGCAAGCGATGTCGCGTGTCCGAAGACCGCATCGCCTGCAGGGGCGGCGCGGGGGTTTCGGTGAGCACCGCTCGCCGCCCGCAGAGCCGGTCGGCCATGCAGGGCCGACCGTGGGACGGCTCCTACGAGAAACAGCGACAGTCTTGCCGTTCGTAGGAGCGGACCCTGTCCGCGATGCGCACGTTGCTCATGCACCATCACGTTTTCAAAGACTGGAATCGCCTGCAGGGGCAGGCTCCTACGAGAAACAGCGACAGTCTTGCCGTTCGTAGGAGCGGACCCTGTCCGCGATGCGCGCGTTGCTCATGCACCATCACGTTTTCAAAGACTGGAATCGCCTGCGGGGCAGGCTCCTACGAGAAACAGCGACGGTGTTGCCGTTCGTAGGAGCGGACCCTGTCCGCGATGCGCGCGTCGAGCAAGCGATGTCGCGTGTCCGAAGACCGCATCGCCTGCAGGGGCGGAGCGGGGGTTTCGGCGAGCACCGCTCGCCGCCCGCAGAGCCGGTCGGCCATGCAGGGCCGACCGTGGGACGGCTCCTACGAGAAACAGCGACGGTGTTGCCGTTCGGAGCGGACCCTGTCCGCGATGCGCACGTTGCTCATGCACCATCACGTTTTCAAAGACTGGAATCGCCTGCAGGGGCAGGCTCCTACGAGAAACAGCGACAGTCTTGCCGTTCGTAGG
>NZ_JAUYNV010000031.1 GCF_030698125.1 Methyloversatilis sp.
CGACAACGTGTCGATCACGGTGAAGCTGATTGCGCCGATCGCGATGGAAGAAGGTCTGCGCTTTGCGATCCGCGAAGGCGGTCGTACGGTGGGTGCGGGCGTGGTTGCCAAGATCATCGCTTAAGCAGGTTGATGTGCCCCGGTCTGCGCGAGCAGGCCGGGTCTGTTTTGCAGGGGCATAGCTCAATTGGCAGAGCGTCGGTCTCCAAAACCGAAGGTTGGGGGTTCGATTCCCTCTGCCCCTGCCATCCCGGTAATCAGGACGGGTAATTTTGCGGAGCGCCTGAGCGTTCCCGGACATTCATGACCGACCAGTTGAAGCTTGCGCTGGCCATTGCACTGCTGATCGCAGGGCTGGCCGGCTTCTATGTTTTCTCCGACCAGATCATGGCGGTACGCGTGCTGTCCGTTGTCGGCGGCATCGCGGCAGGTATTGCCGTCGCCTGGTATACGACGCAGGGTCGCCGCTTCTTCGAATTTGCCAATGAATCGGTGGCGGAGGCGAAGAAGGTTGCGTGGCCGAGTCGCAAGGAAACGGTGCAAACGACAGCGATCGTGTTTGGCTTCGTGTTCGTCATGGCCGTTTTTCTGTGGCTGACCGACAAGAGCTTCGAGTGGGTGTTGTACGACCTCATCCTGGGCTGGAAAAAATCATGAGCAAGCGTTGGTACGTCGTACATGCTTATTCCGGTTTCGAGAAATCGGTGCAGCGCGCGCTCGTCGAGCGGATTACCCGGGCGAGCATGCAGGACAAGTTCGGCCAGATCCTCGTGCCGGTGGAAGAAGTTGTCGAGATGCGTGGCGGCCAGAAAGCGGTGTCCGAGCGCAAGTTCTTCCCGGGTTACGTGCTTGTCGAAATGGACATGGACGAGGACAGCTGGCACCTCGTGAAGAGCACGCCCAAGGTTACGGGTTTCGTTGGTGGCAGTGCCAACAAGCCGACACCGATTTCCGAGAAGGAAGTCGAGAAGATCATGCAGCAGATGCAGGAAGGGGTTGAAAAGCCCCGTCCGAAGGTGCTGTTTGAGGTGGGTGAATTGGTTCGGGTCAAGGATGGCCCGTTCACCGATTTCAACGGATCGGTAGAAAGCGTCAATTACGACAAGAGTCGCCTGCATGTGTCGGTGACTATTTTCGGTCGCGCGACGCCGGTCGAGCTCGAATTTGCACAGGTCGAGAAGGTCTGATCCCAAGAGTTTGGATCGGGGTCGGATCCTGAAATTGAGGCAGCGCCGGAAGGCGTTGTCCGGGTGCGCGGCAAGGCCTGAGGGCCGTGCCGCGCAATTGTTTCCGGTGTTTGCACCGGTCGAGGAGTGACAGACGGTCCGGTGACCGCGCGTCACGCTATCACTCACATCAGGAGTCATCATGGCGAAGAAAATCGTCGGCTATGTAAAGCTGCAAGTGCCGGCCGGGAAGGCGAATCCGTCGCCCCCGATCGGTCCCGCGCTGGGTCAGCGCGGTTTGAACATCATGGAGTTCTGCAAGGCATTCAATGCGCAGACCCAGGGCATGGAACCGGGCCTGCCGATTCCGGTGGTCATCACCGCCTATGCGGACAAGTCATTCACCTTCGTGATGAAGTCGCCCCCGGCGACCATTCTCATCAAGAAGGCCGCCGGCATCACCAAGGGCTCGCCCAAGCCGCACACCGACAAGGTGGGCAAGGTGACCCGCGCCCAGCTTGAAGAGATCGTCAAGGTGAAGAACAAGGATCTGACGGCGAGTGATCTTGACGCCGCAGTGCGCACGATCGCCGGTTCGGCCCGCAGCATGGGCATCACGGTGGAGGGGCTGTAATCATGGCGAAACTGTCCAAACGCGTTCAGGCGCTGCGCGCCAAGGTTGATCGCAACCGCAGTTACCCGTTGGCCGATGCGCTCGCGCTGGTCAAGGAAACCGCGAACGCCAAATTTGATGAATCGGTCGATCTGGCCGTGAATCTCGGTATCGACGCGAAGAAGTCGGACCAGTTGGTCCGTGGTTCGGTCGTGCTGCCGGCAGGTACCGGCAAGTCGGTACGCGTCGCCGTGTTCGCGCAGGGTGCCAAGGCTGACGAAGCACGTGCCGCCGGTGCGGACGTCGTCGGCTTCGACGATCTGGCAGCCCAGGTCAAGGAAGGCAATCTGAATTTCGACGTCGCGATCGCGACGCCGGACGCGATGCGCGTCGTCGGTGCCCTGGGTCAGATCCTCGGTCCGCGCGGCCTGATGCCGAATCCGAAGGTGGGCACCGTGACGATGGATGTCGCCACGGCGGTCAGGAACGCGAAGGCCGGTCAGGTGCAGTACCGCACCGACAAGGGTGGCATCGTGCAATGTACCGTTGGCCGCGCGTCCTTCACGCCGGAGCAACTCACCACCAACATCAAGGCACTGATCGAAGCGCTGAACAAGGCGCGTCCGGCTGCGGCCAAGGGCGTGTATCTGCGCAAGGTGTCGGTCACGACCACGATGGGTGTCGGCATCCGCGTCGATCAGGCGTCGGTGCAGTAAGCATTCGCGCCCGGCTCGCCGGGTGCTCAAAAGAACTTTGGGCTGCCACCGCCCGTATGGGGTGGCAGGTTGTCAAAGACCGCAGGTGCCCGATCGGGCGTAATGGAGCGAACACTCCGCCTGCGCAGATGGCGTTACCCGACACAGGATGGATGGTGTCCTCACGGACAGTTTCTTCTCCTGATACGGTCGCCGCAGGTGGTTCGTCAGGTGGGCAGCGATGTGTGCCTGACGACCGTAATCATGGGAGTAGACCTTGGGACTCAATCTCGATCAGAAGAAGGAAGTCGTCGCCGGTGTGGCCGCTGAAGTTGCGGGTGCGCAGGTGATCGTGATCGCCGAGAACCGCGGTCTGGAAGTGGGCGATGTCACGCGTTTGCGTGCCCAGGCCCGAGCACAGGGTGTCTACCTGCGCGTTCTGAAGAACACGCTGGCACGTCGCGCTGTCGAGGGTACCCCTTTCGAGGGGCTGGCGAAGGACATGACCGGACCGCTGATGTATGGCATGTCCGCCGATCCGGTATCGGCGGCAAAGGTCCTGCAGGAATTCGTCAAGGGCAACGACAAGCTGGTCATCAAGGGCGGCGCACTGGCCAACCACGTCATGGACGCCGCAGGCGTCAAGGCGTTGGCCACGATGCCGAGCCGCGATGAACTGCTCGCAACACTTCTGGGCACGATGCAGGCGCCGATCGCAAAGTTTGTGCAAACCCTCAACGAGGTGCCGGGCAAGTTCGTCCGTACGCTCGCAGCGGTGCGCGACGAACGCGAAAAGCAGTCTGCCTGAGTTCAGGCTTCACGAACGACCACACCACCATCCCGCGCCGCTGGAATTCATCCCGGCGCTTGAATCAGGAGTTTTTAAATGTCGATTAGCAAAGAGCAGGTCCTGGAAGCTGTTGCCGCAATGTCGGTTCTCGAACTGTCGCAACTGATCAAGGACATGGAAGAGAAGTTCGGCGTGTCCGCCGCCGCCTCGGTTTCCGTTGCTGCCGCCCCGGCCGCTGCTGCCGCTCCGGCCGCTGAAGAGCAGACCGAATTCACCGTCATGCTGCTGGCCGCAGGCGAAAAGAAGGTTGAAGTCATCAAGGTCGTTCGCGCCGTCACCGGCCTGGGCCTGAAGGAAGCGAAGGACCTCGTGGATGGCGCACCGAAGGCGGTGAAGGAAGCCATTTCGAAGGCTGACGCAGAAGCCCTGAAGAAACAGCTGGACGACGCAGGCGCCAAGGTCGAAATCAAGTAAGTCCGACCTGATCGGCGGGAGTGCGTGCCTTCGGGCCGTACTCCCGTCGCCGTTTGGGGATACCAGGAAAGCGCGTGTGCGAACGTGTTTTCCTTGTCTTCCGAAGCGATCACGGAAGACCGTTTCCGGTCGAACGAAAGTCCCGCCTCGGGTGCTCATGCCCGCGCTTTCGTTGTCAGCCCAGGGGTTGGTAGAGGCCAACCGCCGGTGACGTTGTCCTGATTGCATTCCGTGGTGAAACATGGACCGCGCGCCGGGTGGCGCACGCTCCGTTTTCCCCGGCCATCGCACTCTATGCCCGGAGATTTCATGGCCTATACCTACACCGAGAAGAAGCGCATCCGCAAAAGCTTTGCCAAGCGCGATGCGGTACTCGACGTACCGTTCCTGCTGGCGACCCAGCTGGAGTCCTACACTCAGTTCCTGCAGGCCGAGATTCCCACCGAATCCCGTCGCAACCAGGGCCTGCAGGCTGCTTTCACGTCGATCTTCCCGATCAGTTCGCATTCAGGTAATGCGCGCCTCGAATTCGTGCACTTCATGCTCGGCGAACCCGCATTCGACGTCAAGGAATGTCATCAGCGCGGCCTGACTTTCGCAAGTCCGCTGCGCGCCCGCGTGCGCCTGGTCATCATGGACCGCGAAGCGCCGAAGGAAACCATCAAGGAAGTGAAGGAGCAGGAAGTGTACATGGGCGAAATTCCGCTCATGACGACCACCGGTTCCTTCGTCATCAACGGCACAGAACGTGTCATCGTCAGCCAGTTGCACCGCTCGCCGGGCGTGTTCTTCGAGCATGACCGCGGCAAGACCCACAGCTCGGGCAAGCTGTTGTTCTCGGCCCGCATTATTCCCTACCGCGGTTCCTGGCTGGACTTCGAATTCGATCCGAAGGATTTCCTCTACTTCCGTGTTGACCGTCGCCGAAAGATGCCGGTCACGATCCTGTTGAAGGCGATCGGCATGACGCCGACGCAAATCCTGTCCACGTTCTTCGAATTCGACGCCTTCGATCTGGCCGCCAAGGGCGGCATCCAGATGAAGCTGGTGCCGGAACGTCTGCGCGGCGAAGTCGCAAAGTTCGACATCATCGACGGCTCGGGCAAGGTCGTCGTGGCGAAAGACAAGCGCATCACCGCCAAACACATCCGCGAACTGGCCGAGTCGGGCACCGAAGCCATCGTGGTGCCGGAAGACTTTCTCGTCGGACGTGTGTTCTCGGGCGCCGTGATCGATTCGGAAACCGGGGAAGTACTGGCGAACGTTAACGATGAAATCACCGAAGAGCTGCTGGCCAAGCTGAGCGTGGCAGGCGTCGGCGAGATTTCGACGCTGTACGTGAATGACCTGGATCGCGGCCCGTACATTTCGCAGACGCTGCGCACCGACGAAACCGCCGACCAGTGGCAGGCGCGTGTCGCCATCTACCGCATGATGCGCCCGGGCGAGCCGCCGACGGAAGACGCGGTGGAAACGCTGTTCCACGGCCTGTTCTATTCGGAAGAGCGCTACGACCTGTCGGCCGTCGGCCGCATGAAGTTCAATCGTCGCGTCGGTCGCGATGCAATTGAAGGTGCGGCCACACTGTCGAACGAAGACATCGTCGACGTCATCCGCATCCTGGTCGATTTGCGTAACGGCAAGGGCGAAATCGACGACATTGATCACCTCGGCAATCGTCGCGTGCGTTCGGTCGGCGAACTGGCGGAGAACCAGTTCCGCGCCGGTCTGGTCCGCGTCGAGCGCGCCGTGAAGGAGCGGCTGTCGCAGGCCGAGTCGGACAACCTGATGCCGCACGATCTGATCAACGCCAAGCCGATCAGCGCAGCGATCAAGGAGTTCTTCGGTTCCAGCCAGCTGTCGCAATTCATGGACCAGACCAACCCGCTGTCGGAAATCACGCACAAGCGTCGCGTGTCCGCACTGGGCCCGGGCGGCCTGACGCGCGAGCGTGCCGGCTTCGAAGTGCGCGACGTGCATCCGACCCACTACGGCCGCGTATGCCCGATCGAAACGCCGGAAGGCCCGAACATCGGTCTGATCAATTCGCTCGCGCTGTACGCCCGCACCAACAAGTACGGCTTCCTTGAAACGCCGTATCGCCGCGTCGACGGCAGCCATGTCACCGAACAGATCGATTTCCTGTCGGCGATCGAAGAAGGCAAGTACGTGATCGCGCAGGCGAACGCCTCCCTGGACAAGAAGGGCGGCCTGTCGGACGAACTGGTGTCATGCCGTCACAAGGGCGAGTTCATGCTGTCGACGCCGGATCAGGTCCAGTACATGGACATCGCGCCGGGTCAGATCGTGTCGGTCGCCGCCTCGCTGATTCCGTTCCTTGAGCACGACGATGCGAACCGCGCGTTGATGGGTGCCAACATGCAGCGTCAGGCCGTGCCCTGCCTGCGCCCCGAAAAGGCTTTCGTCGGTACCGGTATCGAACGCACGGTTGCGGTCGACTCGGGCACCGCGGTGCAGGCATTGCGCGGCGGTGTGGTCGACTACGTTGATGCGAACCGCATCGTGGTGCGCGTCAATGACGACGAAACGGTGCCGGGCGAAGTCGGCGTCGACATCTACAACCTGGTGAAGTACACGCGTTCGAACCAGAACACGAACATCAACCAGCGTCCGGTCGTGAAGAGCGGCGACATCATCGCCAAGGGCGATGTGGTGGCCGACGGTGCTTCGACCGACCTCGGCGAACTGGCACTCGGTCAGAACATGCTGGTCGCCTTCATGCCGTGGAACGGCTACAACTTCGAAGATTCGATCCTGATCTCGGAGCGTGTGGTCGCAGAAGATCGCTTCACGTCGATCCACATCGAAGAGCTGACCGTCGTTGCCCGCGACACCAAGCTGGGCCCTGAAGAAATCACGCGCGACATCGCGTCGCTCGGCGAAGCCCAGCTCGGCCGTCTCGACGAATCGGGCATCGTGTATATCGGCGCTGAAGTCGAAGCCGGTGACGTGCTGGTCGGCAAGGTGACGCCGAAGGGCGAAACCCAGCTGACGCCGGAAGAAAAGCTGCTGCGCGCCATCTTCGGCGAAAAGGCATCGGACGTGAAGGACACCTCGTTGCGCGTGCCTTCGGGCATGAACGGCACGGTGATCGACGTGCAGGTGTTCACCCGCGAAGGCATCGAGCGCGACAAGCGTGCGCAGTCCATCGTCGATGACATGCTGCGCAGCTATCGCCAGGATCTGGGCGACCAGATGCGCATCGTCGAACGTGACACCTTTGCCCGTATCGAACGCCTGCTTGCCGGTCGCGTCGCCAATGGCGGTCCGAAGCGCCTGGCGAAGGGCACGACGATCACCCGCGAATACCTCGACGGCGTGGAACCGCACAACTGGTTCGACATCCGCATGGCGGACGAAGAAATCGCGGCGCAACTGGAGAGCCTGCGCGAGTCGCTGGAAAAGACCCGCACCGACTTCGATGTCGCGTTCGAGCTGAAGAAGAAGAAGCTGACCCAGGGCGACGAGCTGCCGCCGGGTGTACAGAAGATGGTCAAGGTGTATCTGGCTGTGAAGCGTCGCCTGCAACCGGGCGACAAGATGGCCGGCCGTCACGGCAACAAGGGCGTGGTGTCGAAGATCACGCCGATCGAGGACATGCCGCACATGGAAGACGGCACGCCGGTCGATATCGTGCTCAATCCGCTCGGCGTGCCGTCGCGGATGAACATCGGCCAGATCCTCGAAACCCACCTTGGCATGGCCGCGCGCGGCCTGGGCAAGAAGATCGATGGCATGCTGCGTCGTCAGGCCAATCTCGCCGAGCTGCGCAGTTTCATGGACGAGATCTACAACAGCAGCGGCAAGCCGGAAGAGATCACCTCGCTGACCGACGACGAAGTGCTCGAGCTGGCGAGCAACCTGAAGCACGGCGTGCCGTTCGCGACGCCGGTGTTCGACGGCGCACATGAGTCGGAAATCCGTCGCATGCTGGAGTTGGCAGACATGCCGTCCGGCGGCCAGATGACGCTGTACGACGGCCGCACCGGCGAGGCCTTCGAGCGTCAGGTGACCGTGGGCTACATGCACGTGCTGAAGCTGCATCACCTGGTCGACGACAAGATGCACGCCCGTTCGACCGGCCCGTACTCGCTCGTTACCCAGCAACCGCTGGGCGGCAAGGCGCAGTTCGGCGGTCAGCGCTTCGGTGAAATGGAAGTTTGGGCACTGGAAGCGTACGGCGCGTCCTACACACTGCAGGAAATGCTCACCGTCAAGTCCGACGACGTCACGGGTCGTACCAAGGTGTACGAAAACATCGTCAAGGGCGAGCACAAGATCGATGCCGGCATGCCGGAGTCGTTCAACGTGCTGGTGAAGGAAATCCGGTCGCTGGCCATCGACATTGATTTGGAGCGGTTCTAGGACAGGGCGCGAAAGCCAACCCCGCCTAGCCCCTAGCCACTAGCCCCAAAGGAGTTGCCATGAAAGCATTGCTGGATCTGTTCAAGCAGGTCACCCAGGAAGAAGAGTTCGACGCGATCACCATCGGCCTCGCGTCGCCGGACAAGATCCGTTCCTGGTCCTACGGCGAAGTCAAGAAGCCGGAAACCATCAACTACCGTACCTTCAAGCCGGAGCGGGACGGTCTGTTCTGCGCCAAGATATTCGGCCCGGTGAAGGACTACGAGTGCCTGTGCGGCAAGTACAAGCGCCTGAAGCACCGCGGTGTCATCTGCGAAAAGTGCGGCGTCGAAGTCACGCTGTCGAAGGTGCGTCGCGAGCGCATGGGCCACATCGAGCTGGCCAGCCCGACCGCGCACATCTGGTTCCTGAAGTCGCTGCCGTCGCGTCTGGGCATGGTGCTCGACATGACGCTGCGCGACATCGAACGCGTGCTGTACTTCGAAGGCTTCGTCGTCGTCGATCCGGGCATGACGCCGCTGGCCCGCGGGCAGCTGCTGTCGGAAGATGACTACCTCGCCAAGGTCGAAGAGTACGGTGACGACTTCACCGCGTTCATGGGTGCGGAAGGCGTGCGCGGCATGCTGCGTTCGCTCGACCTGAACCGTGAAGTCGAAAAGCTGCGTGGCGAACTGGAAGCGACCAGTTCCGAAGCGAAGATGAAGAAGATTTCCAAGCGGCTCAAGATCCTCGAAGGCTTCCAGCATTCGGGCATCAAACCCGAGTGGATGATTCTGGAAGTGCTGCCGGTGCTGCCGCCGGACCTGCGTCCGCTGGTGCCGCTGGACGGTGGCCGCTTCGCGACGTCCGACCTGAACGACCTGTACCGCCGTGTCATCAACCGCAACAACCGGCTGAAGCGCCTGCTCGAACTGAAGGCGCCGGAAATCATCGTGCGCAACGAAAAGCGCATGCTGCAGGAAGCAGTGGATTCGCTGCTCGACAACGGCCGTCGCGGCAAGGCGATGACTGGCGCCAACAAGCGCCCGCTGAAGTCGCTGGCTGACATGATCAAGGGCAAGGGCGGTCGTTTCCGTCAGAACCTGCTGGGCAAGCGTGTCGACTACTCGGGCCGTTCGGTCATCGTGGTCGGCCCGCAGCTCAAGCTGCATCAGTGCGGCCTGCCGAAGAAGATGGCGCTCGAACTGTTCAAGCCCTTCATCTTCAACAAGCTCGAACTGAACGGCATGGCGACCACCATCAAGGCCGCCAAGAAGCTGGTCGAACAGGAAGTGCCGGAAGTGTGGGACATCCTCGAAGAAGTGATCCGCGAACATCCGGTCATGCTCAACCGTGCGCCGACGCTGCACCGCCTCGGCATCCAGGCTTTCGAGCCGATGTTGATCGAAGGCAAGGCCATCCAGCTGCACCCGCTGGTCTGCGTGGCGTTCAACGCCGACTTCGACGGCGACCAGATGGCCGTCCATGTGCCGCTGTCGCTGGAAGCGCAGATGGAAGCGCGTACGCTGATGCTGGCGTCGAACAACGTGCTTTCGCCGGCCAATGGCGAGCCGATCATCGTGCCGTCACAGGACATCGTGCTCGGCCTTTACTACGCTACCCGTTCGAAGATCAACGGCAAGGGCGAAGGCATGATGTTCGCCAACGTGAATGAGATGCGCCGCGCCTACGACAACGGTTTCGTCGAACTGCACTCCAAGATTTCGGTGCGGATCCGCGAAGTCGAAGTGATTGACGATGAGAAGCGCGACAAGGTGACCCGTTACGAAACGACGGTCGGTCGCGCCATGCTGTCGGAAATCCTGCCGCCGGGCCTGCCGTTTACCGTGCTCGACAAGGCGTTGAAGAAGAAGGAAATCTCGCGTCTGGTCAACCATAGCTTCCGGCGCTGCGGCCTGCGCGAAACGGTCATTTTTGCCGACAAGCTGATGCAGGCCGGTTTCGCACTGGCGACCCGCGCCGGCATTTCGATTGCGGTGAAGGACATGCTGGTGCCGGATGCCAAGCACACGCTGATCAGCGCGGCCGAAGCCGAGGTGAAGGAAATCGCCCAGCAATACACGTCCGGTCTGGTGACCGACGGCGAGCGTTACAACAAGGT
The DNA here is from genome assembly GCF_030698125.1 of Methyloversatilis sp. Classification (GTDB taxonomy): domain Bacteria; phylum Pseudomonadota; class Gammaproteobacteria; order Burkholderiales; family Rhodocyclaceae; genus Methyloversatilis. The sequence continues at coordinate 10,226 of NZ_JAUYNV010000031.1, forward strand.
GGTGGACATCTGGGGTCGTGCCGGTGACCAGGTCGCCAAGGCGATGATGGACCAGCTCGGCACGGAAGACACCGTCGATCGCGACGGCAAGACGGTCAAGCAGGAGTCGTTCAACTCCATCTACATGATGGCCGACTCCGGTGCGCGCGGATCCGCCGCGCAGATCCGTCAGCTCGCCGGCATGCGCGGACTGATGGCGAAGCCGGATGGCTCGATCATCGAAACGCCGATCACGACCAACTTCCGTGAAGGCCTGAACGTTCTGCAGTACTTCATTTCGACGCACGGCGCCCGCAAGGGTCTGGCCGACACCGCGCTGAAGACGGCGAACTCGGGTTACCTCACGCGCCGTCTGGTCGACGTGACGCAGGATCTGGTGGTGACCGAGGACGATTGCGGCACCAGCGAAGGCTTCGTGATGAAGGCGTTGGTCGAGGGCGGTGAAGTCATCGAACCGCTGCGTGACCGCATCCTTGGTCGCACGACAGCGGCCGATGTGGTGAATCCGGAGACGCAGGCCACGGTGATCTACGCCGGTGAGCTGCTGGACGAAGACAAGTGCGACCTGATCGACTCGCTCGGTGTGGATGAAGTCAAGGTCCGCACGCCACTGACCTGCGAAACCCGTTACGGTCTTTGCGCCAAGTGCTATGGCCGCGATCTGGGCCGTGGCCAGCTGGTGAATACCGGTGAGGCGGTTGGCGTGATCGCGGCGCAGTCGATTGGCGAGCCGGGCACCCAGCTCACGATGCGTACTTTCCACGTCGGCGGTGCGGCGTCGAGGGCGGCCGCTGCAAGCGGCGTCGAGGCGAAGAGCTCCGGCATCATCCGCTTCACGCTGAACATGCGTTATGTCACCAGCGCGAAGAACGAAAAGATCGTCATCGCGCGCAGTGCAGAAGTCATCATCACCGACGACCACGGCCGCGAGCGCGAGCGTCACAAGGTTCCGTACGGCGCCACGCTGCAGGTCGATGAAGGCCAGGCCATCAAGGCCGGTACCGCTCTCGCCAGTTGGGATCCGCACACCCGTCCGATCATCACCGAATACTCGGGGGTGGTCCGCTTCGAGCACGTCGAGGAAGGCGTGACCGTGGCAAAGCAGGTCGACGATGTGACCGGCCTGACCACGTTGGTCGTGATCGATCCGAAGCGTCGCAGCACGACGACGAAGGGTTTGCGTCCGCAGGTCAAGCTGCTCACTGAATCGGGTGAGGAAGTGAAGGTTGCGGGCACGGAGATGGCGGTGTCCATTACCTTCCAGGTGGGCTGCATCATCACCGTGAAGGATGGTCAGACGGTCAGCGTGGGTGACGTGCTCGCGCGCATTCCGCAGGAGTCGGCAAAGACGCGCGACATCACCGGTGGTCTGCCGCGTGTGGCCGAACTGTTCGAAGCCCGTTCGCCCAAGGACGCCGGCCTGTTGGCCGAGGTGACCGGTACGGTGTCTTTCGGCAAGGACACCAAAGGCAAGCAACGCCTGGTGATCACCGAGCCGGACGGCACGGTGAACGAGTTCCTGATTCCGAAGGACAAGCACGTCACGGTGCACGACGGTCAGGTGGTGAACAAGGGCGAAGTGATCGTCGACGGTGCAGTCGAACCGCACGACATCCTGCGTCTGAAGGGCGTCGAGGAACTGGCGCGCTACATCATCGACGAGGTGCAGGATGTGTATCGCCTCCAGGGCGTAAAGATCAACGACAAGCACATCGAGGTCATCGTCCGCCAGATGCTTCGTCGCGTTGTCATTGTCGACTCCGGCGATTCGAAGTTCATCCGGGAAGAGCAGGTGGAGCGCTCCGAAGTGCTGGACGAGAACGATCGCCTCGTTTCCGAGGGCAAGCGTCCGTGCGAGTACCAGTACATGCTGCTCGGCATCACGAAGGCTTCGCTGTCGACCGATTCGTTCATCTCCGCGGCGTCCTTCCAGGAAACGACGCGCGTGCTGACCGAGGCAGCGATCATGGGCAAGCGCGACGAATTGCGTGGCCTCAAGGAGAACGTGATCGTCGGACGTCTGATTCCGGCCGGTACCGGTCTGGCCTATCACCGTACCCGCCGCGGCCAGATGCGTGGCGACGATGCGGCGGCGGCGGATCGCGTGCTGTTCGGTGACGACCCGATGCCGGTCGAAGCGGAAACCGGTGAAGCGCAGTAGCTAAAGCAGTAACTCGTGGAAGGGTCGACCACCATTGGCAAAGGCCAGCTGGCGGTTGACCCGACCTGTTAAGTATGCCTATAATCCGGCCTCTTTGTGGGTCCGCCAACCGTAGCGGGCCCGGGGCGAACGAGTCACGGAGGCGGGCCGACCGTAAAAGGCGTCGCCTCCGGTCTTTTGGAATCTCGAAAAATGCCAACCATTAATCAGCTTGTTCGCAAGCCGCGCACGTCGCCGGTAAGCAAATCAAAAGTGCCTGCCCTTGAGGCTTGCCCGCAAAAGCGCGGCGTTTGCACGCGTGTGTACACCACGACTCCGAAGAAGCCGAACTCGGCGCTGCGCAAGGTCGCGAAGGTGCGTCTCACCAACGGTTTCGAGGTGATCTCGTACATCGGTGGTGAAGGTCACAATCTTCAGGAGCACTCGGTCGTATTGATCCGCGGTGGTCGCGTCAAGGATCTCCCGGGTGTGCGCTACCACATCGTTCGCGGTTCGCTTGATCTGCAGGGTGTGAAGGATCGCAAGCAGTCGCGCTCCAAGTACGGCGCGAAGCGCCCGAAGAAGGCTTGACCGGATTCCGTCAGCGCGTACTCAGTGCAGTGTAATAGCAGGAAGTTAAGGGTTTAAACATGCCACGTCGTCGTGAAGTACCCAAGCGGGATATCCTGCCGGATCCGAAATTCGGTAGCGTCGAACTCTCCAAGTTTGTAAATGTTCTGATGTCGGCCGGCAAGAAGTCGGTGGCTGAGCGCATCGTGTATGGCGCTTTCGAGCAGATCAAGACCAAGAGCGGCAAGGATCCGCTTGAAGTTTTTGCTCAGGCGATCAGTAACGTGAAACCGGTTGTCGAGGTTAAAAGTCGCCGCGTTGGCGGTGCCAACTACCAGGTGCCGGTTGAAGTGCGTCCGTCGCGTCGTATGGCGCTGTCGATGCGCTGGTTGCGTGAAGCCGCCCGCAAACGCTCGGAAAAGTCTATGGGTCTGCGCCTTGCGGCTGAACTGCTCGAAGCGTCCGAAGGTCGCGGCGCCGCGATGAAGAAGCGCGACGAGGTGCATCGGATGGCGGACGCCAACAAGGCCTTCTCGCACTTCCGTTTCTGAGTCATCCCGCTTAATCGAACGGCCGCCACTTGTGGCGGCCTCTTGTTTCAAAGGACTGTATCGTGGCACGCAAGACACCGATCGAGCGCTACCGGAATATCGGCATTTCCGCTCACATCGACGCCGGCAAGACGACGACCACCGAGCGAATTCTGTATTACACCGGCGTGAATCATAAGCTCGGTGAAGTGCACGACGGTGCGGCCACGACTGACTGGATGGAGCAGGAGCAGGAGCGCGGCATCACCATTACGTCGGCTGCCGTGACGACCTTCTGGAAGGGCATGGCGGGCGACTACCCCGAGCATCGCATCAATATCATCGACACACCGGGGCACGTGGACTTCACGATTGAAGTCGAGCGCTCGATGCGTGTGCTGGATGGCGCTTGCATGGTGTATTGCGCCGTGGGCGGTGTGCAGCCGCAGTCGGAAACCGTCTGGCGCCAAGCCAACAAGTACGGCGTGCCGCGTCTGGCCTTTGTCAACAAGATGGATCGCACGGGCGCGAACTTCTTCAAGGTCTATGAACAGCTGAAGACCCGTCTGCATGCCAATCCGGTGCCGGTTGTTGTGCCTATCGGTGCTGAAGAAGGTTTCAAGGGCGTTGTCGACCTGATCAAGATGAAGGCGATCCTGTGGGACGAGGCGTCCCAGGGCATCAAATTCACGTACGAAGAGATTCCTGCCGAGCTCGCTGATGTATGCAACGAATGGCGCGAAAAGATGATTGAGGCGGCGGCGGAGTCCAGCGAAGAGCTGATGAACCGCTACCTTGAAAACGGCGACCTCGACGAGAAGGACATCATTCTCGGGCTGCGGACCCGCACTATCGCGGGTGAAATCCATCCGATGTTGTGTGGCACGGCATTCAAGAACAAGGGTGTGCAGCGAATGCTGGATGCCGTGATCGATTTTCTCCCGTCGCCGGTTGATATTCCGCCGGTCCAGGGTCTGGATGACGACGACAAACCGGTCGAGCGCCGCGCAGCGGACGACGAGAAATTCTCGGCGCTTGCGTTCAAACTCATGTCGGACAAGTACGTCGGTCAGCTCACGTTCATCCGTGTTTATTCGGGTGTGCTGAAGTCAGGCGATACGGTGTACAACCCGATCAAGGGCAAGAAGGATCGCATAGGTCGTCTGGTGCAAATGCACGCAAACGACCGTCAGGAAATCGAGGAAGTGCGCGCTGGCGACATCGCGGCTGCGATCGGCCTCTCGTCGGTGACCACCGGCGAAACGCTGTGTGATCCGGACAATGCCGTGACGCTCGAGCGCATGGAATTTCCGGAGCCGGTGATTCATGTTGCTGTCGAGCCGAAGACGAAGGGTGATCAGGAAAAGATGGGCTTGGCGCTGTCGCGTCTTGCGCAGGAAGATCCGTCATTCCGTGTGCGTACCGACGAGGAATCCGGTCAGACAGTGATTTCGGGCATGGGCGAGTTGCATCTCGAAATCATCGTCGATCGGATGAAGCGCGAATTTGGTGTTGAAGCCAACGTCGGCGCCCCGCAGGTCGCCTATCGCGAAGCCGTGCGCAAGTCAGTCGAACAGGAAGGTAAGTTCGTCAAGCAATCGGGTGGTCGTGGCCAGTACGGCCATGTCTGGATCAAGCTCGAGCCGAACGAAGCGGGCAAGGGTTACGAGTTCGTTGATGCGATCAAGGGCGGCACCGTCCCGCGCGAATTCATCCCCGCGGTCGATAAGGGCCTGCGCGAAACATTGCCGAATGGCGTTCTTGCCGGTTTCCCGGTTGTTGACGTGAAGGTAACGCTGTTCGACGGCTCGTATCACGACGTCGATTCGAACGAGAATGCTTTCAAGATGGCTGCGTCCATGGCATTCAAGGACGCGATGCGCAAGGCGAGTCCCGTGCTGCTTGAGCCGATGATGGCGGTCGAGGTGGAGACGCCTGAAGACTACATGGGCAACGTGATGGGCGACCTGTCGGGTCGCCGCGGCATCGTTCAGGGCATGGAAGATCTGCCGGGTGGCATCAAGGCCATCAAGGCTGAAGTTCCGCTTGCGGCGATGTTTGGTTATTCCACGACTTTGCGTTCGTTGAGCCAGGGGCGTGCGACCTACTCGATGGAATTCAAGCATTACGCCGAAGCGCCGAAGAACGTCGCCGAAGCGATCATCAACAAGAAGTGAGTTTTGGGATTTAGGGGCTAGACATGGCAAAGGGAAAGTTTGAACGTACCAAGCCGCACGTGAACGTGGGGACGATTGGGCACGTTGATCATGGCAAGACGACGCTGACGGCGGCGATCACGACGATTCTGTCGTCGAAGTTCGGAGGCGAAGCGAAGGCGTAC
>NZ_JAUYNV010000038.1 GCF_030698125.1 Methyloversatilis sp.
GCAGGAGCCGTCCCACGGTCGGCCCTGCATGGCCGACCGGCTCCACGGGCGGCGAGCCGTGCTCGCCGAAACCCCCGCTCCGCCCCTGCAGGCGATGCGGACTTCGGACACGCGACAGCGCTTGATCAGCGTGCGGATCGCGGACAGGGTCCGCTCCTACGAAAGGCAACACCGTCGCGGTTTTCGTAGGAGCCTGCCCTGCAGGCGATCCGGTCTCAAAGCACGCGACAGCGCATGAACAACGCGTGTATCGCTGACAGGGTCCGCTATGAGAAGGGCAGGCACCGTCGCGGTTTTCGTAGCGGTCGTCTGCGGTCAGTCCGCTGTGCGGGCGACGCCTGCTCAGGTCCTGGGCGGCCGGATCGCGGATTTCGGGCGGAAGGCTTTCACCACGGCTTCGTCGGTTTCGATGTACGGCCCGCCGATCAGATCGATGCAGTAGGGCACGGCGGCGAAGATGCCGGGCACGATCTGGGTGCCGTCCGCACCCTTCACGCCTTCCAGCGTTTCCCGGATCGATTTCGGCTGCCCCGGCAGGTTCAGGATCAGCGTCTTGCCGCGGATGGCGCCAGTCTGGCGCGACAGGATGGCGGTCGGCACGAAGCGCAGGCTGATCTGGCGCATCTGTTCGCCGAAGCCGGGCATCAGCTTGTGCGCCACCGCCGCGGTGGCATCCGGTGTCACGTCGCGCGGCGCCGGGCCGGTGCCGCCGGTGGTCAGCACGAGATCGCAGCCGGCGCTGTCGCACAGTTCGATCAGCGTCGCCTCGATCACCGGCTGTTCGTCCGGAATCAGCCGTGTTTCAAAGGCGACCGGTGTCTTCAGCGCTGCCGACAGCCAGTCCTGCAGCGCCGGAATGCCCTGGTCCTGATAGACGCCGGACGAGGCGCGGTCGGACACTGACACCAGACCCACGGTCAGCAGATCGTCATCCTTGTTCATCGTCGTGTTCATCCTCTGCGGTTTCGGTGGCGTCCGGCGTGCCGGCACGGTCGAGCTGGCGCAGCACGCGGAAGATTTCGCGGAACGCGCGCGGCGGCTTGTCCAGTTCGGTTTCGCGCAGCGCATTGCGGCGCAGCGTGCGCAGCTGGGTCAGATCGGCATCCGGCCACTGCGCGGCGATGTCGCCCAGCACCTGTTCGTCGGCGATCAGCCGCTCGCGCATGCGTTCCAGCATCTGTTCGCGTGCGACGGCGCGGGCGGACACGCCGCGTATCGCGTCCAGCGCCTCGACCAGCGGTGCGGTATCGATGGTTCGCATCACCTTGCCGACATACTGCATCTGCCGGCGCAGGCCTTCACGGCTGCGGGTGCGACGCGTTTCCTCGATCGCGCGGCGCAGGTTGTCCGGCAGGTCGATGCGCTTGAGCTGGGTGTCGGACAGCGCGACCAGTTGTTCGCCGATGTCCTGCAGCGCATGCGAGTCGCGCTTCTTCTGGCTCTTGCTCGGGCCGTCGTACTGCGGCTCGTCATCGGGGTCGTCGTGGGTCGATATGGATTTCGGGCGCATGGGGCGGGGCGAAGCTTGGCAAGCGGCTATTATTGCAGCTTTGCCGCAGCCCGCTCGTGCAACGCCATGCGTGGCGCGCCGGCTGCGGATTCCCCACCGGATTTCACTGCGAGATAGGCCCCCATGTCCCGACAGGGTTTCAGCTATACCGATGACAGCCTGCGCGACATTGCGCAGGATCTGCTGGACCACGCGCGCGCCGGCGGCGCCACCGCGGCCGAGGTCGACGTGTCCGAAGGCTTCGGCCAGTCGGTCACGGTGCGCCGTGGCGAGGTCGAAACGATCGAATACAACCGCGACAAGGGCATCGGCGTCACCGTCTATGTCGGCCAGCGCAAGGGTTACGCCAGTTCGAGCGACTTTTCGCGCGACGCGCTGCGCGCCTCGGTCGACGCGGCGCTGTCGATCGCCCGCTTCACCGCCGAAGACGACTGCGCCGGCCTGCCGGACAAGTCGCTGCTGGCGACCGAATTCCGCGACCTCGACCTGTACCACCCGTGGGAGCCGCCGGTCGAGCAGGCGATCGAAATCGCCAAGCGCTGCGAAGACGCCGCCTTCGCCACCTCGCCGGATATCCGCAATTCGGAAGGCGGTTCGGTGTCGGCCCAGCAGTCGCAATTCATTTCGGCCAACAGCCTGGGCTTCATGGCGGGTTATTCGAGTTCGCGCCAGTACATCAGCTGTTCGGTCATCGCCGGCGAGGGCGACGCCATGCAGCGCGAAGACTGGTACGCCAGCCAGCGTTCGGCAGCCGATCTGCCGTCACCCGAAGCCATCGGCCGCTATGCCGCCGAGCGCGCGCTGGCGCGGCTGGGCGCGCGGCGCGTCAAGACCACGCGGGTGCCGGTGCTGTTCGAGGCGCCGCTGGCCATCGGCCTGATCGGTCATTTCGTGCAGGCGGCCAGCGGTGGTTCGCTGTACCGCAAGTCGTCCTTCCTGCTCGACAGCCTGGGCAAGCAGATCTTCTCGCCGCTGATCAGTATTTCCGAACGGCCGCATCTGCCGCGCGCCATGGGTTCCGGCATGTTCGACGACGACGGCGTGGCCACGCGCGACCGCGATGTCGTGCGGGACGGCGTACTCAACGGCTACTTCCTGAGCACCTATTCGGCGCGCAAGCTGGGCATGCAGACCACCGGCAATGCCGGCGGCTCGCACAATCTGATCGTGAAGCCGGGTACGCGCAGCCTGGTGGACATGATCGGCTCGATCAAGCGCGGCCTGCTGGTGACCGAATTGCTCGGTCACGGCGTCAATTACGTGACCGGCGACTATTCGCGCGGCGCCGCCGGCTACTGGATCGAAAATGGCCAGATCGCCTGGCCGGTGCAGGAAATCACCATCGCCGGCAATCTGCGCGACATGTACATGGGCATCAAGGAAGTCGGCGCCGACACGCTGGTGCGCGGTTCGAAACAGTGCGGCTCGATCCTGATCGACCGCATGAGGATAGCCGGCGCGTGAGCGCGCGCGGGCGGCGCACCTTCCTGCAGGCGGCGCCCGCCGCGCTGCTGGCCGCGCCGGCCGTGGTGGGAGCGCAGCCGGCGATCCGCTGGCGGCTGGCGTCGAGCTTTCCGAAGGGGCTGGATGCGCTGTTTCCCGCCGCCGAGCAGGTGGCGCAGCAGGTGAGTGCGGCGACCGGCGGCCGCTTCCAGATCCAGGTGTTCTCCGCCAACGAACTGGTACCGCCGTTCGGTGTGCTCGACGCAGTACGCGAAGGCACGGTCGAGTGCGGTCATTCCGCGTCCTACTACTACATCGGCAAGGACCCGACCTTCGCCTTTGACTGTGCGATGCCCTTTGGCCTGAACAGTCGCCAGCAGAGCGCGTGGCTGATCGACGGCGGGGGCATGGCGCTGATGCGCGAGCTGTTCGCCGGCTACAACATCGTCAATTTTCCGTGCGGCAACACCGGCGCGCAGATGGGCGGCTGGTTCCGGCGCGAAATCCGCACCGTGGCCGATCTGAAGGGCCTGAAGATGCGCGTCGGCGGTCTGGCCGGGCAGGTGGTGACCCGTCTGGGCGTGGTGCCGCAGCAGATTCCGGGCTCCGACGTCTATCCGGCGCTGGAAAAGGGCGCCATCGACGCCGCCGAATGGGTCGGGCCGTACGACGACCTGAAGCTCGGCTTCTACAAGGTCGCGCCCTATTACTACTACCCGGGCTGGGCCGAAGCCGGGCCGCAGCTGTCGATCTACGTGAACCGCGCGGCGCATGACGCGCTGCCGGCCGACTACCGCCACATTCTCGAAGCCGCCTGCGCGGCCGCACACGTTGGCATGCAGGCGCGCTACGACGCGCGCAATCCGGCCGCGATGAAGAAGTTGATCGAGGGCGGCGCCCGGTTGCGCATGTTCTCGCGCGACATCCTGCTCGCCTGCCAGAAGGAGTCGTTCGCGCTGTACCGCGAACTTGCGGCGTCCAGTCCCGGCTTCCGCAAGGTGTTCGAACCGTGGAACCGCTTCCGCTCAGAACAGCACCTGTGGACGCGGATTTCGGAAAATTCGGTCGATGCGTTCGCTGGTCGGCATCCGGTTAAGTAGCGGGTAAGCGAAGCGTCACGCGAGGCGACTGACACTCAGTCGGGTAACCCCTCCGTCGGATCGACGTAATTCACACCCAGGGGTTCGAAGTGCTTCCCATTGCACGTCAGCACGACCCATCCGCGTGCCAGCGCTGTGGCGGCGATGGCCACGTCCGCAAAGCCCGGGTGACGTCCGGACGCCGTTGCCCTTTCGGACAGAGCGCCGGCTATGCGCCCGACATGCGCATCAAACGGCACGATGCGCTCTTCGCCTTGGGCGATCAGTCCGTCCAGCCAGCGGGTGAGTTGGGCGGCGCGTTCAACCCCGCCGGCCCGCCTGAGTTTGCAGATGCCTTGCTCGATTTCGGCGACCGTTACTGCGGAAAGATACAAAGTCGCGCTGTGGGCCTGCATCCAGGCGGCAAGCGCCTGGCCGGGTAACCGCTTGCCCGGCGCCAACAAGGACAGTACCGAGGTATCGAGCAGATAGCCGTTCAAAGAATGACCTCACGGAGCGGCGCAGTGTCGCGCTCGAACTCGACCTCACCCGGGAATGACAGCAGAAGATCGGCAAACGAGGCCCTGTCAGCGGGATACAGTCGATGTGCGTCCTCGATCGGTACGAGTACAGCCGCCGGTTTGCCGTGACGGGTGATCGTTGTGGGCCGCCCGTGTTCGGCCGCATCGACCAGTGCAGAAAACTTTGCCTTGGCGTCGCGAATCTGAATGCTGTCCATAGCTCACCCGATAAAATGACTTTATGTAGTCATTTTATCGGGTGAATGGCCCACCGGACAATAGATTGACGACATCATCGACGTTCGTCTGCGCTTCGCGAATCGGTTTCGGGCACGGGTGGCCATGCGGGACGATGCAGTGCCACCCAAGTCTTCAGTTTTCGACGTGCGGAGTCACCTGCCGGATCAATGCCAAGGTGGTCACAGATGTCTCGCCATCCTTTCCAGATTTGACGCTCCGCTGATAGCTCCGGAACCGATGCTGCCCACTGCGAGGGGTTCGGCGAGGCTGCTCGCTTCGACGAAGCGACTTCGCTCTTAATCCGTTCGATCCGGGCCAAAAGCTCAGCTTTCACTTGCTCAGGTGCAGGCTCAGTTGTATCCGTACTCTCGATCGCGAGCATCCGGCGTAAAGCATCGTTAAACGTGAGGCTCTCAAAGGGCTTTGGTCTGGCCAGTAGCCACACCATTTCAACCACATCATCGTCGACCTCGAACTGGCGCATCGGAATCTCCTTGGTTTGGAACAGACGGCTTCAATTCGATCACTAGTGAAGTTAAGTGTCAACTAGTGACGTTTAGTGATTTCCGGACGGCTGTAGTGGTCATCCGTTGTAACGGACCCGTGAGCTGCAATCTTTCGGACGAATGGTCGGCCACACCGGAAAAGACAAGGGCCGCTGAAGCGGCCCTTGTCGTGTGGCAACAGTGCGTGCGGCGCTTACAGTCCTGCGTCTGCCCGCAAGGCGGCGGCGCGGTCGATCGCCTCCCAGCTGAATTCCGGCTCGTCGCGGCCGAAGTGGCCGTAGGCGGCGGTCTTCTGGTAGATCGGGCGCAGCAGGTCGAGCATCTGCACGATGCCCTTCGGGCGCAGGTCGAAATGCCGGCTCACCAGTTCGGTCAGCTTTTCGTTCGAGATTTTGCCGGTACCGAAGGTGTCGACCATGATCGAGGTCGGCTGGGCGACGCCGATGGCGTAGCTCACCTGCACCAGCGCCCTGGAGGCGAGGCCGGCGGCGACGATGTTCTTCGCCACGTAACGCGCGGCGTAGGCGGCCGAACGGTCGACCTTGGACGGGTCCTTGCCGGAGAATGCGCCGCCGCCGTGCGGTGCGGCACCGCCGTAGGTGTCGACGATGATCTTGCGACCGGTCAGACCGCAGTCGCCCTGCGGGCCGCCGACGACGAAGCGGCCGGTCGGATTCACCAGATACTTGATTTCGCCCTTGACCAGTTCCGGCGGCAGCACCGGTTTGATCACGTCTTCGATCACCGCCTCGCGGATGGCTTCGAGCGACATGTCGGGCGCGTGCTGGGTCGACAGCACCACCGTATCGATGCGCTCGGGCTTGCCATCGACGTAGCGGATGGTCACCTGGCTCTTGGCGTCCGGGCGCAGCCAGGGCAGGCGGCCGTCCTTGCGCAGATGGGCCTGGCGCTCGACCAGACGGTGCGAAAGGTGGATGGCCAGCGGCATCAGCACCGGCGTTTCGTCGCAGGCGTAGCCGAACATCAGGCCCTGGTCGCCGGCGCCCTGGTTCAGGTAGTCGTCGCTGGCGCGATCGACGCCCTGCGCGATGTCCGGGCTCTGCTTGTCGTAGGCCACCAGCACGGCGCAGCCCTTGTAGTCGATGCCGTATTCGGTGTTGTCGTAGCCGATGCGCTTGAGCGTGTCGCGCGTGACGTGGATGTAGTCGACGTTGGCGGTCGTCGTGATTTCGCCCGCGAGCACGACGAGGCCGGTGTTGCACAGCGTTTCCGCGGCGACACGGGCGGTCGGGTCCTGCGCGAGGATGGCGTCGAGGATGGCATCCGACACCTGGTCGGACACCTTGTCCGGGTGACCTTCTGAAACCGATTCCGACGTGAATAGATACTCTGACATGCGCCTGCTCCTTTTGATCATCCCTGTGCTGGTTCGTCGAACCAGCCCCGGGAAGCGAGCAGGCGACGCTTTAGCAGTATTTTTAATCCGCCCTGCAAGTTGTCTCGTTTAACTCGGCGGAAGCATTAGTCTACCGCGTCCTGTCGTTCCCGTGCGCCACGCATTTCTCGATGTCTGCAGTTGTTCACACCTTGGCAAGCCGGATTGCCGGCGCTGTCTTCGGCGTGTTGTCACGCTGTCCGCTGCGCGTCCTGCAGACGGTGGGCGCGTTCGCCGGGCGTCGCATGCATGCCTGGTCGGGCAAGTTCCGCCGCGAATTCGATGCCAATCTGAAACGCGCCGTGCCGGATGCCGATGCGTCGCTGATCGACGCCGCAGCCGCCAGCGCAGGGCGTGTCGTGTTCGAACTGCCCTGGGTGTGGATGCGACCACGCGCCGAGGTGCTGGCCCGGGTGACCGGCGTCACCGGCTGGGAACATGTCGCGGCGCTGCACGCGAAGGGACGCGGCGTGGTGCTGCTGACGCCGCACATGGGCGCTTTCGAGGTAGCGGCGCAACTGATCGGCTCACGTCTGCCGATCACCGTGCTGTACCGCGAGCCCCGCCAGGCCTGGCTCGGCCCGCTGATGGCACGCGGGCGAGACGGCGGCGGGGTGTCGCTGGCCGCGGCTGACGGCGGCGGCGTGCGCCGGTTGCTGCGTACGCTGCGTGACGGCGGGCTGGTCGGCATCCTGCCCGATCAGGTGCCGGCCAACGGCGAAGGGGTTTGGGCCGATTTCTTCGGCCGCCCGGCCTACACGATGACGCTGGCGGCGCGCCTGACCGAGCATGCCGAAGGTCCGCTGATGGTGTTCGCCGAGCGGCTGCCGGACGGGCCGGGCTTCCATCTGCACTTCCTGCCGCCCGAGGTGCCGGTCACCGGCGACACGCGGGCGCGCGTCGAGGCGATCAACCGCAGCGTCGAAGCACTGGTGCGCCGCTATCCCGACCAGTACATCTGGGGTTACAAGCGCTACAAGTGCCCGCCCGGCGTGCAGCGGCCCGCGCTGTAGAATGCGCGCATGTTCGAAAATCCTTCGCCGCAGGCCATCGGCGCGCTGTTGCGGCGCGCGCGCACCGTGGCCGTCGTCGGCCTGTCCCCGAATGAAAACCGCCCGAGTCATCGTGTCGCGCGCGCCATGCAGGGCTTCGGCTGGCGCATCGTGCCGGTGCGACCGGCCGTGACCGAAGTGCTGGGCGAAACGGCCTACGCGTCGCTCGATGACATTCCCGACGCGCTGCGGCGCGGCATCGACCTGGTCGATGTCTTTCTGGCGCCGCAACGCGTCGGCCCCGTGGTCGATCGCGCCATCGCGCTCGGCCTGCCGGCGATCTGGCTGCAGGACGGCGTGATCGACGAAGCCGCCGCGCAGCGTGCGAAGGACGCCGGGCTCACCGTCGTGATGAACCGCTGCGTGTGGCGCGACTGGGTGCCGCTGGCGACTGAATGAAGGCGCACATGAAGGGACGCGCATGAAGCTGCGTTTTTCCAAGATGCACGGCCTCGGCAACGATTTCGTCGTCATCGATGCGATCCGCCAGCAGGTCGACCTGACACCCGCGCGCGTGCGCTTTCTGGCCGACCGCCACTTCGGTGTCGGCTGTGACCAGTTGCTGCTGGTCGAGCGCGCGCAACAGCCGGGCGTCGATTTCCGTTACCGCATCTTCAACGCCGACGGCGGCGAGGTCGAGCAATGCGGCAATGGCGCGCGCTGTTTCGTGCGCTTCGTGCTCGATCAGGGGCTGACCGACAAGCGTCAGATCCGTGTCGAAACGATGTCCGGCGTGATTACGCTGACCGCGGAAGACGACGATGAAGTCACTGTAGACATGGGCGTGCCGGTGTTCGAACCGGCGCGCATCCCGTTCGATTCCGCCTCCGATGCCTTCGTGCAGCCGCTCGACGTGGACGGTTTGACGTTGCCGATCACCGCCGTGTCGATGGGCAACCCGCATGCCGTGCAGGTGGTGGCCGCCGTCGATGCCGCGCCGGTCGCGCTGCAGGGGCCGCTGATCGAATCGCACATGCGCTTTCCGGCGCGGGTGAACGCCGGTTTCATGCAGGTGGTCGATGCGCATCACATCCGGTTGCGCGTGTATGAGCGCGGGGCCGGCGAAACGCTGGCCTGCGGCACCGGCGCCTGCGCCGCCGTGGTGGCCGGCGTGGTCAGGAATCTGCTCGACAGCCCGGTGCGCGTGACCACGCGCGGCGGCGAACTGAATATCCGCTGGGCCGGCGAAGGTGAGCCGGTCTACATGACCGGCCCGGCCGTGACCGTTTTTGAAGCAGACATTCATCTGGAGTGACCGAGGCATGAGAGCCGACGACATCGCGCGTTACCTGCAGGACCACCCGCAGTTCTTCGAGGATTATCACGACCTGCTGGCGCAGCTTTATGTCCCGCACCCGCACGGCGGCCGCACCATTTCGATCACCGAAAGGCAGATCCTGACGCTGCGCGAAAAGGCCAAGGCGCTGGAACTGAAGCTGGCCGAGCTACTGCGCTTCGGCGAAGACAACGACCTCATTTCCACGCGCGTGCATGCGCTGTCGGTCGCGCTGCTGACCGCTGGAAGCTTCGACGCGCTGATGAACGTGCTGCGCGAACAGCTGGCCGACGCCTTCGCCGTGCCGCAGCTGGCGCTGCGTCTGTGGAACAGCGTGCTGACGCGCGACAGCGACGTGTTCGCGCCGGTCGAGGAGCGCATCCGCGTGTTCGCCAACGACGCGAAGCATCCCTATTGCGGGCCGGTGAACGATCTGGGCGTGGTGGCGTGGTTCGGCGACGCGGCGCCGTCGGTGCAGTCGATTGCACTTATTCCGCTGCGCCGCGAATCACGCATCGTTGGTTTGCTGGCGCTGGGTTCCGACGATGCCGACCGTTTCGTGTCCGACATGGGCACGCTCTACCTCGAACGGATTGGCGAACTGCTTGGTGCGTCGCTGATCCGCGAGTTGGGCTGAGGGGTGGTGCCCCCACGCTTACTTCGTTCGCAAGGGGTCGGCTTTGCACAGCCGACCCGTTCGGACGGCGCGGTGTGACCGCCACCCTGATCCTCGCGCCGGGCCGTGAACGCTCGGTGCTGCGGCGCCACCCGTGGATATTCGCCGGCGCGGTCGATCGCATCGACGGTCGCGCCCGGCCGGGCGACACCGTCGTGGTCCAGGCGAGCAACGGCCGTGCGCTGGGGCGTGCAGCGCTGTCGCCCGAGTCGCAGATACGCGCCCGCATGTGGACCTTCGTCGACGAAAGCATTGACGACGCGTTCTTCCGCCGCACCGTGGCACGCGCGGTTGAGCAGCGGCGCGATCTGCCCGAACTGGCGGCTGAATTCGACGCATCCGGCGGTGTGCGGCTGCTCCACGGCGAATCCGACGGCCTGCCCGGCGTGGTGGCCGACCGCTACGGTGACGTGATCGTGCTGCAGATCACCAGCGCCGGAGGCGAAAAGTGGCGCGATGCCATCGCCGACGCGCTGACCCGGGCCACCGGCATCGCCCGCATCTACGAGCGGTCCGACCCGGACGTACGCGCCCTCGAAGGGCTGGCCGTGCGCACCGGCTGGCTGACCGGCGAGGTGGGGAGCGAGGGCGGGGCGCCGCGACCGGTCATTGCCGAACGTGCCGCGAGCGGCCGCATCAATATAGAAGTGGACGTGGCCGGCGGACACAAGACCGGCTTCTACCTCGATCAGCGTGACAGCCGCCGGTTGTGCGGCGAACTCGCGCAGGGCCGGCGGGTACTGAACTGTTTCTGCTACACCGGCGGCTTTTCGCTGCACGCGCTGGCCGGCGGGGCGAGCGAGGTGCTGTCGATCGATTCATCCGGCCCGGCGCTCGAAATGGCCCGCGCCAACATGGCGCACAACCCGGGCCTGGACGCCGGCCGCGCCACCTGGCTCGAAGCCGACGTGTTCCAGCACCTGCGCACGCTGCGTGCCGAAGGCCGCAAATTCGATCTGGTGGTGCTCGATCCGCCGAAGTTCGCGCCATCGGCGTCGCACGCCAAGTCGGCTGCGCGCGCCTACAAGGACATCAACCTGCTCGGACTGCGCCTGCTGGCGCCGGGCGGACTGCTGATGACGTACTCCTGTTCGGCCGGCATCGACCCGGCAATGTTCCAGGGCATCGTCGGCGACGCAGCGGCCGATGCCGGCGTCGGCGCGCGCGTTTTACGCCGGCTTTCGGCCGGGGTGGATCACCCGGTCGGGCTGGCTTTTCCGGAAGGCGAGTACCTGAAAGGGCTGCTCATCCGCGTGGCGTGACAACGCGGCTCTTGTTTTACTGCAAACATTGGTATCCTCCCGCTCTTTCCAACTTGGGAGTCCCCGCGGATGGCCACCAAGAACGCCGGCAAGGCAGACAAGCCGCTGACCGAAGCCGACATGCTGAAGATGCCGGAAAAGGACTACATGAACGAGGCGCAGCTCGCGTTTTTCCGCGGTCTGCTCGCGCGCATGCGTGACGACATCCTGCGCAAGGCCGATGAAACGGTCGAGCACATGCGGGAAGTCGACAACGTGTCCGACCCGGCCGACCGCGCGACGGTCGAAGAGGAACACACGCTGGAGCTGCGCGCCCGCGACCGCGAGCGCAAGTTGCTGAAGAAGATCGAACAGGCGATCGACCGCATCGACGCAGGCGAGTACGGCTATTGCGACGAAACCGGCGAGCCGATCGGCATCGGCCGCCTGCTTGCCCGTCCGACCGCGACGCTGACCATCGAAGCGCAGGAACGGCGCGAGCGGCTGCAGAAGCTGTACGGCGACTGAAACAGCGTTGTTCTCATGAATCCCCTGTTCGTATTGCGACGCATCCTGCTTTTGCTGTGCCTGCTCGGGGCACAGCATGTGGCGTTGGCGCACGCATACGAACATCATCCGGGCCCCGGATCGGAACACGGCTCGGGTCTGCACGCGGTGTCGTGCGCAGACTGCGTCGCCGGTCATGCGCTGAACGCGGCGGTTCCGGGCACGCTGCCCGGGCTGCGCCACGCCAGCCTCGGCCATGTGTTCAGCAGCGCTGCGTCGGTGCCGTCAGCGGCCTGTCAATTGCCGGAGCAGCGCTCGCACGGCCCGCCTTCCCTCTCCCTGATCTGACACAGCGCGCCCCCGTGAGGGCGCGATCCATCCAGTGAAAGACCGGCTGCGCAGCGCGCGCGGCCATGCCCTATCGGGCCAGGGGAGCATTCATGTACCACTCGCATTCAATGCGAAGCGCCGTGATGGCCGCTTCGATCGCAGCCATGGCCATGCCGGCCGCGGCGCAAACCATCAAGGATCTGCCTACCGTCGTCGTGACCGGCAATCCACTCGGCAGCGACCTGTCGGATCTCGTCAGCCCGGTATCGGTCATGGACGGCAATGACCTGACGCTGCGCGGCGCCAGCACGCTGGGCGAAACGGTGGGCACGCTGCCCGGCGTCAGCAGCACCTGGTTCGGGCCGAATTCGAGTCGCCCGGTCATCCGGGGCCTGGATGGCGACCGGGTGCGCATCCTGAGCAACGGCGGCGCGACCGTCGATGCGTCGTCGCTGTCCTTCGACCACGCGGTCACGACCGATCCGCTGGTGATCGAACGGGTCGAGGTGGTGCGCGGCCCGGCGGCGCTCATGTATGGCGGCAACGCGGTGGGCGGCGTGGTCAATACGCTGGACAACCGTATTCCCCAGGGCGCGCTGTCCGGTGCCAGTGGCCGCCTTGACGGCGTGGTCGGCGGTGCGGATTCGACACGCGCGGTTGCCGGCCGGGCGGAATTCGGTGCCAACGGCTTCAATCTGCACGTGGATGGCTTCAGTCGCCGCACCAGCGACCTGCGTATTCCACGCAGCACGGGGGCGTCGCGGCTGCGCAATTCGGCGGCGGAGAGCGAGGGCGGCGGCATCGGCTTTTCGCTGGCGGGCGACAAGGGTTATGTCGGCGCGTCCTACGGCCAGTACGACACGCTGTACGGCACCGTCGCCGAACCGACCATCACCATCGACATGCGCAGCGAGCGCTGGGACCTGGCCGGCGAGGCGCGCGATCTGGGCGGTTTCATCACCGGCCTGAAATTCCGTGCCGGTCACACCGACTACAAGCATGTCGAACTGGATGATGGCGCGCCCGAGACGCGTTTCTTCAACAAGGGCACCGACTTCCGCGTCGAGGCCAGCCACGCGCCGATCGGTGCCTTCCGCGGCGTATTCGGCGTGCAGCTCGACAGCAGCGACTTTTCGGCGCTCGGCGCAGAGGCCTTCGTGCCGTCCACCAGCACCGATACGCGCGCACTGTTCGTGTTCGAGGAAACGAAGATCGGCGACCTCAAGCTCACCTTCGGCGGGCGCATCGAGCGGGCCAAGGTCGGCACCGACGGCGGTGGCCCGGATGACGCGAACAACCCCGGCACGCCGCGCTTCGACCCGTCGCAGGAGCGCCGCTTCACGGCGCGCAGCGCAGCCTTCGGTGCCATCTACCCGTTGAACGACGTGTTTTCGGTGGCCAGCCAGCTGGCGCACACCGAGCGTGCACCGACCTTTTACGAGCTGTTCGCCAATGGCCCGCATGCCGCCACCGGCAATTACGAACTGGGCAACACCGCGCTCGATACCGAGAAATCGAACTCGATCGACCTGCAGCTTCGGGTCAAGAGCGGTGAGCACAGCGGCAGCGTCGGCGTATTCCACAGCCGCTTCAACAACTACATCGCGCTGTCGGGCAGCGGGCGCAACCGCGAAGAAGACGGCCTGATCGACCCTGCAGGTGAATTGCCTGAATTCACCTACAACGCGGTGCCGGCCAGATTCACCGGTGTCGAGGCGCAGGCGCACCTGCTTTTGTGCCGCTGCGCCGGCGAACTGCACCTCGACCTGCAGGCCGACATGGTGCGTGCCAGCAATCGTGACACCGGCGAGCCGCTGCCGCGCATTGCGCCGATGCGAGCGCTGGCCGCGTTGAACTGGCACCGCGACCGGCTGCAAATGCGCCTTGAGGCGCAGGGCGTGCGCCGGCAGGACCGGGTAGACGACGGCGGTACTCCGACCGCGGGCTACACGCTGGTCAACGCATTTGCCAGCTACGGCTTCTCGGCGGGCGGCATGGGCTGGGAAGCCTGGCTGCGCGGCAACAACCTGTTTGATACCGAAGCGCGCAACCACGTGTCTTTCCTGAAGACGATTGCACCGCTGCCCGGGCGCAGCGTGATGGCCGGCCTGCGGATGAATTTCTGAGCGCAACGACCTGGTGGGCGGGCGCCTGTCACGTCTGCTTACCGGATCGGCGCGCAGCGCGGAGGGTTTGCGGGGTAAAGTAAAGATCTGTATCGATTTTGTCCAGGCAGTGCCGTTAACCCTTCGGGTTGACCCGATATCTTTCCTCCCGTGGCCTTTTCATTCTTCAAGAAATCACCTGCGCCGCAGGTCGAGACGCGCAAACCCGTGCAGCCCGCCCGCGGCGGCACGGCTTCGCGTCCGCCCCAGAGCACGCCGCCCCAGAGCGGGCCGCGCAGTGTTGCGCCGAGCGTGTCGCCATCGGGTGGCCTGATATCGCTCGACTTCATCTCGCGCGATCCGCTCGAGGGCGCGCGTCGCATGGGCAAGGGCGAGCTGGAAGTGCAGGACGTTGCCAGCGGACTGCACCCGGTGGTCGAAGAGGCGGCGATGCTGTTTGCCAACGGTGACGATGAAGCCGCACTGAGTGCGCTCGAGCGCGCCACCTTCGACGATCTGGGCAGTTCCGCCGAGCAGGTGTGGTCGATGCTGTTCGATCTGTGTCACGCGCTCGGTCGCTGCGACGCCTTCGAGGCGCACGCACTGGCCTACGCCGAACGTTTCGAGCGCTCTGCGCCGACCTGGCCGGCCAGCCCGTCCCGAGGCGCGGCAAATGGCCCCCCAACCTTGACGCTGTCCGGAAAGCTGTGCGAAGCCAGCCGCGCGATGATTGACCAGTTCGACCGCCTCGCTTGCAAAACCCCGCTGCTCAGGCTCGACACCGCACGCGTGCAGGACGTGGACGAAGACGGCGCGAAAATGTTGACCGAGGCGCTGGTGAAGGTCAGGCGCAGCGGCCATCGGGTGGCGATGATCAATGTCACTCATCTGCGGGATCTGCTGGCACCGCGCGTCATTCCGGGCACGGCGGCGCTGCCGGAACAATGGCTGCTCTATCTGGAAACGCTGCAACAACTGGGCGACGAAGCGGCATTCGAGGAATTTGCCATCCAGTATGCGGTGACGTTCGAACAGTCGCCGCCGTCATGGGATGCGCGCTGGGTGTCGGCCACGCTGCTGCCGGCGGCGCCCGAGCCGGTCAAACCGAATGGCAAGCCGGCAGTGGCATTGCAGGGCGAAATCACCGGCGCCAGGCAGGATGCCTTCGCCGTACTGACGGCCGGTGATCATCCGCCGGGTGTGCTCAAGGTCGAGTGTTGCGATCTGAAGCGCATGGATTTCATCAGCGCGGGCCTGCTGTTCAACGTGATCACTGCGGTGCAGGCCACCGGTCGCCAACCGCGTTTCGTCGAGGTGCGTCCGATGATTGCAGCGCTGTTCGTGCTGATCGGCGTCGCCGCGGTGGCGGAAATCCAGCAGCGGCATTTCTGAATCGACCCAACTGGGTCGCTGCCCGCAAGGGTAAAGTACGCGACCTCTCCGCTTCATCAGGATCAGGCATGGAACAATTTCACGGCACGACCATCCTTTCGGTGCGCCGTCCGGGGCAGGTTGCGCTCGGCGGCGACGGTCAGGTCACGCTCGGCAACATCGTCGTCAAGTCTACGGCACGCAAGGTGCGCCGCCTGTACCAGGGCCGCATTCTGGCCGGATTCGCCGGCGGCACCGCCGACGCCTTCACGCTGTTCGAGCGCTTCGAATCCAAACTGGAAAAGCATCAGGGGCATCTGTTGCGCAGTGCGGTCGAACTGGCCAAGGACTGGCGCACCGATCGCATGCTGCGCCGGCTCGAAGCCATGCTCGCCGTGGCCGATCGCGAGTCGTCGCTGATCATCACCGGCAACGGCGATGTGCTTGAACCGGAAGGCGGCATCGTTGCCATAGGGTCGGGCGGCGCATACGCCCAGGCAGCCGCCCGCGCACTGGTCGAAAACACCGAGCTGTCCGCGAGTGACGTGATTTCGAAGTCGCTCGGCATTGCCGGCGATCTGTGCATCTACACCAACCAGAGCCACACCATCGAAGTGATCGAATGGTGATGAATACAGCCGCTTCCAGTCACACCATGACGCCCTCCGAAATCGTGTCCGAACTGGACAAGCACATCGTCGGACAGACGCGTGCCAAGCGCGCCGTCGCCGTGGCGCTGCGCAACCGCTGGCGCCGCGCCCAGGTGGCCGAGCCACTGCGTACCGAAATCACGCCGAAGAACATTCTGATGATCGGGCCGACCGGGGTCGGCAAGACCGAGATCGCGCGCCGGCTGGCACGCCTGGCCAACGCGCCCTTCATCAAGGTCGAGGCGACCAAGTTCACCGAAGTGGGCTATGTCGGGCGCGACGTCGACAGCATCATCCGCGACCTGATGGAGATCGCGATCAAGGATCTGCGCGAGCGCGCGATGAAGGCGTCGCGCACGCGCGCCGAGGACGCCGCGGAAGACCGCATCCTGGACGTGCTGCTGCCGCCGGCCCGCCCGACGGGTTTTGGCACCGACGTGCCGCCGGCGGAAGAATCCGGCACGCGGCAGAAATTCCGCAAGAAGCTGCGCGAGGGCGAACTGGACGACAAGGAGATCGACATCGAAGTCGCGCAGTCTTCGCAGTCGATGGAAATACTGACGCCGCCCGGCATGGAGGAACTGTCCGGGCAGCTGCAGTCGATGTTCCAGAACATGGGCAACCCGCGCCGCAGCCGGCGCCGCATGACCATCGCCGAAGCGATGCGCGTGCTGACCGACGAAGAGGCCGCCCTGCTGGTGAACGAGGACGAGGTGAAGCAGCAGGCGCGCGTCGCGGTCGAGCAGCATGGCATCGTGTTCCTCGACGAGATCGACAAGATCGCCACCCGTTCTGAGCACGGCGGCGCCGACGTGTCGCGCCAGGGCGTGCAGCGTGACCTGCTGCCGCTGGTCGAAGGCACGACCATCAGCACCAAGTACGGCATGGTGAAGACCGACCACATCCTGTTCATCGCCAGTGGCGCCTTCCACCTGTCGCGCCCGAGCGACCTGATCCCGGAAATGCAGGGCCGATTCCCGATCCGGGTCGAACTCGAATCATTGTCGGTGGAAGATTTCGAACGCATCCTGACCGCCACCGACGCCTGCCTGACGCGCCAGTACATTGCGCTGCTGGGCACCGACGGCGTCACGCTGGAGTTCACCGCCGACGGGATCCGCCGGCTGGCCGAAGTCGCCTGGTCGGTGAATGAGCGCACCGAAAACATCGGCGCGCGCCGCCTGCACACGGTGATGGAAAAGCTGCTGGAAGACGTGTCCTTCGACGCCGGCCGGCACGACAGCGCACTGACCGTCGATGCCGCCTATGTCGACGTTCGCCTGGGCGAACTGTCGCAGAGCGAAGACCTTGCGCGCTATGTTCTTTGAGCGCACACCGGTGCGTGCCGCTCTTTCCGTCTTCCCGAGCTTCTGCCTGAAGGTCCGCCTGTCCGTCTACCTGAGCGTCCGATGACCCCGATCGCCCGTACCCGCCTGCTGTTCGTCCTGTCCTACCTCTGTTTCGGCCTTGTTGCCTACGCGCTCTACCTGCAGCATGTCGAACGCTTGGCGCCGTGCCCGCTGTGCATCCTGCAGCGCTACGCCTTTGCCGGTGCCGGACTGTTCCTGTTGCTTAGCGCGTTGTTCGGCGGCGCGCTGTCGCGCAGCGGGTTGTGGCTGGCGGCGCTGGTCGCCGGCGCGGGCGCGGCGATTGCCGGTCGGCATGTCTATGTGCTGTACCACCCGTCGGTCAGCTGCGGTCTCGATCCGGTCGAGGACTTCGTCAACAGCCTGCCGCCCGCGCAGTGGCTGCCCCAGCTGTTCTTCGCCGACGGCGCTTGCGGCGCCAAGCTGCCGCCGATCTTCGGGCTCGACATTCCGGAGTGGTCGCTTGCTTGGCTGGTGGCACTGACGGTGATCGCCGTGCTGCTTTCGTGGCGCCGGCACTGAGCAGCCGCACCGGCTGTTCCATTTGTGCAGCATCCGGACGGGTGTCGAGCACAAGCGACGGTTGCTGATGCACAATCCGCGTGCATCAATCTTTCTGCTTCCGGACACTATGAATCATCAGAAAAAACCCGTCATCGTGGTGGTGGGCGGCGGCGCGGGCGGCCTCGAACTGGCGACCAGTCTCGGCGACCGCTATGGCGAAAAGGGTCTGGCCGACGTGGTGCTTGTCGACGCCTCGCCGATCCACATCTGGAAGCCGCACCTGCACGAAGTCGCCGCCGGACGCATGGACATGCACATGCACCGGCTCGAATACGTCGCCCAGGCGCGCTGGCACAGTTTCGAGTTCCAGCTTGGCCGCATGACGGCGATCGACCGCGAACGCAAGACCATCCACATCGAGGCGGTGCCGGACTTCGACGGTGACCCCATGCTGCCGGAGCGCGAACTCCATTACGACTACCTGGTGATTGCCATCGGCAGCACGGTGAATACCTTTGGCATCCCGGGCGCCGACGAATTCACGATGGCGCTCGACTCGACACACGACGCCGAACGATTCCGGCAGAAGCTGGTGGCCGCCTGCATGCGTGCCGATGCGCGCGCCGAGCGCGGTGAGCCGCACCAGGTGTCGATCGCCATCATCGGTGCCGGTGCAACCGGCGTCGAACTGTCGGCCGAGCTGCGGCACACCAGCAAGGTGTTGCGGGCTTTCGGAGTGCACAGCATGGACCCGCGGCAGGACGTCCGGATCACGTTGATCGAGGCGGCCGAACGCGTGCTGCCGGCGCTGCCGCTGCGCATTTCGGCCTCGGTCGAAGGCCTGCTCAAGAAGATGGGCATCGATGTGCTGAAGTCCGAGCGGGTCAGCGAAGTGAGCAAGGACGGTCTGGCCACGGCCAGCGGCCAGTTCATCCGTGCCGACCTGATGGTGTGGGCCGCAGGCATCAAGGCGCCGAACATGCTTGCCGGTTTCGGCGGGCTGGAATCGAACCGCATCAATCAGCTGGTGGTGGATGATCACCTGACCAGCACGCGTGACCCGGACGTGTTCGCCTTCGGTGACTGTGCGGCCTGCGTCTGGCTGGACGGCGAAGGCACGATTCCGCCGCGTGCCCAGGCGGCACACCAGCAGGCCAGCTATCTGGTGAAGATTTTCGACATGCGCCTGTTCGGCAAGGGCGATCCGGGCCCGTTCAGGTACAAGGATTTCGGCTCGCTGGTATCACTGGGCAAGACCGGCGCAACCGGCAACCTGATGGGCGGCATCATCGGCGGCAGTATGTTCATCGAAGGCCTGGTGGCACGCGTGATGTACCGCTCGCTGTACCAGATGCACCAGATCGCGCTGCACGGCTGGATCAAAAGTTCGATCGACGCGCTGGCGCGCATCATCAAGCGCAGCACGGAGCCGCACGTCAAGCTGCATTGAGGCAGAGGCAGAATTTAAGGGGCCAGGGGGCCGGTGCCTGGTTCGGGCGATGTGCCGAGGTTGGTCTGCCCGACGGCGTCGCTGCGGCGGCGAGTGGGCAGGAACCGGGCGATCAGGTCCGCTGGCCGCAGACTTCGCACGCGGGGTCGCGTGGCAGCGTGATGCTGCGCCACTCCATGCCCAGTGCGTCGAGCAGCAGCAGCCGGCCGGCCAGCGACTGGCCGGTGTGCGCCAGCAGCTTCAGCGCTTCAGCGGCCTGCATCGTGCCGATGATGCCGGTCAGCGGCGCGAACACGCCCATCACCGCGCAGCGCACCTCGTCGGCGTCGCCGCCTTCCGGAAACAGGCAGTGGTAGCAGGGTGCCCCGGCGTCGCGGCTGTCGAACACCGACACCTGACCGTCGAAACGGATCGCCGCACCGGACACCAGCGGCGTGCGCGCCGCCACGCAGGCGCGGTTGATGGCATGGCGCGTGGCGAAATTGTCGCTGCAGTCGAGCACGACGTCGGCCGCCTCGACCTGTTCGCGCAAAGCGTCGCCGGCCAGCCGTGTCTTGAGCGCGATGACCTCGATGCACGGGTTGATGTCGTGCAGCGCTTCTCGCGCCGACTCGACCTTGGCACGCCCGACCGAATGCTGCCGGTGCAGCACCTGCCGCTGCAGATTGGTCAGATCGACCTCGTCATCGTCGGCGATCACCAGCGTGCCGACACCGGCAGCCGCCATGTAGAGCGCCGCCGGGCAGCCCAGGCCACCGGCGCCGACGATCAGGGCACGCGAGGCGAGCAGCCTGTCCTGTCCTTCGATACCTATCGGGTCCAGCAGGATGTGCCGGCTGTAGCGCAGCAGTTGTTCGTCGTTCATTGCAGAAAAGGTTGCGGCCGTGCGGTGTCAGCGGTAATCGCGCAGTTCGGTCGGCGTGTCGTCATGGTCGCCGTGCGGATGGTGCTGCCAGGCCTTGACATAGATTTCGTTCGATTTCTTGATCAGCCGTTCCGGCTGCCGCAGGTTGCGCAGCTGGGTGTCTTCGCAGAAGTGCAGCAGCGCGCGCAGGATGCGCATGACCAGCCCGGTGTCGGTGTGGAAGCCGTGCTGATCAAGCAGCCGTTCGATGCTGCGAAAGCTGTGCTCGGCCAGACTGTACTCGATGGCCAGTGCGCGACCCCGGCGACCGGTGACGGTGATGTTGCCCTGTTCGGTCAGAAAGCGGCTTGCTTCATCGATCCGCTCGTAGCTGCGCAGGCTGAAGCGCAGTTCGCGGTGCTTCATCAGGCCGGCCTGAGGGCCGTAACCCGGCTTGCGCGGGGCGCGGTGTTCGCGACCAAAACGACGCTTGCTTGCATGAGCGGCCATCATTGAGCTCCTCAATCCGGTAGGTCCGACGGTTCGCATGCGGACGCCGGACACGCGGGCCGGACCGCGCAGACGCGGTCGCAGCTCAGTTCTTCTGCATGATCTGCAGGCCCTTCAGCAAATTCAGCGCCTGCGTGAACTGGTAATCGGTCCTGGTCGCAAATTCGAATGGCGCGGCCTGCTTGTCGTCCTCTTCTTCCTTCGCCGGCGCTGCCTTGCCCTTGGCGCCCGCATCGACTGGCATGGCGGGAATTTCCACGTCCTTGTCGTTGTTCAGATGACGGTCAAGGTCGGCTTCGCGCAGACGCAACCCGCTGCTGCCGTTGGCACTTTCCTCGACGACGATGTCCGGCACGATGCCCTTGGCCTGGATCGAGCGGCCGTTCGGCGTGTAGTAGCGCGCCGTGGTCAGCTTGATCGCCGTATTGTTGGTCAGCGGCATGATGGTCTGCACCGAGCCCTTGCCGAAGGTCTGGGTGCCCATGATGACTGCGCGCTTGTGGTCCTGCAGCGCGCCGGCGACGATTTCCGAAGCCGAGGCCGAACCCGAATTCACCAGCACCACCAGCGGCACTGACTTGGCACCCGCCGGCAGGCTCTGCAGGAAGTCGTCGCGACTGCCGCGCAGGTAGTCTTCCGGCGATGCGATGAAGCGGCGCTTCGCGTCATCGGTGCGGCCATCGGTCGACACCACCAGCGCCTTCGGCTGCAGGAAAGCCGCCGACACGCCGACCGCGCCGTGCAGCAGGCCGCCCGGATCGTTGCGCAGGTCGAGCACCAGACCTTTCAGCTCGCCGTCCTTGTAGAGTTTGCCAATGTGCTTGACCAGATCTTCCGCGCTCTGCTCCTGGAACTGGGTCAGCCGCAGGTAGCCGTAGCCCGGCTCGACCAGCTTGGATTTCACGCTCTGCACCTTGATGACTTCGCGCATCAACGTCACTTCGATCGGCTTGGTTTCGCCCTTGCGCGCGATGGTCAGGCGGATGCTGGTGTTCGGCTTGCCACGCATGCGCTTGACCGCGTCGCCGAGGTTCAGTCCCTTGGTCGACGTGTCGTCCAGCTTGATGATCAGGTCGCCCGACTTGATGCCGGCGCGAAACGCTGGCGTGTCCTCGATCGGCGACACCACCTTGACGAAACCGTCTTCCATGCCGACTTCGATGCCGAGGCCGCCGAATTCGCCCTGGGTGCCGGCCTGCAGGTCCTTGAACGCATCCTGGTCAAGGTAGGCGGAGTGCGGGTCGAGGCCGGACAGCATGCCGCTGATGGCCTGGGTGATCAGCTTCTTGTCATCGACCGGTTCGACGTAGCTGGCCTTGACTGCATTGAGCACGTCGGCAAACTGGCGGAGTTCTTCAACCGGCAGGCTGCTGCCGGGTGTCTTGTTCGCATTGGCGGAGAAATTGAGACTGAGCAGCACGCCTGCACAAAGCCCGATCATGATCAGGCCGGTTTGCTGCAGCTTCTTTTGCATCGAAAGCACTCCGCGTATGTATCGGCCGGAAATCTAGCGGGAAACCCATTTCAAGGGATCCAGCGCCTGTCCCTGATGCCGCAATTCAAAGTATAAACCCGATTCCAGAGCCCCACCGCTGCTGCCGATCGAGGCGATGTTCTCGCCGCTGCCGACGCGCGCGCCCACCCCTTTGAGCAGGGCTTCGTTGTTGCCATAGACGCTCAGGTAATGGTCGCCGTGGTCGACGATGATCAGGTTGCCGAAGCCGCGCAACCAGTCGGCGAACACCACGGTCCCTGCCGCCACCGCTTTCACGTCGCCGGCGCCGGCGCGGATGAAAATGCCGCGCAACGGTGTGCCGCCATCGGCACTTTGGGCACCGAAGCGGCGCGCAAGTTCGCCGCTGGCCGGCCAGGGCAGTTTGCCGCGCAACTTCACGAACGGCTGGCCACCATGATCGACCGGCAGAGACTTGACGACCGGACCGGTGTCCGCCTTGTTGCGGGCGGGTTCCGGGTCGTCACCGGGCGGCGCTGCGCCGGGCGCCGGACGTGGCACGGTGCGCGCACTTTTCTTCGACAGGGCTTCGATCAGCCGGCTGAGCCTCGCCTCGTCGCGCTTGAGCGTGGCCAGCTCACGCCGTTCGGTGCGCAACTGGGTGGCCAGTCGTTCGAGTACCTTGCGGCGCACATTGTTTTCGGCAGCCAGTCGTTCGCGCTCGCGTTCGCGTTCCGCCTCCAGTGTGCGCATTTGTTCGAGCTGGCTGTCCTGCTGTGCCAGCAACGCGCGCTGCTGCGTCAGCGCGGCGCGATGGGTGTCCATCAGCGCGAGCTGGCTGCGCGAAAGGCTGCGCAGGTAGTGCAGGTCGCGCGCGCTCTGGTTCGGGTCGGTGCCGGACAGCAGGTGGCGCAGCGCATCGGCTTCGCCGGCGCGCTGGTGGCCGCGCAGCAGTTGTGCAAGCTGTGCCTGCTGGCGCTGCAGCGTTGTTTCGCCGGCGGCGATGTCGGCGCGCGTGCGGGCGAGCGCCGTCTCGACCTCCTTGCGCTGACGGCTGATGTCGCGCAATGCGCGGGTGGCATCCGAGATGGATTTTTCGGAACCGCGCAGTTCGTCGCGCGCCTCGCGGTGTGCGCTTTCCGACTGGTTAAGCTCATCGCGCAGCGCTTCCATGCGCTGCTGCAGCGCCTTGAGCTGTTCCGGACTGGACTGGACCGCGCGTTCAGCCTGCGCGGTCAGCGGCAGCGCACACAGCAGGGCGAGGAGGAACCGGACGGTCACTCCATCCACGGCGGGCGTTGTTCGGTCGGCGCCTCGTCGGTGTCCGGAATCGGTGGCCGCTGGCGCTGCGGAACGGCTCGGCTCTGATTGGCCACGGCGTCGATGGCGGCCTTGATCGCCTCCTGGTCGCCCAGGTAGTAATGGCGGATCGGCTTCAGGTCATCATCCAGCTCATAGACCAGCGGCTGTGCGGTCGGGATGTTCAGGCCGAGGATGTCCCGCTCGGACACGTTGTCGAGGTACTTGATCAGCGCACGCAGACTGTTGCCGTGGGCCACGATGAGCACGTTCTTGCCGGCCTTGATCTGCGGCACGATTTCCGCGCTCCAGAACGGCAGCACGCGCGCCACGGTGTCCTTCAGGCATTCGGTGCGCGGGAAGCATTCGTTCGGCACGTCGGCGTAGCGGGGGTTCTTGCGGTCGAGCCGCGGGTCGTCCTCTTCCAGCGCCGGCGGCGGCGTGTCGTAGGAGCGGCGCCATGCCAGCACCTGTTCCTCACCGAAGCGCTGCGCCGTCTGCGCCTTGTCCAGACCCTGAAGGGCGCCGTAGTGGCGCTCGTTCAGGCGCCAGGTCGGGCGGATCGGAATCCACATCAGGTTCATCTGTTCGAGCGCAACATACAGCGTCTTGTTGGCGCGCTTGAGCACCGACGTAAACGCCATATCAAAGCGGTAGGATTCGCGGGCGAGCAGGCGGCCGGCTTCGCGCGCCTCGATTTCGCCCTTTTCGGTCAGACCGACGTCGGTCCAGCCGGTAAAACGGTTTTCCTTGTTCCAGACGGATTCGCCATGGCGCAACAGAACGAGCTTGTACATGAGGTGGGATCTGTAGGGTGGGATCGGGTCGGGCGCGGCATCCTGCGGCGGAGAGTTGCGCTACTGATTCGTGGTCGGTAGGTGAGCCGCGCGCGCTTGGGCTAAAATCAGCATTTTCCCAGAAAAAGCATTTCGCGGTCCGGTAAAAAATCGACATACCTGCGCGTTTCGATGCGCATCAAATGGTCGGATGCTTCCGTACGACGGCCCGCTCACCCGGGCACGCGACTTCATCCCGACCCCTACACTGGCTGCCCTCAGACTCCATGGACTTCGTAACGACCAACTACATCTGGGCCATCACCGCTTTCATGAGTGGTGCCGGGCTCATCTTCCTGACCATTCGCCAGAAGGTGTCGGGCCCGCGTCTGTCGCCGGCACAGGCCACCCAGTTGATCAACCGCGAAGACGCGCAGGTGATCGACGTGCGTGATCAGGCGGAATGGTCCAAGGGCCACATCAATGGCGCGCGGCACATCCCGGCGGGCGAAATACCGAAACGGCTGGGTGAGCTGGAAAAGTTCAGACAGCGGCCGCTGATCGTGGTCTGCGCCAGCGGCCAGCGCTCGGCGAGCGCCTGCTCGGCGCTGCGCAAGGCGGGATTCGAGAAGGTTTTTGCGCTGGACGGCGGGATCGGTGCCTGGGAACAGGCCAGTCTGCCGCTGACAAAGAAGTGATGCCATGGCACGCGTGCTGATGTATACAAGCGGCTTTTGTCCGTATTGCTCGCAGGCCGAACGCCTGCTGACGAGCAAGGGTGTGACCGACATCGAGAAGGTGCGCATCGACATCGATCCTGACCGCCGTTCCGAAATGATGGAGCGAACCGGCCGGCGTACCGTGCCACAGATCTACATTGGCGATTACCACGTGGGCGGGTGCGATGATCTGCAGGCACTCGACCGCGAAGGCAAGTTAGACCCCCTGCTGCAGGCGTGAGCCGGTTTTTGCAGCCTTAACCCCCAACCGAGAAGCGAAAAATGGCCGAAGAAGCAGTGCAACCCCAACAGCCCACGGGCCCGGTTTTTTCCATCGAGAAGATCTACGTGAAGGACTTGTCGCTCGAAGTCCCGAACGCGCCGGAAATCTTCCTGACGCGCGAAAATCCGACCGTGCAGATCCAGCTGCAGACCGAAGGCAAGGCCGTGCAGGAAGGCGTGTTCAACGTGACGCTGACCGTCACCGTCACCGCCAAGCTCGAAGAGAAGACGATGTTCCTGGTTGAAGTCCGTCAGGCCGGCATCTTCCAGATCCGCAACGTGCCGGCCGAAGACATCCAGCCCATTCTCGGCATCGCCTGCCCGACCATCCTGTTCCCGTACGCCCGCGAAAGCGTGTCGGACGCAGTCAATCGCGCCGGCTTCCCGCCGGTCGTGCTGGCACCGGTCAATTTCGAATCGATCTACCAGCAGCGCACGCAGCAGCCGCCCGAAGGCCAGAACGGCGCCACGGTGCAGTGATGAAGCAGGCCGCATGTGCGGCACTGGTGGCCTTCGTCTGTCCGCTCGCCGTACAGGCGGCGGGCGTCGACTA
Organism: Methyloversatilis sp.; assembly: GCF_030698125.1. GTDB lineage: Bacteria > Pseudomonadota > Gammaproteobacteria > Burkholderiales > Rhodocyclaceae > Methyloversatilis. The sequence continues at coordinate 25,661 of NZ_JAUYNV010000038.1, forward strand.
CCGGTCGCTGTCGGACGTTGCGGTGATGTACGACGCGCCGTCCCGGCAGGCGCGCCAGCAGTTTGTCATTGCGCGCCACACGCCGGTCGAGGTGGTGCGCAGCCAGACAGGATGGGTCAAGGTGCGCGAGCCGGGCGGCATGCTTGCGTGGGTCGAGGCATCTTCGCTCGCGCCTGTGCGTATGGTGATCGTCACCGCGGAGCGCGCGCGCATTCTGGTCCGTGCGGAAGACGACGCACCGCTGGTGTTCGAAGCGGAACGCCGCGTACTGCTCGAACCGCTCACCGAAGCCGCGCCGGCAGGCTGGGCGAAGGTGAAGCACCGCGACGGCCAGAGCGGTTTCGTGCGCATCTCCCAGGTCTGGGGGCTGTGAGCCGGGTTTCGCCGAAATGAAGCTGTGCGTGATGGGCGCCGGCGCCTGGGGTACGGCGCTGGCCGTTGCCTATTCGGCGGACCATGACGTGACGCTGTGGACGCGCGATGCCGACCATGCGCTATCGCTGCACAGCTCGCATTCCAACGAACGCTATCTGCCCGGCATTGCGCTGCCGCCTGGCATTGCGGTGTCGTCCGACGCTGCGACTGCGCTGAACGGCTGTGATCTGGCGCTGATTGCGACGCCGATCGCCGGCCTGCGCGCGGCGCTCGAAGCGGTTGCACGCAGCGGAGTGCCCGCCGTGCTGTGGGCCTGCAAGGGCTTCGAAAGTGGCAGCGGTCTGCTGCCGCATCAGGTGGCGCTGGACATCCTGCCCGCGCAGATTTCGCGCGGCGCATTCAGTGGGCCCAGTTTCGCGATCGAGGTGGCACGCGGCCTGCCGACCGCCATCACCGTGGCGAGCGATGACATCGAATTCGTCAGTGCGCTGGTCGCGTCACTGCACAGTCCGCGGCTGCGCCTCTATGCCAACGACGATCTGATCGGCGTCGAGGTCGGCGGGGCGGTGAAGAACGTCATGGCGATCGCCACCGGCGTATGCGACGGGCTTGGTTTCGGCCTGAACGCGCGGGCTGCGCTGATCACCCGCGGTCTGGCCGAAATCGCCCGCCTGGGCGTGGCGCTCGGCGGCCGCAGCCAGACCTTCATGGGGCTGGCCGGCATGGGCGACCTCATCCTGACCTGTACCGGCGACCTGTCACGCAACCGGCGCGTCGGCCTGTTGCTGGCCGAAGGGCGTTCGCTGGATGAGGTACTGACCACGTTGGGCCATGTGGCAGAAGGGGTGCCGACCGCACGCGAGGCGGCCGCGCTGGCCGAGCGCCTGCAGGTCGACATGCCGATCACGCAGGCGGTGGCGGCGGTGCTCGACGGGCGGCTGGCCGCAGCCGACGCAGTGGAAAGCCTGCTGTCGCGTGATCCGAAAGCGGAAACGCCGCCGCTGTAGTCCCGCTGTAGTCTGTTTCACGGCGTCGCCGCGCCGGCGAAGTCGTGCTGGCGCCACGCTTCATAGGCGACGATGGCCACCGAATTGCTCAGGTTCAGGCTGCGGCTGTCCGGCTGCATCGGAATGCGCAGGCGTTGCGCGACCGGCACCGTGTCGAGCAGCGCACCGGGCAGACCGGCGGTTTCCTGACCGAACAGGAAAATGTCGCCGGCGCGGTATTGCGGCGCCGTATGTGCAGTGCGCCCGCGCGTGCTCAGGGCATACAGCCGCGAATCGTCGGGCTGCAGTGCCAGCGCGTCCGACAGCGCCGCCCAGTCCTCATGCACTGTCACATTCACCAGGTCGCGGTAGTCCATGCCGGCACGTGCGAGGTGCTTGTCGGTGATTTCGAAGCCGAGCGGCTTCACCAGATGCAGCCTGAAGCCGCCGTTGGCGCACAGCCGCATCACGTTGCCGGTGTTGGGCGGAATCTCTGGCTGATACAGGACGATGTGGAACATGGGCGTGCGCCGGGTCGGGGAGCGGGATTGTGCCGCGGCGGGGCGGGTGAAGCTACTTCCCGCGCAGCCGTGGCGTGCGCGCCAGCACCAGATTGGTCACCGTCAGCGCGCCGGCCGCCTTCAGCATGCGCGCCACCTCGTGCAGGCTGGCGCCGGTCGTCAACACGTCATCGACCACCGCGACATGCCTGCCTGCTACCTCCGTACGCACCGCAAAGGCACCGCGCACATTGCGCCGTCGCTGCGACCACGCGAGGTCGCGCTGCGGCGGCGTGTCGTGCAGGCGCTCCAGACCGAAGGCATCGAAGTTCAGCTGGCCGATCCGGCCGAGCGTGCGGCCGATCTCGACCGACTGGTTGAAGCCGCGTTCGCGCAGTCGGTTCGGATGCAGTGGCATGGCCAGCAGCAGATCACAGGGCGGCAGGCCGAGCGCGTGGAGTTCGTGCGCGAACCAGTTGGCCAGTGGCAGGCGGGCGCGGAACTTCAGGGCGTGGATCAGGTGGTCAGCAGGTTCCGCGTAAGCCCAGACAGCCAGCGTCGCATCGAAGGCCGGTGGATGTTTCAGGCAGCGGCCGCACACGTCGGCCGTCGGTACCGGCAGCGCGCAGACCGGGCAATGCGCCGCGGGCAAACGCGGCAGCTCGTCATGGCAACCGGCGCACAACAGCGCATCGCCCGATGGCAGGCCGCACAGCCGGCAGTCCTGCGTCAGCAATCGCCTGCTTGCGGCCCGCGCCGCGGCGATCACGCGGTGCAACATGTGCCGGCCGTTTTCGCGGAAAATGCGGGCTTCGCCGTTTCAGCGCCGATGCGCCCGCCAGACTTCACATCATGCATACCCAAGTCATCCATCTTCCGCCGTCCTCCCGCTCCCAAGTGCCCCAGCGCTGGACCACCGAACAGGTCGAGGCGCTGTTTGCGCTGCCGTTCGCCGATCTGATGTTCCGCGCGCAGCAGGTGCACCGCGAGCATTTTGATCCCAATGCCATACAACGATCCACCCTGCTGTCGATCAAGACCGGTGGCTGCCCGGAAGACTGCGGCTATTGCCCGCAGTCGATGCGCCACGATACCGGCGTCACCAGCCAGGACCTGCTGCCGGTCGAAGAGGTGCTGGCCGCCGCGCGCGCGGCGCGCGATGCCGGTGCGACGCGCTTCTGCATGGGCGCCGCCTGGCGCGGCCCGAAGGACCGCGATGTCGAGGCGGTGGCCGAAATGATTTCGGCGGTGAAGGGGCTGGGTCTGGAAACCTGCGCCACGCTGGGCATGCTGCGCGAGGGCCAGGCCGAAACGCTGAAGAAGGCGGGGCTGGATTACTACAACCACAACATCGATACCGCCCCGGAGTTCTACGGCGACGTCATCGGTACGCGCACGCAGGAAGACCGCTTCGACACGCTGGAAGCGGTGCGCGAAGCCGGCATGAATGTGTGCTGCGGCGGCATCGTCGGCATGGGCGAATCGCGCCGCGGCCGCGCCGGCCTGATCGCCACGCTGGCCAGCATGGACACGCCGCCGGAATCGGTGCCGATCAACAACCTGGTGAAAGTCGAAGGCACGCCGCTGGCCGATACGCCGGATCTCGATCCGTTCGAATTCGTGCGCACCATCGCCTGCGCCCGCATCACGATGCCGAACAGCCACGTGCGTCTGTCGGCCGGGCGCGAAGCGATGAACGACCAGATGCAGGCGCTGTGCTTTCTTGCCGGCGCCAATTCCATCTTCTATGGCGACAAGCTGCTGACCACCGGCAATCCGCAGGCCGACAACGACCGCCGGCTGCTGGAGCGGCTGGGCATCCAGTCGGTCTGAGCGCGGAGCGCACGACCATCGCCGCTGCGGTTCCGCCCGACCTCGCACTCGATGCGCGCGCGGTGGCGCGCGGCTTCGAGCGTGCCGCCGCGCGTTTCGACGACGCGGCGGTGCTGCATCGAGAAGTGGCGCGGCGCATGGCCGAGCGGCTTGACATGGTCATGCTGAAGCCGGCCCGCCTGCTCGATCTGGGTTGCGGCACCGGCGCCGATCTGCAGCCGCTGCGCGCACGCTACCCCGACATGCAGATGATCGGCGTCGACCGTTCGGCCGCCATGCTCGCGCGGGCAGCCGCCCGCACGCCGCGCTGGCGGCGCTGGCTGCCCGGGGTGCTGGGCGGCAGCCAGACCGCGCTGGTGCGTGCCGATATCGCGCGGCTGCCGATTGCGCCGCGCAGCATCGACATGGTGTGGTCCAACATGGCGCTGCACTGGCAGGCGGACCTGCCGGCGACACTGCGCGAAGTGCAGCGCTGCGTGCGCGTCGGCGGGCTGTTCATGTTTTCCATGCTCGGCCCGGACACGCTGCGCGAACTGCGTGGCGCGCTGGCCGAAGCCGGACTGCCGTTGCGCGCACATCGCTTCATCGACATGCACGATGTCGGCGACATGCTGGTCGAATCGGGCTTCGCTGAACCGGTGATGGACATGGAGCACATCACGCTGACCTTCGACACGCCGGCCGCGCTGTACCGCGATCTGGCCGATACCGGTGGTCACTGCGCGCTGGCCGCGCGGCCGCGCGGACTGCTGACGCCGCGCGCCCGTGTGCGGCTCGATGATGCGCTGCTGCGGCTGCGCGACGATGGCCGCCTGCCGGCGACGATGGAAATCATCTACGGCCACGCCTGGCGCGGCGAGCCGCGCCAGACCGAGGACGGCCGCGCCATCATCCAGTTCGAACGCGGCCGCCGGCGATGAAGCGCAGGGACGCCGTGCGGGTCAGCGCCAAGGGACGCAGCCTGAAGCCACGCAACCCCCTGGCCACGGCGGCGCTGCTGAAGAAGGGCGGCGAGCACGCCCGGCAGGACAAGAAGGCCAGTCGCGCCCGGCTCAAATCCGCTCTGCTGAAATCGACGGACGGCGACTGACCATGTTGCCGCCGGCCCGGCTCACGCTGCTGATGTGTGCCGCCGAGGCCCTGGGCATGACGGGATTCGCCGCCTATCCGTCCTTCCTGCCGCTGCTGGCCGGGGTGTGGCAGCTCAGCGGTGCCGAAGCCGGCCTGATCGGCGGTGCCTTCTTCTTCGGCTACATGGTGGCCGTGCCCTTTCTGTCCGGCGTCACCGACCGCGTCGATGCGCGCATCGTTTATGTGGCGTCCTGCGTGTTGATGGCAGGCGGAACGCTGGGCTTCGCGCTGTTCGCCCGGGGCATGTGGACCGGCGCCTTCTTTCAGGCGCTGTGCGGCGCCGGACTTGCCGGCTGCTACATGCCCGGCCTGCGCGTGCTGACCGATCGCGTGTCGACGGCCCGAAGCAATCGACCGATCGCGTTCTACACCGCGAGCTTCGGCATCGGTACCAGCCTGTCGCTGCTGCTGGCCGGCGCCCTCGGCAATCTGATGGACTGGCGGATCGCGATCGCGCTGATGGCTGCCGGCCCACTCCTGGCGGCCGTCATCGTTTTCATGGGCACCGCGCCGCATGCGCCGCCCGGTGCTGCCGATGCGCACTGGCTGCCGCGTTTCGGACCGGTGCTGGCGCACCCGCGGGTGCGCCAGCTGGTGACCGGCTACGCGGTGCATTGCTGGGAGCTGTTCGGCCTGCGGTCGTGGATGGTGGCCTTCATCGCTTTCGCTTACGGACTGTCGTCGGCGCAGGCCGCGCTGTCGCCGACCGAAGCGGCGGCGCTGATCAATCTGCTCGGACTCCCGGCCAGCATACTGGGGAATGAAATGGCCGGACGTGTCGGACGACGGCGCTGGATCGTCGCCATGATGATCGCCTCCGGCCTGCTGTGCTGGCTGGCCGGTGCTTCGGCGGCGCTGCCCTGGTGGCTCATGCTGTGCGTGCTGGCGCTGTACAACACGGCCGTCATGGCCGATTCGGCCTCGCTGACCGCCGGCCTCGTGCATGCTGCGCCAGCGGCACAGCGCGGTGCGGCGATGGCGCTGTATTCGCTTGGCGGCTTCGGCGCCGGTTTCATCGCACCGCTGGTGTTCGGCGGCGTGCTGGACATGACCGGGGGCATCACATCCCCTGTGGCATGGACCTTCGCCTGCGGCACGCTGGGCGTCGGTTGCCTGCTGTGGGCGCTGTCGGCGCTGCGTCGTCCGGCCCGCGCGGCATAGTCCGTTCAGATCATGCAGCAGGGTTTTCACGGCCACAGTCCGGTCATCTTCGCGCCCTAACCTCCGGATCACACAGACGGGTGCCGCTGCGCGCCCGCCGTCTGACAACGATTCCGGAGATGTCCCATGAAAGCCACCCTCGTCGTGCGCAGGCACACGCTTGCCATCCTGATTTCGTCGCTGTTCGCCGGCCCGGCGCTGGCCGAAGGTCTCACGCTGCTGCATATCGGTGACCAGGAGTCCTGGCTGTTGTCGGCACAGGGCAACCTGCGCGACAACGCGTCGCAGGCGGTGTCCTTCTACGGCGGCGTCGATCGCCTCGCCAGCGTCATGTCCGCCGCAGAATCGGCGGCCGCACTGGCCGGCAACACGGTGTTCAAGCTCAACGCCGGCGATGCCTTCCTGCCCGGCCCGCGCCTGAACGCCAGCTTCGTCAATCTGGGCTCGGCTTACATCGACGGCGGACAGGATTTCTACGACGCCATCGCGATGCGCCACATCGGCTTCGATGCCGCGGTGTTCGGCAATCATGAATTCGACCTCGGCCCGGACGTCGCGGCGCGCTTCGCCCAGGTTTCCGGCACGACATATCTGTCGTCCAACCTCAACTTCAGTGCCACGCCCGCCTTCGCGTCGCTGGCTGCGACCGGCACGGTCGCGCCCTACACGCTGCTGAGCACGAATGGCGGCAACAAGGTGGCGGTGGTCGGTGTCACCACGCCGCTGCTGTCGAGCATCAGTTCGCCCGGCTCGGTGAATCTGACCGGGGGCTGGAACGCGGGCAGCACCGAAGCGCAGAACCTGCAGGCGCTGGTGCCCTTCGTGCAGCAGCAGATCGACGCCGCGCGCGCACAGGGTGCCGGCAGCGTCATCGTGATCAGCCATCTGCAGAATGCCGCCAACGAGCGCGACGTGCTGATCCCCGGCCTGCGCGGCGTCGACGTCGTACTGTCCGGCGGAGGCCACGAACTGATGGCTGACGCAGACGATGCGCTGATACCGGGCGATGTGCGTGCCATCACCGGCCTGCCGCAGACGGTCACGGATGCCGACGGCAAAGGGGTCGCCATGGTCACCTCGAGCTTTGGCAACCGTTACGTCGGAGAACTGAACCTGACGCTGGACGACACGACCGGTGCCGTAACGGCGATCAACGGCGCCAACCTGTACCGCGTATCGGGCGCATTGGCCGACACCGACACGGTGGCGGGCGACAGCTTCCTGAAGACCGCGGTGGTCGATCCGGTCCAGAGCTACATCAATGTGCTGAATGCGACCGTGATCGGTCAGTCGGAGGTCTTCCTGAACGGCAACCGCGGCGCCGCCGGTACGCCCGGCAGCTTCCAGGCAGGTGTGCGCAATGCGGAAACCAATCTGGGCAATCTGGTTGCCGACGCCATGCGTCATGCCGGCGGTACCGACATCGCCATCCAGAACGGCGGCGGCATCCGCGTCTCGATCAATGCCGGCGACGTCAGCGTGGGCGACACCTTCAACGTGCTGCCCTTCACCAACCTGGTCGATGTCGCACCCAGCGTGAATGCCGAACAGCTGAAGACCATCATGGAACATTCGGTTGCCAACGCATCGGCCAGCGGCAATGCCGACGGCCGCTTCGCCCAGGTGTCCGGCATGCGGGTCGTGTATGACACGACGCGCGCCTCGGGCGACCGCATCGTCAGCATCGTGCTTGATGACGGTACCGTACTGGTGCAGGACGGCGAAGTGGTGGATGGCGCGCGCAGCTTCTCGCTCACTACGATCGACTTCACCGCCAACGGTGGTGACGGCTACCCGTTCGCCGCTGCCGGCATCGAATTCGAGAATGCCGTCAGTTCCATCACCTACCAGCAGGCGCTGCAGGAATACATCACCGACGCGACCTCGGAAGGTGGCCTGGGCGGCGTCATCAGTGCCAGCCGCTACGGCGTCGCCGATCCGCTCGACCCGGCCGGTCGCCTGGTCGACCTGGCGATCTCGCCGGTGCCGGAAGCCGATACCTGGGCCATGTTGCTGGCCGGTCTGGGCCTGCTCGGCGTGTTTGCCCGCCGCCGCAACGCCGTCGCTGTCTGATTCAGCCTCGCGGCCCGTCCGGTATCGCCGGCGGGCCGCTTCGATTACCCTGCCTGTCTCGCTGGAAATTCAAATGTCATCAAACGACCGCATCGTTTCGCCCCGACTTTCCCTGACACTGGCCATCGTCGGTCTGTTCGCCTCGGCCGCGCAGGCCGACAACACACCGCAAACCCTGCCGTTCGCGCAGGACTGGACGAACATCGGCCTGATCACGGCCAATGACAACTGGAGCGGCGTACCCGGCATCACCGGCTATCGCGGCGATGAGCTGACCAGCGCGACCGGCGTCGATCCGCAGACCCTCACGGCGGATGGCACCACGTCGCCGGTCGACGTGAATGCCAACCAGACCAATCCGAACACCTTCAGCACCGGTGGCGTCACCGAGTTCCACCTGACCGATCCGGTCGTCGCACTGACCGGCTCCGGCACCGCCGATGCGCCCTTCATCCTGCTGTCGCTGAACACCACCGGTCACAGCGGCATCGTCGTGCGCTATGACCTGCGCGATCTCGACGGCTCGGCCGACAACGCGCAGCAGCAGGTTGCGCTGCAGTACCGCGTCGGCGCCAGCGGCAGCTTCATCAATGTGCCGGAGGCCTACGTGGCCGACGCGACCGAAGGCCCGTCGCTGGCTGGCAAGGTGACGCCGGTGCAGGTGACGCTGCCGGCCGACGCCGACAACCAGCCGCTGCTGCAGCTGCGCGTGATCACGACCAACGCGCCGGGCAACGACGAGTGGGTCGGTATCGACAACATATCGGTGCAGGGCGGCGGCAGCGGTGCCGTGAATCAACCCATCGTGACCACCTGCCCGGCGCTTGCGCTGCAGGCCGGCGAAGCCGGCAGCGTGACGGTGGCGGCCAGCGACGCCGACAGCGTGGTCGAAGCCTACTCGCTCACCGGCACGCTGCCGGTTGGTGTGACGGTCGACGGCTTCACTCCGGCGACGACCGACGGCGGCAGCGCGTCTGCGCAGGTCAGCGTCGCGGCAGGCACCGCGACCGGCCAGTACAGCATCGGTCTGCGCTTCACGAACAACGAGGCACAGGAAGGAACGTGCAGTGTCGATATCACGGTCGCTGCGCCGGCCGCCATCGTGCCCATCCCGGCGATCCAGGGCAGCGGTGACGCCAGCCCGCTGAACGGTCAGGTCGTCACCACCGAAGGCGTGGTCAGCGCCGTATTCCCCGGCCTGAACGGCTACACCCTGCAGGACGACGCCGGCGATGGCGACGTGAGCACGTCGGATGGTATTTTCGTGTTCGCCCCGGGCAACACGGTCGTAGTCGGCCAGCGGCTGCGTCTGACCGCAAATGTCACCGAGTTCAATACGGTGACCCAGCTCACGTCGCCGAGCGCCGTGCAGGTGCTGGGCAGCGGTGTGTCGATCACGCCGACCGACATCGTGCTGCCGGAAGCATTCGAAGGCGAGCTGGAGCGCTATGAAGGCATGCTGGTGCGCATCACTTCGCCGCTCACGGCGTCGCAGAACTACTTCCAGGGCCGCTACGGTCAGGTGACGCTGTCGGCCGAAGGCCGCATGGAAATCCCGACCAACCGCCACCCGGCGGGCACTGCCGAAGCACTGGCGCTGCGCGACGAGAATGCACGTCGTCGTATCGTGCTCGACGACGGCTCGACCGCACAGAACCCGAACCCGATCCCCTTCATCGGCGCCGACAACACGCTGCGTGCCGGCGACACGGTGACCGGCCTGACCGGCGTGATCGACCATGGCCTGATCACCGCGTCGAGCACCGGGCCGCGCGACTACAAGCTGCACCCGGTGGTGATGCCGGAGTTCAGCCGCGACAATCCGCGCACCGCAGTGCCGGCGGCTGTCGGCGGCAATGTGCGGGTGGCCAGCTTCAATGTGCTGAACTACTTCAGCACGATCGATCAGGCCGGTGCGTCGTGCTTCCCCACCGGCACGCGCAGCGATTGCCGTGGCGCCGACAGCGCACTCGAATTCACCCGTCAGCGCGACAAGATCGTCGCCGCGCTGCTGGCGATGGATGCCGACGTCGTGGGTTTGATCGAAATCGAGAACAACGGTCAGGGCGCGGTGAACAATCTGGTGGCCGCGCTGAACGCAGCCTACGGCGTCAATGTGTATGCCGCGGTCGGTCTGCCGGTCGGCGGTACCGGCACCGACGCCATCCGCCAGGCCATGATCTACAAGGCGGCCAAGGTCGCACCGGTCGGCAGCGCGATCAGCGACACGGCGACGGTCCACAGCCGCCCGCCGCTGGCGCAGACCTTCGCCGCGGCCAACGGCGAGCGCTTCACCGTCGTCGTCAATCATTTCAAGTCGAAGGGCTGCGGCGACGCCGCCGGGGCCGAAGCCGATCAGGGTGACGGTCAGGGTTGCTGGAATCCGCTGCGCGTGCAGCAGGCGGCAGCGCTGCAGACCTTCATCCAGCAATTGCCCGGTCAAGGTGGCGCCGCCGACGTGCTGGTCATCGGCGACCTGAACGCGTATGCGAAGGAAGATCCCATCCTTGCGCTGACCTCGGCCGGCCTGACCGATCTGGCCGCCGGCATCGAGCTCAACTACACCTACACCTTCGATGGTGAAAGTGGCGCGCTCGACCATGCGCTGGCCAGCACCGCGCTGGCCGGCAAGGTAAGTGGCATCACGCAGTGGCACATCAATACCGACGAGCCGTTCGTGATCGACTACAACACCGAGTTCAAGCCGCAGGACCTGTACGCGCCGACCGCCTTCCGCTCGTCGGACCATGATCCTGTCATCATCGGCCTGAACCTGCTGCGCACGATCAACGGCGGCGCCGGTCGCGACACGCTGACCGGCACACCGGGCGATGACGTCATCACCGGCGGCGAAGGCGCAGACCTGCTGACCGGTGGTGGCGGTGCGGACACCTTCGTCTATCAAAGTGTGCGCGACGCGCTCGACACCATCACCGACTTCGATCCGCAGCAGGACAGGCTGGATGTGCGCCAGCTGCTGGCCGGCGTCACGACCGGCAGCGACCCGCTGACCAGCGGCCACATCAGCTTCCGTCAGAGCGGTGCGAACACGATGGTGCTGTTCGACGCCGACGGGTCTGCCGGTCGCGCCGCAGCCCGTCCGCTGGTGACCCTGCGCAATGTGCTGCCGGCCCAACTGGGCAGCGCGACATTCCTCTACTGAACACTGACTTTCCGGAGCCATGACCATGATGATCAAACCCATTGCCGCAGCAGCGCTGATCGCCTCGCTGTTCGCCACCGCTGCGCACGCCGACGTGAGCTTCAGCGAAGACTTCAACAGCGGTTACGTCGCCAACTGGCAGACCGCCGGCGACGTGTCCGCCCAGGACAATTCGGGCGATACCTACATCGCCCTGACAACGGCATCGCTGACGTTCGAGGATGACTTCCCGCTACCGGCCGGCTCGTTCAATCTGAGCGGTGTGGCAGCGGTCGAAACCGGCCTCGCGCTCGAAACGGCGATCGGCGCGCAGCCCGGCGCCTTTGATCGCGGCGACGACTTCGCCTATGAAGGCTCTGCCATCTGGCGCACCGTGAACGTGAATGTCGGCGACATCCTGCGTTTCGACTGGCTGCTGGCCACCAACGAAGTCGGCGCCGAAGCGCGGCCGGACTTTGCCTTCCTGTCGGTCGACGGCGACATCACGCGCATCGCTTCGGTCGCCGACGCCACGTCGGCACCGATCCTCGATTTTCTGGCCGACACCGGCATCCGCAGCTTCGAGTACGTATTCACGCGCGGCGGTGCGGTGCGGCTGGCGTTCGGTGTCGTCGATGTGGGCGACTTCGGTGTCACGACCGCACTGGCGATCGACAACGTGAGCATCACCGCGGTGCCGGAACCGGAAAGCTGGGCGCTGATGCTGGCGGGTCTGATCGGTGTGGCGGGCGCCGCCCGTCGCGCGCGTCGCTGAGCGACGTCCTCATGTCGTCTGCGCCGCCAGGTGCGCGCGCAGACGGCGGGCGTGCCACAGGCGCACGGCGAACAGCGTGGCGAGGATGCAGGCGTAAAGGATGGGTTCGGTCAGGTCCTTCTTCACCAGCCACCAGTAGTGCGCCACGCCGAGGATGCCGACGACGTACACGAGCTTGTGCAGCCGTTGCCAGGCCCGGCCGCCGAGCCGGCGCACCATGCCGTTGGTCGAGGTCACGGCGAGCGGCAGCAGCAGCAGGAAGGCGCCGAACCCGATCGTGATGAAGGGCCGCTTGATGATGTCCTTCACGATGCCGCCGATGTCGAAGAACTGGTCCAGCCACAGATAGGTGAGCAGGTGCAGGCTGGCGTAGAAGAACGCGTACAGCCCGAGCATGCGGCGCAGGCGTACCAGCCAGTGCCAGCCGGTGATCTGGCGCAGCGGCGTCACGGCCAGCGTCACCAGCAGCAGGCGCAGCGTCCAGTCACCGGTGGCGCGCGTGATGTATTCGATCGGGTTGGCGCCCAGCCGGTCGGCATACGCGCCGAATGCCAGCCATATCAGCGGCACCAGACAGGCGAGCCAGACGGTACGCCACAGCCAGCGGAACACGGTGGGCCCCGGTGTCCACGCGCGCGCGTTGCGGCCCAGGGGCGCTGCGGTCGAGGCACGTGCCTGCACCTCAGTAATACTTCCTCAGGTCCATGCCCGTGTAGAGCGACGCAACCTGATCGCCGTATCCATTGAACATGAGCGTCTTGCGCTTCGAAAATTCGCCGATGCGCCGTTCGCGCCCCTGACTCCAGCGCGGGTGGTCGACGTCCGGATTCACATTCGAATAGAAGCCGTACTCGCGACCGGCGGCGCGCGACCAGGCGCTCAGCGGCTCCTTGTTGGTGAAGCGGATCTTCACGATCGACTTCGCGCTCTTGAAACCGTACTTCCATGGCACGATCAGCCGCATCGGGGCGCCGTTCTGGTTCGGCAGCACTTCGCCATACAGCCCCACGGCCATGATGGTGAGCGGATGCATGGCTTCGTCGAGCCGCAGGCCTTCGACATATGGCCATTCGAGCACTGCGCTGCGCACGCCGGGCATTGTTTTCGGATCGGCCAGCGTGGTGAATTCGACGTACTTCGCGCTGCCCAGCGGCTCGACCTGCCTGAGCAGCACTGACAGCGGAACGCCGACCCAGGGCACGACCATCGACCACGCTTCGACGCAGCGCAGCCGGTAGATGCGTTCCTCCAGCGGCGCCAGCGTCAGCACCTCCTCGATGCCCAGCGTCCTGGGCTTCTGCACCAGACCCTCGATGCTCACCGTCCACGGCCGGGTGGACATGCGGTGCGCGTTCTTCGAGGGATCGCCCTTGTCGGTGCCGAATTCATAGAAATTGCAGTAGCGGGTGATGTCCTCGTAGTCGTTCAGCTTCTCGTCGGTCGAGAAGGGGCTTTTCGCCAGCGGCCCGAGCTTTTCGCCACGCTTGCCCTGTGCGCCGGCGATCCCCTGCAGGCCACCGAGCAGCGCCGCACCGGCACCCAGTCCGGCCGCGCGGATGAAATCCCGGCGGGTATCGAACAGTGCGCGCGGCGTGATGTCGGACGGCACGATGTCGGCCGGGCGTTTGATCAGCATGGTGAAGTTCCTCGTGTACGCTGCAGGGTGTCAGACAAGTGCTGACCGGCCGCATCGACGCGACCTTACTTCTATGACGGCAGATGAACCGAAAGATTTTTCCCGAACTGCTGGCGCTGTTGATGTGCGAAGTGCCCGAGATCAAATGCGCTGCGGTGGCCGCCCTGTGGGCTGACTGGCAGGACGGCACCGGGTTTGATCGCACCGCGCCTCCCCCGCACGGCATCAACGAACCCGGGCGCCCGGCGCGGCCCGAACTGGTCGAGCCTTCGGCGCTGCGCCCCCGCGGCGTCGGTACGCGCGAAGGCCATGCGGCGATGATCCATGCGATCTGTCACATCGAATTCACCGCCATCAATCTTGCACTCGACGCCGCCTGGCGCTTCCGCGACCTGCCGGACGCCTACCTTGGCGACTGGTTACGCGTGGCGGCCGACGAAGCACGCCACTTCGGGTTGCTGCGCGCCCACCTGCAGACACTGGGCCATGATTACGGAGACTTTCCGGCGCACGCCGGCCTGTGGGACATGGCGCGGCGCACCGCCGATGACGCGCTGACCCGAATGGCGCTGGTACCGCGCGTGCTCGAAGCGCGCGGGCTGGATGCCACACCGCCCATCATGGACAAGCTGCGCAACATTGGCGACGCGCCGGCGCTGGCCATTCTCGACCTCATCCTGAGTGACGAAATCACCCATGTTGCGATCGGCGATCGCTGGTTCCGTCATGTGTGCGCGCAGCGCGGACTGGCGCCCGAAGCCACCTTCCTCCAGCTGTTCAACGCCTTCAATGCGCCGCGTCTGCAGCCGCCGGTCAACGAAAAAGCCCGCCTGGCGGCGGGCTTTTCGGCCAGCGAGATCGCTGGTCTGAGCGCTCAGCGAAGGCCGGCGACGTAGTCGGACACCGCCTTGATTTCAGCGTCGGTCATCTTGACCGCAACCATGCGCATCATCTTGGCCGGGTCATTCGCGCGTTCGGCAACGCGGAAATACTTCAGCTGCGTTTCGGTGTAATCGGCGTGCTGGCCCGCAATTCTGGGGTACTGGGCGGGCATGCCGGCACCGGTCGGGCCGTGACAGCCGGCACAGGCGGGCAGGCCCTTTTCGAGGTCGCCGCCGCGCCACAGGCGCTGGCCCAGTTCGATGCTTTCGCGGTTGCCCTTGGCCTTTTCCGGCGTCTGGGTCTGACTCGCGTAGTAAGCCGAAACATTGCGCATGTCGGCTTCCGACAGGCCGGAGGCCAGTGCGCCCATGATGGCGTTGGGGCGCTCGGGCGGCTGGCCGTCCTTGCTGCGGAAATTCATCAATTGCTTGTACAGATACTCCGGATGCTGGCCGGCCAGTTTGGGGTTGACCGCGATGACACTGTTGCCGTCTGCACCATGACAGGCCGCACACACCTGCGTCGCGACAGTCTTGCCGGCCGCAATGTCCGCTTTCGGGGCGGCTTTTTCTTCAGACGCCAGCGCGCTGGCGGAAACCAGGGTCAGAGACAGGGCAAAACCGAAACACTTGAGCATGCGCATGACTATCCTTGAACGATGAATCCGGTCGATGGCCGGATGGATCTGTGGTCGATTGAATAGGGTGATACGGTAAACTCCTCATTTTACCGTGTTTTCCTGGGCGCGCGTGGCGCGTAATCGATTTGTCCTCTCTGTTCCGCGGTGCTGCATTCCATCTTTCGGTCGCCAAGCCGTCCGGCCTGCCGGCGCCTGCCGGCCCGGAAATCGCCTTTGCCGGGCGTTCCAATGCCGGTAAATCGAGTGCCATCAACACCCTGGTCGGCCACACGCGTCTGGCTTTCGTCAGCAAGACGCCAGGGCGTACCCAGTTGATCAACTACTTCACGCTGGTGCGCGGCGGCTTTCTGGTCGACCTGCCCGGCTACGGCTATGCCCAGGTGCCGATCGAAGTCCGCAAGGCCTGGGCGGGACTGATCGAGCGATACCTGAAGGAGCGCGAAAGCCTGGCCGGCCTTGTGCTCATCATGGATGCGCGCCACCCGCTCACGCCTCTGGACTGGAACATGATCGAGTGGTTTTCGGTCAGCGGGAAACCGATGCACGTTCTGCTGACCAAGGCCGACAAGCTGACGCGCAGCGCGCAGGCGGCGACGCTGGCTGACGTACGCCGTCAGTTGTCGGGCATGGGCGAGCAGGTCAGCGTGCAACTGTTCTCCAGCCTGAAGAAGACCGGTGTCGAAGAAGCCGAGGCGGCCGTTTCGCCCTGGCTGGCCGCGCATCTGCCCGAACAGGCATCGTCGACACCGGTCTGAGACCTGCTGCAGCGAAGCGGCCCACGGCGCACAGAACGCCGGAGCCGGAAAGAAAAAAGCCCACGGCCAAAGGGGATGGAAGCCGTGGGCTCGAAACGCCTCTTGAAGAAGCACCCGCTCAGGGAGGTGAAGCGGGTGACGGCTCGCACCGTCGCCTGCTCTGACCGGGTCGCGTCGGCGCGAGTTCCGGAATTGTTGCGTCGCCGCAGCGCTCCGTGGCCGGTGCCGGCACGCGGAGCCGGGGGCGCACGTACTATCATCGCGGCTTTGCGAACCGGGCCACCGCGATGTCCTTTCCTCCCGCCAGCCATTTCCCGTCCACCCGCCTGCGCCGCATGCGCCGCGATGATTTCTCGCGCCGGCTCATGCGCGAAAACACGCTCACCACCAACGATCTGATCTATCCGGTATTCGTGCTCGATGGCCCGACGCGCAGCGAGGCCGTGGCTTCGATGCCCGGCGTGAGCCGGGTCAGCGTCGATGTGCTGATGGGGGTGGCCGAACAGGCGGTGTCGCTCGGCGTGCCCGCGCTGGCGCTGTTTCCGGTGATCGACGCCCCGCTGAAGACCGACGATGCGGCCGAAGCGTGGAATCCGGACGGGCTGGTGCCGCGCACGGTACAGGCGATCAAGGCGCGCTTTCCGGAACTCGGCGTGATCACCGACGTTGCGCTCGATCCCTACACCAGCCACGGTCAGGACGGCCTGATCGACGCGACCGGCTATGTGATGAACGACGAAACGCTGGAGGCGCTGGCCAGACAGGCGCTGTGCCATGCGCGTGCCGGCGCCGACGTCGTCGCGCCATCGGACATGATGGACGGGCGCATCGGCCGCATCCGCTTCGAACTCGACGCGCACCGCATGATCCACACGCGCATCCTCGCCTATTCGGCCAAGTACGCATCGGCCTTCTATGGCCCGTTCCGCGATGCGGTGGGTTCTGCCGGCAATCTCGGCAAGAGCAACAAGTACACGTATCAGATGGACCCGGCGAACAGCGATGAGGCGATCCGCGAAGTGTCGCTCGACATCGCCGAAGGCGCGGACATGGTCATGGTGAAGCCCGGCATGCCATATCTGGACATCGTGCGCCGGGTGAAATCGGAACTGGGTGTGCCGACCTATGCCTATCAGGTCAGCGGCGAGTACGCGATGTTGAAGGCCGCGGTCGCCAACGGCTGGCTGGACGAGCGCGCCACCGCGATGGAAGCGCTGCTCGCCTTCAAGCGCGCTGGCGCCGACGGGATCCTGACCTATTACGCGCTGGACGCGGCGCGCTGGCTCAGGGACGCCTGACGCTGAGCAGTCGTGTGGCGTGCGGCAGCTTCAGCACCGAAGTCAGCCGCAGGTCGACGTAATTGTGGTGGCCCGCGCTGCGGTTGATCCACACGGTGCGCATGCCGAGCTGTTTCGCGGTGCGCAGATTGGCCGCAGTGTCCTCCACCATGATGCAGTCCGCCGCCGTCACGCGCTGGTCGCGCAACAGGTGCAGGAAGCCGGCGAGCCGCGGCTTCGGCACGTAGCGCGAATGTTCGATGGCATGTACCGCGTCGAACAGGTGGCGCATGCCCATCACCGCCAGTACCGCTTCGGCGTAATGCGCCGGTCCGTTCGTGAATACGATCTTTCGGCCCGGCAGTCGGGTCAGCATGTGGCGCAGCGCGCGGTCGAACACCACGCCGGGTCGCAGTGCCTCGACGTCGTGCGTGCCGCGCAGGAAGTGCGCCGGTCGCGTGCCATGGTGGCGCATCAGGCCGAGCAGCGTGGCACCGTAGCGGTGCCAGTAATGCATGCGCAGCCGATCCGCTTCCGCCTGTTCGAGCTTGAGTTCCGTCATCAGCCAGGCGGTCATCGCCCGGTTCAGATGCGGAAAAATGTGCGGATTGGCGTCGTGCAGTGTGTTGTCCAGATCGAAGATCCAGACCGGACGTCTGCCGGCGTCCGGGCGTCGCGCGTGAATCGGGTCAGGGCTGATGTCTTACCCCCTCCGGGGGACGGGCCGGGCGGCGCCGGGCCCAGGGGGACGTCATTTGCTCTTGATCAGCGTGCCGACGCCGTCATTGGTCAGCACTTCGAGCAGCAGCGCATTGGGCACGCGTCCATCGATGATGTGCACGCTCTTGACGCCGCTGCGCGCCGCGTCGAGCGCAGAACCGATCTTGGGCAGCATGCCGCCGGACAGCGTGCCGTCGGCGATCATGGCATCGACGTCACGCGGCGTGATGCCGGTCAGCAGATTGCCTTCCTTGTCCAGCACGCCCGGCGTATTGGTCAGCAGCACCAGTTTTTCCGCCTTCAGGATTTCCGCCAGCTTGCCGGCCACCACGTCGGCGTTGATGTTGTAGCTTTCGCCGTCCGGGCCGACGCCGATCGGCGCGATCACCGGGATGAAGTCGCCGCTGTCGAGGAAATTGATGATGGTCGGGTCGATCGACACGATGTCGCCGACCAGTCCGATATCGAGCATTTCGTCCGGCTTGTCCTTGTTCGGCATCATCAGCTTGGTGGCGCGGATGAAGGACGCATCCTGCCCGGTCAGTCCGACCGCCTTGCCGCCGGCCTGGTTGATCAGGTTCACGATGTCCTTGTTCACGTGGCCGCCGAGCACCATTTCGACGATGTCCATCGTTTCATCGTCGGTCACGCGCATGCCCTGCACGAAGGTGCCCTGCTTGCCGACCCGCTTCAGCAGGTCGTCGATCTGCGGTCCGCCGCCATGCACCACCACCGGATTCATGCCGACCAGCTTGAGCAGCGTCACGTCGCGCGCGAAACCGAGCTTCAGCGCAGGGTCCGTCATCGCGTTGCCGCCGTACTTGATGACGATGGTGCGGTCCTGGAAGCGCCGGATATAGGGCAGCGCCTCCGAGAGCACGGCAGCCTTGGCGTGGGGTGACAGTCCGGAAGTCAGGTCGGAAGAGTGGGGCATTTCGGGTGTCCGGCAGCTGGAGATGATGGTGCCGGATTCTAGCCGTGCACTGCACAAACAAAAAGCGGACACCCGGGGTGTCCGCTTCTCGCATGTCGCAGATGTGACTTACTGGATGGTCAGCTTGCGCGACGCAGCAACCACCTTTTTCGGCAGCGTCAGTTCCAGTACGCCGTCGCTGAAGCGGGCCTGGGCGTGCGCTTCATCGATGTCCTGACCAAGCTGGAAGCTGCGCGACACCTTGCCGTAGTGGCGTTCCGAGCGCAGCACGCGCTCGCCCTCCCTGTTCTCGACCGTGCGCTTCTTTTCCGCGCTGATCGACACCACCGCGCCTTCGATGTTGACGTGGATGTCGTCCTTCGCCACGCCCGGCAGATCGGCGTGCACGGTGTAAGCGTCCTTGTCTTCCTTCACATCGACCTTCAGCGCCGGGACGTCCGGGTTGCCGGCCATGTCGACTGGCTGCAGCACGAGGCCGCGGAAGTCCTTGAACAGGTTTTCGAACGGGTCCCAACGGGTGACTTGATTCATCGCTCATCCTTTCGTGTCTGACGCGGGAACTGTCCCGCATGCCCTGAAATTAGGGGTGGCGAAAAACCATTTCAAGGCCTGCCGGCGTTCAGTCGCTTGCGCTGGGTCAACATCCGTATCGCATCGCGATTGGTCCATGAAAACACCGTGTCAAGCGCCTCGCGCCAGGGCAGCCAGCGCCAGTCGCGGTGCTCGTCGGGTGCCAGCGTGATCGGGGTGTCGCGCGGCACGCACAGGCTGAACAGGTGTTCGGTATTGTGAGTGACGCCGGGCGGGTAGCGCTGGCGCCACATCGGGAAGATTTCGAAGCGGCTGCTGTGATGCCAGCGCTCGAACAGCGCGGCCGGGGCAACGATGCCGGTTTCTTCAGCCACTTCACGTTGCGCCGCCCCGACCAGCGATTCGCCGGCTTCGACGCTGCCAGTGACCGATTGCCAGAACCCCGGGTGCTTCGCCCGTTCGATCAGCAGGATGTCACCACAGGCACTGTGGATCAGCACCAGGACGGACTGCGGTCGCTTCATGCGCTGGCCATGAAAGGACGCGCCAGCGTATTCGGCTGGTCGATCAGCACCCAGAAAGGCGTGCCGCGCGCCCGCCATTCGGCGGCAGCCTCGTCGAGTACGGCGACGATGGCGTTGAAGTCGTCCTTGCAGTGTTCGACCGGCTTCGCGCAGCCGCTCAGGTGCACCAGATATCCGCCGGCCGGCACCCATGACAGGTCGCCGAGGCAGTCGCCCAGCGCGTCGAGGTTGTGGCCGAAGGTGGCTGGAAAGCCGAAGGTGTCGGCGAAGGCCTGGAACAGTGCAGCGCGGTCGCGCGCGTCCTTGAGATCGAGGCCGATCAGCAGCAGCCCGGCCTGATCGGCCATGCGTGCTGCGCGGGCGGCCGCGGTGGGCTGCGCGAAAAACACGCCGCTGCGCGATGCATCGCGCAGTCGCGCCTCCATCGACGTCGGTTGGGGCAGGGAAGACATGGTTACTCCTTGATGCGGCGGAAACTGCGGTAGTGGTCGCCGGTGTAGTAATACTCGCCCGACCTGCGCACGTCGCGTGCTGCGCCCTCGCCGGCGACGATGCGCCGCGCGCCGCGGTGGTTCAAACCGGGTGTGCGCACCGTGTATTCGCGGTAATAGCCGCGCTGGCGCGCAGGCAGCAGCCGTTCGCGGTTCTGGAACACCACGCCGTCACGCGAGTAAGGAAACGGCCCGCCCTGCTGGATGAGCACCAGCGTGCGTGCGGCCTCGGGCGGTAGTCGGTCGAGTTCGACCTCGGGCAGGCCATCCGGCGGCGCGAAGCCACTGAGCAGCAGCCACAGCAGTGCAAGCACTGCGCTGCGGCCGGTCCGGCGAAACAGCCCCGAGGTCATCGAGCCTGCCTACTGCGCCGCGTCCGCCTTCGCGGTGTTGCGCAGGCGGATGTGCAGGTCGCGCAACTGGCGTTCGTCCACCGGGCTCGGCGCCTGCGTCAGCAGACACTGCGCGCGCTGGGTCTTCGGGAAGGCGATCACGTCGCGGATCGATTCGGCGCCGGTCATCATCGTGACGATGCGGTCCAGGCCGAAGGCGAGGCCACCATGCGGCGGCGCGCCGTACTTCAGCGCGTCGAGCAGGAAGCCGAACTTGAGCTGTTGTTCCTCTGGACCGATGTTGAGCGCCTCGAAAACGGTTTCCTGCACCTCGGCGCGATGGATACGCACCGAGCCGCCACCGATTTCCCAGCCGTTGAGCGCGAGGTCGTAGGCCTTGGCCAGACACTTGCCAGGATCGGTCTTCAGCAGGCCGATATGATCGTCCTTCGGGCTGGTGAAGGGATGGTGGCAGGCGTTCCAGCGCTTTTCGTCCTCGTCGTATTCGAACATCGGGAAGTCGATCACCCACAGCGGACGCCAGGCGTCGCCGGTGACGTACTTCTTCTCGTGGCCGATCTTCAGGCGCAACGCGCCGAGTGCGTCCGACACCACCTTGCTCTTGTCGGCGCCGAAGAAAATCACGTCGCCGCTCTGCGCGCCGGTGCGCGCCATGATGGCGGCCAGCGATTCAGGGCTCAGGTTCTTGACGATGGGCGACTGCAGGCCTTCCTCGTTCAGTTTCGTGACGTCGTTGACCTTGATGTAGGCCAGACCGCGTGCGCCGTAGATCTTGACGAATTCGGTGTAGCTGTCGATCTCGCCGCGCGACAGCGACGCGCCGCCCGGCACGCGCAGCGCGGTGACGCGGCACGCCTGGTCGTTGGCCGGGCCCGAAAACACCTTGAACGCAACGTCCTTGACCGCATCGGCGACGTCGACCAGTTCGAGCGTGACGCGCAGGTCCGGCTTGTCGGAACCGAAGCGGTCCATCGCTTCGGCGTAGGTCATGCGCGGGAACGGCGACGGCAGCTCGACCGCGAGCGCCTCCCTGAACACGTAGCGGATCATCTCCTCCATCAACGCGGTGATTTCGTGCTCGTCGAGGAAGCTGGTTTCGATATCGACCTGGGTGAATTCCGGCTGACGGTCGGCGCGCAGGTCTTCATCGCGGAAGCACTTGGTCAGCTGATAGTAGCGGTCGTAGCCGGCCACCATCAGCAACTGCTTGAACAGCTGCGGCGACTGCGGCAGCGCGAAGAAATGCCCATCGTGCACGCGGCTGGGCACCAGATAGTCGCGCGCGCCTTCCGGCGTGCTCTTGGTGAGCATCGGCGTTTCGATGTCGATGAAGCCCTTCTCGTCGAGGAAGCGACGGAAGGCCATCGCCGTCTTGTAGCGCAGCATCATGTTCTTCTGCATCGCCGGGCGACGCAGGTCGATCACGCGGTGCGTCAGGCGCACGGTTTCCGACAGGTTCTCGTCGTCGAGCGGGAAGGGCGGGGTGACCGACGGGTTCAGCACTTCGACTTCGTGCGCCAGCACTTCGATCTGGCCCGACACCAGATTGGCGTTGGTGGTGCCTTCCGGACGGCGACGCACGCGGCCGGTCACCTTCAGGCAGAACTCGTTGCGGACCGATTCGGCCACGGCAAAGGTTTGCGCGCGATCGGGGTCGCACACGATCTGCACCAGGCCTTCACGGTCGCGCAGGTCGATGAAGATGACGCCGCCGTGATCACGCCGGCGGTGCGCCCAGCCGAACAGTGTGACGGTCTGATCAAGATAGCCCGCATCGAGCAGGCCGCAGTATTGCGTACGCATGGTGTGTTTCCGGAAGAGAGTAGGGGCGCTGCCGCGCCCCGGTTTCAGTTATCGAGTGCGGGCGCGACCGTCTTGTGCACCCTGGGTTTGCGGGCGGGCGGCACAACGCCCATCGACACGATGTATTTCAACGCTTCGTCCACCGTCATGTCGAGTTCTATCGTCTCGCTGCGCGGCACCATCAGGAAGAAGCCTGAGGTCGGGTTGGGGGTGGTCGGCACATACACGCTGATGTGGTCGGTCAGATGGTTGGCCACGTCGCCGCCCGGCTGGCCGGTCATGAAGGCGATGGTCCAGCTGCCCTGGCGCGGGTACTGGATCAGCATCGCCTTGCGGAAGGCCTCGCCCGAGCTGGAAAACAGCGTGTCCGACACCTGCTTCACGCCGTTGTAGATCGACTTGACCACCGGAATGCGCGACAGCAGGCCTTCCCAGTAGCGCAGCAGGCGCTGGCCGATGATGTTGTGACCGACTACGCCACTGATCAGGATGATCAGCACGGTCAGGATGACGCCCAGACCGGGAATGTCGAACCCGAAAAGCTGCTCCGGCCGCCACTGGTAGGGCACCAGCAGCATGGTTGAATCAAGCGTGCCGAGGATCCACGCGAGCACCCAGAGGGTGATCGCGAGCGGAATCCACATCAGCAAACCGGTGATGAAATAGCGTTTCATCAATGGCAGGCGCACGGGCCGCCACAAGCCTTCGGCGCGGCCGGACTGCTGTCGGTCGACGCCGGTTCGGCAGAGGATCCGGATGACGCCTCCTTCGACGCATCGGCGCCGGCTGCAGGACTGGCCGGCTTTGCGCCACCGCCCTTGAAATCGGTCGCATACCAGCCGCTGCCCTTGAGCTGGAAGCCGGCCGCGGAAAGCTGCTTGGTGAAGGTCGATGCGCCGCAGGCCGGGCAGACCGTCAGTTTTGCCTCGCTGATCTTCTGCATTACATCTTTTTCATGACCGCAGGACGAGCAGCGGTAACCGTATATCGGCATGTCAGGCTCCGGAAATCGCAGAAGTATAAATTAAGGCATTGTTGCACATGCACATTTCAGTCCATGCGCGAAGCAGATGAGGGTCGGGGCGCCGGATTCAAGGCCCCGGGCGCCTGCTCAGAAAGCACCGAGATAGGTCTGGTTGATGGACTGCCCGAAAAACAGGGCCAGAACACCGGCTGCCGCCAGATAAGGGCCGAACGGGATGGGCACGTTGCGGCCGTGCGAGCGGAAGACAATCAGCGCGATGCCGACGCTCGCGCCGACCAGCGACGACAGCAGGATGACCACCGGCAGCATCTGCCAGCCAAGGAAGGCGCCGATCGCGGCGAGCAGCTTGAAGTCGCCGTAACCCATGCCTTCCTTGCCGGTGATGAGTTTGAAGGCCCAGTAAACCGACCACAACACCAGATAGCCGACGATGGCGCCCGCCACCGCGGACGGAAGGTCGGTGAAACCGCCCACCAGGTTGAGCAGCAGTCCGGCCCAGACCAGAGGCAGGGTAATGCTGTCGGGCAGAAGCTGCGTGTCGAGATCGATGAAGGTCAGGGCGATCAGTGCCCACACGAACACCAGTGCGCCAGCCAGCAGCAGCGTCGGGCCGAAACTGAGGGCGCAGGCGGCGCTGAGCAGGCCGGTCAACAGTTCGACCAGTGGATAGCGCACGCTGATCGGGGCCCGGCAGGCGCTGCAGCGACCTCGCAGCAGCGCCCACGAAAGCAGCGGGATGTTCTGCAGCGCGCTGATCGCATGGCCGCAGGACGGGCAGCGGGAACGCGGTGCCGAGAGGGTCAGTGGATCAGCCGGTACAGGCGTCTGGCCGGCCAGTTCGGCACACTGGGCCGCCCATTCGCGTTCCATCATCAGCGGCAGGCGATGGATCACCACGTTGAGGAAGCTGCCGACGGCCAGACCGATCAGGCCGCACAGCAGCGCCAGCGGCCCGGACTGGGCCAGCAGGTCGATGTTCATGATGTGACCTGCCTGTGCTCAGACCGACTGCGCGACCTTGAAGATCGGCAGATACATGGCCACCACCAGGCCGCCGATCAGCGTACCGAGTACCACCATGATGATCGGCTCCAGCAGGCTGGACAGCGCCTCTACCGAGTCATCCACTTCCTGCTCGAAGAAGTCGGCCACCTTGGACAGCATGGCGTCGAGCTGACCGGATTCCTCGCCGATCGACGCCATCTGGACCACCATCACCGGGAACACATTCGTGTTCTGCATCGCTACCGTGAGGCTGGTACCGGTACTCACTTCGGACTGGATCTGCTTGGTCGCCATGCGATAGATGTGATTGCCGGCAGCACCGCCGACCGAATCGAGCGCTTCGACCAGCGGCACGCCGGCCGCGAACATCGTCGACAGCGTGCGCGCCCAGCGCGCGATGGTTGCCTTGCGCACGATGTCGCCCATCACCGGCAAGCGGAGCAGCAGCCGGTCTACGGCAATCTGCAACGGCAGCGATCGCTTGAGCATGTATGCAAAGCTGATGAAGGCACCGGCGGCGACGAGCGCAATGAGCCAGGAATAGGCGACGAAGGCATCCGAGATTGCAATGACGACGAGCGTTGGTGCCGGCAGGTCGGCACCGAAGCTCGAAAACACCTTCTTGAACTCCGGAATGACGAAAATCATGATCACCGCGGTGATGATGATTGCGATGCCGAGCACCGATGCCGGATAGAACATGGCCGACTTGATCTTGCCCTTGATGGCCAGGATCTTTTCACGATAGGTCGCGAGCCGGTCGAGCAGGCTATCGAGGATACCGGCCTGCTCACCGGCAGACACCAGATTGCAGAACAGCGGATCGAAGTGCTGCGGGTATTTGCGGAAGGCCTGATTCAGGCTGGAGCCGGATTCCACTTCGAGCTTGATGTCGCCCAGCAGGCGCGACACGGCGCCATTCGCGGCGCCCTTGCCGACGATGTCGAAAGCCTGCAGCAGCGGCACGCCTGCTTTCATCATCGTGGCGAGCTGGCGGGTAAATAGCGTGATGTCCTTCTCGGTCACCTTGCCGCCACGACCGAAGCTGCGCTTCTTGACCTTGGTGACCAGAATGCCCTGACGACGGAGTGTGGCCTGGACCATGGCTTCGCCGCCGGCGCGCATTTCTCCGCGCACCTGCTTGCCACTCTTGTCCTTGCCTTCCCAGTTGAATACCTGGTCCTTGGAACCGCTGTCCTTGCGTGCGGGGCGGGTTGCGGTGGCCAAATCAAGCTCCTAGCGCGGTATGACCGCTCATGCTGGCGCGGCGGAGGTGCCGCGACCGTTCATTCATTGGTGCAGGCAAGCACTTCCGCCAGCGAGGTCACACCCTGCTTGACCTTCAGCAGACCCGACTGTCGCAAATCCCTCACGCCGTCACGCCGGGCCTGCTGCGCAATGTCGATCGAGTTGCCATTGGTCATGATGATATGCGCAATCTCATCCGAGATCGGCATCACCTGGTAGATGCCGACCCGACCCTTGTAGCCGCTGTCCTTGCACCGCTCGCAGCCGACCGGGCCGTAGGGTTGCCAGCTGCCGTCGAGCTCTTCCTCGGTGAAGCCGGCTTCGAGCAGCGCTTCGACCGGAATGTCCATGGGTTGCTTGCAGGAGCATAGGCGCCGTGCCAGACGCTGTGCAGTGATCAATATGACACTCGATGCAATATTGAATGCGGCGATGCCCATGTTGCGCATGCGGTCGAGGGTGGTCGGTGCGTCGTTGGTGTGCAGCGTCGACAGCACGAGGTGACCGGTCTGGGCAGCCTTGATCGATATTTCGGCCGTTTCGAGGTCGCGGATTTCGCCGACCATGATCACGTCAGGATCCTGCCGCAGGAAGGATTTGAGCGCCGCAGCGAAGGTCAGGCCGGCCTTGTCATTCACATTGACCTGATTGACGCCCGGCAGGTTGATTTCGGCCGGATCTTCGGCGGTCGAAATGTTTACGCCGGCCTGGTTCAGGATATTGAGGCAGGTGTAGAGCGACACCGTCTTGCCCGAACCGGTCGGGCCGGTGACCAGAATCATGCCGTACGGACGCCCGATCGCTTGCATCAGCGCCGCGCGTTGCGGCGGCTCGTAACCGAGCGCGTCGATGCCCAGCATGGCCGAACTCGGGTCGAGAATCCGCATGACGATCTTTTCGCCGTGCAGCGTCGGCAGCGTGCTGACCCGGAAGTCGATGGCGCGCGTCTTGGACAGCACGAATTTCATCCGGCCGTCCTGCGGCACGCGCTTTTCCGAAATGTCGAGCCGGGAAATGACCTTGATGCGTGACGCGATCTTCTCGCGCAGTACCAGCGGCGGCTGGGTGATTTCTCGCAGCACGCCGTCGGTTCGATAGCGGATCCGGTAATACTTTTCGTACGGTTCGAAGTGGACGTCGGACGCGCCTTCATTGATCGCGTCGAGCAGGATTTTCTGGATGAAGCGCACCACCGGTGCGTCGTCGATCTCGACCGTGCCGGTGTCGTTACTGGCGGCGTCCTCGTCGGGCGCCATTTCGCCGTCGAAGTCGAAGTCGGCTGACGACAGCGATTCGAGCGTCCGCTCGACCGATTCCGACAACTTGTCGACCAGCGCGAACAGCTTGTCGGTTTCCACCACGACCGGGTCGACCGCCAGTCCGGTCTGGAAACGCACTTCGTCGATGGCGCGCAGATTGGAAGGATCGGCAATTGCCACGGCCAGCCGATTGGCGCGCTTTTTCAACGCCAGCACGCGATGCGTGCGCATCAGCTTCTTGTCGATCGAGTCGGTCGCGAACTGGTCAGGGTCGTACTGCGTCAGGTCGAGCAGCGGATAGCCGAAGGTTTCCGATGCGAAAACGGCGGCGTCACGCGCGCTCATCTTGCCGCTCGCCACCAGTTGCGCGACGAAACCCGCTCCTGACTGATCTCCTTCACGGGTCAGCGTGCTGGCCTCGGTCTCGGTCAGGCGGCCGTGCTGGGCCAGCGCGCGCGCCAGACCTGACAGGGAGCTTTTTGCTGTAGCGGCCATGATCGGAGTCTGAGACGTGTTTGCCAAAGTTGATAAATCGCCTTTGATGATGACGATTCAGGCTTGATCTGTAAACGGTTTCTGGTGCTTCAACGCCGGTTCAGCGTTTCGTTTCGTCGACCGGTTTGAACAGGCGCACGCTGCGCACCATTCGGTCTTCGGTATGCAGGATTTCCATCGTCACATTGTCGATCCGCACCGAAAGGCCGGATTCAGGGATGTCCTGCAGATGGTCAAGCAACAGCCCGTTCAGTGTTTTCGGCCCCTGAAGCGGGAGGTTGAGCCCAAGCTTGCCATTCAGTTCGCGCAGGCTGCGGCTGCCATCGACGATGACGCTGCTGTCTGCCCAGGCGAGCGCGAGCGTGCTGCCCGGCTGGCCGGTGGTGAATTTGCCCACGATCTCCTCGATGATGTCCTCCAGGGTGACCAGTCCTTCGACCTCGCCGTATTCGTTCACCACCAGCGCCAGGCGCTGCCGGTTCTCCTGGAAGAACTGCAGCTGGCTGTACAGCGGTGTCGCCGACGGCACGAAGTAGGGCTTGGTCAGCAGCGCACGGATTTCGTCCTTGTCGAGTTCGCCCGCCGACAGCGCGCTGACCACCCGCCGCTGCGGCAACACGCCCAGTACCCGGTCCAGCTCGCCGACATAGACCGGTACCCGACCGTGGTGGCTGGTGGCGATCTGGTGCTGGATGTCCGGCAGCGGCTGTTCGAGGTCGATCGCCTCGATCTGGTTGCGCGGCGTCATGACGTCTTCGACCGTGACGTCTTCCAGCTCGAACAGGTTGATGAGGAGACGCCGGTGCGCGGCGGGAATGAAGTGGCCGGACTCGGTCATCAGTGCGCGCAACTCGTCTGCAGACAATGCATGGCCGTCTTCCTGGTTGCCCGGATTCAGGCGGGTGATGCGAAGGATGCCCGAGACAAGCAGGTTGACCGACCAGATGACCGGATAGAACACCTTCAACAGCGGTTTGAGCACGAACGCGACCACCGGGGCGATCGCGTTGGCGTAGCCCGCGCCGACCACCTTGGGTGTGATCTCGGAAAACACCAGGATGAGGAAAGTGATCAGCAGCGTGCCGAATGCGAGTGTCAGTTCGCCCTCGCCGAACAGTCCTATCACGATGACGCCGGTCAGCGTGGCGGCGGCCGCATTGACCAGATTGTTGAACAGCAGGATGACGCCGAGCAGCTTGTCGGTCTGTGCCAGCAGGTCGAGCGCGTGTTGTGCGCCACGCGAACCACCTTGCGCTGCCGCCTTCAGCCGGTAGCGGTTGGACGCCATCATGGCGGTCTCGGCCATCGAGAAGAAACCCGACAGCACCAGCAGCACGGCCAGCGCCACGAACTGGCTGGACAGGGGGATCGAATCCATCGCTCAGGTACGGCCGAGCACGACCTCGATCACGAAGCGTGTACCGATGTAGGCGAGAAGCAGCACGAAGAAGCCGCCCAGCGTCCAGCGCAGCGCGAGCCGGCCGCGCCAGCCGCGGAAGTGCCGCCCGGCCAGCAGGATGCCGAACAGCACCCAGGACAGGATCGCGAAGAAGGTCTTGTGGTTGAAGGTGAGCGGCTTGCCGAATACCTGTTCCGAAAACACGATGCCGCTGACCAGCGTTGCACTGAGCAATACGAAGGCCACGGTAATGAGCCTGAACAGCAGGCCTTCCATCACCAGCAGCGGCGGCATGTTGTCGAGCAGTCGGGTCAGGCGGCCCTTGTGCAGGCTGCGCTCGACCGCCGACATCAGCATCGCGTGCAGCGCGGCCAGGGTAAACAGGCTGTAGGCGGTCATCGCCATGACAAAATGGGTGCGGAACAGCAGGTTGTCGGCATTGCCGATTGCGTGACGGTCCGGCCAGATGACGGGAATCGCGGCGCAGACGGCGGCCACCGGCAACGCCAGTGTATGCAGGCCATCCAGTCGCGACGACAGGCTTTCCACCCAGTAGAACACCAGCGCCAGCCAGGTCATCACGGCCAGCGCGTCGGCCGCACCGAAAAGCATCTGGCCGTCGGGGAAAAGTTGATGCGACAGCACCACGCCGTGTACCACCAGCGCGAAGGCAAGCGCCGCGGTACGCGAACTGCTACCCGGCGCCGGCAGTGCCCGGGCAAGCATGGCGGGGCGGGTGAGCCACAGCGCCAGCGCAGCGTACAGGGCGGAGGGGAGCAGTTCGATTAGAATCATTCCTCCCAGTTTAACCCAAGGCGCAGGCTGCCCCGACATGCTAGACAACCTCACCCAACGGCTTGCCAAGGTCGTCAAGACATTGCGTGGTCAGGCCCGCCTGACCGACGAGAACATTGCAGACATGCTGCGCGAAGTGCGCATGGCCCTGCTTGAAGCCGACGTCGCGCTGCCGGTCGTGAAAGAGCTCGTCACGAAGATCCGCGAAAAGGCGGTCGGCCAGGAAGTGGTCGGTTCCCTCACGCCGGGCCAGGCCCTGATCGGCGTCGTGCATGACGAGCTCACCGCGCTGATGGGTGGCGCCTCGGTCGGCCTGAACTTCGCAAC
Source organism: Methyloversatilis sp. (assembly GCF_030698125.1). Taxonomy (GTDB): domain Bacteria; phylum Pseudomonadota; class Gammaproteobacteria; order Burkholderiales; family Rhodocyclaceae; genus Methyloversatilis. The sequence goes on from NZ_JAUYNV010000038.1 coordinate 55,696, forward strand.
CCAGCCGCCGGCCATCGTGCTGATGGCCGGCCTGCAGGGCGCAGGCAAGACGACCACGGTCGGCAAGCTGGCCAAGTGGCTGAAAGAGACGCAGAAGAAGAAAGTGTTGACGGTGTCGTGCGACGTGTATCGCCCCGCCGCCATCGAGCAACTGCGCACCGTCACCGGCCAGGCCGGCGCCGACTTCTTCCCGTCAACGCCGGACCAGAAACCGGTCGACATCGCCCGCGCGGCGGTCGAATTCGCGAAAACCCGCTACTTCGACGTGTTGCTGGTCGACACCGCTGGCCGGCTGGCAGTCGACCAGCCGATGATGGACGAAATCCGCGCGCTGCACGAGGCGATCAAGCCGATCGAAACGCTGTTCGTTGTCGACGCCATGCTGGGTCAGGACGCGGTCAACACCGCCAAGGCGTTCAAGGATGCGCTGCCGCTGACCGGCGTCGTACTGACCAAGCTGGATGGCGATGCGCGCGGTGGCGCAGCGCTGTCGGTGCGCCATGTGACCGGTGCGCCGCTGAAGTTCGCCGGCGTCGGCGAAAAGCTGACCGGTCTGGAGGAATTCCATCCCCAGCGCATGGCCTCGCGCATTCTGGGCATGGGCGACATCCTGGGTCTGGTCGAGGACGCGCGCCGTCAGGTCGATGAGGATCAGGCGCGCGATCTGGCGCAGAAGCTCAAGAGCGGCAAGGGCTTCGATCTGAATGACTTCAAGCAGCAGATCGCTCAGATGCGCAAGATGGGGGGGCTGTCTGCATTGATGGACAAACTGCCGGCGCAGTTCGCCGGCGCCGCCCAGCAGATGCAGGGTGGCCAGGACGACAAGGCAATCCGCCGCATCGAAGGCATCATCAACTCGATGACGCCGACCGAACGTAGCAAGCCCGAGCTGATCAAGGCGAGTCGAAAGCGGCGCATCGCAGCGGGTTCCGGCACGTCAGTGCAAGAGGTTAACCGGTTGCTGAACCAGTTCGAACAGACGCAGAAGATGATGAAGCAGTTCTCCAAGGGCGGCATGCAGAAAATGATGCGCAGCATGAAGGGCATGCTGCCGGGCATGCGCTGAGCGCGCGGAGCCGTTCGCCGTGGCCCGCGAGTTGGTAGGCGTCGTCGATGACGACGAGCGCGCTCGACGAGCGCTGGCGGAAGCGCTTGAAGGGCCGGAGATCGATGTACAGGTGTTTGCCGGCGCCGGTTCGCTGCTGCAGAACCGGAGCGCTGCCGCGCGTGCCGCCTGCCTGGTGATCAGTGCCACGCTTCATGGCATCAGCGACGTCGAGCTGCAAGCCAGTCTTCGCGCCATCGGCAGCCGCGCATTGATCGTGTTCGTGTCCGGCCCCTGCGAGTTGAGCCAGGCGGTTCAGGCGTTGCGCGGCGGGGCGCTGGACTTCATGTTGAAGCCGGTTGATCCGTTGCAATTGCGCGAAAGGGTGAACGAAGCGATCGGCATTCACTGCGCCGAGCGCGGCCGGCGCAGTCGCCTTCATGCGGTCAGCCAACATCTCGGAACGCTGACCACACGCGAGCGCGAGGTGCTCGAACGCGTCATGGAAGGGCGCCAGAACGCGGAAATCGCAGTCGATCTCGGCATCAGCACGAAAACGGTGGAACAGCACCGCGCGCGCATGATGGCCAAGATGAAGGTCGATTCGCTGGCTGAGCTGGTGGTTAAGGTCACTGAATGGCGATTGCTCTCAGACCCGCTGCGCTGACCGGACTCAGGGATTGCTGGCGCTCAAGCCGGGCCACGACCAGTGACGCTCCCAGGCGCCGCGCACCAGATTCGGGTATTCGGCCTTGCCCAGACTGCCGTTGTAGCGTCCGAGCGCCCTGAACAGGTTGCCCTTCTCGATGTCGAGATAGTGGCGCAGGATCGTGCAACCGAAGCGCAGGTTGGTGCGCAGGTGGAAAAGGTTGCTTTCCTCGTTGCCGATGAGCTTCACCCAGAACGGCATGACCTGCATGTAGCCGCGCGCACCCGCGCTCGACACCGCGTACTTGCGAAAGCCGCTTTCCACCTGGATCAAGCCGAGCACCAGCTGCGGATCGAGCCCGGCCCGCGTGGCCTCGTAATGCACCGCCTTCAGGAATTCCATGCGCCCGGCCTCATCCGGCATGCGTTTGGTCAGGCGATCGGACATCGCGTTGAGCCAGAGCTGACGTTCCGGCGACGCGCCGCCCGCTGATTCCGGTGCCGGCCGGTCACTGATCGCCCGGTGCAGGGCGGCGCGCACGCTGTCGGCCAGCGGCTCATACTGCTGAGACGCGGCCGCGCCGCCCGCCAGCGCAGCGAGGAGCAGGGCGAAACAGGCGAGCTGCGCGCGTCTCATCAATGGCCCGCAGGGGCGCCCAGAAGTCCGGACACGGCGCCCGGCGCCACCTTGTGCACCACGCCCTCACGCCGATGCTGGTATTCGACCACGCCTTCTTTCAGTCCGCGCTCGCCAACCGTAATGCGGTGCGGCACGCCGATCAGTTCCCAGTCGGCAAACATCACGCCCGGACGCTCGTCGCGATCGTCGAGGATGACATCGAAGCCCTTCGCGATCAGTTCGCCGTAGAGCGATTGCGCCGCCTCGCGCACGGCGTCGGACTTGCTCCAGCCGACCGGGCAGATCACGACTTCGAACGGGGCGATCGTCTGCGGCCAGATGATGCCGCGCTCGTCGTGGTTCTGTTCGATGGCGGCGCCGACCAGCCGGGTCACGCCGATGCCGTAGCAGCCCATCACCATGGTGCGCGGCTTGCCGGTTTCATCGAGATAGGTGCAGTTCATCGCTTCCGAGTACCTGGTGCCGAGGAAGAACACGTGACCGACCTCGATGCCGCGCTGGATGGCCAGCACACCCTTGCCGTCCGGTGACGGATCGCCTTCTACCACGTTGCGCAGGTCGGCGACCGCTTCGGGCTCCGGCAGGTCGCGGCCCCAGTTCACGCCGGTCAGGTGGGCGTCAGGCTGGTTGGCGCCGGTGACGAAGTTGTTCATGTTGGCGACCGTCAGATCGGCCACGACACGCACAGGCTTCTTCACGCCGATCGGCCCGAGATAGCCCGGTACGCAGCCGAAGTGCTCGACGATCTCCGCTTCGGACGCGAAGCGGAAGCCGTCCTTGAGGCCAGCCAGCTTTGATGCCTTCACTTCATTCAGTTCGTGATCCCCGCGCAACATGAGCAGCCACAGTTCGGTCCTGCCGTCCTTTTCGGCCGCAAGCACGATGGACTTGACGGTCGACGCCAGCGGGATGCCGAGCAGCGCCGCCACATCCTCGCAGCGGGTCGTGCCGGGCGTCGGTGTGACCGCCATCGCCTGCGTCGCCGCGCCACGTTGCGGGATCAGCGACACCGCCTGCGCCAGTTCGATATTGGCGGCGTAGTCGGACTCAGGGCACCAGGCGATAAGGTCTTCGCCGGTGTCGGCGATCACCTGGAATTCGTGGCTGCGCGAACCGCCGATGGCGCCGGTGTCGGCTGCTACGGCGCGAAACTGCAGGCCGAGCCGGTTGAAGATGCGCAGATAGGCATCAAACATGATGTCGTAGCTGCGGCCGGCAGCGTCGTCGTCACGATCGAACGAGTAGGCGTCCTTCATCGTGAATTCGCGTCCGCGCATCACGCCGAAACGCGGCCGGCGCTCGTCGCGGAATTTGGTCTGGATGTGATAAAAATTCTTCGGTAGCTGGCGCCAGCTGTGGATTTCCGCTCGCGCAATATCGGTGACGACCTCTTCCGATGTCGGCTGGATGATGAAGTCGCGGTCGTGCCGGTCTTTCACGCGCAGCATTTCCGGACCCATCTTGTCCCAGCGCCCGGTTTCCTGCCACAACTCGGCTGGCTGGATCAGCGGCATCAGCAGTTCGATTGCGCCGGCCTTGTTCATTTCGTCGCGGATGATGCCTTCGATCTTCCGGATGACCCGCAACCCCATCGGCATGTAGTTGTAGATGCCGCCAGCGAGCTTGCGGATCATGCCGGCGCGGGTCATCAACTTGTGCGATACGACCTCGGCGTCCGAGGGGGCTTCCTTGAGTGTGGAAATGAAGAATTTGCTGGCGTGCATGAAGTTCGCGAACCCGGGAATGGTGAAGTGGCCAACCCGGGATTCTATCCGCTTGGCACCGACAGGCTGAAGCGGCGACCTTTGCTTCAATTCGGTGACGAATTGTGGAAGAATCCACAAAAATTTCATCAGGCAGGTTCAGTCATGCTCGACCGGGAAGGGTATCGCCCGAACGTCGGCATCATCCTCATCAACGGGCGCAATGAAGTCTTCTGGGGAAAGCGCATAGGCGAACATGCCTGGCAGTTTCCGCAAGGGGGCATCAACCACGGTGAATCGCCGGAGCAGGCGATGTACCGCGAGCTCTGGGAAGAGTTGGGGCTACGTCCGCAGCATGTGCGTATCGTCGGGCGAACCCGCGACTGGCTTCGCTACGACGTGCCGCGCAACTGGGTGCGGCGCGAATGGCGCAGTGCGTACCGCGGTCAGAAGCAGATCTGGTACCTCTTGCGCATGGTGGGCCGCGACTGCGACGTCTGCCTGCGCGCTACCGATCATCCCGAATTCGACGCATGGCGATGGCACGATTACTGGATTCCGCTGGATTCGGTCATCGAGTTCAAGCGCCAGGTCTATCAGCAGGCGCTGACCGAACTGGCGCGGCTGGCCTTCCGGAATGCCCGCGCCAAAGGTTGCGCGAGCCAAGGCGACGACGAGGAGCAGAAAGTACCGGACGATTCCCGACCGGACTCCGTTTCCCCCGCGCCGTGAGCGCATCGAAGTTCGCCCTGCCAGTGCGTTTTCTGCCACAAGCTGCGGAACCTCGCAGACGCAAAGACCCTCAATCGTTCATATGTTGACCAAAAATGCTTTAGGTGCGGTGCGTTGTGCTGCGGCAGTGATGCTATGCCTCTCGATAACCGGCGCGGGTGCGCAGATCACCGACTGGCAGAAGCCGGAGCCCTATCGCGGGCAGGAAGCCGGAGAACCGGGCGAACTCAAGGAAGACGACTTTGCGTTGCCCGATGTTCGACAGGCGACGGACTGGGTCGAGTTCCACGTCGGTTCCGAGACGCGAAATCGCTACTTTGTCGCTCGCGCGAGTATCAGCGTGGGCAAGGATGAAGTGACGCGCTTCATTTCGCGTGTGCTGACCGCGGGAGGTGCAGAGACTGTTTCGGTCGAAGGCATTCGCTGCGCAACAGCGGAGCGCCGTCTGTACGCCCACCTCAGGACAGGGGCGGGCTGGGTAAGTCCGCGTGCTGTGCAATGGTCGCCGGTCTATACCGGCAATCGCTTCAATGCCTATCACTACGCTCTGTTCGATGGTTTGATTTGTTCCGGTGATCGCCCGCAGAAACCATCTCAGACGATCGAATTGATGGCGGCCAGCTTCAAGTCGCGGGTCGGAACACCATTGACGGGCTATCGCTGAATGTTCCCGGATCGTCTGATCATCGAGCTTGATCGCGCGTTGCGCACTCTGGCCGCCCCCGCACGAACCGCGCGTCCTATTCCTGGGTCCGAGCTGCCGGAGCCCGATCTCGACGACGGCCAGCGTCGTCATGTCGGCGCTCTGATGCGCATCAACCATGTGGGTGAAATCTGTGCCCAGGCGCTGTATCAGGGGCAGGCGCTGACGTGTCGCGATCCATCGGTTCGCGATGCGTTGCGTCAGGCGGCCATCGAGGAAACCGAACACCTGTGCTGGACGGCGTCACGCATTGGCGAACTGGGCGCGCGGACCAGCCTGCTGAATCCGCTTTGGTACGGCGGTGCGCTGCTGGCAGGCGTTGCCGCTGGATTGGTCGGCGACAAGTGGAATCTGGGTTTTCTGGCGGAAACAGAAAACCAGGTCGAAGCGCACCTGCAGGGGCATCTGGACCGCCTGCCCGCAGCTGACCAGAAATCATGGAGGCTGCTCGAGCAGATGCGGCAGGATGAGCGACAGCACGCACGCGTAGCGGAAAGGTTGGGCGCTGCAGAGTTGCCGGCGCCCGTCCGGGCTGCAATGCGTGCGGCGTCGTCGGTAATGACCAGACTGGCCTACCACGTCTGAAGGCGCCTGAAATCAGGCAGGTGTTTCGATGATTTCCCAGGTGTGTTCAATGCGCGCCGTCTGGCCGAGCATGATGGAAGCCGAACAGTACTTCTCGGCAGACAGATGAATCGCGCGCTCGATCATTTCCGGTTTCAGGTGCCGGCCGCTGATCTTGAAGTGGAATCCTATGCGGGTGAACACCTTGGGATCTTCGGGTGCGCGGTCTGCCTTGAGTTCCACTTCGCAGCCGGTGACCGTCTGACGACCTTTCTTCAATATCAGCATGACGTCGAAGGCTGTGCAGCCTCCGGTGCCGGCGAGAAGCAGTTCCATTGGCCGCGGTGCCATATTACGACCGCCGGCTTCCGGTGCGCCGTCCATGTTCAACATGTGGCCCGAGCCCGTCTCGGCCACGAAGCTCACTCCGTCCAGCCACTTCACGACACATTCCATCGCGCCATCTCCTGTAAGAGCGCGTGATTGTAATGCGCGGACGTGATCAATCCGTCAGCACCCGAATTGTTGCAACGCGTCACAACCTGGGTGGTGATGCGAAGTAATCCGCATTTTCGTAAGGGTAATTCGTTGCCTTACGGTAAAAATGGTTTCAACTCCATGAAATATATAGTGGTTTAAGGTCAGAGGTCGGCGCTCGCCGCCGCGCTGGAAAAGCAGTGCCCCTTGTGCGATGCAAAAAATTCTTGCTTACGCGGATCGACTGGACAATAATCAAAGCAAGTTTTGAGAACGATCGTTCACTTGGTCCTGCCGCCAGCAGCACGGTCGTTTCTCCGCAGGTGTCTCCTCCACCCTCCTCCTTTGGTGTGGATTTAGCGCGACTCAATGAGTCGCGCTTTTTTTATTCAGGCGTCGAGCATTGACACGCCTGACTCCGCGGGCTATATTCGCCGGCTTTTGGGCGATCTGGCCCGAAATCATTGGGACGTTCGAGATGAAAACCTTTTCAGCCAAGCCGCACGAAGTCGAGCGCGACTGGTATGTCGTCGATGCCTCTGACAAGGTGCTCGGGCGCCTGGCCAGCGAAATCGCACGCCGTCTGCGCGGCAAGCACAAGCCTGTATTTACGCCCCACGTTGATACAGGCGATTACATTGTTGTCGTGAATGTCGAGAAGCTGCGCGTCACCGGCAACAAGGCAGAAGACAAAAAATACTACCGTCACTCGGGTTACCCGGGCGGTATCTACGAAACGAATTTCACGAAGTTGCAGCAGCGCTTCCCGGAGCGTGTTCTTGAGAAGGCAGTCAAGGGCATGCTTCCGAAGGGGCCGCTGGGCTACGCAATGCTAAAGAAGCTGAAGTGCTACGCTGGTACGGATCATCCGCATACCGCGCAGCAACCCAAAGCACTGAACATCTGAGGACGGTCCGGTCATGGCTTTCAACGTTGATTACTACTACGGCACGGGACGGCGCAAGACTGCTGTTGCTCGCGTGTTCCTCCGTCCGGGCAAGGGCGCTTTCGTTGTAAACGACAAGCCGGTCGACGAGTTCTTTTCGCGCGAAACCGGTCGTATGGTTGTCCGTCAGCCGCTCGAGCTGACCGAGCACATCAGCACATTCGACATCATGGTGAATGTGATCGGTGGTGGTGAATCCGGTCAGGCTGGCGCGGTTCGCCATGGCATCACCCGCGCGCTCATCGACTATGACGCAACGCTGAAGCCTGCACTCAGCAAGGCAGGGTTTGTTACGCGCGATGCACGTGAAGTTGAACGCAAGAAGGTTGGCTTTCACAAGGCACGTCGTCGCAAGCAATTCTCGAAGCGCTGATTCGTCAGTCGCCTCATCCGGAGAAGGCCGCCTCGACAGCGGCCTTTTTCGTTTCTGGCATCATGCAGCGTACGCGGAGCGACCAGCTCGCTCCACGCCGCATCCATTCAAAGGGGAATCGAGGTGGCAATCCGGGTTGGTATCGTCGGTGGAACGGGTTATACAGGCGTCGAACTGCTGCGCTTGCTGGCGCGACATCCAGGCGTGGAACTGAAGGCGATCACCTCTCGCGGCGATGCGGGCAAACCCGTGTCCGAGATGTTTCCAAGTCTGCGGGGGCACGTCGATCTGCGTTTTGCCGACCCTGTTGAGGCCGGGCTGGAAGACTGCAATGTGGTGTTCTTCGCCACACCGAACGGCATCGCCATGCAGCAGGCGCCCGCTTTGCTGGCGGCAGGGGTGAAGGTGATCGATCTTGCTGCAGACTTCCGGCTCAAGGATGAGGCCGTCTGGGAGAAATGGTACGGCATGCCGCACGCCTGCCCGGACATCCTTGCTGAAGCAGTCTACGGTCTGCCGGAGGTGAACAGGGCGCAGATCCGTTCCGCACGCATCGTCGCAAACCCGGGCTGCTATCCGACGGCGGTGCAGCTCGGCTTCATTCCGCTGATCGAAGCTGGTGTGGTCGATCCTGCCGGTCTGATCGCCGACGCCAAATCCGGCGTGTCCGGTGCGGGGCGCAAAGCGGAAGTGCACACGCTGTTCGCCGAAGCATCTGATAATTTCAAGGCATATGGCGTCCCGGGCCACCGCCACTTGCCGGAAATCCGGCAGGGTCTTTCGAACGTGGCCGGTGATGAAGTCGGGCTGACGTTCGTGCCGCATCTGACGCCACTGATTCGCGGCATTCACGCCACCCTGTATGGCCGCTTGCGCATGGACTGTGACCTGCAGGCGCTGTTTGAGGAGCGCTATGCCGACGAGCGCTTCGTCGACGTCCTGCCAGCGGGCAGCCATCCAGAGACGCGTTCTGTTCGTGCGTCCAACACCTGCCGCATCGCGGTACATCGCCCACAAGGTGGCGATACGGTCGTGGTACTGAGCGTAATCGATAACCTGGTTAAGGGCGCTGCGGGCCAGGCAGTGCAGAACATGAACCTGATGTTCGGGTTCGATGAGTCGTGTGGACTAGAGCTCGTACCGGTCTTGCCGTAAAGGCGCGTCGCTGGCGCTCGCGCCACGGCATCGCAGCCCGTCAGGTTGCGGTGCGTTCGCACGCGCCCTGGTATCTCAAGGTGCTTGCGGTTACCGGGGTCGTGGCGATTGCGCTGGTGCTTGCACAGGTTATTTTCGACGCCGGACGCGGTTGGGTGGGTCTGGACGTTTCTGGAATGCAGTTGGAGGCGCGATCGCTACGTGAGCGCATATCGGTGCTTGAAGGCGAGCTGGCTGGTGTTCGTCAGCAGGCCGATGCAGCGCACAGCACGTTGCAGATCGAGCGAAGCGCACAGGAGCAGCTTACTTCCCGTATTCGCTCCCTCGAAAGCGAGAACAGCCGCTTGCGCGAAGATATGCTGGTATTCGAAAGTCTGGCCGGTTCATCCGGTGTAGAGCAGGGTTTCAAGATCAATCGATTGGCGCTCGAACCAGACGGGGAAGCGGGACGCTATCGCTATCGCATGTTGATCATCCGTCAGGGCGGCAAGCCCGATCGGGACGCTCTCGGGACCTACGAGATCGTTGCGACAATTGACCAACATGGGCACGATGCTAGTATCACATTCCCGCCTAAACCCGGCGAAGCGTCGCACCGCGTCGCCTTCAGGCACTTCCAGCGTGTCGATGGCGTTATCACCCTGCCCGACGGCGCGCGGCTGAAATCGATCGAAGTACGTTTTGTTCAGGACGGGCAGATCAGGGCGCGTGCTACAGCAGCGGTCTGAATCCGTAACCCATGGAGGACGGCATGTTCGGAAAGAAGTCGAAGAAGCCCAGCAACCGGATCGACAGCCTGATCGGCGCGGGTACCCGAGTGGTCGGTGACGTACATTTCCGTGGCGGTCTACGCATTGATGGTGAGGTGGTGGGCAATGTTCGCGCTGACGGGGATGAATCCAGCACACTGGTACTCAGCGAACATGCGCGGATCGAGGGCGCTGTCTCCGTGACCCACGCCATGGTGAATGGCGTTGTCAGCGGGCCCATCGTGTCGTCCGAGTTTCTGGAGCTCCAGCCGCAGGCACGAATTTCCGGCGATGTGGTCTATAACAGGCTGGAGGTGCATCTTGGTGCTATCGTCAAGGGGCAACTTGAACACCAGAACGCGGCACCGCGTGCGATAGAGCTGAAATTGGCCAGTGGAAGTTGAGTTGAACGAACCTTGTCTTGTAGTGCAGCAACCTTGGAGTGACGAAACATGAATGCAATGACCGAAATGCCGATGCCGCTGCTTTTTTCCGACAGCGCGGCAAACAAGGTCCAGGAGCTGATCCTCGAAGAGGGCAACCCTGACCTGAAGCTGCGCGTTTTCGTGTCGGGCGGTGGATGTTCCGGTTTCCAGTACGGCTTCACGTTCGACGAAGTGACCAACGAGGACGACACCGCACTTGAAAAGAACGGTGTGACGCTGTTGATCGATCCGATGAGCTACCAGTACCTGATCGGCGCAGAAATCGATTACAGCGAAGGTCTTGAAGGCGCTCAGTTCGTGATCAAGAACCCGAACGCGACGTCGACCTGCGGTTGCGGCTCGTCTTTCTCGGTCTGACTCTGCAAGCGGATTTTTAGGCCGGCCATACGGCGCCCAGTATCCGGGGGCCATGTGCGCCGGTGACGTCCGGTATATTGCCGGCCTCGCCGCGCAGGGTGCGCCGCGCAAGCCACGCAAACGCGAGGGCTTCAACGCTGTCTGGTGCCACGCCCCAGCGTGCGATGTTGAAGACCTGCGCTGGCGTGTGCGCCTGCAGCCGGTGCATGAGATACGCGTTCAATGCGCCGCCACCGCACACGGCGATTTCTTCCGCGCTGAATCCGGCGGACACAAGCGTTTGGCACACGGATACCGCGGTCAGCTCTGCCAAGGTAGCCTGCACGTCCTCAGCGCGCTCGCTACCGGTCAAGGCGGCATCGAGCCACGCAAGATTGAACTGCTCGCGCCCACAGCTCTTTGGTGGCTGGCGCGCGAAGAACGGATGCGACAGCAACCCATCAAGCAGTTTCCGATCCACCCTCCCGGTTGCTGCCCACGCGCCATCGGTATCGTAGGGTAGTCCGCGTGCGCGCGCGATCCATCCATCCATCAGCACGTTGCCGGGACCGCAGTCAAATCCACGTACCGGCTCGCCTGGCGCCAGCAGCGTTACGTTCGACATGCCGCCGATGTTAAGTACCGCTCGCGATCGGGTTGCATCGGAGAACACGTGAGCATGGAACGCCGGCACGAGCGGTGCTCCCTGTCCGCCTGCCGCGAGATCGCGCGTGCGGAAATCGGCGACCACTGCAATCCCGCTCAGCTCGGCCAGTAGGGAAGGTGCGTTGATCTGCAGTGTGTAGCCGTCGGCTGGCATGTGCCGGACTGTCTGGCCATGACAGCCGATGGCGCGGACATCTGCGGGAAACAGCCCGGCCGCGGCGAGCAGTTCGGCCACCAGTTCGGCACTGATGTGAGCCAGCGCAATGGCTGCGCGTTGCGATCGGTGTATCTCGTCAGGGCCGCTCGCGCACAGTGCGGTCAGTTCATCGCGTAGCGTGCTCGTGTAGGGCCGGTGTGCATGCGCGAGCTGCCCCGGCCGTTCGGCCGAAAAATCGACCAGTACCGCATCAATTCCGTCGAGGCTGGTGCCCGACATGATTCCGATGAACAGCTCCCTCATGAGCCTTGCCATCGGCGCGGTACCGCGCTTGCTATACCATCGCGCGATTTGCACGTCGGCCGGCCTGATCTGGGCCAGCCGGCGTTTCTGGATACCCGGAGTACAGTCATGTCAGATGTCGAACAAGCGTTGCAATGGATAAAGCGTGGCGTGGAAGAGCTGTTGCCCGAGGCTGATCTTGTAGAGAAGCTGAAGTCCGGGCGCCCGCTCAGGATCAAGGCCGGCTTCGATCCTACCGCACCGGACCTGCATCTTGGGCATACCGTCCTTCTGAACAAGCTGAAGCACTTTCAGGATCTCGGTCACCACATCCTGTTCCTGATCGGGGACTTCACCGGCTCGATCGGTGACCCGACCGGCAAGAATGCGACCCGGCCCCCGCTCAGTCGCGAACAGGTGCTTGCCAATGCGCGCACCTATCAGGATCAGGTCGGCAAGATCCTTGACCCCGAGCGCATGGAGGTTGTGTTCAATTCGACCTGGATGAACGACCTCGGCGCCGAGGGCATGATCCGCCTCGCTTCGCGCCATACGGTGGCCCGAATGCTCGAGCGCGACGATTTTGCAAAACGCTATGCCGGCAATCAGCCGATTGCCATCCACGAATTCCTTTACCCGCTTTGCCAGGGCTATGACTCGGTTGCATTGAAGGCCGATGTGGAACTCGGCGGGACCGATCAGAAGTTCAACCTGCTGATGGGGCGCGAGCTCCAGAAGCAGTACGGGCAGCCGCAGCAGGTTGTACTCATGATGCCGCTGCTTGAAGGGCTGGATGGCGTCAACAAGATGTCCAAGTCCCTTGGCAACTACATCGGCGTCTCCGAGCCCCCAAACGAGATCTTCGGCAAAGTGATGTCGGTGTCCGATACGCTGATGTGGCGCTATTTCGAGCTGTTGTCGTTCCGCAGCAGTGCCGAGATCGAAGCGCTGCAGACAGAGACTCGGGCAGGCCGCAATCCGCGCGATGCGAAGGTGATGCTGGCGCAGGAGATCGTTGCGCGCTTCCATGGCGCGCCTGCGGCTGACGCTGCGTTGCGGGACTTCGAAACGCGATTCCGGCAAGGCGGTGTACCGGATGATTTGCCGGAGGTGATGCTTCAGGCGCCGTCATCCGGTTTGCCGATCGCCCAGGCGTTGAAGTCTGCTGGGCTCACAGCAACGACATCGGAGGCGCTGCGCATGATCGAGCAAGGCGGTGTACGCCTCGACGGCGAGAAGGTATCTGATCGCGGCCTGTTGCTTGCGGCGGGCGCAAACGTGGTGGCACAGGTCGGCAAGCGAAAATTCTGCAGGATCATTGTCGGCCAGTGCTGAGCCGGTAGTCCGCTGATCGAACGGGAGATTTTTATACGTCTGTCGTGTTGCATCGGAGCGGCGTGGGTGCGGTGCAAAAAATATTCAGGATTCTTTCGAAAAGGTATTGACGGCCTTTCGATTATCCGTAGAATGCGCACCTCTCGTTGCTCAGCAGCGAAGCTCTTTAAAAACACAAACAGCCGATAGGTGTGGGCACGGCATGGTTGTAACGGCGTGTAGATGTCGTTTCAGGGGAACTTGGGGCGATTGAAATGCGCATGACAACTAAATTGAAGTGCTCATACGAATCAA
>NZ_JAUYNV010000041.1 GCF_030698125.1 Methyloversatilis sp.
ATGCCCCGATGGAATACGGACGAACGCATAGGCGAAGGCCACTCTCGCTCCAACCTGCCGGGTTTTTCGTAGGAGCGGGCCCCGCCCGCGATGGGGCGGTGGATCACACGCCGGCGCTTGTTCGGAGGCCGTATCGCCTGCAGGGGCGAAGCGGGGGATTCGGCGAGCACCGCTCGCCGCCCGCGAAGCTGGCAGGCCATGCAGGGCCAGCCGTGGACAGGCTCCTACGAAAACCCCGCGCATTCATCCCGCTGCGGTGTCGAGGTTTTCGTAAGAGCGGAGCAGATGCGGACACGGCCCTGGATCCGGGCCGGGCATCATTCGCGGTTCAGACGCGGAAGCGCGCGCCGGCTTCTTCCAGGCTGCTGGCGAGCGCACGCAGATGCTGTGCTTCGCCCGCCATGGCGGCGATGGCGTGGCTGTTTTCTTCGGTCATCTGTGCGATCTGTTCGACCTTGCGCGCCACTTCGTGACTGGCCGTGGTTTGTTCGTTGACCGATTCGGCGATGCCATGAATGCCTTCCGAAGTCGAGGCGGCCGCCTCGGCGGCACGGCCCAGCGCGTGCACCACCTGGGCGAGCTGGCCGCGCGAGGTATCGATCGCCGTCACGCCGCGTCGCACCACGCTTTCCACGCCCGCCGCGCGCGCATCGAGCGTGCGCGTGACTTCGTCGATCTGCTGCGCCGAGGCGGCCGACTTCTCGGCCAGCTTGCGCACCTCGTCGGCCACCACGGCGAAGCCGCGTCCCTGTTCGCCGGCCCGCGCCGCCTCGATGGCGGCGTTGAGCGCCAGCAGGTTGGTCTGGTCGGCGATGTCCTTGACCTGGCGGGTCATGTCGCCGATGGCCCGCGTGCTCTCGACGAACGCGCCGGCCGCCTGCGAAATCTCGCCCACGACCTTGCCGACCTCGTCCAGTTCGGCGCTGACCGCGTCGATCGCCTGACGGCCGCCGTCCGCTTCGCTGCGGCTCGACTCGGCGTGCAGCCGCATGTCGGACGCGCTGTCCGACACGCTGTTGATCGATACCGACAGCTCTTCGATGGTCGCCGCCATGGCCGATGCCGACTGGCTCTGCTGCGACGACGCCTCGCTGACCTGCTGCGTGCCGCTGGCCAGCGCATGGGTGACCGCGCTGACTTCGTTGGCGGCGGTTTTCACCCGTGAAATCAGGGCCGACAGACTGTCGGCCATGCGGTTGAAGCTGGCGGCGATGTCGCCGAACTCATCCTGGGAAGCAATGTCGATGCGTGCGCTCAGGTCGCCCTCGGCCAGGCGCTGTCCGCCCTCGATCGTGCGGCGGATGTCCTCCTGCAGCGAGAAATAGAGGCCCAGCGCGAGATAGATCGACAGCAGCAGGCTGAGCAGCAGCAGCGTACTGGTCAGCACCACTTCCGACATCACCTCGCCGGTGTGGACGTCCATGCTGATCGTCAGCGCATCGAGCAGCGTGGTGGCCGACTTCAGGGCCGCTTCGACCGGGGTGGTGACCCGCGCAAACACTTCGGCCGGCGGCAGCTCGAACTGCCGGCTGATGACCGCACCTTCGAGCATCGACGCGACGGATGCGAAGCTGTCGCGCAGCACTTCGATATCGGCCGATACGTTCGCCGCGTGGGCGGGCGCACGCACCAGCACCCGTTCGACCACCCGTTCCATCGCCTCGACCTGCATCCTGGCCATCTGCAGCAGGGCGCCCAGTTCGACCGCCTCTTCCGGCGTCATCGTCTTGCCGACGCTCAGTGCCGCGGCACGGCCGCGCAGCTTGCCGAGCGCCTCGATGGTCTGCGGCGCGACGGTCACCATGGCTTCAGTCAGCGTGTAGGTGTCTTCATGCGGATCGAAGCTCATGCCCGAGGCGTCGGACACCAGGCGGAAATCGTTCAGCAGCTGGGCGATCAACGCCGAATGCCGGCGGAAATTATCGCTGCCGCTGGCGCCCGTCATCAACTGGCGCACCGACGACCACTCGTCGGCGAGGCGGTCGATCTGGGCATGCTGGCCGAGCACGTCCGCGTTGGCCAGGTTCTGCGCCTTCAGCGCGTCTATTCCCCGCTCCACTTCCGCCGCCCGGGCTACCACCTTGTCCGCCATCGTCGTGTCGCCGTTGAGCATGGCCGACGACAGCCCGCGATGCTGCTGCACCGCCGCCAGCACATCGAGCAAGGACCGGACATAGGCCGCCCCGATCTGCTCGCGTTCCATCAGTTTCACCGTGTCGAGCCGCGACTTCGCCTGCATGGCCGCGAGCGACGCCAGCATGGCCAGCAATATGCCCATCACCAACATCATCTTGGGGGCGAAGCGCAGGCGCGACATCAGGGCGCGTGCGGGCAGGAACAGGCCGTTCATTCATTTCTCCTTGAAGGGGCGGCGCACCTTGCGGTGCGCCCGCACCGGAAGCGGTCAGGCAGAGGGGTTCCGGTGCATCGGTTTGGATTCGGTCTTCAATATGCGATATGCAATGTTCAATGTGTACTCTGCCTTCCGCTCTTACGGCAGTGCACCAAATGGACTTGAGTCGGACCGATGGCCGATGGGCCCCATCAAGGGAAATGCCGATGGTCTTGCAATCAAGCGACGTAGCCGATCCGGAAGCCGCCCCACTGGCGGCCACCGACGTGGATCGGAGCCGAAATGTCGTGCACCACTTCGCCGGTATCGCGGCGATAGGTCTGGATCAGGAAAGGCTGGGCATGCGCACCGCAGCGCTTGCCGACCGGGTCTTCGAAGATGCGCTTGGTACGGTTGCGCACGATGTCGACCTTTTCGTCGCCGGTCAGCGGTTGCGAGAACTTCTTGTTGTGGGTCGGGAAATAGCCCTTGCGATCAACCGCGCCGGCATAGATCAGACCGGGGTGACGATCGAGCAGCGGCTCCTGGATGGCTGGCAGCAGCCGGTCGGTCAGGCTGTCGAAGCGGGTCGTGAACTTGGCCGGCCGGGTACCGGCGATCGGCTGATAGTTTTCGTCGAACAGGTCTTCCAGCTTGATCTCGCCGCGCTTGACCGCGGCTTCGAGACAGGCACCGACCTGCGCAGCCGCACCAGCGACCAGTTCCGGCATCCGCGCGTGCATCGCCACCGCCTGTTCGCCGGCGGTGCCGAGGCGGAACACCTGGGCCAGTTCGGCCAGGTTGCTCGACAGCACGTCCAGGCGCTCGGCGTCGGTCGCCGCCACGTGCGACACCTCGCGGTTCGATTCGGCCATGGCGAAGATGCGCTGCACGTGCACGTCAACCTGTTCACCCAGCGCATGGTTCTGGCGCATCGCCGCGACCGTGCCGCCGACCCGTTCCAGCGTCGCATCGGCGCATTCGCGGATGCGTTCGAGCGTGGCCACGGCCTCGCCGGTCAGGGCGGCGCCGTTGCGCGCCTCGACCGCACTGGCGCGGACCACCGATGCGGCTTCGTTGGTTTCGCGTTGCACCGCGGAAATCATCGTGTGGATCTGTCCGGTCGACGAGGCGGTGCGTTCAGCCAGCTTGCGCACCTCGTCGGCCACCACTGCGAAACCGCGGCCCTGCTCGCCGGCCCGGGCCGCCTCGATGGCAGCGTTGAGCGCGAGCAGATTGGTCTGGTCGGCGATTTCGCGTATCACCTTCACGACGCCGCCGATCTCTTCCGACCGGCTGCCCAGGTGTTCGATCTGCCGCGCGCACTCTTCCACGCTGCCCGACACGCGCGACATTTCGGCGGCGACACGGCTGACCACCTGGGCGCCCTGCTGCGAAAGTTCGCGCGAACGCTCCGCATCCTCGACCGTCCGGGCCGCCACGTCGGTGGCCGCCTCCATGCTGCTTTTCATGTTGCCCACGTCCGTGCTGGCCGCGCGCGATGCGATGCACTGCTCGTCGGTCGAGCCGGCCACCCGCTCGGCCCCCTTGCCGAGCCGGGCACACGCTTCCTGCAGGCGCGACGAGGTGAACAGCATCTTGGCCATCGCCGCACTGAATTCACCGACCAGGCGGTTGTAGCTTTCCGCCAGCCGGGGCAGCGCACCCGGCCCCTGTACCGGCAACTGGAAGGTGAGATCGCCCTCCAGGCGGGCTCGTTCCATGCTGGCGACCACGGCTTCAAGCGGCCGCTCGAACAGTTGCGCGCACGTCAGCCGCACCACGGCCAGCGCGACCAGCGACAGCCCGGCCGCGAGCAGCAGGCCGCTTGTGTCGAGCGCCTCCGCCCCCCAGGCAAGCGCGCCCACGTGGGTCAAGAACACAACAGGAAAAAGACACAACCAGAGCAGGTTGCGCCCGAGCAACGAGCGCGGGGGGGTTGCTGACATTAACGGTCTCCTCACCGGTGGGGGCGTTGTTCGCCCGATATGAAGGAGACACCGACGTGTATCCGTCGATTGCCCCCCTCTCCGTCAGGGCATGGTTCGCCCGTCCGTCGTGAGGAGTGTTACGACAATGCGCGCACAAGCTTTAATGTGGCGTTACTGCGCACGCCGTTTCGTTCAGTCGATGCGGAACAGCTTGCCGAAATTGGCAATATCGAGCACCTGGCGCACCGGCGGGCTGCAACGCGACAGCCTGATTTCGCGCCGCGCATTGCGCGCCTTGTCGCGCAGCATCAGCAGCATGCCAAGCGCAGAGCTGTCCACGTAATTGACCGCGGCGAGGTCGACGTCGAGTTCACTCACTTCGTCGCGCAGCAGCAACTGCTCGGTGGTGTCGCGGAATTCCTTGTGCGCCGAAAAATCGAAGCGCCCGCCCAGGCTCATGCGCGCGACCTTGTCGACGATGCTGACCTTGATGTCCATGGTGTTTTTTCCTGTCTGTAATCGATGAAAGAGGGCTGCAATCCGCCGTCAGCCGTGGGCGACGATGCGCCGACCGCCCTGCAGCGCAGCCATGATGCGTTCGGCGACCTGAGTGATCGGAGTGACCTCGCAGCAGGCGCCGATCTGGGCCGCCTCGCGCGGCATTCCATACACGACGCAGCTCTCCTGGTCCTGACCTATCGTCCACGCGCCCGCCTTGCGCATGGCCAGCATGCCCTGCGCGCCGTCCTTGCCCATGCCGGTCAGCAGCGCGGCAACCGCACTGCCGCGCGCCTGCGCCGCTGCGGAATCGAAAAGGACATCGACCGCCGGGCGGTGCCGGTTGATGGGTGGCGTCTGCAGCAGTTCGCAGACATAGCCACCGCCGGACTTGCGGATTTCGAGGTGAGAATGGCCCGGTGCGAGGTAGGCGTGGCCGGGCAGGATGCGTTCGCCCTGTTCGGCCTCCTTCACGCGCAGGCGTGACAGCGAGTCGAGCCGTCGGGCAAAGCTCGCGGTAAACATTTCCGGCATGTGCTGCACCATCACGACGCCGGGCATGTTCTCCGGCAGGCGGATCAGCACCTCCTTGATCGCTTCGGTACCCCCGGTCGAGGCGCCGATGCACACGATACGGTCACCCCAGTTGCTGCTCACCACCGGCGGCGGAGGTGTCACGGCACTGGCGACAGGACGCGCAGGCGCGTCACGCCTCACCCTCACGTGAGCGCTGAACGCCGCACGGATCTTGTCCTGCACCTCCTGTGCATAGTCGGCCGGAAGCCCCACCAGGGTGGCGCGCGGTTTGGCGATGTAGTCCACCGCGCCCAGTTCGAGCGCCTGCAGCGTCGTTTCGGAGCCCTTAGCGGTCTGGCTGGAGATCATGATCACCGGCATCGGGCGCAGCCGCATCACCTTGTCGAGAAATTCCAGACCGTTCATCTGCGGCATTTCGACATCCAGCGTCAGCACGTCCGGCAACAGGTCCTTCACCTTCTGGCGTGCCACCAGCGCGTCGGGTGCCGTACCCACCACTTCCATGTCGGGCGCCTGATTGATGATTGCAGTCAGCATGGCCCGCATGACCGCGGAGTCGTCCACCACCAGCACCCTGATTCTTGACTTGGTCATCCGCGTCGCCCGGTCACGAGAACAGCTCGATATCGCCTGACGCATCAGTACGTGCAAGCCGCTCCTGATACTCGCGCTCGCGCCGTGCCAACGTGTCGTTATTGACGCGTGCGAGCTTCTTCACCAGCACCCGTCCGGCGTGCGGAAAGAAGTAGATCTTGCGCGCGTGTTTTTCCTGCAGATCCTGCGCGATGACCGGAATGCCCTCCTGCTGCAGGTAATCAAGCACGAAAGACGAATTGCGTTCGCCGACATTGGCGCTCGACAGCGACGCCAGCACACGTCCGCCGCCAAACACCTTGGCTTCGAGAGCCGAACGCTGGGCGCCCGACTTGATCAGCTCATTCACCAGCAGCTCCATTGCATACCCGCCGTAGCGCGCCGAACGGCTGGTTGCTTCGGCGCCGCCGTCGGGCAGCATGAAATGGTTCATGCCACCGATGCCGCGTTCCGGATCGCGGATGCAGGCAGCGACGCACGAGCCCAGAACGGTCACCAGCAACATGTCGCGTGTCGTCACGAAAAATTCGCCGGGCAGGATCTTCACCGCCTCGCGCGAAAATTTGCTGTCGAAATAGCGCTGCGTCGACTGGTGTTCGATCAGGGAAGGACCGCGACTAGCGACCGCCGTCAGCACGACCATAAACCGTCCTTCCGAGGTTGCGGAACAGATCGACTGCATGCGAAAAACTTTCCGAATGCCCGGCGAACATGAGCCCTTCCGGGCGCAGCAGCGGGACGAAGCGCTTCAGGATGGCGTACTGCGTCGGCTTGTCGAAATAGATCATCACGTTGCGGCAGAAGATCGCTTCGAGCGGCCCGCGGACCGGCCAGTTCGGTTCGAGCAGGTTGACCCGGGTAAAGCGTATGAGCTTCTGCAGCTCGGGGCGCACGCGCACTTCGCCCGCGCGGCCGCCGGTGCCACGCAGGAAATATTTACGTACCAGTTCGGGCAACAGCTTTTCGATGCGGTCCTCGGTATAGACCCCGGCCTGCCCCTGCGCCAGCACCTGGGTATCGATGTCGGTCGCGATGATTTCCACCGGCGGGTTCATCGAGCCGTACAGTTCGCAGCAGGTGATCGCCAGCGAGTAAGGCTCCTCTCCGGTCGATGCGGCGCTGCACCAGATGCGCGCCTTGGGTTTGCCGAGCCGGGTCAGATGTTCCTTCAGCAGGTCGAAGTGATGGGCTTCGCGGAAAAACGACGTGAGGTTGGTGGTCAGCGAATTGACGAAGGTTTCCCACTCGGTGTGATCGTTGCGCTCCAGCCGCTTCAGATAGTCCGCGAAGGTCACGTCACCGGTGGCACGAAGCCGGCGCGCCAGCCGGCTGTAGACCATGTCGAACTTGATCGGTGACAGCGAAATGCCGGCATGCTGGTGAATCAGTTTTGCGATGCGGTCGAAATCGTCGCGCGTGAAGGAGAACTCGCGGGGACCGCCGGTCAGCAATCTTGAATCTGCCAGTTGCCGCGTCACTTCGACTGCACTTGCTGTATTCCTGCCTGCCTGAATCACGATGCCGACCTCTCGGTTGATGTCCATGCGGACGCGCGGTGAAGACACGCGCGCTTGCTCAGAACTCTGCCCAGTCTGCCTCGTCGGCGATCACCGCCGCAGCCTGAACCCGCTTCACCTTGCCCGGTGCCCCACCCCGCGTGCGCGGCGGCACCGGGCCCGTGTTCGCCGCCTCGCGCTGCCTCAGCGACGCGCCATCGAACTGCATCCCTGCGCCAC